>JBBEBX010000011.1:0-571172 GCA_040882115.1 Methylophaga sp. | reverse complement strand
TGATTAGAAAGCCGACTTTATGTCGGTTTTTTATTTTATCTACTTAAATTCATTAACTAATAAAATGACCTATATGGCTGAATTAGAAGAAGAAAAATTTGATTATGAAGGGTACGAAAAATCTTTAGAGGAGATTCTTGAACAAGCATCTAAAGATTATTGGATCCAACACATTGACATCAATCGCCATCAAATAAATGTAGCAAGAACTTATCTATGGGTTTCAGCTGCTTTAGTTGGCGCTTACTTTACAGCTACTAGTCAAATAATAAAATTAGAAATGTATGAAAAATTATCTCCTTGCTTTTGGCTACTGGCTGGTAGTGCAATTTCTTCTTCCGCTATAGCATTTGGGTTTTGTTTATATGCATTGCCTGGAAGAAGAGGTTATTTAAAAGTAAATAATAGTTGGGGGGATTTTTCTCTTAACGCATATAAGTTACTTGACTCAAAGTCGACATCAATCTATAGAACAACTCTTACAGAAATGATTGAAAAATTCGACTCTGCTTCAGAATATGGACGTAAAACTAATTCAACACGTGCAGCGTTATTAAGAAAAACAAGTACAGTTCTTATTGGAGCATTTATATTAGGAATTTTAACAACAGTGTATATCGGTATAAACTTTCTGATCTAACTTAGGAAATAAATATGAGCAATGATAAAAAACCAACTGAGTCAACAAAGCCTGATACACCAATACCAAAAACACCTATTGACACTACACCGATTGGCGTTATCACCGAAGGCTTGATACCGAAGTCTGAGAAAACTTTTTTTGTAGACAAAAAAACTAAAAAATAATTAACCCATAACAATATCGCATACAAATAAGATAGCTGGGTAACTGACTGCTCGATGTATAGTAGCAATGACTGATACAGCCAAGAACTAAATTTTAAAAGGGCTTTGTTTAATCTCAAATAGGGAAATTCAGAAAATTAGCATGGAAAAAGATATCACAAGAAAGAACATGAATAATGAATCTACTATTTCTCATACAGTTAAATGGCAAAAGCGTATTCAGCTCTTTGCTATAATTATTGCCATAATTAGTCCAGCCTACTACTTTGTGGGATATTCATACCACCTAGGAATGCTTCATACATTTGGCATTTCTGATGAACAATTCTCTCTATCTATCGAAAGCACATATGCAATGTCATATATGGCTTTATCTGTCCCAATTCTTGAATTAGTTCAGTATCCAATAAAAAACTTTTCTATTTGTTTTTCATTTTTCCTTTTAAGCACACTTTATATATTTATATTGTTTTTAATTTTTTTGACAAAATATGAAAATAAGATTGAAGAAAAATTCATCAAAACAAAGAACTCTATAAAAACTAATAAATACTTACTATCAGGACTTATTACTCTTGGTGGTTCTTTAACTGTTTACGTTGTTTATTCGATGGTTTTATTTATTTGTTTAATATGGATTCTCCCACTTTTGATAGGTTATTCAAAAGGTGAAGAGTATGCCGTAATTAAAATTGATTCTTTCTTCAAAAATGGATGTAACCATAATAAAAAAAACCGCTGGAGTGAATGCAGCTTGCTACTAGATAAAAATGGTAAAATCCTTTATGAAGGTGTATTAATTGCTTCCTCAGAAAATAAAGCTGCTTTTTTATTAAATGATGGAACGGTGATTGTGAATATTCCAGAAGACTCGACTTTGGTAAAACAGCTAAACCCCGAATACAAAGATCTGTGAATCAATGGGGTCAGATTGTTTGATTTCTGGATTTGTGTACTTTCTATGGTTCGAGCAGCAAGGTAGGTTGGGCTGAGGAACGAAGCCCAACATTCCCAAACACGATAAAATAAACCACCGTTGGGCTTCATAAATTCAGCCCAACCTACATTTGATGATTTCACAAGGATTGTGATTGATGCGTTATCGACGTTCTGATGTGGCGGGTGCCACTTACTTTTTTACCGTTAACCTTTTAGATCGCAAACAAACCCTGCTGACGGATCATGTTGATACACTTCGTCGCTGTATCATAAGAGTTAAACAACGTTACCCTTTTACCATTGATGCCATGGTGATATTACCCGATCACTTGCATGCCATCTGGACTTTACCTGAGGACGATGCTGATTTCCCCATGCGTTGGATGTTAATTAAATCCGCGTTTTCACGCGCGTTACCCAAAACTGACAACATCAGCCAGAGCCGTCGAAGCAAACGCGAACGCGGTATCTGGCAACGTCGTTATTGGGAGCATTTGATCCGTGATGAACTGGATTATGCCCGGCATGTGGATTACATCCATTACAACCCTGTTAAACATGGCTATGTAGAACGCGCCACCGATTGGTCGTATTCGAGCATTCACCGGTTTATTCGTGATGGCAGGATAAGACCCGATTAGGGCTTCGACGATGAACGGGAAGCATCGCACTCCGGTGAACGTTGATTTTGTTGGGCTTGATAAATTCAGCCCAACCTACCTGTTATCAGTGCGTTTATGTTTCAGCTTTAAAATTCAGGATCATCATGGCCCATATTCAACTGAGTGAAGCCCATCAGCCCATTCTCAAAGCGGCCATTGCGCTGGGGAATTGGTTATTAACGCTTGATGGTTTATCACAGAAAGGTAAAGCTGCCATTGAAAACGTCCAGTCGGCGTTATTAACATTACCCGAATTAAAGGAAGACACCCTCGCCATGTATGGCTTTAGTATTGAACGGGGCGATTCAGATCAAGGGTTAGTACGTGGCTGGGATATTTCACTGGAGTATTTTGCTGCTGATGCTGAGCAACAAGGTGGGCTGGAGATTTTCAGTTCTTATATTCCGATACCGGAAACCACGGATAAACAGCTGCTAGCCCAAAAGAAACGCAATGAAGTGTATTTTCACTGGTCACTGGGTGATGTGTGCAGCTATGTTCCTGAAAAACAGGCCGCACAATGGATAAATGACGTCACCGACCCGTTGCAGTACGCCCAGCCAGGCGATCGGCTTCGCATTGAGGTGGTCTATCAGCAACATTATGCTGAGCTTGAATTTCCGCTCGGGTAATTCTAGAGTCAACGCGGTCTGACGCAGTTGAAATCATCACCCAAAATCCATCCCCCCGGCTTTACGCCCCCATAACCGGACTATAGGTGTGGTTTCGCTATCGTTCGACCCAACCTGCCATTTGCTCAACTATCAAAAGACGTCCTAAACCTTGCAGTGAGGGCTTTCATGGAATTGGCTTCGCTTTTCAACGCGACGCTGATTTCGCGGCTGCCAGCGATATTGTCACTGACCGTTGCCGCATGGGCATCCAGCGTAGCGAATCGGGAGCCTACCCGATCAATCTCGTCACGTTGCATCATCAGCGCTTCATTAATGGTGTTACTGCGCTGCTCCAGATCGGCAAACCAGCGATTCATCGCGACAAGCTGATCTTTAAGTTCTGCAAGCGTCTGACGATTATCATCCCCTGCCTGCGTCATTTCAGCGATTTGATGATCAACACCCTGCACGCCTTTAATCAGATCAATCACCCATTGGCGGATTTGGCCGGTGGAATCGGTGGTACGTTTCGATAATGTTCTCACCTCATCAGCTACTACTGCAAAGCCGCGACCATGCTCACCGGCTCTGGCGGCTTCAATCGCGGCATTGAGCGCCAATAAATTGGTTTGCTCGGCAATTTCGGCGATAACACCAATCACTTGCTCAATTTTGGCAGCTGATTCGGTGAGTTCTTGTATCGATCCAGACACTCGACCAATAACTTCAACGGTATTGTCTGCAGCCGCTTCGCTTTTTTTCAGGCCGGATTGAATAACAGTATTAGCTTTGACCGCCGACCGAACCGTTTCAGCGGAGTCCCGCGTTGAGATTTCAATCGTGGATGCCTGTTCAGCCATTGCCTGCATCGACTCGGTCACTTCCTGAATCTGGTGATGAGTGGTTCGGGATGCAGACTCCAGTTCTCTCGCCTGCGTATCAAGTCGCTCGGAACGTTCATTGACACTTTTTGACGCCGCTCTGATATCACCGATAAACCCTTCAAACCGGCCCACGAGACGAATCAGCGCCGCTGCGACGCCGGCCACTTCATCAGATCCGGCAAGCCTCGGTGGGTTGGCCAGATCAGAGCTTTTATCCATTCGTTGAATATCTTGCTCAATACGCTGTAAACGGTAAATGACTGTTTTTCGTAACCAGAGTGTCATCAAAACAATCACAATAAGAAAGACAATCGAGCCGATAGTCACAGAAGTCTGCTGACGGCCGAGATAATCGAGCAGTTCGCCAGAATCATGAGCGATTCGGTCACGGCTGGCTTCTTTTCGGGCATTGATTTGCTCAAGTATTGGCGACAACGCCGGAAAAAGTGAAAAATCCACCGTTTTGCCTGCCTCATAATAGCTTTTCTCAGCAATACCCTCGCCAAAATCTGACAGATAGACAGAGACTGGTTCACGAATATCGGCGTTTTCACTGGCCCAGTTGCTGAGCTGTGCGTTCTCCTGAATCGCGGTCCATTTGAGTGGGATCGACTGTGAAAGCGCCGCAAATTCGGCATCAATTTCATCCCAGAGCAGCAATTGACCTTTGGTCTTGTAAGAAAGATCCTGCAAACGACGCAGATCCTGCTCCAAATCATTCAACAGCCAGGATTCGGTCAGGCTATTTTGTATCAAATTTTCAGCAGCATTTTCGGCCTTGCCAATAATTGACGTGGCTAACAATGCAAGTGCAGAAAGCGCAAAAACTGCGAAAAACGAAAAGAACAGAATCCTGCTGCGAACGGTTTTGAGCATTACACCAACACACCTAAAAGGGGGTAATAATGCAGCATTGTTATGACAGTTTTGTTAAATCTGCCTATCCTGGCGTTGGCCAGGTTTTGCCAGATAACTGTTTTGGGGGAATCACAAGCGGAACAAAAGAGTCACATGCGATTGAAAGCTATATATTTTAAGGACATGGAAAATTAATAAAACTGAATTTACCGCTGGCTTTGATGCTGCTTTTTACCCAGCCCGTTTCAGCTGATTCCCCGTGCAGTAGCGATGTTAATGCTGAAATCTGCGTTACCGAGAACAGCACCGAACTCAACTGCAATAAAGCATCATCCGGCGATTATTGAAATCACTGCATTGCCCCGGTCGCTTATGACGTTACCAACTATTTAGATAATGATGTTGAAGCAACAGCCAGCTGCAACATTGAGATTAAATACCTGGAAAGCGTTATGGCGTTATGAATACTGACTTATAGGTTTCTTTGACTTCATCACCATTTACGGCAGTAGCAGTAAACTCAATGTCATGCAGTTTCTGATCACTTTCAGCACTTGGTGGCATTCTCACCAAAGCGGTTACCGGAATAACCTTACCTGGTGCAACGATAAATGTTTTATTCAACCCTGTTACCGAAGCATCAGGCAAACCGTTGACCTGATATTCGATCTCTAATGGTTCATCCGTTTTATTTAGAAGTTTGAGCGTGTATTTATTCTGAATATCACCATTACTCATCCGAATAAATAAAGGCCGTCTTTCCTGAATCACAATGAACTCAGTCGTCGAAAAATGCGTGAAGCCATAAACAATACCTAACAGTGACATCAACATAATTAAGCTATAAACAATTACTCGAGGACGCTTTATCAGCGACATTGTTGCCTGCCCTCGCTGTAACTCCTTGAGCGATGCATAACGGATTAACCCCCGTGGTTGCTCGATTTTATCCATGACACTGTCACAAGCATCGATACATAAACCACAAGTAATACAACCTTCCTGCTGACCTTTGCGAATATCAATTCCTGTTGGACAAACAGCCACACACAGCTTGCAATCTATACACGAGCCCTGCTTTTGAGATGTTTGTCGTGAAAGTTTTCCTCTGGGCTCTCCACGTTCCGCATCATAAGCGGGAAGAACAGTGTCCTGGTCATACATAACGCCTTGTAAGCGAGCATAAGGACAAAGCCAGAAGCAAACTTGTTCACGCATAAAACCGGCAAACCAATAAGTAAAGAAAGTGAAAATCCCCATGGCAATCCAAACGGGTGTTGGCGCTGCAAGATTGAAAATATCTCCCCATAACTGATAAGCGTCGGTAAACCAGGCAGAAAAAGTTATACCCGTAAGCACGGCTATCATTAGCCATAAAAAATGCTTGCTAAGCTTTCTTGCGAGCTTGTTTAATGACCATGGTGCAGATAAGAACCTGGCCCTTTTTTGAGGTGAGTTACCTTCAAACTTGCCTTCGATAAAAGTAAATACTTCGGTCCAAACAGTCTGAAAACAGAAGTAACCACAAAATACCCTGCCAGCAATACTCGTCGCTGCAGCAAGTAAAATTGCAAAAAACAGCAATGTCAGTGATAAAACCCAAATATCCTGAGGGAATATATCTATGCCAAAGATATGAAATTGTTGATTGGGAATATCAAACAAAACAGCTTGTTCACCATCCAATCTCAGATATGGACCTAAAAAATAGATAAGCCACACTGACATACTGAAATTTTTCAGCGTCCGGTAACGCCCTTTGATATTTTTGGGAATGATCTTGCCATTCTCACCCGTGTTGACTTCCCACTCTGTAAGCGTGTCGTAAATTTCCACTTTGACTGGAATATCGATATTTTTTGACATGATGCCTCTCTGCCTAATCCAATGGGTTTGGGCAAGTTTTAGATAATAGATTTCGATCTGGATTGTTTTGAGTTAAATAAGTCAGCAAGCAAGCTCAGACCATCACGAAGTGCTGGATAATCACTACCGACACCGAGCGATATCCTGACTGCCTGAATACGGCTTCGTGTGCTGACAAATGCCGTCGATGGCACAACGGAAACACCGACTTTGCTGGCACGTTCTGAAAAATCGAGTGCTCTGACACCTCTGGGTAATTCCAACCAAAAGTGCGGCGAGGCAGCGTGAGTTTGCAGCTTCTCCGGATCAAATATGGATGCCGCCAGTGCTTGTCTATTTATGTTTTCCTGCTTGACTGCATTAGCTATATTTATCAATTGCCCCGTCTTGATCCAACTCGAAACAACGGCTGTCATAAGCGGCGGCGCCATTATGCTACTGACACGCATTTCTTCTGCCAGAGATAATGCTTCATCAAATTCAGGTGCAACGACATAAGCAACCCGTAGTGCTGGCGAAAGACATTTGGACATTGTTGCTATATGCCATGTTAGTTGCGGAGCCAGGCTATAAAGTGAAGCTAAAGGCTGATTGAGAAATACATAGTAAGGGTCATCCTCGATAAGTTTTATGTCACTTTCGTGAGCTAGCTCAGCGATCCTCATCCGCCTATCGAGAGGTAATGTTGCAGTAGTTGGATTATCTATATTAGGTGTCAGATAAAAAGCATCTGGACGATGTTTTTGAATGACTCTCTCTAAATCTTCTGGAACAACACCTAGCCTATCCATGGCAACGCTATAGACATCTAAGTGCAAATGATCAGCTATTGAACGCAGCCCCGGATAGCAAAACTCAGGCGCCAAAATTGATTTCGCCCCCGTTCTTTGTAAATGACTCAATATTGAGAAAAGTGCACTATGGGCACCGCTTGCAATAAGAATCAGGTCTGGATTTATCGTCCCTAGCTTCTCAGACAGCCAGATTGCACCTGCTTCTCTATCATCGGGATGCCCTGCGGTCTCCTGATAACTTAGATGATTCAGCGGTTTTGTCGATGCGGCTGAACTAAGCTCTGTGAGCGTTTTGGCAATTTCTTGCTCCAATCTGATACCCGGTGGACTGGGTGGATTATTCATACTCAGATCGAGTGGTTTGCCTTCAGTAAGGTGTAAGGAGTTGTAATGCGTGAAGGCAGTTTGTGCAATAAAGCTACCACTGCCAGGTTGTGTTTCAACCAGGCCTCTGCGTGCAGCTTCACTAATGGCGCGGGTAACCGTCGTTAAATCAATACCAAGCTGACTAGCGATAAGTCTTTGTGGTGGCAGTCGATCACCGGGTTTTATGACCCGACTTTTAATATCAGTCTCAAGTGCCTCAACAATGCCAATATATTTAACCCGGGCTGAATCGTGGATATGTGGATGCCAAACATTCATGTTGCACCTGACCTAAAACCATACAATGTATGCAAAAAGTTAATGCCAAAATCATTTGTATGCAATAAAAACATACAGAATCAGCATAACCAAGCGATTGTATGGGTTTAGTTTTTTATATCCTCATACAATTAGGCCATTTCTTAAGTTGCAGATTTTAAGGCTGCGCAAAACAGCCATGGTTTTGAGAAGGTGTGTACCCAATAAACTATGAAGCCATCGTTATAGCCGGTAATGAAGTGACCAGTCAGCCAAATCTCTCTGACTGGAAGGCTATTAGCGTCTAATTGAGTTCGTGGCGATTCCTACACCCACACTGATATTGAGCTGCAACAAAGAACAGCAAGCTAAAGCTATTTAGCGCCTTCAGCCGCCATATTAGTAGCGACATATGCCAGGAACTCATCAGCTGGTATCGCAGGGGAATACAAATAGCCCTGTGCATATTCACAACCGACAGCGACCAGCATATCGCGCTGTTCGACGGTTTCTATGCCTTCAGCAATGGCTTTCATCCCCAGTTTATTTGCCATGACAACAATGGTCTCGGCAATAGCGCGATCACTCTCATCAATCGCTAAATCACGGACAAAGGAACGGTCGATTTTCAGGTAATCGATATTGAATTTCTTCAGATAAGCCATGGCTGAATAACCCGTGCCGAAATCATCCAGCGCCAACCGGATGCCTGCCTCGCGGAATTTGGCCAGTTTTTCCTTAACACCGTCCTGATCATCTAACAGCAGACCTTCAGTGATCTCTATGGCGAGGCATTCTCCCGGCAAGCCAATGTTGTTCAGATAGCTGAGCCAGGATTCGAAGTTTTGGCCATGCATAAACTGGCGTGGCGAAATATTGATACTCACCTGAACACATTCATTCCGCCACTGTTCACGCCACAACATGACTATTTTTACCGCCTCATGGAACACCCATTCACCCAATTCGTGGATCATCCCGGTATCTTCCGCCACCGGGATAAACAGTTCCGGTGACACCATGCCACGCACCGGATGCCGCCAGCGCAGCAAGGCTTCGGCCTTGACTACTTTTCCTGAGGAAATATCGACAATAGGCTGGTAATACACTTCAAATTGTTGTTGAGACAATGCATCACGCAGGTCATTAGCCAGGTGGATACGACTCTCGGCTTGCGCCTGCATGGAAGGTGTAAAAAAGCTAAAGCCGCTACGGCCCCGTTTTTTGGCTGCATACATGGCCTGATCGGCACAGGAAAGCAATGTCTCTGCATTCTCAGCATCACTTGGATAAGTGGCAATGCCGATACTGGCAGAAACATAAGCCAAATGCTCATTAAGCGTGAAGGGCTGGGTTATCGCGTCGATAATTTTTTGTGCGAGGCCGCCTATATGCATGGTGTCAGTCTCGACTGGCAGGCTGACGACAAACTCATCACCACCCAACCTGGCAACGATATCGGATTGACGCACACACAACTGAATGCGTTGCGCCGCTTCTAATAACAACTGATCGCCTACCTCATGCCCCAAGGTATCGTTGACCTCCTTAAAACGATCAAGGTCAATAAACAACAAGGCTACTTTACTGCCTCTACGCTTGGCTTTGGTGATTTCATCACGCAGCCGATCGCCGAATGACCACCGGTTAGGCAGACCACTCAAGGCATCGTAGCTGGCCTGGCGTCGCAGCTCTTCTTCCAGATGCAGTCGCTCGCTGATGTCACGGCCAATTGCCAGTACGCCGACAATCTCCCCGCTACCGTTTCGCTCCGGCACAATACGCATATCCGAACAATATTGACGGCCATTCTTGCCAGAAAAGTTAAAGACGAACTGACTTTCTTCGCCGCTTTCCAGCACATAACGCACCCACGCCTCATATTCCTCGGCCGACCCGGAGTCCGGGTAATATTCGGTAGGCGTTTTACCCAGACTTTTCTCTGCATCCAGAAGCACGGCAAGGCTGGGATTGATATAAGTACGACAACAATTCTTGTCAAAACGGGTAATGAAATCCGGCGAATTATCTGCCAGTGCACGGAATTCCTGTTCACGGGCAATAGTGGCCGCCTCCAGATGTTTGCGTGCCGAAATATCCCGGCCAACGACCATAACACCAACCGCTTCTTCATGCTGATCAAATTCCAGCGAGCCCCGAACCAGAAAACAGATAAGGTTGTCATCGGCATCGTGCCAGGCCAGCTCCCATTCGTCCGGCATTCCGCTATCCAGTATCTTGCACAGATGCGCCTGATAGGCCTCCGCCACCGCTATTGCCGTAGGTAATCCCCACTCTTCCACTGGCGTCGTTCCGAGCGAAACCGGTTTTGGCATTATTCTGCGATGCGCCGCATTGCTATAGGTACGACGGCATTTGTCATCGTAGCGGATAATCACATCGGGGGAATCATCCAACAGGCGGCGATATTCCTGTTCCCGCGCTTTCAATGCCCGTTCCGATCCTTCACGTTCCAGTTCGGCCGCAACACGGGTGCCAACCAATTGCAGCAAGCCCGTTACAGCAGCTTCGTCCTCTATCGGCTTGCCATCCATCACCATGATCAAGCCGAGCACTTTACCGGTGGAATCCCATAACGGTAGCCCGATATAACTTTCAGCGCCCATATCGATCAGCATCTGATCATCGGGAAAACGCTGACGAACATCATGCGGATAGCAGCACAGCCCTCCGTTTATCACATTCTCACATGGCGTTCCCCTGAGGCTGTAACGCATATTGGGCAAAATCTCGCCACTGGCATAAATGGCAACGGTTTCGGCTTCATCGGGGTCGTCGGCCAAGCGGTCAACAATTGCATAATCCACCTCCAGCGTCTTGCACAGATAACGCACCAGTGCAGTATGGAACGGTTCGCCTTGCTGTGACCAGCCGCGTTGCGCAACAAATTCCAACGCATCTTCTATTTTGGCCTGTTCCGTAATATCGCGCGCTATTCCCAACACGCTTACGACTTCACCGGCCTCATTTTTATCAGGGATATTTCGTATCTCAAGGCATATTCTGCGTCCCGGCAGCGCCCGCCAATCACGGTAAACATTTGCCTCTCCGCTCTGAATAGCACGCATAGCAGCATCAAACTGACGTTTGTCGCCCTCGCGACTGCCGCTCATGCTTATTTCCAGTGCCGTCTTGCCCAGAAATTGGTCTTCGTCGCAACCCGTTTTCTGCAACACCAACGGGCTGATGTAAAGGTATCGTGCCTGCGTATCCATACGAACAATAAAATCCGGCAACGCTTCCACCAGACTACGATAGCGATCCTCTATTTCCTGCCGTGCCAGCGTGGATTCAAGTTGGAGTCGTTGCGCCTCCATTTCCTTACGCTGGCGGATATCGTGAATGTAGGTGACGCAACGTATTATGCCGTCCTGCTCCAGCGGATGCAGAACCACTTCGACAGGGATCAGTTCGCCATTCGCCCTGCGATGCTCGGATTCAAACGTCATACTTTCACCAGCCGCAAACTTGGTGGCTATTATTTCCCCTTTTGCTGTATCGAAATGCGGATCGAAATCTAACGGCGTCCAGTGCATCAGAGATGCTCTGTCTGTACCAAAATGCTTACAGGCCGCATCGTTGGCGTAAAGCAGTTTGCCCTGCTCACTCGCATCCTGGACGAGTATGATGAAGTTAGCTGACTTCTCCACCATGTTTCGGAACAACTCGTTTTCACGTTCCAATGCTGTCAGTCTGGCGACGGTTTTTTCCCTTTCATCAGCCAGCGCTTTTTCCGCGATGATGGCTTCCCGCAACCGTTCGTTCGCGATACTGGTTTGCATAGTGTTCCAGATCACTGCTTGACCGCGTCGGGAACTTGCCAGTAGCACCACCAGATATACCGCCGTAGCGGCACCCATAAATAAATATGCACGTTCTTCCAGCTGCAGTAAGCAAAAGCTTAAGGGAAGCAATGCCGCCAGCAGAAAGGCGGCTGCGGCGCGGAATAGTGGTGCAAGCAGGGCAGTGCCGGCCGCTGAGACACCGGCGATGAAAAACACCACCAGCATGGTGGCAATATCGTCAGAACCGGAAATAAACAGAAATGCAGCCAGGCCCCAGATGCCGCCGGCTGCGGCAGTCCCCAAAACAAAATAGTTGATCCACGGTCTTAATGCGTCATCAGCGGGATCTGTTCGGAAAAAACGCAGCACCAGCAGACCGCGAATTAGGGTGATTATCCATACGGTTGCCAACCAGCCGGTTAGCAGATCCGTTCCCACCTGACTCCACATGGCGGCAGCAAAAAAAACAGAAATCAGCAGGGTGCCGACCGCCCCCGGTAAAAAGCCCCGATACAGCAGCTCCACCTGCTTCTTCAGTAAGAAGCGTGCTTCCTCATCAAAGGTTGCCGAAGATGCCGAAAAGTGACCGCGCAACTGGCTATTGGCTATCGAAGCCCATTGTCTGAAAAACTCCCCAATTCTGGGCATCTGCATCTCCCCTCACTGTCATGCCGCACACCCTTTTATGCACCTGCTTCTGTGTATCCACTTTATCAATATGCCAATCAGAAAGGTCGATACTTATATCGGACACACTAGCGACTCGACAGTTAACCTGGGTATCGGACAAACTCTGCTGATCCTTTAGCGTCGCACTTCAATAAAGTAACTACAGCCAATGCCCAATTGTGGAAAGTTGTTTTCTAACGTTGGCACAGCACCAATTCACATTGAGGTCAGATAACACTTACTTTAAGTGGGGAAATTCTACAGAAATTTTTAAGAAACAAAATCCTTCCCTGTCATTATTTTTTTAAGAAGGTATCCTTTCCTACACTGATTTTGATCTGAAACAAGGAACACCAAGCTAATGAGAAAATTTATCTGGCTGCTCACTTTAATCATGCCTGTCTTGTTGACTGCTTGCGGCAGTAATGAAGAATTTGAGGGCAGGTTTATTGCGCCGGACGGTTTGACCAGCTACCAATTTCTGCCTGAAGGTAAGGTGAATATCAATAAAGGTGGTGAAGATATTGGCACTGCGCAATATGAATATGACAGTGGCGATCAAACCATCACATTAAACGGCGATGCAGACCTTCCAACCGAGTCGCTCACTGTAAATAACGAGGGCCATCTGGAAGCTGCCGATATCACGCTGACACGCGGCATTGATTACAATATGCTGGCAGACTCCACCTGGATTGGTCATACAGGTCCCTACTCTTTTTCTTTAACGTTTACCGAGACTGATGAGGGCATGGACACGTTTTCTGAGTTGGTGACGTATTACGATGACGACAAAACTTATATGTCACAAACCGATGGCAGTATTACCCGTCTGAGCGGCAATATGATGTTTGTCGACATGACTCAGTATGAAGTATCAGATGTGTCGCAACAGCAATTCAAGCTCACTATCACTGACAGCAGTATGGTTTTTGAAAAACACCCGAAAGGCACCAAAATCGAATACCGCGAAGGTTATCAAGCAATCGACGAAGGTGAGTAACACTGCTCAGATAGTCATCTACTTTTTGGTGTCTGATATCTGCAGAAAATAATCACGTTCGACACAACATAAACCTGATTGATCCGGGAATGTGACTTATATGCGCTGGTCGCTTGTGCCGGCCGGCGCTTATCCTTAAGGTTCACATCCACTGTTCAATTTCCAACATGCCATTAATTAAGGAGAGAGTCTTAACATGATCTCGCCCATGATCCCTGAAGATGAAAAGCACCGCCTTGAAAAGCTCAGAGCGCTCAAGTTGCTTGACTCGGCACCTGAAGAACGATTTGACCGGCTAACCCGCATGGCTAAACGTATGTTTGGTGTCGATATTTCAGTATTGAGCCTAATTGATGATGGCCGGCAGTGGTTTAAATCCAAATCAACCGAAATGAATATTCCCAATGAAACCTCCCGGGAAGTCTCTTTTTGTGGCCATGCCATCCGGGGCAGTGACGTGTTTGTCGTCGAAGACGCTTTGGACGATCATCGTTTTAAAGATAATCCCATGGTCACCCAGGATCCCAATATCCGCTTTTATGCCGGTTATCCGCTGAAAGTGAATAATGGTAGTGCGCTGGGCACGCTTTGCATTATCGATACCGAACCCCGTCAATTCGACGCTGAAGATACGCAGTTATTAAAGGATCTGGGGGTGATGGCCGAGCAAGAAATTGCCGCGCTGCAGTTGGCAACACTCGATGAACTGACCTTGATCTCCAATCGCAGAGGTTTTACCGATCTTGCCAAACACAGCATGAACATTTGTCGCCGCAAAGGTCTGGTCGCTTCCATCTTGTTAATTGATTTAAATAAATTTAAACCGATTAATGACACTTTTGGCCATGCTGAAGGTGATCGCGCGCTGGTGGTCTTTGCCAATATCATGCGGCAAGTGTTCCGTGAATCCGATGTATTTGGTCGCCTTGGCGGCGATGAATTTGCCGTGCTGATGATGGATGTTGATATCGAAAATACCGAACGCGTAATTCAGCGTTTACAAGATGAGGTCACGACTTATAATCAAGAAGCCAAACGTGGTTATGACATCGAATTCAGCGTCGGCTATATCAACACTTTAATTGGTGATAACGTTGATATTGATGATTTTTTGGCCGAAGCCGATAAAAAAATGTATGCCGAAAAAAATCAGAAAGTTCGTTAAGGTTTAGTCGTAGGCTTAGCCTGATTTGCAGACAAAATAATAAGGGTGAATCGAAATGGACTTCTCACCAATCTATCAAGCCCTGACATCGCTGTGGTATTTGATCCCGCTTTTTATTTTAGCGGCGGTTGTTAATTCAGCTTGGTTTAAAGGCATTTCTGGTGAGTTCATCATCAATGTTTTTGCTCGCTGGAAGCTGGATCGCAATGTTTATCATTTAATTAAAAACGTTACCCTGCCGACTGAAGATGGCACAACGCAAATTGATCACATCATTGTCTCGGTGTTTGGTGTATTTGTCGTTGAAACCAAAAATCTCAGAGGCTGGATTTACGGTTCGCCAAAACAGAACATGTGGACGCAGAAAATCTACAGAAACACCTACCGGTTTCAAAACCCATTGCATCAAAACTATAAACACACTAAAACCTTACAAACGCTTTTAAACCTTTAAGATCAACAGATGCATTCTGTGGTGGTGTTTATCGGTGACAGTACGTTTAAGACTGAAATGCCAGACAATGTGACTTATGGCATGGGCTACATTCACCACATTCAATCCAAAAGCGAAATATTACTCAGCCCCAAACAAGTATTGGAAATAACACAATTAATTGAAGCTGGTCGCCTGACCAGAACATTGAAAACCAACCGGGAACATGTAAGGCATGTTCAGAAGATCACAGCGGACAAAGAAAATTCCCAACTGTGTCCGAAATGTGGCAGCGAGATGTTGCTCAGAGAAACGAAGAAAGGCGAAAATGCAGGTAAGCAATTCTGGGGTTGCTCAGCTTTTCCAAAATGTCGTACCGTCAGAGATATTTAGAATCAGCTTAAAAACGCATCGCTTACCATAACTTGCCAGCAAATAAATTCCCCTGAGCAAATGTCATTAAAAGCGGCCCCTTTATTCATTATCGGTAAACGCGGACCGATGAAAAGCTGCAGCTTCCGTCACTTCTCTGACGCCGTTTGGCGCTAATTCCGGTATATCCCCGCCGGCCAGCACTTCCAGGACTGCATGAACACCATTGGCGAGCGTTAGGTTATAACCGCCTTCCAGCAAAGGCAGATCGGCTTCCACCGCTTTGCGAATAAAAAATTTATCGGTATTGTCCTGCACAATGGCCATCTGATGTAATCAGTTACGCCACAAATGCACAGGCATTCAAGAGACTTCTCAGTCGTTGTACAATGCGCACTGCATTATTTAAGTAACTAACATGAGTCTGATATGAAAATTCAAAGCCATTTTGTTGATATTGATACGCCAACCGGCGCGATGCGTACTTATATTCACCGCCCGGTGGGTGAAGGCAGCTATCCGGTCATTTTGTTTTACTCAGAAATCTTTCAGCAGACCAGTCCGATTGAACGTGCAGCACGATTTATGGCAAGCCATGGTTATGCGGTGATGGTGCCGGAAGTATTTCATGAGCTGAATCCGATTGGCACGGTGCTCGGTTATGACGATGCCGGCCGTGAAAAAGGCAATAACGACAAAATGACCAAAGATGTGCAGGGTTACGATTCTGATAATGCTGCGGCGATTAAATACGCGCAGCAGCAGGATTGGTGCAACGGCCACTTTGGCGCAATGGGTTATTGCATCGGTGGCCATTTAGCGTTTCGGGCAGCTTTACAGCCTGAAGTCAAAGGCACAGCGTGTTTTTATGCCACCGATTTGCATAACCAGAATATTCCGAACCAGCCGGGTCAACACAGCATGGAACGCCTCGACCACATCAAAGGCGAATTGCTGATGATTTGGGGCAAGCAAGATAATCATGTACCGCGCGACGGCCTCGATAAAATTTACGCGACGCTGAATAAAACTGATATTACCTTTACCTGGCATGAGTTTAATGCCGAACATGCGTTTATGCGTGATGAAGGTGATGGCGGCCGTTATGACGCGCAAACCGCAGCGATTGGTTATCAACTGGCACTGAATTTATTTAGCCGGACATTGCGTTAATAGCCTTAATAGTCAGTCATTTGGCTTTGCTGATGAATAACAGATTGACAGCCTGTTAACCAACAATCAGTTACCAGCGTTTCTGCTACTATCCATTGATGTAAATCTTGGACACTCGGCATGAAATGGCGTGGCAGAAACAAAAGTAACAACATCATTGATCGGCGAAACTCGCGGATGTCTGGCATCAGTGGAGCCAGAGGTGGTGGAATGCTCAGATTGTTGCCGGTGGTGTTTCGATTTCTGGGTATTAAAGGGACATTGCTGTTAATTGTCGGCATCGGCGCTTACGCTTTATTTACCGGTAATTTACAAAACTTATTAGCGATGATTGGCCTGCAAAGCCCGACCAGCGTCACTTCATCTGAGCCATTACGGCAAACCGCCGAAGAAAAACAATTAGCTGATTTTGTCGCCGTGGTATTAGCCGATACTGAGACCACCTGGACCGCGTTGTTTGAGCAACAAGGCAAGCGTTATCAGGAACCGAAATTAGTGTTATTCCGCGGTGCAGTGCAATCCGCTTGTGGCACTGCGCAGTCAGCCGTTGGGCCTTTTTATTGCCCGGCTGATCAGCAGGTATATATTGATTTGGGCTTTTTTAATCAACTTGAGCAACAACTCAATGCGCCGGGTGACTTTGCCCAGGCCTATGTGATTGCCCATGAAGTCGGCCATCATGTGCAAACACTGCTCGGTATTTCACAACAGGTTTATGATGCCCGCCGCAAGGCCAGTGAAGTAGAGGCCAATAAACTGTCAGTGTTACAGGAATTACAGGCGGATTGTTTTGCCGGTATCTGGGCACATTACGCAGACAATACCCGGCAAATGCTTGAAGACGGTGATATAGAAGAAGGCCTGACCGCCGCCAGCGCCATTGGCGACGATACCTTGCAGAAACAATCACAAGGTCATGTCAGCCCCGATTCATTTACCCATGGCAGTGCGGCGCAGCGTGTAGATTGGTTTAAAACCGGTTTTAACAGCGGCAAAATGGAAAGCTGCGATACCTTTAATTAAGCAACTGATTACTTTAGGTAATTAATATCAATCGCCTGATTCTGAAGATAAACCTGCCATCTCATTAGAGATTTTTAATAGTGTTGATAACTTGGTTTCCGCTGCACTGACCGATTATCAGAAAATAACCCGGCAAATGATTTCATTTATTTGGAGAACAGTTTATGCAAAAACGATGGCTACTGAGCAGCGTTATGACTGCTGTGATGCTCAGTCTGAACGGTTGCGCTGGTAATGCCGCTTTACCCAAAAATGCTGGTTTTGGCCCCAACCCGACATTGCCTGAGCCTAATCCGGGTTTGTTGCCAACGGTTAATATTGCGCCCGCCAAAGGCTGGTCAGCATCTGAAAAACCGACTGTTGCCAAAGGCCTTGCCGTAAACGCATTCGCCAAAGGCTTGGATCACCCGCGCTGGTTATATGTGTTGCCCAATGGTGATGTTCTGGTCGCTGAAACCAATGCCCAGGCAAATCCAAATGCTGATAAGAGTCTTAAGGCGACGATTCAGAGTTGGTTTATGAAACGTGCCGGAGCGGCCGTGCCCAGTGCGGATCGCATCAGTCTGTTGCGGGATCAGAATGGCGATGGTGTTGCTGAAACCAAAACCACATTTATTGATGCTCTGACATCACCGTTTGGCATGGTGCTGGTTGGTAATGATTTTTATGTTGCCAATACCGACGCGATTGTCCGTTTTCCTTATCAACAAGGTGCCACAGAAATTACCGCTTCCGGTAAGCATATTGCCGATTTACCGGCTGGCAAGATTAATTCGCACTGGACCAAAAATATCATCGCCAGCCAGGATGGCGAGTTCCTCTACGCCACAGTGGGCTCCAATAGCAATATCGCTGAACATGGCACGGATAACGAAATCAACCGAGCCGCCATTTTGCAAATCAATCCCAAAACCGGTGACAGCCAATTGTTTGCCTCCGGGTTACGCAATCCCAACGGCCTTGCCTGGCAGCCGGTCACCGGCAAGCTCTGGACCACCGTCAATGAGCGGGATGGACTTGGTAACAATCTGGTACCGGATTATATGACCTCGGTACAGCAAGGCGGTTTTTATGGCTGGCCGTATAGTTATTACGGACAAAATGTTGATATCCGGGTCCAGCCGCAACGGCCGGATTTGGTAGAAAAAGCCATTGTCCCGGATTATGCATTAGGTGCACATACGGCCTCTTTGGGTCTCACATTTTATCAAGCAGATTTGTTACCGGCTCAATTTAAAGGTGGTGCTTTTATTGGTCAGCACGGTTCCTGGAATCGCAAACCGCATAGTGGTTATAAAGTAATTTTTGTGCCGTTTAATGACGGCAAACCGGCAGGTATGCCCGAAGATATTCTGACCGGATTTGTTAATGAAGATGGTGAAGCGCTGGGCCGGCCCGTCGGCGTGGTGGTAGATAATACCGGCGCACTGCTGGTTGCCGATGATGTCGGCAATACGATTTGGCGGGTCGCACCTGATAATGTACTAAAGGACTGAAAGATTAATGGGTAATGCCAGTGAAAACGCTATCACCTTATTCCACTGGAATATTTTGATCCTGCCTTCAGATACTGAGATTTTTGTCGGACTGCGGCATCGGCCAGAAACGGTACCACCATTTTTACCACCGGAAGGTGCTGATTCATTGCAGCCTTTTGTGTTGCATAACAGCAGCGAAATTAAAGCGTTTAACGACCAAAGTGGTGTCGGCTTTGATAGCGATGGCAAGCGCTATGTGATTCTTGGTCAGCCCAATGATCCGACTAATCTCATTCGCTTTAGCATTACCCAAATGATGCAGGCTGACGATATTAGCTGGAAATATGATTTTGCCGACTGATTAGGGCTTGTTGACCTTTCATATCCACCGCTGCTGGAAGCTATTTTTGTATCCGGCAAGGCGGAAAGAGCGTGGTGTAGCTATTCTACATGAGCGATTGACAACGCAGCCGGGTACAAAAATAGTCCCAGCCCTACGGGTTGTGGCTGAAAAAGCGCCAATCTGCGTTGCTCGTCGTTTGTTTAGAGTAACTAAACGGCTCTCCTCGCGTCTTAATTGACGCTTTTTCAGCTCACAACAGAGGCGGAGATGAAAGGTCAACAAGCCCTAAGGCGGCAAGGCGATATAAGTGCCGTCATTACGTTTGGTCAGCTCTCGCATCAAAATACTATATCGGTCGGTACTGCTGGGCGACAGAAAGCCAATACCATGAATCTTTGCCAAACGGCGGCCATCACTGAGTTGCCGGTTTTGTTTGGTGATTTTGTCGATAACCGCGTCAAACGAACCACCGGTGTAGTCATCACCAAATACATAAATCGATGTGATGATATTGGGTTTGGCATATTTTCTTAATGCCATTTCGATGCCTTCCACCGGACTGCTGTTAGAGACGACGGCCCATTTACTGAATAGCCGGATCGCACTGTCCCGGGTCGATGGCGTATCCGACATCCAGCGACCGTCATAACCCGAAATCATCGGGGTGCCCATATCATTGAGGATTTGGAAACCTTTAACCTCCGGATGAATATTCAGCACATTGACGACTTCCCGGGTCACCCGCGACCATATCTGCTGCATACTGCCCGAGGTATCAATAATAAACACCACATAATCACTATCGACCGGAATGCCGCCGACTTCTTCTGAACGCTCACTGACAGGGGGGCGCGGTGTTGGCAAAGCCGCCTGTTTCAGCCGTGACTCCACCAAACTCAGGCCGGCAATATTATCCGTCAACGCTGCATTATCATCTTGAAGTGATTGCAACTGATTTTGTAATTGTGCTCTGGCGCGTTCAATGGCGGCTTGCTCACCCGATAACGCATCGAGCCTGGCCATTTCGGCCTGAATTTGTTGCTCGGTTTCGGTGACAGAATTCTGCAAGCCAATCAACGAAGCCAGCAAACTGCTGATATTTTCCTGACCCGCTACCGACACATCGACATCGGTTTTGGAGATCAAAATCAGCATAATCACGGCACCAAAAGCACAGGAAATCACGTCCAGAAAAGACAGGCTGAAAATATCCAATTCTTTTTTGCGAAATTTCATGGCCAATTACTCGCCGGGCTAATCATCAAGCCACCGGTCGTCGCGGCCCATAGCCAATATTGATTGACCGCATCAGGATCGCCTTCCAGCGGCAGTAAAATAACATCAACCTGTGTCCCCTGCCGGTTGCTCTCTTGAATCGTTTGCTGAAATAGACGCTTGCGACAGTCACCAGAAATCGTTTGGGCATTACCGGTCAGCGAATTACATTTGGCAAATGGATTTAAGCTGCGATATTGCGACTCACCTTTGGTAGGCAAGCCGTCGGTAATGACATATAAATTGCTTGGTGCAAATTTATTAATGGCATTCAGACCTTTTTGCAGATTGGTGCCGCCCTGTGGGGTCAGGCTGTTTAAGTCCTGCAGAATACGGTTAACGTTTGCCGGCGAGGCCGATTGCATGGCACCGCTGCCTAGCGTCTGTGCATCTTCGCTAAACGCCACCACAACGATTTCGCTGTTTGCCGGTGCTCTCGCCAACAGCCACTTAACGACATTCTTGGTTCTCAGCCATTTGGCGGCTGTTTGTTTGGCCTGCGCTGAGCGGCTTTTGGTCAGGATAATATCAATCAGTTTTTCATTGGTCATTGAGGCGCTCATATCGACCAAAATGCCAATTTTGGCGCCGGTCACTTTCAGACCCAGCAGATAGTTTTCTTCATTGACTTGATTGGTTTCTACTAAATCCTGTCTTTCGGGCACATCAATCTCAACGATACTGGATTTCAGTTCGTCCAAGGCTTGTTTGGCCTGGGCTACTGAGGCTTGCTGGCTGGCTAATGCCGATTGCTGGGCATCAAGTTCCTGAGAGCTTTGTTGCAGGCTGCTGTCTTCACGCGCTAATTCGGCTCGCACCGAACTCAGTGTTTTGGCCGCTTGTGACTGTGCTTGTTCGAGGCTGGCAATATCTTCCTGGAGCTTGCCGACTTCCGTAGGCGCTTCTTCGAGGTTTTGCTTTACCAGAATAAACACCAGAATCACGGCGCCCAAACCACAGGCCATGATATCCAGAAAAGCCAGATTAAAGCCGTCTGAGCGTTTACGCCGTCGCATGATCAGTTACCGGATGCGTCTCAGCAGATATTTGTCACAGTAGCTTTGCGTCTCGACAATCTGGCTGTCTTGCAGGCGCTGCAACTGATGAAATAAAAACATCAGAAAGATACTGATAAGCAAGGCCACCAGGGTCGAATTAAACGCCAATCCAAGGCTATCGACCATACCTGAAATATCACCGGCCAGCGCTTCATCGGCTTGCGATAAAGCCTGACCGATACCGCGCACGGTGCCGATAAAACCGATTGAGGGAATCGCCCAGATCAAATAACGGATCATGGTATTCTCCGAATCCTGGCGCACCGCCAGAGCCTCCAGATTGCTTTCAATAGCATCAGATAGGTTCTGCACATTATTGGTGGAGCTGTAACGCCACAACGACGAACGCAGTGTTTGCACCAATGGCGAAGACAAACAATCTTTGGGGATTTCGGTATCCAGCCGGTGAATGATTTGATTGACGTCCAGCGTCTGCGAATTGTTGCCTTCGGGCGCTTGCGTGCCATCATCAATCAAATCAACGTTGTAGAGATAATGGGTTTTCAAAATCTGCCGGTACGAGCTGAAAATCAGATAGAAGCCCCAAAGCATCAAAATAAAACAAATTTCCTGCTCGTAGTCTTTGACGATGACCACCAGATTACGCGGCAAAGATTGCTGCTGCTCTATGGCAATCGCAATATATTGAGCGGCCTCGGGCCGGATATAGCCGATATAAATCATATGCACGACCACTATCGACACAATCAGCGCCGCCACACTTTTCATCATTTCAGTCATGGTTAAATGTCCACAGGAAAGGAAACGGGTGAGTTCAGGCTGATAAATGGTTTGCCGGCATAAGCGTTATGCAGCATCAGTGCACTCACCAGCAGTAACACAGCAGCAGCGCTGATTAATATAATTTTTCTCGTCCGAGTCATAATGGCTCTCCCCTGTTCAAATAACGGCCAATCCGGAAACCTACATTATCACGCGGCTGACTGAGACCGTCACGATACGCAGAACGCAGCTCAGTGAGTGAGCCAGATCGCCAATTAGCGCCTTTAATAACGCGGATATCGGTCTGGCTATTATCAAGTTGCTGCGGATAAATCTGCCCAGCATTGGGCACCGTCAACGAATAGGCATCATGCGTCCATTCACTGACATTGCCACCAAAGTCATACAGACCGCTTAACTCTCTGCTAAAGCTTTTGACCGGCGCCACACCAGCATAGCCATCGTTATAGCGCGGCACATAAGTACTGACCGTAGTTTTGGCTGATTCATCGGCGATATTGGCGGCATTTTTGGGAATGGTGGCAGCATCGCCCCAGACAAAGCGGCTGGTTTGGGCGCGTTTGGCTTTTCGGGCCAGCCATTCCCATTCCGCTTCGCTCAGCAGACGGTAGCCATTAGCGTTGTCATCAATACTGGTAAGCTGATTATTATTTATCTCATAAACCGGCTGTAAATTCTCTTTTTTGCTGAGCCAATTACTAAACTGCACCGATTGCAACCAGCTGACCGATGTTACCGGCAAACTGGCATCGCCCTGATGATCACTTTTAAATTGCTGATACTCGCGATTAGTGACTTCATGGACGCCAGCATAAAACGGTCTGGTCAGTTTTACCTGACGGAGAAATTCGTTGGCCCGTTGACCGGCTTCGTCTCTGGCCGCGCCCATTGTAAAAGTTTCATTAGGCGTAAATAACACCATGTCACCGCCAGCAGCGGTTTGATAAGTTCGTGGTGCCTCAGCGAGTTGCGCCTGGGCTTCTGGTAATAATGTTACAGAGACGGCTTTGGCAGACTGTGATGATGGCGTCACGGTCTGACTGACGGCACGATAACCGGGCCGGCTTAAAGTTATTTGCTGGGGCACCGCTTGTAAACTTAGATTTAAGGGCGTGTCGCCCATCGCTTTGCCATTGATCTTAACCGACGCTTCCGGATTAGCATTAATCGTCACCTCACCGTTTTCTTGAGCCAAATCAAAAGCCAGCGTGGTTGATTGTTTGCTATTTAAATTTGCTGTCTGCGTTTGCCGGAAATAGCCCGGTTTTTGGTAGGTAATTTGATGGTTTTTACCGGCTTCAACCAACAGTCGCTCAGTGGCATTCACCACAATGCCATTAACGGTCAATGTGCCGCCGGTGGGTTGTAAATCCAACTTAATCGACGCCTGTTCGGCTTGCAGCCGGTAATGACGCTCAGCCTCTGTTTTTTGCTGGGTTATTTCAATGGTTTCAGTACTGGGCGCAAATTCCGGCATGGTAACCACTACATCAACAAAGCCACCGGCAACCGCTAACGCCAGTGGCGTTTCGCCAGCCGCTTTATTATCGATGGTAACACTGGCACTACTGGGTGTGGATTCAATAATCAGCTTGCCGGAAAGCGGCGCTAAAGAAACAGATTGCGCAAGCTGCTCACCTGCTGCCAAAGAAAAATCAATCGTTTCGGGCTGATAATGTGGATGGCTGACAATCAAAGTGTAATCATCTGGCGGCAATGTTTGTTCAAGCAAATCGGCAACTGCGACCACAGCACCATTAAGCTGCCATGACGTCCGACCATCTGATAACTCGGTGGTGAAAGTGACGCGGGATGGCAGTGGTTTTAAGGTGACCGTTAACACTTGGCCCTGATCAGCGGGCTGTAAAACCTGCTGATGCGGATAATAACGATCGGCAATGATACGTATGGTAGGCGACGCCGTTAATGAATACACCGAGCCAAATAGCGCCATGCCCAGACCTTGCTCGACATTAATTGACGCCGGCAATGCAGCATCAGGCTGCACAATGATTCGGGTACCGCGTGATATCAGCAAAGCCGTCAGGATAACAACCACCAGCAACACAAAGCCGCCCAGCATCAGCAGGTTGAGCCGTAGCTGTCTTTTTTTCGCCTGCGCGATGGTTTGATTAAATGGCTTCATCACAAATCAGCGTGACAGAAATCGATGCTTTATTGAGCGGTACTTGTACTTCTTTCAGCTTGGACTTATAGCCGGTTCGTTTGCCTTCAAAGATGTAATTACCGGGTTTTAGCTGAATGGTTTTGCCATCAGTAACACCGACATTACCAACACCACGAACGCTGATAAAGGTTTGATTATCGGAACGAACCTCAACGGCAACCGGCTGATTTGCCGCCGTTAACACGCTCGCCAATTGCTGACTTTTGGCAGCAAGTGTAGCGCTTTGATTTTGATAATGTCGGGCTTCAGCCAGCATTGCTTCAGCGTCACTGGCAGCGGACTGATTGGATAAACGTAAAGGCGCCGCCAATGCTCTATCAATTTGCTGTTGTAACGAGACAATTTTTTTGGCGGTAGCCAGCTGATCAGCATTGGCTTTATCAGCTGGCCGCAGCGACTGAATTTGTTGGCGATGCGTTTGCACCGCCGTCCAGTTATCAGCCGCTTCCGCGTTTGTGGCTTGAGTTTGTAATTGCCGTAACTGTTGGTTTTGCTCTGCTTGTTGAATGGCTTGATTTAAATCGCGTACTTCAGCCCGGTCGGGATAGAGCTGTTTAGCTTTATTCAATGCACCTTGCGCCGCTGCTATGTTGGCGTTTTCCAGTGCCTGATAAGCCTGATTAATCTGCTGCTGAAAAATATCGTTATTAATTGCGGTAGTTAGCTGTTGAGAGCGTTGTTTGAGAGCGTCACGTTCTGGCACCAGCTTTAATAGCTGATTAATAAGATCCCGCTCACGCTGACGGTTCTTTTCAGCATTGGCGGTTTTGATTTGGCTGAGCAAATCATTAATGTCTGGCAGCTGCGCAACCCGCTCGGCCAGCTTTTTTGCATCTGCTGAACTGGTGTCCAACATCAGCGCTTTATCAATCGCCTGTTTAGCGTTGGGATAATGATTGTTATCAAAAGCGTTTTGGGCAGTTTGCATCGCCTCGGTAAATTGGCTTTGGCTATCAGCGATGGTGTTTTCAGCCAGCGTAACCAACTGGGTTATCGCGTTGTAGGCTTTGGCATAGTTACTGGCTGCAAACTGCTGGACGGCTTGCTTTTCAATGGATTCGAGTTTTTCTGACAATGACTTGTCCCAGGCCGGTAAATCGATTTCATCGAGCTGCGGCCTTAATTCATTTTCAAACCGGGCGTAGGCCTCAAGATAGGCCTGTCGTAGCTCAGCATTATCAACGGGCGGTGCTGTTTCAACGGCTGATGGCTTGGATTCGACCTCTTCTACCGAGGTTGAGGTATCAGATGATTTTGGTTGGGAAGCCCAATAAATAATGCCCAGCCCCAAAAGGCTGAGCAGCAACACAAATAACAGCATCTGAATTATATGCAGGCGTTTGGCCTGCTTGGCGGCGGCAATCTTGTCGTTAATCATGTAGCAAAATTACAATTGCACGTCTGGCGTGGCTTCCAGTTGGTACATTCGATTTAAAAATGCCCGCCATTGCTGAAACTGGTTTTCGATATCGCCGGTTAATTCCACCGATTGTTCTTCGTAAGTCATGACCTGTGGCGCCATTTCCAGGTTAATCGATTCGCCCAGTTCATTAATAGCATCCTGATGGAATTTGGCCTCTTCTCTGGATTTAAAACCACTGGAAATCAATACCGCGCCACCGACACCACCGGCTATAACAGCAACATCCCGACCAACATTTGGCTGCGACGAACTGCCATTGACTGCCGCAGCCACTGCTGCTGCCACTAAGGCAACACCACCGAGAATTTTCAGGGCGCTTTTGGTTCTGGCTTCTTTTCGTAATTGCAGCTCGGTGGCGCTGGCTTCCTGCCAGGCTAAATAACTATCATCCATCTGCTCTGAAAAATTGCCGTAATTTTGCTGCAAGTTATCAACGAATAATTGCTCACGGACCCGAATGGATTTGACCCGCTCAAACATGGGATCAGCATCACTGGGCAAACCGAGCAGTTCGATTTGCCGGCCACTGGTGTCCAGATAATCACTGAATGCTTGCTCATTAAAACTACTGGCAAATCTGAGATCAGCAATCGACTTTAGTTGCGCTAACTGGCTTTGTTGTTGCTTTAACAAAGCCTCTATAATAACCGCTGCCGCTTTATCAAACGCCGGCTGATAAGGATCCTGGCCATCATTACGGGGATTTTTATAAAAGCCCTCGTGAACTTCATGATCAATGGTTTTATTCAACCATTGTTTATTGCTGGCATCAACAGCATTGAGACTGAACTCAACCTCCTGACCATTAGATTCGATGATTTCACCGAGCACATATAAATCACCCGATGCGGTGCTGTTAGGCGTGACGCGAACCGCCCCAAACATGCCACTGTCATCCAGCGCCTGTTTCAGCTGATAGGCAAACCGGTTGGCTTCTGCTCTACGTAGCTCCGGCCAAATACCTTCTTCTTCATAATTGGCTTCAGCGTCAGAAAGCCCCGGTGAAAATACCGGTATTACCACATCCAGCTTGACGCCCTGATAACGCTTCGCTTCTGCCTGATTATAACTGGAAGACGGCTGCGGGCCCGTGGGTACTGATTTAACCGTTGATGGTGCACAGGCGACCAACAAATGCATCGAAATAAACAGGTAAACCAGTAGCTTCAATGGTGCTTTTATCATTTGGCTATTCAACAACTTTCAGCCCCTTATATTTGCGGTATTCATTCCAGAGTTTTTCGCGGATCTCCGGATCGGTTTCAGACTCGGCCGCCAGACGGATTTGTGCAGCAATGGCATCATCATTATTGGCAGCAGGAATATCTTCAGGAATTGCGCCATTTCGAGCACTGGCCGGTGATTGCGTAGTGCCAGGCTCGTTATCTTGCATATCCTGCTCAGCCATTGGCGGTGGTAGTTCTAGCGCTGGATCGGTTCCCTGCATTTCCTGACTGGCCGTCGCATTGTTTTCAGACAGGCCATCACTTTGCTCATCATCATCTTCAGCGCCGGAGCCGCCAGCCCCACCGCCACCGCCACCGCCACTATTATTGGCACTGAAAGATGACGATTGATTGGCGAGTTCACAGGTTTCGAAACGGTTAATCGAGTCGTAAAAAGCCTTTTCCATCAACACAATCCGTTCGGCACGACTCAGTGAAGGATCATCAAGATAGCGAATATCTGCCTGACCACAATCTGGTTCAGCGTTTTTTTCGTCATCAGCAACCAGCATCAATGGCAGCAACATTAATATTGTTAGGCTCAGCCATAAACTGCTCGGTTTTAACGTCTGGTCACTTTTGGCCTGGTATCCTGAATATGCCATTTATTCCCTTTATTGCCAGATGAACTATAGCTTGAGACGCTGTTATTGACTGGTTTTACTTTTTGTCAGCAAAGCCTTGCCATAAGTTTTCAGCGTTACCACTCTGATAGCGTAAACCACATTCTATCGGCAATCCGCTCACACATCATGGTTGTTTACCTGATTTTTCGATGATTAGCCCGGTAAGGCCTTATGCTGATACATTATTGGTATATTTTAGATAAGCTAATGGAACGCAAATAATGAAACCACAGGCGACGATTGAAAAAATATCATCCTCTGAACGAGACGGATTTACACTGCATGTTGAAGACAAAGGCGAGCTGACTCCAATTGATAAGCACTTTCACAGCTATCAAGCAGCGCTGGACTACATACTGGCACAAGGCTGGCAATTAAAACGTGAAGATCCTGCCGGCTCGCTACATGTCGATATTCGCTTCAGAAAACCTTAAAGATTACTGGCCAGCATTAGTTTCAACGCCAGCAACACAAAAATCAGCGCCGTCAGCCGGTTCAAATAAAGTTGTGAAGTTGGATTTTGCCTGAGCCAATGACCAATCTCGGCGGCAATCGTGGCAATGCCGCTAAAAATCAACAACGACACAACGCCGAATACGGCACCGAGCAAAAAAATCTGTGGTGCCACTGGCCCAAAGCTGGCATCAGCAAACTGCGGCAAAAAGGCCAGAAAGAAAATACTGACCTTGGGATTACTGATATTCATAATGATGCCGCGTATATACAGGCCTTTGTCACTGAGCGCGGTCTCATCACCAGCAAGTGTTGGCAACGGGCTGTTTAAAATCTGCCAGGCAAGATACAGTAAGTAACTTGCACCCAGCACTTTTAACACAGCAAATGCCCAGCCAGAAGTCTGCAACAAAGTTGCAACGCCTAATGCTACCAAACAGGTATGAAAAATCAGCCCGGTGCACAACCCCAGGGTAATCAAAATGCCACTACGTTTGCCGTATAAAGTCGATTGCGTCAGCACAAAAATATTGTCCGGCCCGGGCGCAATCGCCAGCAATGCCGAGGCAACAACAAACGGTAACAGTGATTCGACCGGCAACATTTATGTTAAGAAAAGTAAAATTAAATCAATAGTTTGCGCCACGTCACATTCTTCTGTTATCAATGCTTTTCGGTTTGCTATTACTTGCGATAATACACTTGTGAATTACTGTCTGATGGAGCGTTTATGAAAAAAGTTAAATATTTGATGTTAGCGATGCTGCTGAGCGCATTACCGGTTATGGCGGATAATTCTGAAACCCTTGATGCTGCCATTGGCGGTGCTATCGGTGGTGGTCTTGGGGCAGCAGTTGGTAATGAAGTTGCCGGCCGTGAAGGTGCCATTATTGGTGGTGCTATTGGGGCCGGTGCTGGTGCTGCAGTGACGACTGATGATGGACGTCGCGATAATGATGGTCGGTACTATGGTAATGACGGTCATCGTGGTCATTGCCCACCGGGGCTTGCCAAACAAGGCCGTTGTTAATCCACTAGAAAAAAAGCCCGGTTAGTCCGGGCTTTTTTATGTTTTACGTGAATGAATTCGGATTAATGCTTGTCACAAATGTAAGTTAATTAATCTTGGTTCAAATAATGATCAGCATTGTGTTTACAGCTTTATTCAGTCTGTTTATCACCGCGCCGCTGGCCGCAGAAATGCAACGCGGCACCATTACCAGTTGTGCTTATCAGGCCGGTACGGCATACGAAATCCAGAAAATCCGGCAAACTGAGGGGGATGACTGGCCAGCTTTTGAAGCCAAAATCAAACAAATCTACAGCGAATCACAAGGTCGTGATGATTTGTTGGTGATCGCCAAACGGGTGTTTATTTATCCTGCCGATAAATCGCTTGAATTTATCCATGATGAAATCCTGGATAGCTGCATTGCCCGCCAGCAAGGCACTGAGTCCAAGTTCTGATCCAAAGCCGATAATTGCAAGATTGTCATATAGTTAGCATAAAATTCATACAAATATTGTGGTCAAGGCCCTTTCGGCGCATGCTCCATGAATATAGATGAGGGATCATTATGCAAGCACCAGCCATTCCATCGAATGAAGCGCAACGTCTGCAGGCCCTGTACGCCAGCCAATTATTGGATTCTGAATATGAGGCCATCTTTGACAATCTGACGGCGCTGGTCAGTAAAGTTTTTGATATACCCATCGTCGCTATTTCGTTGGTTGACGGCGAACGTCAGTGGTTTAAATCCATTCATGGTCTGAAGTTGTGTGAAAGCCCCCGGGATGTATCGTTTTGTGGCCATGTTGTTGCTGAAAACCGTCATTTGATTGTTGAAAACGCCGCTAATGATGATCGGTTTGCTGATAATCCGCTGGTTATTGATGGTCCGAAAATTATGTTTTATGCCGGTATGCCATTACGGTTTACCCACGAAGGTCACACCTACAATATTGGCACACTGTGCATTATCGATACCCAGCCTCGCCAGCTGAGCGACGATCAAATGAAAATGTTCCGGTCGTTTGCTTATCAGGTTGAATCTTTAATAGAAATGCGACTGCCTTGCATAAAATTCGAATCCCTTCGGGATGACCTGGCGGCAGATGATGTCACCTTTGATGTGATTCAGGACAATCTAAAGAAGCTGCGTTCGCTGTCTGATACTGATCCGCTGACGGGCCTTCGCAATCGTCGTTCTTTGGAACATTTTGTGCAAAGCGCCTGGCAGCAGGATAAACGCAAAAAAAATATCGCCATCATGCTCATTGATCTTGATGGCTTTAAAGCCGTAAATGATCAGTTTGGTCACAGTAATGGCGATAAAATGCTGGTATCTGTAGCCAAACAACTGAAAAAACTGGTTCGCAAAAATAATGATTTTATTGCCCGTTATGGCGGTGATGAGTTTGTTTTAATCACTTTTAATATGGATAAAAACGCACTGGCCAAGTTGCTGGAAAAGCTGAAATCCACTTTTAAAATTAACGATGACAAGTTGTCATCGATTACCTTTTCGATTGGCGCGGTGTTAACTGACAATAAAAAATATAGTTGTCAGGAATTAATTCACCATGCTGATGAACAGCTGTATATCGCCAAAAAAGCCGGCAAAAACCGCTTTGAGATTGACCTGTTAACTTAGCGATCTTGCTGGCGCTGCTCACGCGCCGCTAAGCGCTGGTAGGCTTCGGCTTCATGATGCACATCGTCAATCAGTCCACGATGAATCGCCACCGAAATCGCTTCCTGATTATGAAAGCGGCCACCTTCCTTAAAAATTAAATCCAGCAACTGCCGCGCCGGCATATCTAAATAACGCGACAGTTGTTGTGCTTCTTGCGAAAACTTGTCCAAAACTTCCGGATGCGAATGCTGAATATTTAAAATTGCCAGATTGTCGATGATGCTCAACTCTTTAAAGGTTTCATCGCTAAGCCCATTATTTTGCACAAACCGTAAACTGGTCAGGCCAGTCAATTGGTGAAAAGTGTTTTGCACCAGATTCAGATCGGCGCCGCGTCCGGCCAGTGCCACTTTCAGGGCCTTTAACCGGTGCCGAGCCAGAACGATGATATTTTGCTCAATCTGTTGAATACTCATTCTTAAAGAAGCTCGCTACGATTGAATGTCAGCTTACTTGTTAACACAGTGACTTTGATTCGTACAGCATGACCAATAGTTAACGATGATAATCACCGACCCGTTCCGGCTGGTAACTGATTTCAGCGATTTTGACGCTCAGCGCCTTACCATTAGCGCCCGGCCAGCTGATTTCATCGCCGGTTTTCAGACCGAGCATAGCGCTACCGGCCGGAGCCAGAATAGAAATCGTTTGTCCATCCGGCTGCATATCCTTGGGATAAACCAGCGTATAGGTAAAATGCTCATCAGTGCTGTTGATGGTAAATTTTACCGTTGAATTCATTGTCACTACATCCGCCGGGATCTCATCAGAAGCCAAGACATTTGCCCGATCCAACTCGGTTTCCAGTGCCAGGCGGACCGGACTGGTTTTCGGTAGCGTAGTCAACAATTTTTCGATACGCGATAAATCTGTTTCTGAAATGACAATATCAGGTGTTTGCATAATCATACTCACAAAAAACCATGACCTTTTGGTCTACGGCATGCATTAATTTACGGGAAGTCATCGCCGGAACCAGCGACAGGCATATCATCGCAGATCAGGTTTTTATTTCAAGCGATACACCATAAAAAAAGCCCCGCACGCTGGCGGGGCTTTCAGTGACCAGGTTTGAAAATTGGTTACCAGGCAGATTCGCCGGTTTCCGGATCATACATTTCGTGATGAATTTTATTGCGGTTGGCAATCAGTTCATCAATTGACGGCGCGTTACTCATCGCTCGCTTGATAGCGAGTTTCATCGCTTCATAATTAGTGCGGTACAGATCTTTACGATCCACATCAGGATTGGCCACTGCATCCGGGGCAATCCACAGCATGGCAACAATGCACAAATCATCAGCATGTTCTTTCGGGATCACGCCTTCAATGACGCTATCCAACACCGCATCAGCAACAGCTGATTGCACCGGGCCGCCAAACAACGCCACATAAGCACCAGATTTAATGGTGACTTTCGGCACCATCAAAGTGGCCGGTTTAACTTGCTGATTAGTGGCGCGAATAGCAAACATCCGGGTATGGCCTTCGGTTTGTCCCATCAAATTGGCAAATGCATGACCGGCCGGGCCTTTGGTGCTGCCAATTAAGATTTCCGGCATCGCATCGGTGCCCTGATCTTCACTGGCAAATACGGTGGCTTCAGCGGTTCTGAACCAGACAGGTTCTGACATAAGAATAACTCCCTCAACTATTAAAAAGTTGTTAGTTTAGGCCGTTCCGGGCGCTGCGGCACGATTTTTTTCGATAGTGATACGTTGTCGTTTTTTTCGACTCAGATACAAATACCAACCACTGATAAAAAATACCGGCATCAATAAACTGGCCAGCATCATGGCTATTAAGCCCGGCCATCCGAAATACTCACCAGAATGCAGGGGCAAAATACTGCTCATCAAGCGTTCATTAAGCGGCTTGTCACTGAATAATTTGTGTTGAATAACGCGCATAGAATCCGTATCAAGCTGCCACAAATTATTTGCTCTTTCATGCCGGGCATCAGCTGGCAGATAGACAACCGTAAACGTATCACCAACCGGCAGTTGTAGCGTAGCTTTTTTATAATCCGTAACAGTGTTTTCAAATACTGACCAGTAAGCATCCAGCGCGGTTGACTCAGCTGAAACACCATTATCCGCAGATTGTGACCTTTGTGGTCTTTCAACACCACTGAGCTGATACAGACCATCCCGGTACCATTCATAAGACCAATACAATCCCGTTAGGCAAGCAAGTAAGTACAGTGGTAACAGCCAGGTGCCAATCACCGCATGCAGTTGCCACCAGAATGGTCGACCTGATTTGCCGGGTCGCCATGCCAGCCAATAACCCGGCTGCCAGCGTTTTTTTCCTTTGGGCCAGCGAAAGTACAGACCACTTAAACAAAGAAAAATCAGAATAATGGTCGCGGCGCCGACAATTTGTTTACCGACATCACCTGCCAGTAGCCAGCGATGCAGACGCATAATATCAATAAACAGCTGGCGCCCCTGCGGCTGGCCCAATAATTCACCAGAATAAGGATTTAAATATTGGCTTTCACCACGTCGTTGGCCTTTTTCCGGCCTAAACCGGACTTCAGCAGCCAATGTTGGCTGACGATATAAAGTAAGGCCTGCAGTCGATTTCTCCGGGACTTGTTGTTGCACTTTGTCAAGCAATTCTTCTGGCGATTGTGCGGCGTTTTGAGGAGCAATAGTAATTATTCCCGGATTCAACCATTGCAATATCTGCGGTTGCAGCGACAACATGCCGCCGGTTAAACCTACCACCGCAATCACTAAACCAGCCGAAATACCCAACAACCAGTGCAGATTAAATAACCATTTACGCATTGTCTTCTTCTGAAAAAAAACCGATACAGCCAAAAGACTGTATCGGTTGGTGAAAAAAGTTTAAAACTCAGTCGTTACTGACAACCATAAACGTCGGCCTTGCTCCACCGTACCGGTTACGGATCGTCCAGACTGAATGTAATACGGTGCATAACCATCTGCATATGCTCGGCCATCAAGAAAATCTTTATCGAACACGTTATATACCGCGGCATTGAATGTGGTCTTTTCAGAAAGCTTATAGGCACCCCCTAGATGGAAAACCGTATACGCCTTCAAATCACCAACAGCATCATAAATGGCCTGATCACCACTGGAGAGATCAGCATAGCTTTCAAGATAACGCTCACGCTCACTGCGATATTCAGCGCGCAACCACAACCGTAATGCTGTGGTCGCATCCCAATTAAGCGCTGTATTGAGCATGTGTTTTGGGGTGTTGGTCAGTGACTGCCCCTGGTTAGGGCCACTCTTTTGTTCACTATCGGTAAAAGTGTAATTGGCTACTACAGACCATTCCGGTAAAAATGCCCAGCGACCAGCCAGCTCAATACCACGTGTCACTGCCTCATCAACATTCACCAGTTGTGAGAAAGTATCCTGCGTATAGATAGAGCCAAAATTGACACAACCCGGCAGATTGGGATTGTCAGCAGAGCTACAGTTTGCCAGCGGTGTGCCGTCAGCGATTTTGTCTTCAAACTTATTATGAAAAGCGGTGATATTAAAATTGAAATCGGCAAAATTATCGAAATACACACCGATTTCAGTATTGGTAGTTTCTTCTGGCTCCAAATCTGGCGAACCAATAGTTAATACTGTTCCCTGTCCGGTAACGCCATTGATACCATCATGCAGATCTTCCAGCGAAGGTGTTTTGTAACCACGGCTGACGCCACCTTTCATAGTCCAATAATCGGTCGTATTCCAAACCAGATAAGCCCGGGGACTAACTTGACTGCCAAACGCATCATGATTTTCGTAACGGGCGCCCAGTGTCAGCGCCATATCCTCACGAAACCGCCATTCATCTTCGGCAAAAAATGCATAAGAGGTCTGCTCAAATTTATCAAAAGCAATACCATCTTCAAGCTCTGCATCCCACCATTGGCTGCCCACACTTAGACGATGCTGGTCAGTCAATTGACTAACTAGTTTAGTATCAAATATCAGATTGGTCGCAACCAACTCACGCGGCGAACCACCTACACTGCCTGCTATACCAATATCAGCACCAAGGGTACCGGGTAAAGTACGCCCCAAAGTTTCTGTTTGGTTATGCATCAAGCTGGAAGTCAACTTGCCGAAGCTGAAGTCGCCGGTATGTAATAAGGCTACCTGGTCGCGCTCAAACCGTAATTCATCCGAATAGCCGCGTGCCGTGTTGTTGGTTGTTGTACATCCGGATACACCGTTGCCTCCAAAACCATCCAATGTACCCAGCTGACAATCATCATTTTCATAAACCTGACGTCCGCGTTCGACATCAATGGCCCATTCATTATGAGCATTTGGCGTAAACGCCAGCTTGGCACCAATAGTGTAATTTTGACCTTCTACCGGCGCAGCACCCCGGCGGTTAACATCGCTGCCATCTTCGAACTGTAATTCAGAGCCATCCCGGCGATGCAGATTACCGCGCAGTGATACCCCCATTACATCTTCAATAATCGGCCCACTGCTATACAAACTGACCATACTGGTATCACCATAGTCACGATCTTCCTGCAGCGTTTTATCAAGCGTTAACGATGTACCCCACTCTTTGGCAACCGCTCTGGTAATAATATTAATCACACCGCCCATGGCATCCGAGCCATACAATGTGGACATCGGTCCACGAATGACTTCAATCCGTTCAATCGCCGATAGCGGCGGCATAAATGTATTTGAGGTTTCATTAAAACCATTTGGGGTGACACTGCCAGCCGCATTCTGACGTCGGCCATCAATGAGCACCAGCGTATAATCACTTGGCAACCCGCGAATACTGATATTCAAGCCGCCGGTTTTACCCGTTCCTTGACGAACATCAATGCCTTCAACATCTTCCAGAGCTTGTCCCAGATTGGCAAATCGCTTTTGTTGTAATTGTTCACGGGTAATGACACTGATACTGGCCGGCGCTTCAGTTACTTTTTGTTCATAACCGGAAGCGCTGACAACAATATCATTTAATTGAACCGCTTCCTCTGTAGCGTAAGCATTGTAAGCATTCCCTAACGCTGCCAATGCAATACTCATCGAGATAACTCGCTGCTGCATCTAATACTCCTGAATCACTTTCCATTTGAAAAATGCAAATGATAATGATTATCATATGTAATACCAGGATTAATTCAAGGACACCGTGTTGCAAAAAATGAAACTGTTAAACAGCCAAGTTATTCCCGACTACCAAGCTTCAAGAGCACTGATAGAACTTGCGGTTTCCGGCAGTATGACTAAAACCGCAGAGAAATTAACGACTAGCAAATCCAAAATCAGCCGTGATCTCAAATACCTTGAAAACCGTCTGGGACAAACGCTATTTCGGCGCGAAGCCAACCGTTTGATGCCTACGCCGGCCGGCAAAGCATTTATTGATTACTGTCAAAAGCTGCTGACCATTACCGCAGAAATGGAGCGTCATCTGGAATCGCTGAAAGATGAAGTTAGTGGCATGCTGTACCTTGCCATGCATGATGGATTTACCCGAGGTTGGCTAGGCAATCTTTTAGAATCCTTTATGGACTCGCATCCCAAGTTAAGATTGTCATTACGCACTTGCTACACTCTGCCGGCATCTAGTGAACTTGAAGAAATAATGTTATGGATTGGTCAGGCGCCTGAAAATGGGCTACGTCATGAGTTACTCGGCCATCTTTCACAAGGTATCTACGCCAGCCCGGATTATCTTGCCAGCCATGCTATCGAGCACCCGCATGATCTGCTGCACCATGAATGGATAGATACACTTGGACAAGTAAATAATGAGCTGGTTTTACATCATCCCCAACAGGAAATGTTAACGATTAATGTCGCCCCATCGAAAGTTCAGGCGGATCAGCTGGTTTTGCAAGGTGATGCCATTGTTCGCGGCACGGGAATGGGTTTTTATCCGAACTGGCTTGCCGAGATGCGGTTAAAAGCACACCCAGGCACTATGGAGCGTTGTTTGCCAGACTGGTCCGGTCCAAAGTTGTCCGTTTGGCTGATGTATCCTTTCGGCAACCTGACCCAAAGGAGTCGTGAATTTATTAGTTTTCTCAAATCAAACTTGCCAGCAAGCTGGCGTTAATAAATGGTGTCAAACGGATTGGTTAACATGCTCAAAGACAATCATAACACCGACCAGAATCAGAATCAGGCCACCGAGAATTTCGGCTTTATCACCGACTTTCTGGCCTAGTACCCTGCCTAACATCACACCTATGGTTACCATCACGAAGGTACAAAAACCAATCACCGCGGCAACCAAAAAAATATTGACGTCCAAAAATGCCAGCCCAACACCAACCGCCATGGCATCAATACTGGTGGCAAAACCGGTCAAAGCGAGCCCCCAGAATCCCAACGTACGTTTTTCTGTTTCGTCCTCATCGCCAGTGCCATTGAAGCCGTTATAAATCATATGCAGCCCCAGCCCGGACAATAAAACTAATGCGATCCAGTGATCCCACTCCTGCACTAAACTGGTCGCGGCCTGGCCAATCAGCCAGCCAATCACCGGCGTAATCGCCTCGATAACACCAAAAATCAGCCCTATACGCAGGGCATTGGCAAGACTGGGGTTACGGATCGCAATGCCTTTGCCAATCGCAGCAGCAAAGGCATCTGTGGACATAGCAAAGCCGATAAAAAAGATTGAAACTAAATTCATTTAAAACCTGTTTGTTATGTACGTTGCCAACGCTGAGTGACGCGATAAACCAATAAATACAGTGCCGGCAACACGACCAGTGTTAATAACGTTGAAGAAATAATACCGCCGACCACCACAGTTGCCAGCGGCCGTTGCACTTCAGCGCCGGTGCCGGTATTTAGTGCCATTGGCAAAAACCCCAGACTGGCGACTAATGCTGTCATTAACACTGGCCGTAAGCGCTGCATGGCACCCTCAAAAATCGCTGTCAGTAAACCTTTGCCTTCATCACGTAATTGTCTGATAAACGACAACATAACGATGCCATTTAAAACAGCGATACCCGATAAGGCAATAAAGCCGACAGCCGCTGAAATTGATAACGGCATATCCCGTAAAACCAACGCAATAATACCGCCAGTTAACGCCAATGGCACGCCAGTAAAAATCAGCAACGCATCACGCAGTGATTTAAAGGCACTGAACAATAACACCAGGATCAGCAATAAGGTCAGCGGCACCACAATCATTAAGCGATTTGATGCTGATTCCAGTTGTTCAAAAGTACCGCCATATTCCAGCCAATAACCGGCCGGAAATTGGACCTGCTCAGTCAATTGTTGTTGGGCATCAGCGATAAAAGAACCCAAATCACGATCCACCACATTGGCGCTGACAATGACGTTACGTTTGCCGCTTTCACGATTGATTTGATTAGGGCCTGTGACTTCTTCAATATCTGCCACTTCACCCAACGGCACATACGATAAATCCGGATCGCCATTGGCTGGTAAAGCAATTGGTAATTTTTGCAGATAATCGATATCACGGCGCAATTCATCATCCGGCCGCATGACTAATCTAAAGCGCTTGTCACCCTCGTAAATCAGTCCCAGATCCTGACCACCAACCGCCATTTTCAGGGCATTTTGCAGCGTTACAATATCCAGTCCCAATAAAGCCAGATGATCTCGTTGTGGATTGATCGACAGCATCGGCAATCCCGTGACCTGCTCCATACGCACATCAACCGCACCGTCAATCTGTGCCAGCGCAGCGGTAGTTTGCTCGCCAAGATTTTTCAGGGTATCCAGATCATCGCCATAAATACGAATCGCCACATCTGAACGCACACCAGCAATCAGCTCGTTAAAGCGCATTTCAATTGGCTGGGTAAACTCGTACTTATTGCCGGGCACGGCTTCAACCGCCTCGCGCAGTCTGGCCAGGAATTCAGCTTTTGTCTGATTGGAATCTGCCCATTCAGACTGCGGTTTAACAATCACATAGGTGTCGGCAACGCTGGGCGGCATTGGGTCGGTGGCTATTTCCGGCGTACCGATTTTTGAAAATACCCGCTCTACTTCATCAAATTCACGAATAACTGTTTCCAGCTGGTTTTGCATTTGCACCGATTGCTCAAGTCCCGTACCGGTGACCCGCAAAGCATGCAAAGCAATATCGCCTTCATCGAGTTGTGGCAAGAATTCACTGCCCAAACGACTGCCCAGTTGTGCAGTCATGACGACAAACACCACTGCACTGATGGCCAGTAATAATGGCAGTTTCAGTGCCAGCCTCAGAAACGGTCGGTAAATAAACCGGGCACCACGCATCAGCCAGTTTTCTTTTTCAGAAACCTTGCCTCTAACAAAAATAGCGACGGCTGCCGGTACAAAGGTCACTGCAAAAATCAGTGCGCCAATAAGGGCCGCGACCACAGTAAAGGCCATTGGCTGAAACATCTTGCCTTCAACCCCACCAAGTGCAAATAGCGGCAAGTACACCAGCATAATAATCAGCACGCCGAATACCGCTGGGTTAAATACTTCCCGGGTGCTTTCGGTGACTTCTTTTAAACGTTCCGGCAAGGTTAATAAACGGTCCAGTCGTTGCTGCGCCTGACCTAATCGGCGCAAGGCATTTTCGACAACGATGACCGCCCCATCAACAATCAGACCAAAATCAATAGCGCCCAAGCTCATCAGATTGCCAGAGACTTTATTGCTGACCATGCCAGTGACTGCAAACAACATACTCAAGGGAATGACCATGGCGGTTATCAGTGCCGCGCGGAAATTACCCAGTAATAAAAACAGCACAATAATGACCAGCAATGCACCTTCCAACAGGTTTTTCTGTACGGTTTTAATGGTTTTTTCGACCAGTGTGGTGCGATCGTAAACTGCTTCGGCAACGATACCTTCTGGCAAACTCTGATTAACCTGCTCAAGCTTTGCAGCAACCGCTTTAGCGACTACGCGGCTATTTTCACCAAGCAGCATAAATGCTGTGCCGAGTACAGTTTCCTGACCATTTTGGGTGGCGGCACCAGTGCGTAATTGTTTGCCAAAATAGACATCGGCAACATCACGCACCCGGACTGGTGCATCATCCAGTTTACGGATCACCACATTGCGAATATCGTCGAGATTTTGCAGTTGGCCCGGCGAGCGCACCAGCCACTGTTCGCCATTTCGCTCGATATACCCAGCGCCAACATTCTGGTTATTGCGTTGTAAGGCATCGGCCAAATCGGCCATGCTGATTTTGTAAGCCAATAATTTGCCAGGCTTTGGCGCTACCTGATACTCGCGCTCAAAACCGCCAACACTGTTGATTTCGGTCACGCCGGGTACTTTGACCAGTTGCGGGCGAATGATCCAATCCTGAATAGTGCGTAAATCCTCAGCGCTGTAGGGTTTGCCGTCTTCATTTAATGCACCGTCTTCGGCGCGAATCGCATAGGTAAAAATCTCACCTAAACCACTGGCAACCGGCCCCATCTGCGGCTCTGCACCGGGCGGTAGTTCACCACGAATGCCTTGCAAGCGCTCACTGATTTGCTGACGTCCCAGATAGATATCCACCTTGTCGTCAAACACCACCGTGACCTGCGATAAACCATAACGGGAAATCGATCGGGTGTAATCCAGATCCGGTAAACCGGCCATGGCATTTTCAATAATGTAAGTCACCCGCTGCTCGGCTTCCAGCGGCGAAAAACCGGGGACTTCGGTATTGATTTGCACCTGATTATTGGTAATGTCGGGTACGGCATCAACAGGTAGCTGTAAGGTGTTATATACACCTAGGCCGGCAATCAGCATGGTTATCAGCAATACCAGCCAGCGTTGCTGCACCGCAAAGCGGCTAATGAAATCAATCATGTTCTGCTCCTAATGCGAATGCGCGGCGCCATCTTTCAGCACCTCAGCTTTTAGCAGATAACTATTGCCGGTGACATATTCGGTGTCTGGCTGTAAGCCGCCGGTGACCTCTACATAGGTTTTATCCTGGCGGCCCAAATGCACCATGCGTACTTCAAAGCTATTACCATAACGGGCAAAAACAACTGGCATATCCCGAAAACTTTGCAGTGCGCTGCGTTTCACCGCCAGTTCAGCATCAAAGCTGTCTACGGTAACCTCGGCATTAATATGCATACCGGGTCGCCAGTAGCCATCAGGATTGTCAATCACTGCACGGGCCCGGGCGATATGGCCGCCGGTCATTTTCGGTGAGATATAACTGATTTTGCCCGCCGCTTTTTCATGGCCGTGCAAATCGATAACGGTCACGGCCATGCCTTCTTGCAGTTGTTCGATATCCTGCGGAAACATCGACATATCGACCCAGACTTTACTGAAGTCACTGATTTCCATCAGGCTGCCAATATCTGAATGATCACCGGCTTTGACCAGGCGCTGAGTAACTTCACCACTAGCCGGGCTATTAACTGTGTAGCTTTTCAGGGTTTGCTGATTACGCACGGTCAGCAGTTGCTGGCCTTTTTTGACGTTGTCGCCGGTATTGACATACACCGCCTCAACAATACCCGGATAAGGGGCATACACCCGGAACTGCCGATCTTCCGCAGGGGCAATAACGCCAAACAAATTATTAGTGATAGTCAGGGTTTGCGGGCCGGCTATTTCGGTCTGAATATCTGATGCTTCGATTATTCTTGGTGTCAGTGTTGCCCTGCCCTCAAAGCTCTCATAATGCCAGTGATAATCTTTGCCATTAAAGCTGGCAGCGACTTCCAGTTCATAGGAATGTGGCTCGGTGATTTCAATGTCACCCAATAGATAATCCTGCTCGGGCATAAAATCAATCAGGTCCTGCTGACCGCCAAGCCGGTTTAAGGTCACGGTCAGATTGATATCTTCCGGGGCCAACAACTGGTCTTGTTGATACGCATAGACACGCATTTCCGGCGGCACGCCCTGTTCATAAATGGTGATTTCTAAAGCAAAATCATCTGCTTGTAATAAACGGCCATGATGTGGCCCCTCGGCAATTTCAGTTTCAGCTGAATCATGCTCGTGACCACCCGCAGCGTAAATTACAGGACTCAATAACAGCAGCAGCACAAGTAAAAGTGGATAAGGTTTCATCGGTTATTCCTGTAAATCGTTGGCCGCTGGGGCTTGACTGAGCACATTTCCGGTCAGTCGTTCCAGTTCGAGCATTTGTAAGTGCACAGCGGTTTGCGCTTCAATCAATTCCCGCTCAACGGTAAATAATTCACTCTGGGCATCTACCCACTGCAATACGCTGTACTGGCCGATTTCATAACCTTCGGCCGTGCTGTCCAGCAATGCTTTGGCAATTGGCTGAAGGTCGCTTTGCAGAGATTGGCTTAGTAACACGTTGTTATGCATGGCCAGACGAATTTCTGTCAGTGCCAGTTCAATCTGGGTGACCGTTAATTGCATGGCCTGTAGCTCTTGCTGATATTCAGCATTGGCGCGGGCAATATTGCCCTGATTGCGATTGTTAAATTGCAACGGCATCGAAAAGCTGAATACCAGCGCATTATCATTAAGGCCTTCCAAGCGGCGAATCCCCGCACCGACGGTGATATCTGCCGCAGATTCCTCTTCAGCCAGTGATATTTGAGCTTCCCGCAAACGTGATAAAGCATGCACCTGCAAATACGCCGGCGTTTGTGAAACCGCCTGATTTAACGTTTCCGTTGCCGGCACACTGGGCAACACCGATAAATCGCCGGTTAAGGCCTCAAAATCGACCGTGCCAGCCCAATTAGCCGCTAACTTCTGGTAGGCCAGATGCCGCTCATTACGTAATTGCTTTTGCTGATTTTCAGAATGGGCCAGCCGTAATTGCATGCGCAGTACATCAGCACTGCCAACGGCGCCGGCATCAGCGCGATGGCTAATCACTGCTAAAGCTGCCTGTTCTTTTTCAATGCGTCGCTGATTCCAGTCGAGCATCGCATCAATGCGCAGCGCCTGGTAAAAATGCCGCAATGTTTGCGCCACTACATCCAGACGCTGCATTTCATATTGTTGTTGTAATGCCGGCATTCGGGCATTGGCGACATTGATTCGCTGCTGGCGTTTATCGCCCATTTCGATCAATTGGCTGAGTGATAAGGTCAGTTCGGCGCCGCTTAAAAAGCGACTGTCACCGGTACCCAACACATTTTCTAAATCGGCTTGCATCACTGGATTAGGCTTTAATCCAGCTTGTAAAGAATCGGCTTCAAGTGCCCGTTGTTGATAGGAAAAGCCTTGTAAAGCGGGACTACTTAACAGGGTTTTTTCAACTGCGACTTGTGGTGTCAGTGTTTCGGCGGTGACGATGCTAGTGCAACTGATGCCAACGATCACAACACCCAGTAGCCGGAAAACGGCACTCGGACGGAACGGGTTATTACGCATGGGGTTTCTCCATAAAGCTGATGACCAAAGGTCTCAGCAAAAAACTGAAAACAGCTTAAATTTATGGATCAGGCGTTGGGAGGTGGGATGGGTGGAGCGTAAGCCAGCGAGCAAAGTCTCTGGCTGATTTCCTGTGCAGTTGCCTGCAAATTGTCATCGGCAATTAAAGCCGGATGACTCACTAAATCACCCACCATGTGCAGGTGGAAGTGATGGTCGTGATCTTTATCTTGATGATTATGCTGCTGGGCCTCTGCTGCATGATGATGCGACAGGCCCGACTCCTGACTAAGCTGGTGCTCGCCAATATGCATGTATGCGCTGGTGCTGCTGGTAAATACCAGACACAACACCAATAAAGCCGCACGAAACATGGAAAGCTGATTAGCCATTGAGCATCCTAAATCACAGAAACTTATATTAGCTGTGACTGAAGCTAAATTGCAAAACTTCGCGATAAATTGTCAACCGTGGCCCAACCCCGTCGCTATGGAATCATTAAGAAGCGACCAGCCGATTCCGCCGGATAAACATATTGGCCATGATGGCCAAACAAGCCAGACCTATCGCTGCCGGAAACAATATGGTCACGGCTGAATAGTGCTCGAGTGCCAGCAATACCAATAAATTACGCACGGCGAATAAAGCAAAGAAAATCACCAATTCTGAATACGGATCGCGGTTAATTTTTCGCAAAGTCGGTATAAATCCGCTCAAATCGACAAGCGTCAGAATAATCACCGCATACAACGGCTCTGCTGTCAGATACCAGACCGGTATTGCCAACAGGCTAACACTCAATGTCAGCATATCTTTGCCATCTGTTTTGGTATCCGCACGATGCACAAAAGCTAACAGGGCAACGCTCAAAGTCAGCGCAGCCGAGACGCCAATCGGCCAGGCACCGACACCGGCACCATCCAGCAGTTGGGCAATAAAAATGACCGTGGTTGAGATGCCCCAAATCAACCAGGAAATGACATGCGGCCGCACTTTTCCTTTAAAAATCTGCAGGATATACGGCACAAAGGCCAGAAAGGTCAGTGCAATCGCCAGATTGCTGAACAAAATTTTAGTCACATTGGTCCACTCCGCCGCAACTGCCAAACAGTAAACGTTTGCCGATTTTAAATCGGTCTTGGGATTTCATGCTAGGCTTTGACATTGTTTTTAAATCGTCTGTCGACTACGGATTGTATGCGCCAATATTTAACGCTCGCTCTGCTGCTGTTTTCCAGCTTTCAAGTTTATGCCAACGCCACTTTTTCGCATCCTGCACTGGCCGCAAAACCGGTTCCAGAAGGGGCTGATATTGCTTTATATGTTGTTGACGCTGCCTCAGGCAAGACCATTTATTCAGAACGCGCTGAATTATTTCAGCAACCTGCCAGTGTTCAGAAACTGGTCACCGCGCTGGCGACCAAATTGTATTTACCCGACGATTTTCGTTTCACCACCACGCTCGAAACCTACCAGGATGATGTAATTCTGCGGTTTAGCGGTGATCCCAGTTTCACCCGCACCCACTTAAGGGTCTTGATCGAAAAACTCAAAAGTCACAACAGCACCATTAACGGCAATCTTTATCTGAATGGTGGCGTTTTTGACAGTTTTGAACGGGCGATTGGTGTGCCGTGGGATATCATGGGTGTTTGTTACAGTGCGCCCTCCAGCAGTCTATCCATGAATGGCAACTGTGTTTACGGTAAATTAGAGGCGACGACCGAGCCGCCAATTAAAGCCGTCAAAGCCAGTGCCTCAGACCTGGTCACCATGGATGCCGGCAACATCATTTTGCGCGAAGGGCTGAATACGCAAAAAATAGATTGTGATCTTAAATTGTCAGTAAATGATAATAACCAATACACCGTAGGCGGCTGCGTCGGCACCCATCGTTTACCGGTAAATTTTCATCTGGCCGTACAAAACCCGACTGAATTAATGATCAAGGTGTTGTATGAAGAATTAAAACGCGCCGGTATTACCCTCAATGGCGCGATTATTCGTAACGACCTGGTCAAAGGTGCAGAAATTGCCCGCCATCAATCCGGCCCGTTATCGCAACTTGTTGATGAGATGGTTAAAAAATCTGACAACTTAATTGCTGATAATCTGATGAAAACATTGGGGCATCGGTATTTTAATCAGCCCGGCAGCTATGAAAATGGTGCCGCCGCTATCAAGGCTATCCTTCAGGAAAAGGCCGGCATTGATATCGACAAAGCGGTCATTGTCGATGGTTCAGGCTTGTCACGTAATAACAAAATGTCGGCCAAGCAATTGATGCAGGTGGTGCAATATATTTTCAATCATCCCGAAGCCGGTGTAGCGGAGCTCCTGCCGGTTTCTGGTGTGTCCGGCACCTTGCAGTGGCGGCCAAGTCTGGTCAACCCACCGCTGAAAGGTCAGGTAACGGCGAAAACCGGCACCATTTACGGTGTTTATAATCTGGCCGGCCGCATTAAGACCCGCTCAGGCAAATCATTGCTGTTTGTGCAAATCATCAGCAATTACCACCCGACCAGCACCAACCGCAATGTTGCCCGCAAACCTATCAGGATGTTTGAACGCAGTCTTTACGAAAGCCTCTATAACGATCATTAAAAATCGGCCTTCGTCGGTGAATTATTATTTGTGATTTAAACCGATTAAGGTTTCAATGTGCGCTGTTTGTTGGGGCTGGTGTTCAAGGTCACGGCGACGCGACTGCTCCGCCAGGGCCAGAGCGAATAATATCGCTTCAATAACAATACCGAAATCGACTGCCCGATAGGTCCAGATCGAATAAGGCACAATATTAGCCACCGATAACGCGGTGATGGTCGCCGTTAAAGCCGCAATGACCGTGGCTGGCAGAAAAATCTTTGCCAGGGGATTGCCCGCCCGATACGCCAAAACACCCAGCAAGACCATCACCAGACTAAACAGCACGATAAACACAAACGCTGATTTCAGGGCTGTCTGAATTTGCGCTGTATAGTAAGCGCCGCCAAGCCCCAACAACATGATTAAGCACAATCCTAAAACCAACCATTGCAGCTTCGGCAGGGTTTGGCGGAGCTTTAAAAAACTGCTGGCAAAGACTAAACCGCTGATCCCGACAACAATCATCAATACTGAGTTTGCCCACTGCTGCCAGTGAATGGCTTGTGGCCACAACCAGCGAAAACCATGACCGGTATAAGCCAGATTACAGGCAATAAAACTTGCTAAATACAGTGAATACAATAGATGCGGCGCGCTGTACAGACGTATAAACAAAATCAGGTTATACAACAGTAACGTCGTCAGTACACCGTACAAAAATCCGTAACTATAGTCTTGAAACTCAAAGCGCTGGTGAAATGCTGCGCTATCATCCAGATAGACAGGCAACAACATTGAATCACTGCCGGCTATACGCAAATAAATTGATGTTTTGCCGGGTTTAAAAGCATATTCAACCGCATAAAAACGGCTGTCGATTGGCCGATCGGTTTGCACCAGGCTATCACCCATTGCATATTCAGCCTGCTGTTCACCGTCTTGATAGAGATAAATTGCGAGATTATCCAGCCAGGCTGCTTCCACTGAGAACACTTTATTAATGGTCGTTTCAGTGGGGTTATCAACGACAAAGTTTAACCAATGCGGTTCTGCGCCAATGCCAAAATTCAAGATACTGCTATCGGCCTTAATCCCGGCATTATCGGCAAACAGGCGGCGCACTTCTTCAATTGCCATACGATCGCCGGGTTCAAAGAACACTTCGGCATATTCGCCAATGGCACTGCCACTGACACGGCTGATCGGAATGGGATCAGCTTGTATGCTGCCAACAACCAGCATCAACAACAGCCAACATGCGTTGATTAAACGTTTGTCCGTCACAACTAACTGCCAACAATAGCAAATAAAATAACAGCTGACATGATGGTCTCCGACACCGCCCGACGGCAGCTAAGATAAGCAAAAAATGCATCATAGCACAGGCTTTTCTGACAGCCGGCTGCCGCATTTTTTCCCGGCGAAACCGACTTTATGCCAGTTGCCGGCAGACCGTTGATTGTTAATAAAAATCTTCATTGACTATTGGCTGAGCTGGTCCCACAATTTGCTTGTCTTTTCAGAAATCACTTATGCAAAACCGCGCCTACCAGCTTGTTTTAAATAAAATCGCCAAACTCTGGCGAGCTGGGTTTTCTGGTTTTTTATTGCTCAATCTGGCACTGCTGCAAGCGACAGCCTCGCCAGTTTCTGGCAATAATGCAGCGCCTGCTTTCAGTAGTGAAATCAAATCTGTCGGTCATTCGCTACAACGTGATTTGCCGCGCCTCAATTTGCTCATCGCCAGTGAGATCGCTAACGGCAATAATGATGACTCATCAGCCGATGCGGCGATATCGACCACTGCACAACCGCTTTTTAACAAAGCCACACTCAGTGTTTTTATCCGCCCAGCTGCCCTGCATGGCAGTGGCCGTTATGCCTACTTTTTACCGGAGCCACGCGCCGCACCTCAAGCTTAATTTCGTCTGCCATTTATTTACGAAATTAACTTCGAGGATGAAGTATGCAAACCTGGTTCAAACGGGCTGTCATTTACAGCCTAATCATTATTGTTGGTCTGCTCAGCGCATTACCCAGCGTGTTACCACAGCAAACCTTAAATGCCCTCCCTGACTGGTACGCTGAAAATACGCTAGCCCTTGGCCTGGATTTACGCGGTGGTTCACATTTATTGTTATCGGTTGATACCGAAAACTTGTTATTGAATGAACATCAGCAACTGGCCAGCCAAATCACCGATGTGCTGCGTGATGCGCGGCTATTTATCCAAAAACCGGTCAGCAATGATCACAGCATTAAATTAACGCCCAAAGATCCAACCAAGCTAGATGCCATTGCGGATTTAGTGAAACCGTTGCTGGCCAATCCTAAAGGCGGACTGGATTTATTCAGCCTTGATCAAAAAGATTACAGCTTGCTGATTGCGGCCACCGAATCTCACCGTGAAACCTTATCCAAAGATGCTATTGAGCATAGTCTTGAAGTTGTCCGGCAACGATTAAACGAAACCGGTCTGACCGATCCGAGCATCACCCGTCAGGGTGAAGACAGCATTTTGGTGCAATTGCCGGGCGTCGATGATCCGCAGTATTTACGTACCCTGCTGGGCACTACCGCGAAAATGACTTTTCACTGGGTCGCTAACGGCGCTGAAGATCCCCAGGATGTCACACAATTTACTGATAAAGATCAGCAAACCTATCGGCTGGATAATCGCGTCGCGCTGGAAGGCAAACATATCCGTGATGCACAGCTGGCTTTCAGTCCCGATACCAATCAACCGGTGGTCAGTTTTACCCTGGATAAAACCGGCGCCAGGATATTTGGTGACATGTCTGAAAAAAATATTGGCCGGCAGTTGGCAGTTTTACTGGATGATGAAGTCGTTACTGCACCGGTGATTCGCAGTGTGATTGCCGGTGGCCGCGGTGAAATCAGCGGTCAGTTTACCGTCAGTGAAGCCACTTCATTAGCGGTATTATTGCGGGCCGGTGCCCTGCCCGCACCTTTGCATGTCATTGAAGAGCGTACTGTTGGTCCGGACTTGGGTAGCGATGCCATTGCCATGGGCGTGCTCACCGGCATTCTCGGTGCGCTGTTGGTATTTGTCTTTATGCTGGTGATTTATGGCCGCTGGGGACTGATTGCCTGCGCCAGCCTGGCGATTAATATTGGTCTGATTTTCGGCGTGCTCAGTTTATTGGGCGCGACGCTGACCTTGCCCGGTATCGCCGGCATTATTCTCAGTATCGGTATGGCAGTGGATGCCAATATTTTGATTAATGAACGTATCCGCGAGGAATCCAGCCGAGGGCAAAGCGCTTTTAAAGCATTGGATGCCGGTTTCCGGCGCGCCTACAGCACCATTTTGGATGCCAATATCACCACATTAATCGCCATCAGCCTGTTGTTTTTATTTGGCAGCGGTCCGGTGCGTGGTTTTGCCGTGGCCATGGCGATTGGTTTATTAACCTCAATGTTTACGGCCATTGCCGTTGCCAGATTGATCATGGAAAAGCGGGGCAGCAAATATGGTCGGGGTCAGTCTTTGCAAATATCAGGCATTAAAGCGCTCGATAAACTTAGCCTGAAAACCCGTGATTTTATGCGTGGGCGTTATATAGGCCTGGCCGCATCAGCATTGTTATCGCTAGCCTCAATCGGCTTATTTTTACAGCCAGGCCTGCATTATGGTATTGATTTCAGTGGTGGCAGCATTGTCGAAGTGCATGCCCCAAACACCACGGTGGAAGGCTTAAGAACAGCGCTTGCCGATCATGATTTACAGCAAGCCGCTTTGCAGGAATTTGGCAAAGAGGATCATTATTTATTACGCCTGCCAATTGCCGATTCAAGCCAAATGGCCAGCGGTGAACAAATCATTGCTTTAAAAACCGCTGTGCAATCGGTTTCTGCCGAGGCTGAATTCCCCCGTGTCGAAATGGTTGGGCCTAAGGTTAGTGGCGATTTTCGTGATGCCACGATTTTAGCGATTGTGCTGGCGGGATTGGGCATGCTCGGTTATTTATGGGTGCGCTTTGAATACCACTTTGCGATGGCTGCAACGCTGACTATTGCGCTTGATTTAACCAAAACCATCGGCTTTTTTGTACTGGCCGGTGTGGAGTTTAATCTGACCGCCGTCGCGGCATTGCTGGCACTGATTGGTTATTCGATAAACGATAAAGTCGTGGTGTTTGACCGGGTCCGTGAAAATTTACGGGCGACGCCGGATAAGCCGATGCTGCAAGTGCTCAATGAAAGTATCACCTCTACTCTGACCCGGACGGTATTTACTTCGGTGACCACCTTTCTGGCCTTGATCCCGATGGCAGTTGCCGGCGGCGCAGCCGTTGCCAGCTTTGCCTTACCGATGTTGTTTGGCATTGTTATTGGCACCAGTTCATCGGTGTTTATTGCCGCACCAATCCTATATTGGCTGGCACAGCGCCGTGAACGCAAGGGATTATCGCAACTGCGCCTATCGGCTGAGGAAATGCAGAAAAAACTGGATACCATTATGTAATTTTGTCGATTTACCAACCAATAAAAAAGCCTGCTTTTTAGCAGGCTTTTTTTGTTGCATCAGACGCAATCTCAGGTTTTGTAACTGGCGAGAATTTTCTTGATTTGCTCTGTCAGTTGTTGCAATACCTGCCCTGCTTCGCGAGTCTGGACCGATTGTTCGGCATTGGTTTCCGACTGGTCGCGTATTTGCGTGACATTGCGACTGATTTCTTCAGTCACGGCACTTTGCTGCTCGGCCGCACTGGCGATCTCACTATTTAAATGATTGATTTCCTTAACCGCTGCCATCACCTTCGTCAATGCGCCGGAAGCTTCCTGACCGGCATTGACATTGACTTCCGCTTGTTTTACCTGTGTTTCCATCAGCACGGCAACTTGCTCTACGCCCTGGTGCAACCGGCCGATCAAGGCTTCAATTTCACCAGTAGAGCTTTGAGTACGGCCGGCCAGTGTTCTGACTTCGTCAGCCACCACAGCAAATCCACGGCCATGTTCACCTGCTCGCGCCGCTTCAATAGCAGCATTCAACGACAATAGATTGGTTTGCTCGGCGATACTGCGAATCACCTCGGAAACCTGACTGATATCATTGCTAGCCTGTTTCAGTGAGTCGAGTAGTGATGCTGAATCTTTAAATTCATTTGATTGTGACTCAATGGCCTGACGCATACGACTTATCAGCTCATTAGCTTCGTCTGTTTGCCACTGTACATTCTGTGCAGCAGATTCAGCGCCAACTGCGCTTTGCGCGACACTTTGGGCCGTCATGCTCATTTCATGCACGGCGGTCGCCGCTTGTTCGGTTTGCTCACTTTGTCGGCGAACAGCTTGGCTGGATAGCTCGGCAATATCGCTCAGTTGACCTGATGCAGTCACCAATTCATCACTACGTCCGTCAAGTTGAACGATAGTTTGTCGCAGCGTTTCCAACAATTTGTCGAACGCATTCGCCATCTGGCCGAACTCATCGCTGCTTTGTGAATTGAAACGCCGGGTTAAATCCCCCTCACCGCTGGTGATCTGATGCAGTGCAGCAATCAGCTTATGCACACGGCTAACGACCACACGATTAAGTAGCACATAAATCAACGCGACGATAATGCCACCCATCAGCAAAGCCGACAGCAGCAGCTTGATTGATGTCGCCCAGAGTAAATTGTCGATTTCTTGTTCTGAATAGCCGACCTCAATCTGATATCCCCAGGGATCAAATGCAGTGCGGGTCACCCGCCAGTCATCACCGGGTTCAGCCAGAATAGTGGTCAGCGTCTGTACATCATAGTTATCAGAGTGCTCACGCAGATTACCGCGCCGGTCGGTCAAGGCAACGAAACCTTGTTGTAGTACCCGTGATTCGGCAACGGCAGCATTGAGCTCATCCAAATCCACCTGATAGCCAACATAGGCAATACCAATCACATGGTTAAAACGATCTTTTATTGGCTCATAAGCAGTGAAATAAGGATTGCCGAGAATATCCACAACGCCGTAAAACGCTTCACCATCCCGAATGGCTTTAATCGCACTGCCTTCGGAATCTAGCTTGGTACCCACCGCCCGTTGACCGTCGGCTGTTTTAACATTGGTGCTAATGCGAACAAAATCATCACCGCTGCGGCTGAATAAGGTTGCTGTGCCGCCCATTAAATCAGTTAAACGATCCACCAAATCAAATTGTAGCGCCTGACTTTGATCACCAAATTGCAAATCCGGTACACGGCTGTCACCAACTTGGGTCTGTCCCACCTGCTCAGGCCGGCCAAGCCGTTCAATACGGTCAAGTAAAACTGACATACTGGCCTTGACCTGCTGGCGCATCAGACTGTCAGTAACGGTCAAAAAACGCATGGTCTGAGCAGTTTGCTGAAATACTTCGGTTTCCGCCTCGTTTCTGATGCTTTGCTGCTCAACAGTTACAGTAAAAATGACGGTTATCAACATCAGCACAGACATCAGCGCAATGGTGGCAATCATGAATTTTTTTTGAATTGACATCGTTATCAACCTTGAAACGTCATTAATACACCACTGCGCCTAACCACAAAGCTATCCGGACTCACTATGTTTATCGCCCGTGATAATTATTTCTTGAATGATTCGGTAAAGAAACTGTGTTGTATGTCATAAAAATAATCGAGATACAGACTGAGCAGCACAAACTATAGGCAGACACTTACATTGGTGTACCACGACGACTTCGCAGATCTTCATCGCTAAGGGTATATAAGGATTGCAAATCCATTGAACGGATATCGGCGCTGGATGCCAAACCAACGCTGTAGGCGATTCGTAAACTTGGATTTTGCTGCTGGTTAAAGTCACCCAGACGTACAGTTAAATCTTGCAGCGCTGCTTTGCAGTCTTCCTGAGAACCAGACAAACTCATCACGACAAATTCATCGCCACCAAAACGGGCTATTAAATCCTCTTCTGCAAAAGCATTACGCAGCAGATCAGCAAAATTGATCAACGCATCATCGCCGGCACGTTGCCCCTGCTGACCACTGATTTTCTTGAAATTATCCAGATCGAAATAACACATGCTCAGCAAATGATCGCGCTGGTTACACAGCGTCAGTAACGTTTCGGCACGATTTTTAAAGCCTCGCTGGTTCAACAGGCCGGTCAGATGATCTGCATCCAGCATAGGATTGGCAGCGATTTCGCTATCGACCATTTCCGCCAGCGTCGTCAACAGTTCGTTATCTGTTGTTGAAAATTCCCGTGGCAAATTATGGGTAATACTCATCGTGCCGAGTTTTTCACCGCTGGGGGCATGGATGGGACAACCAGCATAAAATTTTATGTAGGGCGGCTTATTAATCAGTGGACTGTGCAGGAACCGCGGATCCTGATCGACATTATTCAGCACCAGCGTTTGATCCTGCATGATGGTCAAATTGCAAAACGCTTCCGAACGATTAGTTCGCACCGGCAGATCACCCTGTGCGGCATGAATCCACTGATATTCGGCATCGACCAGGGCAATATAGCTGGCATCGACATTTAATAGTTTTCGGGCCAGCCAGGTCAGACGTACAAAACGTTTTTCGTGCAATACATCTTTTAAATTCAGCGCTTCTATACTTTGCAGCCGCTGCGCTTCCAGCAGATGCTCACGCTCATTCAACCAATCATTGAGTTGTTCTTGTGGCATTGGCCGGCCAATAAAATAACCCTGTGCCAAATCACAGCCCATATCCTGCAATTGCTGCAAGCTGTCCAGCGTTTCAATACCTTCTGCAGTCACCGTCATTTCGAGGCTATGCGCTAAGTCAATAGTCGATTTGATGACTTGCCGCGATTCACGAGAATTGGCCGCCGTCATGACAAAAGACTTATCAATTTTGACCTCCGAAAATGGCATCCTGACCAGCGCCAACATCGATGAAAAGCCGGTACCAAAATCATCAATCGACAATCGGAAACCACGCATCCGCAAGCGGGTGAGCATATCCAGCGATTTAATCGGATCGTCCATGGCCGCTGTTTCGGTCAGTTCTAAAATCAATTGTTCCGGCGCAATTTGCTGTTGCTGACAAAGCCGCTCAATTTCGCTAAACAAAGCCTCGTTGGTTAATGATAACGCTGAGATATTGACCGACAGTTTGAGCTTCCAGGCTGACGAAATGTTTTGCTGCCAACGGCCTAAAAAGGACAAAGCCTGCTCAAATACCTGCACTGTCAGCCGGTCAATCAATCCTTCGCGTTCGGCAATGGGGATAAACACGTCTGGTGGGATAAAGCCTTTTTCGGGATGTTGCCAGCGAGCCAACGCTTCAAAACCACTTAACGCGCCACTTGAGCATGTGACTTTGGGTTGGTAGGCAAGTTGAATATCGCCCTGCTCCAGTGCCGTATCAATATCTTCTGGCGTGATGGTTGCCGTGGGCGATCGTTGCTGATGCAATTGACCGCCTAAGGTGGCGGTTTCGGGAATGTTAACTTTTAGCTGCATCAATTCGCGAAACTGTTTTGGGTTAAATGGTTTGGGCAATAAGCCCAGCACCTTCAAACCATGTGCTGCCGCTGAACGTGCCGCAGCCTGTAATAACTGTTCACCGGCACCACTGGTCAGAATCAGCTGACAATCAATACCACGGCCCGCCAGTTCACCCAGCACTTCGACACCGTCTTTATCGGGCATGATCAAATCGATCATCAGGTGACTCGGCTGCCAGTCCACTAATTCTCTGATAAAATCATCAAAATCCGTGCTTAACCGCACTTCTACAGACATAAACTCTGCAATACCGACCATCGCCTGCCCGATAAACACATCGTCATCCAGAATTAACAGTCGTTGAGCGGTCATCAAAATCCTTTAATGATTTATTGGCTTAATGCCTGGCGTATTTTTTGTGCCAATTCATCACGGTTGTAAGGTTTTGATAACAGTAATACACCGCTGTCGAGCCGACCGTGATGCACTATAGAGTTTTCGGTATAGCCGGAGGTAAACAGAACGCGTAAACCGGGATGCACTTGCCGGGCGGCATCCGCCAACTCCCGGCCACTCATGCCGTTGGGCATGATCACATCAGTGAACAGTAAATCAACTTCGATACCCTGATTAATTAAATTTAACGCCGATTGGCCATCAACTGCCGTATGAACCTGATAACCAAATAATTGCAGTTGTGCCACCACATATTCGCGAACCAGCGCCTCGTCTTCAACCACGAGAATGCTTTCGTGTCCCGAAGGCAACTGTCCCTCACTGGCTTGCGGCAGCGGATCAGCAGCCTCAATCGCTCTGGGTAAATACAATCGTACCGTAGTACCCTGACCGATCTCGGAATATATATTGATATGGCCACGACTTTGTTTGATAAAACCATACACCATGGCCAGGCCCAAACCGGTGCCTTTCTCTTTGGATTTGGTGGTGTAAAACGGTTCAAACACCTTATCCAGCTGATCGCTTGCTATGCCGTGTCCGGAATCCGAAACCGCAATCATTACATAATCACCGGCACTGATAACATGACGCTGCGCATAATCTTCATTTATGTGCAGGTTTTGCGTCTCGATCACCAGCTGACCGCCTCCCGGCATAGCATCGCGGGCATTGAGCGTTAAATTGAGTAGTGCGTTTTCCAGTAACCCCGGATCAACTTCCGCCAGCCACAAATCCCCGGCGGACATATATTGACAGTCGACTTCTTCACCCAGCGCCCGACTCAACAATGTTTTTAAATTAGACAGCAAATCATTAATATTGATATTTTTAGGATCCAATGGCTGACGCCGGGCAAATACTAATAGGCTGGATGTTAATGCAGCACCACGGTTGGCAGCCTCCTCAATCATGCCAGCCAGATCACGCAACCTGGAATCCTCAGGCAAGCTCTGGTGAATAATGTCGGCATTACCGATAATCACGGTCAGCAAATTATTAAAGTCATGTGCCACACCACCCGTCAATTGACCAACAGCTTCCAAACGTTGTGACTGTCGAAGCTGTTCTTCCAGGGCTAAACGTTCGGTAATGTCAGTTATCCCCCCCACCATGCGCACGGCTTCACCGCTGATATTATCGTAAATCACATAACCGCGATCCATCACTTGCGCATTGCTACCGTCGTTACGAACAAAGCGATAATTAGCATTCCAACTGGTAGCTTTTTCAGCAATCGCCCGATCCAAACTGGCTGCTACCCGATCCCTATCATCGGCATGGATACGTGATACCCAGAAAGCAATAGTTTGCTGATTTTCACCACGTTCAAAGCCGAATAAGGCCTCAAAGGCTTCATTCCACATCAACACACCTGTGCGAATATCCCAATCCCAGATTGCATCATTGATGGCTTTGGAAAACAGTTGAAAACGTTGTTCATTTTGTCGGATCAAAGCATCAATGGCTTTTTGCCTGCTAATATCGGTGATATAGCCTTCAACAGCAGAGATGTTACCGTCAGCATCACGTATATCCGAGCCCTGCTCCAGCACCCAGCGCTCTTCACCGTCTTTGCGGATAATGCGGTATTCAGTCTGGAAATTTTGCGAATTGGCACTGGCATGGCTGATTTCAGCGGCAACTCTCGCCTGATCTTCATGATGAATAATGCTGTTATAGTCGATTTCATTGTTATTGAGCACCGCTGCCACCGTATAGCCGGTCAGCTTTTCAAAGGCATCACTGACATACAACATGGTCCACTTTTCATCAAACAAACAGCGATAGGCAAAGCCGGATAAATTCGACAACAATTGACTGAGGGTGCGCTCTGCTTCGCTTTGCCGCTGCGCCGCCAGCTTCATCTCAGTGATATTTTCGCTAATACCAACCAGAAACTCGGGCTGCCCCTTATCATCGCGCTGTACCGAGACACTGAGTCTTGCCCAAACGCTGTCACCTGCCTTATTTATATAACGTTTTTCGAAAATGCGACTATCTTGTCCGCTGGCCAGGAGTTGTTGAATATTCTCACTATTTTTTTGGCGGTCATCGGGATGGGTCAAAGTCTGGGAATCCAGCGTCTTCAGCTCGGCTTCGCTGTAACCGAGCATGTTGCAGTAAGCTTGATTAGCATGGACAAAGCGTCCTTCTGGTGTGGTCACTTTTACGCCGGTTGCTGCTTGTTCGAAGATTTTCCGAAAGCGCTGTTCACTGTCACGCAGCCGTTGTTCACTGCGATTTTTCAGAATTGCCACGGCAATGATTCTGGCAATCCGCTTGATAGTGTCCAAATCTATGGGATCAGGCGAACTTATCTTGCGATGGTAGATAGCAAAGGTGGCAATTACTTTGTCAGTGTCATCAAATACCGGCTGCGACCAGCAAGCACGCAGATCATGTCCCAGTGCCAAATCCCGGTAGTTTTCCCACAGCGGATCATTAGCGATATCACTGACAATAACGGTTTGTTTACGAAAAGCCGCCGTGCCACAGGAACCGGCTTTGGGGCCTATCGGCTCGCCAACAACCGCCTGACTGTATTCACTGGGTAAATTCGGTGCCACACTTTCCGATATGGTTTTGCTATTGCTATCCAGTAATAACACAGAGGCAATAGCGTCTGGCATCAGCGCTTCTATATCCATCACCACTTTTTCGAGAATGGCGTTCAGCGGCTGACTGGAGGTCACCGCGGCCAGCACATCAGCTTCCAAATCGCGGATATTTTCCAGACGTTTTTGATCGGTAATATCGGCCACCATGCCCATCCGGCTGACTTCACGGCCATTTTCATCCTGAATGGGTTTGCCACGCTCAAACAGCCAGCGAATCTGTCCGTCACCAGTCCGGATAATCCGATACTGGGCTTCTATTTCACCGGTTTCGGCGGTTGATTGTTGTGCTTGTAACAACAGCGGCCGGTCCGCCGGATAAACATGCAACATAAAGTCATCAAAATCTTTCGGGCAATTATCCGGGCGATAACCAAAAATCCGGCAGGTTTCTTCTGACCAGTTAATTTTGCCCGTGAGCAAGTCATGCTCCCAGCTACCCATATGGGCGATTTGCTGGGCTTCATCGAGCAATCGCAACATTCGCTCATTTTGTGCGGCTTGTTGTCGCTGCTCAGTGATATCATTTGCAACGGATAAATGTAGCCGACGGCCGTCACGGTCATGGCCAAGCGGGCTGATATTAAAGGCCCATATACGTTGTTGATTCTCACGGGTGTGAACAACAAATTCGCCCAGAAATTTCTGGCGGCCATCGTACTTACGGGCAATCAAGGCTGTCATTTCATTGGCACGCTCGCGATATGCCAACTGCACCCATTTATCAACTGTATTAATTTCATCGGCTTTATAGCCAGTAATATCGTGCACTGCCTGACTGGTCATCAGCATTCGGCCGTCATCACAATGAATAAAGGTTGGCAGTGGCGAGTTGATGATGGCTTGACGCAATTGCTTCTCGGATTCACCGACATCATTGAGCAGTTTTTGGCGTTCGAAACTGTGTTTGGGCAACCAGTGGCGGATCAATAAAAACAGTACAAGACAAGCAGCCAGCAAATTGACCAGCTTGGGGATAATCAGGAACTGTGGCTGAGACAGCAGATTGTAGATTTCGGGCGGAATAAAGCCGTAAAAAGACGTGAAATAACTGCCGAAATAGGCTGACTCAAACACCGTGCGAAAGGCATCAATCGCCAGAATCACCAGCAAGATACTGACCGCGCCGCCAAACACATGATGTTTACGCAGATTCAGCAAATATAAAACCAAAATCACCAGCCACAGGCCGAATAACAGCCAGTAAAGTGATGAGGTGATGAGCTCTGAACTCATTAGCACTCCAGTCAATGATGCTTGTTGTTATACAACCCGTAATTTAACGTCATCATAGGACAGTGACAAAGGCTTTGCATAGCGCTCTAAACAGATACTTAACACACCGGTTTTAGCCGTTAATTTGGTAGATCATAAAAGCCGGCAATTGCCGGCTTTTATGGCACTCAAGAATCAGTAGATTATTGGTTGATCCATTCACCTTGTGCATTACGACAAGCCGTTCCCTTTACAACATCTCGCTGGCCGTCCATATAGACGTCCATTTCATATTCACGACAAGGCTGGCTGCTTTGTTGATAAGTGCGGGTTGGCGTCACACTATACTGCGCACCACTATCGGGATTATTCCAACTGCTGGTGCGGCCTGTCGGGTAAGTTTCCAAAGCATCATTGGCGCGGCGACGATCCAGCTCATCCATTTCAGCGCCAATATGGCTGCCTAAAGCTGCGCCCAATAACGAACCGGCAATAATTGCTGCGGTTCGACCTTTTCCACCACCAACATTAGAGCCAATAACACCACCGGCAACACCACCAACGGCGCCACCTACAGTAGATTTATTCAAATTCTGACAACCTGCCAGCGTCAGGGTGACTGCTAAAGCAGTAATCAGGGTTAATTTACTTTTCATAATACTTCCTCACTTGTTTACGGCAATTCAATTACCAAAGTTTATCGCTAATAGTACTGAATCAATAATGCTGCAAAACAGCTAGGGCTTGTTTATCTTTCATCTACACCACTGCTGGCGGCTATTTTTGTGTCCGGCAAGGCGGAAATCGCGCCGTGTAGTTATTCTACATCAGCGATTGACAACGCAGCTGGGCGCAAAAATAGTCCCAGCCCTTCGGGTTGTGACTGAAAAAGCGCCACTTATGTCCACGGATGGACTGTATGCCGGCGCGCCAAGGAGGCGCGCGCCGGTCCGCGTTGCTCGTTGTTTGTTTAGAATAACTAAACCGCTCTCCTCCCGCCTTGATTGGCGCTTTTTCAGCTCACAACAGAGCCGGAGATGAAAGATAAACAAGCCCTAGCAATTAACACTGTTTACAAATGTTTTCTTTACGGCACCCGCCAGTGAAATTCATCGGCTGTCAGTAATGCTCTTTTGTGACCTAGTTTAGACAGCGCCAGCCAGTCAAATTCCCGGACTTGCGCAATAATAATCGCCAGATTTGGCTTGGCCGATACTGCCACCTCAGGGGATAACAAAACCGTACCCGGTGCCTTCTCGGATAAATAATCACTGGCAGCCGATGTCACGGACAGTTGTTGCCAAAGCCGCTCGACACGTGGCCCGTTAGTTAATAGCTGGTAATCGACCACCGCTCGTAACTGCCATTGCAAAACGGGGTGCCAGAACAATAATTCACCTTCCGGCCTTTCGGTAATCTGGTGACATTTGGCACTGCGTTTATCGGTATAAAAAACCAATTGGCTGTTAGCCGCGTCGACTTCACGGAGAATCACTGAACGGACCGTAGCGGCACCATTAAGATTGCTGCTGGCCAGGGCAACAATGCGCCAAGGATGGGTTTTATCTTCTGCAGCAGCTGTTAATTGTGCCCAGATAGCCGCGCGGATGCTGTCGGGCTCATACTGCATGCTTATTGCAAATCCGCCAGCCACTGTGGGCCACCGAGACGGCGTTGTTGCTCCAGGTTCCAGACCGCTCGCTGATATAAGTGATTGGCTGGCCGTGCCGGATCGTAACGCAAAGGACTTGGCAAACTGGACGCTAATAAAGCCGCCTGCATCGGTGATAGCTGGCCAGCCGATTTACCAAAATGATAATTGCTGGCGGCCTGTAAACCAAACACCCCCGGCCCCCATTCAGCAATATTCAAATAGATTTCCAGAATCCGTTGTTTACCCCACACCCATTCAATCAATAAGGTAAACCAGGCTTCAATGCCTTTACGTAGCCAACTGCGCCCCGTCCACAAATACATATTGCGCGCCACTTGCTGACTGATGGTGCTGGCACCACGCAATTCTCCACGGCGCTCACGTTCTTTCAGCGCTCGTTGAATCGCTTCAATATCAAAGCCCATGTGCTGAGGGAAAAGCTGGTCTTCTGAAGTCACCACGGCCAGTGCGGCGTGCTTGGGAATATCATCCCAACTCAGCCATTGTTTCTGAAGTTGCAAATCATCTTCTGATGACAGCCAACGCTCAGTCATCACCATGGTCAGCGGCGGGTTCAGCCATTTAAACGGCAATACCAGCAACAGACTGAGCAACAGCAAGGCTGCTATCAAAATTAGAAAATATCGCCCTAGACGGCGGAAAAACGCACGCACATTATCACTCTTCGTTAACACTCCGCGCGCATCATACGACAAAGCCTTGATGGCACACTGAATATTTCAGTGGGTTCACAATCGTAGCTGAGTGCTTAATTGGTCGACCACCTCAGCCCAATCGGAGTCTTCGGCAAGACATTCACTGATAAAAACTGCCTGAGCCGGTGTCCAGAACGACGCATTTTCGATGGTTTCATGATCTTGCAAACGATGGATATCAACAAAGCGCCGGATGGCCAACGGGTCATTATCCAGCCCTAACTGCAGAAACAAATTTTCCATGGTATGAAACTGACTATCCATATTTCGCCCTCCTGATTGCTTCAACATTAGCCTACTTAATGCCGGTGATTATTCCAAACGACGCAATAACAACATCGGCGATACGGTCAGCACCGGCCGTAACTGCCAGCGGCCCAATAAAGCCAGTAACACACTGCTGAGTAATGGCAAGATAATCAGCACCGGCCAATGCCAGCGAAATTCACCGTCAAACATCCGGTATTGCAAGGCCCAGACGGCGACTTCTGCCGCCAACACACCCAATATACCCGCCACCAGACCAATCAGGGCAAATTCCAGCATGGTCGCTTTGACCAACAGTTTTTGTTGTGCCCCCAATGTGCGTAATAACGCGCCTTCGCGTTGTCGTTCACTCATTGTCGCACTGACTACCGCCACCATAACCGCCAGTGCCGCCAGCAAAATCAGCAATAAAATTGCCTCTACCGCCTGAGTCACCTGTTTAATAATCTCCTGGATGCGCTCAATAATATGGTCAATTTCCAGCACCGACACGGTTGGAAATTGCCGGACAAAATCATTCAACAGCGTTTTATTACCAGGATCCAGATAAAAGCTGGACAGGTAAGTCGCCGGTAAATCTTTAATCGCGCCGTCTTCCGGAAACATGATAAAAAAGTTAGGTTGCATGCTGTCCCACTGCACACTTCGGATGCTGCTAACCCTGGCACTAAAGTTATCACTGCCCGCGGTAAAGCCTAATTTATCACCAAGCTTGATCCCTAATGATTCAGCCAGCGACTGTTCAATCGATAAGCCCTTCGTGTCGCCATCAGCAAACCACTGACCAGCAATGATTTTATTGTCATCGGGGTAACTTGCTGCCGCAGTCAGATTCAGTTCGCGGCGCAATTCATCATCGTCTGGATTTAACGCCACTTCTTTGGCTGGCTGGTCATTAATTTCTGTCAGTCGTCCCCGTACCATCGGATATAACGGACTGCGCTGTAATTGTTCACTGGCCAGAAAATGATCGACTTCACCGACGGTTTCCGGGGCAATATTGACCAGAAAATGATTGGGCGCATCCTCAGGTAACTGTGCCTGCCAGTCAGCCAATAACGAAGAACGCACCAGAATCAACGTTGCCGCCAGCATCATGGTCATGGCAAACACCGCCAGTTGTGACAGTGTTGCCCGTTTATGGCGGTGCAAGGCAACAATCGCATTCCGCCATGCGGTGCTGCCGCCATTAAAAGAGCGGACACTGCTGACAAATAGCCAGCCAAACAGCAACAAGACAACAAGTAATACCGCAAGCCCAGCAAGCAGTGACAACACCAGCTTCAGTTCGCCGGCAAACAGCCATAACAAGCCAAACACCAGTAACCCTGAAAACACTAAATCCTTGGCCAAAAAACCTTTTTCAAATTGCGGCAAACTGCGCAGCACCTGCATGGCTGGTGTCTTTCGAAGCCGGTCTATCGGCGGCAAAGCAAATGCAAACAACACCAATAAAGCTGTTAACAATGCAGGCCATAACGACCAGATTTGTAATGAAAAAGATAAGGGTTGTGCCATTAATTGTGCGGTCATCGCTGACAATAACCAGGCAAAAGGGATCGCAATCAATAAACCAGCCAATGTTGCCAATACGCCCCACAGCAGCAACCGGGTGGTATATAAGCGCCGGATAGCGCTGCTGGTCAGCCCCAGGGTCTTTAACAAGGCGACAGTATCACGCTGCTGCAACGCATATTCCCGGCTGGCAACAGCTATCGCCACCACCGCCAGCAATACTGCCAAACTGCCGCCAAGCAGCAAGAAGTTTTCCGCTTTATCAAGTGACTCGCCAAGATTGTCTCCGTCGCGGGCATCGCGCCAGCGGTAATCGCCACTGTCAATGACTGGCTGAACGCTATTCTCAAAATCATTCAGCAGGTTTTCATCGCCGGCCAGCAGTAACTTATGCCTGACACGACTGCCCGGCTGAATCACATTCGTTGCTGCCACATCAACAACATGCATCATGGCGCGCGGCGCAAATGCCGATATATTGAAACTACTGTCTGGTTCACGTAACAACAAACCGGTGACTAACAGCTCTGTTTCGCCAACGACAACTTGTTGACCAATCGTAACTTCCAGCAAACGCAACAACCTTGGGTTTAACCAGATCTCACCGGGCGCCGGTCCCTGCTGCAGCATTTGTCTGGGCGCTTGCAAGTCGGCCTGCCATTCGATTTGGCCGCGTAGCGGATAATCACTGTCTACCGCTTTCACCGATACCAGCTGAAAGGCACCACCAGCGGATAACATCGTTGAAAACTGACTGATTTCGCTGGTTTTCAGGCCCATTTCGCTGGCTGCTTGCTGCCATTGCTCGGCAACAGGTTCGGTGCTACGGGTAATCAGTTGCCGATCTGCCGCCAGAAAGCTGCTGGCCGATTGCATCAAGGTTTGCTGTAAATGCCCGGCAAACAAATTAATGGTAGCCACTGTAGCCACGGCAATCATCACCGCTGCCAGCATGACTTTAACCTGCCGCAGTCGTAGATCCCGGCGGATGGCTGTTTGTTGTAATGCTTTAATCATTGGGATTGCACACGGCCGGCGTCAATATGAAATTGCCGGTCACAACGCGCTGCCAGTTGCGCGTCATGGGTGACCATCACCAAAGTCGTGCCCTGTTGCTTATTCAGCGTCATCAATAAATCGGTGATTTCTGCACCGGTCTGGCTATCAAGATTGCCGGTTGGTTCATCGGCAAACAGCACCCGCGGTGTCACCGCAAATGCCCGGGCAATCGCTACCCGTTGCTGTTCACCACCTGATAATTGTCGTGGCGTGTGATTAATACGTGATGCTAAACCAACTTGCTGCAACAAATCGACAGCTTGATGGCGGGCATGATCAATGCCAGCCAACTCCAATGGCAACAAGACATTTTCCAGTGCCGTTAATGACGGTAATAACTGAAATGATTGAAACACAAAACCTACCCGGGCCGCCCGCAGCCAAGCACGATCATCTTCGCTCAGACAATTTATTTGTTCGCCATCGAGATAAATAGCCCCACTGGTAGGCACATCAAGTCCGGCCATCAGACCGAGCAAGGTGGTTTTACCGGAGCCACTGCGACCGACAATCGCCGCCGACTGACCACGCTGAATTTGCAGGGTCACATCCTGTAAAATCTGTAACGGCTGACCGCCCGGTGTGACCTCGTGATTAACCGATTGAATATCAATCATGCAGTCATCTGAGCTTTTTGTTGGTCTATTAAGGGTCATTGTTACCTCATTGGAATACTTTACTTGGCTATGAGAACCCGTCTATTACGACATAAGTTCATTTCTTTACTGACTTTAACCTACTTGCTGTTATCCGCACCGGTATTTGCCGACGACAGCAAAACCGTATTGGTGATGGGCGACAGTCTCAGCGCCGCCTATGGCATCGATAGCGAAGCCGGCTGGGTCAATCTGCTGCATCAGCGGCTGAACAGTGAAGCCAATGACTGGCAACTGGTCAATGCCAGTATCAGTGGTGAAACCACGGACGGTGGCCTGCGCCGCCTGCCGGCGTTACTGGGCGAACATCAGCCTGACGTTGTCATTATTGCCCTTGGTGGCAATGATGGTCTGCGTGGTTTCCAACCGCCGGGCATTAAACAGCGCTTAGCCGATATGATTGAATTATCACAGGCTGATGCCGATGTATTGTTACTGGGCATCGAAATCCCGCCGAATTATGGTGCGGCTTATACCAACGCTTTTCGCGACATTTACAGCAGTCTGGCCGCAGAATATGACACCGCACTGCTGCCCTTTATGCTCAATAATGTGTACGACGGTGATGGCATGATGCAAGCCGATGGTTTACATCCTAGTGCGCAGGCGCAGCCGAAAATTCTCGATAATATCTGGCCGGTATTGTCACCGCTGTTACAGTGAGTTCAGGTACCGACACTGGCCAAATATTGATCGTCCAAACGAGGCACCGCTGCCAATAAGCTCCGGGTGTAATCATTTTTCGGCGCCTGCATCACCGAGCCGGTGTCGCCACTTTCGACAAATTTTGCTTTGTGCATAACCAGCATGCGATCCGCCAGATAGTCGACAACGCCCATATTATGGGTAATAAACAACATGCCAATATTGTCTTCATCGACCAGTTGCCGTAGCAGCTTTAAAATCCCTGCCTGCACTGACACATCCAGCGCCGACGTGATCTCATCACACAAAATAAATTTCGGCTCCAGCACCAAAGCACGGGCTATCGCCAGCCGTTGCCGCTGACCACCAGAAAATTCATGCGGATAACGCCACAGACTATCAGTGGGCATTTCTACACGCGCCAAAAATGCCGCGGCCCGTTCAGTACGTTCAGTATCATTAGCACCAATGCCCTGCACCCGCATCGGTTCAACCAGTGATGTATGAATCGGCAAACGCGGGTTCAAACTCGACCCCGGATCCTGAAATACCACCTGCATTTGCCGGCGCAAAGGTCGCATCTCTTTTGCCGATAAATGGGTTATATCCTGACCATTGAGCAAAATCTGGCCACGCGTGATGTCCTGCAACCGTAAAATTGCCCGGCCCAGCGTAGTTTTACCGCAACCAGATTCACCGACCAAGGCGACGACTTCACCGGCATTGACCTCAAATGACACACCATCAACTGCACGAAAATGATCGACAACCCGGCGCAATAAACCGCGACGCACCGGAAAGTGCACGGCGACATCGTTAACTTCCAACAAGCTCTGATGGCATTTATCGGGTCGCAATGGCCGTGGCAATCGCTCTGGTAAAGCGGCTATCAGACTTTGGGTATAGGCATGTTGTGGATTGCGTAATACTTCTGACGTAGAGCCGGTCTCAACCAGTTCGCCATAGCGCATCACACCGACGTTATCGGCAATCTGCGCGACCACACCAAAGTCATGCGTGATAAACAACATGCCCATGCCATAGCGACGTTGCAAATCACGCATTAATTTAAGAATTTCGGCCTGTACTGTGACATCCAGCGCGGTGGTCGGTTCATCTGCAATCAGTAACGCCGGCTCACAAATCAGCGCCATGGCAATCATTACCCGCTGCCGCTGACCGCCGGATAAACGATGCGGGTATTCTTTAATCCGACTTTCCGGCTCAGGGATCATGACTTCTTTAAGCGCTGCTAAAATCCGCTCGTTTCGCTGCAGATCTGTCCAATCAGGGCGGTGGATCTGCAATGCTTCATCTAATTGATCGCCAATAGTTTGTACCGGATTCAGCGAGGTCATCGGTTCCTGAAAAATCATCGCAATTTTGCCACCGCGGACACGACGCATCAGCGCATTATCAGCCCCCAGCAATTCCTGACCATTGGCGTTATCGGTAAATAACTTAATACTTCCAGACGGATGACGGAATTTATTTTCCGGCAATAAGCCCATCAGCGATAAAGCGGTCACCGATTTACCACTACCGGATTCACCAACCAGACAGTAGGTTTGCCCGGATTCAATGATCAGTTTGATATGTTTGACCACCGATTGCCATTGGCCTTCACCACCGAGGTCAGTACTTAAATCGCTGATTTCCAACAGTTTCATGCTTGCCGGCTCCGGTTGGTATGCGGATCAACGGCATCACGCAAAGCTTCACCCAGCAGGTTATAGGCAAATACGGTCATAAAAATTGCGCCGCCCGGAAACACCGCCAGCCACCAGTTAAAAGTCGAAGACTGCACGGCCTGATTCAGTAACTGCCCCCACGAAGGATCATCAATTAAACCCAGGCCCAGAAAGCTCAATGTGGCTTCAGCCAGAATTGCAGAGGCCACGCCAAAACTGGTTGCAACCAGCAGTGGTGCCAGCCCGTTGGGCAACATATGCCGAAATAAAATTGACCGCAGTGGCAAGCCACAGGCCACCGCTGCCTGGACAAAATCCTGCTGACGTAATTTTAAAAATTCAGCGCGCACATAACGGGCATAGCCAGACCAGGCGGTAATACCGATAATCACCATCATCATATAAATCGAACGGCCAAAAAAAGCGACAAATGACAACAACAAAAACAAGGTCGGGATCGCTTCAAAAATCTCCACCAAACGCATGCCAATAATATCGACAATGCCGGAAAAATAGCCCATCAAACCGCCGATAATGGTGCCAATCACCAAAGCAATGCCCGTGGCAATAAAACCAATGCCTAAGGCGATCCGTGAGGCATGAATCATCCGCGAAGCAACATCAGCACCATTTTCATCGGTGCCAAACCAGTGCGTCCGTTCTGCCGCTTCAAGCGGTGCCTCAACACCGGTATCAGCATAATCACGCAGATAATCTTTGGCTGAATACGGGATCGGCGCATAAATGACCTTGTCCAATTCTCCGGCGGCCTGCATTTCCCGGTATTGCTCGTAAATAATCAGTGTCGGTGGTGATGCCAGGGAATTGGCAACCACGGCACTCACCGCCACCAATCCCAACCATAGCAATAGCTTTTGCCAAAATGGCCGCGACCATTTCACCAGCAGCACGGTAAACACGAAAGCCGCCAGCCACACCCAATCCTGAACACTCAAATGGGCTAATAATGGACTGCTAACCCGGCCATCGGCCACCATATAAAGTGGATGGCTGCTGGCCAGAAACGGTGAAAATGTGGCAATCACTACCAAGATGCCGATCCAAATCAAACCGATCCGCGCACTATCGCGTTTTAACAAAGCTGCCAACACCTGTTTACCCCAGGGTTTGGAACGTTGCTGTTGGTGACTCGTTAATGCTTGCTCAGTCATAACTAACCCTCGGATCGACAATCGCATAGGCAATATCCGCTAGCAAATAGCCGAACAACGTTAATAGTCCTGAAATCAGTGTTACTGACAGCACCAATTCACGATCGCGGGTTTGCACGGCTTCAACAGCTAATTTACCCATGCCATCAATACTGAAAATACTCTCGATAATGACTGAGCCTGCCAGCAAACTCGGCAGTAAGGTGGCTGATACCGTGATCAACGGCAACAAGGAATTACGAAATACATGCCGCCATAACACCGATTCTTCATCGACCCCTTTCGCCCGTGCCGTGCGGGCATAATCAGCTGCCAGGTTTTCCAATAACGAAGAACGGGTCAACTTGGCTAAAAACGCCAAACCACCATAGGAAAGCGCGATAATCGGTAATACCAGATGCCAGATCCGGTCAATTAAGTAGCCATTTTGCAAAGTGTTAACACCGAAAAATGCTGCAAACCACAGACCCAAAGCCAGCCCCAAACCACCGGCAACCGCCAAACGCAACGACAAATTTTGCATGCCACAGAGACTGCGCATCAACAGTGCCAACAAGCCCATCAGCACAATATGCAACACACCAAACCACTGACCATGCAGATCCAACGCCATCAAATACCCCAGACCGGCACCCACAATCACACCCAGCCATTGTCGATTGGCATTTGATAAACGACTCAGCAATTGCATTAACAATAGTGTTAACAGCGCCACACAGGCGACTGCTATCAGCACATCACTGAAGCTGGCAAATAACGGTAAAAAGGTTTCGCTGGCGGTTTCACGGCGCATCAAACCGCCCGTTGGAAACCATCGCCAATATTGCTCTGATGCAAAGAAACCGATAAATAACACGCCGGCCAACATACTGGGCACCGACCACAAACCGAGCAGAAAAATATTGGAGCTGACATCAAAGCGCCCGCCCCGGTCTCGTGCGGCCTGCACACCAATACCAATAGCCAGTGCGTAAATAAGCGGTATGGAAATTAAATTGAGTAATAAAGTAATCGGCAAACGCTCAGCCAACAGATCTGTCACCGCCCGGCCGTAACGAAAACTGGTGCCGAGATCACTGCCTTTAAACAACGAAAATGCGCCCAATGTGCCATCGGCATTACGCTCAAAACCAACCGGTGAAATATTATTTAACCAGCGGAAATACTGCACCGGTGCCGGCTGATCCAAACCATAAAGCTTGTTGTAGTAATCTTCCAAAGCCTTGCGGCTTTCCGGCTCTAACTCCATGCCATCTACCAGCGTTTGGGCACTGATACCACCCGGGGCCGCGGCCATCACCACAAATACCACCAACGTGATGCCCAATAAAGTGGGCACCATCAACAATAAACGGCGCAGCAAATAATTCAGCATGTTCGGTTAACGCTGCAGTTGTAGATCGGCGGGTACGTATATCTCCACCGGTACCGACATCAGATTCAAGCCCAAACCGGTTTTTTCGAGGTTTTTAATGCGGCTATCGACAAAGGCCATGGTATTGCGACGGAACAAGAAAGTGTAGGGCTGATCTTCAACTAGAATCCGTTCTGCCTCATGCCACAATTCCATACGCTTGGCTTCATCAACTTCGGCGCGAGCCGCATCAATGACTTTATCCAGCTCGGGATTTTGGTAATTTATGAAGTTATCGCCGCCTTCCACAGTTTGGCTGGAGTGGAACATTTGGTAAATATCGATTTCAATTCCCGAGGTCCAGGCCAGCGTTATCGCATCAAAGTTCTTCTGCTGAATATTTTCCACCATAATCGACCATTCGGTCGGCTTGGGTTTCAAAACAATGCCGGCACGTGCATAAATATCTCTTAAAAACAGCACCATCCGACGGGTATCGTCACTGTCCTGGAAAAATGTCAGTTCAAATTCAAAGGCTTTGCCATCGGCTGACTCAAGAATGCCATCGCCATTACGATCCTTAAAACCCGCGTCCTCAAGTAGCGATTTTGCTTTGGCAATATCATGTGGCACCGGCAAAATCGACGGATCATGCTGATCTGAACCTTCGGTAAACGGGCTGGCTGCAGGCTTACCGTAGCCCAGGAAAATTTCGTCTAATACCCGGTCGACATCTGTTAACAAAGACATGGCTTCGCGAACACGCTTATCTGCAAAACGGGTTTTATTGCCGCCGCGTGATTGATTCCAGGCAATAAAGCTGTAACCCGCTGTAGGGCTCATATACTCAAAATGTTGACTACGATCGGTGATGTTTTTGTCTTCGCGTAACTTCTCAAATTCACGGGGTAGCGCGTTATAAACATCAAGATCACCGTTGCGGAAAGTAGTTAGCCGGGCGCTGTCATTTTCAATAATCCGCCACATAATGCGATCAAATGATGGATCTACCGGCCCCCAGTAACGTGGGTTACGCAGCAGTTCAACGGCACCTAAATCTGGTGTCCAGTTTTCAGGATCCGCCAACCGGTATGGACCGGAGCCCATCAAGATGCCACGGCTTTCGTTAAAGGTTTGCGGGTCTTCAAGATAGCGACTGTAAAAGTGCTCAGGCATGACTTCCAGACTGCCTGCCAGCTGTAAACTATTAAAGTAACTCTCGCTGAATACAAACTCGACGGTGTATTCATCCAATGCTTTAACACTGGCGATACGTGACAAATAAGCCCGTGCCCTTGGCGCCGCAATCGCTTCATTCATAATAAAATCAAAGGTAAAGGCGACATCTTTGGCAGTAAGCGGCTCACCATCCGAAAAATTAATGCCGCGCTTTAAGGTAAAGGTAATGGTCAGACCATCTTCAGAAGTTTGCCAGTCATCGGCCAGTAAACCGCGCCATTTCAAGGTGTCGGGATCGCGAACTAGCAATGTTTCCATGACGTAGTTTTGCACATCGGCAGAATAAGCATCGGCAGAGACCAGTGGGGTTAATGTTTTCAATCCACTGGCAAACGCCAGTCTCAACCAGTCACCTTGTGCAAAATCCGGCGCATTCATCGCTTTGCGGGCACGCTCGAAGGCATCGCCATCGCTGTCAGAGTCATTATCAGTCTGCGCTATATTGCCGGTATTAAACTGACCACTGCGTAGCGTTTTATCAAGTTCACGTAACACACTGCGGCTGCTGCGAATGTCCTGCGCTTGTTCATCCATAATGCGCCGCATATCATCCATACGCGTCCATTGCCGGTCGATTTGCACCATCATCAAAATCAGCAAGATGACCACCAGACTGATTGCTAACCAAAAGCCTGAACGACTGATCCCTGACTGTCCGTTTTTCATATTGTTGTATGCCTAAGTCGCGTTTTGTTGAACGGTTTTTATTTTGCAGATTGACAGGCAACCATCAACAAGGTTTCCAGAAATGTACTATTTTTGATGTTGTTCGCAGCCAGCAAATACTTTGGCTTCTACATCGGATTCTTGCAAGCCATCAGGAAAGGTATAGGCAAGATTGATCGCCAGATCGGTGGTGCGGATAAATTCATCGTTCAAAAAATCCGGCCGCAGGGTTTGTTTCACTTGCTCTTTGCTTTTGCCGGATTGTTTGTGGTGGTAGTAATCACCGGTCAGCGCCGCAATCATTTCACACTGTTTATTATTCGACTCACCCAGCGCCATCGGCGGCTGCGCCATAACCGGTAACATAAATAACAAACCAACACCGGTTAGCATACCGGAGAGGAATTTTTTCATAGCGGGCTCCCAGAGTGTTTGCAACATAACGTCGACTGACGCAGGTTTTAGCTAGGACTCATCTCTGACGGGAAATATCCCACCCGCTATGTTTGAGCTAATTATTTACAGGTAGCGGTGTCAATTTATTGGTAAAAATCCGCACCACTTCGCCATTTTTTAAAACCACATGGGTTTCCGGTAAACCATCTGGATGCACCAACCATTTATGAAAAACATCTGGATCGCCATCTCGACGCGAGCGAACATGTTCACTGACATAACTTGGCTGCCAGGCTTGACCACACTGACTTTTCACATCATCAGGCGTCATGCCGACTTCAATTGCTGAAGCCACACCGCAACTAACCGAGGAAACTTCAATGCTGCCACCGGCCAATACCATTGAACTGCCTAGCAGCAGCGCTAAACCAGAAAAAATTTGCGTACGCATTTTTGGCCCTCCCCACACATAAAAACGTTAATATGCGACGCCGCACCGATGGCGTCAACTACTTGCGTCATAGAAATCGAATTGGGTGTTTGCCCCGAGGTTTGTATACTGAGCGTTGTCTATGCCAAGGAGCTGATATGACTGCACGCCCACAGCAGGATCCAATTTACATCCCCTATGCCGGACCGCAATTACTGGCGACTTCTTTATTGAATAAAGGCACAGCATTTTCTGCCAGTGAGCGGCGCGAATTCAATTTAACCGGTCTTATTCCTGCGCGTTATGAAACGCTTGATGAGCAGGCTGAGCGTGCCTATTTACAGTTCCAGAGCTTTGCCGAGCCCATCAATCAGCATATTTACCTGCGTACAGTGCAAGATACCAACGAAACACTGTTTTATCACCTGGTCAATCAGCATCTTGAAGAAATGATGCCGATTATTTACACACCGACAGTGGGTGATGCCTGTGAACGGTTTTCGGAAATTTACCGCCGTGCACGGGGGTTGTTTATCAGCTATCCGGATCGACATGATCTCGATGCTATTTTGCACAATGCCACTAAACGCCATATCAAAGTAATTGTGGTGACCGATGGCAGCCGCATTTTGGGGCTCGGTGATCAGGGTGTGGGCGGTATGGGCATTCCGATTGGCAAATTGTCTTTGTATACCGTCTGCGGCGGCATCAGCCCGGCTTATACCCTGCCAATCATGCTCGATGTCGGTACCAACAATAAAATGCTACTCGATGATCCGCACTATATTGGTTGGAAAAACCCGCGCATCAATGGCGCTGAATATGATGAATTTATCGAATTATTTATTAAAGCGCTGCAAAAACGCTGGCCAGAGGCGTTACTGCAATTTGAGGACTTTGAGCAAAATAAAGCTTTGCCACTGCTCAATCGTTATCGTGATCAAATGTGCTGTTTTAACGATGATATTCAAGGCACTGCTGCAGTGGCCGTCGGCACTTTGCTGTCCGCCTGTCGCCACAAAAATGAAACCCTAGCCCAGCAAACCATTGTCTTTGCCGGCGCCGGATCAGCGGGTTGTGGCATTGCCGAGCAAATTATCCGGCAAATGCAGGTGGAAGGTTTAAGCGAAGCGGCTGCACGGGCAAGAATTTTTATGATAGACCGGCAGGGTCTCCTTGCCGACAACATGTCCGATCTGGCCGGCTTTCAGCAACTACTTGCCTGTCAAAGCGCTCAACTAAATGCGTTGAACTTATCCGCGGGTGCGGATTTACATGCAGTGGTCGAAGCCGCTAAACCAACAGTATTAATTGGGGTTTCCGGTAAAGCCGGTTTATTTGATGAAACGCTGATAAAAACAATGCAGCAACACTGTCCACAGCCGATTGTGTTTCCGCTCAGTAACCCATCTAAACAGATAGAAGCACATCCCGCCGATATTATGCGTTGGGCGCAGGGCAAGGCATTGGTGGCGACTGGCAGTCCTTTTAAAGCCGTTGAGGTCGATGGCAAACAACATCCCATCGCGCAGTGTAATAACAGCTATATTTTCCCCGGGCTGGGTCTGGCGGTAGTTGCTGCACAAATCAGCCGACTGCCCGACAGTTTGTTAATGGTGGCCAGTGATGTCCTGGCAGAAGCCGCACAACAATCAACCTGCGAGGGTTTATTGCCATCGCTGACCGAAAGCCGGGACATTAGTGAAAAAATTGCCTTTGCTGTCGCCAGACAAGCCATCAAAGAAAAGCTGGCTCCGGCGAAAACAGATACCGAATTAAAGCTTGCCATCTCCGAGAGTTTCTGGGAACCCGCTTATCGTGACTATCGCCGGATCAGTGTTTAATCCCGGCACAATTTCTTCTGGCCTATGCCAACGCTGAAGATGGCTTTTGTCCTGGTCTGCGCATTAAATTAACTGCTTTATAGCAAGACAATGCCAAAGCGTTTTACAACCATAGCCAGCAGCGCAAAAGCCACCACTGTGACAGGCACTGACACGCCCATCGCCGTCCAGAAACCATATCGATGCAGCAGCCATGGAAACAACAAAAACATCGGCAGCGTCGGCAACACGTACCAGAATGTGTACCAGGCGTGATTGGCGATTTTATCTGCTGGTTGGTTTTCAAAGTACAGCCACATCAAGGTCAGAATCGTCACCAATGGCAATGCTGCAACCAGTGCGCCCAGTTTATCGCTGCGTTTGGCGATTTCGGAAATCAGCACCACCAACCCCGCCGTGAACAAATATTTACTGAGTAGCCAAGCCATGTTTTGCCCCTGTGAATTGGAAATTTCTCCACCGGCGACGCTGGTTTTTGCTATTATTTGCCGGTCATTTGCTGACACGCCTGCGTTGCGGGCAGCCTGCGCTGAACGGCGCAGACCTTCAATTTAAGCACTTCAGGATTGTTATGCCAGAAATTATTATCGAGAAAAACCTCAGCCAGGCTCAACTGCAAGAAAGAGGCATCCCCGGCTGGGATATTTGGGATTGCCCGGTCACTGAATTCCGTCTGGATTTTGATGAAACCGAAAAAGCTTACATTCTGGAAGGCGAAATTGTCGTTACCCCAGATGGCGGCGCGCCAGTCACGATTGTACCGGGTGATTATGTCGAGTTTCCGACAGGCCTGAAAAGTATGTGGCAAGTTACCAAAACACTGAAAAAACACTACAGCTACGATTAAAGCCAACTGTATTATTTGATCAAAAAAGGCATCCGAGGATGCCTTTTTTGTATCTAAACTAAGCGCTTGTTATCAGGCAGTTGCCAAATCAATTGCTTCAGCCGCTAAACGGGAAATTTCATCCCAGTTTTCAGCTTCCACCAGACTGGCTGCACACATCCACGAGCCACCGACGCAAGCGACGTTGGGCAGACTGTAATAAGACTTAACGTTTTTCTGACTGACGCCACCGGTCGGGCAGAAAGTGATCTGCGGGATCGGTGCACCAATCGATTTCAACATCGGCACGCCGCCCGCGGCTTCTGCCGGGAAGAATTTCATCGCCGTAATACCCCGCTCCAGCAAGCGCATTGCTTCACTAGGATTAGCTACACCAGGTAGCAAGGGCACACCGGTTTTTAACGCCGCATCAATCAGCGTATCAGTGGTGCCCGGGCTGACAATAAATTCAGCACCGGCATCAATCGCGGCATTTAACGTGTCGATATTGATAATGGTACCGGCACCGACAATCGCATCAGGTACTTCGGCTTTAATCCGGCGAATAGACTCCAACGCAGCATCAGTACGCAGCGTGATTTCCAGCACTTTCAGGCCACCTTTGACCAGCGCTTTAGCCAAGGGCACCGCGTGTTTTACATCGTTGATCACCATCACCGGCACAATCGGTGAAATTTTCATAATGTCGTGAATGGTTTTGCTCATTTAATTTATCCTGATTATTCGGTGAATTTATTCGACATTAAACATATTGATGGCACCCTCTTCCGCAGAAGAGACACCGGCACGGAAGCTGTCAAACAACTCACGACCACAGCCATAATGATGCTCAGTATTGGCCATCATGCAAGAGAAACGGGATTCAAATTCCGCTGCATCAACCAGCACATTCATGATGCCTTTTTCGGTATCCAGATGAATGATATCGCCATCTTTAACGCGGGTCAGCGGACCGCCTTCAGCGGATTCCGGACACATTTGGATAGCCGATGGTATTTTACCGGATGCGCCTGACATCCTGCCATCAGTGACCAGCGCCACTTTAAAGCCGCGATCCTGCAATACGCCTAACGGTGAACTCAGTTTATGCAGTTCCGGCATACCATTGGATTTCGGTCCCTGGAAACGTAATACGACAATAACGTTTTTTTCCATTTCACCGCGTTTGAATGCGGCAACAGCATCATCCTGATCATCAAATACCATCGCTGGTGCTTCAACCACACGATGTTCTGGATCAACGGCGGAAATTTTCGATACTCCGCGGCCTAAATTACCTTTAATAAGGTGCACACCACCTGATTTGGAGAACGGCTTAGCAATACTGCCGATAACTTCCGGATCCAATGATTTTTCCGGCGCTTCCTGCCAGGCAAGCTTGCCGTCTTTTAATTTAGGCTCCTGGGTATATTGGCTCAGGCCTTTTTCATTACCCACGGTAATAATATCTTCGTGTAACAAGCCAGCTGATAACAATTCACGAATCAATACCCCCATGCCACCAGCGGCCTGGAAGTGATTTACATCAGCGCTACCATTAGGATAAATTTTGGTCATTTGCGGAATGATTTGAGACAAACGGTCAAAATCGTTCCAGTTAATGATGATGCCTGCAGCCCGGGCAATGGCAACAATATGCATGGTGTGATTTGTTGACCCGCCGGTAGCCAGCAGACCAATAATAGCGTTCATAATCGCTTTTTCATCGATCATATGACCAATTGGCCGGTAGTCATTACCCAAAGCCGAAAACTTCAGTACCTGGCGTGTCGCTTCTTTGGTCAATTCATCACGCAGAGGCGTGTTTGGATTGATGAAGGTACCACCTGGTAAATGCAGGCCCATGATTTCGACCATCATCTGGTTACTATTGGCGGTGCCGTAGAAAGTACAGGTACCGGGGCTGTGGTATGACTCTGATTCCGCTTTAAGGAGTTCTTCACGACCTACTTTGCCTTCAGCATATAACTGTCGGATACGAACTTTTTCTTTATTCGGCAAACCACTTGGCATTGGGCCTGCCGGGACAAAAATCGTCGGTAAATGGCCAAAGCTCAAAGCACCAATCAACAAACCCGGGACGATTTTGTCGCAAACACCGAGCATCATGGAAGCATCGAACATGTTATGGCTGAGACCCACGGCTGTTGCCATAGCGATAACATCACGGCTGAACAGTGATAAATCCATGCCAGGCTGGCCCTGCGTGACGCCATCACACATCGCTGGTACACCACCGGCAACTTGAGCAACACCACCCGCTTCACGTGCGGCTTCTTTGATTATTTCGGGAAAATCTTTGTACGGTTGATGCGCCGACAACATGTCATTGTAAGACGTCACAATGCCAATATTGGCTTTGACATTACCGGTCAGGTCAGATTTTTCAGTGGCGGGACAAGCAGCAAAACCATGTGCCAGATTGCCACAACCTAACGTCAGACGATGCGGGCCTTGGCCAGCGGCTTCATCAATACGCGCCAAATAGGCGGCACGAGATTTTTTACTGCGTTCGATCACTTCGTTGGTAAGCGAATCTAAAACCGGATTAACCATGTTGAGTCTCTCTCGTAGCTTATGTTTTAGTAAATTTTGGATCCGAGGCCGCATTGGAACAGCAGCGCTAATCCATCAGAACTGTCGTATCAGACAGAGGATTATAGCCTCTGGCAGCAAAATTGGCACGATCAACCCTATTCTGACTGGCAAAATTGGCGCTGGCAATGCTTGTTACAGATTGATTTCAAAATACTTAAGCAGCGACATGCACTTAAAAGGATATTAGGCATTTCTGCCCGACAATAACGCCAATCGGGTATCATATGCGGCATTTTTGTGAATGGCAAAACCCTTATGCAAACCGAAAAACCCCGCCGTGAAATCAAGTCTTTTGTCCGCCGTGAAGGCCGCCTGACACCGGGCCAACAAAAAGCCCTGGATAGCTTGTGGCCACAATGGGGCATTGAAGAAGCTGATGCGCCGCTGGACCTCAATGCCTTATTTGGCCGCGATAATCCGAAAGTGCTCGAAATCGGTTTTGGCAACGGTGCCTCGCTGGCGGAAATGGCCGCCAATCAGCCGGAACTGGATTTTATCGGTGTCGAAGTGCATCGTCCCGGCGTCGGTCAATTATTGAAAGCCATAGATGAGCGACAACTCAGTAATCTGCGCGTCTCCGAAACCGATGCCGTTGTTTTGCTGAAAAAACGTATTGCTGATGGTGCTTTACACCGGGTGCAATTGTATTTTCCCGATCCCTGGCATAAAAAACGCCATCACAAACGACGCATTATCCAACCCGCATTTGTCGCAGTATTGGCCGCTAAAATTGAAGCCGGCGGCACGCTGCATATGGCAACTGACTGGCAAGATTACGCTGAGCAAATGCGTCAGGATCTTGCTGCCAGTAATGACTTTAAGAACCTGGGTAACGGCGAGGGCTTTATCGCCAGACCGGACTACCGCCCCCTCACCAAATTTGAGCAACGAGGCCATCGCTTAGGCCATGGTGTCTGGGATTTATTATTCGAACGCCAGAAATAATACTTGCACTGTACCGGTGCTTGGATTAGCGTAGGAAAAAGTTTAATTATTTTCGAGGTTTGTACGCCATGTTGCTGTCTAGATTGAGTTTATTAGTTTTCTTAGGCGCTGGCGCCTCAACCGTGCATGCCGCCGGTTATGCACTGATAGAACAAAGTATCACCGGGTTGGGCCGGGCTTTCTCTGGCAGTGCAGCGGTCGCTGATGATGCCAGCACTATATTCTTTAATCCGGCCGGCTTAACACAGCTGGACAGCGCTGAACTTAATCTGGGCATGAACTTTATCGCCCCTTACGCCAAGTTTGATAATCAAGGTTCGACCATGCCAACACCACCGGGTGGCCCGATTAATGGTGAGGATGGTGGTGATGCTGCTGAAAATGCACTATTACCGAATTTTTATTATGCGCAGCCGCTGAATGATAAAACCGTTCTTGGTTTAGGCATCGGCTCCAGCTTTGGTCTGGTGACCGATTACGGTGATAACTGGGTGGGTCGTTACCATGCTCGCAAATCAGAATTAAAAACGGTCTACATCAATCCATCATTGGGTTTCAAAGCAACTGATAAATTATCTTTGGGCGCAGGTATAACTCTGCAATATGCTGATATTGAATTGTCCCAAGCCGTAGATTTTGGGGGTGCTGCAAATCCAGCACTTGCACAATCTTTAGATGGTCAGGCGAAAGTATTGGCCGATGACTGGGGCTGGGGTTATAATCTGGGTCTGACCTACCAGTTTACTGAGGCGACCCGCATGGGGCTCAGTTATCGCTCCAAAATCGTCCATGATTTGGAAGGTAAAGGTAAATTCCGCGTGCCAAATGATCCTACCGCCCAGACAGTGGCCAATGTTGGTGGTTTCCAGAATGGCGATGCTGAGGGCCGCGTTACCTTGCCTGAATCCGTCTCTGTCGCATTGCACCACCAAATTAATAGCCAGTGGGCGATCATGGCAGATGCCAGTTGGACGCGCTGGAGCCGGTTTGACGAGCTGCGTATTGAATCCGACGTACAACGTCTGAACTCCGAAAAACCCCAGGATTGGGAAAATGCCATGCGTTACGGCCTGGGTCTTGAATACCAACATAACGATAAATGGGCTTTCCGAACCGGTGTTGCCTATGACGAATCACCAGTGCCTAATGCACAACGCCGTACACCACGTATTCCCGATACTGACCGAAAATGGGTCGCCTTTGGTGCCAGTTATGCCTATAGTGATAATCTGATAATTGATGCGGCTTATGCCCATTTATTTATGTCTGACAGCAAAATTGATGACCGTAATGAGCAGAATTACCGGCTACTGGGCGAATACCGCACACATGTTGATATTGTTGGCGTGCAGATGCGCTGGTTATTCAATTAATTAACTTATGTCACAAAACATTGACTATATTTCACCCGACACGGCTGTCAGCTTACCTGGCTTGTTTTATGAACGGCTACGCCGTAGCCCCAAACAACCGGCCTATCGGTTTTTTGATGCCGATGAAAACACCTGGCAAAGCCTGAACTGGCAGCAAGCCGCTTTTCAAATCGCCCGCTGGCAACAAGCCCTGTCAGCCGAAAACCTGCAGGTGGGTGACCGGGTTGCGTTGAACTTACGTAACAGTAAAGAATGGGTATTTTTTGATCTGGCCGCAATGAGTCTGGGACTGGTCGTGGTGCCGTTATATCCTGATGACCGGCCAGATAACATGGCGTTTATTCTGGAAGATGCCGATGTTAAATTGGCCTTATTGCAATCCGGCCGGCAATGGCAACTGCTGAAATCAGCGCTCAGTGAGCATTCTGCCCTGAAAAAAGTCGTTTTATTCAACCCTGATCAAAATGATCAAGGCGATATCGCGACCGTCAGCATGGACGACTTTCTCAGTCAGCCGACCCGGCCCTTGCAGCAAACAACAGTTGATGGCCACAAGCTGGCCTCCATTATTTACACTTCCGGCACAACGGGTCGACCTAAGGGCGTTATGCTCAGCCATCAGAATATGTTGGCAGTTGCTTATGGCGCTTTGCAGTTTTTTGAGATTTATCAGGACGATCTGTTTTTATCGTTTTTGCCGCTCTCACACACCTTAGAACGGACCGGTGGCTATTATTTGCCTATCATGGCCGGTGCCAGTGTCGCTTATGCGCGCAGTATTCCGTTATTAGCTGAGGATATGCAGCAAGTACAGCCAACTATTTTAATTGCCGTACCGCGGATTTTTGAAAGGATTCACGATCGGTTGCAACAACAGCTGCGTCAGCAATCAAGCATTAAACGAATGATTTTTAAACTCACCGTCAGTACCGGCTGGCAACGCTTCCAATGGCAGCAGGGCCGCCAGCGTTGGTCGCCACGTCAACTGCTGTGGCCATTGTTAAGCAAACTGGTTGTTCACACATTTCAGCAGCGGCTGGGCGGTAAATTACGCTTAGCCGTCAGCGGTGGTGCTCCCTTGCCAAGTCATGCTGCGCGTTTATTCATTGGTTTGCAGCTGAATTTGTTGCAAGGCTATGGCTTAACCGAAACCAGCCCGGTTATCAGTGTTAATCCACCGGATCGTAACGAACCCGCCAGTGTTGGGTTACCTATCAAAGGTGTACAGGTAAAAGTTGGCGAACAACAGGAACTGTTAACCAAAGGACCCGGCAATATGCTGGGTTACTGGAATAATCATAAAGCCACAGCACAAACCATTGATCCGCAGGGCTGGTTACATACCGGCGATCAGGCGCGCATTGCTGACAGTGGTCATATTTACATTACCGGTCGCATCAAAGATATTCTGGTGTTAAGTAATGGCGAGAAAATACCGCCAGCCGATATTGAGGCAGCGATCCTCAGCCATGCCTTATTTGAACAGGCCATGGTGGTCGGTGAAGGTCAGTCACATCTGGCAGCGGTGTTGGTGTTTGACGGTGAACAATGGCCGGAGCTTGCCCAGTCATTGGGCCTGGATCCGATGCAAAACAATAGCCTGAGCGATAAAAAATTACATCAGTACGTTGTTAAACTGCTGCGTCAATCATTACATAATTTCCCGGCCTATGCACGGATCCGCCGGGTCAGTCTCAGTTTACAGCCCTGGACCATTGAAAACGGCTTATTAACCCCAACTCTGAAGGTCAAACGGCCGGCAGTTATGGCCCGTTATCAGCAGGAAATCAGCAGCTTGTTTGATAACAAGGACTAGGCTGAATCTGCTAAATCAGCTGGTACCAGTTCTGGAATTTGTCGCATCACGGCCTCGACCGTGTGAAATGAACCGAAAATCAGCAAACGATCACCAGGCTGCGCGTTTTGCATTGCCTTATGATAAGCCTGTTCCACGGTTTCACGTGTCGTGAACGTCGCATCAGGCACGGCATTTTGTAAACTACTTTTCAGCATTTCTGCGCTTTGACCGCGATCACCATCCAGACCACCCAAAACCCAGTGATCAACTGAACCAGCCAGCGCTTTGAAAACCGCTGCGCTGTCTTTATCCCGGAGCATAGCTACTACAGCCAGTGTTTGTCCCTGACATGGGGTTTCGTTCAACACTTTGGCTAAGTTTTCAGCGCCCTGTTGATTGTGCGTGACATCAAAGATACGTTGTACTGGCCCGGCCAGAATCTGAAAACGGCCATTGAGCTGAACGTTCTGTAAACCGGCACGAATAGCTGATTCATCGATATTGAACATACCCTGCTTCGCCAGCAATTGCGCGGCCATCAGCACCGCAGCACAATTCTGCAATTGATAACTGCCATGTAACGCCGGCATTGGCAAATCAATATAATTATGTAAAGCACTTTGCCATTGCCAGTGATTACTGGTGGCCTGGTAGTGAAAATCCCGATCGGCAATAAATGCAGGCGCTTGCAAGCGCTGCGCTGCGATCAAAACACTTTGTGGTGGTTGTGATTCACTACATATCAAAGGCCGACCGGCGCGTAAAATACCCGCCTTTTCAACACCAATTTTTTCACGGCTATCACCGAGCCACTGCATGTGATCCAGATCAATCGGCGTAATCATCGCCAGATCAGCATCAAATAAATTTACCGCGTCGAGGCGCCCGCCCATGCCGACTTCCAAAATAGCGATATCAATATATTGTTCACTGAAAATAATGGCAGCTGCCAGCGTGGCAAATTCAAAATAAGTAAGAGAGATGTCTTTTCGTGCGGCATCGATCTGGGCAAATGCATGGCAGATCTGCATATCGCTTGCCGGCTCGCCATTGATGGCAATGCGCTCGTTATATCGCAGTAAATGCGGTGAGGTATAACTGCCGGTTTTGTAACCGGCCGCGCGTAAGATGGCTGTCAATAACGCCACCGAAGAGCCTTTACCATTGGTGCCGGCAACGGTCACCACTTTAAAAGACAACGGTTTATTGGCAGACAAACACTGCCAGACAGCCCCAATACGGGTCAGGCCAGGGTCGATTTCAGTAAAGTGTAGCTTTTCTTGCCAGGCCAACCATTGCGGCAAGCTATTAAATCGCATAAATCAACAAAGGTCAGGCCACAGCGCGCTGCTGCATCATACTCAGCAGGTTGTGCAGGCGATCCCGCATTTTCCGGCGGTCAATGATTAAATCAATTGCACCGTGATCCAATAAAAATTCACTGCGCTGGAAGCCTTCCGGTAATTTCTCGCGTACCGTTTGCTCAATAACGCGAGGACCCGCAAAACCAATTAAAGCTTTAGGTTCCCCGACATTAATATCACCGAGCATCGCCAAACTGGCTGAGACACCACCCATCGTCGGATCGGTCATCACCGAAACAAACGGCACTTTAGCATCGGCTAATTGTGTCAGCACCGCACTGGTTTTGGCCATTTGCATCAGCGAAAACAGCCCTTCCTGCATTCTGGCACCGCCACTCGCGGAAAAACACACCAGCGGGATATTTTTGGTGATGGCAACTTTGGCAGCACGGACGAATTTTTCCCCCACCACCGAGCCCATTGAGCCACCCATAAAATTAAAGTCAAAGGCAACAACCACTACTGGCAGCCCTTTCAAATTGCCCTGCATCGCCAATAGCGCATCGTTTTCGCCGGTGTTTTTTTGTGCCTGAACAATGCGGTCTTTATAACGCTTGCTGTCCTTAAACCGCAGCGTATCGACTGGTTTGACCTCGGTGGCGATTTCCTGACGGTTGTTTTCATCAAGAAAGCTTTGCAACCGGGCACGGGCATCTATTCGCTGATGGTGATCGCATTTGGGACAAACCATCAGGTTGCGTTCTAATTCGGCCCGATACAAGACATTGTCACAGGCAGGACATTTGCACCAAACGCCTTCAGGCACAGAACGGCTACGAGCCGTAGTGCGGATTTTCGATGGGATTAAGCGTTCAAACCAACTCATTATTATTTCCTCAAAACTCAGGCACTTGCCATATCACGAGCATTAATTGCATGGCGCATTTCTGCCAGCAAACTCGCAACGGCCGCTGGTAATTCCTGCGGCCGATTAGCATGTTCTTCAATGCAACGCACCAGGGTACTGCCTACCACCACTGCATCAGCAACTTCAGATACCGCAGCGGCAGATTTGCCATCGCGAATACCAAAACCGACACCTAACGGTAAATCGGTAAATTCTCGCAACTGGCTTAGTTTTGTAGCGACTTCATTAACATCAATGGCCGCCGCGCCGGTAACGCCTTTAATCGACACATAATAAATAAAGCCTCTGGCAAAGCTGGCAATCATTTTCATGCGCTCTGGCGACGTGGTGGGTGCCACCAGGAAAATGGTATCAATATCATGGGCATCCATAATGGCGCGAAATTCTTCAGATTCTTCCGGCGGCATATCAACGGTTAATATCCCATCGACGCCCACTTTTTGCGCTTTTTCAGCAAAGGTTTGATAACCGATGGCTTCCAGCGGATTGGAGTAGCCCATCAATACCACCGGGGTGGTTTTATTTTTGTCGCGGAATTGTTTGACCATATCCAGCACGTTATTAAGCGTTACATCATTCTGTAATGCCCGTTCACAAGCTTTTTGTATCACCGGTCCATCGGAACTGGGATCAGAGAAAGGCACGCCCAGTTCGATAATATCGGCGCCAGCATCCACCAGGGCATGCATCAACGGCACCGTTACCCAAGGCTCAGGATCACCGGCGGTTACATAAGGGATCAATGCCGTTTGACCATCGGCCCGCAAATCCTGAAAACACTGACTAATTCGACTCATTTAAAACCTCAAAAACTCAAACCGGCCATTGCCGCAACCGTGTGCATATCCTTGTCACCACGACCCGACACATTGATCAGGATACTCTGATCTTTACGCATCGTTGGCGCCAGTTTACTGGCATAAGACAATGCGTGACTGGTTTCCAGTGCTGGAATAATACCCTCAGTGCGGGTTAAATCATGAAATGCTGCCAGCGCCTCATCATCGGTCACTGAAACATAGTTTGCGCGGCCAATATCTTTCAGCCAGGCATGTTCCGGACCAACGCCCGGATAATCCAGACCCGCCGAAATAGAGTGGGTCTCAATAATTTCGCCTGCGGCATCCTGCATCAAATAGGTGCGGTTGCCATGCAAAATACCGGGCGTGCCGGCAGATAAAGGCGCCGAATGTTTGCCGGTTTCAAGGCCGAGACCAGCACCTTCAACGCCATACATAGCTACCGATTCATCCTCAATAAACGGATGGAACAAACCAATCGCGTTGGAACCACCGCCAATGCATGCCAGCAAGGCATCCGGTAATTTACCGGTGCGTTCCAGCATTTGCGCACGCGCTTCACGGCCAATCACCGATTGAAAGTCACGCACCATGGCAGGATAAGGGTGAGGCCCGGCAACCGTGCCAATAATATAAAACGTGTCGTCAACATTGGTTACCCAGTCACGCAACGCTTCATTCAACGCATCTTTCAGCGTTTTTGAACCAGAAGTCACCGGCACCACACGCGCGCCAAGCAGTTTCATCCGGTAAACATTTTGTGCCTGCCGTTCGACATCTTCTGCGCCCATGTAAACCACGCATTCCAGTCCCAGACGCGCGGCAACCGTGGCACTGGCCACACCGTGCTGACCGGCACCAGTCTCAGCAATAATGCGGGTTTTGCCCATTCGTTTGGCCAGTAATGCCTGGCCAATGGTGTTATTAACTTTATGGGCACCGGTATGATTGAGATCTTCGCGCTTCAGATAAATCTGCGCACCACCCAGTCTTCGGGTCCAGTTTTCTGCCAGATATAACGGTGATGGCCGGCCAACAAAATCAGCCAAATCTCTGTCCATTTCCGCCAGAAAATCCGGATCATCACGGTATTGCTGATAAGCCTCTTGCAACTCAGTAATGGGTCCCATCAGGGTTTCACCAACAAACCTGCCGCCATACGGACCAAAATGGCCTCTGGCATCAGGGTAATGTTGATAATAATCTTTGCTCAAATTCTCAGGCATTGGCTACCTCTTGCATAAATGCACGTATTTTTTCATTACTTTTTATTCCTTTAGCGGATTCCACACCACCACTGACGTCGACGCCATAAGGTCGTATTTGTCTGATTGCTGTGGCAACATTTTCTGCTGCTAAACCACCGGCTAAAATCAGTGGTATATCAATCGGTGTAATCATTGACCAGTCAAATGTTTGACCAGTTCCACCCGGTACACCGGCCTGAAAACTATCCACTAATAATGCGTTGGCTTGCTGATAGTTTTCCGCCGCAATTTGTAAATCTTCTGGCTGTTGCATACGAACAGCTTTCATAAACGGTTTGGCAAATTGCTCACAGAATTGTGGTGATTCATCACCATGAAACTGCAATAAATCCAGCGGCACCTGTTCCAGAGTCGCATTAACTTCTGCCGCTTCAGCATTAACGAACAAACCGACTAAGCTGACAAACGGCGGCAATCCGCGGCAAATTTCAACCGCTTGCGCAATAGTAACTGCCCGTGGGCTGGGCTGATAAAACACCAGGCCTAACGCATCAACGCCCATTTCTATTGCAAATTCAGCATCTTGGCGTCGGGTAATACCACAAATTTTGACACGGGTTCTCATGCTGCGCCGCTTAGCTTTGACTATCGACTCATTACTTTACCAGAGCACTGGAAAAGCCGACACTGCCGGCAGCGAATATTCTGCCGGATAACGAACATCGGTAAGATACAACCCTTGTGGTGGCGCAGTCACACCGGCCTTATCGCGATTTTTACTGGCCAGTACTTCACTTACCCAGTCAACAGGCTGTTTACCCTCACCCACCGCTGTCAACACACCCATAATATTGCGGACCATATGATGTAAAAATGAACGGGCGACGACATCGACGGCAATACAATCATCACGACGACTGATGTGAATGGCATCTAGGGTTTTAATGGGACTTTTGGCCTGACATTCGCGGGCCCGCAGCGCAGAAAAATCATGTTGGCCGAGCAATAAATCAGCGGCCTGCTGCATTTTATCGATATCCAGAGACTTATAAAACCACCACATCCGCTGATGTTGAATAGCACTGCGACTCAGGCGATTCAGCAGCAAATAACGGTAACGGCGCTGCTCTGCGGAAAATCGGGCATGAAAATCATCACTGACCGGCTGTACCCAATTCACCGAAATATCATTGGGCAAATTGGAATTTATACCCAGCATCCAACTTCGCGTGGCACGTTGTGCGTTGCTATCAAAATGCACCACCTGATTAAGCGCATGGACACCGGCATCAGTACGGCCGGCGGCGTTAACTGTTATCGGCTGGTCAGCGACTCGTGAAATGGCTTTTTCCAGCGCACCTTGAATGGTGCGTTGTTGCGGTTGCACCTGCCAGCCATTAAACAAACTACCGTCATACTCGACGCCCAACGCAATTCGCATACCTGCGCCGTCAGGTTAGCGAGTCGAGCAGTACCTGTGCCCGTTGTTTTTGTTCATCGGTGCCTTCACCGAGCACTTCCTGCAAAATCCCGCGAGCGCCATCCGGATCGCCCATATCCACATAGGCAGCCGCTAAATCAAGCTTGGTTTCTGCTTCATCAACTTCATCAAAGCCACTGAGGTCAAAGTCCAGATCGTCCTGAACATCATCGACATCGAGCTCTTGCATGGCAATTTTTTCAGCGTCACTGTCTATCTCAGGTTCTGCACTGTCGTCATCGTCCAGTGAAATTATTTCTGCCAACTCATTGTCTTTTGACTGCTGGCTATCTGCTTGCCAATCGGCAAAATCGCTGTCGTTATCATCAAGATCCAAATGAATAGGCGCCAAATCATCTGCAGAAACTTTTTCGTCCAAATGATTGCTGCGACCGTCATCAAAATCCACTACTGATAAATCGGCAGTTTCATCAGCTGATGGCGCTTCAGTTGCTTCGTCATCCGTCTGATATTGCGTGACGTCAAAGTCGATTGCTGAATTAGGCTCAGATTGTGCATCACTGATATCAACGGCTGCTGCGTCAGTTTCTGACGCTGGTTCTGATTCTAACTCGGGTTCAGTTTGCTCAGTGTCCGCTGTAAAGTTATCGTTTGGCGACTCAGTCTCTGCCGGCCGTGCTTTAAAACGGGCATCATCGGGCATTAACGCCAGGCCCCAGCCACTGACATCAGACCACTGACTGTCAGTTTCATTAATATCGCTTTCTGCCAGCACACTATTAAATTCATTTGCTTTATTTTGTTTGAATAAAACAAACAGTAACTTCGCGGCAACGGGTTTATTTTCTGGTTCTAGTTGGTGAGCCTGCTCCAGCGCAGTGCGCGCTTGCACATAGTCGGCATAACCGACAAACATATCTGCTTGTTCAACCAGCTCATCAACTGTTTTTTCTGGCTGTTCAGTGTTGCTAACAAACTCTGAGACTTCAGGTGCGACCATGTTATTGCTGTCAGCATCATCAAGGTCGGCCTGTTTATTATTGTCCTCATAACTGTCAGTTCCAACTGCTTCTTCCCAGGTTTGTTCCTGACGACGATGGCGAACAATCAGCCAAACCAATAGTAAAAACAACAAAAAGCCGAGCAGAATTTCCATTAAATAATTATTAACAAAAGATTTTGCAGCATCGAGATAATTAGCGGCGGCGGGCTTTTCAGCCGATTCATCCATGGCTGTATCAGTGAAGTTGTCATTAGCCACGGCAGCAGTATCATTGTCCCCTTCCGAGGGCGGCGTATCTTCATCAGTGTTTATTGTTGCCAATGGCTGGGAATCCGTTGCCGTTTCGGAACCATCTTCCAGCATCGACTGCAGGCGGGCCATATCCTCATCTTTCAGAGACAGCAAACGCCGCATGGTTTCAAGCTGTTCTTCCATGGCGTCCATGCGAGCTTTAAAATCAATATTTTCCTGATTCTGAGCCTCGATCGTTTCCTGTGCCAGGGTCAATTGCTCATTTAATTCCTGCACATCCGGATCACCCAGCTGCGCCGGATCTGCCTCAGCATCACCGTCATCAGCGGCCGCGACTAATTGCAAACGTGAAGTATCTTCTGCAAGTTGCTGTGCAGATGACTGTTCCGCTGAGGCATCAGCCGCAGCATTATCATCTTCATTGCTTGCATCTGATGCTGTTGACTCAGCCGTCACCTTAGCGGTTTCCGGGACAGCTTCAACAACATTGCTTACCTGCTGATTACGATTTTGCCATTGTGCGAGTTGTTCATTTACCGCTGCATTGGCTTCGGCGGGTGATAACTGCCGGATGCTGGCCGAATCGGGAATTTGCAATGTGACATCAGATCGCAGGCCATTAATATTATTTCGCTGGAACGCCTCGGGGTTAGCCGCCAGCAAAGCCATCATCATTTGCTGCGTAGTAATATCGCCGGCAGGCCGGTTTTGCTGAGCGATTTGCCAGAGGGTATCACCCTTACGAACCTGATAACGATCGGCAGGCAGACTCGGCCGGCTCACCGGTAATGCAGTTGGCCGACTAAATGGTTGTGACGTTGCAGTTGATGGTTGCTGAGAACGCCTGAAAACTTCTGATGGCGGGTCCAACAAAACAGTGTATTCACGCAACATACGGCCTTCACCGGCCGATGCTGTTATCAAAAAGTCCAGAAACGGTTCTTTGATCGGCACTTGCGAGGTGATTTTGACCCGCGCTGATGCACCCTGCTCAATGACTTCAAAACGCAGTTGCGTCAGCAGCAAACTGCGATCCAAACCCGCCCTGTCAAAGTCACTGGGCGATGCCAGTCTGACGTCTAAATTACCGCGCTCTGTCGCGCGAAGCGAGGTCACTGGAATTTCGGCTTCAAATGGCTGATTCAGTGCCGAATTGACACTGATCTGGCCAAGGCCAAAAGCATAAGCACTTAAAGGACTGAGCAACCCTAGGGCAGCCACCACTGACAAGCTGACAATGCGTTTTTGTGTCATTTACTCTGTCCTTCCATGCACAGCCAATCGGCTATAGATATTTTTCTACCAGAACTTCAGCGATCTGAACACTATTTAATGCAGCACCTTTACGCACATTATCGGCAACCACCCATAAATTCAAACCTTTTGGATGTGAAATATCTTCACGAATCCGGCCAATATAAACCGGATCCTGCCCCGATGCTTCAGTGACTGCGGTCGGATAACCTCCGTCATTATGCTCATCAATCAGGACAATGCCCGGTGCTTTTTCATAAAGTGCCATTGCTTGCTGTGCGGTAATTTTGTCACGGGTTTCCAGATGTACTGCTTCCGAATGGCCAAAAAATACCGGCACCCGTACCGCAGTCGGATTCACCTGAATGCTTTTATCTCCGAGAATTTTTTGGGTCTCCCAAACCATTTTCATTTCTTCTTTGGTGTAGCCGTTGTCCATAAACACATCAATTTGCGGTATCACATTAAAAGCGATTTGTTTTGGATAGACCTCGGCTTCTACCGGCCGGCCATTGAGCAGTGCCGCAGTCTGTTTAGCAAGTTCATCCATGGCGGGTTTGCCGCTGCCGGATACCGCCTGATAAGTGCAAACATTGATACGGGTAATGCCCACTGCATCGTAAATCGGCTTCAACGCCACCAACATTTGAATAGTGGAACAATTGGGATTGGCAATAATGCCTTTTTTGGTATAGCCGGCAATGGCTTCCGGATTGACTTCCGGCACTACCAGCGGCACATCGTCGTCATAGCGGAACTGTGACGTGTTATCAATGACCACACAGCCAGCTGCTGCTGCTTTGGGCGCATAGATTTCCGAAACGCTGGCACCCGGTGAAAACAACCCCACCTGGACTTTGGAAAAATCAAATTCGGCCAGATCTTCGACAATCAGTGATTTGTTGCCAAACTGCACAGTACTGCCGGCACTGCGTTCGCTGGCCAGCGCATAGATTTTGCCGACCGGGAATTTACGCTCGTGCAAAATTTCCAGCATGGCTTCACCGACTGCGCCAGTGGCGCCGACAACTGCTACATCTACTTGTTTAGTCACAATTCACCTTTAATTTATTAGAGCGCTGCCACGACGGCATCGCCCATTTCAGTGGTGGAAACTTTACGCATCCCCGCTGAGAAAATATCTGCGGTTCTCAAACCTTGATCCAATACTTTACTAACCGCCTGCTCAACCCTGTCCGCCATCACTGGCTGATTTAAGGTATATCTGAGCATCATAGCAGCTGACAAAATGGTTGCCAGTGGATTGGCTATATTTTGACCGGCAATATCCGGTGCACTGCCATGGATCGGCTCGTACATACCTTTGCGATTAGCGTCCAAAGATGCCGACGGCAACATACCAATCGAACCAGTCAGCATCGACGCACAATCTGACAGGATATCGCCAAACATATTAGTGGTCACCATGACATCAAACTGTTTGGGTGCCCGCACCAGTTGCATCGCCGCATTATCGACGTACATATGGCTGAGCTCGACATCCGGATAATCTTTACCAATACGGATCATGGTGTTGCGCCATAACTCCGTTGACTCCAATACATTGGCTTTATCAACTGAACATACCCGTTTATCGCGCTGACGGGCGATTTCAAAAGCGACCCGGCCAATACGTTCAATTTCACTTTCTCGATAAACCAGCGTGTTGAAACCTTCCAGTTCACCATTTTCCAGGGTACGAATGCCGCGTGGCTGACCGAAATAAATACCGCCGGTCAGTTCACGGACAATCATCAGATCCAGCCCGGCAACGACTTCAGCTTTTAATGTCGAAGCATCAGCTAACTGCGGGTATAACAACGCAGGACGTAAATTGGCAAACAGTCCCAATTCTGAACGAATGCCCAGCAGTCCTTTTTCGGGACGCACACTGATATCTAGCGACTCCCATTTATAACCACCTACCGCGCCCAATAAGATAGCATCACTTTGTTTGGCTAAGGTCAGCGTTTCGGCTGGTAATGGTGAGCCGGTTTCATCATAAGCCGCGCCGCCAATCAAACCATCTTCAAGGCTGATATCCAAGCCATCTTGTTGTAATGCATTTAAAACTTTTACAGCTTCTGCAACAATTTCCGGGCCAATACCGTCACCGGCCAGAACAGCAATTTTTTGGGTCATTTTATTATCTTTTATTTAAATTTAAATCAGCTAAACAGCCACGGCGCTTCCGCCTGCCGGCGCGCTTCATAGGCCTTAATGGCATCAGTATGCTGCAAGGTCAGACCGATATCATCAAGGCCTTCAAGCAAACAATGCTTCTTGAAACTATCAATAACAAACGGAATTGTTTCACCGTCTGCGAGACGTATTTCCTGGGCATGTAAATCAACAGTCAGCTGATAACCAGAATTCGCTTCAACGATAGCAAATAATTTATCAACAATAGCTTCATCCAGTGGGATCGCCAAAATACCGTTTTTACTGCTATTGCTGAAGAAGATATCGGCAAAGCTGGTGGCAATAATCACTTTAATCCCGAAATCGGCCAAAGCCCAGACCGCATGTTCACGGCTGGAACCGCAGCCAAAATTTTCCCGTGCCAACAAAATCGTGCCGCCCTGATAGCGTGGTTGATTGAGCACAAACTCTGGATTTTTCGGCCGATCAGTGCAATCTTGACCTGGTTCACCGTGATCCAGATAACGCCACTCATCAAACAGATTGGGGCCAAAACCGCTGCGTTTAATCGACTTTAAAAACTGTTTTGGGATAATAGCATCGGTATCGACGTTGGGTCGATCCAACGGAATAACAATGCCGGTTTCTACAGAAATTTTTTGCATTTTTTCCTCAAGTTTTTAGCGGGCGGCTACTGCCCTATCGACTGTATTTCGCCGTCAATTTCATCGTATTGTTGACGCAGTGCATCAATGGATCGCGTCGTCGCATCTTCGCCTGCTGATTTCAACACAACAATTTCGACACGCCGGTTCTGTGCACGATTGGCAGCATTATCATTGGGTAATAACGGCCGGGTATCGGCATAACCTTCAAGCACAAAGCGCTCCGCCGGCATTTCGTTATAGCTCAGTAACTCATGAACAACCGAAGTTGCCCGCGATGTCGATAATTCCCAGTTGGAACGATAACGCGCCGTACTTATCGGTATATTATCGGTGTGACCGGCAACGGCAATCAAGCCATCTGTTTCAATCAGCACATCGTGGATGGTTTTCAGAATCGGCACAAAAGCCTGGTTCAATGTCGCGTCACCCGACGGAAATGAACCCTTTTCGCGGATTCGGATAACAATCCGGTTTTGCTGATTTTCAACCTCAATCAGGCCTTCTTCAATTTCTGTTTTCAACGCTTTTTTGAATTCTTCCGCCTCTTCTGCGGTCTGACGGGCCACTTCCTGGGCGGCCGCTTCAGCATCCATAGTGACTTTCAGCACTTGTCGAGGATCATCTATTGTCTGCTGCTGAACAACCTTTAACGGTGTAGGTCTTGGCTCGCCGGGGCTGAATTCCTGGGCAATAATACTGGTGCCCAAAGGAATTTCCTCAGCTACGACATCGCGCTGCACACCAAATGCCTTTTCCATGGATTGCACCACCTCTTTGAACTTGATGGCATCGATTTCGGCGAAAGACAATAACAACACAAAAAAGCACATTAACAACGACATTAAATCGGCAAATGTCGCCATATAAGATGGCAATCCTTTTTTCTGCTGTCGGGCAAAACGCTGGGTATCGGGTTCAGTCATCGCAGCAAGGCGCCTTAGGCTGCCGGAGCGGTTTGTTCAACTTCATCATTATCGCGCATTGACGAGGGCAGATAGTTTTTCAGTAATTCTTCCAGCACTTTTGGATTCTGTCCTTCCTGAATGCCCATGACACTCTCGATAATGATGTTTTTATTCATCAGCTCTTCACCACTACGCAGCGCTAACTTATCAGCAATAGGTAAGGCAAACATATTGGCAATCATTGCTCCGTATAGCGTGGTTAACAAAGCAATGGCCATGGCCGGGCCAATGGCTTTGGGATCCGACATATTCGATAACATTTGCACCAGGCCCACTAAGGTACCAATCAACCCCATTGCCGGCGCCGCACCACCAATTTGCTGAAAAATCTGTTGACCGATGCGATGACGATTGACGGTTTCATTCATTTCGGTAATCAGCGCCTTACGCACAACAGCGGGCTCATGGCCATCCACCAGCATTCTTATCCCCATCGACAGGGCCGGGATATTAACTTCCTGACGTTCCAACGCTAACAAGCCCTCTTTACGGGCAACTGCCGCTAAACGAACCACTTCGGCGATGATTTCATCGGGCTGCACACTACGATGCAAAAACGCTTTGGTGGTGGTTTTTATGGAATTAATGAACTGCTTGAGAGTGAAGCGCATCATCACTACAGCAAACGTGCCGCCAAACACGATAAGAAATGACGGCATATTGAGAAAGGTACTGGCAGCGGCGCCAAAAGCAATGACACAGATAATCAAAACCCAGGCAATCAGAAAACCCAATAGCGTCGCTAAATCCACTGTCCCTCACTCCTGAAGTTAAGCCTGGCAAAAGGCATCATTCTAACCAATCATGCCCAAAACCAACAGACAAAGCAGTCGGTTTAAAGCGATTGATATTTGCGCCAGTAATATAATCGCCATGCAGGTAGCAGTGCCAATAACAAAATAAGCCCAATCGACCACAATGGCCACCAAACCGGTGAATTCCACTGCGCCTGTAACTTATTCCGCAACGACACATCAATGCGCTGATATTTCATAGTGTTATTGGCCATCAGATGCGTTTTGATATTTTTATTCCAGGCATGAAACAGGGTAAATCGTTTAGGGTGAAAGCCCCAGATCCACGGCGCGTCATAACGGGCAATTTCCACCATTTGGTCAATAACCTGCTGACGTTTTTCGCCATCCGGCAACACGCGCATTTCCTCGAAAAGCACATCAAACTCCGGATTTTGGTAATTAGCGGCATTTTCGCCGCTAAACAGACTTTTGCCGTTAGGCCCATAGAGCAAAAACAGAAAGTTCTCAGGATCAGGATAATCGGCATTCCAGCCCCACTGGAAAATCTGCGCCGTGCCACTACGCATTTTTTCCTGAAACCGATTGTAATCGGTACTGCGCACAACCAGCTGGATGTTTAATTTCTGAAACTGTTTGCGCACCCAGTCAAATTGCGCCTTGCTGTCCGGCCCCCGATTGGTGACATCAAAATACAGCACCAGAGGCTCGCCGGTTTTGGCATCACGTCCATTGGGATATCCGGCATCGGCCAGTAATTGTTTTGCCTCGCTAATCGGTTTGGTGCGAGGTGCATCATCCTGCCAATCGTATACCGTGTGATCGATACCGCTTTCATCATCCTTATAGCCAAAAATGCCCGGTGGAATCGGTCCCTGCGCCGGGATCCCCTGACCATTGGCAAAAATGCTGATGTTTTCTTCCTGATCAACGGCGATGGCAATGGCATGACGTAATTTACGCGCCCGCTCGGTATAGCCGCCAACCACCGGATCCAGCATATTAAAGCCCATGTAGAAAGTTGTTGTACCGACCGCCGATTGCAGGGCAATACCCAGCGCTTTCATGCTGTCACTGAGACCAAAATCACCTGATGGAGAGATATTGATGGCCTGATCAAAACTGTCCGAGGTTAAGGCGCTGAGATCGTAATACCCCTGCAAGAACTTATTCCAATAGGCGGTACTTTCTTTTTCAAGGGTAAACACAATGCGATCAATAAATGGCATAGCTTTGCCGGCATCGGTTAGCAGTCCCGCCGCCTCATCACCGTTTTCGCCCTCGCTCGGATAACGCTCACCATGGAATAACGGATTACGTAGCAATGTCATGCGCCGGTTGGGATCATTTTCCAGTAAATAATAAGGTCCGGTGCCGACCGGATACCAGTCAAGGGTGATATTTTTTTGTTGCAGGCCGGGTTGTTGATAAAAATTTTCAACCTCCCAGGCAATAGGCGCAAAAAATGGCATCGCCAACCAATACTTCAGCTGCGGGTATTGGCCGTAAACTGTAATTTGATAGCGGTATTTATCCAGTGTTTTCACCCCACTGAGGGCAAAATCACGCAGGTCAATCGCTTTACCGTCGGCAGATTGCTGACTCAGTGTTTCAGAAAATTCGCCAAGCCCGACAATATATTCACTCATCAAACCCAAAATCGGTGAATGCACCGCAGGATGCGCCAGCCGTTTGATCTGATACACATAATCCTGCGCTTGTAATTCACGGCTGCCGTGCTGAGAAAAATCGGCCAGCGTGTCGATTTCGTCAATCTGATCTTCCGTTAATTGGTGATAAAGCAGATTGCCATTGTCATCACGGGCAAACGCCGGATGCGGTTGAAAAGCAATGCCGGGCCGGATGGTGATGGTGTACTGACTAAACGCAATCTCGCTGGCATCGGCATCGTCCGGTAGCGGCTCACCCGCATTATCCAGAAATGCCAGTTCAGGCATTTTTTCAGCAGTCAGAGGTTCGAGTTGATAAGGCCGTTTCAGGTAATGATATTGCAGCGGCGGCTCATATACCTGGCCGGTAATCTGGGTTTCATTTGAGCTATAGGAGCGTGCTGGATCCAGATGTTTCGGGCGCAGATTAAACGAGGTGTATAACACCGCCTCATCGTCATTAGCCGCAGGATAAGGTGAATTTATCGCTTGTTGATCACAGCCACTGAGCCACATCAGGCAAGTTATCAGGATCATGACTGTATTGCGCATGCTTCTCCATCATTAGGCTACCAAGGCTTGATTATAGCCAGATTCAGCCGGCGTTGCCTCTTCCCGTTGCAGGCAAAATCGGGTAAGTTAATCGGCTTTATCATATCAGGAGACACCCATGGGATTTTTACAGGGCAAACGCGTATTGATTGTTGGCGTCGCCAGCAATCGTTCTATCGCCGCCGGTATCGCCCACGCCATGGCCCGTGAAGGTGCCGAACTGGCGTTTACCTATCAAAATGACAAGCTCAAATCCCGCGTTGAAAAAATTGCTGCTGAATGTGGTGCTAACCCAGCGCTATTGTTCCCCTGCGATGTCAGTTCTGATGAACAAATCAGCGCCGTTTTTGATGGCCTGGCGAAGCATTGGGATGGTCTCGACAGCATTGTGCATTCAGTAGCATTCGCGCCGCGCGAACAATTGCAGGGCAGTTTTGTAGACAGCGTCACCCGCGAGGGGTTTTCCGCCGCTAACGACATCAGCGCCTATAGTTTTGCTGCACTGGCCAAAGCCGGTAAAACCATGTTGGCCGGCCGTAACGGCTCTTTACTGACTTTAAGCTACCTGGGCGCAGAACGGGCCATTGATAATTACAATGTAATGGGCGTTGCAAAAGCTGCTCTGGAAGCTACCGTTCGTTATATGGCTTACTCAATGGGACCAGATGGTATTCGCGTTAATGCTGTCTCAGCCGGGCCTATCAAAACCCTGGCCGCTGCCGGTATCGGTGATTTTGGCAAAATGCTGGCTTATGGTGAACGCAATTCGCCGCTGCGTCGTAATGTCACCATTGAAGAAGTCGGTAATGTCGGTGCGTTTTTATGTTCGGATTTAGCATCGGGCGTTACCGGTGAAATCACATATGTTGATGGTGGCTACAATATCGTCGGCATCGGCGACAAATAATTAACCATGGCAGTTTAAGATGAAAACAGGGCATTTCGGTGCCCTGTTTTGTATTCAGCGTTTGCCCAGTATTTAAGGACTTTTCATGTCACCCAAACTCGCGACCCGATTATTGATTGGCATTATTATTGGCGCTATCGGTGGTGTGTTGACCGGCTGGTTTTTTGCCGATTTCAGTCAGCAAATCAGCTGGCTGGGGACGTTGTTTCTCAATGCGCTGAAAATGACCATTGTTCCGTTGATTTTAGCCGCGGTTATCAGTGGTATTGGTTCGCTGGGGGATGTCCGGAAAATGGGCCGTCTGGGCGGTTTAACGGTGAGCTATTATTTAATTACCAGCGCATTGGCGGTATTGATTGGTTTGCTAATGGTCAACTGGATTTCACCGGGCAGCGGTATCAGTCTGGGTGATCCGGAAGTGCCAGCCCATATCCTCGAAAAACAAGATACCGGAATGGCCGATATTGTACTGTCGATGGTGTCGCCCAATTTGATTGCCTCGGCGGCAGATATGCAATTGCTACCATTAATCGTTTTTGCCATTATTTTTGCTTTGGCACTGAGCACATTAGGCGAACGTGGCCGTCCGGTATTTGCATTATTTGATGGCATTAATGAGGCAATGATGAAACTGGTGGTGTGGATCATGTTTCTTGCGCCTATCGGCATATTTGCGTTGATTGCCGCCCGTTTGGGACAGGCTGGTGGCGGCCCGGAATTCTTTGCAGAAATCAAAGCAGTCGGTTTGCATGTACTGACGGTGTTATCCGGCTTATTTGTGCATTTTCTGGCGCTGTGTCTGATCCTCAAACTGCTCAGCGGGCGGGGCCTCGCGTATTTAAAAGGCTTGAGTCAGGCGCTGGTCACCGCGTTTGGTACAGCCAGTTCCACCGCCACCTTACCGCTTACAATGGAAAACAGCCGTCAGCAAGGGGTCAGCGATCAATCGGTTAAATTTGTGTTGCCTTTGGGGAGCACCATCAATATGAATGGCACGGCCTTATATGAAGCAGCAGCTGTTTTATTTATTGCCCAGGCCTATGGCATTGATTTAACGTTTGCCCAGCAGTGTATTGTCTTTATTACTGCAACGCTGGCAGCCATTGGTGCCGCGGGTATTCCGGAAGCCGGACTGGTCACCATGGTCATCGTATTGTCGGCAGTTGGCTTGCCACTTGAAGGTATTGCCTTGCTGTTGTCCGTTGACTGGTTTTTAGATCGGTTCCGCACAGTGGTCAATGTATGGGGTGATACCGTGGGTGCTGCGGTCGTTGACCGGCAGATGAATAAAAAAGGCGCTTAAAGCGCCTTTTTTAATCTTTGAACTAAACATGTGGGTCTAATCTGGTGTTCTGGAAATACGGTCTTCAAAAATCTCAATATCAGCTGCTTGTCGCAAGCTGGCAATAAAGGCCTCTATTTCGCTGTTAGCATTAAGCCGAACCAGATTTTCGCTTAAGGCCTGTTTTTGTTCATCAGTCGCTTCATTATCAGCGCCATCTTTTACCGCACTCAGCACCACCACAATGTAGTTGCCATTTTCAGCGGTAAAACCACTGACGGTTTGTTGCTGACTGCGTGGCATTGCAAAGGCATGCTGCAACACCTGCTCGCTGATTTCATCGCTGTCACGACTGTAGAATTTTGCGTCTTGCCATTGGGTTTCATCAAATACGCTGTCGGCAGCCGCCGTACCATTGTTGATTTCAGCAATCTTGGCTTGACCATCTTCAATCGCTTTATCAATGGCTGCTTCATAACGCAGTTGTTCTTCAATGGCAGGCCCTACTGAGTCATATGACAAAGTTTTAGCGGGGATATACTGATCTTTTCTAATCACCACCAAATCGGTTTCAGAAAGATCTATGGTCGGACTGTTTAAATCCTGATTCAGGACATCATCGCTGAATGCTGCTTCAACCACTTTAGGATTGGCGCTGATACTGTCGCGGCCACCATCACGGGTGAATAAGCCCGTTTTCTCTATCGGCAACGATAGGGCTTCTGCAGCGATATCCAGACTTTCTGGATTTTCATAAGTCAGGTTAGCCAGTTGATCAGCCATATCAAAAAACTGCTGGCGGGCTTGCTGGCGACGATATTGTTGTTCAATCGCATCACGGGCATCAGCAAAGTCAGAACCTGCCGGGGAATCAATCTCCGTCAACTTAATCAGGTGATAACCAAATTCAGTTTGTACGGGTTCACTGATATCACCCACTTCAAGACTAAATACTGCTTCTTCAAAAGCCGGATCCATGACATCACGCTGGAAGAAACCCAGGTCACCACCAGCTTCACTCGAGCCGGGATCCTGAGAGTGGATTTTCGCCAATTCGGCGAAATCAGCACCGTCTTTCAATTGCTGCGCCAAATCTTCAATTTTCGCTTTGGCTTCAGCATCATCGCCTTCTATCAAAATATGGCTGGCACGGCGTTGTTCCGGACCGACAAATTGCTCACGGTTATCTGCATAAAACGCTTTCAGCTCGCTGTCATCCACTTCTATCTCGGCTGCCAGGTTATTTGCTGATAACCGCAAATAACTTACCGATACTTGTTCTGGAGCGGTATAGGCTGATTGGTTTGCTTGGTAATATTCACGTGCAGCGTTGGTATCGACGGTCACATCTTCTAAATAGCGGTTGATTGATAACACACCATAACCAATTTCACGTTGCTGGTTTTCAAGGCGCAGCAGTCGTTGTAATTCATGATCTGAAACCAAAGCACTGCGGGCTATATATTGCGTCAATTGCTGCGTCAGCAAATCATTGCGTAATTGCGCTTCATATAGAGATGGCGTGAAGCCAGCACGGCCGAGAACCATTTGATATTGTTCCATATTAAACTGGCCATCAGCCTGAAAAGCTTCGGTGCTGCGGATGAATTGGGCAATTTGACCATCCGGCACCCGCTGGCCCAGTTCTTTTGCTGCATTCAGGATCAGTCGCTGTTCGATCAGATCATCAACAATCGCCAGTCGAATGGCACTGCCCTGAAACACTTGCGGATCGAAATCTTCACCGAGATTATTACGCATTTGATCGCGATATTGCTTTAATGCCTGCTGCAAATCCGTTTGATTAATTTCATCACCATTGACGGTGGCGATGACGACATCGTTTTCGCCGGTTAAATATGAATCAAGGCCCCACAACGCAAAGGGAATACTGATTAGACCGACAATCAGCCAGGCGACCCAGCCCTGTGCTTTCTCACGAATGTAATGCAACATAGCAGCGAACCTTCAATAGTGAACTTGCGTTAATTTACGCAAAAAAAAAGGCGCAATGAATGCGCCTTTCTTTTGTATTGGCGGAGCGGACGGGACTCGAACCCGCGACCTCCGGCGTGACAGGCCAGCATTCTAACCAGCTGAACTACCGCTCCTGTTATTCCTGGTGGGTGCTGAGGGGTTCGAACCCCCGACCCTCGCCTTGTAAGGGCGATGCTCTCCCAGCTGAGCTAAGCACCCCAAGAAAAACGACTAGTTTACAGCATCCTTAAGGGCTTTGCCAGCCTTAAATGCAGGAATTTTAGCTGCTGCAATTTTAATTTCTTCACCAGTACGTGGGTTGCGGCCAGTACGCGCAGCACGCTCACGAACAGAAAATGTACCAAAACCAACCAGAGTGACTTGGTCGCCTTTGCTTAGTGCTTTTGTAACAGCAGACGTTACACCATCAACAGCTTGTGCTGCTTTTGCTTTAGAGATATCTGCAGCTGCAGCAACTGCATCGATTAATTCAGATTTATTCACAGCTTAATTCCTCATGTCATTTGTATAATTATTTCGTCGTGTCCCAATCGCCGCCAAACCACGGGCCTATTGGTTGTGTGTATCTAACTACAGCAAAATCAGCGTGTCAAGACAGCGCAAGCCGTTAACTGGCTCAATTAAAAGGTTTTGTGAACAAGGTCCAAACACCAATTTTGCAGCCGTTTAGTTTGCTCAGCCTGACAAATCATCGTTTGATTTTTATTCGACAGCCGACACTTCACGAGTCAATTGCACAAATTGTTCGATAGTTACGGTTTCCGGACGCTGTTCAGGCACGATGCCAACATTTGCCAATTGTTCGACAGTTACCAGTTTTTTCAAGGTGTTAGCAATGGTTTTTCGGCGCTGACTGAAGGCTTGAGTCACCAGTTTATTTAATTGCACACTATCCACTTGCCCGCCCAAGGGTTCACGACGTGGTTGCAAATATATAATGGCTGAATTGACTTTAGGCGCCGGATCAAATGCTTCAGGTGGCACATCAAATAAGGACTCTGCCGCACATTGGTACTGCAACATAATTGTTAGCCGACCATATTGTTTGCTGCCCGGCGCGGCACAAATGCGCTCGACGACCTCTTTTTGCAGCATAAAACACATATCGTCGATAACGGCTGACTGTTCGAGTAAGTGAAATAATAAGGGCGTGGTGATGTTATATGGCAGGTTACCGATGACCCGCAGCTTTTTGCCATCATCAGCTAAAGGTAAATAATTAAACTGCAATGCATCCGCAGTGTGTAGCGTCAGATTATTCACCGATTGAAATTGTGCCGCCAGCAGCGGTGCCAAATCACGATCCAGCTCGATAACGTCCAATCTGGCACCCGATGCCAGCAAGGGTGCGGTTAATGCACCACGTCCCGGACCAATTTCAACCAGATGTTGGTCAGCTTGCGGACCGATCGCAGTGACAATGGCATCAATGACAGAATCGTCATGCAGAAAATTTTGCCCAAAACGCTTGCGCGCCTGCGGATAAGGACTGTTTTGCCGACTCATGATGGTTGCTGCCTAATCATCGACTGCGCCATGTTAACGGCCGCCAGCAGGCTGCCAACTTGCGCTTTGCCGGTCGCTGCCAAATCAAGTGCTGTGCCATGGTCAACCGAGGTCCGGATAAAAGGCAATCCCAGGGTAATATTCACCGCCTCACCAAATCCTGAATGTTTTAATACTGGCAAGCCTTGATCATGATACATCGCTAACACCACGTCATATTCTGCCAAACGGCTTTTAACAAAAATGGTATCGGCTGGCCATGGACCACTGACAGATATACCCTGCTCCGTCGCTGTTTTAATAACCGGTGCAATGACATCAATTTCTTCCCTGCCCAAATATCCGCCTTCTCCGGCATGCGGGTTTAAGCCACACACGGCAATTTTTGGTTGTTTGAGGCCAAATTGCTGTCGCATGCTTTGCTGAATAATCTCAATAACTTGTAATAACTCGGGCTGATTAATCGCTGCACTCACAGCATTGAGCGGTAAATGCGTTGTCGCCAGAGCGACTCTGAGCTGCGGCGTGGCCAGCATCATGACCACTTTGGCAACACCGGCACGCTCAGCAAAAAACTCGGTATGACCACTAAAGGCTATTCCTGCATCGTTAATCACACCCTTATGCACCGGCGCGGTAATAACCGCTGCAAATTGGCTCTGCAGGCAACCATCGGCTGCGATGGCCAGAGACTGCAACACATAATTGGCATTAGCCGGATTGAGCTGACCCGGGATGGTTTTAATTGCCAGTTTTACTGGCATATAGCAGAGCTTTCCGGACTGACTGGGTATTGGCGGCTGGCTGAAATCAACCTCGCGGAGTTCGACGTCAATGCCCTGCAGCGCAGCACGTTCTTGTAATAACGCTGGATCTGCTATCACCACCAGCTCATGATCAAAATCGGATTGTGACAACATAATCGCCAAATCCGGACCGATCCCCGCCGGTTCTCCGGCAGTCACAGCCAGGCGCTGAGTTTTAATCAAGAGTCGCGGTACTCGACGTAAGCCTCATCTCGCAGCGCCCGCAGCCAGCTTTCCATTTCTTCTTCAACTTTACGTTGACGTAACTGTTCGCGGGCTTTATTACGGTTAAATTCTTCTGCCATATTTTGCTCACGACGATCTTCAACTTTGAGCAAATGCCAACCATAACGACTTTGAAAAACGTCGCTGATTTCGCCCGCAGCCAAAGCATTCATTTTTTCTTCAAACTCCGGAACCATCACACCCGGACTGGTCCAGCCAAGGCTGCCACCCTCAATCGCTGAACCGGTGTCATCGGAGTGCGAACGGGCCAATTCAGCAAAATCTTCACCATTCACCAGACGTTCACGCAGTTGTAACAAGCGTTTTTCAGCTTCCTCATCGGTGACGACTTCATTGGTTTTGATCAGGATGTGACTGGCTTTTGTCTGTTTAACCAGATGGGTTTCTTCGGTTTTCTTTTCAGCAACCCGGACAATATGAAAACCGCTGCCGCTACGCAATACGTCACTGGCTTCACCTTCAGCCAATGTTGGCACCACATCAGCAAATAATGAGGGTAATTCGCCTTGCTTACGCCAACCTAACTCACCACCTTCAAGCGCATTCTGACCATCAGAATAACCCGCGGCAACTTCGGCAAAATCACCACCGTCGGTCAGTAATTTTTGTATCACCTGTAATTGTTCTTCAGCAGCTTGCACTTCTTCCGGTGAGGCAGCTTCAGGAAGACTGATCAGGATATGCTGTAACCGATAGGAGGCTTCGGCATCGCCCTGTAATGTTTGTGTGGCCAGAAAATTATCAATTTCCCGATCAGAAATCACAATGCTGTCTTCAACTTGCGCCTTACGCAGCCGGGTAATGATCATTTCTTCACGGATATTTTCCCGGAAATCAGTAAACGCATAGCCATCTTCTTCGATAACATCGCGAAACTGGCGTAAGGTCAGATTATTGTTCTGCGCAATCTGTGCCATCGCTGCATTCAATGCATCATCGCTAACCCGAATGCCACTTTGATCTGCCCGTTGTAGTTGAATCCGCTGCATAATCAGACGTTCCAAAACCTGGCGGCGCAATATATCTGGCGATGGCATGGCACCTTCACGCTGGCGGATTTGCTGACGGACGGTTTGCGTCATTTCCTGTAGCTCACTATCGAGTATTACATCATCGTTAACAACTGCGATAATTCGATCCAGAGGAGCGGCCAGGACACTGCCAGCAAACAACAATCCAGCGATTACATACTTAATCATGAAAAATACTGTACTCCGTTTTGGATTCAGATTTTAACGTGCTGCCATGACAATCAGTGGTTGCCAACCGCATCACATAATTTGACCGGACATCATACCGAAAGTTGAGTTTATTCGTAGCCGATTATGCTTTCCCGCAGCAGATTATCGGTTTTATTGCCGAAGCTACCCAGTCCTTTTAACTGAACTTCGATGAAAAATGCTGTATTGCGCTCATCACTGCTAATGTCATTTATATAGTCACGGAACACAAAGCGTGTTGCCCAGCAGCAGCTGTTATATTCAAAACCGGCTAATGTTTCCAGTGTCCGCTGGTCATCCAATGAGCGGTAATAACGACCAATCACGCTCCAGGTATCGTTAAGCGGCAAGCTGGCGGAAATATCGACTTGTTCCAGACCGATGATATTACTGAACTGGGTATCCAACTCACCTTCACGGCGATAGCGGTGAGAAACGTTAAACACGCCACCATTATCACCCCGGTAACGCAGTTGGGTAGTGCCGACTGAAGTCCGGTTATTATCCGGGTCCCATTGGATTTGCGCGGCAGCCGTCCATTTTTCGGTAATACTGGCAATCACCTCGGCAATATAATCAGAATCACTGCGCTCTTCATCTGCTTGGTTCTGACGCAAGGTCACATTGCGATTAGCGAAATACTGAATTTGTCCCAGTGTGACCGCAAGACGCTCGCGTCCGGTTTGTTCATCAATAATCCGGCTGGTTAATGCCAGTGATAATTGGTTGGCATCACCGACTCTGTCAGGTCCGGTAAAACGATCATGGCTGAATAAACTGCCCATGGTGAAAGTACGCAAATTGGTATCAAACAGGGGAATATCACTTTGGTCCCGCTCAGGAATATATAAATAGAATGCGCGCGGTTCCAGCGTCTGGATAAAGTTATTGCCAGAAAATTGCAGCGGCCGTTCAAATACTAAACCACTGTCCATACTTAGGATCGGCAAAGTACGGTTGATTGAACTTTCCTGGAATTGTGGCTGACGATCTAGATTATCCAGCGAATAATAACTTTGCTTTAGTGCCACACGCGGTGTGACAAAGGCACCAGCATTGCCCCAGGGCAAACTGATAGAAGGCTCCATATCCAGGCGCTGGCCGGTAACCCGTTCATTACTGTCAAAAGCGGTAAACTCACTTTCCAGTTCATAGGTCAGGCCCAACGCCTGATCCGGTAAAAAGCCGCGCAGTGTCAGTTTGGGTAATAACTGATAAGGCTCAACAACATCCAGCAATAAACTTTGGTAGCCCTGCGCCCTTGCATTAAAACGCCAGATATCGCCGCTGTAATTTACCATCGCTAAACGATTGAGATAAGAGGTACTGCTGATGCTCAGATTACCACTGAAATCCTCCAGATAATTACGATCTGAAACGTAGTTGTAATCTACATAATTGGACCAGCGAGAAGTAAAACGACCCTGATGCTGCCAGCTGAAAAGCTTACGATCTTCCTGATAATAGGGATTGATATCATCACCATCGCGACGCAAGTTATCACTGCCCAAAAAGCCGGCACTTAACATGCCATTGGAATCCTCGGTCAGATAACGGTACTCACCATTTAATTGTAAACCGCGATCCGACATATAACGTGGCGTAATCGTGGCATCCTGATCCGGCGCAATATTCCAATAGTAAGGCGTGCTTAAATCAAAGCCAGTTTCATCGCTGTTACCGATGGATGGAATCAAAAAGCCGGATTTACGCTCATCATTTAACGGGAAACTAATATAAGGCGTATAAAAAACCGGCACGCCTTTAATACGTAACACCACATCTTCTGCCGTACCTACTGCCGTATCGTGATTCAGGTTGACTTCATCGGCTTCCAGGATCCAAAACTCATCATCCTCGGCGCAAGTCGTGTAAGTGGCATCATTTAAATCCGTTTTGCTGGTGCCTTGCCGAAACACGGACGATGCATTACCACGGGCATTTCTTTCACGGATTAAGTATTTTGCGTCAATCATTGCGCCCTGGTCATCCAGCAGCGACCACTCGGCTTGTTCCGCCTCAATCAGAATTTCACTGTCACGTAATTTGACGTCGCCCTGAGCCGTGACTTGTTCCTGTAAACGATTATAAGTAGCGCGATTGGCATTCAGTTGCTGATTACCGCGTAACACTTCTACATCGCCGGTAAATACCGAGGTGCCATTTTCAACAATTTGCGCATCGTCGGCATCGACATTGACTTCACTTAACTCGGGATTTAAACCGGCTGGCAAAAACATATCGGCATCAGGCCGGTCGCAGCGGGCGGGAAGAATATTATTGTCAAAAGCAAAGCTGCTGGGGCTGTAACAGGCGAATATGCCAGCAGTTAATATCATCAGTTTGCGCATATGCATCCTCAAGCAGCTGACACGGCCATGAAAAACGCCGCCCTTGTCCAATAATTAAGCGTTAATTTATCGCATACTCAGGGTCATTCATCAAATATCCACACTAACATTATCTGTTGGTTAATGAATTCATCCAAGACATCAATAACTTAACAAATAAACCAGATTATAAATCACCGCTAAGCCGCCAGCCAATGCCGCCCGCCATGAAGTTTTTTTCAAATATTGTGTTGACAGCTAAAAGCCAAATCCCTATAGTGTGCGCTTCCTTTCGGGGGCTATAGCTCAGCTGGGAGAGCGCCTGCATGGCATGCAGGAGGTCGGCGGTTCGATCCCGCCTAGCTCCACCAAAACCGAAAGAATCGTTTTAGGTCCCCATCGTCTAGAGGCCTAGGACACCGCCCTTTCACGGCGGTAACAGGGGTTCGAATCCCCTTGGGGACGCCATATCAGCCGGATTACGGCACATTAAGGCGCTGCATTGCAGCGCCTTTTTTGTTTCTGCGGTTTACATCCCGATGCTTCTGCTCAATAATCCTGAGTAGTGTTTTCAGGATAATTCTATGCGTTTCTTTAAAGTGTTTTTGCGTTTCTGGCAGCTGCTGGCGATGGCCAGTATGGTTTTGATGAGTCAAACCTTGCAAGCTGATCAACCAGCCAGCGATTTAAAACAAGTGACGGCTGATAATTTGCCAGCGTTTGTCAGTCAGCTGAGTAATGATTATTACCAACAGCTGGAATCATTAGTGAATTACTACCAGCTATATCAGCAAAAACGTGATCCGCGGGGCTTTAATGTTTGGCATTTGCGTGGTTTTTCACCCACTTTTAGCGAACACCAAAATTATTACCGGGAATTGCAAGACAGCGCTGCTTCAGAAACGCAGCAGACGGTTGCCAGCCTGGTCGGGGTATTTAATGATTTGGGCACGATTTCAACACAACTGATGGTGTCTTTCAGAGACAGTGATCCGGCGGCTTACCAACAAGCGAAAACGCTGACCCGCGAAAATAATGCTTTTTTAGCGAAACAACTCGAAGAGTATCAGTTGGATGGTGAAATCCGGGATATCACGCTTAATTAGCGTACCCGCCGCAACATCCATATTCCCAAAGCGGCAAATAACAGGGTCGGCAATGAAGCTGCCAGCCAGGGCAAGACACCAAATACCAGTCCGATATGCTGAAAGGTCTGGTTAAACAAATGAAAACCGATACCAACCAGCGTACCGGCCAGAATCCGTGCCCCGACCGGCGAGCTTCGCAGCGGGCCAAAAATAAATGGCACCGCCAGAAACACCATCACCGCTGAACTCAGCGGCATCATGACTTTGCTCCAGAATGCCAACTGATATTGACTGACCGCCTGATGGTTTTCTTTCAGGTAACCAACATAATCAAGCAGACTCCAGACCGGTAAAAATGCTGGCGGCACCACGACCACGTTAAGCATGCCGGGATTTAATTTGGATCGCCATATCGCCCGCTCCACCACGCGCACCTCGATCCCCTGTTCATCAATTTCGCTCTGCACAACATCATTTAATACCCATTCACCCTCGTGATATCGGGCACTGGCAGCGCGAGTCACCATTCGCAACTGGTAGCGGTCGTCAAATTCATAGATTTTGATGCCTTCAAAACGGCCATCACTGCGAATACGTTCGATATGATTAAAATGCTGACCGTCACGCGTCCAGAAACCATATTCAGACTGGCTGCCCTCTGTACCGGTTTTAGCCGTATTTTGTAATGCCAGCGCTTTTTGTTCGGCGACGGGCCTCAGCACTTCACCCAGCAGTACCGCAACCACCAATAAAATCAATGCAACCAGCATCACCGCTTTATTTATGAAAGCCACCGATACACCGGCGGCACGCATGGCAACTAATTCGCTCTGGCTGGCTAAGGTTCCCAAGCCCAACACACTGCCTAACAGCGCAGCAATAGGTAGCAATTCGTACATCCGTTTTGGCATCGACAGCAGCAGATACAACATGATCTGCGCCAAGCCATAATTGCCTTCGCCCAGAGCATCGAGCTCAGCAATAAAATCCATAAAGGTATACAGCGCCAGTAGCACCAATAACACCAATAAGGTGCTGTTGATAACCGTTTTGGCGATGTAGCGTTGCAGGATCATGTTGCTGATTGTCCTTTTTGTCGCCATTTACGACTCAGCGACTGACGGTTGCTGAGCAACCACCACACACCTAACATCAGTAAATGTACCCAGACCATACCCAGTAACGGTGCAATTTCGCCTTTTTCAACCCAAGCACGCGTCACCCCCAGCAGATTGCTATAGACAATGTAGACCAGTACTGCAGGCAACAGACCTGCATAGCGTCCTTGCCGCGGACCGGCATGTGCCAGAGTCATTGCCAGTAAGCCGAGAATCACCGTCATCACCGAACTGCTGATCCGCCACTGAATTTCAGCTAAATCCTCATTACTGCCACGCTGCCAAAGTACAGACGTTGCCGTGGCTTTGGCTTTTTCACGGTATTGTTGCTGACCGCCCTTTTCCACCAATAAACTGTGGCTGGCATATTCAGCAATGACAAAATCCAAATCACCGGCATCGCCTTCGTAGCGATATCCATCCTCGAGGATCAGGTATTTATCACCAGAGCGCGGATCTACCTCAAAATGACCGGTTTCGGCGCGGAATATGTAAGGTTTTGGCTGGCGTTGAATTTCGATAAAGACATTTTGTAACTGGCCGGTTTCTTCGTCATAACCTTGCGAATAAAAGGTCCAGTCGCCACTTTGACTTTCTTTAAAGGTACCCGCGACCAGGCCCGTGGTATTGGCGGTCACTTTGGCTTTTTGTTCGAGTTGGTAACGTCCGGATAACACATCTGGCACAATCACTAAGGCCAGAATAGCAACTACAATCGCCATAAAGCCGGTGAATACCAGTACATTACGGCGGATCCGGTTGCCAGCAATGCCGCAGGCGGCAATCACCGTTAATTCGTTATCCGCGCTCATTCGGCCTAAACCGAGTAATACGGCCAGAAATGCCGCAATCGGTAATAACACCGATAAAGCGCCCAAAGAATTGAGCCACAATAAACTGAAAATCACATCAGCCGGCAGATTGCCGACCGCGGCATCGGCGAGATAGCGGGCAAAGCGCGTGGCCACATATATCAGCCATAGCACACCAACCACTGCAATGAGGTTAATAAAAAACTCCCGCAACATATAGCGGTCTATCAAGCTGAACTGAGCAGCAATTAACTGACGAAGCGCGGGCATTATTGGCTGGTCTTGTTTAGAATAGGGTCACGAATGGCGGCCATAAAAGCGCAGTCTAAACCATCTACACCGACAGGAGAAATTCATGCAGTATTTTGTAAGCAGCGATGTTTTATCAGCCCAGGCTACCGACTGTGTCGCCGTTGCCGTTTTTGAAGATGGCAAACTAAGTCCATCCGCAGAAAGCTTAAACAGCGCCAGCCAAGACAAACTCAATAGCTGCTTTGCTCGTGGCGACATTACAGGTAAAGCCGGTCAACTATTATTACTGCAAGATTTGCCCGGCATTAACAGCCCGCGGGTATTGCTGGTTGGTGCCGGCAAACACGGTGACACCACCGAAAACGATTTCAATAGCGCCGCTATCGCTATGGCCAAATGGCTAAATGAGTCTGCTGCGCAATCGGCTATCAGTTGTTTAGCCGAAATCCCCGTTGCCAACCGCGATGATGCCTGGAAAGTACGGCAAACGGTTATTAATACCGAAACCGCGCTCTACCGCTATAGCCAGACCAAGAGCCAATTCAAACCAGTCGACAAGCCATTAGAAAATCTGGGCTTTCTGGCCACGGCTGCCAATCAGACAGATTTCGAACAAGCAGCGAAAACCGGTGCTGCGATTGGTCATGGTATGAATTTAGCGCGTGAGCTTGGTAATCTGCCCGGCAATATCTGCACACCAACCTATCTTGCCGAGCAAGCCATCAAACTGGGCCAGCAATATCCATCGGTAAAAGTAGACGTGCTTGAAGAAACCGATATGGCCGAACTCGGTATGGGTTCTTTCTTATCAGTATCGCGCGGTAGTCGTCAGCCAGCCAAACTTATCACTATGAACTATGGTGGTGGCGGCGATAGCAAACCGGTGGTTTTGGTTGGTAAAGGCTTAACCTTTGATGCCGGTGGTATTTCATTAAAACCATCACAAGGCATGGATGAGATGAAATACGATATGTGCGGTTCAGCCAGCGTATTAGGGACGCTGCAAGCCGTTGCCGAGTTACAGCTGCCAATCAATGTCATTGGTGTGGTACCCAGTTCGGAAAACATGCCCGACGGTGATGCCAACAAACCCGGTGATGTGGTTACCAGTATGTCTGGCCAAACTATCGAGATTCTTAATACTGACGCCGAAGGCCGCTTGATTCTCTGCGATGCACTGACTTACAGCGAGCGTTTTGATCCCGATACCGTCATTGATATTGCCACGCTGACCGGTGCCGTCATTGTTGCTTTAGGCAGTAATGCCACCGGTTTGATGGCTAATAATCAGGATCTGGCCGATGCGCTGCTTAAAGCCGGTAATGATAGTTATGACCGCGCCTGGCAGTTACCGCTGTGGGACGATTACCAAAAACAACTGGACAGCAACTTTGCTGATATCGCCAATGTTGGTGGTAAAGAAGCCGGCAGTGTCACCGCCGCTTGTTTCTTGTCCCGTTTCACCAAGAAATTCAAATGGGCGCATCTGGATATCGCCGGTACTGCCTGGAATGGTGGCAAAGAAAAAGGTGCTACTGGCCGGCCAGTCACATTGTTGATGCAATATTTGCTGAACAAAATTGGCCAATAACGTCAGATGACCCGGGTCAGTTTTTACATCCTCAAAAGTCAGGATCCGCAAAGCCGGCAGCAATTTGCCTGCCGGCTGGCGGAAAAAGCCTGGCGCGAGGGCCATCAGGTTTTTATTTACACCGAAAATGCTCAGCAGTGTGCAGAGATGGATGCGGCGCTGTGGGCTTTCCGAGCGGAAAGTTTTGTACCGCATCAAGTCTTAACTGATCCTGATGATGTACGAACGCCCGTGTTGATAAGCCATGGCGACACGTCACCACCGCGTTTGATGGATGTATTAATTAATCTCAATGCCGAACAGCCGATGTTTTTCAGCCAATTTGAACGCCTCGCCGAAATCATCGACAACGATGAACAAATCAAACAACAGGGCCGGCAACGCTATAAGTTTTATCAGGATCGGGGTTATCCGCTGGAAAGCCACCAACTGTAAGCAAACACGGCCATGACCAGTCCCTTGTGAAGCGGGTATAATGCCCGCTTTCTTTTTGCCAATAACGCGACAAATAATCCATGGATAAAACCTATACGCCTGACGCCATCGAACAACGCTGGTATCAATTCTGGGAACAACGCGGTGAATTCAAACCCAGCGGTGAAGGCGCGCCTTACGCCATTATGCTGCCGCCGCCGAATGTCACCGGCAGTCTGCATATGGGGCACGGTTTTAACAATACCATCATGGATTTATTGACCCGTTATCACCGCATGAAAGGTGATAACACTTTATGGCAACCGGGTACTGATCATGCCGGTATTGCGACACAAATGGTGGTCGAACGCCAACTCAATGCCGACAATAAAACCCGTCATGATCTGGGCCGCGATAAATTTATCGACCGCGTCTGGGAATGGAAAGAAGAATCCGGCGGCAATATCACCCGTCAGCTGCGCCGTCTAGGCTCCTCGCTGGACTGGTCACGCAACCGCTTCACCATGGACGATGATTTATCCGAAGCCGTTAAACAAGTCTTCGTAAAGCTTTATGACGAAGGTTTGATTTACCGCGGCAAACGGCTGGTGAACTGGGATCCGGTTTTGCACACTGCGGTTTCCGATTTAGAAGTTTTATCCGAAGAAGAAAACGGCCATTTATGGCATTTCCGTTATCCATTAACGGATGGCAGCGGACATTTGGTAGTCGCCACCACCCGCCCGGAAACCATGCTCGGTGATAGCGCCGTTGCCGTGCATCCTGAAGATGAACGCTATAAACATTTAATCGGCAAGACCATCACCCTGCCGTTGGTCGGCCGTGAAATCCCGATTATTGCTGATGATTATGTTGACCCGGAATTTGGTAGCGGCTGCGTCAAAATCACGCCGGCACATGATTTTAATGATGCTGAAGTTGGCAAACGTCATGATCTGGAAATCATCAATATCCTGACCATTGATGCCGCCATTAACGACAATGCCCCAGAAAAATATCAGGGTCTGGATCGCTTTGCGGCCCGTAAACAAATCGTTGCTGATTTGGATGCATTGGGTTTACTTGAAAGCATCAAAGACCACAAATTAATGGTGCCACGTGGCGATCGCAGTGGTTCTGTTATCGAGCCGTTTCTGACCGATCAATGGTACGTTAAAGCCGATGTATTGGCGGGTCCGGCTGTTGAAGCTGTTAAATCCGGTAAGGTTAAATTTGTCCCCGGTAACTGGGATAAAACCTTCTATAACTGGATGGACGGTATTCAGGACTGGTGTATTTCCCGGCAGATCTGGTGGGGTCACCGTATCCCGGCCTGGTATGACGCTGATGGCAATATTTATGTCGGTGATGATGAATCGACGGTTCGCGAAAAATACCAGCTGCCTGCCGATCTGACCTTGAATCAGGATGAAGATGTTCTCGATACCTGGTTCTCATCAGCTTTATGGCCGTTTTCAACATTAGGCTGGCCGCAAGATACCGATGCGCTGAAAACCTGGTATCCGGGCAGCGTATTGGTCACCGGTTTTGACATTATCTTCTTCTGGGTGGCCCGGATGATGATGATGGGCATTCACTTTATGGGTGAGGTGCCGTTTAAAGAAGTTTATATCCACGGTCTGGTGCGCGATGCCCACGGCCAGAAAATGTCCAAATCCAAGGGCAATGTGCTGGATCCGATCGATATTATCGACGGTATCGATTTGGAAACATTAGTTAGCAAACGCACCAACGGCATGATGCAACCGCAGTTGGCTGCCAAAATCGAAAAAGCCACCCGCAAGGAATTCCCCGATGGTATTGCCCCGCATGGCACCGATGCGTTGCGCTTTACTTTTGCGTCACTGGCAACCACCGGTCGCGATATTAACTTTGATATGAATCGCATTGCCGGCTATCGCAATTTCTGTAACAAATTGTGGAATGCCGCCCGCTATGTGCTGATGAATACTGAAGATCAAGATACCGGCATTGATAACAACGATGTCGAATTAAGTCTTGCCGATCGCTGGATTATTTCGCTGCTGCAACAAACTGAACAAACTGTCATTAAAGCTATCGACAGTTATCGTTTTGATTTAGCGGCGCAGGCGATTTATGAATTTGTCTGGGATAACTACTGCGACTGGTATTTAGAATTATCTAAACCGGTTTTAAACAGCGAATCTGCAAGCGATGCTGCCAAACGGGGCACCCGCCGGACATTGGTACGGGTCCTGGAAGCGACGCTACGCATGGCACATCCAATCATGCCGTTTATCACTGAAGAAATCTGGCAGACCATCGCGCCATTGGCTGGTAAATCCGGCGATACCATTATTAACCAGCCCTATCCGCTGGCTGATGAAAGCAAAATTGATAGCAAAGCCGTGGCCGATATGGAATGGGTGATGCAGTTTATTACCGGCATTCGTTCGATTCGTTCGCAAATGAATATCGCGCCGAAAAAAGCCGTGCCGGTATTACTGAAAGATGCAGCCGAACTGGACGAGCAGCGCCTAGAACAAAATCGCGACTTTATCAGTAAGCTGGCCAATCTCGAATCGGTTGATTTATTGCAAGGTGAAGCACCGGCCGCCGCCACCGCACTGGTTGGCAAAATGGAGATTTTGATCCCGCTGGAAGGCCTGATCGATAAAGACGCCGAAATTGCCCGGCTCGATAAAGAAATCGTCAAACTCGATAAAATTATCAAACAATCAAGCGGCAAACTGAGCAATGAAAACTACGTTGCCAAAGCGCCAGCTGACGTGGTTGCCAAAGAACGCGAGAAACTTGCCGAACTTGAGCAAGCCTTGTCCCAACTGGCGCAGCAACGCCAGGCACTGGGCTAATCAAAAGCCGCTCAGAAACCTTATTGTAGCGAGTCTGTCAATAAAGTCAGGGCTTGTTTATCTTTCATCTCCGCCTCGTTGTGAGCTGCAAGATAAACAAGCCCTACAGTCTGCCGGTGTTATTACCGGCAGCATTTTGTTGTAATGGCTGCTATGAATATACCGACTGATATCAATCCCAATGACACCCGTGGCGAAGCGCTGCTGATTCTGCATTTTAATAACCGCTTTGTCCGTGAGCTGCCAGCTGATCCGGATACCGAAAATGTCCGCCGGCAAGTTCAGGGTGCGTGTTATACCTTTGTGGCACCAACACCGGTGGCAGCCCCCTATCTGATTGCCTATTCAGCGGAAATGGCCGCTGATATTGGGCTTAGTCCACATGATTGTGATGCTAAACAATTCACCAACGTATTTTCGGGTAATGAACAATTACCTGGTATGCAGCCGCATGCCATGTGCTACGGCGGCCACCAGTTTGGTAACTGGGCGGGTCAGCTTGGCGATGGCCGTGCCATTAATCTCGGCGAAGTGGAAGATCGCCATGGCGAACTGCAAATGCTGCAGCTTAAAGGTGCCGGTGAGACGCCCTACTCGCGCAGCGCTGATGGACTGGCGGTTTTAAGATCTTCAGTTCGTGAATTTTTATGCAGCGAGGCCATGTTTCATTTGGGCGTCCCCACCACCCGGGCATTGAGTCTGGTGGGTACCGGCGAACAGGTGATGCGTGACATGTTTTACGATGGCCGCCCCAAAGCCGAGCCCGGCGCCATTGTCTGCCGGGTAGCGCCGTCCTTTTTACGGATCGGCAATTACGAGTTGTTTGCCTCGCGGGGTGAAATGGATAATCTACGTCAGCTAGTTGATTTCACTATCCGCCATCATTTCCCGCATTTGGGCGAGCCTAGTAAAGACACTTATCTCGACTGGTTCCGCGAAGTTTGTCAGCGTAATGCCAAACTGGTGATTGATTGGATGCGGGTTGGTTTTGTCCATGGCGTACTCAATACCGACAACACTTCAATCCTCGGACTGACCATTGATTACGGCCCCTATGGCTGGATTGATAATTACGACCCGGATTGGACGCCCAATACCACCGATGCCAGCGGTAAACGTTACCGGTTTGGCCATCAGGCACAAATTATCCAATGGAATCTGCTGCAACTTGGCAATGCCATTTATCCGTTAATTGAAGATGCCGAACCACTGCGCGAAATCCTTAATGACTATGTCGATTTTTATAATGAACATTGGCAGCAAATGCGCGCCGATAAATTGGGGCTGAAAAAGTTTATTGAAGCTAGCGATCAAGAACTCAATCAGGAACTGCAAAGAATTTTGCTGTTGGCTGAGACTGACATGACCATTTTCTACCGTAAGCTGGCCGAGCTACCCTGCGAAAATGATCAGCAATCCGATGATGAATTGCTGGCTGTCTTTCACGACGCTTTTTATGCACCTGAAAGTATCAGCTCAGCGGATAAAGCTGATATTGCCAGCTGGCTGCGCAGCTATCAGCAGCGCGTACAACAAGATCGCACCAGCGATGCCGATCGCAAAGCTGCCATGAACCGCATTAATCCCAAATATGTACTGCGAAATTACCTCGCCCAGCAAGCCATTGATAAAGCTGAAAATGGCGATTTCAGCGAAATCTGGACACTGTTAGAAGTCATGCGTAACCCCTATGACGAACACCCCGAATTTAACCATTACGCCGGTAAACGGCCCGACTGGGCACGGCAAAAGCCCGGCTGTTCAATGTTATCTTGTAGTTCATAACAGGAGTGAATGATGAAAAGATGCCTGAGTTTGCTGGCTGTTGGCCTCAGCACGTTTATTGGTTCGCTGCAGGCAGCGCCGTTAGAAATTGATACGCTGAAAGTCAGCACCGTTGCCGAAAATCTGGGCACGCCATGGGGTATGACATTTATTGATCAGAACCAACTATTGGTCACCAATAAAGGCGGCAGTTTGAACCGGGTGGATATTACCACCGGTAACAAAACCCGCATCAGCGGCACACCTGACGATATTATCATCAGCGGTCAGGCGGGTTTTCTGGATGTCGCCACTGCGCCTGATTTCGCCAAAAACGGCTGGATTTATTTCACCTACAGCAAAGACATTGATGGTCAGGGCGCCACCACTTTGGCGCGCGCTAAACTTGACGGTGAGACACTGACTGATTGGCAGGATTTGCTGGTCACTGATTCACGCACCGACAAAGGCCAGCATTACGGCAGCCGGATAGTCTTTGATAATCATGGCCATGTATTTTTTGGTATTGGCGATCGGGGTGAGCAGGATGCAGCGCAAAACCTGCAGCGTCATAACGGCAAAATTCTGCGCCTGAAACTGGATGGCAGCGTGCCCGATGATAATCCGTTTGTCGGTCAGGATGATGTCCATCCGGAAATCTGGAGCTATGGTCATCGTAATCCGCAAGGCATGTTTTATAACCGTGACACGGATACCCTATGGGAAATCGAACACGGCCCGCGCGGTGGTGATGAAATCAATCTGGTTATGCCCGGCAAAAACTATGGCTGGCCAGAAGCCTCGCATGGCAAAGAATACTGGGGCCCGGTCGCCGTCGGTGAAAAAGAAGTTACAGGCATGGTAAATGCCGAAAAAGTCTATGTACCATCAATCGCCCCCAGCGGTCTGGTGCAATATCAGGGTAATGCCTTCCCCGACTTACAAGGCGATTTGCTGACCGGCGCCATGGCGTTGCAACATCTCAATCATATCGAAATGGATGGCCAGAAAGTCGTTGATGAACATCGCTACTTTGAAGACAAAAAACAACGCATTCGTAATGTCATCGAAAGCCCGGATGGCTTTTTGTATCTCGCCAATGACAGTGGCGAAATCTGGCAGATTAAACCCGCACAGTAATTAACTATCTGACCGGCAGCTAACTGAGCTGCCGGTTTAATCCTTGCCGGTAAGCCTGTATACCCGGCCAGATTGCCGTGATGATCGCTGCCAGCATCACAGCAGCCAGTAACGGTAATGTTTCCAGCTGTAATAAACCTGCTGACAAATACACGCCAAACTCATCCAACAGCCAGCTGCGCAGCGCGCTTTCGGTAAACAGCAACAAAATCGCTGCCAGCAAGATGGCTGCGCCGGTTATCAACACCGCCTCCAGTTGCAGCAGCATAAACAAAAACCAGCGGGGATAACCCAATGCGCGTAACACCGCCAGCTCCTGTCGCCGTTCTCGCATCGATAATAACAACACATTGGCCATGCCGGTCAGTGCCCCCAGCAACACCAGCCAGGCAATAAATCGTAAACTTTGTTCAACTCCACCGAGCATCGACCATAAGTTACTCAACGTCGCCCCCGGCAAAATCGCCTGTAACGGCTCATCGGGGTAAGTATTAATTTGTTGCTGCAAACGAAATGTCTGAATTTTTGATTTCAGCCCCAGCATCACAGCGGTGACTTCCGGCACATCAGTTTTGGCGATGGACGCTCCCGGCCAATTTTCATGAATGGCATCCAGCCCCTCCAACCCCACTAAAACCGAGCGATCCAATGGTGTACCGGTAGGCGCTAATACACCGATGATGGTAAATGGATGACCATCATGGCGGGCAAAACTGACATCGGTAATGCCATGTGCCAATGTGATTTTATCGCCAAGCTGATAATTAAGTTTTTTGGCGACTTCAGCACCCACCACTGTTTCATAGACATCACTGAAAGCCTGGCCACTGGCAAAACGCAGCGGCTGTTTATTGGCATAACGAAAATGTTCAAATATTGCCGGCTTCGTGCCAACCACACGAAAACCAAGATGCGAATCTCCCAAAGACAGCGGAATATGCCAGTCAACCTCAGGCAGTGCTTGTAACATCTGATAGGTTTCACCACTCAGATTATTGGACGGCACACCAATATGAAAAACCGAATACAGTAATAAATTGGTCTGCCCAGTACGTGGCCCGACAATCAAATCAACATCCGACACCGATTGCTGAAAATGGGCTTTGGTTTGCTGGCGAATGCTGTCCACACTAACCAGTACCAACACACTGATAGCCAGCATAATCACCGTCAGCAACACACTGCCGGCACGAGACAACAGGCTATGCCAGGCCAGTTTGAATAGCATCATAAACCGGCCTCCGGCTGAAACTGCTCAATCGCTAGTTGCTCAGAAAAATTGCCCGCCAATGCCTCATCATGGCTGACAAAAATCAGCGCTGTATCGGTGTCTGCCAATTGGTCCAGCAGTAAAGTAATAAACTTATCGCGGTGTTGACTATCCAGCGCTGAGGTTGGCTCATCGACCAGCAATAATGCCGGCTGGTTAACCAACGCCCGGGCAATGGCCACCCGTTGTTGTTGGCCGACACTGAGTTCACTGGCTCGGCGTTGATGCAAGCTGGCTGATAAACCCAATTTGTCGAGTAATTGTGCCGCCCGTTGCTGGGCTGCATTTGCGGATATCCCCGAGAAATGACTGGCAAGCCGCAGATTATCCAGTACGCTCAGATACGGGATCAGATTAAAGCGCTGAAACACCATACCAATATGCTGCCCGCGAAAGACATCGCGCTGGTGTCCTGACAGCTTATTAATAACCGTATCACCAATTTGAATCTCCCCCTGCTCCGGCGTCAGCAAGCCGGCAATCAGATTCAACAATGTTGATTTGCCACTACCCGAAGCACCGCGGATAAACAGCCGGCCGGCAGTTTCTAATTGCCAGTCAGGAATCTTCAATAATGCTGGCTGGTCTGCTGAGTAACGAAAAGATAATTGTTTTATCGAAAGCATTGCTTTTCCGGTTTGCTGTCTGCGTGATGATGATACATGCTATTTCTTTTTTACAACTGAGACCGACTATGTGCCGATTGATTGCTGCCCCGTTCATGTTTTTTAGTCTGCTTTGTTTCAGTCTGTCAGTGGCTTTCGCTAACAGTTTCGAACAAATTGACTGGATTGACCTGCTGCCAGAAGATGACTTGTATGCACTGGAAAATCCGCCGGCTTATTTAAACGACATTGAAGACGGCAGCTTTGAAGATCAATTGGCCAACAGCATGGTCGGCGCGCTGGAGCAGTCCAACCAGCCCGATGATCCCTATCAACAGGCATTGGTTTCTACAAAAGTGGTCGAAAGTTTTGATAAACGCAATATTCGTGTTCCCGGTTTTATCGTGCCGGTCAATATGGATGAAAACCAGCAAGTTACTGAATTCTTTCTGGTGCCTTATTTTGGTGCTTGTATCCACCTGCCTCCGCCACCGCCCAACCAAATTATTTATGTCCGCCATGAGGGCATTGCCATTAATGATATTTACACACCTTACTGGGTGGAAGGTCAGCTCAGCACCACACTGACCGAAAATGATACGGCGGTATCTGCTTATGCCATGCAGGCAAAAAATATTAGCGTTTATACGGAATAGTGCTAACGATTCCTGGTAAGACAAGCCAATAACTTCTGTTCCATGTTAAGTGTGTGAAGCCGGGTGTCGCTAATCAGCTCAATCCGGCTTTCGCTAGCCTGTTGTGCCGTGCACTCGTGAGTGAGGGCATCATCGACTTGATTAACCAGCAGCGCACCGTGCACGGTATTAACCACCGCCTTGAGCCGGCGCACCTTTAACCGGTCGCACCACGCCATAAATTGTGTTTTATCAAATTGCCAGTCACCACGTAGTCGCCAGCCACAGCTAAACCAACCGTCCTGCTCCTGTAGTTCATGCAAATAGCCTGTACTTGATAACGCTTTGGTGGTCTCCGTTAGACGAAGCGTTTCCGGCGGTGTGTGCCAGTGGGCTTGATTGAACTTCGCCGGTGGCGTCAGCCATGCGGGGTTGAGCTGACCCTGTTCAGCCTGATAAAGCGGCAAATCATCCAAATCCTGCGTTGCCAGGAGTTTTTGAAGTTGTTGCAGATCAGCTGGTTGGCACAAATCTTCTTTATTGGCGACAATCGCGTCAGCAATATTGAGCTGCTGCAAAAACACCGGATGTTCCGTGTAGCGGTTGTCGTGGAAATGTCTGGGATCGACCAACGTCAGTGTGGAACGTACGTCCAGCAGCTGCCGATAATTCGGGCCACTGAGCGAGGCAATAACCTCTTCCGGATGACCCAACCCACTGGGTTCAATTAACAACCTATCGGGACGCTGCAATCGCAACAGTTGGTTTAAGGCTACCTGCATCGGCAGACCTGCAGCACAGCACATGCAGCCGCCGGGCACTTCACGGATTATTACCTGTTGTTTGTCAGTACAAACGCTATCCAGTAGCTGCTTATCAATGCCAATCTTGCCAAACTCGTTGATCAACACCGCCCAGCGTTCACCCGCAGGCTTTAGGCTCAGCAAGTGGCGGATAGCCGAAGTTTTGCCAACTCCGAGAAACCCGGTGATAACATTGGTCTGAACCATATTGTGTGCTTGTCCGATAAATTCAGCCATCTTGATAACGACGGTTTTGCATGACGATTAAACCGGCAGTAATCCTTGCCATAACAACAAGTTGATCAATGTCAGCAGACTACTTTCGTTAACGGATATCAGTCATGCCGACAATCTTCACACAAGCCATGCAATTCAAGTTGTGGACTATTCAGTTGAAAGTGCTGCTGATTAATACTTTTTTGCAGGGCGTTAAATAAGGTTTTATCGACGCCGATTTCCTGCACGGTCTGGCATCCGTCACAAATCAAAAACTGCGGTGCCTGATGACTATGGCTGCAAGTGATATGGCCACAAGCCAGAAATTTATTGGTTGAGGCCAGCTTGTGCACTAAACCCTGTGCCATCAGAAAATCGAGCATCCGATAAACTGACATGGCTGGAATGGTTTCGTCTGTTTTCGCCCGATAGTGCTCAACGACTTCATAAGCCGAACATGGCACACCCGCTTCCAGCAAAATCGTCAGCATCATCCGCCGTTTGCTGGTCAGTCGCGCGCCTTGTTGCTGACAGGTTATTTCAGCCTGGCTCAGTACTTTTTCAATATCTGCCATAAAATTGTTACCCGATTACCATTGCTGGGCAGCTTGTTTTGCGGTCAAAGTAAAAGCAGTTTGTCCGGCATCGCGGATAAGTTGCACATCGATTTTCTGTAAACGCGGATAAACTGAAAACAAGTCAGTTTGCAGACCATTAATGGCCGTCGAATCTGCACAATCCATCGTATATTCGACGGCCAGTTCATTATGTGAATTCGCTTTCGCTGTTTCAGCAAATGGATCGTTTATCTGTACTGATGCCAATTCACAGTCACCACCATTAAGCGTAAAAATTGTGTTTGCATCCTGCAGGTTATCCAGCATTGCCTGATAGGCTTGCTGCTGTTCACTGGTTGCCGGTTGATGCTCAAAACCGAGCAGATTATCCAGCGGTGAATGAAATTCTGCCATTACCACACCGGCACTGATCACCATATTTAATGTTGCCTGTCCATGCACATGCGCTGCCGTTGTCGAAACATGGCTATGCTGCTCATGCGCCATTACAGGAGAGACCAATACACTGGTAAGCAAAGCAGCTAATTTCCATTTGTGACAAAGCATCGGTAACCCCATCTAATCGGCAAAATCCAATGTTAACAATAATCTCGGCTGGCTCAGATCAGCCGGTGGTGAGCGGTGAATAATGCCAGCAACCGGACTGTCCGGCCAGCCATCCCCTTTCAATAACAATACATCACCAGCCGTTGCTGAGTGGATTTGGCTTGCATAGCGATAAATGCCCGACTGATTATCCGGCAAACCAGCGGCACCGGCACCCAGTTTACTGCGATCGGCGTTATCTTCTGCCAGCCACTGTGTACCATTACCATGATAAGTGGTCACCAACCGGCAAGCCAGACGGTCGGTGTGAAAACGCGGACACATGGTTTTGTCGATCTTCTCGAATCTTACCCCCACCTGATGCAGCATAAATAAATCAGCATACATTTCAATTAATTGGCGAATATCGGCAATCAGTGCACTGTCCGCTGCCAGACGTAACATATCAGCAAGTTCGCTTACCGGTACATCCGCGGCCACTACCTGCCGCGCGGTCAGGGCCGGCCGGCTCAGCAAAAAATGGATATCATCATCCAAATCAATATCCAATGGCCGCTGCCAACGCACCAGATTCGTATCCGACCGATAAATGTCAGCCAGTACCCCCGGCGAATCACCGGAAATGGTTTGCGGCACAATGAAATCAGATTGCTTTAAGGCGACTGACATCAATCTGACTCCTGCCAGGCGGGAAATGGATCTGCCAAGGTCTGCCAGAGCTCTTTGCCAGCCAGTAAAGTCACATCATCAAGCAGACAATCATCCAACGCTGACCGAGTTTCCGTCTCATCCAATCCCTGACCGATAAAAACCAGTTCCTGACGCATATCACCAAATGGTTCTACCCAGTTCTCCTTGATCACGGCACGCGATTCCGCATCTTCAGGCCAGCGATTTTCCGGAACGGCTTTCCAGAACATACCGGCAAAACCATAACGCGCAATACCACCTGCCTGGTTCCAACTCCCGGCAAACTGCGGCCTACTTGCCAGCCAGAAATAACCTTTGGATCTAATCAACTTGCCGGTTTGCCAGTCACGATGCAGAAAGTCATAAAACTTTTGCGGATGGAATGGCCGCCGGGCGATATAGCTGAAACTGCTGATGCCGTATTCTTCTGTTTCGGGAATGTGTTCACCGCGCATTTCTTTCAGCCAGCCCGGCGCTTGTTCGGCTTTGGCAAAATCAAACCGCCCCGTTCCCAACACCTTATCCAGCGGCACCGCTCCACTTGCAATCGGTACAATCTCCGCATCCGTATTCAGGCTACGCAAAATGCCGGTCAGTTTTTTCAGCTCATCTGCAGAACATAAATCGGTTTTGCTGATCAGAATTACATCACAGAACTCCACTTGCTCAACTAGCAAGTCAGAAATACTACGCTCGTCCTCCTCGCCCAAACTTTCACCGGTTTCTTGCAGTGACCGTGCCTCCTGGAAATCGCGTAAAAAATTCACCGCATCAACGACCGTTACCATGGTGTCGAGCTTGGCCACATCAGACAGACTAATGCCTTTTTCGTCAGCAAAAGTGAAGGTTTCTGCCACCGGTAGTGGCTCGGAAATACCGGTAGACTCAATCACCAGATAATCAAACCGGCCGGCATCAGCCAGTTGCCTGACTTCCACCAGCAAATCCTCACGCAAGGTGCAACAAATGCAGCCATTGCTCATCTCTACCAATTTTTCTTCAGCGCGATTCAGCTGCACATCCTGAGAAACCTGACGGGCATCAATATTGATTTCGCTCATGTCATTGACGATCACGGCTACCCGGCGATTTTCGCGGTTATTCAAAATATGATTCAGTACCGTAGTTTTACCGGCACCAAGAAATCCGGAAAGCACCGTTACCGGTAAGCGCGTTGATTGCTTAGTTGTCATACAAACCCTCGCGTTGTTCATTAATGGTCTTGATATCGGCGCAATATTCAGCAGTAGGCCGTATCAGCAAACGGGCAAGGCCAATCGGCTCACCAGTTTGCAGACAATAGCCATATTCACCGCTGCGAATACGCTGCCTGGCCGAATCAATTTTGCGAATAAGTTGTTGTTTGCGATCAGCAATGCGTAATGCCAGCATCGCTTCCTCTTCCAGGGTCGCCCGATCGGTGACATCACTGACCTGCGTGTTATGACTGATTTCCTGTTTGATGGCGTCAATTTCCTGCAGGGTTTCAGCACGCAGATCCTGCAAACGCTTATCAAAAAACGCCCGTTGCGCTTCATTCATATAATCAGCGACCGGCGCATTCAGCAAAGCCTGCTCATCCATTAGCAGCCCCGCCGCCAGCAACTGATTTGAACTGACGCATCAAAAAATGATTCCAGCTATGCGCCATTATCAACGTCAGTGCCGCCGGAACACTCAGCAACAACTCCAGCGATTCCGGTAAAACCAACGTACTTAACAGCGTGGCAATGGCCAGCATCGCCATTACCAGCGGCCAATGTTTCCGGTGACAACGATATGACCGCGGCAAACTTAACAACGCTAATCCGACTACTGGTATCAACAAAACCTTGTGAATCCACTCAGAACCCAACCACTGCCCCATCATGCCCATCGCACCAAAGCCAATAACTAACGGCGTCAATATGCAATGAATCAGGCAGGTACCGGAAACCACGATTGCTAATTTGTCTTTCATTTTGCCCTCCATAAATATGATATATCGTATCATTTATTTCCATTCACGCAAGTCAATTCCTATGATGTTAAATATTGTTTATGAAAACAGTGTGTTATGAGATTCTGATAGCAATGGGAAAGAACCTGATGAAATACTTCGAGAGTTTTAACGCTACGCCAAACCCTCTATTGATTTGCAACAAATTGCTGCCTCTCAGCAATATCGAATTGGCTAACTTGATAATTCCATCTCCTGGTGCATCAAGTATATGATGGCAATTAAGAGGTATAGCCCTCCGCGAACGGCATTAAAACCACAATTATCACGCGTCACAAGGAGCAGTTATGAAACTCGAAACGACGGCGATTCACGGCGGCTTTGCCGGTGATCCTGAAACGCATGCAGTTGCAGTACCCATCTATCAGACCACCAGCTATTACTTTGACGACACCCAGCATGGTGCCGATTTGTTTGATCTCAAAGTCAAAGGCAATATCTATTCGCGGATCATGAATCCGACCAATGCCGTACTGGAACAGCGTGTTGCTGAAATGGAAGGTGGCATTGGTGCATTGGCGATGGCGTCGGGTATGGCGGCAATCACCGCGACTATTCAAACCGTAGCCCGAGCTGGCGATAATATTGTTTCAGTGAGCCAGTTGTATGGCGGCAGCTATAACTTTTTTGCCCATACCCTGCCCCAGCAAGGCATTGAGGTTCGCATGGCACCTGGCGAAGATCCTGCGGCGCTTGAAGCCTTGATCGATGCCAATACCAAACTGCTGTTCTGCGAATCGATTGGTAACCCTGCCGGCAATATTGTTGATCTGAAAAAACTGGCCGATATTGCCCACAGACATAATATTCCACTGGTCGTTGATAACACGGTGGCAACACCGGTGCTGTGCCGGCCGATTGAATATGGTGCTGATATCGTTATTCACTCATTAACCAAATATATGGGCGGCCATGGCACCACGGTTGGCGGCATCATTGTCGATTCAGGCGAGTTTCCGTGGCAGGATAACCCCCGCTTTCCACAGTTTAATGAACCCGATCCCAGTTATCACGGTGTCGTCTATGCCGAGGCACTTGGGCCGGAAGCCTTTATTGGTCGGGCGCGTGTGGTGCCGCTGCGCAATATGGGCGCAGCACTGAGCCCGTTCAATGCATTCTTAATCCTGCAAGGTATCGAGACATTGTCTTTGCGAATGGAACGACATTGCGAAAATGCCCAAAAAGTCGCTGAGTTTCTGACAACACACGACAAGATCAACTGGGTTAATTTTGCTGGCCTGCCAGCTGATAAATATCACGCACTGGCACAGCAATATATGAACGGAAAACCGTCATCGATTCTGAGCTTTGGCATCAGGGGCGGTGCAGAAGCCGGGGCCCGATTTATTGATGCTTTGCAAATGATTAAACGTCTGGTCAATATCGGTGATGCCAAATCGCTGGCCTGCCATCCGGCCACCACCACGCATCGTCAGCTTAATGAAGAGGAGCTTAAAAAAGCCGGCGTACCAGCAGATATGGTGCGGCTCTCGGTAGGTATCGAACATATCGACGATATCCTGACTGATATCACTCAAGCACTAGACAAGGCTTGATATTAGATTAACTGATTTGTTGAGCAGATTTACTGTCGTTATCTATTAACTGTGCACGGTATCGAGGCAGGCACGCTGGATAATGCTGTTTGATATAAGCGATCATCTGCTCACGAATATAACATCGCAGATTCCACAACGTGTTGGAGTTTTTGGCGCTCATCAGAAAGCGGATCTGTATCGCCTTTTCTCCGGCCTCGACAACCTGAACCGATTCGGTGAGGCCATCCCAATCAGGCGTCGCTCTGAGCAAGCGCGCAAACTCCTCACGTAACGGATCGATGGGAATACCGTAATCAAGCCAAATCATGGCACTGCCCATTAGCTCTGCACTATTTCTTGACCAGTTCTGAAATGGATTTTCAATAAACCACTGTAATGGCACGATCAGACGACGCAGATCCCAAACCCGTAAAACGACATAGGTAGAAGTGACTTCTTCTACCCAGCACCACTCACCCTGAACATGCACCACATCATCAATCCGTAATGGCTGCGTCAATGCTATCTGCATCCCCGCCAGCAGATTACTCAGCACCGGCCGCGCCGCAAAGCCAAGGATAATGCCACCAATACCCGCCGATGCAAGCAAGCTGGTGCCGACCTTGCTGACCGAATCGAATGTCATCAAAGCGATACCCATGCCGACCAGCACGATGACAATATTCAAACCACGAACCAGGAAACGGGTCTGCGTTTCAATCTTGCGCGCCCGCTTCCATTCTTCCTCAAGCACAGGATTTAGTTTGACGATGACATCGCCAATGGCAGACGTTAGCGCGACAGCCACCCAGGTTAAAGAAAAAATCAGCAGCAGCGTGGTGACATGTTGAAAAACGCTCAGCAGGGCAAGATCCTGCGGCACTGCGTGTAACACACTATTAAGAAATAACAGGCATAGCGAGACGCCCATTGCACGGGCTGAAGCATCGAAGAATATCCGGGCGACAGAGGTTGATTCGGAAAAACGGTTAACCAGAAAGACCAGCGTTTTATAAAGCGCAAAACCGGCGAGTACGGCAAGCAGTGCAAGCCCGGCAGCGTCTGCCCACTCAATTATCTGCTGCATGCATTCCTCCTGCTAATGCGCCATCCATCTATTAGTAAATTAACAGGATATGTGGATATTGCAATCAAGTGAATTGCCGCAATTCGACCTCAATATTCACTTTTTTTGTAAATTCAACTCAGAAAATTATTTAGTCATGCTCAAATTCATATGAATTTCACACCCTATAGCACATATTTGTGACAAACTCGCAAAAGAGGCTTGCCTGAAAACTGTGATTCAGTTAACGTTTGCGATGTTCAAATTGAAAAGGATTTTCTATGGAAGCGCGAGCATTATCGGAGTGTGGAACGCTAAGCTCATGGAACTTGTTTGAAGTCATCGAAACCGGTGCTCAACATCTCATCGGCTACGCGCCAAACTACAAGTTTGATGTCATCACGGATGAAATAATGCATATTTCATTCGATCGCAAAGCCAGGTTCGGGACAGCCGTTACCAAATCAGGCGTCCTCTACGAATTATCGGGAAAACCGGTCCGGGTTAATCTGAAGTGGCATCCACAGGCCAAAGTGTTTGTAGAAACCTACGATTGTTCAGTCAGATTGGTAAACCTTAAATAGCCTTAAAAATTCTTTGGCTTTATAACAGCTGGTCAATCTGACTCGGTTACTCTGTAACTTATAGAAATACCATAACCTGACAACCATCTCTAGAGTCCATTGCGGATTTCGATTTGATTCAAAGCCCGAACTCCCCGACTGTATAAAACGACTTATCTAAACTCAAGCATATATGCACCTGGCGCTACATAACCGGGTCGATTGAGGTAAGGTCATGGCTGTTCTGTCAGTGTGAAATTCAGTGCAGGCAAAGCACGCCCAATATAGCGTCACTTGAAAATGTTAATTCAAGAATTTCATTACTAAAAATCATGGTCACAGAGTAAAGTAAAATTTTTAAGTCTCTTTGAACAACAGCAATCACATATACAGGTATTGATTATGTCCAGGGCACCGAATAGACACGCTTATATTCACTGGCAAGAGAGTGATGAACAAGGCGAAATGATTATTGATGAGCAACATCGTGCCATCGTCGCGACGATTAATTCCTTCTATTACTTCTTGTCGCAGGGCTATGGTGTTCAAGAGCTGAAGCCAACATTAGAGTTATTGCTCAAATATATGCTTTTTCATCTCAAAACTGAGGAAGGCATATTACACACAACAGAATATCCAGACCTTTCGCGTTATGCTGAAATACAAAAATCGACGATAACCGGGTTAAAAGGATCTATCAAAAACGCAACGCAATTCAACCAACCTGAAGAAGTCCTTCTTTTTTTAAAACATTGGTGGTTAAGTCACTTGCAAGAGCATGAAGTGATTACCCCCTTTTGCCATAACTGGTCAGGCGAGTATTGTCACGTTCCTGAATAGCTTCGTTGGCATTTTTCTAGTTGGCTGACCCCATTGATTTGATTAATTTTTTAGGCGTGTTACAGAAATTCAGTAACGAATCGCGATAACAAAATACTGCTTTCGGCCATCGGCAACATGAATCACCACTTCGTCATCGACAGTTTTACCGAGCAGTGCCCGGGCTAATGGTGAGTCAACGCTGATATTGCCTTTTTCATGGTCAATTTCATCGGGGCCGACGATGCGGTATTCGACTTCTTTGCCGTCATCGGTTTCGAGTTTGATATAAGCGGCGAAGAAAACCCGTTCGGGATCATCGGGCGTGTCATGGATAACTTTCAGATCGGGAATACGTTTTTGCAGATAGCGAATGCGCCGATCCAATTCACGCAGTTCTTTTTTACGGTAAATATATTCAGCATTTTCACTGCGATCGCCCTCCGCCGCTGCCGCCGCCAAAGCTTGCACGACGACACGGCGGCGCTGCCAACGCTCGCTGAGTTCCTGATTCATCAGAAACATGCCGTTGGGTGTGATGTAGGGTGAACTGGCCATCAGGCAGTGTGCAATGTCGCTTGCAGTTTGCTTTCATCTATTTGCGCTTGCAGCCGCGTCGCAATCAAACGCATATCGGTTTCGGCATTTTCCAGACAGCTGGTACCGCCCGGTGATGGCGTCATGTTAAAGACAATGCCAGTGCCGGGATTGATTTTGGCTTCGCCAAGCATCAGTTTGGCGTTAACCTTATCAATCAGTTGTGGCCGCACGCCGCCGTAACCTTTGGCAAATTGCACGTCTTTGAATTGTAATGACGGTACGATTTTGCGGGCATCTTTTAAAAACAACCAGCGACGCAGCAATGGCACTTCAAACAGGAAGTTTTTAAAAATATAGTTACGGATATCTTTAACCCGGAACAGATCCCAAAATACTCTCAGCACCCGGCTATCTAACCTTAAGACCCGTAAGAACTCAAAAAACGTGCTGCTGTTATAACGCTCCAGTAACGGCAGCAATAACGCTGTCGGCCCGAAACGGGTTTTACCTTCTACCAATACATCGGGATCGCCATGCACCGCGGCAAACGGTAATTTGTCGTTTTGTACGGTATAGACTTTGCCGTTGAGTTTTTGCGGCGTGAAGTAAAAACTGCCCGCTACCGGCAGGCAAGAAAACTCCAGTCCATAGCCCATTTGCTGGGCCAGCAACAAGCTGTGGCCACCGGCAGAAACTACGACGCTGCGAGCTTTAATAACGCTGTCTTTGGTGATCAGCGAAAACACGCCATCCTGCTCGACGATATCTTCAACATGACTGTTAAATTGCACACTGAGTTGTTTATCACTGTGTTTTTTGGCTTCGCGAACAAACGCCTGCGATAACTGCTGGTAATCGACGGCGCTGTAATCATCCAATACCGCAAGTGCCACACAAGGCTCTGGGCGCATACCGCCATTGACCATTACCACATTGGGCTCAATGGCACCGATATCGGATTTTTCCAGTAATTTGATGTCTGGAAATACATCACGGAAAGTCTGGTAACGCTGACGCAGCTGGCGGCATTCGTTTTCGCCGACACCGAGTACCATCTTCGGATATTTGAAAATGATCTTGTCGACATCAGACAAACGCTTGGCAAAATTGACCAGCATCTGTGCGGCTGCTTTGACCTTGGTGGCTTTTTCCAGAGAGTAGTTGGTTTCGATATCGCCGTAATGAATCGTCTGGCTGTTATTGCGGCTGTGCGAATTCACTTTGGCAACAGCATCGTATTTTTCGAGCAGCACGATATCGTTAATATCTGTGAATTCAGACAGCATATATAACAATGCCGTACCGCAAACGCCACCGCCAACGACGGCGACCTGATGAATCTTATCTGTCATAGGAAATCCAGCTTAGGTCAGCCGGAAATTTTAACAAATTGCTGCTGTTTTCGTGGAAAAATCCACAAACCAAATCAGTTGTTGCCACCTTCACGTTTACCACCAAACCGCGGGATATGTGACAGGATTTGCTGTAAATCCTGCTGGCCTTTTTCGGCAACCGGTTTGAACTCGGCAGTTTGTTGTAATTGCCGCACTTCCTGCATCAACTTATTAAGCGAGGCATTGTCCGGCAAAGGTAAGGCGGCTGCGGCTTCCAGACGTGCAGAATTATCGGCATTGTCCGGTACCTGGCGTTGCAAATCATTGACCTCTGATATCAAAGCATCGAGTTCATCGGGCTGAGGTAACGGCGGTTGCGAGACCTCTTCAAAGTTGGCCATTTGCGATTCGGTTTCTAATCGTTCCTGCTCAGCCTGCGCCCGCTCGGCGGCTAATGCTGCCGCAAAATCATCTGCCGATGTCGGCTCATCAATTGCCGGTGCATCTTCTGCAGATGACTGGTCAGTGGGGACTTCTGGTAACTCCCCTGTATTTTCTGAATTTTCTTCACTATCTGATGTTGTTGGGGGTTCATTTTCCATCGCCACCATTGCTAAATCAGCAGCTTCATCCAACGCATCATCAAAGTCTGTTATTTCTGGCTCATCAGCGGAAACTTCGGGCTCATGTTCTTCAACTTCTGACGGCTTTTGTTCATCGAATATTGGTGTTTCAGCTTCCGGCTCAACCAAGCCATCTTCGCTGTCTTGAGTTGGCTCGTTATCGGTTTGTTGCGTAACAACTTCTGCATCATCCTGAATTATGTCTTCCGTAATTTCGGGCTGATTTTCTGCAGCGGTATCAGTATCCGCAGACTGCTGATTTTCAGCTTCTTCAGAGATCTCGGGTTGCGGCCAATCGGCACTGTCAAAAGATGACGCATCATCAATATCATTATTGTCAGCTTCGACGTTATCCTGAGTTTGATTAACATCATCAGCCGTTTCTGCCGGATTGATTAATGACGGTTCTACTGTCGGTGTGACGGGATTTGTATTGGACGCCTTAAGTGCTGCTGTTTTTTCACGCAGCCGCTCGCGTAATCTGGCCAGTTCATCCTGTTGATTAACGGATACTTCTGGCGCAGAGGGTGCCGACTCAACAGCTGTGGGATCTGGTTCTGGCTTCTGCACCACTTCTGGCTCTAACTCTGCTTCTGGTTCCAGCTCCAACGCTGTTTCTTCCACTGTTTCTATTTCCGGCGCTAACTCTGCTGCTGGCTCTGAAGATTTCATTAAATCTTCATCATCAAGTAATGCTTGATCGGCCATCAAGCGACTGAGTTTATCTTCCTCAGTTTCTGATGCTGTTTCCGGTTGAATCGCGCTGGTTTCAACTTCAATATCAAATTCGGCTTCGGCTTCGGCTTCGGCTTCGGCTTCGGCTTCGGCTTCGGCTTCGGCAGCAGTATTTTCTTCGCTGATTACCGGATCAAATTCTGTTAAATCGACCCATTCTTCGGCACTCGCATCTGGATCTTCGGTAATTTGCGGCGTTATATCATTAAACTCTGATTCTGGCACGACAGACTCAAGTTCTTCAAAACTGTCTGAATCCGAAACCGTATCGTCTTCAGGGTCAGCAGTCTCGTTATTTGCCTCAGGTATTTCTGTCTTTGTTAGACCATAGACGGGTGGTACGGATGACTGCCAGCCGCTGTTCATAAATTGCTTTAAGCTGGATTTTTGCTTGAGTTCAGCAACCGTATCTTCGGATGGTATTTCGGCGGGTTCCGGCGAGATAAACGGCTGCTTACCGTAAATATCCGGCACCGTTGGCTGCCAATCAGATTTAGCAAAATCACTGAGACTGCTTGCTTTGGCGGGCACAACCCCCGCTCCAGTTTCGCTAACCTCATCTTCTTGCTCGACAATTTCGTCTGGCAGTGACTCTGACGGCGGTCGTTCATTGTCAGAATCCAGCTGCATGTCATCAGCCAACGATTCTGCATCAATATCGTCAACTACATCCTCGGGTTCTGCCGGTATTTCCGAATCTACGGCAGACGCGCCCTCATCAAGCAACTGATTCTGCTGCTCATCGGCGAGTTCAATTTCAAAGCCATCCAGTAACTGATCGACCTCATCGGAATAAAGTTGATTGAGCTCAGCCTCAGGCGTTTCAATCTCATCCAAAATCTCTTCTGGTTCTGCATCTTTTGCTTCAGCGATTTCAACTTCAATGACTGATTCGGGTTCTGGCTCACTCTCTTCTTCTGGCACAACTTCTGGATCGGACGGCTGATTTTCAGCCCGTGCTTCCAGTTCTTGCTGCAGACGACTGATGGTTGCCGTTAATTCCGCATTTTCGGCGGCCAGTTGTTGAACTTGCTGCCGCTGGGCATCGTTTTCTTTAACCGGTGGCATCAAAGCCAAACCGGCGTTAAGCAGCGATTCCATTTGATCTGGCATGGCGCTGAGTGTTTTGCCATCCTGGGTAACAAAAAGATTGAGCAGATTTTTGTGTAAATCGCGTTCGCGCTGTTGCAGCGCGTCGACTTCGCTTTCCAACGATTCGCCGTTCAAGTCATATTGGCTTTGCAGCATCACCGCTAATTGCTGACGACGCCCTTCACGTTTTTGTTTGATGAGTTTGACCGCTTTGGCACTATCCTGGCGTAACTTTTTGTTTTTTCGCATCAAGCGAACCAGCAGCCAAATACTTAGCAGTGCAAAAATAGCGGCCAGTTCATAAGCCAGCCAGTGAAACACAGGATCCGCTAGTGACATTTACAACATCTCCGCAGGCGCAGGTGGCCGCTGATAACGCCGCCATAACAAAATGCCGGTCAGCAACAAAATAACGATAATGCCATTACCCAGTAACAATAACATGCTCGGTGATAATGACGGTTTTTCAGAGGACAAATCTGCCGGTTCAGTAGTGTCATCTGTTTCAACAGAATTAGGTACCTCAATTTCGGCAACATCAGAATCAACTGAAACCATTTGTTGATCATCTTTAATGGTCAGCGTTCTGGGTTGCAGAAAAACGTCCCGCCCGGCTGGCGTCAGTCCGCGAATTTGCAGTGACAATTGGTATTCAGTTTGAGGTTGCAGCTCTGTCAAAGTCAGTTGCCAGTGGTTATCATCCTGACGCATGACGTTATAAGAAAACTCTTTACCATCAGCAGCACTTAATAACGCGGTGATTTTCAGACTATTAATATCTAAAAGCGCACTATCCGCAGTAATACTGAGCCTGTGACTACGTTGCTCAGCATCTATTTGATTGACTTCAATGTCCAGCGGCACGGCAACCACATTGATCGACTGCCGGCGTTGCCGCTCAAAGGTGGCGCTTTTGGCGGTGATGACAATGTCATTGCGACCGGCGGAAAATAACTGGCCGAGTTCTGCACGATAAGCCGTCAGGCCTTCATCACGCTGCAGTTGACTGGTTAACATTTCGCCATTGGGATCTTGTTGCTGTAACGTCGTTTCGACCAATTTCAGGAAATCTTGCCGTTCAATCGGCTCGTCATTTTCAGTCAATGTTGCCGACATATCAAAACGCTCACCGACCAACACATTATTCGGTAATTCATTGGTTTGTAGTTGCAGATCCGTGACCACCATAACCCGATTATCCGGGTCCAGTTTGGCGTCAATAAACCAGTCACCGGCCATGGGCTGCTCGATGGTGATCAGGTCGTAATGTTTTTCATGTTGCCAGCGAATATGCTCACCGCGATTTGCCTCGGTGAGCTGCTGTTGATCAGGTTGAACCAGCGTTGCGGCAGCTGAATCAGCCTCGCGGAATACCAGCACAGTCATTTCATCAATGCTTTTATCGATGCTGAAATAATTATCCTTGATGGGCACATTATCGCGCTGCGTGGCTTGCTCAAACAGATGCAAGAACACCCGTTCGAGCTGGTCCGCCGTGTCGACCTGTCGATACCAACCATTGGTTTTCAGTGATAATTGTTCCAGTAATTCATGATCGGCGTTCGCAGACAAGGCGATGGTATGCACTTTAAACTGCAGTTTTTGCAGTTGCGGCAATACCTGGTCAATGATGCGTTGCCGGGATTGTTGGCTGGCTTTGTCGCCGGCCTTTAAATCCACCAGACCGTCAGATAACAAAATAATGCTGCGTGGCCGGTCGCTTTCAGTTTTGGCGTTGGCAATGGCATCTTTTAAAGCCTGCTCAATATTGGTAAACAGACCATGCGAATGAATTTTTTCAGATTGCCGGTTGGCACTGTCACGCCAGTTATTATCCACTTCTTGCCAGCGCACCAGCATGTTGACCTGCGACGCAAAAGTCCAGACTCCGGCAGCACTTTCCGGGGGTAATAAACCGCTGAGCAGGCGTAAACCGGGCACCCGCAAATTCTGCGGATCGTTATGTTTCATACTGCCAGAAACATCAATCACCACCCGGACATCGGGTGTCGCAGCGCTGACCGACAACGGTAATAACGCCGATAACAAGCACAAAATCAGACAAATTGGCCGCATAAAAAATGGTCCGTTTGCAGAATGTCCTCTCAGGTAATGAGACAAAATTCTGACATTATTAAATTCAGGAACAGTGACTATGCAGATTTTGTGCCGATTTATCAGCTAATTACTAAAGCTAGTTAAAGTAAATCCAGTCCGCGCTGTAAATCAGCCTGAATATCGGCAACTGATTCAAGGCCCACCGAAAGCCGCAGCAAACCGTCAGAGATGCCAGCTTGTGCGCGGGCTTCCGGCGTTAAGCGGCCATGCGTTGTGGTGGCCGGATGGGTGATAGTTGATTTGGTGTCACCCAGGTTAGCGGTAATTGAAATCCACTGCGTCGCATTAACGACTTTCCATGCTGACTCACGGCCACCGGCAATTTCAAAGGCAATAATGCCGCCAAATGCCGACTGCTGTTTTGCCGCCAGCGCATGTTGCGGATGGCTTGGCAAACCGGCATAAAACACTTTGCTGACCTTAGAATGTTGATCCAACCATGTGGCTATTTCCAAAGCTGCCGCGGAATGCGCCCGCATCCGCAGATCCAATGTTTCCAGCCCTTTCAGGAAGGTCCAGGCATTAAACGCGCTCATGGTTGGGCCGGCCGTTCGCAAGAAACCGTAAACCTCTTCACCAACAAGCTGTGCATCACCGACTACAGCGCCACCGACACAACGTCCTTGACCATCTATATATTTAGTGGCGGAATGAATGACAATATCGGTGCCAAAATTAAATGGCAGTTGCAATGCCGGTGTACAGAAACAGTTATCAACTATCAGCAAACAACCGTGTTGTTTCGCCAATGCCGATAATGCTGCCAAATCTGCGATTTCGTTCAGCGGATTGGACGGTGTTTCCAGAAATAGCGCTTTGGTGTTGGGCTTGATGGCCTGCTCCCAGGCAGCCAGATCGGTCAACGGCACATAGTCGGTTTGCAGACCGAACTTGGTCAGGTATTTGTCGAATAACACCCGGGTTGTGCCAAAAATGCTTCGCGACGAGACAATATGGTCACCTGCAGCGCATAAACCCATAAATGTTGCCAGGATTGCTGACATGCCGGATGCCGTGGCCACACAGGATTCGCCGCCTTCCAAAGCAGCTAAACGTTGCTCAAAAGTGCGTACCGTCGGGTTTGTAAATCGCGAATAAATATTGCCATGCTCTTCACCGGAAAAGCGCGCAGCCGCTTGCTCTGCACTGTCAAAGACAAAGCTTGAAGTCGGAAATATTGGCTCGGATTGCTCATTTTCTGCTGTGCGCAAATGGCCGGCGCGCACTGCCCGTGTGGCAAAGCCTTTATCGCGAAAGTCTTCAGTCATGGTGGTTCTTTATATTTGTAAAATCCGTTGATTTTACCGGATACCAGCCCATTACGCCTAGCAAAGCGACAGCGGCAGTTTAAAATGTTGTCGTTTGACAAAGTAATCAGCAACTCCTATAGTCTGCGCCTTGTTTCAGGTGCGTCTTGCTTAGCGAAGACGATAATCGGGAAGACGGTGCGTTTTTAGACAATGCCGTCACTGCCCCCGCAACGGTAAACGAGTTTGCTGCTGTCATCGGCCACTGTGCATTTGCATGGGAAGGCGACAGCGGTCAATAGCCAACGCCATCACTCGTGAGTCCGGAGACCGGCCTGTAACAATCTTCATGTCGCGGCGGGCGCACAGGAAAGTTGCTCTGATTGTTTCATACAATCGGAGAACGCCTTGCTGCACATGTGTTTCAGCTACCGCTATCGGGTTGGATAGCGTAATCAAAGGCGTATCTTATGCTTCTCCAAAAACCACTCTTAGCCCTCGCCATATCGGCAGCCGTCATGCCCTATACAACGGCCAATGGGGCAGAAAATGATAACCCCCTCGAACCGCTGCTGGTCACGGCATCACGACTCGGCGATATAACCAATCAAGCGGCCAGTATCACCGTAATTAGCGCTGAAGATATTCGCCGTAGTCCGGCCAGAACATTACCGGATTTACTCGCTGAACAGGCCGGCGTTAATATCGTCAGTACCAATGAACACAAAAATTCCGCCACTGTTGATATTCGTGGTTTTGGCGAAACAGCAGGACAAAATACCCTGATTTTGCTGGACGGTCGCCGACTCAATGATGTCGATTTATCGAATGTAAATTACGCTGCCATTCCTTATCAAAATATTGAAAGAATCGAGATTATTCGTGGCAGCGGCGCTGTTTTATATGGCGATGGTGCCACCGGCGGTGTCATTAACATTATCAGTAAAAATCCTAAGAACATCGAGAATCAGGCCATCATCAGCACAACTGCGGGCAGTGATGATTATCTTGAGACCAATGCTTTTGGTTCTTTTGCTAACGAATTTATTGCTATCAATGCCAATATCAACCATACAGAAAGTGATGGTTACCGTGACAATAGCGATTTTAAACAAAACAGTGGTCAGCTGGATTTTCGTATTCCACTCAATGACGATGAACTGTATTTACAAATTGGTAGCTATGACAATGAAACCGGCTTACCGGGAACACGATCTGTTAATCCCACTACCGACATCAATGAACTGCGTACCGATCGCAAAGGGACAGATTCACCAAATGACTGGGCAAAAGAACGTACCGAATATTTAACCACCGGCTACACTGCTAAACTCAGTGACAATGATACATTGGTCATTGATGCTGGTTATCGTCAGCGCCAGCAAAAATCCCAGTTCGATTATGGTTTTGGTTTTGGTTTTGGGGATTATGCTGATACTGATTTAACAACTTTTTCATTTACACCACGACTGATTATGAATCGTCAGTTGGCCAATCGTGATATTCAGTGGATCGCTGGTATCGACTGGTATGACTATGATTATCAATCAGATCGGGCAGATTTTCGTCGCAATAGCAATCAACCGGTTCATCAACTGGATGTCCAGCAACAAAGTCTGGCATTTTATGGACAGGGTGATTTACAACTGACAGCAAAAACCAATCTGACTGCCGGTGTCCGTACTCAGGAAGTACGTTTGAAGGCACGGGATCAATTTGATGCCAGTGCATCCGGTGGTGGATTTGGCTCCGAAGCGGCGCCATCCAATCAAACCAACCGTGAAAATAGCTTTGAACTGGGCTTAAGTCATCAGTTCACGCAGTCATTCTCTGGTTTTGTCCGTGGTGGTCGTAGTGCAAGATTTGGCACAGTCGATGAATTATTTCAGTTTGATTCGGGTTTTCAGCAAGTGTTTTCGATCTTGGCACCGCAAACGGCGCTAACCACGGAAGTCGGTTTCAAATATGATACATCGCAATTTAGCAGTCAATTATCTGTTTTTAATCAAAACCTGACCGATGAAATTCGTTTTAATCCGGTCACATTTCAGAATGAAAACCTTGATAAAACCAAGCGTCAGGGACTGGAACTCAGCGCCCAGGCAAAACTAACTGAAACGTTGAGATTAAGCGCCGCATACAGCTACATTGATGCTGAGTTCAGAGAAGGTGATTTAGATGGCCATCAGGTGCCGCTGGTACCAGAACATACCTACCATCTGGGACTGACTGCTGATTTGCCATGGCAAAGTATACTGTCAATTCATTGGAATTATACTGACGCCACCTATTTTGCCAACGATATGCAAAATGATTTTGGTCGCAAAATACCCTCTTATCAAACCGTTGACTTGAAATTAGCCAAACGGCTCGATGCACTTGAAGTGGCATTACAAATCAATAATTTATTTGATGAGGAATATTATAATTTTGGTATTAATGGCAGTGCGGCAGTGGGTAACTATAATGCTTATCCGTTACCGGAACGCACCATGCAGGTATCAGTCAGTTACCAATTTGACTAGGAGATGGAACGCCCCTTTTCGGGGCGTTTTGCTATGTACTAGGTAAAAGCATAGGCTAATTGAATCGAAATCTTACTGAGCACAGAAACGTTATGAATGACTTAGCAAAAAACCAACGCCATCAACAACGCATGCAAAAACAAAAACAGGTTATTGATACGCAGATCCAACAAGCTGATAAAGACAAAGGCTTGTTGCTATGCATAACTGGCAATGGCAAAGGCAAAAGCTCCTCTGGTTTTGGCATGATTGCCCGGGCGCTGGGCCATGATATGCAGGTGGGCATAGTGCAGTTTATTAAAGGCGCGATGAGTACCGGTGAGGAAGCGTTTTACCGACGTTTTCCTGAGCAGGTCAGTTACCATGTGGTCGGTGACGGCTTTACCTGGGATACGCAGAATCTGCAGCAGGATAAACGTTCAGCAGAAAAAGGCTGGGCGATTGTTAAAGATATGTTAGCCGATCCCAATATCAGTGTGATATTGCTGGACGAATTAAATATTGTTTTAAAAATGCACTATCTGGACACGGAAACCGTGCTGGCTGATTTAGCTAACCGCCCGGCTATGCAACACGTCATTATTACCGGTCGCGGTGCACCACAGGCTGTCATTGACGCAGCGGATACCGTCAGTCGTATTGATGATGTTAAGCACGCCTTTCGTGACGGTATCCGAGCTCAGAAAGGCATTGAACTATAAGGCTTTAACAGCAACTGTAACCTAACTGTAAAGTTACTCACATTTTCTGTGGATAAGTCTGTGTCTAACTTTGGAGTTAATCGCTAAGTTGTTCAATTTGCAGGGTTGGTCACAAAATGGTCAAAATTTGAGCAATGAAAAAATATTATAAATTTCAATACGTTACAATCATGCATTGTAGATCAAGCAGTTAGCATTCAATGTTGCACGGCCTTGTGAGGATCATGTGAAACAGGTGCATAACTTGCTATGAAGATGACCTGCGCATCAGCATATTCTGATAAATGAACCATGACGGGCAGTCACCTGAGTAGTAGTCACTACCCAGGCGACTTTAAACATCAACTCAGACCGATTCGGTTTCGTTAATAATTTCTAAATGCAGCTCATTATCTTTGAGCAACACCCGGACATGTCCGCCTTCGCTGAGCTTGCCAAATAACAATTCATCGGCAAGCGGCCGCTTGATTTTTTCCTGTACCAGTCGCGCCATAGGCCGGGCGCCCATTTGCACGTCATAACCATGCTCAGCCAGCCATTCACGGGCATCATTATCAATTTCGATGGTGACGTTTTTATCCTGCAACAGCATTTCCAGCTCGAGCACTGATTTATCTGCGACCCGCAAAATGGCATCAGGTGTCAGTGGTTTAAATTGAATAATACCGTCCAGGCGATTACGGAATTCCGGCGTGAAAGTGCGTTTCAGCGCTTCCATGCCGTCGCTTTGATGCATTTCTTGCTTGGTAAAGCCAATGCCTGCACGATTCATTTCCTGAGCACCGGCATTACTGGTCATCACCAGCACCACGTGGCGGAAATCGGCTTTGCGGCCATTGTTATCCGTTAAGGTACCGTGATCCATGACCTGCAACAGCAGATTAAAGACATCCGGATGCGCTTTTTCAATTTCATCGAGCAGCAACACGGCATGCGGTTGTTTGATAATGGCATCGGTCAGCAGACCACCCTGATCAAAACCCACATAACCCGGCGGCGCACCAATTAACCGTGACACGGTATGTGCTTCCATATATTCGGACATATCAAAACGGATCAGGTCAACACCTAAAATATGCGCTAACTGGCGGGTAACTTCGGTTTTACCAACACCTGTAGGGCCGGCAAACAAAAACGCACCGGTCGGTTTTTCCGGATGGCCAAGGCCAGAACGCGCCATTTTGATCGCGGAACTCAGTGCTGAAATCGCTTCATCCTGACCAAAAATCACATGTTTCAGATTCGGCTCTAAATTACGCAGGTTGTCTTTGTCGGCATTACTGACCGTTTTCGCCGGAATGCGGGCAATTTTAGCAACAATTTGCTGCACGTCACCGACACCAATCATTTTTTTACGGCGTGATTTTGGCAAGATCCGCTGCGCTGCGCCCACTTCATCAAGCACGTCAATGGCCTTGTCTGGCAAATAACGATCGTTGATATGACGGGCGGCAAGCTCTGCTGCTTGAACAATAGCCGCAGCCGAATAACGGACATTATGATGTGCTTCCAGACCCGGTTTCAGGCCTTTAAGAATTTCAATTGTCTCGGTTATCGATGGCTCGGGCACATCAATTTTTTGGAAACGCCGGGCCAGTGCCCGATCATGTTCAAAAATGCTGCGGTATTCCTGATAAGTGGTGGAACCGATGCATTTCAATTCGCCATTAGCGAGCAATGGTTTCAGCAAATTGGCGGCGTCCATGGCACTGTTACCGGCGCTACCGGCGCCAATGACAGTATGAATTTCGTCAATAAACAAAATCGCGTGTTCTTTCTGGTTGATTTCGCGCAGCAGCGCTTTCAGGCGTTTTTCAAAATCACCACGGTATTTGGTACCCGCCACCAGCGCGCCCATATCCAATGCATAAATCACTGCATCTTCCAGTACTTCAGGTACATCGCCGTCTTCGATACGTTTGGCCAGACCTTCAGCTAAAGCGGTTTTACCCACACCTGCTTCACCGACAAACAAGGGATTATTTTTGCGACGGCGACACAACACCTGCAAGGTACGTTCAATTTCATGGGCACGACCAATCAGTGGATCAATGCGACCGAGTTTGGCTTCAGCATTCAAATTAGAGGCATATAAGGCCAACGCACTTTTATTTTCGCCGCTGCCTTCACCTTCTTCACCCTGAGGCTTTTCGACTTTGGTCTCCTGGCTAACTTCACCGATGCTGCTATGGCTGATGGCATTGACCACGTCCAAACGAGTAACATCTTGTTTTTGCAATAAATATACGGCTTGCGACTGCTGCTCAGAAAAAATCGATACCAATACATTGGCACCAGTGACTTCTTCGCCACCAGATGATTGCACATGCATGACCGCACGCTGCAAAATTCGCTGAAAAGCCAGGGTCGGCTGCGTTTCGCGCTCAGTATCTTCCGGCAGTGTTGGCAGGTTGTCGGCAAGAAAATCGGTCAGATCCTGACGCAAAGTGGCAATATCCACCTCACAGGCTTTCAAAACCGCCAATGCCTGACCGTTTTCCAGCAAGGCCAGCAGCAAATGCTCGACGGTCAGAAACTCATGCGAACGTTGCCGGGCATAATTAAAGGCCTGACTCAGCGTGTGCTCTAATTCTTTACTTAACATACGTCATTTCGCCTGTTGTCTTGCCGCCACGGCTACTCTTGCTCCATGGTGCACTGTAAAGGGTGCCCGTGATGCTGGGCATAACTGTTGACCTGTTCCACTTTGGCCTCAGCGATTTCAAAAGTAAATACCCCGCATAAAGCCTGGCCTTCCGTGTGCACCTGCAGCATGGTGCGTGTTGCCCGCTCACGCCCCATATCAAACAGCTTCTCCAACACTTCGACGACAAAATCCATCGGCGTATAGTCATCGTTCAGCATAATCACCCGGTACTTAGGTGGCTGTTTCAGTTCGGGCTTGGACGGTGCTACCGCAAAGCCATGTCCCGTGGTCCAATCTGGTGCCGATTTTTCAGTCATCGTCTAAATTAGCTCGCTGCATCTACCAGTTTTTTGAGTTCGCCTGATTCGTACAGTTCCATAATAATGTCACAACCACCCACCAATTCACCGTTGATGTACAACTGGGGGAAAGTCGGCCAGTCAGCGTAACGATGCAAATTAGCCCGTACATCCGGATCTGCCAGTACATTGACATAAGCAAATTCTGAACCACATGCTGCCAGCGCCTGAGATGATCGGCTGGAAAAACCGCATTGTGGAAACTCCGGTGTGCCTTTCATAAACAGGATGACAGAGTTGCCTTCTATTGCCTGTTTGATCCGCTCCATAATATCAATATCCATACTTTTACCTCTTTAATTGATTCGTTGTGCAGATGGGGATCATCTGCTGATAATTCAAGATTACGCCTGTGTTGCCGACTGCTGCAAGAGGCCTAAAACACCATCCAGACCAGAATAATTTAATGCCGTATCGGCCTGCTGCTGCACGGTTGGCTTGGCATGATAAGCAATGCTTAAGCCTGCCTCTGCCATCATCAATAAATCATTGGCGCCATCACCCATGGCAATTGCCTGGGCTGGCTTGATTTGCAAATCCTGACAACGGGCCAGCAGGAAATCAGCTTTGGCCTTCGCACCGCACACCGCGCCCACTACTTCGCCAGTCAGTTTGCCATCTTTTTCGGCCAAAACATTTGCTTGGGTAAAGTCTAAATTCAGACGTTTTTGTAAACGCTCAGTAAAAAACGTAAAACCACCCGACACCAGTGCGGTTTTGATGCCCAGCTGTTTTAAACCCGCCAGCATCATTTCTGCACCCGGATTGAGTTTTAGTCGTTCGTTGTAAACCGTTTCCAGCATGGCGACCGGCAAACCGGCCAATAACTTCACCCGTTGACGCAAAGACGCCTCAAAATCCAGTTCACCACGCATCGCAGCTTCGGTTATCGCTGCAACCTGCGGTTTGATGCCCAGACAATCAGCGATTTCATCAATGCACTCGATGCTTATCAGCGTCGAATCCATATCCATGACCAGCAGCTTGCATTGTTTGGCATCAAAGTCTGCCGGTAACAGGTTGATATCAAAATGATAGTTGTCACGCAGCAAGCTGATTTCCGCCGGCATAATATCGGCTTCAATTTGTGCAAAACTGTCTTGCCAACGTAATTCACCATGTACCGTTTGGGCAATTTCTGCTGCGGCCATCTGCTCTAGCACCGGGCCCTGAAGGATCAATGTCGACATAAATTGCTGCCTGTAAATACACAAACGGCGAGCCTGATCTGCATCAGCTCGCCGCTGGTAAGGGTTGAGAATGGCTTAAAATTTTGGCTTAACCGGTGCGGCTTTAAAGCTTGCAACGCTGTCATTGATTTCCTGCATGGCAGCGGCTTTGTCTTTCCAGCCATCAATTTTGACCCATTTGTTTTTTTCGAGATCTTTGTAGTGCTCAAAGAAATGCGCCAATTGTTCTAACAAACGGCTGGAAACATCACTGATATCATTTATATCGTCATACATTTTATCGTGCGGCACCGCCAATACTTTGGCATCTTCACCGGATTCATCGGTCATTTTCAGCATGCCTACCGGGCGGCATTGCACCACGGAACCACTGATCAATGCATAGGGGCTGATCACCAGTACATCAACCGGATCGCCATCATCAGACAAGGTGTGTGGCACATAACCATAGTTGCAGGGATAGAACATTGCAGTGTTCATAAAACGATCAACAAATAAAGCACCGGTTTCTTTATCAACTTCGTATTTCACCGGATCCGAATGCGACGGAATTTCGATGATAACGTTGATATCTTCAGGTACATTTTTGCCAGAACTGACGCGGTCCAGATTCATTGATTAAGCGCTCCCCATGCGGATAGATAAAGCCGCTTATTATAAAAGAAAACACTTATTTATTAAACTGATATCAGCTTTTATTCTGGCAGCGGTAACATATCAAAATCATCTTTGGGTGCACCGCAATCCGGACACACCCAGTCATCGGGAATATCCGCCCAGGCGGTTCCCGGCGCGATTCCCTCTTCAGGTAATCCAATGGCTTCATCGTAGATAAAACCGCAGATTTGACACTCCCAGCGTTGCATATCAACCTCCGTCATTGACTGAAGAAAAACAATGCTACTGCTAATAAAGCAATAGAAAACAATTGCCTGAGCAATTTATCCGGCAGTTTCCTTGCGAGTTTAACACCCAGCGGTGCGCAGATGCTGCTAGTAATGGCGATGGCAAAAAATGCCGGCCAAAAAATGTAACCGGTTTGCCAATCGGCACTGCTATCCGGTGCCCAGACAATAAAGCCAGCCACTGCTGACAAGGCAATTGGCAAACCACAAGCGGCCGCACTGCCGATGGCCCGCTTGATCGGCAAGCCCGCCAGCAATAGATACGGCACCACCAGTGTACCGCCGCCAATACCGACAAAGGCAGAGACGACGCCCGTTACACTGCCAAACCCGGTCGCAATAGCCGGCTTTAATAATTGTGGATAACCGCTGTGTGGCAATTTGATCCAGACGCGGATGGCCATCAGCAACGCAAATACTGCAAAAAATCGCTGCAGGGCTTCACCGGATAATTGGCTGGCCAGCCAGGCGCCAAAAAAACCGCCCAGCACTAAACCAAAAATCAATTTCTGAACGGTCGGCCAGTCAATATTGTGATGCCGATGATGGGCAGTCAGTGAGGCCAGCGCCGTCACACAAATCGTCATCATCGATGTGCCAATCGCCATATGCATGACCTGATCCGCGGCCATGCCCTGCCAGCTAAATAACACCACCAGCACCGGCACGATCACCAGACCACCGCCTAATCCCAGCAATCCGGCAATCACACCGGCAAAAATTCCGGCAACAGCAAAACTCAGCCATTCCATTTATCAAAATCCTGTTTGGGGCTTATCTGTAGCTGACTTTACAGCCTGAAGTGTTAAAGGTATAACCGAATTTCCATAGAAAGAGCGTGTATTTTCAATGTAAGTTAAATTCTAAGACAAAGAGGTCAGCCTATGTGGTCGATAAATGCAGTCCCCGTGGTTCTGGGTATTCTCGGACTCGTCTGTGCTTTACTGGTTTACAACAAAGTGAAAGCCTCGCCGGCAGGTACCGGTAAGGTGGTTGAGATAGGTGATGAGATTCATTTGGGTGCGATGGTATTTATGCGCGCCGAATATTCCAGGCTGGCGATTTTTTGTTTGATTTGCATTATTGCCCTCGGGCTCTCTGATTTAGGCTGGCACACTGCGCTGGCCTTTTTTGTGGGTGCCATTGCTTCAGCAACCGCTGGTTTTATCGGTATGTATGCCGCGACCAAAGCCAATGTTCGTACCGCCGTAGCGGCGCGCGATCAAGGTGCATCCGAAGCCCTGACCATTGCCTTTTTCGGTGGCTCCATTATGGGGCTAACCGTTGCGGCAATGGGTTTACTGGGGCTGGGCTTTTTATATCTGCTCTATGGCGCAGATCCCCATACAGCGCATACCATCCATGGGTTTGGTATGGGCGCGTCTTCCGTAGCCCTGTTTTCTCGGGTCGGCGGTGGTATTTTCACCAAGAGTGCTGATGTCGGCGCCGATTTGGTCGGTAAAGTTGAAGCAGGTATTCCTGAAGATGATCCGCGTAATCCGGGCGTAATTGCCGATAATGTGGGTGATAACGTCGGTGACGTTGCCGGTATGGGATCCGATATTTTCGAATCCTATTGCGGTGCGATGATTGCCGGTATCGCCATCGCTTCGACGATGACCATGATGACCATTAACGAGCTGGGTGGTGGCAATCAGCAAACCCTGATGTTTATGCCATTAGCCTTGTCGTCACTGGGCATTTTGTGCTCGATCGCCGGGATTTTCGCCGTCAAACTGTTTTCGGCAAAAAGCCCGGGCGATGCATTACGATTTGGCACTTTAGGTGCCTCGGTGATTTTTATCCTGCTGTCCTATCTGTTGATCCAAATACTCGGCGCCAGTAGCAATATCTGGTTTGCTGTGCTGGCTGGTGCAGTTGGCGGCATTATTGTTGGTCTGGTCACCGAGTATTACACCGGCGGTGCGCCGGTACGTAAACTGGCCAGAGATGGTGAAACCGGCCCGGCGACAGTTATTATTGGTGGCCTGGCTCTGGGGATGCAGTCGGTTGCCATTCCGGTATTAACTATTGCAGCAATCATTTTTGTTTCCAGCTATTTTGCCGGCCTGTACGGCGTGGCAATCGCGGCCGTCGGTATGCTTGGAACTGTCGGTATTACCATGGCGATTGATGCTTATGGACCGGTAGCAGATAACGCCGGTGGTATTGCTGAAATGTCAAAAATGGGCAAAGAAACCCGGGATATCACCGACTCGCTGGATTCACTGGGTAATACCACGGCAGCAATTGGTAAAGGCTTTGCCATTTCAGCGGCTGCCTTGGCGGCTTTGGCAATCATCAGCGCCTATATCGAAACCATTAATGCGGAAAGTGGTGGTGATTTACAGTTGTTGATTACCAATCCGATCGTGCTGGTCGGGATGTTTATCGGCGGTATTTTCCCGTTTCTGGTCAGTTCAATGACCATGACTGCAGTCGGTGATGCCGCCTTTGACATGATCCATGAAATCCGTCGCCAGTTCCGTGAAATTCCCGGTTTGCTGGAAGGCACCGGCAAACCCGATACCGCCCGCTGCGTCGATATTGCCACCCGTGCAGCTTTACGAAAAATGATCCTGCCGGGTACTTTGGCGGTATTAGCACCGATTGTGGTTGGCTTTGGTCTGGGCCCGGAAGCGCTTGGCGGTATGTTGGGTGGCGGCTTACTTGTCTGCGTGCTGATGGCGCTGATGATGGCCAATGCCGGCGGTGCCTGGGATAACGCCAAAAAGTATGTCGAACAAGGCAATCTGGGCGGCAAAGGCTCAGAAGTCCATAAAGCCAATGTCGTTGGCGATACCGTTGGCGATCCGCTGAAAGATACCTCCGGCCCGTCGATGAACATCTTGATCAACGTAATGGCCATTGTCAGTCTGGTGATTGCCCCGCTACTGGTCTGAGTTCATTACAATGCTGACAGAAAGGGCCATCTTCGGATGGCCTTTTTATTTGGCCGGCCGGATAATTTGCCAGTCCCGCTAAACTAAGCGATACCCTCTCAACTGCAAGCGAATAATTTTTTGGCTGATTCTGCAATTTCTCACCGACAAATCTGGCTGATCGCCGGGCCAATGATTTTGGCCAATATTTCTACGCCGCTTTTGGGTATGGTCGATACCGCCGTGGTCGGGCATTTATCGTCCGCACATTATCTCGGTGCAGTTGCCATCGGCAGCATGATTTTTACCTTTGTGTTCTGGGGCTTTGGTTTTTTGCGAATGGCGACCACCGGACTTAATGCCCAGGCTTATGGCCGTGAAGATCCCGTTGCCATGCAGGCCGTGTTATTTCAGGCGATTTGGCTGGCCATTTTAATTGCCTCAGTGCTTCTAATCATACAAACACCGATACGTGATTTGGCTTTATGGCTGGTCAGTAGCTCCGCCAATGTCGAGCAATACACTGCCATCTATTTTGATATTCGCATTTGGAGTGCGCCGGCGACGTTAATCAACTATGCCATTCTCGGCTGGTTAATTGGCCGTGAGGCTTCAAGGGCCGCTTTATTGATGGTGCTGGTTATTAATATTGCCAATATCGTGCTGGATTTATTACTGGTCAATGGATTCGGTATGGACGTAGATGGCGTGGCCTGGGCGTCGGTGGTGGCTGAATATCTGGGTTTATTGACCGGTATTGTTTTGTTAACGCGCTATGGTGTCAATTTACAGGCCTGGCAACTGGCAAGGCGTTGGCAAAATTTCCGGGCGGGCTTTAAGGGGCTGGAAGTACACGGTAATTTTATGATCCGCACCTTTGTGCTGATCCTCTGTTTTGCTTTTTTCACCAGCCAGGGCGCCCGGCAAGGCGATACCGTGCTGGCTGCCAACAGCGTGTTATTGAATTTTATTACCTTTATGGCATTTGTATTGGATGGCTTTGCCAACGCCACCGAAGTATTAACCGGTAAGGCACTGGGGCGTAAAAATCAGGCCGATTTGAAACGGGCTTTATGCCTGACCGGCATCTGGTCGTTATTAATGGCATTAATTTTTATGGTGATTTATGCCCTGTTTGGCCATCAAATCATTCGTCTGCTGACTAGCATTGATGCAGTAGTGGCATTGGCAGATCAATATTTGTTATGGGTGGTGATCGCACCGATATTTGGCGTTTGGTCATATTTGTTCGACGGCTTGTTTGTCGGTGCTACCCGCAGCCGCGAAATGCGCAACACTATGTTGTTCTCAGCAATTCTGGTGTATTTACCGGCCTGGTATTTGTTACAGGGTTTTGGAAATCACGGCTTATGGGCGGCGATTTTATTGTTTTTACTGGCCCGGGGGCTCAGCCAAAGCCTGTATATCCCGAGAATCATGCGCTTGACGACTTAAATCGGATCGTCGGTGCCCCAATTGTCTTCTGCGGCACCCCGGCGCTCTTTACCCTTACGGCGATCATCTTTAGTCAGATCAAAACGAAACATTTCACGCCGATCCTCTCCAGTGCGGCGGACATCTTTTCGGCGTTCTGGCTCAACCCGGCGATGATGTTCGCCTGAATGCGGGGGTGGTTTTTTATTGTTTTCGCTCATTGGTCTGCTCCAGCATGTGCTCATTTCGAAATTACGCTGGGCGTTGTGGCTTGTCAATCAATGAAAAAGTCTGACGCTGTCGGGTCAATGGGCAATCAAAGACCAGAGAAACCGCCTGTAATTGCAGGCCGGCAGGATCCGCTTTGCCATAACGGCTGTCGCCGACCACCGGATGACCAATTGCCGCGCAATGCCGGCGAATCTGATGTTTACGACCACTATCGATACTGACCTGTAAAAATGACTGGTTTTTATCGGCTCTATAGCCCAGCAGCGTTAACCCGGTACTGGCCGTTTTGCCATCCAGCGGCTGGTCGATTGCTACTGTTTTACTGGCAAGTTGCCCCACCACACTGACCCGATAATGCTTATCAACCTGACGTTTTTGAAATAAATCAGATAACGCCGCAGCGGCCTGTTTGTCATGCGCTATCAACATCAGGCCACTGGCTTCACGGTCCAGCCGATGCACCAGAAAACTTTGTCTGGCCGGCGTAAAAAACTGCTCGGAAAAACGCAATAAACTGCAATGATCCCCCCACATTGTTCCTTGCGCCAGCATGCCAGACGGTTTAAGCCAAACACTGTAGCGTTTTAAATCAGCGATTAAGCTGGCCTCAGGCACCGGCTGCGCCAAAATATGCGGGTCAAAATACAAATGTATTTGCTCGCCGTTATTCAACACTTTTTTGACGCGCCGCAGCCGTTGTTGCTGCTTGCCTTTTTGTAACCAGACAGCGCCTTTGGCCAAACATTGTTTGATTTGCTGTTTGGAAAGCGTTGTCTGTTCGGCAAGACAATCCAAAACCGTAACGCCGGGCTGATTCACGGTATGATGAAATTCTGTTTGGGAAAGACTTTCTGACATTTGATGATGATACGCTTTGGCGTAGAATTAGCTTTTATTTTGAGGGATCGGTCATGGTTATACCGCATTTGCGTATTTACTGTCTTGCCCTGCTCTGCAGCCTGCCGTTTTTGGCCCAAGCGGAAATCTACAAGTGGACCGATAAAAATGGTCAGGTTCATTACACACAGCAGCCACCAGTTGATCGTCCCGCCGAACATATAGCGCCCCCACCGCCACCCGCGATTGATCCTGAAAAAGCGCAACAACAATTAGATGAATTAATTGAATCACAAGAAGCTGAAGCAGCAGCCGAAGCTGAACAACAAAAGGCAGCGCAAGCGGCCGAGGAAGCAGAACAAATTCGTGAACAGAACTGCCAGACAGCCCGCAATAATCTTCAGCAGTATCAGGATAATCCCGGTCGCCGCGTAATGAATGCTGACGGCGAAGTCACCCGGCCCACCGAAGAAGAACGGCAAGCAAAAATTGCCGAGTTTCAACAGCAAGTCGACGAATTTTGTAATTAAAGGAGACAGCCATGCCTTATTTGAATATTGTCACCAACCAAACCATTGCTGATGAAGCAGCATTGCTGAAAGCAGCCAGTAAAACCGTTGCCCAGGTCAGCGGCAAACCAGAAAGCTACGTGATGATCGCCATCGAACAAAAAGCCAGCATGTCGTTTGGTGGCAGTACCGAACCAACGGCGATTCTGGACTACCGATCGCTGGGCCTCCCCTCCGATCGCAAAGCTTTTTCCGATGCAATGTGCACCATGATTGAACAACAAATCGGTGTCAGTGGCAGCCGCACGTATATCAGTATGACGGATAGCGAACGCCAGAACTGGGGCTGGGATCACAGTACGTTTTAACAATTATCCCTGCTAAATAGTCACCTCGACAAAAATAACAATTCACAGGACTTTAACTTTTACATGCGTACTTCCAAGCTGCTTATTTCGACCTTAAAAGAAACCCCGGCGGATGCCGAAATTGTCAGTCATCAGTTGATGCTGCGAGCCGGTTTAATCCGCCGGCTGGCTTCAGGACTCTACACCTGGCTGCCGATGGGACTGCGCGTGTTACGTAAAACCGAAGCTATTGTCCGTGATGAAATGGATAAAGCCGGCGCTCAGGAAGTATTAATGCCATCCATACAACCGGCCGAACTATGGCAAGAAAGTCAGCGCTGGGAAAAGTACGGGCCTGAACTGCTGCGCGTGACCGATCGGCATCAGCGTGAATTTTGTTATGGCCCAACCCATGAAGAAGTCATTACCGATCTGGTACGCCAAGAAATTCGCAGTTATAAACAATTACCGGTCAATTTTTATCAGATCCAAACCAAATTCCGTGATGAAATCCGACCACGTTTTGGTCTGATGCGCGCCCGCGAATTTTTGATGAAAGATGCCTATTCTTTCCATCTGGATCAGGCATCGTTGCAAGAAACCTACGAGCAAATGCATGCGGCTTACTGCAATATTTTCAATCGTATTGGCCTGAACTTCCGTCCTGTTCAAGCCGATACCGGCAGTATTGGTGGCAATGCTTCACATGAATTCCATGTTTTGGCGAGTTCCGGTGAAGATGCCATTGCCTTCAGCAATGGCAGTGACTATGCCGCCAATGTCGAATTGGCTGAAGCCGTTAAACCAGCACAAGCCCGCCCTGCCCCCTCGGCAACGTTGCAAACAGTAGATACACCGCAAAAACATAGTATTGAAGATGTCAGTGCCTTTCTGAATGTACCCGCCCGTCAGTGTTTGAAAACACTGTTGGTAGAAGGTGCTGAGAAAAACAGCGTTGTCGCTTTAGTGCTGCGCGGTGATCATGAACTCAATGTCATTAAAGCTGAAAAACATCCTTTAGTTGCAGCGCCTCTAACCTTCGCTACGCCGGAACAAGTGCTTACCGCCTGTGGAGCCAATATCGGTTCGGTTGGTCCGGTAGGTTTGGAAATTCCGGTGATTGTTGATCACGGTGCAGCCCATACCGCTGATTTTATTTGTGGTGCTAACAAAGACGAAAAACATTTGACCGGTGTTAACTGGGGGCGGGATTTACTGGAGCCGGATTCTGCCGATATTCGTAATGTGGTAGCCGGTGATCCCAGCCCCGATGGCAATGGCATGCTGGAAATCGCCCGCGGTATTGAAGTCGGCCATATTTTCCAGCTTGGCGAAAATTACAGTCAGAAAATGAATGCCGTGGTGCTGACCGAAACCGGCCAGTCAAAAATTATCACCATGGGTTGCTATGGCATTGGCGTCTCGCGTGTGGTTGCTGCCTCGATTGAGCAGCACAATGATGACAGTGGCATCGTCTGGCCGCAGGCGATTGCCCCGTTTGAAGTGGTGTTGGTACCAGTCAATGCCCATAAATCACAACGGGTACGTGATAAATCTGAAGAAATTTACCAGCAATTACTGGCCGCTGGTGTTGATGTATTAATCGATGATCGGGGTCTGCGTCCCGGTGTAGCCTTCGCCGACTGGGATTTGATTGGTATTCCGCATCGGTTAATTCTCGGTGAACGTGGTTTGGATAATGGTGTGATTGAATATAAACATCGCGGTACTGGTGACAGCGCCGAATTCAAACTGGAAGACACGCTGCAAGCCATCCAAGTGCGGTTGGAAAAGTAATCATGACGGTCATTCGCGAACAAGATCTGGTTGATAGTGTCTTTGCTGCATTGCAGTTTATTGCCAACTATCATCCCAAAGATTTTATCGACGCGATGTATGCCGCCTATCAGCGTGAGCAATCACCGGCGGCCAAAGATGCCATTGCCCAGATCCTGGTTAATTCGCGGATGTGCGCTGAAAACCAGCGGCCAATTTGCCAGGACACCGGCATCGTCAATGTCTTTGTCAAAGTCGGCATGCAGGTGCAGTGGGACAGTAACCGGCCGCTCAGCGATATTATTAATGACGGTGTGCGCCGTGCTTATCTGCATCCGGATAATGTGCTGCGCGCCTCGATTGTTGCCGATCCCATTGGCAGCCGCAAAAATACCGGCGATAACACACCGGCTGTCGTCAATGTGGAACTGATTGCCGGTGATAAAGTGGAAATCGATATCGCAGCGAAAGGCGGCGGCAGCGAGAATAAAGCCAAATTCACCATTCTTAATCCCAGTGACAATTTAGTCGATTGGGTATTAGACACCGTGCCGAAAATGGGCGCCGGCTGGTGTCCACCGGGCATGCTGGGTATCGGCATCGGCGGCACCGCTGAGAAAGCCATGCTGATGGCCAAACAAAGTCTGATGGATGAAATTGATATTCAGGATTTAATCGATCGCGGTCCACAAACTGCGGCTGAAAAACTCCGCGTCGAACTCTACGACAAGGTCAATAAACTCGGTATCGGTGCCCAGGGTTTAGGGGGTATGACCACGGTGCTGGATGTCAAAGTCAATGATTTCCCGACCCACGCAGCATCCTTGCCCGTCGCCATGATTCCTAATTGTGCTGCCACCCGTCATCTGCATTTTGTTCTGGATGGCACAGGTCCTGCTGAATTCACACCACCATCACTAAATGACTGGCCTGATATTACCTGGCAGGCAGCTGAAAATACCCGGCATATCAATCTTGATACCGTGACTGCTGACGATATTCAGCAATGGCAGCCCGGTGATACGTTATTACTCACCGGACATTTACTGACCGGCCGGGATGCCGCCCATAAAAAAATTGCTGATTTAATGGCCAACGGTGAACCGCTGCCGGAAGGGCTCGATTTTCATAACCGGTTTGTCTATTACGTGGGTCCCGTCGATCCGGTACGTAATGAAATTGTCGGCCCGGCAGGCCCGACCACCGCCACGCGCATGGATAAGTTTACTGAAATGATGCTCGCCAAAACCGGTTTGCTGGGTATGATAGGCAAAGCTGAGCGTGGTGAAGACACCGTTGAACTGATTAAAAAATACCGATCGGTATATTTGATTGCCGTCGGCGGCGCCGCTTATCTGGTGTCCAAGGCCATCAAGTCGTCCCGGCTGGTGGCGTTTGAAGAACTGGGCATGGAAGCAGTACGTGAGTTTTATGTGGAAAATATGCCGGTCACTGTTGCCGTCGACAGTCAGGGCCAATCGGTACATCAAACCGGCCCCAAAGAATGGCAGCAACGCATTGCGGACATTCCGGTAAAAGTGATTAATTAAAAAAAGGAAAACATTATGGGCATTGCTGTAAGTCTGCATTTACTGGCCAGCGTTATCTGGGTGGGTGGGCTGTTTTTCGCCTTTATGTTTTTAAGGCCTGCCGCTGCAACCATGCTGACACCGGAACAACGTTTACCGCTTTGGCAAAATATTTTCAGCCGTTTTTTCCCGTGGATTTGGGCCAGCATCATTACCCTTATCATTACCGGCACAGTGATGATTGTTCTGCTCGGTGGCTTTGGGGGTATGGATGGCGTTGGCCCGCATGTGCATATCATGCTGTTGCTGGGGATTTTGATGATACTGTTGTTTATGCATGTGTTTTTTAATCCCTACCGCAAACTGAAATGGGCAGTCGCTGAACATGACTGGATCACCGCTGCCGACGCGCTGGATAAAATCCGTAAATTTGTGCGTGCCAATATGATCCTGGGTCTGGTGATCATTGTCATTGGCAGTAGTGGCCGTTACTGGTAACGCTTTATGCGTGGGCTGATTCTGATATTAGCGGCCATATGCAGCAGCAACCTGCTGGCCGACACAATCCGGCAAGTCATCAATGATGACGGCTCGGTAGAATTCACCAATGCCAATGTGCCGACCAGCAAAGCCACGCGCGCCAGCCGGCAAACCATCATTTACAAATCTATCAACAATGCCGGGAATGGCGTGGTGTTTTCAGATCAAAAACCGCTAGCCGGTGAATTTGAAGTGCTGCGCTACGACTGCTATGCCTGTAACCCCGATTCACCGATAAACTGGTATTCGATTGCGCTCAATACCAAGGCTTACCGCGACGAAGTCAAACAACTGGCCACCAAGTACCAAATTGATCCCGCTTTAGTGCGGGCGGTGATGCATGCCGAATCTGCGTTTAAAGTGAATGCTTTATCCAATAAAGGCGCACAGGGTTTGATGCAACTCATGCCCGGCACGGCGAGAGATATGGGCGTTATCAATGCCTTTGATGCCCGGCAGAATATCGAAGGTGGCGTCAAATACCTGGCTTGGTTGCTGGAATCCTTTAACGGCGATATCAAGCTTGCGACAGCAGCTTATAACGCCGGCCCCGGCGCCGTGAAACGCTTTAACGGCATTCCACCCTATGCCGAAACCGAAGTCTATGTCGAACGGGTGGGTATTCTGCATCAGCGTTATAAAAACGCTGGTTAGCCAGTGTTGCCCGGCAGTAATAACAGCTTTCTTACCGTGCCGGATATTCGTTAAGCGAATCACTGCCGTGATTTAAGGCCACGCTTTATTTCACGAGAACTTCATCTGTCCAGCCGATAATACATTTATTAAAAAAGAAATATGTCACTCGTCTGGTTATGTAAATTCATTACCAAACTTTAATGGCGTATGGTGGTTTCAAGGTAACGAATGCATATCAGTAAATTTTTTGCAGGTCTGAGCTTAATGTTCAGCAGTGGTCTGGCTGTAGCTGATATGACTTTTCTGGTGCAGGATCAACACGGTGCTCCCCTGCCCGATGCCGTACTGGAAGTCGTCAGCGATCCTCTCAAGTCAGGGACAAATGACGGTTTGGCTATTGTTGATCAAATTGATAAAGCTTTTGTCCCCGAATTAGCCATTATTCAGCAAGGCCAGCTGGTTGATTTCCCCAACAGTGACAACATTCGCCACCATGTTTATTCGTTTTCACCTGCTAAAACCTTTGAACTTAAACTCTATGCTGACCGGCCGGAAAAACCTGTGGCATTTGAAAAGCACGGTGTCGTCGTACTGGGCTGTAATATTCATGATTCGATGGTTGGCTATATTTATGTTGCTGCCGACCAACGTGTTGTCAAAACCGACTCGCTGGGGATAGCCAAACTGCCGTTGACCGGAGACAGCAGCCAGCTAAGTGCCTGGCACGCCAATCAGAGCAAGGGCCCTGAACATCGCGACATTTATGAGATCGGCGCTATAGAGCAGAGCGCCGATAAACAACATTATATTGTGACTTTGGATATCACACCCCCACCAGCGCGTGATACGTTTAAAGATACATTCCGTGCGAATTTCTAATAACAGTCTGCGACAACAAATTGTTCTGCTTCTGGTTTCACTTGTTCTATTAACTTCCCTCGCTATTCAAATCACCTCCTAGTGGTCGGCCAGTAACTTTAATAACCAGCAAATTAATCAACGGATTGAAAATGCCATTGATATTCTGGCGGAATATTCTCAGGCACGAGAAGAGCTGCTAATTACCGCTGCGCGCGTACTGACTGCTGATTTTGGCTTTAAAAATGCCGTGGCAACTGCTGATAAACAAACCCTGCAAAGCATGTTGCAAAACCATGGTGAACGAATCAACGCTGATCTGATGTTGCTGACCAACCTTAATGGTGACTTGATTGCCAATTCCAGTGACGTAAGCATTGCCGATCATTCTCTCAATAAACTACAAATATCTTTGCAATCAACACCCAATCGGGCACAGCTTGCAGTCGTAAACGGCAAGCTGCACCAGTTGATATTGCAACCGGTTTTAGCTCCCCGGGCCATTGCTTACACCCTGATTGGCTTTGAATTGGATCAGCAGATTCTCGACAAACTGACCAATCTGACCATGATGGATTTAAGCTTTTTGTCAGCTGATAAGGTGCTGTTAACCAGTCTTAGTATGACGGGTTCAGAAACAGCGTTTACTGATGCGCTGGCAAAACAATCTGAAAGCTGGTTTTTCTGGTCACGACCGGCCTTTATTAACACCACCATTGAGCCGCTTACCCCGTAATATGCACCGGTTAATGTGCTACTGACCGCTGATCTGCGTCCGGTTTACAGTGAATATGACAGTCTGGCCCTGAAAATCATCGGTGTTACCGCCTTCATTATGTTGTGGGCTGTGATAATCGGCTTATTTTTTGCCGGCAGGATAGTCCGGCCGATCACCCGGCTGGTCGATGTAGCGCAAAAATTCTCATGGGCTTTCGCATTGCGCTCGATGATTATGGTGTTGGCCAGTCAACGCTGGTCAAATTAAAAGATTTACCGGTCGACGAATTGAAACTCGACAAAGCCTTTATTATGACTCAGGATCAATCTGACAAAAATCAGAAAATCGTCCAAGCCACCATTATTATGGCGCATAGTCTGGGCATGAAAGTGGTTGCAGAAGGTGTCGAAAATGCAGCCTCCTTACAGTTGCTCAAAGAAATGGCTTGTGATGCGGTGCAGGGCTACCACCTGGCCAGACCGATGAATCCGGCACAATTAGAAACATGGTTGGAGAACAATGATGCCGCTTATCGTTTGCCTGTTATCGCTGCTGTTGACGAATAGTTTGTGGGCTGCCGATGGCAAGTTGCTGGCAACCCCCGGTATTTCGCAAATTGAGGGGGCCGCTGGTGGTGGTTTTGTACCCTGGGCGCAGCTGGCGGGTTATGGCAGTCGTGATGAAATCGCCGCCAATGTATTTTGCAGTCGCGGTAACACCGATAACTATCATCTGAATGTCTGCGGCGCACAGATTGGCTTATATGACCGGATTGAACTGTCGCTGGCCCGCCAGCAATTTCATGTCGATGCCCTGGATCTGAATATTGAGCAACGGGTGTTAGGGGCCAAAGTGCGTTTATACGGCGATGTCGTTTACAGTCGCTGGCCACAAGTCAGTGTAGGTGTACAACATAAAGATCTCGATGATCCGCTGGTTGCCAATTTACTGGGCGCTGATGATGACAGTGGTGTTGACGTCTATGTCGCGGCCAGTAAATTACATTTAGGCGCTATTGCCGGCTATAACTGGTTCTGGAATATCACGGCCCGCTCCACTGATGCCAATCAGACGGGCTTACTAGGCTTTGGCAGTGCTGACGGCGGCGGCCAGCGGGAATGGGTACTGGAAGCCTCAACAGCGATTTTGCTGAGCCGGCATTTAGCCATCGGTATCGAATATCGGCAAAAGCCGGATAATCTGGGTCCTCAAGAAGATGACTGGCAGAATATTTTTGTCGCCTGGTTTCCCAATAAATATATCAGTCTGACCGCGGCTTATCTGGATTTGGGTGATATTGCCGGCGCCAAATCACAGCGCGGCAGTTATTTTTCTGTGACGGGGTATTTCTGATGCGTTTGCTGCTATTGTCTGCCTTGATGCTATTAACTGCTTGTGCCAACCAGCCAAAAACCACGCTTTATGACGATTTAGGCGGTGCGCCGGGCTTAGATGCCATTGTTGAAAATTTTATTCAGGGCATTGCGTCTGATCCGCAGATATTCCCCTACTTTGCCGACAGTCATGTCAGCCGCTTCCGGGAAAAGATCACCGAGCATTTTTGTCATATCAGCGACGGGTCATGTTCCTATACAGGCGACAATATGGTTGATATTCATGTCGGTATGGACATTAACGAAAATCACTTCAACCGGACCGTGGATCTGCTCTATGGAGCCATGGAACAGGAGAATATCCCACACCGCACCCAGAACCGGCTGATTGCACGGCTGGCGCCGCTGCGAAAAAACATTATTTATCGCTGATACTATTTTCCTGCTGCGCTGCAACATGGGTAAAAATCACCTGATTACGGCCATTGTCTTTCGCCCGATATAGCGCTGCGTCAGCCGTTTCCAGGATTTTATCCAGGGTTGGTTGTTGCTCTTTCGGCCAGATAATACAGACGCCACAACTCATGGAAACACTGATAAGGTTTTGCTCGCAGGCAATGGGCGTTACCGCAATGATTTGCCGTAGGCGTTCAAATGCAATTGTCGCCTCATTGGGCAACACTTCCATTGCAACAATAAATTCTTCACCGCCAAAGCGGCCGAAAATATCGTATTCGCGCATGGCATTTGTCATGCGTGCGGTAAATTTACGCAACACCACATCACCAACCGAATGGCCGTAGGTATCATTTATGCTTTTAAAGTTATCAATATCGCAAAGTGCTACACAATAAATACTGTCAACCCGCGCCACCCGGCTAAGTTCTTCACGAATCCGTTGCAGGCAGGCATGACGATTAAGTATATTGGTCAATTGATCATAGTTGGCTCTGTAAACCAAATCTTTATAGATTGCAGATAGTGGATCCGCTAAACGCCGGGCCAGTAGTGAACTGAGCCAGATCGCCAATAACAAAATAACCACCGCCATCAGCAAAGAACGGTAATGTAATTGCTGCAATGCTGCGTCAAAACTGCTGGTATCGGCTTGCAAATACAATTCCAACGGCATGTTTGCGTCGATATGAGCTAACGGTATTGCATGCACCATGGCTTTTTCGGCCATTAATGCCGCAACATCAAAGTCATCAGCCGCGCGATCTATCTGCTGCCAATGCATCGGTGTTGAACTGAAAATATGTTGGCCATTAGCGACCACAAAGTGCATAGCCAATCCGGTTTTAAGCTGCAGATTCGTTAATAATTCCGGGGTGATTTGGTAGCCAATCAATGTATAGGCGATGGTATGAGGCGCTTTAACCGGCACCATAAAACAACGGAACAACTTGTCATCCAGTAAGACAAACCGACCTTCGCCTGCCGACAAATCATTATTCAGCCAGGCTTGCATATCCAATATCTCAGATGGCAGCAACTGATTACTGGCAATAAATTCACCTTGCCGATTAGCAATCAGTAGCAGATCGGCGTCCATCCGCTGACTGTGATTACTTAACATACTGCTGATGGTCGGTACATCTTCACTGGCTATCGCCTGACGAAAACCAAAATCTTTGGTGATAACCTCAGCTGAGTTCAGTAAGTTGGCTTCACGACTATGTAAATACTGTTGCAAAAAATTGTCGGCCGTCGCCACCTGCGTCGCTAATTGCTGCTGGTGATAGTTCCGGATAAACCACCAGTTGCTGATTTGCAGCGTGATAAGCGTTAACAGAATCAGTGCTAAACAAATCAGCATGATTCGGGTTTTTATCTGGTTCATTCAAAAGCCATCAGCCAAAGGAGTAAATGCAAGACGTTAAAATGCCTTTATCCCTTTCAGCGCAGGCCCTGTCAAGCCATTGCGCCACAAGAGCAGCAAGAATTTCAGTGTCTGTCAGTCGGATAAAATCAGGGTAGCGCCCAAACTTTCAGTGTTTGCCCGGCCGGAAAGCCAAACAACTTGTTACCGCCTGCAGCAACGGCCACATATTGCTTACCATCGATTTGATAAGTGATGGGCGGTGCATTAACCCCCGCTTTGGTTTCAGCCGACCAGACTTTTTCACCATTATCGGCATCAAAGGCCAATAATTCGCCCTTACCTTCCCCGGTAAACACCAAACCACCCGCCGTGCTCAGTACACCACCAATCAGGGGATTATCAGTCTGATGTTGCCAGACAATTTTGCCGGTATCGATATTGATTGCTGACAACAGACCATAACTTTCCGACTTATCCAACGGTGCCATTGAAGAATAGCGTAGTGTGGGGTTGCCATCTTCAGCTTCACGTTCGTGCAACTTATATTCGACCGGCCAGTGAATAGCGGCAATGTAGACCTGGCGCTTTTTAACATCCAGAGCCACTGGCGACCAGTTAGCGCCGCCTAAAACACCGGGGTAAATAACATTGCCCGCTTCGGTGGGCAGCGTAAACATATTGTGCTGGGGTACAAAAGCTTCGCTTTTATAAAGAAATTTGCCATTACGACGATCATGTACATAAAACCAGCCGGTTTTACCGGCTTGACCAATCACCGGCACCGGTTCGCCGTTAACACTGATTTCAAACAACACCGGCGGACTGGCCACGTCATAGCCCCAGCTATCATGTGGCACTTGCTGATAATGCCACCGATAAGCACCCGTCGCGGCATCCACAGCCACCAGCGAGTTGGTATATAAATTATCACCGGGCCGTGATGATCCTTCCATTTGCGGTGAGGGATTACCGGTACCAAAATGTAAAATACCGGTGTTTAAATCGATGACTGGCGTACTCCATGCAGAACCACCGCCAAAACGCCAGGCATTCGGGTGATCGGCAAGTGCTGCCTTTTCGGCAGCAATATCACGGGGCAACTCGACGCCATCGGCTGTTTTATGGGTGAAATTGCCTTCCCAGTTATGATGGCGAATAGTGTCAAATTGCCAGACCTGCTCACCACTTTCGATATCATAAGCCGCCAGAAAGCCCATACGGCCATAATTACCGGCAATGCCCACGACGGCACCCAATGCCGAATCTGATTCAGGTAAATCCAGATGCAGGCCATAACCGACGCCGGTAATACCGACAATAACTTTATCCTGGTAAATCACCGGCGCCATATTGATACCGGCGCCGGAAGCACCTGAGGCTTTACCAAATTCGGCACTGATATCACCGGCATCTTCCTGAATACCGCTATCATCTATAGATACGACACTGCGATCCCAGATTTTTTTGCCGGTTTTGGCATCCAGCGCAATCAACCGGGCATCAATAGTCCCCATAAAAACCTTGCCATTGCCTAATGCCACGCCGCGATTGGCGGGGCCACAGCAGATCGGATACGCTTCAATCAAATCATGCTGATAACGCCATAACTGTTCACCCGTTTTAGCATTCAACGCCACCACATGATTGAATGGCAGAGACAAATACATAACGCCGTTTTGCACCACCGGCGTAGCTTGAAAGGTTGAATCCGTACCACCTTTAAATTGCCAAACTGGCTGTAATGCCGAAATATTACCGGTATTAATCTGCAATGCAGGGCTGTGCCGATGATGGAATTCATTACCACCATAAACCGACCATTCAATATCGGCCGCCAGGACAGACATCGGTAAAATCAGGGCCAGCGCGCCCAAAAAACGGGTCATGTTCATACGATTCTCTTAAAGTCAGGCCGGTAAATCAGCAACGGTATCGACCACGGCAGCATATAAATCCCGCGTTGCAGCAATCGCAGCATCTTGAACTTGTTGTGCCGGCACTATTTTGCCACGTGCGGCCATTAATGGCCGGGTTGCTGTGGTACTGGCGACGATCGTGGGTTTGTAGCCAAGATTAAAACCACCATGTGCTGTTGAATTAACACACATATGGGTCATAAAACCGGCCAGCACGACATTGTCGATACCCAGCTTTTTCAATTCATCATCTAATGCCGTCTGAACAAAGGCATTGGGGAAATTTTTGGTAATGACTATCTCACCATCTTTTGGCGCGACTTCATCCGAAATCTGACCCATATCAGTGGTTAAATCATAAGGTGAACCTTCACCGCCATCATGGCGAATATGAATCACCGGGATCTGCATCTGCCGCGCCCGTTGCAGCAATTTTTTAGCTTCGACAATGGCCTGTTCAACACCTGTTAGTTGCATTACACCAGTGCGGTACGTGTTCTGGCAGTCAATCATGATTAACGCTGAATCAGCCAGTTTCGCCGGCGTATGGCCGAGGCCGACAATATCGCGCAAACTGTTGGGGGTTTGGGTCATAACATCTCCTTAATTTTTAACAAAAATCGCCGGATCACTGTTGCTGACAGCAGCAAAAGCTGTTGACCAGCTTCATTCAATGATCAGTCCATACGATGTTGAAAACTGACAGCATAAGCGCCGGGGCGGGCGAGTAAAATTGGGTCTTCCGACGGGGCAATGCCTTCTGGCAAGGCCAACGGATTAAACATGGTGGCTTTTTCGTAAGCAGCAACATCTTCATGCATTGCCGTCAGTCGTAAAACGCCCAGCTCAACCACTTGCCTATCGTCGGGCCAAATCACGGTTGCATCATTAACAATGTCGTCAGCATCAGCAATCTGGAGTGATAATCGCATCACTACGGCAGAACTTTCTAAACGATCTGGCAACTCTTTCATCAAATAATCAGCATCCTGCTGTTTGCCTTCAGCTTCAGATAAATGAGGCTCATCGATGGCCGGACTGACAATATATCGGCCATACACAGATTCACCGTTGGCATTAGTAAATTCAAAGGCGTTAATACCGTGATAGCTCAGTGAGGCAAAGCTTTTTGGATAGGGCTTAGGATAGCTGACAAATTCTTTAGCGGCTGGATGCTCACCCAGAAATGTTTCAATGGGTTTAGGTGAGGCTTCGCTGTTTGCAGAATCCCTGATCGCGGTCAGCAACGCCAGAAATTTTTCAGGGGTAGCGACCGGAAAGCGTGGCACCGAACTCAGTACCAAATCATGATACCACTCATCCCCTAAATCAAATCGAATAGCCATGCCTTTGACCAGAGCTTTGGGATTATTGTCAGCAATATCCGGGAACCCTGTTGAATTTGAAAACCGAACAGTGACAGGGGTTGCCCCATCTTGCAAATGGCTCGCCATACTGACCATTTTTGCCTCTTCTGCCGGTGTAAAGCTGCCGGTCACAACGGTACCTTTGGTGTGATTGGAACGCAGCCCCTGCCGCGGACCATCAAACAGGTCGTGCTGCACCTCGACGATCTTTTCGACGACTGATACTTCAGCCTGCTCGGCCATCGTCATCGGTGAAAAACCTGCAAACAAAATAGTTGTTATTGCGACGGTTAGTTTTTTGTTCATCAGATGTATTCCCTGTATTTAATCAGCTATCAGGCCATTATCAGCAACAAAATTTATTACTGCACAGAATTTGAAACGCTGGCTTCGAATATCTATGTTTAGTGGCTACGAATTGCCTGTCAGTTCCACCATAGTCGATATTTAATTAGGCAGTCGTCCCAACCAGCAAAATAACACATTAAATATTGTGCACGACTAAACAACAGATTTTGTACCGTATAACAGGAAAATTACCCGAATTTGCAATCACTAGACGACTGGTCTAGTATGCATAAATGATTACTAGACGACTGGTCTAATACATGACGCGTACAGAAACCCGAAAATTACTGATTGATGCCGGCACCCGAGTAATTGGCAACCAGGGGTTTAACCCAACTGGCCTCAACACCGTGCTGCAAACGGCTGGCGTACCCAAGGGTTCGTTTTATTATTACTTTGCCAGCAAAGAAGATTTTGGTCTGGCCATCATTGATGAAACCGCCACAGAATATGCTGAACTGATTGCCGGGTATCTGCAGGATGAGCGGTTTACCCCGCTGACGCGAATTCGCCATTACTTACAGTCAGGTCTCGAACGTATCCGCGAAGGCCAATGTAAACGCGGCTGTTTAATTGGCACGCTGGGTCAGGAGTTATCCACGCAAAATGAGACCTTTCGTGCCCGGCTGGATGCTGTTTTTGAAGGCTGGAAACAACAATTTGCGATCTGTTTACAAGCCGCCAAAACCGCCGGTGAATTACCTGCTGATGCAGATGTCATGCAATTAGCCGAGTTCCTGTTATCTGGCTGGCAAGGGGCCATTCTGCGAGCCAAAATGCAGCAAAATGTTGATCCGCTTGAGGCCTTTATCAACCTAATGTTCCTGTATGTGCTAACAAACAGACATGCCGTTATAACGTCTTAAACTGAAACATTCCAAATTTATCACCTGATCAAGGAGGCAAAATGACCAGGGTAGTTCGTTTTCATCAAACCGGTGGCCCGGACGTTTTACAAATAGACGATCTGACTATCGGAGAACCGGGGTCAGACGAAATTAAAGTTCGCATAGAAGCCATCGGTCTGAACCGGGCTGAAGCGATGTTTCGCTCTGGCCAATACCTGGAAGCCCCCAAGCCACCCGCCCCGATTGGCTATGAAGCTGCCGCCATCGTCGAAGCCGTGGGTAGTGACAGTTGCGCTTTTAAAGTCGGCGATAAAGTCAGCATTATTCCGGCTTTTTCGATGAATCAATATGGCACCTACGCCGAAATGGCTTTAGTGCCAGTATCTGCTGTGGTGAAACGGCCCGATAATATCAGCGCCGAACAAGCTGCTGCGGTCTGGATGCAATATTTGACCGCCTGGGGGGCGCTTATTGATTTAGGTCATTTATCTCAACACCAGGTGTTGTTGATCCCGGCAGCTTCCAGCAGCGTTGGTCTCGCCGCCATTCAAATTGCCAATCAGGTAGGTGCAATACCGGTCGCCATTACCCGTAAGGCAGACAAAGCCGAGTTGCTTAAACAACATGGTGCGGCGCATGTCATTATCAGCGAATCACAATCAATACCTGAACAAGTCATGGCCATTACCGGTGGCGTTGGTGCCGATATGGTGTTTGATCCAGTGGCAGGCCCCATGCTTGAAGATCTGGCAGCTGCCTGCAAACCGTTTGCACAGATTTTTGTCTACGGCGCGCTGAGCACTGAAACAACGCCCTTTCCATTATTTGCGGCACTCGGTAAAGGCCTGACATTTCGCGGTTATACCCTGTTTGAATTTACCCAGGATGCACCCCGCCTGAGCCGTGGCGTCGCCTTTATCGAACAAGGTTTGGCTAATGGCAGCTTAAAACCGGTGATAGCCAAAACCTTCAAGCTCGATGATATCGTCGCAGCCCATCAATATCTTGAATCCAATCAACAGCTGGGCAAAATCATTGTCACGCCGTAAATTTACTTTTCCTAAAAAGGAGTTGTTATGAAATTAACACCCAAACCGTTAAACGGTCTGCTTTTCGCCGCACTGGGGCTGGTCTCGGCCAGTGCTTTTGCCGGTGCTGAAGATGCCGAAAAAAATCTGCACAAACTGAATGTGCCGGACGGCTTTAAAGTCGAAATTTATGCCGAAGTGCCCGATGCCCGGCAAATGGCACTGGGTCAGTCTACCGGTATCGTGTTTGTCGGCACCCGTTACGAAAATGTCTATGCTGTAGTCGATAAAGACAAAGATCGCAAAGCAGATAAAGTTGTCACCATCCTCGATGATTTAAAAGTTGGTAATGGCGTCGCTATGCACGAGGGTAATCTGTATGTGGCCGAGCAAAACCGCATTGCCCGCTATGCGGCGCCCGGTTTTGATTTAAACCTGCCATTTAAAGACATGCGTGAAGTGATCTTTGAAGATCTGCCTGATAAAGCCCATCACGGCTGGCGTTATATTGATTTCGGACCGGACGGCAAGTTGTATGTCACGGTTGGTGCACCCTGTAATATCTGTGCTGTCGATGGTTATGAAGCCACTATCATTCGGATGAATGCGGATGGCTCCGATGCCGAAATTTTTGCTGAAGGTGTGCGTAATTCGGTTGGTATGGATTTTCAGCCAGGTACCGGCACACTTTATTTCACCGATAACAACACCGATATGATGGGCGATGATACGCCGCCCGGTGAGTTTAATGCCGCGCCGGAAAAAGGCATGCATTTTGGTTTTCCATATTATGCCGGTGGCAAAGATCGTCATGAAGACTGGGCCGATAAAACCCCGCCCAAAGACGTGACCTATCCGGTTGCTGAATTTCAGGCCCACAGCGCCAATCTGGGGTTTAAATTTTATACCGGCAAGCAATTCCCGGCCGAATATCAGGGTGATGCCATCGTTGCCCAGCATGGTTCATGGAACCGCACCGAACCGGTCGGTTATTCTCTGATGCGGGTTAAATTTGATGACAATAATCAAGTTGTTGGTCAGGAGCCCTTTATCGATGGTTGGTTAGTTGATGGCGAAGCCTGGGGCCGGCCGACAGATGTATTGCAAATGCCCGATGGCTCGGTATTAGTTTCTGATGACTACAACGGTGTTATTTACCGCGTCAGTTATGGTGAAAACAATGCCGCCACAGCCAGCAAAAACACAACGGCTGCCAGCACTGATACGGTCACCGGGTTAATGATGCCGGAGTCGGTGATTGCCCATGCCGATGGTCGGGTATTTGTCACGGAAATCGGTGAGTTCGGTAAAAAAGGTGATGGTAAAGTCACCATCGTAAATACTGATGGCAGTACCAGTACGTTGGCTGATGGTCTCGATGATCCAAAAGGCATCGATATGTTTGACAACGCTTTATATATTGCCGATATCGATAAATTGATCAAAGTCACTTTGGATGGTCAAACAGAAGTCATCGCAGCAGGTAAAGACTTTCCGGGTAAAGCCGAATTTCTCAACGATATCGAGATTGATGGCAACGGCAATGTGTTTATCTCCGACAGCGGTAATGACGACGGTAAACATGCCGGTATCTACAAAGTGACGCCTAATGGTGATATCACGGAAGTTATCAATGAAAAATCCGGTATCAAGCGTCCTAACGGCCTGCTTAATGATGGCGTCAATCAGATGCTGGTTGCCGATTTTGGCACCGGTGATTTATTTACGCTGAACCTTGATAACGGCAAAATCCATAAGGTCAATCAGGGTTTTGGTGGCGCCGATGGTCTGGTGCGCGATGCCAATGGTCTGCTGTATGTCAGTGACTGGAATAACGGCAAAGTCTGGCAGTTGATTGAACCAAAAGCGACACCGCAACTGCTGCGTGATGACTTTAAAGCCGCAGCTGATATTGCCTTGTCAGCCGATGGTAAACAATTACTGGTACCGGATATGAAAGCCGGTACGCTGGAATATATGCCAGTTCGCTAATAACCTTTCATTTAGTTTAAGCCGGTGGCTAAGGTCACCGGCTTTTTTTTGTGCGTTGTAAACATAAATTCATAAAGCACTGTTAATGTTGAGCGCTGGCAATTGCCATTACTGATTTTTAGAGGTGCTTGATGACTAACCTGTTTATTTTGTTGATCCGTGCCGTCTCCCTATTGGCTTTGTTTATACTGACGCTATTGTTAATTACCCGGGAAATCGCGCTGCGTTGCAAACGCTGGCTGGCCCAACCCAGAAAGATCCCAACCAGCAAACACCAGCCAGACCCGCTGGCCAGTTTGAAGAAAGCCGGGCTGTCGATTTAATTTGGGCCTGCCAGCCACAAATACAGCAACAGCAGATTACTGATCAGCAACAACACACTGACTGTGCGCCAAAACGCTAGGGGATGGCGTTCCATTAACGGTGCTTGCTCCTCACGCAAATACGCTGGATTGGGCTTTTTGATATCGGTCTCAAATTCCGACAATACCTCATATCGACGCTGCGGGTTAAATTGCACGGCACGGCGAATCGCCTTGTCCACCCAATGTGGGATGGTTGTCTGAAAATCGGTTAACGCTTTATATTTCAAACGATTTAACTGCTGTGAGTGGCTGACTTTGGCATAGGCCTCGCCATAAGGCAGCCGGCCGGTGAGCAGCTGATAGACCAATACCCCCAACGAAAACTGATCTGACAGCGGACTGCCTGACTCACCGAGCAGATATTCCGGCGCAGTGTAATGTTTGGTACCCAGCAAAGTCTTGCGCTCGACCGGCGTGGCAATATCAGCAATACCGGCAATTTTGGTGGAACCAAAATCGATAATTTTTAATACGCCATCATCGGTCAGCAAAATATTGCCGGGCTTAATATCCTGATGCAGCATATCCAGCCGGTGAAATGCGCGCATCCCGGCAATCAATTGGGGCAGCAATTGTCTGACCGTTTGTAAACTGAGCGGCCCCTCATCATCAAGCCACTGTTCCAGAGTGCGGCCTTCAACATATTCCAGCACGTAATAGAGAAATCGCCGTGGTCGTAATTGTTCTATAACGCTGACCACATGCGGATGATCTATTCGCCGGCCAATCCATTCCTCCAGCTGAAAACGCTCCAGATACGCCGGATCATCCTCAAAATTCACCGACGGTGTTTTCAGAACCACTTTATCACCGCTGTCGGTATCGACAGCCAGATACAACTGACTGGTGGAGCTGGCGTGAAGTTCTTTGATCACCCGATAACCATCGAGAATGACACCCTCATACAATTCCGGTGGAAATGGCAAAGTGGTCAACCGGGCATAGACTTCATCAGCATCCGGCGTCGGTACTGAGGTCAGCTGTAAAAGCTGACAACTGAGATTATCGGTACTGCCCTGCTCCAGCGCTTTCTGGCAAATAGCAGCGGCGCAGGCATCAAGGTCTGAGCGCTCGGTTAGCAACTGTTTCAGCTGGCTGTCACTGAGCCACTCATAAACACCATCGGTCAGCAGGACAAAACAATCGCCGGTATCGATAGGCAATGATTTATAGTCAATATCCAGTGCATAATCAACGCCGAGGGCCCGCCCCAGATAGGTTTTATTGTCGCTTAGGTGAATTCGGTGATCACTGCTGAGTTGCTCCAGACTCTGGCCGCGCAGTAAATAAATTCGGGCATCACCGACATGAAACAAATGTGCCGTGGTGGACTTCAACACCACGGCAGAAAACGTGGTGGCAAAACCACGATTACTATCGCGTAAATGCTGACCCTGACCGCACAGCCAGACATTAATCGCCGTCAGCACTTTGCCGCCGGATTGCTTGACTGACCAACTATCAGGCGTACTGAAATAATCTTCAAGAAAGCCGGTAATCGCAGCATTACTGGCTTCGCGGGCCTGTTCACTACTGCTGATACCATCAGCCAATGCACAGACGATACCTTTATTTTCCAGCATCACCGGATTGCCGGGCACTGAACAGCCCAGCGCATCCTGATTTTCTGCTTTAACGCCGGCCAGCGACTGCTGGCCATAACGTATCTGTAGTGTAGACAAAGCTTATGCCTTAATGGACATCGATCATCTGTACTGTACCATCCGGCAGCACTTCTGCCATCTGGCCACGCGGCTCATCCATAAACTGTACCGCCAGCAAAGTAATGACCGCCGTTGCCGCAATAAACCAGAAAAAAGTTTGTGCCGAAACCACTGATAAAACGGTCAAAAATACCACGGCACCCACATTACCGTAAGCACCGGCCATACCGGCGATCTGGCCGGTCAAACGGCGCTGAACCAGTGGCACGACAGCAAATACCGCGCCTTCACCAGCTTGTACAAAGAACGAGCAACACATTGTCGCTAACACGGCTAAGACGATAAACCACTCAGGGGTAATCAGCCCCATGACAAAATAGCCCACCGCCAATCCTGCCAGACAAATCGTCAAGGTGCGTTTGCGGCCCAGCTTATCACTGAAATAACCGCCGGTTGGCCGCGACACCAAATTCATAAAGGCAAAACCCGATGCCAGTAAACCGGCCTGCACCGCACTGATATCGAAGGTATCGCTGAAAAACAACGGCAACATTGACACGACTGCCAGCTCTGAACCAAAAGTCGCCAGATAAGCCAGATTAAGTACCGCCACTTGCTTAAATTTATAGCGATGAATCGCCGGCACAGGTGTATTAAAAACGCCCTTATTAACCTGCCAGATGTGATACAGCTGATAGGCAAATAACAACAACAAAGCACCGTAAATTATCTGTGTGACACTGGCCGATAACAGGCTGACGCCGGCGGGTGATAATTTCCAGGCCAATAGCGCCAATGCTGCGTACAACGGCACACTCATAGCGATATACAGAAAAAAATCGCCTTTACTGGTGACTTCCATCGCACCGGATTTTTTCGGCTTGAAATAGGTTGAGCCTTTAGGTGTGTCTGAAACACTGAAGTAATAAATAAATGCATAAATCAGCGCCATGGCACCGGTCATGGCAATGGCATAGCGCCAGCCATTTTCTCCGCCAAAGATTAACGCCAGGGTCGGTAAAGACATCGCCGCTGCCGCTGAACCAAAATTGCCCCAGCCACCATAAATACCTTCAGCAAGACCAACTTGTTTGGCAGGAAACCACTCAGAAATCATCCGGATACCGATAACAAAACCGGCACCAACAAAGCCGAGCATGAACCGTGCTAAGGCCATCTGTTCAAAACTATCGGCAATCGCAAAAAAGAAACACAGCACGCTGGAAATACCCAACAGCATGGTGTACATGATTTTCGGGCCGTATTTATCGACCAGCATGCCGACCACAATCCGCGCCGGAATGGTCAGTGCCACATTTAAAATTAACAGGGTTTTTATTTGCTGATCGGTCAGACCCAGGGCATCACGTATTGATACCAGCAAGGGGGCATGGTTAAACCAAACCACAAAGCTGATAAAAAACGCGATCCAGGTGAGATGCAGGATGCGGCTGTTGCCGCTGAAAGACAGAAAATTTAATTTGGAAGCAGACATAGTTCTCTCTTTAGAACAGATTTACCGACATCGGTTAACCTGACTAAGCCGGAATCATGCCAACATTTAAGTCATTGATTTTAATGTGGTCTGAAATGTTTAAAAGGTATTTTACGCACTTGTTTAAAGCAAATGGATAGCGTCTGCACCATCATGATGCATCGCATCAGGCAGCAAACGCCACGGCATTTTTGCCGTTTTGTTTGACCCGGTACATGGCTTTATCAGCAGCACGAATTAAGGCTTCAATATCCAGACCATCCTCAGGAAAGCACGCAATACCGATGCTGGCACCGATCTGACACGGACAGCCTTCAATAATAATTTTTTGCCCTAAAGTGCGAATAATTTTATCGCCAACTAATTTGATATGCAGCTGTTGCGGCATATTTTCCAGCAGTACAACAAATTCATCACCACCGAGCCGAAATACGGTGTCGGCGGCACGCAGACTACAGCTCATCCGCCTCGCAACTTCCAACAATAAAGCGTCACCAATGTGATGACCGTAATCATCGTTGACGGCTTTAAAATCATCCAAATCAATAAACATCATCGCCACGCTCTGTTTTAAGCGGCGTGCCTGATTAAGCGCTTGTTCAGCGCGCAAATTAAATTGTGAACGATTCGGTAAACCGGTCAGGCTATCGGTATGGGCCAGTTCAGTCAGGGCCTTTTCCAGCTGTTTTCGATCGGAAATATCGCGAATATCGGCACTCAGTTCGCTGCTACGGCCATCTTCACTGAAGGTAATTTGTAGCAGCATTTCGGCATCAATTAATTGCCCGTCTGCACGGATAAGCTCTACTTCACAACGCGAATAGGGCAGCGGTTTATGGCGTTTGATAAGCAGCAGCAGGTGCGCCACCCGCTCAGACGACTTTTCGCTGAACAAACGGCTGAAATGCTGGCCGAGATAATACGCTTCGTCATGCTGTAATAAATGTTTTACCGAGGCACTGATAAAGGTGATTTTGCCTCTGCCGGCATCAATACCCAGCACAATATCTGAACTTTTTTCCATCAGCTTACTGAAATACTGTTCGCGGCGAATTAACCGCTGAATTGCAAAAGCAAACGATAACAAAATTAGGATCACTACAATGGTCTGCAGGCCGCGCAGCAAATAGGTTTGTTGTTTGGCCTCGGTTTCCAATTGATTGGTCAGCGTGTTCATCAATTCCAACAACTGTAAATTATCATCGGTCATACGCTGGATCAGCCGCTCAATCACCGCCGGTTGCTGATTGATCAGTAATAAATCATCTCGCAGCGGCTGCCACAGACGCATCGCCGCCGTTAAGGTCTGGCGTATCGCCGTTTGCTGCTCGGCTTCAATATCAATCAAGTGATTGTCAGCGGTTTCAGTACGCCCCCCCAGATAAAAGGCATTCAGTGTGGCATCAAATAACGTGACCGCCTGTTTCAGCTCCTGATAGGCGGCCTGACTGCCCAAACCATTTCGTTGCTGGTATTCGATCAGCAACACGGCCTTGCTCATTTGTTGTGACAACATGCGTTGCCGACCAGTAATGTTGATATGGACTGATGATGCTTCAAGTTGCGCAGAAATCACATAATTCACACTCAGCAAGCTGATATCCAGTAGTAACACCAAGCCAAGTGGCAGTAAAAAGTGCCGGTATTTACGTAAAACTTCCAGTAGGCGGTTATTTAATCTGGTCATAAACCAATGCGCCTGACTAACTGTCGTCCAGCCAATCTAAATCACAGCAGAAGACAAATAATTTGTCATCCATCACCACGGTCTGTGACACAGTGATACACATCCGCGAATCAGCTACTGATAAATACGGCCGGCTGATTTGCATTTGCCCCGGATGTTCGACCGCACGAAAGTGGTAATGCTTATGAGACCAGTTGGCATTATCACCGGATAATAACGGCGTAAAGCGCGGGTCCATTTGCTGCTGATAATGCGGTGAATAGACATTACGAGCCATCTGATAACCGGCTTCATCCAACAGGTAACAACGCACCGCACGGCGATCCTGAAACAATAAATGACTACTGATATCAAAAGCGTTACTGATGGCAAAATGATTGATTGCTTGCCGGAACAGCGTTTCGATTTTTTTGAAATTCTGATTGTAACTATGGCTGTTTTTGAATCGCTGCGACTGCTGGTGTTTTAGCAGTTCGTCAATTTTGCCTGCGAAACTATTATCCAACTGGATCGCTGGCTGCGGTTTCGCAAAATAAAAACCCTGCACCATATCGGCATTGGCAGCGATAGCGACCAACGCTTCACGCTCAGTTTCCACCCCTTCTATCACCACCAGACTGCCGGCTTCATGGATCAGGGAAACAATGCCGGTCAGAATTCGCTCTACCCGGCTGAATTGACCGGCACCGTAGATCAGACTGCGATCAATTTTGACAATATCCGGTGCCAATTCCCATATTCGGTCAAAATTAGAGTGGCCTGCACCAAAATCGTCAATGGCAATCAGGCAACCCATTTCACGAAAGTGGTTAATCAACTCTCTGAGATAGTGCCGATCCTGAATTTCGCTTTCCAGAATTTCAATAACAATACGGTGCGGTGGTAAACCCGTCTGACTGAATAAAGCCTGCATGAATCCCTTATCTGGCCGCTGTTCAACCAGACACTGGGAATTCAAATTCAAAAATAACCAGGCTTCGCCATTGGGCTGACGACTGAAATTATGCATATGCAGTCGCCGGCACAAACGATCCAGCGATAAATTATCCTGACTGTTTTCAGGTATCGCTAACAACGCCAATGGTGACAGGCTTTCACCCTGCTGACCCTTAGCACGAATCAAGCCCTCAAAGCCTACCGGCCGGCGATGCGAAATACTGAAGATTGGCTGAAAATGACTGCTCAGTGTCAACTGACGATAGTTGGCAGACACATACAAATTACTGATTTTGTCAGACAACGATTTATTCACGGCGGCTCGCTTTATTTGGCACGAGCTAAACATCATTCAAATTCCAGGCCATTATTTGCAAAGCCAGCCATAAATACGCAGTAATATCCCAACAACTATCTTCATATATTTCGCTTCCCTGCTGCGAAATTATCTAAGGCTTAACGCCTTACCCACGTTTCAGGCAGCATCGCGTTTATATTTTTGATGCAGAAAATGAATCACCGCTGCCCGATAATGGTTGTAATCAGCATCATCAGCCAAGTCCAGCCGGGCCCGCGGTCTGGGCAAATCCACCGCCAGCACTTCACCAATGGTGGCCGCCGGACCGTTGGTCATCATGACAATTTTGTCCGACAACAACACCGCCTCGTCAACATCATGCGTGACCATGATCACCGTGTTGTTGAGCGTTGTTTGAATCTCCATCAACGAATCCTGCAAATGTGCGCGGGTCAGTGCATCCAATGCCCCAAAAGGTTCATCCATCAGCAACACTTTGGGTTCCATCGCCAATGCCCGGGCAATACCGACACGCTGCTTCATACCGCCGGAGATCTCCGCCGGCAGTTTGTCTTTGGCGTGGGTCATTTTTACCAGTTCTAAATTGTGCAAGGTCCAGTCACGAATTTCACTGCGACTACGGCTTTTGCCAAATACCGATTTCACGGCAATTTCGACATTCTGATAACAGCTCAGCCACGGAAACAGTGCGTGATTCTGAAACACAATGGCCCGGTCCGGCCCCGGTTCATTAACTTCTTTACCTTGCAATACCACGCCGCCTTCAGTGGCCTGATACAAACCGCCGACAATATTCATCACCGTCGATTTACCACAACCGGAATGGCCGATAATGCTGATAAATTCGCCTTTATCAATTTTCAGGTTGATCTTGTCCAGCGCCCGAAACGGCCCATTAGCCGTGGGAAAATCAATACTCACGTGATCCAAATGTAAATAACTTTCCATCATTGGCTCCTAGCGAATCACCGCATTTTTATCGTAAGAAAACAGCTTTTGCAGCGTCAGCATCAGTCGATCCAACACAAAACCCAGCAAACCAATCGTTAGCACGGCCACCATAATCCGGCTCAACGAATCCGAGCTGCCATTTTGAAACTGATCCCAGACAAACTTACCCAGCCCCGGATTCTGCGCCAGCATTTCGGCAGCGATCAGCACCATCCAGCCAATCCCCAACGAAATACGCAATCCGGTAAAAATCATCGGAATCGATGACGGAATAACGATTTTCCAGACCGTGGTCATATAATTGAGCCGCAGCACTTTGCCGACATTAATCAGATCCCGGTCAATGCTGGATACGCCCACCGCCGTATTAATCAGCGTCGGCCATAACGAGCACAGCATCACGGTAATCGCCGAGGTAATAAATGACTTTTCGAACATCGGATCCGCCGACACATAGACGGCGCTGACCACCATCGTGACAATCGGTAGCCAGGCCAGTGGTGATACCGGTTTAAAAATCTGAATCAGTGGATTCAGCGCAGCATATAAATGATTGCTGAGGCCACTGACAATGCCAATCGGCACCGCAATCACTGTCGCCAGTAAAAAGCCAACAAACACGGTAAACAGACTGGTCCAGATTTGATCGACAAACGTCGGCCTGCCGGTAAAGTCCCGAATCTTAACCTCGGCATCGGGATTCTCTGCCAGCTTTTCAGCATTACGCGCCAATTGACGTTCATAAAAAGCGGTTGCCCGCGCCCGTTCAGCCTGGTGCTCATCAAGCAAATTACCGCTTTGCTCCCAAACCTGTACCGGTCCCGGTAACTGCCCCAGACTGGTTTCCACTTTGGCGGCACCGACATGCCAGAAAAACACAAACGTCACCATTGCCAGTAACGGTAAACCGATCAACATTGCCAGTTGTTGTAACTGCCGCGTCGGTGATTCCCCGCTGGCCAGACGTACCAGCGGGATCAACCATGTCAGACCGGCCGTTTCCATAAAATAAATAATTTTGTCTTTCATAAACGGCTTAATCCTTTCCCTGCTTTAATCGATGACCACATCGCCTTTCAGACCAATCGAAAATTGATCCAGATAGGCATTAGGTTGCTGGCCGTCGTAAACGACACCGTCAATGAAATCATCCTGTGGCGACTTGAAACCGCTTTCCGATGCAAAATCCGGAAAGTCCTCAGCGGTCAGTTTGCCCTCGGCAATCAACTCTTTAGCCGCGATGGCATAGATATCCGGCCGATAAACTTTTTTGGCCATATCTTTGTACCAGTCGTCTGGTTTGGCATCTGAGATCTGACCCCAACGGCGCATCTGCGTTAAATACCAAATCGCGTCACTGTAGTAGGGATAAGTCGCGTTATAACGGAAAAACACATTGAAGTCTGGCACGTCGCGGACATCACCTTTTTCATACTCAAAGGTGCCGGTCATACTGTTGGCAATGACTTTGGCATCAGCGCCAACATAATAGGGCTGCGATAAAATATTGACCGCCTCAGTACGATTGGCATTGTTATCAGCGTCCAGCCAATGTGCCGCGCGGATCAACGCCTTTACCAGGGCGATATGGGTATTGGGATTTTGTTCGGCCCACTGGGCACTGACACCAAAGACTTTTTCCGGATTGTTTTTCCAGATTTCGTAATCGGTAATCACCGGGACACCAATGCCTTTAAAGACCGCCTGCTGGTTCCAAGGCTCACCGACGCAATAGCCATCAATCGTGCCAGCTTCCATCGTGGCTGGCATTTGTGGCGGTGGGGTCACTGACAACAAAGCTTCAGCCTGGATCTGGCCGCTGGTATCGCCTTTGTGCGGTGCGTAATAACCGGGGTGAATACCACCGGCAGCTAACCAGTAACGCAGTTCATAGTTATGCGTTGATACCGGAAACACCATACCCATGCGGAATGGTTTGCCCTCATCTTTATAACTTTCAATCACCGGTTTCAAAGCGCTGGCCGAAATCGGGTGCACTGGTTTGCCATCTTCTGCCATCGGTATATTAGGTTTCATGGCGTCCCACACCGAATTGGAGACGGTAATGCCGTTACCGTTTAAATCCATGCTGAAGGCGGTGATGATATCGGCTTGGGTACCATAGCCGATGGTTGCGCCCAACGGTTGGCCGGCCAGCATATGGGCACCGTCTAATTGACCGTTGATAACACCATCAAGCAGTACTTTCCAGTTTGCCTGGGCTTCGAGGGTGACATACAGGCCTTCATCTTCGAAAAAGCGTTTTTCGTAAGCTATGGCCAGTGGTGCCATATCAGTTAACTTAATAAAACCGAGCGTTAACTCTTCTTTTTCAAGGTCACCGGGTGCCGCATGAATGGTCATGCTGAATAACGCCGAGCCTAACAATAAACAAGCTGATAACACTAAGGGCTCAGCTTTGTGCAAAACTTTATATGCTTTTGACATATCGATCTCCAACTGGTCAACGAGGTAGTGCCACCATGCACCGTCAATGCTCATTCCGCCGTTGGAGTGATACAGACCTTTTGCAGAAAACATGCCACTAATATTCCTGTTTAAAAAAACATTAAAAACAGCATGTTAGGTATTTATATAATTCTTTACGGAGTGCTTATTGCTTTGCATTGGCTCACTGCAATCAGTGCTGGCACCATTGCAGTGCAAGCGTTTTTCAGTGAGCCGATTCCAACAGACTGGCCGCCGACACCACCTGCTGAGCCAGCATCGCCAAACGCATATTTTTATTCATTGCCGTAGTGCGCAGCAGTTTGTAGGCTTCATCTTCGCTGCACTGGCGCTGCTGCATCAGCAAACCCTTGGCACGATCGATAACTTTACGTTCGGCCAGTTGGGTACGCAGCGTATCCACCTGATCCAACAAACTACGTTGCTGAGCAAACCGTATGGTTGCCAGTTGTAATAAAGGCAGTAACCGGTTGGTCTGCAAACCATCAACAACAAACGCTGCCACGCCGGCTTGAATTGCTTTTTGCTGTGCCTGCGGATCATATGACTGGGTAAAAATAACTATTGGCAGCGGCTTTTCTGCCAACAATAATTCGATCATCAGCATCATGTCGCTGTCACAGCGGTCAACGGCAATGATCAACATGGTCATATCACTGAGATGCTGGCTGATGGATAACTGCGACAGGCTTTGCAGCGGCTGATCAATGGCATATTCGCTGTCAGCCAGCGCATCAGTGATAGTCCCGGTGATATCCGGCTGATCACAAACCAGCATAGTATGATGACCGAAAGCATGTTTTTTTAAAGATTTAGATGAGTTTTGCATAATTATTCACAGCGTATTGAGTAATGATATTAAAGCTGTCCAGCACAGCGCTGATGGGACGAGTAGCAACACTGAAATATTTTGTAGCGTCTAATTGGGTAACTTTTTTGCCCAGTACTTCCTGCTCGACAAGTTGCAGCAATTGGCTGATATGCTCTCTTATCAAAGGCAGCTGACTGTTCAAAACCTTGCGCAACTGTGGATTTTTGATGGCCTGCAGTTCACGCAGCAATGCTTCCGTGCGGCCCTGCACCGAGCGGTACAGGAATTCCAATGCAATTGCATCAGCGCCATCAACTCTGCCACGGGAACATATCCCCGAACCAATCGCACGCATCTGTCCAATCATTTCTGCAACGCGCAGGGTATCCAGACAAACCTCGGAGACCCGTGTCATATTGTCGAGCATCAAATGATGTAACCGGTAATAGCGAGAAACATCGTCAATCAGCGATAACTGTCCTTCGATCATCAGGTTATGCTGGCGCACCAGCAGAAAAGCTTTCTGATTGCTGTTCAGGACGCTTTGTTTGAGACGGGGCCAGTGATCGATAAAAGACTGCCATTGCGGGAAACGTTCCAGCGCCCGGCTTTGCCGATCTTTGATAAAGCTATCTATTTGCTGTTGCAGATTAATTAATTGTGGTCGCAGACTTTGATCGCCATTGACCACGGCATTACTGGTACCACGATGCTGCTGACAGAGCATGACAAGCTGCTGCAAATGTGAAAGATGAGTGAGCCCCAGCCTTAATTGCTGATGCTGCGAACGCTGTTGCTGGCGCCAGCGTACTGCCAAACCCAGCAGCAGTAAGCTGGCGATGCTGATAAACCAAAATGTCATCATCTTATTCCCAGCTGAGGAAGAAGCCTGCCGCCAATCCCAGCGGAGAAATCAACACCATGAACAGTAACTTGAACAATTCTCGAAACAGATAATATGCGTCAATCAAATATCCCATGGTCTGGCCTCCTTCGCTGGCTCCACACTGCAGTTTGCATAAGCCGTGCCATACATTTTATTTATACAAATCAACAGATTAAAAGACACCAAAAACCATAAACTGCATTAAATTGGTTAATCTGCGGGTCAAGCCGCGCTAATCTGGTGCATATATAACAGGCAAAAAAAAGCCGGGCCTGAGCCCGGCTTGCAGAGATTAAATCTGTTTAGAATTTAACCATGCCGTATAACCAGAATTTTTCGGTATCGACCAGCGATGCAAATTCTTCATCGGCGTTATAGTCGGCGTATTTAATGCCCAACGTGTAATGTTTGGCAAAGTTTTTTTCCAGCATGATATCTAACTCATCACCAGCATCCAGGCTGTCAAAGTCGGTCTCAAAATCATGGTAAGCCACGACCAGTTTGGCGCCGAAAACATCACCGACCAGCGTTAAATAGTTATCCTGAATACCTTGCGCTGGTGTATTCAAAAATTGATCTGCCCAGCCCTGAAACGCATGGTTGGTCCCCAACGGTGTTTTAAAGCTGAACGTACCATCGCCTTCCAGCACTTCATGACTGAATTTCAGCAACCAGCCTTTGTATTTACCACCGAGCTCAGCCAGATAATAATCCTGGCGATCCATCACACCACTTTTATAGTCATCCTGGCTGGCATATTCGGCGGTATACACCACACTGAAAGCATCGGATAAAGGCTGCGCGCCACTTAAGCGTAAGCCCAGCGTTTTAGATGACGTTGGCTCGGCATCCTGATAATCAAGAAAATAACCATACGTTTCCAACTTACCAATCGGCAGACCACTGTATTGCAAATTGACCAGATGGCCATTTAAATCAATATTGCCATTTTTGATAATGCCGTTATTCGCATCTTCACCAAAAATGGTATTCACTTTATTGATATAGGCATAACTCAATTGCGTATCCGGCAACCCGGTATGTTGAATAGAAAACGCATCAAAGGTTTGATGATTTTGTCGCCATAAGACATTACCAATAAAACGATGAAACGGCGCATCACGATAAGTAATTTGCTGCCGGCCAAATTTCAGCATCGAGTCAAAGCCCTGATAACTTAAATAAGCCTGGTTAACTTCGGTACCTTCCGGATCGGCAACCACCGAGTACGTTGTTTCACCATTAGTGGTGCTGTTGTAATTATCACCGCCCAGATCAGTCACATCTTCCAGTTCCAGAAAACCACCAAAACCATTTAAACGACCGGTTTCATAACCCAATGTAGTACGAATGGTAAATGCATCGGCATCTTTCAGGGCATTATCCTGCTCGACTGATTCATAACGGGCACGCGCCGAAAAACTGACTTTGCCGGACTTCATCGCTTCAATGAAACTGTCATCTGCTGCGACCTGCGGTACGACGAATATACTGCTCAACGTCACGGTCAGCAGGCTCAACGCAAATGTACGGTTATTTTTTTTCATTCTGATTCCTCTAAAAACAAAAAAGCCATGCACCGCGGTTGCGGAAACATGGCTGCATTACCAAGGGCTGACACTGCGACGTTACAGTGCACAAATTAATCAGATTTTAAATGAGCAAAATATATGCCTATTTTTAACTTATTGAATTATATTGATTTTATAAAAAATCAGCGCATTTAACTAGCACCATGAAGGTGCTAGCTGTCCATCCCGGTGCGTGCCAGCAGCTGTTTTAATTCCGGAATACAGGAACCGCAATTACCACCGGCCTGACAAGCAGCAATGATTTGCTCAACGTTTTGCAGTTTTTGCTCGCTGATCGCCTTGCAAATCGTTTGTTCGGCAACACCAAAACAGGCACAAACCATCGGTCCTAAATCAGCCTGACCACCCGGTGCTTTCCCCATTAGCAGACTTTGCCGCTGGGCATTATCGAGTTGACCGGCAGCAAATAATTGACTGAGCCAGCTGCGATCCGGCAAATGATGATCCGGGCCAATAAATACGACTGCCTGCAACTGTTCATTAACCACTTTACCGGCGCGATAGCGACCGGCTTTTTTATCGGCAAATTCCAGCCACTCACCATCCTGACCGACCACCGTTTGTGCCCAATGCGACGGATTTAATAACGCTTGTTCACCAGCGAGTTCATAACGCCAGAATTGCTGGCCTTTGATTTTGACCCAGTAACTGGTTTGCGCCAGATCCAGCGGTTGTCTGGATAGAATGAAACCATGCCATAAGGCCTTAAACGGCCGAATAGCCACGGCCGTTTGTTTGGCTTGCGGTTGGCCCGATATCGGATCGGTAATCGGTGCCACCAATGCATCAGCAATCGCATTCGCAGCAAACTGGCCATTCCAGTGAATCGGCACAAACACGCTACCCAATCGCTGGCCCTCGCTGCATTGCACCCGGCCAATTAAATGGCCATAAGGGCTCTCAACCACCGCCAACGATTTATCTGCACATTGCCAGCGCGCCGCATCACGTGGATGCATCTCAATAATAGGCTCAGGTGTGTGATTACTTAAACGTGGCGCCCGACCGGTACGGGTCATGGTATGCCACTGATCACGAATACGACCGGTATTTAAAATCAGCGGATAATTTTCGGTATCCGACAACTGTGGCATTTGCGGTGTTACTGGCACCATACGGCCTTTGCCAGAGGGGGTAAAAAACTCGCCATCGGCAAATAAACGTGATGTGCCCTGGGGGTTTTTGACCGATATCGGCCACTGTAATGGCTGATAGTCGGCAAAAGCTGCATCACTGAAATCCGCCAACGCACTGATATCAAAATCGCGGCTACCATTATTTTCAAAGCCGGATAAGCTTGCATGTTCGCGAAATACATCCAGCGACGATTTAAAGTCAAAAGCATCGGCATAGCCCATCCGGGCAGCAACATCACGGATGATTTGCCAATCGGCTTTGGCTTCGCCCGGTGCCGGTAAAAACGCCCGCTGGCGAGAAATGCGCCGTTCAGAATTAGTGACAGTGCCATCTTTTTCACCCCAAGCCAAAGCGGGCAATAAAACATCGGCAATTTCGGTGCAATCGGTGCGTGATTCACAATCACTGACCACGACAAATTCACAGTCTTGCAACGCTTTTTTAACGGCATCGGCATCCGGCAAACTGACCACCGGATTGGTGGCAATGATCCACACCGCTTTGATTTTACCGCTGGCAATATCGGCAAACATATCGACGGCTTTGGCGCCAGCAGTATGAGTGAGCTTATCCGTACCCCAAAAACGCGACACACGGTCATGGTGTTCAGCATTGCCGATTTCCATATGTGCTGCCAGTTGATTGGCCAGACCGCCCACTTCACGGCCGCCCATGGCATTGGGCTGTCCGGTCATCGAAAACGGCCCCATACCGGGTTGACCAATACGACCAGTCGCTAAATGACAGTTGATAATGGCATTACATTTATCGGTGCCGCTGGCTGACTGGTTAATGCCCTGCGAAAACACCGTAACCACTTTGGGTGTTTTGGCGAATAGCTGGAAGAATTCAGCAACATCGGTTTCACTGAGCTCGCAGGCTACTGCGGTTTTGGGAATACTGCCAGTCGTCTCTTTGGCGGCCTGCAACGTCGCGGCAAAGCCCTCAACGTGCTGTTCGATATAGCCCCAGTCGAGTGCATCGCAATCTTTTAAATAATTAAGCAAACCGTTAAACAAAAAGGCATCACTGCCTGGTTTTACCGACAAAAAGAGGTCTGCAATATCACAGGTGGCGGTTTTACGGGGATCGATAACCACGACTTTCATATTAGGCCGTGCTTCTTTGGCAGCACTGATACGCTGAAACAATACCGGATGACACCAGGCTAAATTGGAGCCGGTCAAAATCAATAAGTCACAACTTTCCAGATCTTCGTAATTACCCGGCACGACATCGCTGCCAAAGGCGCGTTTATGCGCGGCCACAGCCGATGACATGCACAACCTTGAATTGGTGTCGATATTGCCACTACCAATAAAGCCTTTCATCAGCTTATTGGCGGTGTAGTAATCCTCGGTCAGGATCTGCCCGGAGACATAAATCGCCAACGCATCCGGGCCATGTTCGTCAATGACCCGCTGAAATTCACCGGCCACTTTATCCAGCGCCTGATCCCAGCTGACCCGCTGACCCGCGATATGCGGATACAGCAAACGTTCTTCGAGGCCCAAAGTATCACCAAGCGCCGAACCTTTTGAACACAGGCGACCGAAATTGGCCGGATGCGCCGGGTCACCGGCAATGGTTACCGTATCGTCAGATTCCGGTGTCGCTAAAACACCGCAGCCGACACCACAATAAGGACAAGTTGTGTGGGTGGTTGTAGCCAAAATCAGCTCCTTTACAAAGCGATAAACACCACACCGTTTTCCACTTTTGTGGCAAAACTACGCGTACAGCCTTCGTCGGGGCCGGTGGCCTGGCCACTGCCCAAATCAATGACCCAATTATGTAATGGGCAGGCCACCCGTTTATCGTAAACAATCCCCTGCGATAAAGGGCCTTTTTTGTGCGGGCACTGATCAAACAGGGCAAAAACTTCATCGCCGCTGGTGCGAAATACGGCGACATCACCGTCTTTGCTATCTAATACGCGAGCCCCTTTTTGTGGAATATCTTCCAGCGGGCCCACTTCAGTCCAATTTGTTTCCATTAACCTACCTGCTTAATCGGGATATATTTTTGTGGCTGTTTGGCAACTTCTTCAGCCCACGGATCATTCTGAGAATTTTTCTGTGACTCATAAAAACGCTCTGCCAATGCTTTGCGATTGGCCTCATTGTCAACTACCAGCGCCTGCACATGTTTCAGACCAACCCGCTCAATCCACGGTGCCGTCCGCTCCAGGTAATGGCCTTCTTCACGATAGAGCTGCATATACGCTGCAATGTATTCCATTGCTTCTTCTTCGGTTGCTACTTTGCACAGAAAATCAGTGGCACGTACCTTGATGCCGCCATTACCGCCCACGTGGAGTTCATAACCTGAATCAACACAGACCACGCCAATATCTTTAATCGTTGCCTCGGCGCAGTTACGTGGGCAACCTGATACGGCTATCTTGAATTTATGCGGTGTCCAACTACCCCAGGTCATTTTTTCGACCTTGATACCAAGACCGGTGGAATCCTGGGTACCAAAGCGGCACCATTCACTGCCCACACAGGTTTTAACGGTACGCAGCGACTTGCCATAAGCATGACCGGAAACAAAACCAGCTTCGCTTAAATCAGCCCACATTTTCGGCAGATCGTCTTTTTTGATACCCAGTAAATCAATACGCTGACCACCGGTAATTTTCACCGTCGGTACGTTATATTTATCGGAAATATCGGCAATGGCACGCAGCTCGCGTGGATTGGTGACCCCGCCCCAAATCCGTGGCACGACTGAATACGTGCCGTCTTTCTGAATATTGGCATGCACCCGTTCGTTGATAAACCGCGATTGCTGATCATCAACATATTCATTGGGCCAGGTGCTCAGCAAATAATAGTTCAGCGCCGGCCGGCAGCTGTGACAACCATCTGCATTTTGCCATTCCAGTGCCTGCATCACTTCGGGAATGGTTTTCAGCTGTTGTTCGGTGATCGCCGATTTAACTTCGTTATGACTCATGCCGGTGCAACCGCACATTGCCTTTTTGCTCGGCGTTTCATTAAAGTCGCTGCCCAGTGTTGAGGCCAGCAGTTGCTCAACCAGACCGGTACAAGAACCACAGGAAGCCGACGCTTTGGTATGGGCTTTGACTTCATCAAGGGTAAACAAACTATGTTTGCCGATGGCTTTGACGATATCGCCTTTGCAAACGCCATTACAGCCGCAGATTTCGGCTTCGTCCGGCAAAGCATCAACCGCATTGCTGGCGCCGTGGCCGGAATCACCTAAATGATGCTGGCCAAACAGCATGTTTTCACGAATGCTCGACACATCGGTGCCATCGCGCATCAGCTGGAAATACCAGGCACCATCAATGGTATCGCCATACAAAACGGCACCTATCAGCTGATTGTTTTTGATCACCAGTTTTTTATAAACATGACGTGCAGCATCTTTGAAAACCAGATCTTCACTGTCGTCATCACCGATAAAATTACCGGCTGAAAACAAATCAATACCGGTGACTTTCAGCTTGGTCGAAGTGACGCTGCTCATGTAACGGGCAATACCCATTTGCGCTAAATGATTGGCACAAACTTTGGCTTGCTCAAATAATGGTGCGACCAGCCCGAAAGTGGTGCCACGATGCTGCACACATTCACCCACCGCATAGACCCGCGGATCAAATGTCTGCATGGTGTCGTCAACGACAATACCGCGTTCACTATGAATACCGGCCGATTGTGCCAATGTGGCATTGGGCCGGATACCGACCGCCATGACCACTAAATCCGCGTCGACAGAACTGCCATCTTTAAAGGTCAGTCTTTCAACCCGATCTTTACCTTCGATAGCGGCAGATTCATGTTGCATCAGGAACTTCAGACCTTTGCCTTTCAGTTCATCCAGCATCAGATCAGAGGCAGTTTTATCGAGCTGCATATTCATCAGCGTGTCGCTGATATGCACTACGGTGACGTCCATTCCCTGAATCATTAAACCATTGGCAGCTTCAAGCCCCAGCAAACCACCGCCAATGACGACGGCTTTTTGGTGCGATTTGGCAGTATCAATCATGGTGTCGACATCGGCAATATCACGGAAGCTGATAACGCCCGGTAAATCAGCACCCGGTAACGGCAACATAAAGGGTTTGGAGCCAGTGGCCAGTAACAGCCGGTCATATTCGACCACCAGACCATCATCGGTCATGACCCGGCGTTTCAGACGATCAATCTTAGTAACCCGCTGACCACTGTATAAAGTGACATTGTTGTCTTCATACCATTGCAGATCATTGATCATAATGTCATCAATGGTTTTCTCACCGGCCAATACCGGTGACAGCATAATGCGGTTGTAGTTACCGTATGGCTCATCACCAAACACACTGATTTGGTATTTGTCCGGGGTGAGCTTTAACAGTTCCTCCAGCGTCCGCATCCCCGCCATGCCATTACCTATCAGCACCAGTTTTTCTTTCATGCTTTACTCCAGCGTTATCTCTGCCGTAAGCATTGCAGACATTGTGCCAAACGCTACATGACTGATTTCATTGTTTTTTAATTTTTAACAGGTAACTAATATATTTATTTATGTCCCAATTTGGTGCAATACGCACACTTTTGGTGAGAACGACATCGACGCCCATAAAAAAGCCGCCCTCCCGAAGAAAGACGGCCCTTTATGACGTACTGGTTTAAGTTATTGCGCCATATTCCAGATATGCGAAGCTAGTTGCCATTCGCCATCAGCGTTTTTTTGCAGAACTGTCATCAATACACCCTGGTAAGTCACGGTTTCACCCGTTTCATTTTCAACATCTGCAGACCAGTTAGCCAGCTGGCTGATTTGACCTTTTGATGAGTAACTGGCGATAGAGGTGATTTGATGATTGTGCAGACCATTATCAAAAAAGCTCTGGAATAACCCGGCGATTTGTTCGCGGCCCGCCAGCACTTTGCCATCACCGGCAGATAAAGTGGCCTGCTCAATATACATATTGCTCAATGCCTCAATATCCTGGGCATTAAACGCTTTATTCCAGCTGGTATTAGCGTCGTCAATAACCTCATTTGCATCCACTGCTGACTTCTCACCACAAGCTACTAAAGCAGCAACCATCGTGGCAGCTGTCAACCATTTTGCTAATTTTTTCATGAAATTCTCCGTTGGGTTTAGTTATAAAAAAGCTGACGTTGCTGATGCAATGTCGTCAGTGCGCGCATCATGTTTTCTAAACTGCTGTTGTCCAGCGACGACATCATGCCGGCGACCCGTTTATAGTAGCCGGGCATCACGGCATCCAGTTTAGCCTGTCCGACAGGTGTTAATTTGATTTCTATTTGCCGGCGATCAGCAATGGCATGTTCACGGCTGATTAGTTGCTCTTTCAGCAGACCGTCTAATAATCCAGTCATCGTTGCCCGTGACACGCCGGATTGCGCGGCAAGCTGTGATGGTGTCGCCCTTTTATCAGGCTCACGCATCAATAAAATAAGCACCCACCAGCGCCCTTGTAATAAATCATATCCTGCAAGATATTGATTTAAAGCCAATGATAAATCAGTACCTACCTGCAATATCTTTAAAAACGTCAGTACCGCCGTCACATCTGCCTGCGGATAACGCTCGGCAAAGCGGCTGAGTATTTCTTTATCAGGTAGATCTTTAAGCTGCAACATAGTAAGCCTCATTATAGTTAGCTCACTAACTAAGTCAACCACTGAATTACTGACGCTTTCAGCAGTCTGCTATGCTGAACCTTTAAAAATATTGAGAATCGTATGGCAAATCAGGCTGCACCATTGGGCCAGCAGCTCAAACAGCACTGGCAGCAATTTCAACATCAAAGCGAAAACCTGCTGAATCGGGCCATGGACCGTCATCTGAAAATTGGCATCAGCGGCTTTAGTGGCAGCGGTAAATCGACTTTTTTAACCAGCCTCATCCATCAACTCAAATATTCTCATCATGCCGGCCTTGGCGGCTTTTTACCGGCCCGCGATGGCCGGCTGCTGGCCATTGAATGTCAGCCCATTCCCGGTTTACCTTTATTTGATTATCAGGGTGGCATCGACGCCTTATCCGCCCAGCCACCGCGCTGGCCAGCATCTACCCGACACATCAGTGGCGCCCGTTTACAAATCCAGTTTAAACAAAAAACCATGTGGTCCGGCATGCTTGGCGAGCAACGGCATTTGACGGTTGATATCCGTGATTATCCCGGCGAATGGCTGGTCGATTTGCCGATGTTGTCTTTAAATTACCGCGACTGGTGTCTGGATACCGGCCGTTTAATGCAAAAAGCACCACGCGACGCTATTGACCCTGGTTTAGTGGCAGATCTGACGGCATTGGATCCGCTGGCAAGCGCCGATAGCGCGGTCATTGATGCTTTATTTAGCCGTTACCAGCAGTTTTTACGTTCGTGTAAACAGCAAGGCCTGACGCTGTTGCAACCAGGCAGGGCCTTACTTGATGACAGCGGTCAATTACCTGCGGTTTTGCCATTGCTCAACTTGCAGGCCTATAGCCTTGCTCAGTTGCAAAACGCCCCGGGAGATTCGCTGTATCAACAATTACAAAACCACTACCAGCAATATTTAAAACGTTTGGTGAAGCCGTTTTATCAGCGCTTTTTTACCGGCATCGACCGGCAAGTAATGCTGATTGATGTCGTCAAGGCCTTAAGCAATGGCAAAGCCTGTTTCGACGATATGCTAATGGCGTACAGCCGGATTATCGATAGTTATCAAACCGGCAGCAGTAATCGTCTGCTGGATCTGCTGGCGCCACGAGTCGAAAAAATCCTGTTTCTGGCCTCGAAACCGGATCGCATCGTCATGCACCAACATGAAGCAATGCGCCAATTGATGGATGACATTATCAGCCGGATCACACCGCAGTCGGTGCGTAACCAGATCCAGATTGAAACGGAAATTGCCGCCGCCGTTCGCAGCAGCAACGATCATCAGGATTATCTGACCGCCACGCTTAATGACGGCCGTTTTGGCGAATTACGCCATCCACCGATACCGGCAATGATCCCCGATGCCAGCCAATGGCAACAATTTGCCGGCTGGCAGCCCCCGGAATTACAACCGCCACTGAACCCTGATTTATCGACAGGTGGCCGGCTGGCGCATATTCGCATGGACAAAGTACTGCGTGATTTGATTGGAGATAAATTCCAGTGACAGAACAAGATCCTTATTTCAAAGACAAACCTCAGGAGACGGTAAAGCCCCCGCCGCATTCATCAGAAAGTTTTTTTACCGCCCGTGACAGTTTTCCGGCCAGCTTGCCTGATTCGGTGGAAGACGATTTTGCCATTGATATGCTGCCACCAGCGAAAGCCAGTCACCGTGGTTTAAAAGCCTGGTTTTTCAGCTTGCTGGCAGTATTAGTGGTCTGGCTTGGCTATGACTGGTGGCAGTTGATGCAGCAATTACTGGCTGACAATCCACTGTTTGCCGGTGTTTTTGCGATATTGGTGGTGATTTTATTAGCCCTGTCGGCTCAGCAATTATGGCTGGGCTGGCGAAGTCGCCGGCAAATGCGCCGGGTCGATTTTTTAAGAAATGCCGCTGAGCAAATGCGCCATGAACAAAGTCGGGGCCGTGCTGACGACTGGTTAAAGCAACTCGAAAAACTCTATGCAGACACCCAACATGCCGCCATGCTTGCCACGGTGATGGCGCAGCTACCGGATTATTTTCATGACGGTGAGGTGGTCCAGCAAATTGACGAACAGTTTTTCAATAAACTGGATCAACAAGCATTGCAATTGATTCAGCGCGACAGCGTGCACAGCGCCGTATTGGTGGCCGTCAGTCAGTTGGCTATCGTTGATACGCTGTGGGTCGTCTGGAAAACGCTGAAAATGGTCAATCAAATTCATCAGCATTATGGCGTGCGGTTAGGCACTTTGGCGCAATGGCGTTTAAATTTGCGGGTTTGCAAAGTGGCATTATTGTCTTACAGCACCCAGGCAGGGCTGACGCTGATGGCCGAAAAAACCAGCCTGGGCCTCAGTGGCAAAATTGCCGGCAGTGTTGCCCAGGGGATTGGTGTTGGTTTGTATCAGGCGCGCATCGGTATCAGCGCCATGCAGCAAATCCGGCCGGTGCCATTTGCCGAAGGTGCGCTGCCGAAAAATCGGTTTCTGAGCAATATTGCCAAAAATTGTCTGGCTAAATTACGCGGTCAATCGGCGGCCGCTGACTGATACAAACCGCGATCATTTCGGTCACGTGTTTTAGCGTAAAGGGTGATATCGGTTTTTTTCATTACGCTGACGACTATTTAAAACAAACCTGCCAACCTGATCACGACGTTAATATACACCCTGCATGTACGATTTCACGCCGTTTCGGCTACTGTTGGATGATTGATTTTGTGCGCTATCGCACAGTCTAAAATACCTTACAGCGATAAATTTTGATCTGTTACACATTTCCCTTTTAAATAACAGGTTATCAATGCAAAAATTTGTTATGTTGATGAGTGTGACAGGTCAACTTTGTTGTGAATAACGGAGGCTATATGAAACAAAAGTGGATTACATGGTTCGCCCTTTGGGCATTTATGGGTTTTATTACGCTGCCGGTACAAGCCGCGATGGTCACCACACCGGACGTGTTGCAATCACAGCAATCTGAATATGATCGACAGCAACTTATTGAGTTAATGGATCGTGAAGATGTTCAAAAGCAACTGCTGGCTTATGGTGTTGCCCCTGAACAAGTACAGGATCGTGTCAGCAAAATGACTGATGCCGAAGTTGCCCAGTTGAATGATCAAATCGCTGATATGCCAGCGGGGGGTATTCTCGGTGCAATTTTGTTGATTTTTGTCGTATTCGTGATTACCGATGTGATCGGTGCGACTGACATCTTCTCATTCATCCATCCGGTTCGTTAATATCAGAACGATGCATCATTGGTTAAACAATCAAAACACCCAGCTACGGCTGGGTGTTTTTTTATTGGTGTCGGTTTTTCTATCAGCCTGTAGCCACACACCTCAAACCAAGGCGTTACCGTCTTCCAGTTTTGCCGAAGCAGCTAATGAATTGGCGTCCGTGCCTTTTTATCCACAAACCCAGTATCAATGCGGCCCGGCAGCGCTGGCCACGGTGATGCAATATCGCGGTGTTGATGTATTGCCAGATGATCTGGTCGATAAAATTTATATTCCGGAAAAACAAGGCAGCCTGCAAATTGAAATGGTCGCCGCCACGCGTGAAAAAGGCCTGGTGCCTTATGTTATCGAGCCCCAGCTAACAGCAATTCTGGCCCAAATAAAGGCTGGGCACCCGGTGCTGGTCATGCAAAATTTGTCCTACCAATGGATGCCGTTATGGCATTACGCCGTTGTGGTGGGCTTTGATGTTGCTAAAAATGAATTGATTTTACGTTCTGGTGAAAGCAAACGATGGCAAACCAGTTTTGCCGCATTTGAACGCACCTGGGCACGCGCTGATTATTGGGGTTTGGTCATCGTGCCGCCTGATTCACTGCCAGCTGATGCATCACTGACCCGCTGGATGCAGGCAGCCTATGATTTACAGCAAACCGGTCAAACCGATGCGGCGGAAATCGCCTATCAAACGGCTATCAAACATTGGTCCGATGCTGCCGAACCCGGTGTGGCATTAGCCAATTTGTATTTTGAGCAGCAAGCGTTTGCAAAAGCAGATTCAGTATATGCTGATCTGCTGGCCGCAAACCCGAAAACTGCCGTGTTGTGGAATAACCGTGCCTATAGTTTGCAGGCACTACAATGTGATGTATCGGCACAACAAGCGGCACAATGTGCAATAAAATTGGCGCCGGGTGATGCCAATATTCAGTCAACCGTTGATGAAATGCAGCAAAACAGTGCGACCAATGCTGCTAAATGCCCGGTCGTTAACTGCCCTGAATAGGCAATAAATCAGCTGTCGATTAATACCACCGTTAAATCGTCACTGAGGCCAGCAGAGAACATCGTCAACGACATATTGTTATTGAATCATAGCGTCGCTGTGTGCCATGTGAAATTCTGCTTTATATTTTATATCGATGCCCAGTTGCATCGCCGATTGTATCGACGCTAAATGCATTTTTAGCGTGGCAAACTTGGCCTGAAGTGGGGTCCACTGTCATGTGGGTTAGCGTTTCACTGAGATGTTCGGTGAGTTGCCAGAAAACAATGCCACTAAAACCGGATTGTCGTCATCAACAGGCAAAAATTGCAAAAACCGATGAACCGATCCTGAGAGAAACTTCACGCCGTTTGCCATAACCTTCTGTGTAGGCAGTTTCAGGCAGATTAACAAAACTGTCGCCACCTGCAAATAATTGCGGCTTACTCAGCTTCGAGGTCGATCTCAAATAACTGGGTTAATACCATCGGGCTAATCATTGACGTCATTATCGCCATCATCAGACTATTGCCCTGCTGGTTAGTAGCATCAACATTCAATTGCATGGCAGGTTGTGGACTGTCGACAAATACACCGACGGCATCCGTGGCCTGCTGTTTTAGCGGTACGGGCAATGCACGCCAGCTATTGATATCGCTTTGCCATTGTTGTTTGAGCTGGGCACGGAAATCGGCTTCTGGCATATTTTCCCGGGCAGCAGCAGAACGCATTAACGGCTCCCAGGCACCTTGATCCTGTAACGATAAATTCCCCGAAATCAGCGCTAACTGGGACCATGGCAGAATCAATGCGGCGCGATTTTCTGGATTACCCAACAGTGCTAATTGCTGCTTTAAGTCAGGCACATTGTTAAAACGGCTGTGCCAGCGAAAATCGACCAGTGACGTGGCTTTATTATCGGCAGGATGATGCAACTGACCCTCCATCGTCACCAGCAGTTGATCACGAACGTCATCGTAATCCAGCGCCAATAATTGCCGATGGCCTATCCGGCCGCTGTTAATACCCAACGCCTGCAAATAACTGTGCAACTCATTAAACTTATTATCCGCTTCGGTTAGTTTAATCAGCGTAATCACCGCATCGCGCGTTTCCAAATGAAGGGACTTCACAAAATCACGTTGTTCGTTGAGCTCAATATTTTTCAGCGTTAAGGTATCAATTGAATGCGAACGGCCCAGTTTGTCACGAATGCGGATATTTTCGACCAGCACACTGTGATTGTAGGGATTGGCGGTGACTTTATTTACCTGAACCTGCCAACCCGTTTGGTTAAGTTTGACCACCAACGCTTCAACCAGACCTCTGGCCAGATCCTCGGCACGCATGGTTGCCACAGCGTGCGCGCTGCTAAGGCCGACAATCATCAGGCAGACAACAACATACAGGCGGGGTTTGGCAAACGGCACAGAAATGCTCCAGAAATCAGGGAAGAAACATATTATGAACGTTAGTCAGAAAAATGCGAAAAATTCTTCAAAAACAATTATTAAAGTCGCAGATTAACAGCAAAATCCAGCTGCTTCGTTTTGTGTTGTAAGTAATTTTTACTTATAAAAAGAGATGGTGATACAACGGAATACCAACGATAACGTTGAATGGAAAAGTCACACCCAAAGATGCCAGCATCGCCAAACCAATATTGGCGTCAGGAATCGCCGCTCTAACCGCAACAGGTGCTGCAATATAAGAGGCACTGGCCGTCAGCGTAGCCAGTATTAAAATGGCACCACCGGGTAAACCCAGTAGATGGCCGGTTGCCGCACCGAAAAGTGCCAGAATCGGTGGTGCGAGCAGTGCAAACACAATAATACGGATATTTTGCCACTGAATTTTGCTCAGTGAATCTGCTGCAACCAAACCCATTTCCAGTAAAAACAACGCCAGAATACCCATAAATGCCGAGGTATACAGACTCGTTACCCCTGCACCATCTATGGGCCCATACATCCAACCAATAATGACACCACCAATTAATAAGATGACCCCCCGATTGGTAATCGATTCATGTAACAAACCATGAGGGCTGACGGTATTTGAAGCTTGTGGCGCAAACCGCCGGAATAAATACAAACCGACAATAATCGCCGGCACTTCAAGTAACACCAGATATAACGTGACCTGGCCGCTGACCATCAGTTGCTGGCTTTCAGCATAAGCCAGAGCTACGGCAAAGGTACCGGCGCTGACTGAACCATAATGTGCGGTAAAGCTGGCACTATCAGCAATACTCAGGCGAACGACTTTTAATAACAGGGGAAACAGCAATAACGGGATCAGGAAGCCCAGCAATGCAATTGCCAGCAACTCTGTGACCAGGTGCATGCCCATATTGCCATGCAGACCCATACCGCCTTTCAAACCTATGGTCAGCATCAATAACAAACTGAGCACATCATAAGCAGCTTTGGGGATCGCTAAATCTGATTTGACCAGGCCACTGATCAGACCCAGCAAAAAGAACATCACAACAATATCAGGCATTATTGGGTACCTCTGTCGGCCAGTTTCTGTTAGTTAAAGGCTGTAAAAGATAAACATCCTCTCGTAAAGTTTCAATCAGGGAGTTTTGCGGCTCCTGATCAAGTTTTTTACCCAGGCGATTGATTACGCAAATTGAAGACGCTTTATCCTGTTAAACAAACTTGAATTTGTCGGACAATATTACTAACTATTGCGTCTGCGTTAACCAGAGCGCTTTTTCATAAGTTTTTGCCATGATGAGCTCAGCAATGGCCATATCAACATTCTGCGATTTGGCATTCAATTCGACCTTACGCATTGCTTTATCCATCTGGCTATCCAGTTCTGCGATAAATTGTTGAACATCGTCCAACACACCTAGCTTCTTGGCAGTAAAGGGGCTTGGATGGAAATGAATGGTGTTGATGAAAATGGGGCATAAAAAAGCGCATAAAGCGCCTGATATTATGGTTTTACTAGATTTGTGTTTAACTGGAATCTCTTACGATTGATGTTGACTCAAGTAGAAATAACTCATTCAACAAAATAAATTCACGAACGGCATTCTTTAAGTCATTTTTTTGCTCATGATGAGCTCTTTTATTTCTATAGCTCTTAAAAACGCCAATAAATAATGAAGCTCGCCCATCTGCTTCCGACTTTTCTACATCCGCCCATTCTAGCAATGCATTATCACTTTGATAGGCTTTCGAAAATAACTTTGCTGCACTCAACCCTGCCAACTCAGGGTGCTTGTTTCTTACAAGTCCTTCCAAGCGTCTGTAACCAGAAAGAAGTGAGGCATCAGGATGTTCCTCAAGATTTAGTGCAAGATCCATAATTCTCGCATCGAGAGTAGCTAAAGGAACTACTGGTGGAAATAAGTAGTTGAGGTCCCTATCTCTGAATACCTCTGTAGTTCGTTCATCATTGTGAAAGATATAGTCGCGAAATCTATTCGGCCTAATTGGACGAGAGGATTTAATGAAGTCAATATCACTACTTAGTAGAGCTCCATAGGTTAGTCTCTCCATCACCGCCGGTTTTATCTCATGCTCCTCGATTTCAGCTTTGTGCCTAATCAGCAACTGCAATGCTTTTGATAAACCTCCGGGGCCTTCACCACCATATCCAGAGGCAAATCCAGATTTTATTGCGACTAAATCACCATAGTTAATGCTCAGAATAAAAGCATGATGGCGGCAATTCCACTGATCTGCTTCTCCAGACAATAACCAAGCTTTTTCAATCCGATCACCAAACTGGATTAACCTGACTATGGCATCAAGGCAATGTTGAGTAACACCATCAGCACCATGATATTCAATAGCCGCAAGTTTATTTAATTCAACTTTTTTTATCACTACAGTCCTTTGTAAAACTGGCTAACTTTGTTCTGACAAACCAACTGCTACATCCTTGAATGCCAACAAAGCAGCTTCAAGATGGTCGATGATTTCTTGTTGAAGAATGGCTGGTGAAGGCAGATTATCCAAATCATCCAAACTGTCATCTTTTAGCCAAAAGATATCGAGGCTGACTTTATCTCTGGCAACTATCTGTTCATAGCTAAAGTATTTAAATCGCTCGGTCTCTTCACGTTCTTTCGCATGGTAAAGATCAATAAACTCTTGCAAATCAGACAGGGCTAACGGGCGTTGTTTCAATGTGAAGTGTTTATTGGTTCTCAAATCGTAAAACCAAACACCCTTGGTATGCACTTTCCCATCACGTGGTGCACTATCAAAAAACACAACGTTAGCTTTTACACCATTAGCGTAAAAGATTCCTGTAGGTAAACGAAGGATGGTATGCACATTACATGTTTCAAGCCATTTGCGACGGATCCGCTCACCAACCCCGCCTTCAAACAAAACATTGTCAGGTAATACCACAGCGGCTTTGCCATTAACTTTCAACATGGAAATAATATGCTGCAAAAAGTTGAGTTGTTTGTTGGTGGTCGTCGCCCAAAAATCTTGGCGCTCATAAACTAACGAGTCTTTATCTGCCTCGCCTTCGGCGTCGGTAATCGTGATACTGCTCTTTTTGCCAAATGGGGGATTAGCTAAAACGTAGTCAAAATGCTCTGACGGTTTATTCAATAGAGCATCAGAGCGTTCAACTTCTGGTTCACCATCCAAGCTACCAATGTTGTGCAAAAAAAGGTTCATCAAACACAATCGACGTGCAGAAGGAACGATTTCATTACCGTGGAATGTTTCATCACGAAGGAATTCTTTTTCTTTTTTGTTGAGTTTGTTGTTTTCAAGAATCCACTTATTAGCACTGAGAAAAAATCCGCCTGTCCCACAAGCTGGATCCGCAATGGTTTTCATTGGATCAGGTTTTATACATGCCACAATCGCGTCGATTAATGGCCTAGGCGTAAAGTACTGCCCCGCACCACTTTTAGTATCTTCGGCATTGCGTTGAAGCAACCCCTCATATAGATCGCCTTTGGCATCAGCATCAAGGCTTATCCAGTTCTCTTCATTGATCATTTTTATGATGCGCGAAAGTTTTGCAGGATCAGGAATTTTATTTTCTGCTTTAAAGAAAATAGCTCCAAGCATGCCAATTTCACTACCGAGCTTTTTCAACGTTTTGTGGTAATGCTCTTCTAATGTCTCGCCCGTCTTATTTAAAAGTGTTGGCCAAGCATATTCTTTTGGAACTTTGGTATCGCGTTTGTAAGGGTGCTGAGAGTATTCATAAGCCAATTTTAAAAACAGCAAGTAAGTTAGTTGCTCTAGATAATCACCATAGCCAACCCCATCATCGCGAAGGGTGTGACAATAGTTCCAAACTTTTTGTATTAATGTTGCTGCATTCATTTATTGATAATTTCTCATTCAAATATTTAGATAAAGCCTGTTCAAACACAGTCCAGAATATCTTCTACCCAAGGATAGTTTCTGTATCCTTTGACTACTTTCTTTGCAAATACTGAAAATGGTGCATCACTCGTTATCGCTCGACCAATACTCCCTGCAATACTAGAAAACATTTCATGCTTTTCTTGTTCAGCTTGATCCAGTTGCTCATAAGCTAAATTAGCTACTTTTACCCAATCAGCTATCTGTAGAGCAATCTGTCGACGAGCTTCGTTCAACTCTGGATGGTCCAAGTGATAGGCCTTAATCGACAATATTGCTCGGGAATTTCTGTTTTTCATATCAGGATACTTAGCACAGGGTCTTCCATCATCTCGAAAATCAATCAGACCAACATCTGCAGCATTACAGGGATCTATAAGTGCATACTGTTCCGCTGCAAGTTGCTGTGAATTTTGAGCCCGAGCACCACCTAAAAGAGGAAATTGGTCCCCTTTTCCCTTAGTTTCTCCTGTTTCGGGGTCTTTTCTTAGGCTGTTACAGAAGGTACATGCGTAGCGAAAGTTTGTAATATTACATGTCAACCAAGGATAAAGAGTTTTTGGCCGAAAATGGTCAACAGCATCATCAGACCTATTTTCTTTAGTTTCGCAGTACCAACACTTTCCTGAAGAGATATTTTTCAGCCGAAATTTAGCTCCACTCCAAATATAGGAAACTTGTTTTGGCTGTTTAACACCATTATTAATAGCTTGCTGCTCTTGGGCAGCAAAGTTTTCCCACTCTTGATCTGCTTGAATTTTATTTAGGTCAATCCTTCTCAAGACCTTCTTCCTTGATTTTTGCCATGGCTTTTTTGACTAATTTTTTACCGATTTCATGGTGTCGATGTTTGTCTTGAGAATCCACGTGTTCTCCGCCCTGAATATTTAACTCGGATTCATATCGGGCTCGTAAATATTCTTCATAAACAGGATCACGAGATGAATAGCGAAAGCCATACCCTTCCAACTCTTGGTTTAATTCTTTCAAACGAGATTTTTCATTAACACTAAGCTGCTCTTTTAAAGACATTTTTCTCTTTTCTTCCAAAAGACCACGCGTATAAGTATCCAATGCTGCATCCAAACCAAACATATCGCTAGTAATAATGCCCGCATAACCCATACCTCTTGGGTTGAAGTCAGGTTCTCTTGCAGATATTTCAAAATTGTCTTGATTACGATGAAGGATTTGAACTTGTTGTTTCTTTAGCTCAGCAATTGCTATCGGGTTGTGAGTGGTTAAGACAATATGGCTAGAGCTTTCACTTTCTGTTCCTGAAGTGATAAACCGATTAAGATAATCGATATAATCTACGCTCCAACGAGGATTCAAATGCGTATCAGGCTCATCTAATAAAAATAAACTTTCATCTTCAGCAGTAAATCTTAAAAGGCCTAGTACAGTGAGAAGTTGTTGCTCACCTTCACTTAACTCACGAAAAGTGACGCTACCGTCATTTTTTTTAAGCTTGACGCGTATTCTAACTTCACTAATCATTTCCGAAACATAAGTACTTTCTAAATCTCGAAAAAACTCTCGCGGCTTTTGGTTTCCAACCATTTTAGAAAGTTGTGTGAGATCTTTTAAAAATAAATAACAATATTCACGCTCTTTTTTATTCCAGAAAGTAGACTCGTCATTTCGTTTATTTCGAATAGGTGCAGTTGCTACTTGATGTACACGATCTAAAAATCTGCGTACAACTCCCTCAGCCCCCCAAAATATATCTGGATTTGTTTGACAGGCACCGTATTCACCTCTGGGCTTTTTACTCTTATTTAGGTTCCAAGAAGGCTCATTAAGGACTAATAATACGGAATCAATACTCTCGGATTCAGAGTTGGTATCAATCCCCAACTGACTATCAAGAAATGATTGAACCAAATCATCCTGTTGCATTACAAAAGCCAATAAAACAAACTGGCTATGAACTGGAAGTGCATAAAAAAGACGTCTCAAACCAGGGTCTTCAGATTTCGCATTTCTAAGTTTTTTATCATACTGCTGAAGATATGGGCGAAAAACAGCCTGCATCCTATCACTGTGCCCCGAATAATAGCCAAAAATATATTTAGGTAGAAATTGGTCTTGTTGTTTTTTAAAATCAGAAAACTTTAATGGCGCTAGTTTTTTTTGATCTATCGACTCTTCATCAATTAACTTAGTTTTCTCCTCACCCTCACAATGAGGATAACGCATTAAATCGCGATAACTAACCTTATAAAAATTTTTATCTCGATCAGGGTCAGCATCGATTTCAATTTCTTTCCCATGGCAAAAATAACGAATGACATAAGCGAAGCTAGGTTTATCTTTATTGCCCCACTGATCCTTTTCCATTATTAAATCACGAAATAAGGTAGCTAAGGCCTCTAGCACATTGGACTTACCAGTGCCGTTCCAACCAATTACAACAGTTATCCATTCTCCCTCATCAAAATCGATAATAACGTTTTTGAGATTTTTGAATTGTTGTTTCTCACCAATTCTCTCCGAACCTATTTTGAACTTATCCAAACGCATCTTTGTTACTCAACTTTGAGTCTTAGCATGTCATACTTTCCACGACGCTCAACGATTAAACGATTTTCTTTATTCAATTTCCGGAGCTCAGAATAAAGCTCTTCGATACGGTCGGTACCCGTTCCATCGATTACGCCACACTCTTTAAATGCTTGTTGAGCATCAATCCAATCTGCTTTATTTTTAAGCACTTCTTCTAGTTTTTCCATGACTTTTGCCTTTTTAGAAGTTGTTTTCATTGTTCTTTTTGATGTTGCTTGTTTATTGCGCTCAACTCGTTTCAATCTAATTTTTTCAAGTAAAACGGAAGCAGGCTCATCTTGAGAATTTTGATACACAAGCTGACCGTTAAAGGCATCTTTTAAAATATTTTTTCGCTGAGCCTGCGCTTGTAATAGCAATTTATCATTTTTCTCAACTTGCTCTTGTATCTTTGTGAACTCATAACTGAGTTTTGTGTTGATATGGTTCTGCTCATGCAAAGAAGGCAAGGGTACGGGTAAGGTTAAAAAAGTAGATAAGCTAATATTATTCTGTCCAGCGGATGAAGAAGCATTCCGTTCTATCCATTTTCGGGCCGGTTGCGAGCTAAAGTAAGCATCCATCCAAAAGGGCAATACCCTTGAAATTAAAGGTCTTACCCTTAAAAGGTAGGATGCAAAATAAAACTCTCCCGAAAAATCATCAGGAATCGCAGCTGTCTGACCGACTAATGAAATACTCCCATTTGTTCTAACGATTAATATGTCACCTGTTTGCAAAAAATCTTCATCCCTAAGATTTAAATCTTTTGTAGAAAACTTTAAATTACTTATATCAATTTTTTTATTGATTAAATTAGGTATTCTCAATATTGCAGTGAATTTTGAATCATAATCACTCTTTACTGATGTGCCATAACTAGACTTTGAAACTAATTGATCAACTGAAGCCCATGTCCAGCCTTCTGGGAGAATAGGTAAGTCTGTGACATCAGGCTGAACAGCTTCAGGATATTTTTTTTGCCAGTCTTTGGGTGGCTTTTTACCTTTGGCTTCAAATTCGGCGAGCTTTTCTTTTTCCCAGTGTTCACGACGTTCTTTTAGGATGCGTTGTAGCAGTTGCTCACCCGTTTCTTTGGGTTTGTTCTGTTCGAGCCACTCTGCCGTAAGGCTACTCTCAACTGCGCTTTTCAATAGCGATTGTCGGTATTGACTTAGCTTAATTTGAGATACTTTAAGTTCTGTAACGCCATCATCAAGATCAGATAAAAGCTCTTCAAGTTTTTCTACAATTCTGGACTGTTCATTCTCTGGAGGCAGATAAAATGGAATGTTGTTAAGTACATTAGGATTAATGTGTGGAATACCAACACCTTTTGTCTGCGTATTTAGAACTCCATAGATTGAATGCATGAAATGAAACAAATAATCGGAGTTGACTAGATCAGAATCTATGCGGGCTAGCGTTGAGCCCACATAGCCTTTTACTCCTCGTCCTGCAAGACCAGCTCTTGCACCATCCCAAACAAGCAAAATATCTTTTTCTTCACAATAGGGCATGTCTTGTTCTGGTGCGAATTCGGTGAAAATGCCTTTTTCAAATGCTTTAATATTTATATAAGGAATTGTTCTATGATCTGACTGTTCTCCTAAATCAGATGGTTTTTTCCCTTTTTGCGAATGAATTACCTCACCTAATGGTAGCTCTACCCAGCCTTTTGGTAACGAACCTACCTTTTCAATCACGCTACCAACTCCTGATTCATTTCATTGATCACTGTATCTAGTTCATTCTCAAATAGACCCCAAGCCTTCTGAAGGCCACCTTTATCGGCAAAGGGGTTGTAGTCAAAATCATCACGATCAATGCCTGCACTGGCAGCAATGTGATCTTTAATCAGACGCAACCATTCTGTTTGGTCTTGGGTAAATGACGTCTTACGTTGGGCATTGTGTCGGAAGATCCATTGTTTAAATTTGGCATCGACCTGCTCAGCAAAAGGTCTTAGTTCATCATCTAAACCGGCCGCGAATTTTACCAGAGCAATGATATCGGTGAGCTGTCGTTTTTGATTTTGCCCTTTCGTTTGATTTGGCTTGATGCGGCTGTATGCACTCCACAGCTTTTCAGTAGTGAGCAGAATGGGTGGCTTTTGTAATCGTTCATGCAGCTCTTCTATCATGTCAAAGGTCAGAGCTCGGCGCTGATAGGGCTGTTGGTAGAAAAAACTTAAGGCGGCGATTTCATTTTTATGTAGTGCAATAAACTCTTCAAATGTTTGGATCAACTTTTCAGCATTGTCTTTTGCTTGCTGACTGAAGTCTGACACCACAAGATTATCCAGATTAACGTGATCGATAACCTGTTCTCGCTCGCGACGTGCAGATTCAATTTTTTCTCGTAATTTGGGATCATCAAAAGGTTCGCAAGCTTTACTGACTAGTTGCACTCTTGCGGATTCAAGTTCTTGCTCGGTTAATGATTCTTCACTGCGTGTAAAGCCCGATGCCTTGGTTATTTCAAGTGCTGTTTTTGTAATCACATCCGGGTCGATGGCTTTGAGTAACTGTTTAGCAAGTTGTTCAACTGTCTGTCCTGATTCTTGTTCAAGACGTTGCAGCTCTTTTTTATCGAGTTGTTTATTTAGCCGTGTAAGACGATTTGCCAGACTTTGGATGGTGTCATCATCTCGATGTCCCATTGCAACACCCTGTAGCAAGTCTTTCATCGACAAGCCTGGCTTTCGTTCTAAAGGTCGGCTTTCTGTTTTGTTAGATTTTTCTACGCCAACTGCATCAATCAAAATAAAACGATCTTTTGCGTTAGTGGCGCTTTGACTGATTCGGTGTAACTCTTCAAAACTGAGGCTACGCACACCACGGCCTTTCATTTGTTCGTAATAGCCTTTGGAACGAACGTCACGCATAAATAACAACACTTCTAAAGGTTTTACGTCGGTTCCCGTCGCAATCATATCGACGGTAACGGCAATACGAGGGTTAAATTCGTTACGGAAGTCACTGAGCACCGCATCTGGATCTTTGGCGTTGTAGGTTACCTTCTGGCAAAAGGCGTTCCCTTCTCCATAGACTTCACGCACCATTTGAATAATGTCATCGGCGTGGCTGTCTGTTTTGGCAAATATCAGTGTTTTTGGGACTTCATCACGGTTAGGAAATATTTTGGTTTCCACGGCTTCTTTCATCGCCTTAATCACTTGCCGGATTTGGCTGATGTTCACTACCGAGCGATCTAATTCTTTATTCGTGTAAATTTTGTCGTCTTCTGTTTGTGCCCAACGCTTTTTGCGAGTGAGTTTATCGCGATGGTCCACCCATTCTTTCGCTTCTACTTTACCTCCAGCGTTGGTTATATCTGTTTCGATTTCATAAACATCATAGCCAACGTTGACTCCATCCAAAACGGAATCTTCATAGCTGTATTCCGCCACGATGTTTTCACTGAAAAAGCCGTAAGTGCGCTTGTCTGGGGTTGCAGTAAGACCAATCAAGAAGGCATCGAAGTAATCAAGTACCTGCTTCCAAAGGTTATAAATCGAACGATGACATTCATCGATGATAATGAAATCAAAGGTTTCGATTGGCACCTTTGGGTTGTATTGCACTACTTTTTGTTGTTTTTCTAACTGCTTAAATTCATATGGCGACATTTCCTCAGCACTTTCGTCGATAGGGGTATTACTGAGAATTGAATACATGCGTTGAATGGTACAGATGCATACTTCAGCTGCACTATCGATGGTGTTACTGGTCAGGCGCTGAACAATATGATTTTCATGAAAAAATGTTTCTTTACCTTGCGGTTTAAACGCATGAAACTCTTGTTGAGCTTGTTTACCAAGGTTTCTGGTATCCACCAAAAATAGAATGCGTTTGGCGCCCGCGTTGTTCAGTAATCGATAAACGGAATTAATTGCGGTAAAGGTCTTACCTGCCCCCGTCGCCATATGGATTAAGGAACGGGGTCGATTTTCTGCTAAAGACTTTTCAAGTCCTGTTATTGCGCTAACTTGGCAGTCACGTAATGTTGCCTTCTCCAACGGTGGCATATTGTTTAGCAGCTTGTAACGTGTGGATTCTCTATTTTCATACCACTGTTGTAGTGTTTCTGGTTTGAAAAAATGAAATAACTCACGTGCTCTTGGCGCAGGATCACGCAGATCCGTGAAATGGATCATTAAGCCGGTAGCTTCAAATAAAAATACTAGTGGGTTATCAATCTTGCTGAATTTGAGTTTGCTGTTTGCATAGCGGGCAGTTTGAGCCTCATGGGCCGTCAGAATAGATTGATCTTTTTTTGCTTCGATCACCCCTACAGGTTGGCGATTTACGTAAAGCAAGTAGTCGGCCGGACCGGTATCTGTAGGATGCTCTCTGACAGCTACACCTAAACTCACTCCAAGATTAATTTCTCGATAATCTTGAATTAACCACCCAGCTTGCTTGAGCTTTTCGTCGATGCTGTCGCGTGCTTGTTGTTCTGGTGTTTGATTAACCATCATGCTTTCCGCGGATGTTGTTTATTCATTACCCATAAAACTTTACAGTACGTCTTTATATGATTGTTCAATAAGCTTCAGCGTGTATTCCAGATCACTCTCATTTTTTATATATACACGCCTATCCAACGTCCAGTTGTAACCCTCTGATATTTTCTCAACTTTATGTTCAGGGTCATCATAGTCAACAGGGCGAAGCAGAATCTTTAGCTGATTTTTGCCAATATAAATCTCGGCTAGATTTTTTGTCACTCTGTAGGCCACATAAAGCGCTGTTGCCCTCTCGATGATATTTTCATCAATTTCAAGAATGCGAGAGCGAAGCTCATTGAAGAGTTCCACAATGTTTTTATTGGCTTTTAAAAGTAAGCTATCCACACTGTTATCAATAACTTCAATAGCTTTAGCAACAGTTGGAGTTTTAATGGATTTCGCCACTTGTTCAGTTGTGCCAACTGGTTCAAGGCTGAAAATCCCACCATCATAGAATCGATACTTGAACAACTCGATTCGCATTGGAATGACTTCAACCGTGTCGATATCAAACTTACTGTAGGATTCAGCGATGCAGACTACACGAGGATTTTTCCAATCTATGGTGATGTTTTTGGCTTTCTGTTCACCAAGCTTTTTAAATACCAGCATTTCCAGGAATTCTTGCTTTTGTGCCTGAAGCCATTTGAGATAGGACAAAGCCTGATTAATGACGTTATCGTTTTTATTACGTTTGTACTCGATAATGACCGGTGCGCCATTAGAGTCTATTGCTAGGGTATCTATACGCCCACCAAACGTTGTGGTGTATTCAGATTCAATGAAGTGCATGTCTAACACTTCTTCAAGATTGGCCTCAACCAGTTGTTGAAGGTCTTTCTCTTTATTTATGGCAATCGCCGAAAGCTTGGCCAGTTTATTATTAGTTAGTTTGAAAATTGGCACCTAGATCGTCCTTGAGTCTGAGATTTACTATCACTGTAGGATAGTATCGATGATTAGCTCAAGATGCTACTTAGAGAATAATAATGAAATACCTCATGAGCCGGAAAGCTTGTAATGCTTAGCCGTTGTTTATTGCTTCTAAAACTTAAATGAACAACACAAGGCGTAAAAAATGGATCTGGTGTCGGAATCGAACCGGCGTACAAGGAGTTGCAGTCCAAATATCATGGCTTACTTACAAACTCATCGAATATTAACCTTGATTGCGACAGCAAACGATCTAGTAATGTTTTATATCGCCTAAGCTATATATCCGGCTTCATTAATTTCATCCTGCAAAGCCATCAATGTACTCAGAATTTCATCCAGACTTAGCTTTTTAGCGAAGATCATTTCTTGCATCCTATCGAAATCACTGGCTATTTCATTGAGCCGTTCCTTTGATGGAATAAGCTTCAAGCTTCCGGGTCGTGCCAAGTCATATCGCGCCCAGGCACTTGGATAAAACTGCCGTTTAAATGCCACGACTTCTTGCAAGAGTGCCATATCTGCCAGAGCTTCATCTTTAATAGCTGATTGTGCCATCAGAGCAAGATCGTAATAGTGCCGTGAATATCTAGGTGGCATCGCCTTCTCTGATGCACGATGCGCTTCTTGATGCAGAATCGTCGCCTTTTCCCAAAAAGTGCGTTTCGCTAAAATCGTTGGCACTTTGCAACTTGCTCTGTCAAAAACTTTGGGGAAGTATTGTGCTGCATACGATGACACTTCAAACACATCCGAAGGTGTCCATGATGCCAAAGGGCCTATCTCCAATAATATTTCCGGCCGTAAATACGCTGACTGATTCAATACCGGATAAGCCACTTTAATTGCATGTGGATCTTCATCAATTACACACCGACAATGCGGTTGCAGCACATCAGTAATCAACGGCAATAACATCTCACGAATATAGACTTGTGCCTCAAGATTAACTTTTTCGTTGAATTTACTTTGCTGGCTATTATTTTTTCGGGGTAACTCAGGATCGTCTTTAGTCACTTCCCGCCAATCCAGAATCAAATCAATATCTTCTGAAAATCTGCCAATCACGTTGTAAACCTTTGACAGGCTAGTGCCACCTTTAAATTGCAATATGGATTTCAGTCGTTCATGATCAAACAACTTGTCCAGCACCCAAACCACCCAGAAATCTTTTTCTATAATAGCTGGCACGGTATTCATTTCAGCCGCAGTCTCACTGAACAACTCATTGCGCTGTCGATCTGATAATGCTGAGACTTTATCCATAACTCTGCTTTAATCCACGCGGCACACTTGTTGAATCACAGCATGTACCCAATCAGTTGCGCTTTGCGTATCTTTGACGATTTTGGGTCGTTTTGCCGGTTCAACATAATCGCGCATCTTTGCTATAGCCCGATCATTAATATTAGCCTTACCCAGCGCCTTGATGGCCTGAACTAGTAAGGTACTCTCACGGTATTTAAAACCGATATTTTTCAGATTCGATTTTTTAAAAGCCAGTGTTTGCCCCAAAATATCGTATTCACGGCTCGGGCCATCACTTAAGTAAACATAAAGCCCTGGTACCTGCGTAGACAATCCCAGTAAGTTCAAAGCCGCTTCTCCGGAGATCTCGATTCGCCAGTTATTCTTGCGTGCGTAAGCACGAGCGACCATGTCCATATCTGGGCTTAACGGTTTTTGCAGTAAATCACTATATGCCGGGTAATCATAAACTCCTCTGGCAACGCGACGTATCTTGCCCTGTTTAACCAACTCAGATAGCGCATTATCTGCTTGCTGACGAGAAAATCGATCCAACAAATCACTGGATGAGAATGCCCACCCCCTCCCGTGACCGGATATAAAGTAAAACATTGAATCTACTATTCTTTTCATCATGTTAAGCCTGTTTTAAATCTAGAAAAACAATAGCATTTTTCTAGATTCACAGCCAAGCCTGAATTGATAAACTTTCTACATTTAACATGAACACAACAACTACATTACTAATTACCAGCAACTTTTGGTGTTATTTTTACCTTGCCGGTGGGTGCGCTGTTAAGTAACGAAGCTTAGTTAGCTTTGAGATTTTTGATTCTTAAGCTTTTTGGTTGCTATAACCACCGCAAATCCTCAAACGTAGATGCACAGATAAAACTGCAATATTGCAGGCATAAAAAAAGCGCCATTAAGCGCTGTCGTTTGTTTTCGGGATTTTAGAAAATGGAGGCTGGGGTCGGAATCGAACCGGCGTTAACGGAGTTGCAGTCCGCTGCATGACCACTCTGCCACCCAGCCAGAGATATGTTTAAGACTAAAAAGCCGCAGTAGTAACTTGGACTGACCGCGGCTTTTAGATGTTCTTGGAGCGGGAAACGAGATTCGAACTCGCGACCCCAACCTTGGCAAGGTTGTGCTCTACCACTGAGCTATTCCCGCTTAGGAAGACGTGCATTATAGGCAGATATAATTATCTGTCAAGCCTTATCCATCAATACCGGCAAGGCTGCTTTGAGGTAACTTATCATTGATACCAATGTCAGGATCGCGGCAATGTAGAGCAGCACCACGCCAATCTCAAAAATGGGTAAACCAAACAGCGGTTTATAAAAAATCAGGCAGCCAATGGCCACCATTTGGAAGGTGGTTTTCCATTTGCCCATCGATGAAACCTTGACCACATTACGGGCACCAATTTCGGCCATCCATTCCCGTAACGCGGAAATAGTGATTTCTCTAAACACAATCACAATGACTGGCAGCAAAATAAACCATACCGGTGATTTGTACAGAATCAACAGTAATGCCACCACCACAATCAGCTTATCTGCGACCGGATCGATAAATGCGCCAAAAGGTGATGTTTGCTGCCATTTACGGGCTAAATAGCCGTCCAGCCAATCAGTAATTGCGGCCAGCACAAATACCACTGTTGCCCAAACGGGTGCACTGACATGGGGAACAAAATACAACGCCACCAGCACCGGAATAAGTAGTACGCGCAGCAGACTGAGCAGATTGGGAATATTCAGCATATTGACTTGTCTTTCCTTGAATGAATCTATGGTAGCACTATGCAGCCGTTAATTGTCGCCATGAAAACTGTCGTAAATTTTCTGCGCCAGGGCTTTGCTGATGCCATCAACGCTTGCCAAATCTTCAACACCGGCGCGCTTTACTTCCTGCAGGCCACCGAATTGCTGAAGGATTTTTTGCCGGCGTTTGGCGCCCAGCCCCGGGATCTCTTCCAGACTGGAGGTGTTGCGTGCTTTGGCGCGTCTGGCCCGATGGCCGGTGATGGCAAAGCGATGCGCCTCATCACGCACTTGTTGCAATAAATGCAGTGCCGGTGAATCGGCTGATAAAACAACTTCTCCAGTACGGCCAACTAAAAATAATGTTTCTTCACCGGGCCGCCGCTCAGGGCCTTTGGCAATACCGAGAATCGGCAAGTCCGATAAATTCAATTCAGCCAATACCTCACGTGCCTCAGTGATTTGGCCTTTACCACCATCTATTAATAACAAGTCGGGGCGTTTGCCCTCACCTTTTTGCAAACGGGTAAACCGGCGACTCAGCGCCTGATTCATCGCCGCATAATCATCGCCGCCGGTAATACCCTCAATATTAAATTTACGGTAATCGGCTTTGATCGCCCCTTCCAGTCCAAATACCACGCAGGAAGCCACCGTTCGCTCACCGCTGGTGTGGCTGATATCAAAACATTCCAGGCGTTTGGGTAATTCATCGAGTTGCAAGGCATCTTGCAAGGCTTCAAAACGCTGCAATAAATTGGCACGGCTACTGAGCCGCTGGGTCAGGCTGATCTCGGCATTGGTCATCGCCATTTGCAGCCAGCGTGTCGCGTTGCCCCGCTGTGGCTGGCGCAGGCTGACTTTATGCCCAGATTCCGATTGCAACACCTCCTGTAACAGCGGCATATCGGCTGGCGGATGACTGAGCAGAATTTCCGCCGGCACATCTTTGCCCAGATAATATTGCGGGATAAATGCCGACAATAATTCGGCCTCAGTTAAATCTGCCGAGCCTTTGGGGAAATAGGATTTACTGCCCAGACTGCGACCGCCGCGAATAAAGTTGACCTCAACCACGGCCATACCATCTCGGATCAAAGCCGCCAGCACATCTGAATCACCTTGCATTGAACTGACATATTGCCGCTCTTGCACCCGGCGCAGACTGACGATCTTGTCGCGGATCGCTGCTGCTTGCTCAAATTGTAAATCTGCGGCTGCCGTATTCATTTGCGCCGTTAAGTCATCCATAACCTGCTGGTTTTTACCTTCCAGAAACATAATGGTGTGTTGCACATCTTGCTGGTAATCGGCCTCGGAAATCAGCCCGACACACGGCCCGGTGCAGCGTTTGATCTGATATTGCAGACAGGGCCGGCTGCGATTTTCGTAATAACTGTTTTCGCATTGTCGTACCGGAAAGATTTTTTGCAGCAGATTAAGACTTTCGCGAACCGCCCCGGCACTTGGGTAAGGACCAAAATAGCGACCCGCTTTACGTTTAGCACCGCGATGCACACTGAGCCGCGGAAAATTATCACCCGAGATTAATAAATAGGGATAAGTCTTATCATCACGCAGCAACACGTTATAGCGCGGCATCAGCTCCTTGATAAGGTTATTTTCAAGGATCAGCGCTTCGTTTTCAGTATGGGTGACAGTGGTGTCGATATGCGCAATTTGCGCCACCATCACCCGCGTTTTTGACGTTAATCCGGTTTTGCGGAAATAACTGCCAACGCGTTTTTTTAAGTTTTTGGCTTTGCCGACATAAATTACCGTACCGTCAGCATCAACCATCCGGTAAACACCCGGCCTACCGGTCAGGCCCTTTACAAAACCAGCGGCATCAAAGGCCGCCGGCGACTGTTGCTGCGCGTCAGACATTTATTTTGTGTTATCGCCATTACTATCGGGGCTGTATTGGCGTTGATAGCATTTATGCGCCTGAACAAAACTATTGATCGACAAGCCAAGCAAAATCACACCGCCGATAATTGCCGGCACATCTTCGTAAAAAAAGTAGAGCATCGCCAGCGCCGCCAGCAATTCAAATGTGCCAATGACTTTCAGCAGCACAACATTTTCTATTCGTTTCATTCCCAATTTCTGCCCCTTTGCAAATAACATAAATATAGCATTATCAATTCACCTGTTCAGCGCTCGCTTGTTTTTCAACACGCTACAGGCATCGCCGATTTGTGGGAAAATAGCGCGCTTTTCACATTTCAGCCACATTAAGGGGGCATTTTTGTCAGTCAGTCTGCTGCAACCCGCATTACCGGCCAAAGTTGGTGATAAACGTCTCGCCGGCCAGCTTTATGGTAGCGCTGCCGGTTTATTGCTGGCCCGCGCCGCACAGCAGCATGACGGCCCTTTATTGGTTATTACCGATGATATGAGCAGTGCCCAGCGCCTGGAAAGCGAAATCCGCTTTTATCTGGGTCGCGACAAGCTACCGATTCTGCATTTCCCCGATTGGGAAACGCTGCCTTACGATACGTTTTCGCCGCATCAGGACATTATTTCTGAGCGTTTGCAAACCTTGCAACAATTGCCTGATTTTCAGCGTGGCATTTTGCTGGTGCCGGTGGCAACTATTATGCAGCGTATTGCGCCGCCCAGCTTTCTGGCGGGTCATCGGCTGCAATTAAAAACCGGCGATACCTTTGATATTGATAGCTGGCGTTTAAAACTGGAAAAATCCGGTTATCGCAATGTGTCACAGGTCGTCGAGCATGGCGAATTTGCAGTGCGTGGTGCCATTGTCGATTTGTTTCCAATGGGCAGTCGCCGGCCATATCGGATCGATTTATTTGATGACGAAATCGACACCTTGCGCACTTTTGATCCGGAAACCCAGCGCTCCATTGATGAAATCGATCAGATTAATTTACTGCCGGCCCGCGAGTTTCCGGTTAACGATGACAGCATTAAATTATTTCGCCAGCAGTTTCGTGATGCTTTTGACGGTGATCCGCAGCGCAGCCTGATTTACCGTGAAGTCAGTGACGGCAATATGCCGGGCGGTATTGAGTTTTATTTGCCACTGTTTTTTGCAGAAACGGCCTGCCTGACTGATTACCTGCCCGATAACACATTGCTAATAAACAGTAACGACACCGCGCATGCCGCAGGAACTTACTGGGCAGAAATCCAGGAACGCTACCGGCAACACCGCGTTGATCCGGAGCGGCCATTGCTGCCACCAACCAGCGTATTTGTGCCGGCAGAAGATTTATTTGCCCGCTTTAAGCGTTGGCAACGGCTGCAATGCCAGAATTTTGAACTGGAAAAAGCCGCTGGCCAGCATAATTACGCCAGCGTTATGCCGCTGCAGCTGACGCTGAATTCCCGTCAGGACAGGCCCTGTGAAGCACTGGAAAAATTCCTGCAGGACTTTGACGGTCGGGTGTTGATTGCTGCTGAATCTGCCGGCCGCCGCGAAACGCTGCTCGATTTACTGCGTAAAAATCAGCTGCAACCCAAACCCGTCGATGACTTCGATGCATTTTTGCAAGACAGTGCACCGCTTTGCATTACCGTGGCAGCGATGGATCGCGGTTTATACAGCCCGGCTTTAAAACTCGCCGTCATCGCTGAAACCCAGTTATTTGGCCAGCAGGTCATGCAACGCCGGCGACGCAGCCGCAAAAAACGCGATAGTGATGCCATCATCCGTAATCTGGCCGAACTATCAATTGGCGATGCGGTAGTACATGAGGATCATGGTGTCGGTCGTTATTTAGGTTTGCAGAGTTTAGATGTCGGTGATGTCGAAGCCGAATATGTGACGCTGGAATATGCCAAAGGCGACAAACTGTATGTGCCGGTGGCCTCTTTAGAACTTATCAGCAGATACTCCGGCGCAGCACCGGAACTGGCTCCCCTGCATCAGTTGGGCACCACGCAATGGGAAAAAGCCCGCCGCCGTGCTGCCGAAAAAGCCCGTGATGTTGCTGCTGAACTATTAGATATTTACGCCAAACGTGCTGCCAATAAAAAACAACCGATGATGGCGCCTGATGATCAATATGCAGCGTTTAGCGGCGCCTTCCCATTTGAAACTACGCCCGATCAGCAAGATGCTATTGATGCGGTGATTACCGATATGCAATCCGATACGCCGATGGATCGGCTGGTCTGCGGAGATGTCGGTTTTGGCAAAACCGAAGTTGCGATGCGCGCTGCATTTTTGGCCGTGCAATCCGGCAAACAGGTGTTGGTATTGGTGCCGACCACCCTGCTCGCCCAGCAACATTACGAAAATTTCAAAGATCGCTTTGCCGATTGGCCGGTCAAAGTCGAGGTCTTATCGCGGTTTCGCAGCAAAAAACAGCTTGATACCGTCAAATCAGCCATCACTGACGGTACTGCCGATATCATTATCGGCACCCACAAACTGCTGCAGCAGGATATTCAACCGAAACGGCTGGGCTTGTTTGTGCTTGATGAAGAACACCGTTTTGGTGTCACCCAGAAAGAACAGTTGAAAAAATACCGCACCCATATCGATGTGCTGACTTTGACCGCTACGCCGATCCCGCGCACGTTGAATATGTCGATTTCCGGTATTCGCGATTTATCGATAATCGCTACTGCACCGGCGCGGCGTTTAGCCATTAAGACCTTTGTCTTGCAATGGGATGCCGAAAAAGTCCGCGAAGGCATGCTCCGTGAAATCAAACGCGGCGGTCAGGTGTATTACCTGCATAACAAGGTTGAAGATATTGATCGCGTCGCCCGCGAACTTGAAAGTCTGATGCCAGAAGCACGGATTGCCATTGCTCATGGCCAGATGCGCGAACGTGAACTGGAACAGGTGATGCTCGATTTTTATCACCAGCGTTTTAATGTGCTGGTCTGCACCACCATTATCGAAACCGGTATCGACGTGCCATCAGCCAATACCATCTTTATTGATCGCGCTGATAAATTGGGTCTGGCGCAGTTGTATCAAATCCGTGGCCGTGTTGGTCGCAGTCATCACAGGGCTTATGCCTACCTGATTACCCCGCCACAAAATGCCATGACAGCCGATGCAGTAAAACGACTGGAAGCGATTGAATCAATTGAAGATCTCGGTGCCGGATTTACGCTGGCAACCCATGATATGGAAATCCGCGGTGCCGGCGAATTACTCGGTGACGAGCAAAGCGGCCAGATGCAGGAAATCGGTTTTGGTTTGTATAACGAACTGCTGGAACGGGCTGTCAAAGCCCTGAAATCCGGCCAGACGCCGTCAACCGACAATTTAGACCGGCATATGGTGGAAATTGATCTGCACGTGCCAGCCTTGATCCCGGCTGATTATTTGCCTGATGTGCATAACCGGCTGGTACTTTATAAACGTATTGCCGCTGCGGCGGATAAAGACGCCTTGCATGAGTTGCAGGTCGAAATGGTGGATCGGTTTGGTCTGTTGCCGGATCAGGTCAAAACCCTTTTTGCCGTCCATGAAATGCGCCTCAAAGCCAAAGCCATTGGTATTCGTAAAATTGATGTTTACGATCAGGGCGGCCGCCTGATTTTTGATCAGCAGCCAAATATTGAGCCCATCAAGATCATCGAGTTAATTCAGAAACAACCAGCCCGCTTTAAATTGGATGGTCAGGATAAGCTGAAATTTACCGGTGATATGCCTGATGCGGACAGCCGGATTCTGACACTCGATAATCTGCTCGATAACCTGCTGCAACCCGCCGCCTAATGGAAGATCGCAACTTTGACGATTTGGCCGAACGATTCAGTGACCGCATATACAACACTGAAAAAGGCCGGCTGCGGCTGGAAATTCTTAAAGAAGATTTAGCGCAAATTGCTGCGGGTCAATCATTGAACATTTGGGATGCCGGCTGTGGTCTTGGCCAAATCAGTTTGTGGCTGGCACAACAAGGCCATCAATTAACCTTATGTGATATTTCGGAAAAGCTGCTCAGTCAGGCGCGGACTGATTTTACTGCTGCCGGGTTACAGGCGGATTTTCACCATCAGGCCGCACAACAGCTGGCAAACGAACTGCCGGAATTTGACCTGGTTATTAATCATGCCGTACTGGAATGGCTGGCCGAACCGATGGCCGGATTACAAATTATCGCCAGCAAGGTTAAAGCCGAAGGTTACCTGTCATTAATGTTTTATAACCGCAATGCCATGGTCTATCAAAATGTGCTGCGCGGCGGCTGGCGCTTGCCAGCAATTATCAACGACCGTTATATTGGTGCAGGTGACCGGCTCAGTCCACCGCATCCGTTATTTCCACATGTGGTCTGTGAATGGTTACGGGCTAACAGTTTTAACATTATCTGTCATAGCGGCATTCGCGTGTTCAGTGACTATTTACCGGCCAGCGCCCGCGCTGAAACAGATGCAAATGATCTGTACCAACTGGAAAAACAATACTGTCGCTTGCCTGCTTATCGCGATTTAGGCCGGTATGTGCATTTGTTTGCAAAAAAATCGGCAAGTTAACCAAGGCAAAGCGTACAATTTACGATTTGCTAAACTAACGGCAACCCACCGTCGAACGACACAAACAGGATTACCATGGTTAAGTTTAAAACTCCGCTCATTTTGATCATCTGTGGTGTGATCAGCGGCTGTATTCAGTCGGAGCCAAAACCGACCTTAACGCCAGCACAATTACAAACTGCGTTATTCGAATCGGAAACCCGTATCGATGAAAAATGGCGTAATTACTGTGCCGGCATTATCGATAATCAGAAGAAACAGCAGGCCAGTCTGAATGAGGTTAGATCGTCACAAGGTGCGGCTTCCCGGCAATTGCTGACCATCAACGACAAACTAGACAAACAACCTGAACCGGTGGTGATGATGACCACCACACCGGAGTCGCCTCAGAAATGTCCGACAGTGGCCCCACCATCAGTCGATGACAAAATTATTCTCGGCCGTACTGAGTGGCTTTGGTTAGAAGCGGTTAACCGCGTTTTCCGTGCCCGCGTTGATTCCGGTGCCACCACGTCGTCTTTATCGGCACACCATATCGTCGAATTTGAACGCGATGGCAAAAAATGGATACGTTTCAACATGGTGCCCGATGATGATGTAGATGACAGCTACGAAGTTGAAGCGCCTTTAGTACGTTTTGCCCGGATTCGTCAGGCATCCAGCGAAGACATTGATCGCCGGCCGGTAGTGGCGCTGACCATCAAAATTGGCGAATTTACCGATACCGCTGAATTTACCCTGACCGATCGCTCCTCTATGACCTATCCAATTTTGCTGGGTCGTGAATTTTTGCGTGATATCGCGCTGATTGATGTGGCTAAAAGCTATCATCAGCCCAAGCCCGAGCCACTTAAAAATCGACCATCGTTAGAACCTGATGTTGATGAAGACTCTGAAAATTAAGATTAGCTAAGGAAATCTATGGCATCGCGTACGCCGTTTTATGTTTTGGTCGGCTTGTTATTAATAGCCGGCATTGGTCTGACCCTACACCGTCATATGGCATTGGATATTCCCTGGTTGCCCGGCGAAACCCGGCAAACCTGGTCAATTGAAGCTAAAATCGATTTTGAAGCTGACGGTGAAGAAGTTATTGCATCTTTGGCAATCCCCGGCACACAGCTCGGATTTACCCAGTTAAATCAGCAAACAGCGAGTCCCGGTTACGGCCTTGCCTATGAAGAACGTGCCAACGGTAAACGTGTTGAATGGTCGATCCGTCAGGCCAGTGGCAACCAGTCTTTATATTACAAAGTCGATATGCTGGTCGATCCCTATGCTATTCCGTCGCAAAGCATCAAAATACCTGCAATCAAAGCGGCTCTTGAAAAAGAACCATACGCCACTGCCGCACAGCAATTACTGGATGGCGCCACGGCTCGTTCGGCTTCACCGTATACGCTGGCTCGTGAACTGATTGTCGAGTTTAATAATCAAAAACAAACTGCCGAATTATTGTCGCAGGTAAAACCGCGCAGCGCCTGGCTGGTGCAATTGCTTCACCAGTCAGGTGTTCCGGCGCGGCAAGTGCATGCACTGGAATTGGAAGACGGTCGCCGCCGGCAAACTTTGATTGATTATTTACAGGTGTTTGATGGTAAGGAATACGCCCTGTTTCATCCCGAAACCGGCAAACAAGGCCAACCCGAAAACCTGATGCTCTGGCAATATAATTCCGGCCCGGTGTTAGAAGTAATTGGTGGCAAAAATTCCAGTGTGACGTTTTCTATGATCGAGCAGGAACAGCCTTTTGGCGTCGCGCTGAATCAAAAATTCGCCGACAGCCAATTGCTCAATTTCTCACTCTACGATCTGCCCATTGAAGAACAGGCTTTATTTAAAAATATTTTGCTTATCCCTGTGGGCGTGCTGATGGTAGTGCTGATGCGGATCCTGATTGGCATCAAAACCTCCGGTACCTTTATGCCGGTGTTAATTGCCCTGGCCTTTATTCAAACCAGCTTAATTACTGGTTTGGTTGGCTTTTTGCTGATTGTCGGCGCCGGTTTGATTATCCGTTCTTATTTGTCGCATCTGAATTTACTACTGGTGGCACGAATATCAGCGGTGATCATCATGGTTATCGGCATGATCGCGTTGTTTTCGATTATTGCGTTTAAAGTTGGTCTGACTGAAGGCATGAAGATCACTTTCTTCCCGATGATTATTCTGGCCTGGACCATTGAACGGATGTCGATTCTCTGGGAAGAAGAAGGCGCCAAACAAGTAATGGTTCAGGGCGGTGGTTCATTAGCGGTAGCGATAATTGCCTTTCTGGTAATGAACAATGATCTGGTCAGACATTTGACCTTCAACTTCCTGGGCATTCAGTTAATTTTAATGGCTATCACGCTGATGGCTGGCAGCTATACCGGCTATCGTCTGCTGGAGTTGAAACGCTTTAAACCGCTGACCGAGATTGAAAAACCATGACCGGACCGCTGACCTGGTTTAAAGATATTCGCGACAAATATGTGCACCCCAGCAAGCTGAGTAAGATCGGCGTGCTGGGCATGAACGAGCGCAATATTTCCTATATCAGCCGCTACAATCCGCGGCATTTATACCCGCTGGTCGATGATAAACTGAAAACCAAAGAAATTGCCCTGGAAGCCGGCGTCAAAGTGCCGGACTTACTGGGCACGGTTAATGAACAACACAGCGTAAAAGACTTAATCAAAATCCTGCCGGCAGATAAAGGCTTTTGTATCAAACCGGCCAATGGCTCGGGCGGTAAAGGCATTTTAGTGGTGGTTCGTCAGGATGAAAATGGCTACCGTAAATCCAACGGTCAATATGCCACTATCAGCGATTTGGAACGTCACGCATCAAACATTCTGGCCGGGCTGTTTTCATTAGGCGGTAAAGCTGATGTGGTGATTATCGAAGATTTGATTCATTTCGATGATTGTTTCAGCGGTTTCAGTCACGAAGGCGTGCCCGATACCCGGGTTATTGTATTTCGCGGCTTTCCGGTAATGGCCATGATGCGTTTATCAACCCGCGATTCCAATGGTAAAGCCAATTTACATCAGGGCGCCGTCGGTGTCGGTCTGGATATCGGCGATGGTCACGCACTGCGCGCCGTACAATTTGATAAACCGCTGCTGTTGCATCCAGATACCGGTGTGAACCTGATGACGCTGAAAATTCCACACTGGGAAGAATTGTTGCATCTTGCCGTGTCTTGTTACGAAATGTCAGGCCTCGGTTATCTGGGCACCGATATTGTGCTGGATCGTTTTCAGGGCCCGATGTTGTTAGAGCTCAATGCCCGCCCCGGCCTGACCATTCAGATTGCCAATGGTCGTGGTTTATTGCCACGCTTACAACACATTGAAAGTCTTGGTAAAAAGCAACGGATGAAACCGGCCGATCGCGTTGCTTACGCTATTGAGCATTTTTCGGCGCGTTAAACCTCGCTTCAAAGGAGCTCCACATGTCTGAACAACGGGTAATACCAGCCTGGATTTTAGGGATCTCTTTAATCATCGGGCTCAGCGCTTTAGGTTTTTTGCTCGGCAAAGCACTGCTCGATATGAAACAACTGGAGCGCAGTGTCACCGTAAAAGGCCTGTCTGAGCATGAATATCCGGCCGATGTAGTGATTTGGCCGATTCAATTTACTGAGGCTGACAATGATCTGGGCAAGCTGTATCAGACCATGGAAGCCGGCACGGCAAAAGTCCGAGACTTTTTGACCGGCAGAGGCATTACCGATGCCGAAATCACTATTAATGCCCCGGCCATCACCGATAAATCAGCGCAGCAATATGGCGGCGGCATGCCAGCAGAATTTCGGTACACCGCGACGCAAACCGTCACTGTTTATTCAGAAAATATTGATGGTATACGCAAAGCGATGTCCGGGCTCTCAACGTTGGGCAAACAAGGCCTGGTATTAAGCGGTGATAATTATCAGGCCCAAAGCGAATATCTGTTTACCCGCCTCAATGAAATCAAACCCAAAATGATTGAGGAAGCCACGCAAAATGCCCGTGAAGTTGCCGAAAAATTTGCCGCTGATTCCAACAGCCATTTGGGCAAAATCAAGCAAGCGTCACAGGGCCAGTTCAGCATCAGCGCCCGCGACAATAACAATCCACACATCAAAAAAATCCGTGTGGTATCGACTGTCGAATATTATTTGTCGGACTAACACCCGTCTAATGTATGTGCCCCTTGTTTATTCGGCATCACTGCGGGGCAACTGCGCTAATCGCACCTGATCACGACCGGCTTTTTTAGCTGCATATAGCGCTGCATCGGCCGCACTTATCAGCTTAGTGTCGTCTTCAAACGGCGTTGGCCAACTGGCAACACCAATAGATGCGGTTAATACGCCGAGCGATTTACCATGATGAAACAGAATGAGTTCGCTGATTTTTTGCCGTAACGCTTCTGCCAGTGTCATTGCAGACTCCGCATCACACTCCGGTAATATCACCAGAAACTCTTCACCGCCGAGCCGACACGGCAAATCGGTTTTGCGAAAATGCAGTTTCAGTAATCCGCCCATGGCTTTTAACACCACATCCCCGGCCTCATGACCATAGGTGTCATTAAAGCGCTTGAAATGATCCACATCAATCATCAGCACCGATAACGGCTTGTTATTACGACGGTTCCGGGAAATTTCGTTGACATAAACCTCATCAATAAATCGCCGGTTATACAATCCTGTCAACACATCACGCATCGATAAATCGTGTAGCGTTTGCCGTAACTTGATATTTGATAAAGCCAATGCTAATCGTGCTGCCGCTGCCTGTGCCAAATCACCCATGATGTATTGAGCCTCTTGTTCGCTGGGCAATTCTATATGGAGTACGCCCAGCGTTTTGCCCTCCGCCAGCATCGGCACACAAATATAGGCTTCAACATCTTTATTGATGACATGATCGCAAACCGGATGTCGTGAGTTCGCTTCATATAGCCAACTACGACCCAGGCGCAGCGACCAACAATCTTCAGGTGGGAAGGTATCAGTATGCTGGATGGCTGATGTCCCCCACTGCACGCCTTCCACCAACGCATTACCGCTATCGCGATAGATGTAAATAATACCGAAAGTATTATCAAACAACGTTGCCAAAGATCGACCGATAACCGGCCAGCTTTCATCGAGGGTATTACACGACTGCAGCATATCGGTCAGCTCATTCATGATGGCAATATCACGCCGTTGTTTTTCCAGCAGACTTGCCCGGTTAATGGCCTCATCACTGACTTTTTCCAATGCTGCTGTCCGATCGCGTACTTTTAATTCAAGGCTGTGTTTGGCCTGTGTCAAAGCCGCTTGGTTGGCCGTTTGCTCGCGCTCATGACTTTCCAGATGCTCAACCATTTGGTCAAAATTTTGGCCTAGCGCCTTCAACTCAATAGCACCGAAAATTTTGCCGACACGAATACCACGTTTGCCTTGCGATACCTGCTCTGCTAAGTCAGCCAACCGGCTTACCGGCCGGCGCACGGCGATTTCGCCCACAAACCAGGCAGCAATAACCACTAACAAGCTAACCAACGCCCACACCGCCAAGGTTCGCCAATAGATACCATCAACTTCGCTGAATAACTCGCTTGTCGGCAAGCCAACACTGAGTAAAATTCCTGACTTGCTGGTGCCAATCTGGTTAAAAGCATACCAACGTGGCTGGTTATCAAGCCCTTTAACTTCAAGACTTTGATGACTACTAAAATTTTTAATTAGCGTTTGAAATAACTCACTTTCGCGTGCATCGTGACCCGTCAAAAATAATGGATCCGGTGATCTGGCGAGCACAGTGCCATCAGGACACCACAAAGTTGCGGTAACATTACCCAGACCTTTACCGCTCTGCCGGCGACTTTTTTGGTTCTGATTTAAAAACTGCGATAAACCGATACTGACACCCATCGCACCGATAATTTGTCCGCCATCATCATAAAGTGGCAAAGCAACCGGTAACACCATTTCCTTAGAGACTTTACCCTGTGTCGGGCGCCCCAAAATCGCCGGGCCGCCGCCAAGAGCAAGCTTGATATGATTTCTGTCCAGTAAATTAACTTCATCTTGCGTGCCGGTAGCACTGCAAATTAAATTACCTTCGGTGTCGACTGAATAAATATTATTGTAATCAGTAAATTGTTTATTGATATCGGCCAATTTTTGATTACATTGTGTTGATTGGCTCAACCAACGTTCTGGGGTTAAAGACAGGGCGGTTAGCAGTTGCGTTGACGCGTACGTTAAGTCTTTGAAATCATTATCAATCAGTTCAACAATGGTCGATAAGCTATCAATTGCTTGCGCGCCGGTTATGCGCCGGTTTTCATTAGCGGCATAAATCAATACCAGTGCCACAGGCACCAAACAGAGCATCACCAACAGAATCAGTCTGCTGCGAATGCCGGACAGCAATGGTGCTGTTGGTTGCGATACTTTCATAATCAATATCCAAGTCTGACAAGCAACATTTGCCAGACTTTTTCTCTCAATAAACTTAAGCCAAATTAATCAGCCTTTGCTCGCGTATCGACTGTAATGCCGCTTCAATTGCCGCGCAGTTAGCACGGGCATCTGCCAGCGTTAATACCGTTGGCTTATGATTCAATGCGCAATCAGAGAAATGCTCAATTTCGCGAACAAACTGATCAGCTACGGGCAATGTTAAGTGTTCCTGCTTGCCGGCTTCTGTCCACCAGGAAATAACCGGTTCCTGATCAGCGGGTTGCCAGACCTGATGACATTTAATGCCGCCTAGTGTGCCAATAATTTCGTAGGTGCTGCGCCGGGCATGCTGAAAACTCATTTCAAACTGCGAATAACGGCCATCACCGTAGTCAAACTGCCCGGCGAGACTCAAATCAGCACTGTGCTCATTCAGATTTGCCATCGCAAAAGCCGCTTTAGGTTCATCAGCAAACCACAACCGCGCGGTATGCACTGCATAAGGGCCAATATCCCACATGGCGCCGCCGCCATTATCGATACTGCGATTCACTCTGTATAAGCGGGCTGGCTTCATCGGAAACGCAAAATGTGTGTTGACGGTGCGCACTTCACCAATTTCGCCCGATTCAATAATTTCCCGTACCGCTTCATGCTGCGGATGAAAGCGATACATAAAGCCTTCCATGACTGTGACGTTAGCTTTATCAGCCGCTTCGGCAATGGCATCAATATCGCTGACCCGCAACGCCATTGGTTTTTCAATCAAAACATGTTTGCCGGCAGCAATGACTTTTAGCGCCCACTCAGCATGTTCTTCATTGGCCATCGGTAAATAAATGGCATCAATATCATCACGTTCCAGCAGATCCTGAGGATCATCCAATGCCTCAATCGGCTGACCCTGTGCATATTTTTCGATAGCCTCGGCAGCCGCACCGGCCCGCCGACTGGCAATGGCTACCAGTACAGCATTATCCGCAGCGATAATTGCCGGGACTAGTTTCTCTACGACTCGCGCCGCGCCGAGCACGCCCCACTTCAATGGTTGTTGCATGGCCATCGTTAGCTCCTTTGATTTAGTGTCCCCCCATCATAACGATGTCGTCAGCGATCACCAAACCAACTGTTTTTTATACGGGAAAATTGGCTTATGCTGGGTGACTTGGTTTGCAATTTATAAAAGGAAGTCAAAATGAGTATAGAAGTTGGTCAAACATTACCCGCCGGCAAACTGACCGAATGTGTCGAATTTGATCCCCACAATGGTTGCCCGATGAACCCGCAACCGCATGATGTGCTGGAAATGGCCAAAGGCAAAACCATTGTCTTATTTGCCGTGCCCGGTGCTTTTACACCGCTGTGCAGTGCCCAGCATTTGCCGGGATTTGTGGCTTTGGCAGATGATATTAAAGCGGCCGGTGCCGATGAAATCTGGTGTATGGCTGTCAACGATGCCTTCGTCATGGCCGCCTGGGGACGCGAACAAAATGCAGCCGGTAAAGTGCGGATGATGGCTGATGGCAGTGCTGAATATGCTAAAGCTCTGGGACTGGACCGCGATCTGACCGGTGGTGGCATGGGTGTTCGCGCTTACCGTTTTGCGATGATCATCAAAGACGGCAACGTCACTTATCTCGGCGTCGAAGGCTCTGGTGAATTTGGCAAATCCAAAGCCGAAACCATCCTTGAAGAACTGAAAAAATAAGCTTTATCGCAGCGGCGCAGTTGCGCCGCTGCCTTTAATCGGCTGTTAAACGCTCAACCCCATCATCACGGCCAACCAACACATCACTGGCCAACTGATAAAAAATGCCATGTTCTACAACGCCCGGCAGCGACGATAACAACTGATCCAGCGTTTTAATATTGATATCTCTGAATTGCATATCCAACACCAGTGAACCGGCCGCTGAGAAAAACACATTATCACCAGCCGCGTTCATTCTTAGCTCACCATGACCTCCCGCTTGCTGTAATGCGGTTTGCACCAGTTGCCAGCTATCCGGATTAACTTCTATCGGAATAGGATGGGTATCGCCAATCGCTTTAACCAGTTTGCTGTCATCAATCAACACCACAAACTGGTCGGCATGATGGGCGAGAATTTTTTCACGCACCAAATCCTGGCCACGGCCTTTGAGCAAATTGAGATCCGGCGCCACTTCATCGGCGCCATCGACATATAAATCAAGGCCTGTCAGCTGATTGATACTCATCACGCTGAGTCCCGCCTGCATAGCGCGGTTATGACTAATCACCGAGCTTGCCACTACGCGCAGTTGCAATTCTTGTTCACGACAGCGACTTGCCAGGGCATCGATAAATAAATTTGCCGTCGAACCGGTGCCAAGGCCAACTATCATGCCGTTTTCAACCATTTCAGCGGCGCTTGCCGCCACCCGTTGTTTGGGATTTAAGGGGGTAACTGTAGACATGTGAACACTCCTGTCAGCTTGGCAAATTTTTTTCATAGCTTATCATGACTCTGTGACGAACTTATGTGCGAAATCGGGAGCAATAACATGGCAGATTTAACAACAATTATTACCGAAATCGAATTAGCAACCGGCGACAACTGCCAGCCTTACGACAGCCAAAGCATTGGCGGTGGCTGTATCAACAGTGCTTATCAACTCAATACGCCGGCCGGACAGTTTTTTGTCAAAGTGAATCGGCCTGAGCTTAGCGATATGTTTGCCGCCGAAGCGCAAGGTTTACAGGAAATCTCAGCGACTGATGCCGTGAAAGTGCCGGCGGTGATTTGTCATGGCCGCACCGGGAGTGACAGTTTTCTGGTGTTGGAATATATCCCGCTGGGCAGTTTGCGTGGTAAAGCTGCTGGTTTGCTCGGTGAGCAACTGGCACAAATGCACGCTGTTCAGCAGCCCTATTTTGGCTGGTCGATGGATAACACCATTGGCAGTACGCCGCAGCCCAATGACAGGCAAAATGATTGGGTTAATTTCTACCAACATCAACGGCTGGATCATCAATACCAACTGGCAACTCGTCACGGTTTTGCCGGCAGTTTACAAAAAAATGGCGAACGCCTGATTGAGCAAGTGCCGGCGTTTTTTACCGATTATTTACCACAGCCTTCTTTGTTACATGGTGATTTATGGGGCGGTAATGCCGCTGTCGATGACCAGGGGCAACCGGTGATTTTTGATCCGGCCTGCTACTATGGCGATGCTGAAGCAGATTTGGCGATGACCGAATTATTCGGCAATTTTGGTAATGATTTTTATGCTGCTTACCGAAATATTCGACCTGTCGACAGTGGTTACCGCGTACGAAAAACCCTCTACAATCTTTATCATATTCTCAACCATCTCAACCTGTTTGGTGGCGGTTATCTGGGTCAGGCTGAAGCCATGACCAATCAATTATTATCGGAAGTTAAAGGTTAACAATGCGCAAAATCAAAGTGCTGTTTGTCTGCATGGGCAATATTTGTCGTTCCCCTACTGCAGAAGGTGTGTTTATTCATTTGCTCAAGCAGAAAAACAACTTGCATCAATTTGAGATCGATTCTGCCGGCACCCATGCCTATCATGTTGGTGAGCCGCCTGATAGCCGTGCACAACAGACGGCACGCGAGCGTGGCATAGATTTATCATTTATTCGTGCCCGTAAATTTGCCAATGCCGATTTTGAAAACTTTGATTTTATTCTGGCGATGGATACCGATAATTTGCAGATTTTGCAGCATGCTTGTCCTGCAGAACACCAACATAAAGTGCAGTTGTTCCTGGACTATGCCAAAGGCCGCCCGGAACGTGATGTGCCAGATCCTTATTACGGTGGCCCGCAAGGTTTTGAGAATGTATTTGATCTGGTCGCTGACGCCTCTGAAGGATTTTATAACAGCGTCACGGCTTAGCCACTTGCCAATCCCGGATCTCGGCGTATGATTAAGCGCTTTTCAACCAGTGGCAAGGTCAGACGATGATCCAATTTTCAGGACTGCGCGCCCATTTCGGTATGCATTGGGCGTTTTTTTTCGGTTTATTAATGTTACCGATGGCTGGTCATGCTGCTGAGGTTTCAGTTGCCTTGCTGGATTTGACCCAACACTGGGTAGGCTTTGCGGCACTGGCGATTTTCTTTGTCGCCTACGCACTGGTAATTCTCGAAGAAGAAATCCATATGCGTAAATCCAAACCGGTGATTGTCGCTGCCGGTTTGATTTGGGCGTTGATCGCTGTCATGTATGCGCAGCAGAGTGATCCGGTATTTCACAATACCGCGGCTACGATGATCCGCCATAACCTGTTGGAATACGCCGAATTATTCCTGTTTTTACTGGCCGCCATGACCTTTATCAATACCATGGGCGAGCGTGGTGTCTTTGATGGTATTCGTGCCTGGCTGGTCAATCAGGGTTTTACATTGCGCAGTGTGTTCTGGCTGACCGGCCTGATGGCGTTTTTCATTTCACCGGTTGCCGACAACCTGACTACCGCCCTGCTAATGGCCACCGTGGTAATGACGGTGGCTGCCGGTAATCATAAATTTATTGCTGTTGCCTGTATCAACATCGTTGTGGCAGCCAATGCCGGCGGTGCATTCAGTCCGTTTGGTGATATCACGACGCTGATGGTCTGGCAAAAAGGTGTGCTGGACTTTACCGAGTTCTTCGCACTGTTTGTGCCGTCACTGGTGAACTGGTTGATCCCTGCTTTTATCATGTCATTTGCGATTCGCAATGTATCGGCTTTACCCGTCCACGAAAATGCCTTGATTAAAGACGGGGCTTTTGTGGTGATCGGGCTATTTATTCTGACCATTGCCATGGCCGCCAGTGGTCACCATTATCTGCATTTACCACCTGTGATGGGCATGATGACGGGGCTTGGTTTTTTAAAATTGTATGGTTATGTGCTGAAAATGCGCGACAAAAAGTGGTTGAACCAACGTGAAAATGATGGTGAAACACCGTTTAACCTGCAGGATGAAACACAGTCCAAAGCGCCGTTTAATATATTTAAACAACTGCAACAGGCCGAATGGGATACGTTGATGTTTTTCTACGGCATTATTCTTTGTGTCGGTGGCCTCGGCACCATTGGCTATCTCAGTGTTGGCTCACAATTGCTGTACGGCGATCTCGGTGCCACCAATGCCAACATTCTGGTCGGTGTTATTTCAGCGGTCATTGATAATATCCCGGTGATGTTTGCCGTATTGTCGATGATGCCGGAAATGAGTCAGGGTCAGTGGCTATTGGTGACTTTGACTGCGGGTGTCGGTGGTTCACTGCTGTCAATTGGCTCAGCGGCCGGTGTCGCAGTGATGGGTCAGGCGCGGGGTATTTACACTTTCTTTGCGCATTTAAAATGGATCTGGGCAATTGCGCTGGGTTATGCCGCCAGTATCTGGGTACATTTGTGGCTTAACGCCGAGTTGTTTAACGGTGTGCCGCTAAACTAAAAGTATAAACGTAACACCAGCGCAGCAATACAGGCCGGCCGTTTGCTGTGTTCAATGTCGATGGTGACTTCGCGTACCAGTTCAATCGCCTGTCTGGACTGACGCAGTTTGATGATTTTACTGCTGGCCCGAATGCGCATGCCGGGTTTAACCGGTGCCAGAAAGCGGACTTGTTCCAAACCAGAGTTAATGACCATCTTGGCTTCAGGATAGGGATTGTTCTGCGGGTCAACACTGTCGGTCAGCAAAGGAATCAGCGACAGCGTCAAAAACCCGTGCGCCACCGTTGACTTAAACGGCGATTCTTCTGCGGCGCGTTGCGGATCGGTATGGATCCACTGTTGATCACCTGTGACGGCGGCAAAGCGATCGATACTTTTTTGATTGACGGTAAACCATTCGCCAATCTCGATGGTGTCAATCATTTGTTGTTGCAATCGCGCATAGACCTGCGCCATAGCAATCTGCGGGTCTTGTTGCAAACGTTCGGCGATAGACGGCTCATCTTGCCAAAACCACACTTGTCCCCATGGCAACGATAAATTACGCATATCGGTCAATGTACGATTCAAGCGCTGAGGCCAGTCGCGCAAGGTCGCTTCCACTTTCAGCCGGAGTCCGGCATTCATGGATCCGATTTTTTCCTGACCGTGTTTCAATGATTCAACTAAACGCATAAATGCTCCTTCCCTGGTCAATATAACTGATCGACAAAAATCTGGCAGTATTGGTTGACTACCATGATATTCAAGCAGTTAACGTGCCAGTCAGTAATTGGCGCAATCACTTACAGCGATTGAAAAAATTCCGTATCCGGCTGTCGTCTGACATAGCCTAAATAAGGTGCAACAGGTACAATTGCCGCTTTAAATTTGACCTCGGGCGTCATCGATTATGCTCTACAGCACAGATGATTTACGCATTGTCGGCATTCAGGAAGTACTGCCGCCGGCGCAATTACATGAACAACTGCCAATCACCGAACCCGCTTCGGAGACAGTGTTTAATGCCCGAAATGCCACTCAGGCAATCTTACATCAGCGTGATGACAGGCTGATTGTTATTATCGGTCCCTGCTCAATCCATGACCCTAACGCGGCCCGTGATTACGCTAATCGTTTGCAGCCCCTGATGGCCGAGTTGGCCGATGATCTGCACATCATCATGCGCGTCTATTTTGAAAAACCGCGCTCAGTAGTCGGCTGGAAAGGTCTGATTAACGATCCGTATCTGGATGGCAGCTTTAAAATAAATGATGGTCTGCATATCGCCCGTAAACTGCTGTTGGATTTGGCTGAAATGGGTGTGCCTGCAGCTACCGAATATCTGGATTTAATCAGTCCGCAATACATTGCAGATTTGGTTTCCTGGGGTGCGATTGGCGCCAGAACGACCGAAAGTCAGGCGCATCGCGAATTGGCTTCTGGTTTGTCGTGCCCGGTCGGTTTTAAAAATGCCACTGATGGCGGTCTGCAAATCGCCGTTGATGCCTGTCTGTCGGCTTCAAAACCGCATCACTTTATGTCGGTCACCAAAACCGGCCATTCGGCGATTTTTTCCACCACGGGCAATCCTGATTGTCATGTCATTTTACGTGGCGGCAAAACACCCAATTACGATGTTGACAGCATCAATGCAGCCGCTGAAGTGATTGGTCGCAGCGGCCAGCCAGTGCGCCTGATGGTTGATTGCAGTCATGCTAATAGTGGTAAAAGTCATATCCAGCAAGCAACCGTTTGCCGGGAAGTAGCAGCGCAGGTTGCTGAAGGTGATGCGCGGATAATTGGTCTGATGCTGGAAAGCAATTTAGTCGGTGGCCGACAAAATGCTGAACCCGGTACGCCTTTGGTATATGGTCAAAGTATTACTGATGCCTGTATGGCCTGGGATGACAGTTTACCGCTACTGCGGGAATTGGCTGCGGCGGTGCGTGCACGCCGGCAGATAAAAGCATAAATTCTTCTGGATTGACGAGCACTGCTTATATATTTTTACCCTACCGGCTATCCTGCTAAATACATATTTTAAATAAGCAAATCAGTATTTTGCCTTATGAAAACCAGTACTGCTGCGCTATAATGGCCAACTTCAAAACGGTTGGTTAGCAACTTAGCCAGAACTTTACCGTCAGAGTTTAAGTTAATTCCTGAGGAAATTAGTAGGTTATTAAATGGCCGATTACGCGCTTATTTTGATTAGCACCATTCTGGTGAACAACATTGTGCTGGTGAAATTCCTCGGCCTGTGTCCGTTCATGGGTGTGTCGCGCAAATTGGAAACAGCAATGGGCATGGCTTTGGCAACCACTTTTGTGCTGACTTTGTCATCTATCAGCAGTTATCTTATCAACGAATATTTGCTGTCGCCGCTGGGCATCGAATTTCTGCGCACCATTAGCTTTATTTTTGTTATCGCCGTGGTCGTGCAATTCACTGAAATGGTCGTCCATAAGACCAGTCCGCTGCTATATCAGGTGCTGGGTATTTTTCTGCCGTTGATTACCACCAACTGCGCAGTGCTTGGTGTTGCCCTGCTTAATGTGCAGGAACAACACGGCTTTCTGGAATCGGCTTTGTACGGCTTTGGCGCGGCGGTTGGTTTTTCGATGGTACTGATAATTTTTGCCGCCATGCGTGAACGGCTGGCGGCAGCCGATGTGCCGGTGGCTTTTCAGGGCGCGGCAATTGGTTTGATCACCGCCGGTTTGATGTCCATGGCATTTATGGGCTTTGCCGGTCTGGTTAAGGTTTAGGAAAGCCCCGGATTATGTTAACTGCAATTATTGCCATTACATTACTGGCGCTGGTGCTGGGTCTGGTACTCGGCTATGCGTCGATCCGCTTTAAAGTGCAAGGTGATCCGATTGTCGATCAAATCGATAAAATCCTGCCACAAACACAATGCGGCCAATGCAGCTTTGCTGGCTGCCGGCCGTATGCTGAGGCGATTGCCGCCGGTGAGGTGGATATTAACCGCTGCCCGCCAGGTGGTGAGGCAACCATTCAGGCGCTGGCTGATTTACTCGACGTCGAGCCCAAACCGCTGGATGAAGAATGCGGCGTTGAAAAACCAAAAATGCTGGCGGTGATTGATGAAGACCGCTGCATCGGTTGCACACTGTGCATTCAGGCCTGCCCGGTGGATGCCATTCTGGGTGCCGCTAAACATATGCATACCGTTATTGCCAATGAATGCACCGGCTGTGAACTGTGCGTCGAACCGTGCCCGGTGGATTGCATTGATATGGTCGAAACTCAGCCAAATCCACATACCTGGCGCTGGCCAGATCCGTCGCATGTAAATTTGCAGCGGGGTAAAAAGTAATGCGTTCTCCGGTCAGTGATTTTCCGGGTGGTTTGCACTTACCCGGTCATAAAAAACGCTCAACGCAAACACCCATTCACAAAACGCCAATCAGCAAACAGCTGATCTTGCCGTTACAACAGCATATTGGTGAAGCGGCAGTGCCAATTGTCGACGTCGGTGATTTGGTGCTGAAAGGTCAGCGTATTGCCCGGGCTGAAGGCCATGTGTCGGTCTGTCTGCATGCGCCGACTTCCGGCAAAATTATTGCCATTGAGGATCGGCCCATTCCGCATCCATCAGGCCTGTCAGCACCCTGCGTGATTATCGAGACCGATGGTGAAGATAACTGGCTGGAACGGCATCCGATCGCCGACTTTCGGCAATTATCAGCGCATGAAATTCGGCAAATCGTTCGTGATGCCGGCATTGTCGGACTGGGCGGCGCTGGTTTTCCGAGTTTTATTAAACTCAATCCCGGCGTCCATCACAGCGTCGATACCTTGCTGATTAATGGCGCTGAATGCGAGCCCTATATTACTTGCGACACCATGATCATGCGTGAGCGTGCCGAAGGCATTCTGGATGGTATTGAGATCATGCGTTATGCATTGAATGCCGGTGAAGTGATTATTGCTATCGAAGACAACAAACCGGCATCGATTTCTGCCATGCAGCTGGCATTGGCCGCACGGCCGCAATGGCAAAACGTTGATATCGTGGTGATTCCAACCCGCTATCCAACCGGTGGTGAAAAACAATTAATCCAGGTGGTCACCGGTAAGGAAGTGCCCAGTAATGGCCTGCCGATTGATATTGGTATTGTGTGCCACAATCCTGGCACCGCCTATGCCGTTGCCCGCGCCGTTAAATATGGTGAACCGCTGATTTCGCGGATTGTCACGGTGACCGGCACCGACGTCAAACATTGCGGTAACTTTGAAACACTGTTCGGTACACCGATCAGTGATTTACTGAGCTTTTGTGAGACCAAGCGTCAACCGGATGAACCGTTCATTCAGGGTGGCCCGATGATGGGTTACAGTCTGGCCGGTGATCAATTACCGATCACTAAGACAGCCAACTGCATTCTGGTCGGTGTCGAAGATGTGGCACCGGCCAACGAACCGCTGCCCTGCATTCGCTGTGGTGATTGCGCCGATGTCTGTCCGGCAAGTTTATTGCCGCAACAGATTTATTGGTATGCCCGCGCCAAAGAATTCGATACAACACGCGATTACAAATTATTCGACTGCATTGAATGTGGCTGCTGTGATTATGTCTGCCCAAGCAAAATTCCACTGGTGTCGTATTTCCGCTTTGCTAAAACGGAGATCATGAACCAGGAGCGTGAACAGCGTAAATCAGACCTGGCCCGTGAGCGTCACGAAAGCCGCCTGGAACGCCTGGAACGTGAACGTCTGGAAAAAGAACAACGTCAGGCGCAGCGTAAAGCCGCGCTTGAGGCATCCAAAAAAGCCGCTGCCACCAAAGAAAAAGCGGCATCAGTGGATAACGCAACGGAAGCAGAATCCCCTGCCGAGGAGAAAAACTGATGCCGATATTCCGGCTGAGCCCGCCGTTTTTAGCCGGCAGTAATCGGGTCACGCTACAAATGCTGCAAGTACTGCTGGCCTTGATACCCGCAGTCATTGCCATGGTGTATTTCTTTGGCCCGGCAGTGTTAATCAATATCGTTATCGCCGTGGTGGTGGCTGTTATCAGTGAAATGTTGATGCTGCGACTACGCGGCCGGCCGGTTAAACCGTTTCTCAGTGATGGCAGCGCCACTGTGACAGCGGTGTTATTGGCGATTGCTATTCCGCCGTTATCGCCCTGGTGGCTGACGGTAATTGGTGTCAGTTTTGCGATTGTCTTTGCCAAACATCTCTACGGTGGTTTGGGTTATAACCCCTTCAATCCGGCGATGATTGGTTATGCATTACTGCTGATTTCATTTCCCGTTGAAATGACCACCTGGATACCGGTTAACAGTCTTGCAGAACATGCACCGGGCTGGTTAGCTTCATTTAGTGTCATTTTCACTGGTGAGTATCAGGGCATGGGCATGGATGCGTTTTCCGGTGCCACGCCGCTTGATCATATGAAAACCCAAATCAACATGATGCGTTCGCCGGAATATGTGACCAGCCAACCTATGTACGGTTTGTTTGGTGGCCTGGGCTGGGAGTGGATCAATATCTGGTTTGCTTTGGGCGGCTTGTGGTTGATGTATCGCAAAGTCATTAGCTGGCATGTGCCAATGGCAATGATTGGCAGTTTGTTGGCCATCAGTACGATTACCTGGTTAATCGTGCCACAGATATCGGGATCACCGTTATTTCACCTGGTCAGTGGCGGCTTTATGCTGGGCGCATTTTTTATTGCCACCGATCCGGTCTCCGGCTCAACCACATTAAGAGGCCGCATTGTCTTTGGTGCCGGTGTTGGTTTGCTGGTTTATATCATTCGGGTTTGGGGTGGTTATCCTGATGCCGTGGCCTTTGCCGTGATCATGATGAATATGCTGGTGCCATTGATAGATTATTATACCCAGCCCAAAGTCTACGGAGCCCGCTGATGCAAAGCCTTTGGCAAAACACCGTTGTCCGGGTGGGCATTTTGATGGCTGCGTTTGCGATCAGCGCCACAGCCTTGGTAGCACTGACCGAAGAAAATACCCGTGGGCAAATCGCTGCTAATGAACGCGAAGCATTACTGGAAGCGATTAAAGTTTTGGTACCAGCGAATAAGTTTGATAACCAGATTTTGCAGGACACACTGATGTTGCCGGCTACCGCCGCCATCGGCACAACACAGACCACGACAGTTTACCGGGCCAGAAAAAATGGCGAACCGGTGGCAGCAGTATTTACTGTGGTTGCACCTGATGGTTACAGTGGCAGCATTCGGATGCTGGTTGGTATTTATTATGACGATACTCTGGCCGGCGTTCGGGTGATAAATCATAAAGAAACCCCTGGCCTTGGTGATAAAATTGAAGCCAAACGTAGCGACTGGATTTTGCAATTTGCAGGGTTGTCTCTGGAAAACCCGGATAAAAACCAGTGGAAAGTAAAAAAAGACGGCGGTCATTTTGACCAGTTTACTGGTGCGACTATTACCCCAAGAGCCGTTGTCAATGCGCTGCGCGGTGCACTTGAGTATTTTCAGGGCAATCGCGACAAGCTGTTTGCCAAAGTTGAGGACAAGCCATGAGTGTATATACCCAGATCATTCAGGACGGTCTCTGGAAAAACAATCCGGGGCTGGTGCAGTTGCTCGGCCTCTGCCCGCTGTTAGCCGTCACCAATAATGTCATCAATGGATTGGGGTTGGGACTGGCCACTATTTTGACGCTGATTGCATCCAATGGCGCTATTTCCGCGTTACGTCACAATATTCCTGATGAAGCACGATTGCCGATATTTGTCTTGATTATCGCCTCGATCGTTACCGCTATTGAGCTGTCGATGAATGCCTGGTTTCATGAGTTGTATCTGATTCTGGGGATTTTTATTCCGCTGATTGTCACCAACTGCTCGATTATCGGCCGCGCCGAAGCCTTTGCTGCCCGTAACCCTGTACTGCCCTCTTTGCTCGATGGATTTATGATGGGGCTGGGCTTTTTGTTTGTACTGGTATTGCTTGGTGGTTTTCGTGAGCTGCTCGGCAGCGGTACGCTGTTAGCCGATTCTCACTTAATGTTTGGTGAGGCAGCACGAGGTCTGACCATTACGGTGATTGAAGATTATCGCGGTTTTCTGATGGCTTTATTACCGCCCGGCGCATTTATTGGTCTGGGCCTGATTGTTGCGCTGAAAAACGTTATTGATGCCCGCCATAAAGCACGGCAACCAAAAACTGTGCAAGGTTTGGCCAGCGCAGCCGCGCATTAACCATGAATCAGCAACAGCGCCAGCAGTTTTTTAGCCGGCTGCATGCCGCTAATCCGGCACCGACGACTGAGCTGCAATACGATTCGCCGTTTGAATTACTGATAGCAGTGATTTTATCGGCGCAGGCAACCGATGTCGGCGTCAATAAAGCCACGGCCAAATTATATCCGGTCGCCAATACGCCACAGGCTATTCTGGCATTAGGGCTGGATGGTTTAAAAAGCTATATCAAAACCATTGGCCTGTTTAACAGTAAAGCCGACAATATTCTCAAAACCTGCCGGATCCTGGTTGAGCAATATCATAGTGAAGTGCCGGCTGATCGCGCTGCATTGGAAGCCTTACCTGGCGTCGGCCGCAAAACGGCTAATGTCGTACTCAATACAGTGTTCAAACAACCCGTCATGGCCGTTGATACTCATATTTTCCGGCTGTCGAACCGGACTGGACTGGCCAAAGGCAAAAATGTCCGGGAAGTTGAAGACAAGCTAGTCAAAAACACCCCCAAAGAATTTCTGCTCGATGCCCATCACTGGTTGATTTTGCATGGTCGCTATACTTGCACCGCCCGCAAGCCCAAATGCCAGGATTGTATCGTCAATGATTTATGTGATGATTTCCGTCGTCAGCAAAAACGCGCTGCACCGGTATTTTGATGTTTGGCCAGGATCGCGACACGCTGCGCCAGTATTACCATCAAGTCTGGCAAAAGTGGCAGCAGCAACAGCCTTTGTCACCACTGGAACAACAAATTGCCGTGGTCATTCAGGAGCATCCGGAATATCACCCGGCACTGGCCAATAGCGATCATCAGCAGCAGGAATATTTCGTCGAAAACGGCCAAAGCAACCCTTACTTGCATATGGGTTTACACTTAGCGATTCGTGAACAGGTCGCCACCAACAGACCTGCTGGTATTACTGAGATTTTTCAGCAGTTACTGCAAAAACATAATGGTGAGCAATTAAGCGCCGAACATCAGATGATGGAATGTCTGGCCGAAAGCATCTGGCAAGCGCAACGCAGCCAGCAAATGCCCGACGAAGCTGCTTATCTGCATGCCCTTCGGCAATACTGCCAGTAATCCCCCCTTTTTTAATATTTGTTCAGGAGTGCACGCCATGCAGGCATTGCAATTTTTTCAGCCAAACGGTCCCGCACAACAGGTCAGCCTGCCCGATAGCGCGCCAACCGGCTTTGATTTATTAGTTGCCATTGATGCGGTTGCTGTTAATCCCGTGGATAAGAAAGTCCAGTCCGGGATTACCGATACCCCGAAAACCCTGGGCTGGGATGCCTGTGCGACGATTTTCGCCGTGGGCGACAAAGTTCGGGGCTTTAAATCGGGCGATAGGGTGTTTTATGCCGGCGACGTCAGTCGACCCGGCTGCTTTGCCAGCCATCAGTTAGTAGATAGCCGAATCGTTGGCCATGCCCCGAAAAGCCTCGATGATTTACAGACCGCCAGTTTGCCGCTGGTCAGTCTGACCGCATGGGAATTATTGTTTAATCGGCTGCGCATCAGTTTGCAAAAAGATAATGGCAAGTCTTTATTAATCATCGGCGCCGCTGGCGGCGTTGGTTCGATGTTGATTCAATTAGCCAAACAAATTGCCGGGTTAAGCGTGATTGCCAGTGTCGGCAGTGACGAGTCGGCTGACTGGTGCCGTTCGCTGGGCGCGCAGCATACCGTCAGTCATCACGGCGATCTACTGGCAAATTATCGGCAGGCGGATTTACCTGCGCCCGATTATATTGTTTGCCTCGGGGACAGCGATCATTATTTCCCGATAATGGCTGAACTGATTAAACCGCAAGGCTTGATTGGGCTAGCAGTGAATTTTAGTCAACCCGTGGATTTTAATCTGCTAAAAAACAAAAGCGCCGGTGTGGTCTGGGAATTTATGTTTACCCGGCCCATGTTGCAAACTGATGATATTCAGTTGCAACAGCGCATTTTGCAGCGTATTGCCGAGCTTATCGATTCGGGTTGTTTACGGCACACCTTAACGCAACGATTTGACACATTAACGGTCGATAATCTGCAGGCAGCACATGCGGTTATCGAGGCAGGTCATAGTCACGGCAAAATCGCGCTGGGACCAATACCGGGATCGGATAATGCATAGCGCCGCCGCCGTGTTCCCAGTATAATTACAAGCATTCAGCGTGTCAGGGATTAATAATGGAATCGAACAAATCGGGTAAGTTTTTAGTAGGCAGTCTGGCTATCGTCGGTTTACTGGTAGTTGTCGCATATCTGCTCCTAAATAATATGTTGTCTTTGGCTGATAATGTGCTGACACCTGCAAAAATGGATGACACCGCTATCAGCGAGCGCATCATGCCAGTTGCTCAGGAACGGGTTGGTGAAGAGCCAATTGTCGAAGCCAGCGCCGATACAAGCGATGCCGAAGCGGTTAAAGCCAGTGATGATGCCGGCCCCGGCAATCAGGTATTTACCGCTGTTTGTGCCACTTGTCATGTCAGTGGCCTGTTGCAAGCGCCCAGATTGGGTAACAAAGGTGACTGGGCCCCGAGACTCGAAAAAGGTATGGAGACGCTGTATGACCATGCTATCAATGGTTTCAAAAACATGCCGGCCCGTGGCGGCAGACAGGATCTCAGTGATGACGAAGTCAAACAGGCTGTCGACTATATGATTTCACAATCAGAATAAAAGCCTGCCCGTTTTAACGGGCATGATAGTTGATTTTCCGGCCGGCATTAGTCGGCCATCTTTCTGCTCAGATACTGCACAATGACCGCATCACGGACGCAAGCCTGACATGAACCTGCTCTCATTTAATTTACCGTTACTGGTACTGCTGCCTTTTCTAGTCGCGCCACTGGTCGCTGTGGTCAATCGTTATCACCGGCTGGCCCCGGCCTGGCTGGCGGGCATCACGACTTTATTGTCATTGCTCTTGCTGTGGCCATCGACGGATGCGGTATTTGCCGGTCAGACTATCATTCAAAGCTGGCAATGGATCCCTGCCATTGATTTGCAATTCGCTTACCGGCTGGATGGGTTGGCGTTATTATTTGCCTTGATGATCCTGCTGATTGGCTTGCTGATCATCTTTTATGCACGCTATTACCTGACCGCAAAAGATTCCACCGGCCGTTTTTATGCCTATCTGCTGATGTTTATGGGCTCGATGCTGGGCATCGTGCTATCCGAAAACATTCTGCAACTGGTGGTGTTCTGGGAACTGACGTCACTCACTTCATTTTTGCTGATTAGTTTTTGGCAATACCGTCAGGATGCCCGTCAGGGTGCGCGGATGGCGCTGGCGATCACCGGCGCTGGTGGTTTGGCGTTACTCGGTGCGATGATTTTATTAGGGCAAATGGCCGGCAGTTATCAGCTGACCGACGTGTTGGCAGCCTCTGCCAGCATTCAGGCCGATCCTTATTTTGTGCCAACCTTACTGCTGTTTTTATTGGGCGTTTTTACCAAGTCCGCGCAATTTCCGTTTCATTTCTGGTTACCGCATGCGATGTCAGCGCCGACACCGGTCTCTGCTTATTTACATTCGGCCACCATGGTCAAAGCCGGCATTTTTTTGCTGGCGCGGTTCTTCCCAGTATTTTCCGGTACACCGGAATGGATATGGCTGGTCGGTGGTGCCGGCATGATTACGCTGGTGCTCGGTGCTTATATCGCCCTGTTCAAACATGATTTAAAAGGACTGCTGGCCTATTCAACGCTCAGTCATCTGGGTCTCATCACCTTATTATTTGGTTTTAGCACCGAAATGGCTTTGGTGGCTGCGCTGTTTCATATCATCAATCACGCGACGTTTAAGGGTTCGCTGTTTATGGTTGCCGGTATCATCGACCATGAATCCGGCAGCCGTGATATGCGCAAACTAAACGGCCTGTTTAAAATGATGCCGCATACCGCAGTGCTGGCAATGATTGCTGCCGCAGCGATGGCGGGCGTGCCCCTACTCAATGGTTTTTTAAGTAAAGAAATGTTCTTTGAACAGGCGCTGTCAGCTTCCGGTGGCGGGTTATCAGCGTGGTTTGTACCGGTGATGGTCACTATCGCAGCCATTTTATCGGTCGCTTATTCATTGCGTTTTATTCATGACGTGTTTTTTAACGGTGAGCCGATCGACCTGCCAAAAACACCGCATGAACCGCCACGGTTTATGAAAATCCCGGTCGATATTCTGGTGGTGTTGTGTCTGCTGGTCGGCATCGCACCGATGTTATTACTGGGGCCAATTTTAAATGTTGCCGCGGCGGCCAGTTTACAAAGCGCTGCACCGACGTTCAGTCTGGCCATTTGGCATGGCTTTAATCTGCCATTGCTGATGAGTTTTATCGCCTTGGTGCTTGGCGTGCTGTTGTATTTCAAACGCCAGACGTTATGGGATTGGCATGAGCGCACGCTGCTGCGCATTGAGGGCAAAAACATTTTCGACTGGCTGCTATGGAAACTGATTCGCGCGGCTCGCAAAGTTACTGCTATTTTTGATCGCAGTGCCCTGCAGCCTGCCGTTACCTGGCTATTGGCAATGGCATTGTTAGTTGGCTTTGCAGCATTTGCCCAGTTTCCGGCGCCCATTATTGGCGACCGTGAAATGTTGTCTGCCGATTGGGTCACCATTGTGATGGCTTCATTACTGATCATATCCAGTTTGTTGACCGTAGTATTGCATCATCAGCGTTTGATTTCGCTGATTGCCCTTGGGGTTGTCGGCCTGCTGGTAGCCCTCGGCTTTGTCTTGTTTTCAGCGCCGGATTTGGCGTTAACGCAGCTTTCGGTTGAAGTGGTGACCATTGTTTTGCTGTTGTTGGCATTGTTCTTCCTGCCACAACATACGCCGCAAGAACGAAGTTTTGCCCGCTACACCCGCGATGGTGTGATTTCAGGATTATCAGCACTGGCGGTATTTATTTTGACCATGGCCGTGCTCAGCCGGGAATATCAGCCGATTTCGCAGTTCTTTCTGGAAAACGCCAAACCGGGCGGCGGTGGCACCAACGTCGTCAACGTAATTCTGGTCGATTTCCGTGGTTTTGATACCCTCGGTGAAATTGTCGTGCTGGCACTTGCCGGTTTATGTGTTTATGCGATGTTACATGGCTTACGGCTGTCAGCACCGGGGCAAGATGTCAATGGTGTGCCGTGGAGCCATGATCCGCATCCACCAATCATGCAAACACTAACCCGGTTGTTATTTCCATTGATGTTGATGGTCGCGGCGTTTATTTTCCTGCGCGGCCATAATTTACCGGGGGGTGGCTTTATTGCTGGCCTAATCGCCTCAGTAGCACTGATTTCACAATATCTGGCCAACGGTATTGACTGGACCAATGAGCGCCTCAAAGCCAATATGCATACGGTAATCGGCGCAGGTTTATTGATTGCGACAATAACGGGGCTGGTGCCGTTATTTTTAGGCTTCCCGTTTTTAACGACGGCTTTCACCTATCTGAACTGGCCGGTGGTCGGCACCTTTGAAATTGCCAGTGCCATTGCCTTTGATTTGGGGGTGTTTTTAGTCGTGGTCGGCAGCGCAGTGATGATTCTGGTGGAACTCGGCAAACTGAGCCACGCCGCCCACTTTATGCATTCAGAGGAGCCAAAGTAATGGAGTGGCTTATTGCAGCAGTTATCGCCGTGATGACCGGTTGCGGGGTATTTTTAACCTTACGCGCCCGCACCTTTCCGGTGGTGATGGGCCTGACGTTGCTGGCGTATGCGGTCAATGTATTTTTATTTACAATGGGTCGCTTACAAATCGGCCTGCCGCCAGTTATTGATAAGGCCGCCAGCGGTTATACCGATCCCTTACCACAAGCCCTGGTTTTAACCGCCATTGTCATTGCTTTTGGTATGACCTCATTTTTAATTGTATTGGCGCTGAAAGCCCGCAGTGAACTCGGCAATGATCATGTTGATGGCATGCATAAATCTGCAGATGAACGTCATGCTTCAGCACACAAAAAACAACAGCAAAGCACTGAGGAGTTGAGCAAATGAATCAGTTTGCCAGCTTCCCGGTGTTGTTGCCGCTGATTGGCGGTATTGTCATTTTATTATCGCAGCGTGCCGGTATTGGCATGCAGCGACTGCTGAATTTAGGCTTCACACTACTGTTGCTGTTATTAACCGGCTGGGGTTTGCAACAAAGCCTCAGCGGTGATTACCAGGTGATCCTGCTCGGTGACTGGCAAGCTCCGTTTGGCATCGTCATGGTGCTGGATCGTTTATCAGCGCTGATGTTATTTATCACTGCCCTGCTGGCGTCAGCCGCTTTATGGTATGCGATAAACACGGATACCGATAAACAGGGCCACCATTTTCATGTGCTGTTCCAAATCCAGTTATTTGGGTTGAACGGCGCCTTTATGACGGGTGACTTATTTAATCTGTTTGTATTTTTCGAAGTGCTGCTGCTCGCCTCTTACGGCTTACTGCTGCATGGCGGCGGCCGTTTGCGAACCCGCGCTGGTTTGCACTACGTGGTCATCAACCTAGTGGGTTCGACACTGTTCTTATTTGCGGTCGGCACGCTATACGGCATGCTCGGTACGCTGAATATTGCTGATATGGCTATGGCCGTACAATCGGTCGCTGCCGAAGATCGCGGTGTGGTGACAGCTGCTGCTTTATTATTATTAGTGGTATTTGGTATTAAAGCGGCGATGTTCCCGTTGTATATGTGGCTGCCAAATGCATACGCTTATACCACTGCGCCGGTCGCGGCGTTATTTGCCATCATGACCAAAGTCGGGCTGTACTCCATGATTCGGGTGCACGGCACTATTTTTGGCGAATCTGCTGGTGATTTAGCATTTGTGCACAGTAACTGGATTCTGGTGCTGGGGCTGATAACACTGGTGCTGGCAGCGCTGGGCGTAATGGCCGCACGCATTTTCCGCCAGCAGGTGGCTTATCTGATTCTGGCATCAGTGGCGACACTATTGATTGCCATCGGCATCAATAGCCAGGCTGCTTTATCGGCAACGCTGTATTACCTGATTCACTCCACTTTTATTGGCGGGGCCTTATTTTTACTGGCTGATGTTATTCGTGTGGCGCGTGGTACCCATGCCGACACCTTTACCAAGTCAACACCCGTTGATCAGCCGATTCTGGTCGGTGGTGTGTTTATGCTACTGGCGATTGCCATTTCCGGGATGCCACCGCTGTCAGGCTTTTTTGGCAAAATGATGATCCTCAATGCAGCGATTGTCCATAATTGGTTCTGGGCAATCCTGATAGTGATTCTGCTGGCAGGTTTAATGATGATTGTCGCGCTGGCACGAACCGGTTCTTTACTGTTTTACAGCGTGCAAGCTGAACCTGAAAAACCGGCACCCGCGCTTAATAAAGCAGCGTTTGCTGCCATTATTATGCTGCTGGTGACCAGTCCGCTGATGGTATTACTGGCAAAACCATTGACCGGATTTACTGAGGCTACTGCAGCACAACAAACCGATCATCGTAGTTATATTGATGCCGTTTTGAGCCGGCAACCGGTCACGGAGGTCAGTAAATGAGTTGGTCTCGCCTATTCCCACATCCGGTATTGACGGTCGTATTATGGTTTATTTGGTTGCTACTGAATAATACTGCCAGTGCCGGTCACATGGTGCTGGGCGCATTACTGGCTATTTTTATTCCGTGGTTTACCTCCGGTTTCTGGCCAGAAATGGTACGTATTCGTAAACCCTGGCTTTTGATCAAGTATGTTGCCTTTGTGCTCTGGGAAATCATGATCGCCAATATGGTGGTCGCCAAAATGATCCTTGGCCGCGCTGATAAATTGCAGCCCGGTTTTATTGCTTATCAGCTGCAACTGCAATCACCCGTTGCCATTAGTTTGCTGGCAAATACAATTTCACTCACGCCTGGTACTGTCAGCTGTGATTTGTCAGAAGATGGCGGCACCTTGCTGATCCATGCATTGCATATTGATGATGCAGCAGCAATTAAAGCTGATATCGCACGTAAGTTTGAGCAACCGCTTAAGGAGATTTTTGCCTGATGCTGACGACTGCAATTGCTATCAGTTTTGCTCTGGTTGCCGTAGCGCTGCTATTGAGCTTTATCCGTCTTTGTATCGGCCCGGATGTACCCGATCGGATTCTGGCGCTCGATACCTTGTACCTCAACTCTATTGCCTTACTGATTCTCCTCGGCATTCACCTCGACAGCGCTTTGTATTTTGAAGCTGCGCTGCTGATTGCCGTAATGGGCTTTATGGGGACGCTGGCGCTCAGTAAATATCTGCTGCGCGGCGATATCATGGAGTAAGGCATGTTAGAAATTATCTTATCTGTTCTGATTATTCTCGGCGGTTTTTTTACCCTGGTTGGCTCGATTGGCCTGTTTAAACTGCCGGATTTTTACATGCGCCTGCATGGCCCGACCAAGGCCAGCACACTCGGCGTTGGCGCGATTTTGATTGCATCAGCAGTGTATTTCACCAGTAAGTCCGGTGATGTCAGCCTGCATGAAGTGCTGGTTACGCTGTTCTTGTTTATCACCGCACCTGTCAGCGCCCATCTGATGGCCAAAGCGGCGATTCATATCAAAGTGAAACAAGTCGAACGCACCCGTCAGATCGATAAAAGCTAACGTGACCGAATCCAGAACTCCCGAAATTTGGGTCGATGCCGACGCCTGCCCGGTGGTCATTAAAGAAATTCTCTACCGCGCCGCCACTCGCACCGAAACCCAAACCACTTTTATCGCCAACCACAGCCTACGTTTGCCGCCCTCGCCTTTTTTGAAATTCATGCAGGTGCACTCCGGTTTTGATGTGGCCGACAATGAAATTGTCGCCCGTTTAAAAGCCGGCGACCTGGTGGTGACTGCTGATATTCCACTGGCTGCTGAAGCCATTGAAAAAGGCGCTTTGGCGCTGAATCCACGCGGCGAACTGTATACCAAAGACAGTATTCAGGCGCGCCTGACCATGCGTAATTTTATGGAAACCATGCGCAGCAGCGGCGAACAAATCAGCGGTCCCGATGCGTTTCACCAGCGTGACCGGCAGGCGTTTGCTAATCAGTTGGATCAGTGGTTATTGAAAGCGAAGCGTTAAACAATATTGCATGACCAATACCAACCCTTTAATATGTACGGAAATACCGTACATATTAAAGGCGCGTTATGGACTCAATCAGCGTTAATCAATTCAGAGACAATCTGAAGGCCTTTGTCGAAAAAGCCGTGAGCGATCATATCCCACTTAAAGTTACCCGCCGTTCAGGTGAGGCCTTTGTGGTGATAAGTGCTGACGACTGGGAGCGTGAACAGGAAACGCTCTATGTTCTGCAAAACAATGACTTAATGCAGCAGATTGCCCAATCAATAGTGACCCACACACAAGGCAGTGGCTATATTCCCAAGGAAGCGGAAATCGATGAGATCACTGGTTTTTGAAGGGCACACCTGGACGGCTTTCGAACAGCTTCGAGAGCGGGATAAAAAATTGCATAAAGCGCTCTGTAAAATCCTGAAAGAAATGCTGCGTGATGATCCTGCAACAGGCTTGGGGAAACCGGAACAACTGAAACATAGCCTGACCGGCTTATGGTCTCGTCGTATTTCTCAAAAAGATCGTGTTATTTATAAATTTGATGACCAATATGTTTATATTTTCGCAATTGGTGGGCATTACGATCAGTGAGCGTCGTTGGCTGCCCTCTTGATTATTTATTCATTCTTAAGACTTACTACGTACATTTCGTACCAAAAAAGAATTGTTGGGACCACGTTTTAACTCAAACAAATCAATGGCTTTAAACAAGCCGCTGAGATTCTTAAAGCCATAGTTTCGGGTATCAAACGAGGTTTTATTAGAGATGTTTGAACCTACCGGTCCAAGCGCCGCCCAGCCCTCTTCGTCTTCAGTGGCCTCAATGGCTTGGCGCAGCAAATGTATCAATTTGGTATCTGATTTGATGTTCTTGGGTTTTACCGTTGTTTTGGTGACTTCTTTTTCTTGATCCAGGAAAAGAAATTTAGAGCAGGCGTTCACAAATGCCGACGGTGTTTTCCGCTCACCAAACCCCAACACAACCTTCCCTTCAGCTAAGGCTCTGGTAACCATCGGCGTAAAATCACAATCCGATGACACAAAACACATGACGTCAATCTGCTTGGTATACATCACATCCATCGCATCAATCACTAATGCGATATCCGACGCATTTTTACCCTTGGTTAAATCATATTGCTGGATGGGTTGAATGGCATATTCATGCAACAGATCTTCCCAGGCTTTAAGCGTCGGCGATTTCCAATTGCCATAGGCTTTTCGAATGGTCACCACACCGTAGTTTGCGACTTCACTGAGCACATCTTCAAATTTGCTAGCAGGCGCATTATCCGCATCAATAAATAATGCTATTTTCTGTTTTAATTCATCCATGTGTATGCCTTAAGCCAATATAGGTTTGTGGATGGTGAGCTATTTTTATTGAGTCTAAATTTTATTGTGACTTATCACTGATATTCGAGTGAGTTTCAATTGACTCTGACCCTTTTGGTCCATCACTTAATATCTGTATAAATTTCGTTTTTCTTTTTCCCATCAATTCAAATTAAATCAAGTTGGCTGACCCCCTTGATATGTTAGGAGGCCAACAACGGCTTTGCCATACTTCCAAGATCTTAGTTTCTCTGTGTTACTCAAGCTTTCCTCCTGTAACGCCTGGACCTACTGCAAATTTGTAGCACAGTGGAAAATTTGTTCGACAGAAGCGTCTTGTTAGACATTTTTTGATCCGAGGCCTTTTTGAAAGTCTTCAATAACTCGTCTTTCAAATACGCCATCAGCAAAACGGCTCAGCTCTTTATTACGTAAATTATTCACCACAACATCAAGTCCATCATCTTTATTAAATAGCCTACCATTTAATAGCTTTTCAGAAATTTCTGTAGGTAGACCATATTCCTCTAGCGCAGAAAATGAACTAGGTTGAAATAAATGTTCGATCGTAGCTGCAAAAGGAATGTAGTTACAGGGCGCTAATCCCCTTGAGAGCAAAACGTGATTACTCAATTCATTAAGTGCGATTAAATACTTGGGATAATTAAATGACGCCCAGCCACGTAAAAATGACAGAACATTTTCTACAGCATCATCAGGTGATACATTGCGTTCTATTTGATTATTAATCATCTCCCTTCTAAAGCTTGGCACATTTCGAGAAGCATATAATTTCCATACCCATAGTGCCATCATGCTTGCACTACGCATTGAGCTTTGTCGAGCAGAAGCAGCCCCGCCTAGTTGTTCCCAAATAACTGTGGAAGTCAATAATATGTCCTCGTAATGTGGTTTAGAGGACCAAACAAATTTATTTAAATCGCGAACACTTAGGTCAAATAAATATTTTGCCATGTCTAATAAATATTCGGGCTCTATCCCAGAATTATTTATTAAAATATCACGAGGGAGATATTTTTGATTAATCAATGCATCCACTTTTTCAGCAAGGAAAGCTGGAACATTTTCTGGGGAGAGATTAATCAGGAGGCTACTAGGTGTTTTCTCATCAGGGTTAATGGCCGGCATATCAACAAAAGGTAATTCCTCTTGCGGTGGTGCATCAAATACAAATATATTTCCAATGAAATGTCTAAACATTCGACCAGATCGGCCTCTAATGTTATTAAAAGTAAAGAAATCAAGCGACTTACGATTAAGTTTACTATCATATACAACGACGTTCTTGGCAGAAGTGTTAACTCCTTCAATTAATGTTGAAGTGCAGAGCAGAACTTTCAGTTTCCCTTCTTCAAAAGCTCTTACCATGAATCTTCCTAGTGAACGAGGAAGCTTGCCATGATGTATTCCAATACCGTGTTGGAGTGCGACGGACACCAACCATTCGTCGTGATAATTCTCTGATGTCCATCTTGCAGCTTCAAGCAACTCTTCATCTTTTGTTTTCTCAAGATCTCTTAAACCAAGATAAGATTTAAGCAGCTTTCTTGTGCTTGGTGGTGATTGACAGTAAACCATTGTTTGACCTTCAATCTCATCGAGTAAGTTTGCTAGCGATTCTTCCTTGTTAGGTTTCTTTTTTAGAAAATGTAACTCAATTGCTACAGTTTGGAAGTCTTCAATCAAAAACTTACAGTTGAGTTTTTCTTTAACTATGTCAGGTATGGATTTGATCGAAGGGCCTAGTAAATAGAATTGTGCTCCAGTCTTTGTTAATCGAAGAAGCGCCTGATTCAATAAAGTAGCACGCCCTCCATCATCCGATAATGAAAGCTTATAGAATTCATCAATGGCAAAGAAATCTATCTCAGGTATATCACTTTCCATCGACAAGAAACGCTCCTGCGTTAAGACGAAAATATTTTTTTTAGTGATCTTCTGATTGCTTGAGGTGATTATTGAGTAATTATCTATAAAACGGGACATTCGCCGCCTTGTTTCCTCAACAAGCGCAAGCGTTGGGACAATTAGAACAACATTGTCAAAGTTCTTCGCTGAAATAATAACGTCAATCAATAAGCTCTTACCGAATGATGTTGGCGCGCTAAGGATTATCGACTCGCCTTCTAAGAGTCTTCGCAAAACCCTTGCCTGCGAGCTATGTAAAACGTAGTCGACCATCGTTCCGTCAGCTCGGTGAGCTGCATGCATAAGGGCGTTCCTTAATGATAGTCCCTCTAACGCATTTTGGTCTGAAACGTAAGGATAAAGTCCTACATGCATTGCTAAATCATCAACAATCTTTCGATAGTCATGGTTAAGACTCTCTTGCACCTCCAACATGCGAATTACCAATTCACGACCTATATCAACATTAGACGAGCAAATTCCGGAGATTTCGGAAAGCAATTGAAAAGGGTTTTCAAGCCAATCCTTGGATTTAATACTTTGCCTGATTTGATTGACGTCCCTCATACCTGAAGCGCCTTTAAGCGTGCATCAAGAGAAGCTATGAGTTTCTTTTTTTCTTTTAAGGGAACCAGAATCACATGGGCAATTAGCGGAAATTCTTGAGAAAATTTATTCTGATACTCAGTATTCAATTTTTTTCTCAAATTTTCATAGCAAGCTATTATTTCGTTTTTAATATTTTCTTTATACTGCTCATCACAAACGTGACTTTTGCCAATAACGTCACTGTCGTAGGTTAGTAGAATTGGTATGCACACACGTTTGAAAACATCATCTAGAGAATTATTTTCATGCAACAGGCTCTTTAGCTTTTCTGCTTCCGGCCACGTTGGGTCAATTTTGTTTTTTATTAAAATAAATTCTGATCTCAAATAGTCGGTTTCTAAATGATCAGTTATTTCTTTGGAAACATCATAAATTGCTTTTGAGAGCTTTTCGTAAAACTTGGTTTCACCTATCCACAATTCAAGATCATCTCCAGTTTTAACGACGTGTACAGCGTCAAATCCTTTTACCGTCTCATTCACAGCACTTTTGTAATATATTTTACTAACTGCAGGAAGCGTTTCGTAAACCTGACGAATTGCGATGTGCAAAAGAACTTCACCAAATTCGCCTCTCAAACCATATTTTTCAGTTTGATAGACAATTTTTGCTGCTTTCTTTGCCATCTTCAACGCGTTAGCGTGGCTTATATCACTTAATTCTGAATAGTCCAGAGCAAATTCTGGTAACCACTCCATAACATGATCTGCCAGTTGATCATTTCTCCATTGCCCACGCTCAAAACCTGCACACAGAGCTAAGTCATCCCCCACTTCACCAATCTCATGAAATATTACATTTAAAAACGCATCTGGATGTTCCATAAGTTTTTATTCTATCCGTATATAATTAAATTTAAAGGGGTATGTATTGGCTAACACCCGCATTTGCGGCTGGTTTGGAGCGCAGCAGAAAACCAGTCCGACAACATTCGATTGCTAGGTTTTTGCGTTGAAATAAAAGGCGTCATCAATACCTTTGAAGCCATTCTTTCAAGCTATTAAAATCTTTCAAAGCTAGATGGTTCTCTACCATCGCGGCTTCTTTGATTGCGTCTCTAGAGAAAAACCCCGTTGTTACTATGATGCTTTTAGTTGCTTGGCGTAAATGATGAACACCCATAACCTCTCGAATTATTCCAACACCAATTTTATTGTCTGGCGCATATTTTTTACACTCGATATGGGTTAAATAACTGCAAACAGAGTTTCTAATGTGGGCGATAATGTCTCTTCCACCATCCCTCGTTGCTTTGGTAAGCTCAACGTCAAACCCCATGTCCTTTAAAATATCGGCAACTAATTCCTCAAACTTTCGAGGAGATAAGTCGTACATCTTTTCAGGTTTTTTCTTAAAGTAGCTTTTTATTTGGTCGTCAATTGACGCAATAACTGCTGGAACATTATCTGTAATTTCTTCTTCTGGCTCGGAATATAATTCTTCCTGATAAGAACCCTGTTCGCTAAGCACAAGCATGCTTGCATAAATTTTGGATTCAGCTTCCTCTTTGGTAGGTAGGCTTACCTCACCATTAACGTACCTGTAAAATCCATCTTCTTCCTTTGCTACGATTACGTAAGACCAATCTTTATCTATGGGGTCTTTAATTACTGTACCTGCGATATCAATTTCGCTGCTTTTGAACCAAGACTTTTCAGGAAAGAACCCCATCTTTTCTAAATTCAATGAGTCGAATTCTTCTCTTGTTATTCGATGGATGCTCATAGCTCTCCTTAAAACCTAACGCTCCAAACAGCCGCGCGTTTTTGCGTCGGCTTGTTAGGCAACGATCTCACTCAGTAGTTATCTCTCAAGACTTTACCAATTTGTTCCATCAAGACATTAAAATCATTTATTGATTGACTTAATCTTGTATCTCCTTCTGATTCAGAGCTAGTGAATAGAATTTTAGATGATGTATCACGAAATACTTTCACTTTATTTCGTAAATCATCATCAGCAATTCTTTCAGTCAGTAGAGATAAGTTTTGATTAACTTTAAGTACTCTCTCATTTAATTCGTTGCCTAATAGAGACTTTTGCCATTCACCACTTTTCCTGAAGGAAACAACATCATGGTGATGCATCTCTCCTATGTTTCTCATAGAGGCTTGAAGGTTTTCTTGAAGTTCTAAAAGGGTATTCCTCTGGAAAGCTCTAGCTCGCTCCACCCGCTGTAAGTCGTCGCCATCCTTTTGCAGTTTCAAATTATTCCTTGAGGTGATTATTGTTGTGACGATGCTTGCAGCAGCCCCAACGATCACTCCGACTAGCGTGCTAATAAGTCCGTAAGTAGCTGGATCCATCACAATTCTCTTTTAGTTGCCTAACAGTCTGTTAATGAGGTCTTCGACCTCATAATTATTATTAACGTGAATGGATCATAAATATAATGTACAAAATTCACGGTAAATAAAGCATTGAAATATTTAATTTTTTTAAGGTAGTGTTTTACTGAATTAATTAATCGTGAATGATTCACGATTAATTTTCTGGCAAAGCCATGGTTGGCTACGTCTATCCAAGACTTCACGGTGGAGGTCATTTTCATGTCATCATCACCCTTTCTCAATTCCATTCGTGAATTTATGCTCGTTCGGCGATATAGCCGCAGAACCAAATACTCATAGCTACTATAAGTATTTGGTGGAATTGAGTTTAACCGTATTTATGTCGGGGATACAAAGTCTTGGTTTTGATAGATATGCCTCCGCTGCGGTCGGCATGACAATTTTTTGTGGCTGGGATGACATTTCTGTGTGGGGAAAGCTGGATGCCAGATTGAATCTGGCACGACATATATTAGTTGTTTCGGATTGAGCTAGATTGCTTCCCGCCACGCTCTGCTCGCGGCTAAAGACTGAGTTCGCAATGACGGTTGATATTGTCATTCCGAGCGTTAGCCGAGGAATCTCATCGACATGGGATGGAGATCCCTCCGCTTCGGTCGGGATGACATTTTCTTACGGTCGGGATGACAATTTTATGGCCGGGATTACAGATCGTTGTGTCGGGACGACGATTAACGTTGTCATTCCGAGCGTTAGTCGAGGAATCTCATCGACATGGGGTAGAAATCCCTCCGCTTCGGTCGGGATGACATTTTCTTACGGTCTGGATGACAATTTTTATAATGTCTCTTCGTATTACCAGTATCGATATTCAACGCCGACATAGGCGGAGCGTGGTTCGCCGGGATAGAGAATTTCGGCATTATCCAGTGCGGTGGTACGGACGCTATGGGTGGCGATGTAATCCCGGTCAAACAGATTGCGTACTTCAGCAAACACCCGCAGGGATTTTGCTTCATTTTCCCAGCCGGCTTTCAGGCCCATCAACGCATAGTTGTCGATTGTGTAGCTGTTGGCAAAATCCGCTTCACGCTCACCAATCACATCAAAGGTCGGCCCGGCATAAAAGCCGTTGGCATGGCGATACATAACTTCACCGCGCAGCGCATAATCCGGCGCGGCTGGCAGGTCGTTACTGCCCCACTGTGCGTCATCGTCAAACTGAAAATGGTTGAGGGTCAGACTTAACACCGGGTTAAGGCGGTGCGTGCCAGCTGCGTCCAGTTGGTAATTGGCACTGATCAGTGTTTCCAGACCGGCATGGGTGGTTTTGTCGATATTGGTCGCCTGGCTGGTACCGACCGCACCGGGCGGTTCGGTAGACAGAATTTCATCGCGAATTTGTGCGTAATAAAGCGAGACATCCCAATCCCATGCCAGCCGCTTGGATTGCTGATAATGGCCACGGGTGCCGATTTCGGCGACGGTGCCACGCATGGCATCCAATTCCTGAACCGCGCCGGAAGCTGTCTGGTCAGTGAGCTGATAAGTGGTAGGTGGTTCATAGAGACGGCTGATATTGCCGTAAACGCTGGTTTTGTCAGTCAGCGCATAAATCAGACCGATATTGGGGTTAACTGCCTGATAACGTTCATCGGGATTACTGCTAACGCCGCTGCCAGTCAAATCGGTTTGTTGCACTTCCCGCTCCGCCGATACCAGTTGCAGTCCACCTACCAGCGTCCAGTTCTCGGCAAAATTCCAGCGATCCATGGCATACAGTTCCAGCGTGCTGGCATCGTTTTCAATATCGGCGCGTTTGGTGCCCTGCTGACCAAAGTCATTATTGTACTGACCGCCGCTGACATTGCTGACGCCGTAATTGACGCCAAATAACAGCTGGTGATCATCAATCCGGTGATGATAACGGGCCATTGTGGAGGCATCGCGTTGCCGGTTTTGAATATACAAATTAAAAAACGGGTTGAAGACAATCGGATGATTTAGCTCCTGCTCCTCAAAAGCGACGCCGAATTCCAGCCGCCGATCGGCATCAAAATCGATGGTGGTTTTATTAGCGACGCGAAAGGCTTTTACATCACGCTGATAATCACCTAATTTGGCATTGGGATTGGCCTGATCGCGATCTTCACGGACTTGTTGGCGAGTCAACGCACCGGGTAATTCCTGATCATTTTCCAGATGACTGAGATAAAAACGGGTTGAAACTTTATCGCTGAGTGCCAACCCGGCATTGGCATAAATACCCGTTCGTTGTTGTTCATTCTGATCCCGGTAGCCATCCCAGCGTTTGTCTTCCAGGGTAATGCTGGCATCCAGGCCATTATCAAAAATTTCACTGGCCGACAGCCGGTTTTGCAAGGATCCATGACTGCCAAATGAACTTAAAAAACTGGCTTTCGGCAGGTCATAAGCGGTGGGCGTGGCAAAATCAATGGCGCCGCCCAAGGTGCTGGCACCGTATTTCATAGCATTCGCACCACGGGCAACGGTGGCATATTGCGCGCTCAGCGGATCAATCATCCGGTTGTGATTATTACCATCGGCACTGGTCACCGGCAGGCCATCCTGCAATAGTTTGACGCCATTCATATCAAAATCGGTGGCATCAAGATTACTGCCGCGACTCGATAAAAACAGTTCGTCATTACCGCTGTCACTAGCCGCCCAGACGCCCGGTACAAAGCGCAGCATATCGGCGAGTCCGGCGACATGACCTTCTTTAACGCTATCCAAATCCACCAGCGTCACGCCGCCCGGTGTCAGGCGCAATTCTGCCTGTGCATCGGCACGATTAGCACCGGCTGGCGCGAATGGCTGCGCGGTGACTTGCAGCTGTTCCAGATCCAGCGCCGGACCATGTTCGGCAAAGGCTGATTGGCTGAACATCAGGCCAGTCAGTGTCATCGCAATGACCAGCGGCGTTTTACAAAATGGTTGGTTCATGAAAAAGCCCAATTTGATAATTGGGCTCAGTGTACTAATTAATCGTGGTTAAAGATTCAGGCATTTGCCAAGAAATCCGGCAAATGCCCCAAAATTAATGGTGGTGCTTACCCTGACCGTCGATAACGGTGACAACCGGGGCCGGATAGTCCAGTTTCATCCCAGCATGCCCAGCGTGACCGGCATGTTCATTATCAGCCTTAGCTTTATAAGGGCCGGCATGATCAGCATGACTCGCATGAGGATCATTAGCTTTTTTCATGGATTCCGGGGTTTGATCCCAGTTCAGCTCGCCAACCACACATTCCTGTCTGACCGGAAAATACAGTTTGCTGCTATTACCGACGGCGATTTGGCCTCTGAAAACAAACTCATCGTAATGAGCATGTGCCAGCGAATTGCCATACCAGGTGATTTTGCTGACATCCTCAACCACGGTTTTGCCGTGTGATTCATAAGGCTTAGCTAATGGCGCTTTGACAATATCCAACTGCCAGCCGGCTTTGGGTACCGGCTTAACGCCGCGCACACCATCAGGGATTTCGATGGTGACTTTGGTGGTCGCCGAGCCATCACAACCATGACTGATGCCGACCACACCTTTGTAATAGCTGCCGCTTTCGGCTTCAGTTTTTTCCAGTGTGGCGTGGGCCTGTACTAAACCCGGCAGCAGTAATGCGGCCATCAATAATTTTGATTTCATTTTTTCATTCCTGATTCTATTTCAGCATATCGCGAATATTAGACAGATGTGCTTTGCCACGCACTTTGCGTTCTTCTGGATCAACTTGTGTTTTTTCGGTCATCCAAATCAAGTCTTCTGCTGGCAACTCACGTAAAAAACGGCTTTCTTCGCATTCCAGTTTTTCGCCAAAACGTTTACGGGTATTAGCCAGCGTCATTACCAGACTGCGTTGTGCCCGGGTGATGCCAACATAGGTCAAGCGGCGCTCTTCTTCAATAGTATCGGCTTCAATACTGTTTCGGTGCGGCAGAATATCTTCTTCCATACCGACCATAAACACATGCGGGAATTCCAGTCCCTTAGCAGCGTGTAATGTCATTAAATGCACGGCATCGTCCTGATTTTCGTCCTCCTGACGATCCAGAATATCCATCAAAGTCAGCCGCGCGGCAATATCACCGATGGTTTTTTCTTCGGTATCCTGGTCGATAATTCTGCCAATCCAGCTAATCAGCTCCGTGACATTCTCCATGCGCCGCTCGGCTTTAACCGGATCGCCGCTGGTTTCTTCCAGCCAGCCGCGATATTCAATTTCTTCGACCATATCTTTGATGGCATCGAGTAAATTACCGCGTGCAGCACGATCAGCAATATCGACCAGCCATTTACAAAACACATCCAAATGCTGCACTGATTTCGCCGGCAGGTTTTCAGCCAGGCCCATTTCAAAACAAGCACCAAACAGGCTGGTATGGCGTTTACCGGCGTATTCACCGAGTGCCTGCAACGTTGATGAACCGATGCCGCGCCGCGGCGTGTTGATGACCCGTAAAAAGGCATTGTCATCGTCCTGATTGGCCAGCAACCGCAGATAGGCCATGATGTCTTTGACTTCGACGCGGGAAAAGAACGACGTGCCGCCAGTCAGAAAATACGGCACATTATGCTCACGCAAGACTTTTTCGATGGGTCGTGACTGATGATTGCTGCGATAGAGAATCGCGTAATCCTTAAAATCTGCCTGATTTTTCAGCTTGTGATAGAGCAGCTCCGAGACCACTTTTTCCGACTCATGCTGATCATCACGACAACCGATGACACGGATCGGATCACCCTCGCCCATGGCGCTCCACAAAGCTTTTTCAAACACGTGAGGATTGTTACTAATCAGTTTATTGGCAACCCGTAAAATACGGCTCATCGAACGGTAATTCTGCTCAAGTTTAATCAGCTTCAGTTTGGGGAAATCGGTCTGTAACTGCGCCAGATTTTCCGGCCGGGCGCCACGCCATGAATACACCGATTGATCGTCATCGCCGACCACCGTGAGCTTTTCGCGAATGCCGACCAGTTGTTTGACCAACTCGTACTGGCAACCGTTAGTGTCCTGATATTCGTCGACCAGCAGGTAATGAATTTTGCCCTGCCATTTTTGCAGCACCTCGCGATGTTCGCGAAATAAAATCACCGGCTGCAAAATCAAATCATCAAAATCAACGGCGTTGTAAGCTTTTAAAGCTTGCACATAGCGCGGATAAACCTGCGCGGCGAATTGCTGCTGGGCACCATCGGCAACCTGTGCAGCCTCATCTGGCAGGATCAGCTGGTTTTTCCACTCTGAAATCTGACTTTGCACCTGCTGGGCATGATCACTGTCGGCAGCAAAGTCGCGGCCCATCAAATCGCGTAATACAGCGAGACTGTCCAAGGCATCAAAAATCGAAAAACCGGCACGATAGCCCAGCGCTTTGCCATCTTTTCGCAAAATGGTCAGGCCCAACGTATGAAACGTCGATACCATCAGCCCGCGGGTTGAAACATTTTTATGTTTCATCAGCTCGGCAACGCGGCTTTTCATTTCACGCGCCGCTTTATTGGTAAAGGTTACCGCAGCGATATTGCTGGCTTTCAGGCCACATTGCTCAATCAGATAACCGATTTTGCGGGTGATAACCCGGGTTTTGCCACTGCCGGCGCCGGCTAAAACTAATAAAGGTCCATCGATGTAACGCACAGCTTCCCGCTGTTGCGGATTCAGATCATTCACAGAAAATTAATTTTGAGTATCAAGGCGGCGATAGCCAATCGCCTCGGATAAATGGCTGGTCTGGATCTGTTCGCTGCCGGCCAGATCGGCAATGGTGCGGGCAACTTTTAAAATCCGGTGATAAGCACGTGCAGATAAACCAAGACGGCTAATCGCGTGTTCGACTAATTGAAAATCCTGATCGCGCAAAGGGCAAAATACCTCAAGTTGTTTATGTTGCAGCATCGCATTGGCCTGACCGGCACGTTTCAGCTGAATCTTGCGGGCTTTTATCACCCGCTTTCTGACGCTTTCAGAGCTTTCTGGCGGGGTTTCACCGGCTTGTGGCCGCAGCAGTTTTTTATCGACTGCCGGCACTTCTAAAAGCATATCAATCCGATCCAGTAGCGGGCCGGAGATCTTAGCACGGTAACGCCGCACCTGCTCTTCGCTGCAATGACAACGAGATTGCCCCAAATAACCGCACGGGCAAGGATTCATTGCCGCAACCAATTGAAATTTCGACGGAAATTCTGCCTGATTGGCCGCCCGTGAGACAGTAATTTTGCCGGACTCAATAGGTTCACGTAATACTTCCAAAACTTTGCGATCAAACTCCGGTAATTCATCGAGAAATAATACGCCATGATGGGCAAGCGAGATTTCACCCGGTTTGGGCTGACTGCCACCGCCGACTAATGCCACGGCTGAAGCAGTATGATGCGGCGCACGAAACGGTCGTTGCCGCCAGCTTTCGACATTAAAACCACTGCTGGCAATTGAGTGTATGGTCGCCGTTTCAATCGCTTCCTGCTCGGTCATTGGCGGCAAAATCCCCGGCAAACGACTAGCCAGCATGGTTTTACCAGTGCCCGGCGGGCCTGCAAATATGATGCTATGATTGCCCGCTGCGGCAATTTCCAGGGCGCGGCGTGCTGAGGCTTGTCCCCGAACATCAGCCAGATCGGCGTAATCTGTTTTTGGGCTGATGGACAGTTGTTGATTGGCCGTTAAAAGTGTTTGCTGATGTAAATGGCCACAGACTTCCAGTAAGGTTTTAGCTGCATAACTTTCACCCTGCTCTGTCAGTGACGCTTCTGCCGCATTTTCAAACGGCACCAATAATTGCCGCCGGGCTCTGGCCGTTGCCAGCGCTGTTGGCAATACGCCTCGCACCGGTCGTAATTCACCGGTCAGACTCAGTTCGCCGATAAATTCCATATCGGTCAGCGATGACAGTGGAATTTGCTGCGAAGCCGCGAGAATGCCCAAGGCAATGGGCAGATCAAAACGGCCACCTTCTTTGGGTAAATCGGCGGGCGCCAGATTGATAGTGATGCGTTGCTGCGGGAAATTAAACTGCGAATTGATGATCGCCGAGCGCACCCGGTCTTTGCTTTCTTTAACAGCCGTTTCCGGCATGCCGACAATCGACAGGCTCGGTAAACCGTTCGATAAATGCACTTCGATGGTCACTTGCTGGGCATCAATGCCGGTGAGTGCCCGACTGAAAACAGTGGCAATACTCATAACCTATCCCTGGTCGTGAAATTTTAGTTAAAGTCTAACGGAATTTATTGTCTTCTGCCGGCTCGATATTTACTGGCTGTCTTGATGCAATCTTCACAAATATTGTGAAAAATAACGAATATATAAACAAAGTTACGCAAAATTCAGCAACATTTCATGACCCATTTCAGGTTGACTTGAAACCTTAATGTGGTAGTTTTGTTGCCGACAACCAATCTGTTACAAATACCGGAGATATCATGATCAGGCGCCGCTTGAGAACGCTTTTTATACTTATTTCAGGGGCTTTAAGCACCACCGCCATCGCCGACGTAGTCATTTTAAATGACGGCAGTATCCTCAAAGGCAGTATCAAACAAATCGCAAATAACCAGTTGGTCATAGATACCGCTTTCGCGGATGAAGTCACTATTGATTTCAGCAAAGTCAGTGAGCTCAGCACTGATCAGAAATACATGATTCAACTTGATAGCAGTGATCGTTTAGTGGGCCAGATTGTCCGCGACGAAAACGGTCAACATCAATTAACACAAACTGCATTCGGTGATGTGCCGCTTAATCCGACCAAAATTGAAACGCTGTGGGCCACTGACGCAGCTAAACCGCAAGTCGCTGAACTGGAGCAGGAATATCAGCAAAAACTGGAAGCAGCCGAAACCAGTAAACAGCAAGAAATTGAGCAAATGCAGGCAGCGTATGAATCGCAACTGCAAAATGTGCGTACCGAAAATGAAGCACTGAAAGACCCATGGAGCGGTAATCTGGCTCTCGGTGTGCAAGGTGCCAGTGGTAATACTGATCGTTTTGCCGCCACCGGCCGTGGTGAGTTATACCGCGAGACCGAAGCCGAGCGCATGGCCATGTATTTGGAAATCAATTACGCCAAAGAAGACGACGTACAAACTGAAAATGAAAAATTGGCCGGCGTCTCTTTAGAGCGAGATATCAGTGAAAACTATTATGCTCGGGGCAGTGCCGACTTTGAAATAGATGATTTTGAAGAACTGGATCTGCGGGCCATTACTACCGCCAGTATCGGTCGCTTCTTCATTCGTGAAGAAGATTTGGTGTTTAAAGGCTTTGCCGGTCTTGGTTATCGTTTTGAAAGCTACAGCGACGGCACCACCGAAAAAGATCCCACCGGCGTGCTTGGCTACGATGTTGATTACAAACTCAACAGCCGTCTGAGCCTGTTCCATGATGTGACTTACTATCCTTCATTTAGCAGCCCCGGTAAAAACTACTTATTGGTAACTAACTTTGGCGGCGAAATGCCCATCACCAACGATGAAGCCTGGAAATTACGCGCTTCATTACGTAGCCAATATAATAGTCAACCCGCGGCGGATGCCGAGAAAACCGACACCAGCTATCGGCTGAATCTGGTTTACGACTGGGATTAAACCAGTTTAGTCAGACGAAAAAAAACCGCCCTGTAAAAAGCAGGGCGGTTTTTTTATAGACGTCAATTAGTCAGCTTTTAGTCTAAATAACTGCAGCAATAATCGACCAGTTCGCTGATTTCAATATCAAAAGATGAATTGGCAGGCACATTAAATGATTGCCCTGCGACGACCTTCATCCAGTCACTGTCGCCTTTTAAACGATATTGCAAATTGCCGGCCATGATTTCCATCAGTTCGGCTTTTTCGGTGCCAAAGGTATAATCGCCGGGCATCATAATGCCTAAGGTTTTATAACTGCCATCGGCAAAAGTCACTTTGCGGCTGGTGACTTTACCGTCAAAATAAATATTGGCTTCACGGGTCACCGTGACATTTTCAAATATAGACATACAGGCCTTTTACTCAGGTTGGTGGGATTGTTCCAGCTCCGAAACCCGGCGCTCCAGCGCTTCGAGTTTTTCGCGGGTGCGTAATAATACCTGAGACTGCACTTCAAATTCTTCGCGGGTGACCAAATCCAGCTTATTAAATGTTGCAGTTAGACCGGCACGAATATTTTTTTCGGCATCGTCGCGCATTTGCACGATACCCGGCGGCAGGGCTTTATTAATGCTGTCGATGATTTCATCAAACTTTTTCGGGTCTATCATAGTGACTCCTCAAATAAACGTTCTAAAAGCTATTGTACGGTATTCCTATATCGACTCAATTCGCGGCTTAATTATCCGCCCCTTTTGTTTGCCCGAAAACGCATTGCCCGTTATCCTGTAGGCATGTTTTACATCGGGAAATGTCATGTCTGATATTCAAATGTTCGCTGCGTTAATTGTCGCTGTCATTATTGCTGTAATAGTTGGCATCTTCATCGGCCGGCGTATGACTGTCGATAATCAAGAAATTGTTCGTCAACTGACTGAAGAACATGAACAACAAATGCTGCAAAAACAGGCCGAAATAGATAGTTATCATGACAAAGTGCATGAACACTTTGATAAAACCGCCAGCCTGTTCGTCAATATGGCCGGCTCTTATAAAGAACTGTTTGATCACCTGTCAGCGGGTTATGACCAACTCGGCGAGTTGGGTATGGATAAAAAGCTGCCGGATCGTGCCGGCGCCTTACTGGATGGCCCTGAACCAAATGAACAAGCAGGTCAGGATGATCCTTTTAAACCGGATTACAGCAAAATCAACTCAACAGCTGCCGGCGCTAAAGATTACTAAGACTTGCCAAGCAGCGACCCGAGAATACCGCGCACCAAACGCCGGCCAATCTGACTGCCAACTGAGCGCATAGTGCTTTTGGCAAAGGCTTCAAAAGGCGTTTCCCGTGTGCGGCCGGGTGACCTTTTAACCGTTTCCTTAATCGCTTCCGATTGCTCAGCCAGCGCTTTTTTCTGCATTTCCTCAGCGCGTTCGGCCAATACTTCATGCGCCGACTCGCGATCCAACAGCTTTTCGTAAACACCAGCCACCAGCGAGGTTTGTAATAATCGCTGACGCTGCTCACCTGTCACCGGACCAATTTGGCCTTTGGGCGGTTTAATCAAGGTACGCTGCACCATTTGCGGCCGGCCTTTTTCATCAAGCATCGACACCAACGCTTCACCGACACCGAGCTGCGTTAACACCTCAATCGACGAGAATGCCGGATTGGCAAAAAAAGTATCAGCAGCGGCTTTAATAGCTTTTTGATCTTTGGCGGTATAGGCCCTGAGTGCATGCTGGATACGATTACCCAACTGCCCCAATACACTGTCAGGAATATCGGTCGGGTTTTGCGTGACAAAAAACACCCCGACACCTTTGGAACGGATCAGCCGCACCACCTGCTCGATCTTATCGAGCAAGGCTTTCGGGGCATCATCAAAAATCAGATGTGCTTCATCAAAAAACAGCACCAGTTTGGGTTTGTCCGGGTCGCCCACTTCGGGCAGTTGTTCGAATAATTCCGCCAGCAGCCATAGTAAAAAGGTGCTGTACAACGCCGGTGAATGCATTAATTTATCAGCGGATAACAGATTGATAATGCCGCGGCCGTTTTCATCGGTCTGCATTAAATCATTGAGATTCAGTACCGGCTCGGCAAATAACTTGTCGGCACCCTGCTCTTCCAGCACCAGCAAACGCCGTTGAATTGCGCCAACACTGGCCGCCGAAATATTGCCATACAAAGTCTGAAATTCAGCAGCGTTTTCGGCAACATATTGCAGCATGGCACGCAGATCTTTCAGATCCAGTACCAGCCAGCCATTGTCATCCGCCACCCGAAACACCAATGTCAGCACACCCTGCTGGGTATCATTAAGCTGCATCAAACGTGATAACAACAAAGGTCCCATATCAGAAATCGTGGTGCGTACCGGATGCCCCTGCTCGCCAAACACATCCCAGCAAGTCGTGGGATAACCAGTGAACTGGAAATCATCCAGCTGCATGATTTCGATGCGTTCAGTAATTTTGGGATGGGTTTTACCGGGTTGGCTGATACCTGATAAATCCCCTTTGATATCGGCGGCAAATACCGGCACACCAATATCACTAAAACCTTCGGCCAATCCCTGCAAAGTCACCGTTTTACCAGTACCGGTTGCACCCGCCACCAGCCCATGCCGGTTGGCCATATTCGATAACAAATACACCGGCTCTTCGGCCTGACCTATAAATATCGGTGTCGACATGCTCGATTCCTTTTGAATATGACAGGCTGATTTTGTGGTTAATTAACCATATGTAAGTAAACCCGATTATGCAACGGAAAGCTCGACTTTGTGCACCTTATCAAGCTTGATGGTTTTTCCTGCTTGCCACAAGTCATAGGCATCCTGCATGGCAAGCCAACTCTGCGGGCTGCGACCAAGTGCTTTCGACAAACGCAACGCCATTTCCGGACTGATGCCGCTTTGTTGTTTCAGAATCCGATTTAGGGTAGATGGCGAGACATCGAGTTGCACCGCCAAATAGCGGCAACTAAGCCCAAAAGGTTCCATATAAGTTGCCAGGATAAATTCGCCTGGATGAGGTGGGTTATACATAGTCATTAATGGTAATCCTCATAATCAAGCAGATACGCGTTACCGTCGGAGAACTCAAAGGTCAGTCGCCAATTTCCACTCACTGAGATGGCCCAAATCCCTTTTTTATCACCCTTGAGCAGATGTAACCCATATCCGGGAATATCAAGATCAGTAATTTCTACCGAGGTATCCAAGGCCGCCAGTTGCATTCGAAGCCTATTGGCGTGTTTTGTCTGAATGCCTCGAGCACTCCCTGTTTCGAAATAGCGCTTCAATCCCTTGTGCTTAAAAGACTTGATCATGAGCCATATTGTATCGCGTTGCGCAACAGCGTCAACACTAATCATATTAGAACAAAAATCAATCGTGTCTGACCCCATTCACATTAACAAGAGCTCGCTCAGCTATTTATCTTTTTTGCCTAAAACGCTGTGTAAGCTATCCATCAATTGTGAGGGTACCGGAAAGACAATTGTCGAACTCTTATCACCGGCAATCTCGGTCAGCGTTTGCAAATAACGTAGCTGAATCGCCGTAGGCTGACGGGCCAATTGTTCGGCCGCTTCAACCAGTTTACCGGAGGCCTGAAATTCACCATCCGCATGAATAACTTTGGCGCGACGCTCCCGTTCCGCCTCCGCCTGTTTAGCAATCGCCCTGATCATACTTTCGTCGATATCGACATGTTTGATTTCGACATTAGAGACTTTAATGCCCCACTGATCAGTCTGCTTATCCAATATATCCTGAACATCATTATTTAGTTTGTCGCGTTCGGACAGGAGTTGATCCAGCTCGTGCTGCCCCAGTACTGAACGCAGCGTAGTCTGCGCCAGCTGGCCGGTCGCTTCCATATAGTTTTCGACATTGATTATCGCCCGCTGCGCATCAATGACCCGGAAATACAAAACGGCATTAACCTTGACCGAGACATTGTCACGGGTGATCAGATCTTGAGAGGGTACGTCCATAACTAAGGTTCGCAGATCCACTCTGACCATCTGTTGCACCAAAGGAATAATCAGAATCAGACCCGGGCCTTTAACCTTATAAAAACGACCCAGCATAAAAACGACGCCACGCTCGTATTCACGTAGCACCCGGAAAGCACTGGCAATAATCGCGATAATAAAGATCACGATGGTGATAAGGGTAATATTCATGACGATTGCTCCTTACTTGGCTCAACATGCAAGATAAGTCCATCAATAGATTTAATACGTAATAACTGACCTTTTTTGACGGCTTCAGAACAGTGGGCATGCCAAACTTCACCCTGGGCATATACCCGCCCGCTGCCTTCAAAGTCCTCAGTCGCCTCAGCTTTAGCGCCGATGATAGATTCCCACCCAGTCACAACTTGCGTTTGGCGAACCCGCAATGCGGCGCCAACAACAAAAACAAATACTGCAAAAGAGGTAATGGCAAAACCGGCAATTAAAGGCAGTGATACCTGATAAGCCGGTAGTTCACTGTCGAATAGCAATATTGAACCGGCAACAAATGCAATCAGACCCCCAATGCCTAAAATTCCAAAAGAAGGATTAAAGGCTTCGGCCACCATTAGCCCGACACCGACAATCAATAATGCCAGTCCGGCACTGTTGAGCGGCAACATATGGAGAGCGTAACCAGCCAGTAATAGACAGATAATGCCGGTGATCCCGGCTATACCACCACCGGGGTTATAAAACTCCAGAATCAGCCCATAAATACCAATCATCAATAAAATATAGGCCACGTTGGGATTGGTGATCAGACTCAATAGCTCGTAGCGCCAGCCCGGCTCCAAATCAGTTACCGCCACATTAGCCAGCTGCAACGTCCGACTTTCGCCATCCAGTGTCACTGTCTGCCCATCTAATGCCTGCAATAATTGCGCAACATCGCCGGCAACCAGATCAATGACACCTTTTTTTAAGGCCTCATTGGCACTTAGGCTTACTGCTTCACGCACAGTTTGCTCAGCCCATTCAGCATTTCGGCCCCGTAATTCGGCCAGGCCCTGAATATAGGCAACGGCGTCATTAACCATTTTTTTTTCCATGGCGCTCTGTTGGCTTTTGGCTTTTTCTTTGTCCTCGTCATCATCGGTTTTCGGTGCCATGTCCATCGGACTCATGGTGACAGGCGTCGAAGAACCAACATTCGTGGCTGGTGCCATAGCGGCAATATGACTGGCATAGAGAATATAGGTGCCAGCGCTGGCGGCACGCGAGCCAGAAGGTGAGACATAGGTAGCAACAGGTACTGACGAAGCAAGAATGGCCTTAATCATGTCACGCATTGAGGCATCCAGACCGCCGGGGGTATCCAGCTGTAATACCAACAATTCAACCGCGTCTTGTTCTGCCTGACGTAATGAACGGGTGAAATAATCGGCCGTAGCAGGAGTGATAGCACCGTCAATGGTCAACAGCCAGACCTTATCCCCAGAATCTGCCCGTGATGGACCGGTAAATAACAAGCCGCTCAACAGTAACAACAGCGTCACAAAATGCTTCAATTTCAGGACATTATGCATATCATTTGTCCGAAAAATACTGGTAATTTCATAGTGCGACATGGACGTTCAAAGAGTCAAGTTAAAGTGCTCCATTGATTCTTTGAGCGATGTTTCCAGCAAGCGCAATCTAACCGCCCATCGCCTGCAAGCCATATTCATCCACCCGGCCGTTAATCAGCCGGGTAGAGACCAATTCAAAATATGTGTTTTCGCCACTGATACCTTTGACTTCTGGCAGATTCAGCTCCTCCAGTGGCATCGTTTCCAGAGTCACATGCTGGCTGGTCTGTTGACTGTTCTTAAAGCTGTCGGCCAGCACCCAGAATGGTTTGTCGTAATGTCGGGCTGCCAAAGCCTGCAACAGCGTGCCCGTCTTGTTCACAAAATGATGATCTGTCAGCCAGTTGTCACAGCCAACGATATTGATATCCACCTTGGGCATGATCTGCCCCATCTCGGCATCGGTAATCACTGTCACCGACACGCCCATCCGGTTCAATTGCGAAGCAACCAATAAGCCCTCATTGCCCGGCGCACTGATGGTGACAATCACATTGAAATCCCTGTGCCGTTCCAGCAAATGTGCAAATAAGGCCATTACCTGTGAGCTGCGACTGTGGGTCAAAACCGTCATCCCGGGTTTAACCAAATCAAGGGCATTGTCAGCGACCTGATCAGAGGCTTCAGAAAGCTGGCGATAAACGCTTACCAAGCTATCCAGATACTGCTGCCGGTAATTGCCACCATCAGCATTGAGCTTTTGCAGCCAGCGATGCAGGGCATTACCCAGCGGCACCATGCTGGCGCGGGCATAGCTAAGCTCCTCAACTATTATTTCAATCTGCTCAGGGGATTGGTCGGTTGTGTCAGAAAGACAATCCTTAAGCCGCGACAACGTGATCAAAGCAAGCTCTGTGGCGCCTGAAGTGCGGTTATTCTGTAGTGAAGTCAGTAGTTCTTGATAGGCCTTAGACATGACGCAGCCCTTATCTGAAATCTGATAAAGACATTATGAACTATTGGGAGGTTAGATATTAGGATAACGCAAGGCTCACGCGCCTATTTGTAGCCAAATCGGTCGCGGTGCAGCCAATTTATCAAGGCTGACCCCTTGATAACCTTGATAAGCTCACCCCTTGATAAGCTCGCGCTTGTTAGCTGTAGCTTATTGCATGGCCGACTACTTCATTTTCTACTACAGCCATGTCATTTGTCTCTTCAAAAACCGCAATAGTTATGGGCTTAGCTTTAGCAAAGTGATAAATGGCAATCGTACTTTCTGGTCCTTGCCCCGTATGCCCGTAACTCTCTATATCTTCGTCATGCTCCATCATTAAACCAAGGCCGACAGCCGGATTTTGCCAAGGGCGCCTTCCTACATCAACATTAAGCTTGTAGGGGGATAGCATTTCGTACAATGTATTGCGTTCTACAATTTCACCTGAAGACAATAAGTGCAAGAACCTTGCTGCTGATGCAGTTGTTCCTGCAATCAGGCCAGGATAGCACCATCCTGGGTTGTAATCGGTCTTTGATAGAGACAGCTCACTAAACTCCTGTGGTGTTGTGATTAGTTTTACATCGTTCAGATTTAGAGGTGTGAATAGAAGAGAGCTTAAAACTGTAGCTAGATCACTATTGCCAATGCGCTCCAATTCAAGCTTTAAGTAGAGGTAGCCGATATTGGAATAACTCCACCCCTGACCAGGCTCAAACATCAGTTCGCTTGCATCAAGCCGACCAAATAATTCTCCGATAGACCAAGGAGCATCTCCTCTTTCGACAGCTTGGTGATATTCAGATAGTGAGCCGTAATCTTTTAACCCAGAAGTATGTTGAAGTAATTGCCTATAGGTAAAGTTTTTGCCCTCAAGGCAGTCATCCAGATTGATTTTTCCTTGCTCCGCAAACTTCATAATGGCAGTTGCTATAACAGTTTTTGTAAAGCTCCACCAAGGTACAGTTTTGTCATTTTTGTCTGTAATAATTTCAGACTTGCTAATTATGCTCTTAATCACTGAGAGGCAACCTTAGAATATATCCATGGCAAAAATTCGGAATCAAGTTGGCTGACCCCATGATTTATTGCTATCTCCATCTGGTGTCTAACGCCGCAATGTGCGGATTTTAAAAGTGGAGGCCGTTTTTTGGCCGGAGCTTTTAAAATTCCGAACCATTGACTTGTTATAGCATTTCAATGTCTTGACTGCTGAATCTTATAATTGATTCGTTTATTGCTTTTCTATTCTCGAAATCTGACGTGCAGGAGTAGGAAAGCCACTCATTCAAACTCTTATGATCTCTTTTGAAGTGCACAAGTCCCTTAATCTTTGCATAAAATCTTAGGAACCCATCTTCCGTGTAAATATTTACCCTAACTAAAATCCTCTCATAGTGCATGTACACGGATATAAGGAAAATAAACGGAAGCAACAGAATGGATAATATTATCGGGGTCGTAAAATCCATAAAAGTCTTAAATTGTGTGAACTCGCCAAAATGTGAGTATATAAAATAGAGTCCAAAGGAAATCATGAAAACACCGAATATGGATAACAACCATGACATGAATCTCTCAACAGGCTTGTACTCATCTTTTGACTCAGAAACCACCAAGAGAAGCACAACTAATGTAGAGATTGGCACAATAATTAATTCAGCAATTAGGCTAAAACTTTGAAACGCAACAATGAATTCCAATATCACTATCAGCTTAAAGTGGCCTTTAATTGATTTCCTGAAATAATCTTCCTCTTCATGGCCTGTATTGGCCTTAAACAACTCAACGGATGCAACAAAAATAAACCACAATACGGTGTTTTTTAGCTGATCAAGGTCCCATAACCCCATGCTTGATAGAGAATCTACTATCAGATAAACATAGCCTGTCATCAGGGCAAATATAATTAAAATGGCTCGATGGCAAAAAGCCCGCACCACATGTTTTGCTGAATCTCTTACTTCTTTTTTCGTAAACGCCCAAGAGAGAAATATAAGCATCCATATTGATACTGCTATTTCCCTATTACTAAATAGTTGCTCCATTTATCAGTATCTCATTTGGTATAACGCTTTTGTTCAGCGGCAGCCTTGGCATAGCGAAGCGACGACAAGGCTGTCCGGTGGAGGGCCCTCAGGTCCGGAACGAACTGTAACTATTTGTTAGGGGCTTTTCCGTCATCTTCCGATTCCAGTCGTGTTTCAAGTTCAAATAACCGACCGCCATGATCTCTTAAATGCCCGGCCTGCTCAGATAGTGCTGCACCGACTTTAAAATCTTTTACGCTGATAGATATTGCGACCTGAAATCCAAGCAAAACAAGCTGAACGAAAAGATCTCCGAGGTTTCGGAAAAGCACGTTGGGCGCGTAGTTCTGGCTCTTCTTTATTGACATCGACTCCGTATCTATCAGATGACGAAGGGAGTGATGACTGTACGAGCTATGTGACGCATTTTGGTTAAGGTATTCCCTGAAACCCTTGAAATCCGAATTGATTAGCTGGGCTCTTTTCCCAGCGGTTGGCAATTGGTCCTCTATGGCCTCCGTGACTCGATCGGCGTCCTCGCTAAAGTAAATTAAAAGCTCGTAATACTCGATAAATGGGCGCATTAAGGCGCCAGCTTCTTGGGCAACATTATCTAGAATCATTCCGTAAGCGCCGTGCGCATAGTTCTTCGCTTTGGCGAGGGTGAGCCCACAGATTCTAGAATACTGATCTGTAGAAGCATGGTTATTGAAAAAATCGATGCCCTTATCTATAAGCCCAAAGGCACGTTCTATGCAGTCTTGCTGTTCTTTGAGCTCCGAGTTCAATAACTTGAGCGAGGCTTTCCTTGTTGACCATAAATCCATGTTTGCCCCTAACGCCGCGCTCCGCGGCAATTTTGGAGCGCAGCAGAAAAATTGTCCGACAGCAGCGCCTTGTTAGGCATTCGCTGGCTTTCTAGTCCAAGACGCATTTTCGAAGCAGCCAAGCTCTTTTTGTATATTTGTTACTTGCTGTTCAAGTTCGTCATCCCATTCTGGGAGGTCAACATAGACAATATCATGAGAGTAACCAACTTCCGATGGACCAAGTTTGTCTCTTGAGATGCCAACTACAACCTTGACGTCAGGAAGGCGACCTCTTACGACTAGGCACCTTAATCCCAGCTCTTGAACTCTTGCCTCTCGATCACTGCTTGGCCCCAAATGGAACACAAATGCTGTATTTTGATAGCCCAAAACTACTCTTGAGGCAATTTTCAACTCTGGTTTCTGTAAGAACTCCGAGAAAGATTCAGAGAGATTGGCCCGAAATGCGCGAGGTTGTAGAGCCATTTGAACAAGCGCCAGCTGGTTGCTAGTAATCTGGCCTGTACCATACTCAAACATTCCGTCCGTTAGCAGGTCATCAACAAAATGCTCTATTAATCTGTCCCAGAAATAGGAGCTTTTATATGACTCTTGCATGGTTTTATAGTCATCTGAATCTACAAACCCTTTAAAGATCGTACCATCAATTACTAATAGGTCAGCTTCTTCATAAGGAAAAGAATGGTTGTTTAGTAAATAGATGGCCAGTAGATCCTCAATCCCACCGCCTGAAAAAATAATATTTGCTCTCGATATTAGAGATTCAACTTCAGTTAAAAAACCGACAAAATCCGTAATTGTATCCAGCAACCCAAAAATCGCACCCAGACTAAATTCATCACAGACATGTACAACCCCGTTGCCTAGATCACCGGATTTAGTCATTATTTTTCGTTGGGCACCTAGTGACACTGATATGCGATGTATTATTCGTTTTTCCTTTGGAGGTAACTCGACTTTTCGTCCATCCTGTCGAGTAAATTCAACTGCTGAATGTAACCAGCGTTCAGCCCCCCAAATCTGCGAGGCAGATTTATCAATGGCAGCCTTAATCCACCTATTCCAACCAGCTTCGTCCCCGGTATCCTTGTACTTTATATCCTTGACAGAAATAATGACTATGTGATTTCCGCATACAATAAGGCAGTCACAGAGTTCTTTTCCTTTTTTTCCTATTGGATTCGGATGAGTCCAAAGCCTAAGAAAGGCTTTCTCACTGATAGAATTCACAAATTTTTCTGAATCCGTTAACCCTTCAGGCATGCGACTCTCTCTTGTATTGCCTAACGCCCAGCTCAGCGAGCAATTGAAGCGCAGCGTAAATTGATCCGCTGCAGCTGTTTGTTAATGCTGCCCACAAGTAAGGCACATCCCATAGGTATCACTTATTACGTTTCCTGGGCATTCTGACTCTTCATCACTACAAATCACTACAAATCACTACAAATCACTACAAATCATGGCAATCATGGGGTCAGCCAACTTGTTTTTCATGACGCAACTTGTTCGCAGCTTCCGCATTCAACCTCTCAACCAGCCAAACTTTGATGATTGACTGTCGGGTAACACCAATACGGGCTGCTTCACGATCCAGCGACTCAACTACCCATGAAGGAAAGTCGACATTTATGCGTTTTTGCTCTTGGTTCACACGTCGTGCCGTGGATAAATCAAGATCATCAATGATGTCTTTTTTGCCTTGATCAAATTTCTTGTCAAAATCTTTAGCTTTCATATAGCTCTACCTCACTTTTGCGAGAGCGTCTTACAGAAATGAGCCGAATTATTCCGTTTCTGTATGTAACGACTGCCGACCAATGCTTTAACCCAATAAGACCTATAACAAGAAACCGTGGCTCATCATCGGATTTGGCCTGAATTTCCAGTAAGTCAGGGTCTTGCCACAAAGCCTGAGCTTCCAGAAAGCTGATACCGTGTTTTTCTTGATTGGCTTGGCTTTTATCGTCATCGTACTCGAAATCGCTCATGAGTATAAATTATCCCTTTTTTACTCATTTAACAAGAAAGGTGAGATCTTTGAGGTCAAACATCCTCGGTTCTATTTTCAAGCTGCGCTTGCAAACCACTCTCCCGCTGATGATTGGTGCTGATGGTGTGCCTTAAAACATTTTCTGTTGCCAGAATATTAAGTGATTTTCTGGCACGGGTGATGGCCGTGTACAGCAGTTGCCGATTGAGGATCGGGCTGATGTCTTCGGGTAATAAAATGCTGACGGCATCAAATTCTGAGCCCTGGCTTTTATGTACGGTCATGGCAAATACCGTTTCATGGGTGGGCAAGCGACTCAGTGGCACCCAGCGCAGTTCACCGGCAAACATAAAACAGGCCTGCAAGCTGCCATCGGTATGTTTGAGAATCAAGCCCGTATCGCCATTAAACAAATTCAGTCGGTAATGATTTTGCGTGACCATAATGGGTCGCCCCGGATAAAACGGTTGACCACTACGCCAGCCGCGCCTGGCCAATAATTGCTGCATTAGATGATTCACCGCCGCCACTGAATGTGGCCCTTGACGGGTGGCGCAAAGCAAACGGAATTGTTCAAAGGCGGTCAATATTTCTGGTGCCGGTAAATCACGCTCCACCGCACTGATAAAGGCTTGATAACCATTGATTAAGGTTTGCTCAAGTTGATGATTATCCGCTGAGACGAGGAAACTTTGCGTGTCTTGCAAAAGGTTTATCGCGGTCGCTGCATCGCCCATTCGAACGGCTGTCGCCAATTGCCCAATATGGCTGTCGGCAGCAAAACGATAACTATGCTGCAACTTGACCAAACAATTCTGTAATACCGATGGGGCTTTGGTTGTCGGCAAATCCCGTTGGGCAAACTGCTGGGCCGTTTCAGCGAACGCTGCTGAAAACACTGGTGGCTGGGCACATAAACTGGCCAGCACCGCACCCGACTCCACTGAGGCCAGCTGATCGGCATCGCCCAGTAAAATCAGCCGGCCATTTAACGGCAGCGCTTTTAATGTCAGTGCCATCAGGCTGATATCAATCATCGACGCTTCATCAATAATCAGCACATCCAACGGCAGCGGATTGTCGGCATTAAAGCGGCCTTCTGGCATTCGTTGCGAAATACCCAACAATCGGTGCAGGGTTTTGGCATCAAGCGGCAAGGCAGCCTCACTGACCACCGATTGCAAACGGGCGGCGGCCTTACCGGTCGGTGCTGCCAGGGCAATACGCTGATCTGGCTGTAGCGTATTCAACGCCTGTAAGATTTTCAAAACCACCGTGGTTTTACCTGTGCCTGGTCCTCCGGAAATCACGGTTAATTGCTGGCTCAGTGCTGATAAAACGGCGATTTTTTGCCAGTCAATACCTGCTACGGATTGTTGCCAACCGGTAAAAAATTCTTGCAGCAGCGTTTTGTCAGATAGCGGTAATACGGCTTTTGCCCGTTGGCGTATCGCTGTCGCGACTTGCTGTTCATCTTGCCAGTAGCGATTTAAATACAAGCGACTATCCGCTGTGATTATCAATGGTGTAAATTCGCCAGGCTGGCCGACTACCTCACTATCGATTAACTGTTGTTGCCAGCTGGCCGTGTCTGGCAACTGCTGCATAATTTCTGGCGGCCAGCTTTGTACGGCGGCTACATTCAAACAAACATGACCGTCACTAACGGCTTCACTGAGCAGCCCGGCCGTTAAGCTGATCAATGGGTTTTCCGGGGTTTGCTGACGGCTGATAAAGCCCGTAAACTGGCAGGCCAGCTCCGAAAAACCTTGTTGGCGTAACAGATTGACGGCGTTCATCGACCACCTGCCATTAACGCATCTAGCGCATCTAACAGCTCTGGACTTATCGCATCAAAATAGACACCGGCTTGCTCCCACTCTGGCTGCATACCACGTATAAACAGGTAATAAACGCCGCCAAAATGCTGCGCCGGATCATAGTCTGGCAGGCGCAGTTGTAAATGCCGGTGTAATGCCAGACTGTAAATCAGATATTGCAGCGGATATTGATGGCCGAGCATGGCTCTTTTTAAAGCATCGCCCTGATAGTTTTCCGGCTCCCGGCCCAGATAATTGGATTTGTAATCAGCAATATAAAACCGGCCCTGATACTCAAACACCAAATCGATAAAGCCTTTCATAAAACCATCCAGCCGCGGGAAGCTGATACCATTTAGCAGCGCCTGCCAGATGCTGTCTGCTGGCGTCTGCGTTAACAGTTGCTTTAAACCCGCTGTATTGAGCCCGGCAACCGGAAAATAAAACGCCATTTCATCAATACGCTGGCTGGGGGCAATATCAGCAAGCTTCGGCCCATCCGCGGATAACGGCGTGTTTAATACCGAAAACAACCAATCACTGACCGGCATCGTCCAGTCTTCACTGATGCCAAACTGCGGCAACAGTCGTTTGACGGTATCGGCGATTTCGCTGGTATCGGCCTGAAAGCGAATGTTTTCAAAGCATTTGTGTAAAAAATTACCGGCTTGCCGGCCACGCAAAAAGCCAAAACGATCCCAGGCTGCCTGCGCCGTGGTCGATTCATCAGGCATTACTAAATCAGCATCGTAATCGGGCTGCTCGGAAATATGCCCACGGCTGAGTAGCGAGAAACTGCCAATTCGCCACGGCTCAGCAATATGGCCTTTGAACGGTTTCGCCTGATAATCCGGCGTCTGTGCCTGCGGGTTTTGAAAACGCATCGGTGGGTTTGACTGATAATCAATGACGCTGATGGCGGGATTATTTGCCACCAATGTCGCCAAATCAGCACGCATTGATTCGCTGGAAGTGCCATGCAATAAACGATACATCGCCGATTGCTGCACATCTCTAACATTCCCCCAAACCACCACACAGCGCTCGCGGGCGCGGGTTAATGCCACATACAATAACCGCACGGCCTGGGCTTGTTCTTCTTCAATCGCCAGTTGCCGGGCCTGTTCCAATAACGGTTCGGTTAATGCGACCGATGGCTGATAGTCGGCTTCGGGATCGTGGTATTCAACAATATCCTGCTTGGCAGACTGCGTTTTGCCGGTCCAGTTAAACGGACAAAAGACAATGGGATACTCCAGGCCTTTACTGGCATGGATGGTCATGATTTTCACCAGATCGGCATCGCTTTCTAATCTTAATTGAGCGGCTTCGTTATCGCTCTGACTGGCATCACGTTGCCGTGCCAGCCACTGATTCACTGCTTCAATTCGATGGTGTTGGCGTAAGGATTCGGACTGGATCAATTCGACAAGATGCAAAAAATTGGTCAGTTGCCGTTCACCATCAGCCTGTTTAAGCAGTCGTTGCAAAGTCTGATTAAGCTGCAACAGACTGCGGAACATGGCCATAAAACCCGAATATTGCCAGCGCTGTTGCAGTTCTAATAATTGCTCAGACCAGTTGGCAAATATGGTTTCGTCCTGATTAACAGTAAAAATCTGTGAGGCCGTTAAGCCAAATAACGGCCCGGCCAAAACGGTGGCCAGACGCTGCGGATGATCCGGCTGCGCCAGTGCCAGAATCAGCGTTTGTAAATCTGCAGCCTGGGCTGAATTAAACACATTGTCACGCCCCTGCTGGACGCTGTTGATACCGCGCTGACGCAGCGCCTGTTGAATCAGGCTGGCTTGCCGGTGACTGGGCACCAGCACGGCAATATCGCCGCCTGTTAATGATTGCTTTTTACCGGTTTCGGCATCAACCAGACAGGCTTTTTTCTGCGTCGCCAGATTTAATAAACGGGCAATTTCATCGGCGGTAATCGTCACCGCACTGTCGGCCATGGCACCAATCGTCAGCGGCTTATCATCGTGACTATCAACAAAAAACAACTGCAATGCCGCCTGTTCGCCCTCATCAACCTGTAATGCCGCAGCATCCTCACGCGCTGCGGCTACTGAATGAAACGGAATTTGCTGATAAATAAATGGCGCATCATGCTGAGCAAATAATTGATTAACGGCGCTGACCAGTTCAGGCTGCGAGCGCCAGTTTTTACCAAGGGTATGCTGCTGTGCCGCATCGCGTTTAGCTTTGAGATAAGTAAAAATATCAGCACCGCGAAAGCTGTAAATCGCCTGTTTGGGGTCCCCGACAAAAAATACCGGCAGACCACTGTCGGCAAACAAATGCCGGAAGTTATCGTATTGAATCGGGTCGGTATCCTGAAACTCATCAATCAGCGCCGCCCGGTATTGCTGACGCAGACGATCCACCAGCCATTCACCCTGCTCGCCATTCAGCGCCGCGCCGAGGTTAATTAACAAATCATCGTAAGATTGTATTTGTTGCTGCGCTTTGCGCTTCGGTAATTGCTCACGGATAAAAGCAAGCAGTTGCAGGCGCAGATGCTGTAACTGCACGGCCCGTAGATTATTGATCTCGGCATAATAATTGGCTAAGTCAGCGATTGCCGGCCAGAAATTAAGCGCTGGTAATTCAACATTCTTTTTCAGACCTTTTTCGAGCTTTTCGGGGCTGAGCAAGTCCAGTAATTCTGGCCATTGCTGGGGCGGCTCATTACTTTCAAAAATGGCTGATAAATATTCAATCAGACCGTTAACTTTATCGGGCTTAAAGCTGGTTTTGCTCAGACCGCCGCTTTGCAAAAAGGCGATAACGGCTTCAGCCTCTGATTGCCAACATTTTTGAGCGCGGTCAAAAGCACTTTGCAGCGCGATTTTGGCGGCGGCAATATCCTGTTTATCAATCTTCTGAATGGTCAGATACGGTTTGCCGACCAGTTTGCGAATCGATGCCAGCAGCGTTTCCGGGCTTTGTTTTTGCGATAGTAAATAAGCGCTGAATTCACTATCAGCCTGCACCACTTCACGGCGCCAGAAATCATCGGTGACGTCTTGCAACATCTGGGCGTCATCACCGATCAGTTCCATTTCAAAACGGCTGCCGGATTCAAAGGCGAAATCTTTCAGCACCTGCTGACAAAAGCTGTGAATGGTAAAAATCGCTGCTTCATCAAAGCTCTGAATGGCCAGATTCAAGCGCTTTAGATCGGCTTGATGTTCGGCGGGATTTTTTAATAACTCAAGGCGGGCATCACTGAGTTTTTGCCTGAGACGATCGCGTAATTCCTGCGTGGCGGCGCGGGTATAGGTCACCACCAGAATTTGATCGACATTCAGCTGTTGCTCGAGGATCAAACGTAAGTACAGACCCGCCAGCGTATAGGTTTTACCAGTACCGGCACTGGCTTCAATCAGGTTACTGTCCTGTAAAGCAGTCTGCTTTAAATCAAACGGCTTCATGAACCACCGCCTTGCATTGCATCCCAAATCGGCTGATAAACCTGCAAACTCAAAGTCTGAAATGCCTCATTTAACGGTGACTCGGCAAACAATAACCGATGATAGGGATCGGCATCCTCACCAACAGTAAAGCCAGTCGTCCAGCTGTTATAAGCTTGTTTATCGGGATCGGCACGGCCGCCGTTTAAAACTGCCTGCGCGTAGGCAAAACTGGTTTTTGGTAATAACGGCACCGCCTGATGCAGCCCCTGCCAATAAATCGCCAATAGATCACTTAAAAGTGACGCCGGCGCTGCCACCGCCTCCAGGGTAATAAGCCCCTCCTCAGTTAATAAGCGGCTTTGCATGTCTACGCCCTGGGGTTTTAAGCAGTTAAGCAGCAGATGACTGCACCACAACCGCAATAAATCGCTGGCGCGGGTTTTACCCAGTCGATATTGCAACAGGCCGGTTGCCGATAAGCCCTGCAATTGGCCAGTCACGGTAAATTCGCCGCAGGCTATCTCAAAAGCGAGCGGATCTAATGGCGTATTGGGTTTAAGCGGTTTCAGTTGTTCGGCAAAAGTATCGACCGTTTGCAGTTGCTGATTAAACAGCAAGTCAGCGAATTGCCCCTGCGGCAAGACACCACTGGCGGCAAGCACTGGCTGGATTTGTTCGGTCGCCACATCCTGCATTCGTCCTGCCAATAATTGTTGTTTTACTGACCAGGCTTCCAGGCCATTCAAAGAAAATGGCTCACGGCTTTCCAGCGTCGCTGCACTATCTTCAAAATAAATACCCAGCCGCTGCTCAGCGAGATAACGCGCTGGGTGACTGAGAAAATTGATCAGCTGATTAAGACTGACAAAGCGCCAGCTGTTATCGGCCTCGGGCAAGCTTTCGGCAAACCAGTTATGGCTTATTTTTTCGTCGGATGACGGCGGACAGGCAGACGTATTAAAGCTGAATAATTTAGGGTTCTGACCATCAAAATAACGCCGGCTAAACGCCTGTAGTGGATGCTGAGTTAATAGTTTTGACCAGATCGGCTGGCCCTGCTCATCAACAAAGCGCTGATTAATGACATCTCGTAAATCACTGACCAGCACCGACGGCGGAATATCAGTGTTGTCATGAATACTGGCCCCAACATAGCTGATATACAGATGCCGGTTAGCCGATAAAACCGCCTCAAGAAACAAATAGCGATCATCATCCCGCCGTGAGCGATCGCCGGGCCGGTAATGGGTTGATAATAAATCAAAGCCGGGTTTCGGCTGACGCCGTGGGAAACTGCTGTCATTCATGCCCAGCAAGCAGACCACATCAAAAGGAATGCTGCGCATCGGCACCATGTCGCAAAACGTGACGCCCCGGCCCATAAACTGATGTTCGGCGCCGGGCAGTTCAATATGTAATTTTAACCAGTCACGGACCACTTCAATGCCGATAACCTCATCAAAACCACCCTGCACCGACGATTCCGCCAGATGTTGTAAGCCGGTTAACAACGCATCTAGTTGTAATTGTTCGGCCTCGCCCTCTACCGCCATAATTTGGCTCAGGCACTGCAATAAATATTGTTGCCAGTCTTGCGGGCTGCGTGGTCGTTTTAAGGCATTACGCAAATTCACCAATTGTTCGATAAACAGATTTAGCTGGGCGACCATTTGTGCGCGTTCACCACTGATGCCGGCGAGCGGTAACTGTCCTGCAAATAACTGCCACTGATCGTCAGCTGTCGGTGACAAGGCATAACCCAAAAGTAATCGATCCAAACCACTGCGCCAGGTATTGGCGGCAGTAGCCGGTAAATCCAGCGCCGTTTTATCTTCTGCCGAAAAGCCCCAGCGAATATAGGTTTGTTGCAGCCAGTCGCGGATCCATTCCAATGCCTGATTATTTAACTGAAAGCGGCGCTGAATGGCAGCGCATTCCAGCAAGGCCATTATGCTTTCGACATCAAAACGCGACTGCGGCAAGGCCAGCAAACCATCAAAAGCACTGATAATCGCCTGCTGCTGGGCATCACCGCGATTGGCAATGCTGTAAGCAATCTGCCGCGACTCTGGCTGACTGCTAAACACGGCTTCAATTGCCGGTGCATACATATCGATATCCGGGGTCATCACCAATACATCGGTGGGCGCTAAATCCGGATGCCGCTCAAATAAATTCAACAGCTGGTCATGCAGCACTTCGGCTTCGCGCAGCGGACTGTGGCAACTGTGAATTTGCAGCGAATCATCTTCACTAGCAACGGTGAGCGCGGTGGTGTCGGGATCTAACTGGAAAATATCGGCTTTCAGCTGACTGAGCAGATCGGTCGGTTCTGGCGGCAGGTAATGCATTTCTGCCGTATGAGGTTTGTCCTGGAGCTGGGCAAAGAAAGTCTGGCCGAGTTTGCCAAGGCTGGCCAACAGCGGATGGCCCATGTCAATTTCGGTATTGTCTTCCAGCAGCAATAATTGCCTGGCTTGCTGTTTGCCGCTGCGTAAATCTGCCCAATAATCTTCGCTTGGCGACAGTAAATAAATATCCACTTCAGTGAATTCCGCAATCGCCGCCAGCAAATCCAGATACACCGGTGGCAAGGCACTTAAGCCAAATATCGATAAGCGTTGCGGCAAAATCTCTACAGGGAAACTGCCATCATTCAGCGCCTGCTGCATGCGTTGTAATAAGCGGGCGCGATGTAATGGCGCTTTATCGTCTTTGGTTAATAATTGCCATAAAGCCGCTTGCCAGTTTGGTGTATTGCCAGCTTCCCAACTGGCGATCCAATCTGGTCGGTACATTAAATACTGGTCAAAACTGTCGGCAATACGCTGTGCTAAATCGTAAGCTTTGCGGGGATCTTGCTGCTCGCCCAGATAACGACTGATTTCTGCAAATTGTGGATTGTTGGCCAACGATGGCAATAGCTTGAAGACCTTCCAGGCCATAGAATCTGTGGCATACGGCGATTCACGGGGGACATCCGGCCATACCGAACGAAACAAACGCCACAACCAGGCAGAGGGAAACGGAAATTGCAGATGTGCGGCGACTGACTGCTGGGTTGCCAGCGTTAAATTCAGCCATCGCGCCAGTTCATTACTCTGCACCATAATGGTTTCTGGCTGCATTGGTGATAACGGCGCAGCCTGCATTTGGGCAATCAGACGCCCAGCCAGTTGCTGCATGCTATTACTATAAATAACCGTCAGCACGAGTGCTTTCCTGTAATGAGAATCCCTGACATGGCAGCCAGATTAGCGTTTATTCAACCGTTCAGCCAGTATTAGCAGTAGATTTGCTGACAAGAATTTTGTCGGTTTCAAAAACCATCAGGCTGAACAGCAATGTTCACCCACTCAGGAATCGCTACCATGAAAAAAAACAGCCGTTTTGTCGAGCGTTTAAGCTGGCTACTCGATGAGAGCATTCCATTGCCCGGCGGTTACCGAATCGGCCTTGACGGCTTTCTGGGGCTAATTCCGGGGGTTGGCGACTTTATCGGTGGCTTACTGTCCAGTGTGTTGATTTATAAAGCCAATCAGATTGGCGTGCCGCGAATGGTTTTAATGCGCATGATCATCAATATGCTGATTGATAGCACTGTTGGCGCCATTCCGCTGCTCGGTGATATTTTTGATTTTGTCTGGAAAGCCAATAAACGAAATGCCAACTTGCTGGCCGAATATCAGCAACAACCGCAAGCAACCTATCGTAAGTCCGTGCTTGAAAACAGCCTGTTTATTGCCGTGCTGGTTATTATTATGGTGCTGTTTATCAGCCTGGTTGTATGGCTGACGAGTTTGCTGTGGGCAGCAATCATCAGCGCCTAAAAAAATGGGCCGCAAGAGCGGCCCATTTTCATCACAATTTAATGTTAACGACTGTTACCAGCGCATCATCCGGCGGACGATACCGTCGTTACGGAAAGAATGATAAATCGCACCACTGATATGCGCAGCAATAAATGCCAGTAATGCCCAGGCAAAGTAAGTATGTAACTCGCCCCAGAATTCATTCATTTCTTCATCGGGTGCCGCAATACGCGGGAAATCAATCAGCCACCACCATGTGGTATCCCACCGGGTATGCGCTGATGACATGTAACCCGTCACACATACAGCCAAAACCAGCAGGTAAATTGCAACATGTGCCAACAACGCCATGTTGTAAGCCCACGGCTTCATGTCATAAGCAGTTGGTTTGGCAGGACGGTATTTGAGTCGCATGTACAGTAAAACTGCCAGCAGTATCACCAGCGTAATACCGATATTTTTATGCAGCTGGAACGGAAATGCCCGGAACTGCAATTCTTTTGATGGCAGCGGTAATCCCATCATCCACCAGCTGGAAATAAACAGGAAAAAAATCGACACGGCAATCAACCAGTGAACGATAACGGATGTTCTGTTGAAACCTTCTCTTTGCATAACTGCTTCCAATATTTATCAGATGAAAATGAACGTCTGTCAGGCTTTGGCGGCTTCAAATTGCCGACCGGCAATGGCACCTACCAGTAACATGGCATGCAAAATCAGCCACAATAAGACGCTCCACAGATAGAAATTTCGGATCAGCGGCCCTGCGCCTACTACAACCGAAAATTGCAGCACATCAATGAGAGCCAAACCAACAAATACAGCTATCGCTGCATTCGCAGACCACGTGGTGTAATTCACCAGCGCGCCACCAATGATCACCGATACAAACGCCAGAATGGTGCCGATCAAAGCGAGCGTTTGCATTGAATCAGAGAAGCCTTCCGGTGAAGATTCAACAAAACCTGCCACATAGTCGACCAGGAATTCACATTGGGCGAGACTAATCCCCTCTTCTTCTAATTCTTCTTCCGGGCAGTCAGCTGCCGGCATCACACCGGATTCTGGCATGTGGGTGGAAATCACCGAATGTTTCATCCACTCAGTACCATGCATTGCCGTCAAAAAGACCCCAAGCACAATAGCCACAACGCCCAGAATACTGGCCCAATGCGGCAGATGTGATTTATTTTGACCATCAACCATAAAACACCTGTCATAAGTTGTTATTGTTAAAAGTACTTCAGCTGAAGTACGCATGCTGTTTCAATTTGCAGCTTGAAGCTTACCCCAAGCCGAACTGTAAAGTGAACTTCGTCTGGTTCTGATCAACGCCTTTATAATCGACCAAATTGGCCGTAAAAGCTTATATGCAAAGGACAAAGCGCATCAGCATTGGTTCTGGACTAGGAAAAATTCCTACTGAAAACGGGGATATTCCTGACTTCTGAGGTAACAAATGGCTGCTTACAGCCAATGCGGTGGTTATTGACTGCGCCAGAAATCGCGCTGAAACGCTTGACCAGTAAGGCTTTAAACAGGATTAGTGTTGATAATGAATCTCGTTATCAACGAAAGCCAAATTGCTATCAATGCAGCGTTTTGGAATCACTCTGGATGGTCATCGGATCGCTGAACAAGCCAGCAACATCGACCGGGTCGAATTGATAATGGGTATTACAAAACTCACAGGCAAGCTCGACAAAACCGCGTTCTTCAATAATGTCTCCGGCTTCTTGCAGACCAAGTAATTTAATGGTGTCAGCGACACGCTGCCGCGAACAGGTGCAGGCAAACTCGAGAAGCGTTGTTGACAGCAAACGCACCGTTTCTTCGTGAAACAGACGATGTAATAAGGTCACAGCATCAAGGCCTAACAATTCTTCACTGGTCAATGTTGCGGCTAAATGCCCCAGTCTTTGCCAGTCTTCATCATGTTTAGCCGGATCTTGATCCGGTAATTGCTGCAACATTAAGCCACCGGCCGCTTGATCATCAGTGTGCAGCCAAATTCGGGTATTTAATTGCTCGGATTGAGCAAAATAGGTTTCCAGCGCTTCGGCAATCGATTCACCATGAATACTGACAACCCCCTGATACGGTTGTTTGGCGCTGGCATTTTCGATGGTCAGTACCAGTGTGCCGCCGGCCAGTAAATCCTGCAAGCTGGCATCATCAGCAATGTCACCGCTCCAGTTCGCCAAACCACGCAAGGTATGTTCACTGGTGCATTCAACCATCAACAACGACACCGGTCCGCTACTACGACATTGCAACACCAGCCGGCCATCCATTTTCACGGTTTCTGCCAACAAACCGGCAGCAGCCAGCATTTCACCCAGTAATTTAGCCACGGCCGGCGGATATTCGCGCTGCGCTTTAACCGTTTGCCAGGTGGTTTTTAATTGCAGCCACTCGCCGCGCACGGCGGCACTGTCAAACATAAAACGTTGGAGATGATCTGCCTGTGGGGCGTCGTCTTGCATGGTAAATCCTGGTGTTTGCTAATGAAAATGCCGGTATGGATAACCGGCATTTTAACGTATTTATTAATCCCGGCGCAGACACGACCTGTCCACGCCAGGATAAAACTCAGGCGTGTTGCAACAGCATCGCATTGAGTTTTTTCACAAAGCTGGCTGGATCATCGAGCTGACCGCCTTCTGCCAGTAAAGCCTGATCAAATATCATCGAGGTCCAGTCAGCAAATTTGTCATCGCTGCTTTCATCTTTGAGTTTGGCCACCATCGGATGTTCAGGGTTCAGTTCCAGAATGGGCTTGCTGCCTTCAACCGGCTGGCCGGCCGCTTTTAACATCCGCTCCAGATTACCGCTCATATCGTAATGATCGGCAACCAGACATGCCGGTGAATCAGTAAGGCGATGAGTGATACGTACATCTTTAACTTTGTCATCGAGTGATTTTTTGACCCGCTCGACCAGATCTTCGAAGTTCTTTTCAACTTCTTCGTGGGCTTTTTTCTCTGCTTCGTCTTCAAGCTCACCCAGATCCAAATCGCCTTTAGCCACTGATTGCATATGTTTGCCGTCAAACTCGGTTAATGAGTTAACCAGCCATTCATCCACACGATCGGTCAGCAGCAATACTTCGATGCCTTTTTTACGGAACACTTCCAGATGCGGGCTGTTTTTGGCAGCGGCATAACTCTCGGCGGTGATGTAGTAAATTTTGTCCTGCTTGTCTTTCATGCGGCTGACATAGTCGGCCAGAGACACTGTTTGATCGGTGTTGCCCGACTCGGTGCTGGCAAAACGCAGTAGTTTGGCCAACGATTCTTTATTGGCAAAATCTTCGCCCGGGCCTTCTTTAATGACCTGACCGAATTCTTTCCAGAATTTGCTGTATTGCTCTGGCTCGTTTTCAGCCATTTTATTCAGTTCAGAAAGGATCTTCTTCACTGACGCAGCGCGAATGGTGTCGATGGTTTTGCTGCTTTGCAGGATTTCCCGTGACACGTTCAGCGGCAGGTCATTGGTATCTATCACACCGCGAACAAAACGCAGGTAACGTGGCATCAGTTGATCGCTGTCTTCCATGATAAATACGCGTTTCACATACAGCTTGATGCCATGCATGCGATCCCGATCCCACAGATCAAACGGCGCACGTGATGGGATAAACAACAATGAGGTGTATTCGATATTGCCTTCGACTTTGTTATGACTCCAGGTCAGTGGATCTTCATAATCATGGGCAACTTGTTTGTAGAATTCCTGGTACTGCTCTTCTGTGATGTCATTTTTAGACAGTGTCCATAAAGCGGTCGCTTTGTTGACGGTTTCAAATTCAACAACGCTGTCATCGACCTTGCCGTCTTCATCGGACACCGGCTCTTTTTGCATGACAATCGGCAGGTTGATGTGGTCTGAATATTTGCTGATGACGTTACGCAGACGCCAGCCATTTAAAAATTCGTCTTCATCTTCACGCAAATGCAAGGTGACTTCGGTACCACGGCTTGGCATATCGACATTTTCAATACTGAATTCGCCTTCACCGGCCGATTCCCAGATAACACCATGTTCTGCTGTCAAACCGGCGCGGCGGGTTTTCAGCGTTACTTTGTCGGCAACAATAAAGGCCGAGTAAAAACCGACACCAAACTGACCAATCAGCTGCGAGTCTTTAGCCTCATCACCGGTCAGTTTGCCAAAAAACGCCTTGGTACCACTGCGGGCAATGGTGCCGATATTGTCGATAACTTCCTGGCGCGTCATGCCGACGCCGTTATCGGTAATGGTGATGGTGCGGGCTTCTTTATCAAAATCGACGCGGATCTTCAGGTCGGCATCGCCTTCAAACAATGCATCATCTGACAATGCCTCAAAACGCAGCTTGTCAGCGGCATCGGCTGCATTGGAAATCAGCTCGCGCATGAAAATTTCTTTGTTGCTATACAAAGAGTTGATCATCAGGTTCAGCAGTTGTTTAACTTCCGTCTGAAAGCCCATGGTTTCTTTATGTGCATCAACGCCCATTGGTTTGTCTCCGTGTTACTAGATTTAATTGATAGCCCACAGATGGGGCTAGGCAATAGAAAAATCAAGCAGAAAGTTTCTGTTAGCCTGATTTTTTAGAGAATGTCACTAACCCAAATTAAATCAATAATTTGTATTCTTTTGCTAAACTCTTTTACCAACTCAGTTGATTGGACTGTGTCTCTTTGACAGTTAATGTGTTAAAACCGAATCACTCAACGAAGAGGAAGGACATCATGCGCTTCATTATGATGAGTTGTTTAATGGCAGTCAGCTTGACGGTAAGTGCCAATCAGCAAATCACCACTGAGATCCCCAAAGCGAATAATCAACCGGTCCTGGGCCATGAAGAAACAGCGCGTTTGTTTCCGGGCAATATTAAAATCCCAGCACGAATTGATACCGGTGCAGCCACCAACTCCATGTATGGCGTCGATGCTGAAGTCATTGAGCAGAATGGCAAACAATATGTTCGCTTTAATTTCATCGACCACAATGATGAAGTGCATGAGATGACTCGACCGTTAGTTGATCAAACCGTTGTTAAGCAAGCGAGTGGCAAACAGACCCGGTATGTGGTCGAAATGGGCTTATGCGTCGGTAATTATTACAAAGAAACCCGCTTTACACTGGCGGACCGCAGCCGAATGACCTTCCCTATTCTGGTTGGCCGTAATTATCTTGATAAATCGCTGCTGGTCAGTTCCGCTGAAAAAAATACCGTTGAACCGAATTGTGATGTCAATTTGGCTTTAAACGACTTGTAATATCGCATCGCTACAATAAAAGCAGCCGGTGGCCATCATCGTCACCGGCTGCTTTTTTCTGTTATGAAGCAATCAGGTTAAAATGCTAATGTATTGCTTTATCACCTTGCTGAGGCCGCATGGCAAATAACCAGCTCCGTATCCTGACTTACAACCTGCACAAAGGCTTTAATGCCGGCAACCGGCAGTTTATTTTGCATGAAATGCGTGATGCGCTGACTCACACTGATGCCGATATTATGTTATTGCAGGAAATTCAGGGCGAGCATCTGACCCACCAGCAAAACCACCGGCATTGGCCGGATTGCCCGCATTGCGAATTTATTGCCAGTGATGTCTGGCCACATTTTGCTTATGCCAAAAATGCGGTTTACAACGTTGGCCATCATGGCAACGCCATCCTCAGCAAATTTCCGTTGGTGCGCTGGGAAAATATCAATATTTCACCATACAGCTGGGCCAGCCGCAGTATTTTGCATGGCGTGATTCATCTACCCGGCAGTGCTGATGAACTGCATATTATCTGCATTCATCTGGGCCTGACCGGCGGTGAACGCAAAAAGCAATTTATCCAGCTCTGTGATCGAATTGATGCCCATGTACCGCATGATGCACCGTTGATTGTTGCTGGCGACTTTAATGACTGGGGTGTGCAAGCTGAGAAAAACCTCTACCAGCATTTAGATCTCAAAGAAGCTTATCGCACCCTTCACAAACGCCATGCCCGCACTTGGCCAGCCTGGATGCCAATACTGAAAATGGATCGGATTTATTTTCGTGGTCTGGAGCCGGTGTTGTGTGAACGTCCGCCCCGTGCCGACTGGAATAAGCTCTCGGATCATGCGCCACTGATCGCAGCGTTTAATTTCTAGCACAGATAAAAAGCCCGCTATGCCAAACACATAGCGGGCTGGATAGTTTCTAAATATTGCTATCAGGTAATTAAATTATCACCTTGCACCAGCACGGCCTCCAGCGATTCCTGGGTAAAGCCACTAAAGACAATCACTTGATCCACATCACTGCCATTGGTGCTGATTTCCAGAGTAGCCGTACCATCATTTTCGCCAAAGATATAAGTACCTTCTGTGCCTAACAGATCATCAATATTAATCGTGTCTGCGTCTGCATTGAAGTCCATTACATAATCAATCGCTGGGGCTTCGACTGTTCCTTGATCGTTTGCCTGCCAGAGAAAAGTATCTGAACCATTTCCACCGTGTAACTGGTCATTGCCAGCACCACCGATTAACAGGTCATTATTCAAACTCCCAATCAAAATATCATCACCACTACCACCTGTGAGAATGTCATCACCACGGAAGCCGAATAAAGTGTCGTCACCAACTACAGGATCTTCCTGGGTGCCTGCGCCGTCATTATCAGTTCCCTCCAATTCATCCGTACGATTTGGATTTGTTGGTCCTGGGTTGAACGGGTCTGATCCTGCAACAAAGTTAAAGGTTTCGTAGTACTCGTTGCCTGCACTGTCAGTAACTTTAATTGTCACATCCAGTTGGCCTGAAGAAGTATCAATTTCTTCGCCGCTAATCAGTTTCAACTGATTACCATCGACAATTTCAAAAATATCCGAGCCGCCATCAATCTCAAAAATGTGCGTGTCTTCTGGATCAGCATCGGTGACTTCAAGCGTACCAATTACTACTGATTCGCCAGTAGTTGTGACGTTTCCTGAAAGACTGTCAGCAAAGTCACCATCAATCACCAACCGAATATCCGTCGGCGCCTGATTTTCCAGCATCGGCAAAGCAAAACTATCGAAGAAATAACGCGTTTGTTCAGCTTTGCCTTGCGTCCAGGTAAAGTCCGCTTTGTCACCGGTGAAAATACTGTCCAAGCTGAACAGCCCCAATTCATCACCAAAATCCAGGTAGGGTGCACCGTCCGTGCTGTTCTGATTCATAACGACTTTGAAGGCACCAGACTCAAATGCCAACAGCATATCGCCATCCAATTGCTGTGAAAGGAAGCTGGATACGTCTTCATTGCCGACCACTTCGCTGTCGAGCCATTGGGTGTAATACTTGGAAAAATAATTTTGACTGGTACCGTCATCAACCTCTGCCAGCCCTTGATTTGTTAACCATTCATTAAAACTTGCCATGTTCGCTCTCCTTTTCGCAGAGTCCTTGTTGCCAATTTTCTTTAAACATTGGCGCAACAAAAAAGCCGGACTGCATAATCATCGTTGACTAGGCAATCCGGCTATCTCTTGGAGATCCGCGATTTTCCGAGCTCGCATCGCTGCGAGTGTGGCTGGTTCTAGTAATCGTTAAAACTAGGTTTATCGTTATCTGAAAACACGATTTGAAAATTAGCGCTTGTGTCAATGGCTGTCAATAAAAAATATTTTTGGTACTAGTACCATGCCCCAGAACACCCCAGCCCAACGAAGCGCGAGTGACGCGCGAATCGAAAGAATCGTAGTCCGCCACCAGCAATAAATAAGAATATTAGTCCGGTGAATCCATTAATTGCTGGCCGGATTCAGCTTGCCGTAGCCGGTACTGAAAATGGATCGGATTTATTTTCGTGGTCTGGAGCCGGTGTTGTGCGAACGGCCGCCCCGTGCCGACTGGAATAACCTCTCTGATCATGCACCGTTAATCGCGGCTTTTGCGTTTTAAAACGCTTTAAAAATCAGCCTTTCCAATAAACGTTTAACGTCTGCAATTGTTGGCATCGGTGACAGGCGCAGCTATTGCCTAAGTTAATGTGTTGTCAGGCCATCTCCGGCAGCAAGCTGGATTTTGTGCAGCCAGCGCCAGTAATAATGTGGTTATAGCGGTGTTCTTGAAATCAACTGTTTAAATCCGCGCCGCTCTGATAAGTCATCTTTTGGTGCGTGATGGCTACAAAATATGGCATCAGCACCGTCACTCAATAGGAAAACAAGATGCAATCTCTGGCACTGTTAAAACCTATTCGCTCAATTATGTGGAGCGTGGCGCTGTTACTTCTGGGTAATGGTTTGCTCAGCACCTTGCTCACTTTGCGCGGTGTCAGTGAAGGGTATTCCAGCGCCATGCTGGGTATCATTATGTCCGGCTATTTTGCCGGTTTTATTTATGTTAGCAGTCGGCTGATCAAACGTATGGGACATATCCGTACGTTTGCCTTTTGTGCGTCAATTTGCGCTTCAGCCGCTTTATTGCATGTCATTTTTGTGGAGCCATGGGCATGGCTGGGCTTTCGGTTTGTATATGGTTTGTCTTACATTACTTTGATGACCGTCATTGAAAGCTGGCTGAATAGTCAGACAGCGAGTCACGAACGTGGCCGCATATTTGCTCTTTACATGGTGGTGAATTTAGGGGCATTGGCAGCTGCTCAACAACTGTTACGTTTAGAAAGTCCCGAAAGCTATGTTTTATTTGCCCTGGTGTCGATTTTAATCAGCTGGGCCTTATTACCGCTGGCACTCACCCGGCGTAGTCAGCCGACCATCACTGCTCGTCCCAAAAGCAGCCTGAAAAGCTTATTAAGTTTTGCGCCACTTGCGGTAGCGGGCGCATTTTTGTCGGGTATGGCAATGGGCGCTTTCTGGTCGATGACGTCGATTTATGCCATGCAGTTGGGGTTTGATCTGAGGGGGACTGGCCTTTACGGTTTACCCACTGTCGGTTGCCATGCTGCTCGATCAACTACATCCTGAAGAAATTGTTTCCGGCTCTTCAGATATGTTGGTATTACATGGTGCCGGTTGTGCATTTGCACCGGTTTTGGCGGGCTCGCTAATGACCATTATCGGCAGTCACGGACTGCCATTATATATCGCTCTGGTGCTGGGATTGCTCGCTGGCTTTGCGGTATATCGTCGTAAACGGGTCTCCGATTTGGTGTCTGGCAATAGCGCGCATTTCGAACCGATGGTACAAACCAGTTCACAGGCACTGAATATGATGTTTGATGACAGCCAACCAGATCTGTTTAAAGATCGCAGTTTTTATGATGAAAAAGAACAAACACGTATTGTCGAAGCACTTAAGCAAAGCATGAATAATGCCGATCAGTAACCAGACGCAATTTTTATCTGTTCCGGTTAATTGCCAGATCTGCTAACGGGTGGCCAGTATGTCGTAATGATAGCCACTGCCAAACTTTTGAAAATTGTTGAATCCCTGCTCCGCAAGTTGCTGGCGAATCAGTTGCGGCTGTGACCAGCGTTCATCAACTTCATAAAATACTGCCTGCGTGCGTCCTAAAACGCCGGATTTCACCAATTCATTGGTCACTGTTTTTTCAAAGCCTTCAACATCAATTTTGATGATGGCGCGCTCAATAAATCTGAATAAATGGTGTAAATCAGCCGCGTTAATACCTTGAATCGTTTCATATCGTTGCGATTTCGTCGGCTGTTGAGGCCGCATTGATGCTGCGCCACTGTGGCCGCGCTTTAAAGAAATTTGGTTAGGCCCGTGGTTTTCGGCAATTGCTGCTTTGAAAGCCAGCGTCTTACTGCTGGCAACATTGATTAGCAAATTATTGGTCAAGTATTGATAATTTTCACTGACCGGTTCAAAAGCAAACACCTGCTGACAATTATTGTTGCGTGCAGCAAGCAAACTATACAAACCCTGATTGGCACCAATATCAATAAAGCTGAATGGCTGTTGCTGGGAATTTAAATAGTCCGACAACGCTTTGCCGTAAATCCCCAACAGACAAAAATGGAAAGTGGCATCGGTCCAGCGAGTTTTCAGATAAACGGCGTACTTGGAACGGATAAAGCGTTCACCATCGACAACAACAAACTTTGCGGTGAGCTGCGATGCATCCGCGAATGGCTGTTGGGGAACTGTCTGAAAATGTTGCGCGCCGATTAGACGATTTAGCCAGTGAAACATTACCCGATCCTTAGAGATGTCCGGACCTGAGCCTACTGACTAAATATGACATTTTGATGTGTCGGGCGAAAAACTTATGGTCGCTGCGCCTTCAAGTCGAAATTACCATACGCTAACACCATTAATAAATAGCCAGCCGGTGCAATAAACGAATAAGCAAACTACACCAATGCCGCCTGCAAATTGCTCATTATGAAAATTTTGCTGAACACCTTGGCCAGCGGATTGGTCATATTGTTGGACATAGATGCCTCCCAGCTTCTTGCTGCGCTTTCTGAGAGTGTAACAAGAATTTTTTTGTGTGAAACAAAGTTGCGGGCTGTTTAAACCCTTCCAGCGTGCTAGTCTTGTTCTAAAGGCGTCAGTAAGGTATTTGACATGTTGAAACAGGTTTAAGCTGATGAACAGCGTTTGCGACCAGAATCACTGGCAACTTGTCATGATCGGCCTGTTGCTGCTGGCTTTAAATTTGTTCGGTGCTGACAGGGCCGCCGCCCATACTGGCGATGACTTGCAAAAAGTCAGTGTTCAACTGAAATGGAAACATCAATTTCAGTTTGCTGGTTTCTATGCCGCCATTGAGCAAGGTTATTATCGTGATGCCGGCCTCGATGTGCAGCTAAACGAATTGACGCCGAATATCAGTGCAGTGGATCCGTTAATTGCTGGCCGGACTCAGTTTGCCGTAGCCGATACCGGCGCATTGATTTATCGCTCTAATGGTGTGCCAGTGATAGCACTGGCCAATATTTTTCAGCATTCCCCTTCTATCCTGATGGCACTGGAAGCGTCCGGCATTCGTGAACTTGAAGATCTTCGCGGCAAACGGATTATGTTGTCCGGCGGCTATTTAAATGCCGAATTGATGGCTATGCTCAGCACGACTGACATTTATACCGAAGATCTGGAACTCATCGGTATAAATCCGGATATTTCGGTTCTGATTGAGGGTGAAACCGATACCTATAATGGTTACGCTACCAATGAACCGTATCTTCTTGAGCAGCAGAATATTCCGTTTATCAGCTTTACACCGCTTGATTACGGTATCGATTTTTACGGCGATACGCTGATCACCACCGAAGCGATTGTCAAAAAAGACCCGAAAATGGTCGGTAACTTTGTCAAAGCAACGCTGCAAGGCTGGGAATATGCCGTTAAACATCCGGAAGAACTGGTTGATTTGATTCTCCGTGATTACAACACGCAGCAGAAAACCCGTGCACATCTGTTGTTTGAAGCCAATGAGACGATCAAAATGATCCTGCCCAACCTGATACCCATTGGCTATATGCACAAACCGCGCTGGCAGCATATTCAGCAAGTTTTTATCAAACTGGGCCATATTACCCAGCCGGTTAATCTGGATAGCTTTATCTACCAAAGCGACGTTCAGCAAACCGCCTCGTTTCAGGACTTTATTTTTGATTACAAAAAAGAGCTGCTATTTGGTTTGTTTTTGATAATTGGGCTGATATTAATCGGCCATATCGTTAGCTTGCGGGCGCAGATAAAATCCCGTACCCATGAACTGGAAGCTGCCAAACGACTGGCGGAAATTGAAGCCCGCACCGATGCTTTAACCAACCTGCCCAATCGCCGGCATTTTTTGGAAAGTCTGAGCCGCGATATTGCCAATGCCGAACGCAACCAATGGCCATTGACTGTGATCAGTATAGATATCGACTTTTTTAAGAACATTAATGATCAATACGGCCATGCCGCCGGCGATGAAACCTTGCGCCAGGTCAGTGAAATCTTTAAACGCTACAGTCGGGCCAGCGATGCGGTGGCGCGGATTGGCGGTGAGGAATTTGCGATGATTTGTTTAAATAGCAATGCGACTGAGACTGAGCAATTATCGACCCGGTTACGCAAAGAAATTGCAGGCACAGCCATTAAATATCAAATGCAACAATTTAATATCACATTAAGTATTGGTATTGCCGTTATGCAGCCAGGTGATGATGTTGCGCAATTACTGCGTAAAGCCGATTTGGCACTTTATGAGGCCAAACAAACAGGCCGCAATAAAGTCTGCGTCTGGTCAACCAATACGCCGACCAATCACCACGATCAAAACTAGTTTAGCCAATAGCTAAGCAATGCCGACATCAGGCTGTTTAGCTGCTGATACTGCGCTGCGGTTTGGCTGCAGATTAGCTCGGCGTTTTGCACATACTTGCCTGCAGCTAAATCGGCTGCACAATGTTCCACCAATGCTGCGGCCGATTCAGGTGTTGTTTCCAGATGAAATTGCAGGCCGATAACATTATCACCGAGTTGAAAGGCCTGATTCTGACAAGCCGCACTACTGGCCAATAAGGTCGTGTTTTTTGGTAAATCGAAGGTTTCACCATGCCAATGAAATGCATCAAAATGTGCCGGAAATTGAAACACCGCCGCTGATTCAGCCTTATTTTGCAGCGGCCACCAGCCAATTTCTTTTTCGGGATTGCCATAAACCGCAGCCCCCAGAGCGCTGGCAATTAACTGCGCACCAAGACAAATGCCCAACACCGGCTTGCCCGCCGCCAGCATCTGACCAATAAATTGCTTTTCAGCCGCCAGCCAGGGTAAATCAGCGCTGTCATTGACGCTCATTGGCCCGCCCATGACGATCAAGGCATCGACTTCTGCCAGATCCGGTAATGCAGCGTTATTAAATAAAGCGTGCGGATGCACGCTGTGACCCTGTTGAATTAGCCACGGTAAAATGCTGCCCAGGCCTTCGAACGGAACATGTTGAAACCAGTGAACTCTCACGCAAATTCTCCCAGACTGATAAGCATTTCAAATTTTTGGCAGATGCTGATTGTGAAAGCTACGATTTAACAGGCATACTCAATGCACTTTTCACAAAACAAAGGATTTGCCCATGTCTCTTGCACTCACACCTCTGTTGTCGCTTATTGCCGGTATTTTGATTTTAATCGTGCCGCGTTTGCTGAATTATATCGTGGCAATTTATCTGATTATTATTGGCGTGGTCGGTATTTTTGGTGGCAGCATAAATTTATAACATCATGCCCGGTGTTGTCAGACAGCACCGGGCATTGTTTTAAGCATTAATCACGCAAGCGTGGATCGTCCTGTTTATCGATATAATGGATTATCCACGGTCCGACAGACGTCAGTTGAATCACCGTTTCACCTTCGGCAACCGCATAATGCCGCATTTTCGGTGGCATCGCGGTGTAACTGCCGGGTAGTAATACTTCCGTATTGTTTGCATCGAATGTTTCACCGGACCCGAGCTTAAACGTTCCGGACAAAACCGTTACCCGTTCGACATTAGGATGCCAATGCGGTGAAATCCGAAAACCGTCTGGCATTTTAATGCGCATGGTGAAGACGCCAGCTTCCGCGGGATTGCCCTCCAATACTGCAACTTCAGCGCCGGCTTCCAACGATTTTGGTGCGGCTTGCCATGGGATATTCTCGTTGCTGTATTGAAGGTGACTGGCCGGGCCTTTATCGACAATGGCCTCAACAGCGAGTGCTTGCGCCGACCCCAGCAGCAGCGCGCTGATTAAATAAGAAAATGGAAGATAATGCATGACGTTTCCTCCTCAGTGGAGTCAACAAGATTAAGTCAGCTAACTGTCTGACATCACTTGCATTTTAATGCATTTTGTTTCGAACCTGCAAAATCTTCAGCGATGCTGATCACGATCGACAACTTCACCCTCAATGATATTCTCATTCTGCTGATGATGAGCGTGCGATTGTTCCTGATAAGCCTGCTGCTGACGACGCATCATTCGCCGTGTCCGAAAAATCATCAGCGGTATCAGCAACCAACTCAGTAACAATAAAAATAATAATGCGGCAAGGCTAAATACCATCAGCACGCCCAGCATCAGCCAAACTAATAGCCGTTTCAGCCAGCTTCCCGACTGACTTTGTCTGAGTTGCGCTTGTATGGCCGCCCATCGTTGGCGGAAAAAAGCTGAATTCAATCGTTTACTCCTGAAATCCGGTACCGTCATGCCCTAAAAAATCACCAGAAACAATCTGCGGTAAATCCCTGATATCCCAGTTATATATATACACCCAGGCTTTGAACTGCCTGCCATCAGCCATGCGTATTTGTCGCTGTTCACGGCGGTATTCATGAGGCTTGGCAAACATTGCCGAACATTCCTCATATTCGTCCAGTATCGCAAATAAGGCAGACGAACGGTGGATTTGATATAGCTCGCCCCGCACCGTATCTGCAAAATCAGTCGAATCAACCACACCCGGATAGCCATCCACTAAATATAAGCGCCCCTGCATACTGGCTTCGGCAATAAATTCGGCGTGATGTTGCACACGTTGGTTTTCAATTAACTGGCGACGTAATGTGCCATAAACAAATAAAAATTCTGACATGTTGAAACTGGATAATCCTGATTTTTGTCCTGGCTGATATTATTACAGGCAAATATGAAGCAAACCTTAACATCTGATATTTACATTGGTCGTTTTGCGCCCTCGCCCACCGGGCCTTTGCATTTTGGCTCTTTGCTGGCGGCAACCGCCAGTTTTCTTGATGCCCGAGCGCATCAGGGGCAATGGCTGCTGCGGATGGAAGATCTGGATAAACCGCGGGAAGTAGCCGGTGCAGCCGATGATATTTTGCGCACCCTGACAGCGTTTGGCTTTCAGTGGGATGGTGAAGTGGTTTATCAAAGTCAGCAGTTACAACGTTATCAGGCGATCCTCGAACATTTACAGCAACAGCAACTGGTTTATCCCTGTGGCTGCAGTCGCCGCGAAATTGCCGATATCGCCAAAGCAGGCAGCGATGGATTGATCTATCCTGGTATTTGTCGCAATGGCTTACAGGGCAAACCGGCCAGATCCTGGCGATTATTGGTGCCGGAAGTTGCTATTAGCGTTGAAGATAAAATCCAGTCAATCGTCCAGCAACATCTTAGCCATGACGTTGGTGACTTTATCTTGCGCCGTGCTGATGGCATTTTTGCCTATCAATTAGCGGTAGTCGCCGATGATGCCTGGCAAGGGGTTACCCATATTGTCCGGGGCGCGGATTTGCTGGAGTCAACACCACGGCAAGTTTTGCTGCAACGTTATTTAAATTACTCAGAGCCAAGCTACGCACATTTACCGGTAGCAACCGATCATGGCGGTCGCAAACTAAGCAAACAAAACCGTGCCGAGCCGGTTCGCATTGAAGAAAATGGCCGGGTGCTTTGTGAGGTACTGACTTTGTTGGGCTTACAACCGCCCACCGATTTAGGCACCGCAACACTGACCGATATTTGGGCCTGGGCCATTCAGCACTGGCACATCGATAAAGTACCGCGCTGCCGCCGGCTTTTGGCACCGGATTGGTGTGATTAATCATGCCGCTGGAACAGATAATCAATTATCAGGCCGACACTGCCGTCATACATAGGCAGCGCCCGCTTTAGAGTGGCCAAACCCATAAAATCATTGGCGTCGCCACGGCAATCACCAGCAAAGATAATGGCAAACCCAATCGCCAATAGTCATTGAATTTATAACCACCGGGTTCCATGACCAGCGTATTGGCCTGATGGGCGATTGGCGTTAAAAATGCACAGGATGCGCCAATCGCAACTGCCATCAACATCGGATCAGCGGAGACCTGCATAGTTTTAGCGACACTGATAGCAATAGGTGCTGCCAAGATCGCCGCTGCTGCATTATTGACGACATTTGACAGCAGCATCGTCGCTACCATCAATGAAAGCACCGTAACGGCCGGAGGCGAAGCGTGCGCCAGATTCACTAACAGATCGGCGATTAACTCTGAACCACCCGTGGTTTCCAACGCTTCGCCGACCGGCAACATGGCTGCCAGTAAAATAATCACCGGCCAGTCAATGCTGTCATAAAGTTTGCCCGGCGATAACAAACCGGCAAATAGCATGGCCACCACGCCCAGAACCATCGCCGTTGCCGTCGACACCCAATCGGTCATAATCAAAGCAATCACCGCAACAAATATCAGCGAGGCAGTTAATACCTTACGAGATTTACCAAGCCGTAAACCGCGTTCCGCCAACGGCAGGCAACCCATATCCTGGGTAGCGGATTTCAGACTGTCATCATCACCTTGCAGTAACAAAATATCGCCGGCGATAAACTTGATTTTGCTGAGTCGCTGATCTAATTGCTGGCCACGCCGGGCAACAGCAAGGATATTGACGCCGTAGCGTTCTCGGAGCAATAAACTGCGATTACTGTTACCGACTAATGGCGAATCATGCGCAACAATCGCCTCGGCCACATCAAGCTGCTGACGCGACTTTTTTTCATCATCCTGCTGGTTTTTATCTTGATTTTCATCTGCAGCCAGTTGCAAACCGGTGATATCGGTCAATGCTTTAAGACTGTCAGAATCAGCTTCCACCAGCAAAATATCATCTGCCTTTAAAACCGTGTACATAGACGGCGTATTGTTGTGTTCCTTGCCTCGCAGTAAAGCCAGCAGGGTAATTTCGGCTTCATCTTCGACAGCTTTGACCAAATCCCGCAGACTGCGGCCAATAAACTTACAATCTTCGGAGACTTTGACCTCGGTAAGATAGCTGCTTATTTCAAACAATTGGCCATTGTCACCTTCGGCACGCCGCTGCGGCGTCAACAAACGACCCAGAAATATCAGCATCACTAAACCAGCGATGCTGACCGCGATGCCCACCGGTAAAAAATCAAACATACCAAACGGCGTATCAGCCACTTCGCGCCGGTAACTGGCGATAATAATATTTGGCGGTGTGCCTATCAGTGTCAGACAACCACCGAGCAGTGAACCAAACGCCAGCGGCATCAAAAATATTGAAGGCGAACGACCACTTTGCCGGGACATCCAAATTGCCACCGGCATCAGTAAAGCCAGGGCGCCGACATTATTCATAAATCCCGAGCAAATGGTGACGGTGATGGTCAGCGCCGCCATTTGTATAAGCGGTTTATCACCAACCCTTGTTAATTGTCGGGCGACACTATCGACCACACCGGCATTCAACAAGGCCCTGCCCAGAATCAATACGGCCGCGACGGTAACGACCGCCGGGTGTCCGAGTCCGGAAAATACTTGTTCAGCTGGGATCAAACCGGTAAAAGCAACTGCTAGCAGCGCCATAATCGCCACCACCTCATATCGCCAGCGATCCCAGATAAATAGACCTAAAGTAATCAGCAGAATGCTGAAAATTAAAACTTGTTCGTATGTCATCGTTTGCCTTGTTTGCCTTGTTTGCCTTGTTTGCCTTGTTTGCCTTGTTTGCAGCATCAAGCACGTCTTATCTGTCTGACAACATAACCCACAGCAACCTGTCTTGTCAGGCTTTCTGCTAGACTGAATTCATTGTTTATCAACGGAGTATTTATGGCCCACGAAGAGCTGCACCTCAATCTGCGTAATCTGCATTTGGATGATTACGCTCAGCTCAAGCACCTGATGGACGTGGTTTATAACGATATTGGTGGCGCCTGGCCACAACACACCATTGATGGGCTGGTCACGCAATTCCCGGAAGGGCAAATTTGCATTGAGGATTCAGGAGAACTGATTGCCGTGGCATTGACCGTGATGGTCAGTTATGACCGTTTCAGTAATCCGCATACTTATGATGATTTGATCTTAAGCAACGATAAAATCTGGCATAACGCCGAGGGCGACTCGTTGTATGGGCTGGATGTGTTTATTCATCCTGAATATCGGGGCTATCGTCTGGGACGGCGGCTTTATGAAGCCCGTAAGGAATTATGCCGTTCGATGAATTTACGGGCGATCCTCGCTGGTGGCCGTATACCCAACTATCACAAGTTTTCTGATGAACTGACCCCGGCGCAATATATTGAACAGGTTGCCCGCCGGGAGATTTATGATCCCATTCTGACTTTTCAGCTATCCAATGATTTTCAGGTCACGCGGCTGATGCATAAGTATCTGCCAGAAGACAAAAAATCGCTGGGCCACGCCACGCTGCTGGATTGGAATAATATTCTCTACACGCCGCCCGAGACAGTAGTGCGTACCCGAAAAACTCAGGTCCGGCTCGGCGCTGTACAGTGGCAGATGCGTGAATTTGGCTCGGTAGAAGAAGTGCTGAAACAAGTCGAGTACTTTGTCGATGCCTTATCCGATTACAAAAGTGACTTTGCCTTGTTTCCGGAATTTTTTAATGCACCGTTGATGGGTCTCACAGATCAAATGGATCAAACCCGCGCTATTCGCTATTTGGCCGGCTATACCGAGCAGTTTCGTGACGAAATGTCGGAAATGGCGGTCAGTTATAACATCAACATCATTAGTGGCTCGATGCCACTGCTGGAAAATGATCGGGTCTATAACGTTGCCTATTTATGCCATCGTGATGGCCGCGTCGATATACAACGCAAAATTCATATCACACCGCATGAACGCCGCGACTGGGTCATCGAGGGTGGCAATGATTTTCAGGTGTTTGAAACCGATGCCGGCCGTGTCGCCATCATGATTTGTTATGACATTGAGTTTCCGGAATTAGGCCGCATTGCCGCCGAGCAAGGCGTTGATATTATTTTTGTGCCTTACTGGACCGATACCAAAAACGCCTATCTGCGAGTGCGTTACTGCGCCCATGCCCGGGCTATCGAAAACGAGTGCTATGTGGCGATCACCGGCAGTGTCGGCAACTTACCGAAAGTGGAAAACCTGGACGTGCAATATGCACAATCGTCGGTGTTTTCACCATCGGATTTTGCTTTCCCGCATGATGCGGTCATGGCGGAAACCACACCCAATACCGAAATGATCATGTTCTCAGATCTGGATTTGGAAAAGCTGAAACTGGTGCGAAGTGAAGGCGCGGTGACCAACATCAAGGATCGTCGTAAAGATTTGTATCAATTACTGAGCAGTAAAAATACACTGGGCTAATTAAGTGCCGGAGGGTCAGTTGGAGTCAATGCGCAGAAACCAACATGGCAATTTCAGAAAACTAACAAGCAGGCGTTAATGGCCAATAATATAGTGGATTATAAACAGGTCCATTGTCGGTGCTTTTTGATTGCATCAACACAAATTCGTCGGCAGTAAATCTTACAGGTGCAAAATCGATGGCAATCGCTTGGCTGGCCTTGCGGGCCAGTGTGATATGCGGCTGGTAAGACCGCTGGTCAGGTTTGACATCAAACAACCCGGCAATTTCATTGAGCGCATGCACCAATGCCAGCAATTCATCGGGTACCGTTTGCGAAAGCAAACACAGTACCTTGGGCTGCGGCCAGAAAATAAGTTGCTCAAATTGCATGTCAACGGGCGGCAAATGAATACTCTGGCAAGCCGTGATCAGCGTCATCAAATCGGCTTCGGCAAATTCACCGAGGTAAACCAGTGTCTGATGCAGGTTCTCTGCCTCATAAATACGCAGTGCATCTTTGGGTAATTGCTGCTGTAGTGAACTTATCGAAGCCTTAGCCGCAGCATCCGGCAGTAAAGCAAAAAATAAGCGCAGTGACATCAGGAGCCGACCGGCAGCGGTGCCATAACCGTTTGATTACGGCCTAGATGCTTGGCCTGGTATAGCGCATCATCGGCACGCTTGATACAAGTGTTGATATCTTCGCCAGCCAGATATTCGCTGACACCGATACTGACCGTCATTTCGGTGTCGATTGCAAACACATGCTGTTGGATTTGGCTGCGGATCTGTTCAGCTAATTGCATGGCACCATGCTGAGACGTTTGCGGACAAATGATCAGAAATTCCTCGCCACCCCAGCGACCCACCAGATCCTGTTCGCGGATCATTGCCGTCAGCAAGGCTGCAATTTCCTGAATGATCTGATCACCAACATCGTGACCATGCACATCATTAATTTTTTTGAAGTGATCAACATCCATGATCATGATGCTGAAACTATGATGAGCAGTGCGATTGGCCTTCATTTCCTGATGCAGGCGCTGGTGCAGCAGGTAACGGTTGGCAATGCCTGTCAGTTGATCATTTTGCGACATATGCGCCAGTTCGGCATTGATATGTTTCAGCCGTTGGTTATGCCGCTTAACCACCCGGTAGCGATAAAGTAAGACACCAACCAACAGTAAGATAACAATGACAATTTGCCCGATCAGTGTCTTACTGATCGGTGACTGAAGCGTCACTGACAGCCAGTTTTTCAGGATCTGCTGGCGCTCCGTCTCACTGGTATTGCCGATAGCTTTATCGTAAATACTTTGCAACGTCAGCGCATGACGGCCAATCCCCACCGACATAGCATATTGTTGTTCGAGCACACCGCTGATTTTCAGATGCGAAATACCATGACGCAACATCTGGTAATTTATCGTGGGCACGGTATCAATATAGCCATACGCCTGACCAGTTTCGACCAGCTTCAGTCCTTCACGCGGGGTATCAACTGTCAGAATATTCAGATCAGGATAGCCCCGGCGCAACATTTCGACACCGGCGTATCCCTGCACCATGACAAATTCATGTTCTTTTATTTGATCCAGATTGATAACAAATTGATTATCTGGCTGGGTGGCAACGGCAAACGGATAAAAGATAAATGGGTCTGTAACCGCCAGATAATGCTGCCGGCCCGGTATTTCCTGGGCACTGGACAAAATATCGCAGCGCTTAGCCTGAATAAATCCCAGAGACTGCTGCCAACTGTCGGTTGGCACCAGTTCAACGGCTTTGCCGATTTTTTGCGACCACAGCCGGTGGAAATCAGACATGATGCCAATATGCTGCCCTTCACGGTCTATACCGTCATAGGGTAACCAGTCAGGATCAACACACATGCGGATACTGACCAATTCATCAAGGAACAGCTGCTCCTGCTCACTGAGCGTTAATGCTTGCAACGGCAACGACAAAAACAGGCCGATTGACGGCACAATACGCATTATCAACTTCCTTGTTGAATATAGGTTCACGCACCTGCCTGCCAATCAGTCAGGATCACGGATAAATACCCAGTCATTGGCTTTGCTCATTTCAGCGCTGAACTGGTAGCCTTCATAATCAAAATTTTTCAGCGCTTCCGGCTTCTCGATTTGTTTATCGATAATAAACCGGCTCATCAGGCCCCGGGCTTTTTTAGCGTAAAAGCTGATCATTTTGTACTGGCCGTTTTTCCAGTCTTTGAATACGGGGGTAATAATGGTGGCATCCAGCTGTTTGGCACCAACGGCTTTGAAATATTCATTAGAGGCCAAATTGATAAGCATTTTATCTTTAAAAGCCGGCTCATCAGCTAATGCTTCGCGGATTTGGCTACCCCAGAAGTCATACAAATCCCTGGCCCCTTTCACACCAAGTTTAGTGCCCATTTCCAGCCGGTAAGCCTGCATTAAGTCCAGTGGTTTCAGCACGCCATACAAACCAGACAAAATCCGCAAATACGCTTGCGCAAAATCCAGGCCTTTTTGATCCAATGTGTCGGCATCAAGGCCGGTATAAACATCGCCTTTAAACGCCAATACTGCTTGTTTGGCATTATCAGTGGTAAACGGCGTCTCCCATTCCTGATAGCGGGCAACATTGAGGCCAGCCAGTTTGTCGCTGATCGACATCAAACTGGCAACTTCCTGGACTGATAATTTTTTCAGGCCATCAATCAACTGCTGTGATTGTTTTAAAAAGGCCGGCTGGCTGTATTGTTCAGTGGTCGCCGGCGCTTCAAAATCCAGGGTTTTGGCCGGCGAAATTACGATCAGCATAATTGGCGATTTACTCCATCAGTTTTTCGAGGCTTGATTATCATCGTCTTTGTCGCCGATATCCTGATATTCAGCCACATATTCATCGGATTCTTTGACCTCCGTGGCCACCACTTCATCGTAAAGCGGATTAAACGGAAATGGACGGCGTTCGTCGTTATAAGTCAAAAACAAGGTGATTTGGTGAAGGTATTGCGCCAGATCCCGGGAAAAGTTGCGAATACCGGTATTCGCTTCACCGGCAAACAGAGCAAAAATAAACTGCACAATGACCACCACTACCAGCACCATCAATGCTAAATACAGCACCAGGCCAAACAACAGCATATACAACAGCCGGATCAATTGGGTACGTTCAGTGTTGTTGGGCTTGTCTTCATGGACCTGCATGATTTTGCTCCTTATAAATCAGTGGATATCTTACTTTAGCATTTCCAGTGCGGCTTAGGATAATCAAATCAGTCATGTAAATCACGGCTGATTAGCTGGCACTTAAACGCCGCTTTGTGGGACACTTTCAACATTTTTTGCCAGACGAATCTTAAATCATGACTGATTGGATGCCCAGCTGCTTAAAGCAGATAGATAAATTTACTGAATACAGTGGCCGGATCATTTCCTGGCTGATCTTATTACTGGTGTTACTGACTTGCTATGACGTGTTTATGCGTTATGTGTTCAACAGCGGTACGGTGGCCCTGCAAGAGTTGGAGTGGCATTTATTTGCGCTGATTTTCTTACTCGGCGGCGCTTATACGCTCAAGCATGATGACCATGTGCGGGTTGATGTCATTTTTAACAGCAAACGGCTTAATGACCGGCAACGGGCCTGGATTAATATTGTTGGCATGCTGGTGTTTCTGACGCCGTTTTGTATTTTAATTTTGATAAGCGCCTGGCCTTTTGTACAAAACGCTTTCTGGTATCAGGAAGGCTCCCCCGATCCGGGCGGTTTACCCTATCGGTTTGTTATTAAAAGCAGCATTTTAATTGGTTTTGGCCTGTTGTTAATACAAGGCTTTGCCGAATTGCTCCGTAATATTTTAGTGTTGAAACAAGCGGAGGCCCGTTAATGGAAGTCTGGGCCTTAATGATGTTTGTGCTGCTGTTTGGCTTGCTGCTGATAGGTTATCCGGTGGCATTTACGTTGGGCGCCATTGCTTTGCTGTTTGGCAGTATTTTTCTGGGCGGCAGTTTTTTTGATTTATTACCGCTACGGATCTGGGGGGTAATGACCAATTTCACACTGCTGGCCGTGCCGCTGTTTGTGTTTATGGGCGTTATTCTCGAAAAATCGGGACTGGCCGAAGAATTGCTGTCGACAATGGGCCGGTTATTTGGCCGGGTTCGTGGCGGGCTGGCAATTTCGGTGGTAATGGTCGGTGCATTACTGGCCGCCACTACCGGCGTGGTAGGCGCATCAGTGGTCACCATGGCGGTCATTGCCCTGCCGGCAATGCTTAATCGTGGTTATGCGCCAAGTCTGGCCAGTGGCACCATTGCCGCTTCCGGTACGCTCGGGCAAATTATTCCACCCAGCATCATTCTGATTTTATTAGGTGATGTGATTGGCGTACCGGTCGGCGAATTGTTTATTGGTGCTGTGGTGCCGGGCATGTTGTTGATTGTTTTATATATGGCCTATATTGCCTTTACCGCCTGGCGGCATCCGGAAATGGCACCCGCCGTGACCAAAGATGACCCCGATTTGCCACATCTGGCATTAAGTATCGTCAAAAGCCTGCTACCACCGTTATTTTTAATTATCGCCGTGCTGGGTTCGATTTTCTTTGGCGTTGCCTCACCCACCGAATCCGCTGCTGTTGGTGCATTGGGTGCGCTGATTCTGGCGGCACTTAATAAACGGCTGACGTTGGACAACCTGCAGGATGCCATGCAAAAAACCACCCGGCTGACCAGTATGGTGTTTCTGATCTTTATCGGTGCCACCGCGTTTGGTCTGGTGTTTGTCGGTATGGGTGGTGACCAGCTGATTCTGGATATCTTCTCAGGGCTGCCCGGTGGCAAATGGAGCTTTTTATTACTCAGCATGCTGCTGATTTTTGTACTGGGTTTCTTTCTCGATTTTATTGAGATCTGCTTTATTGTCGTGCCGGTGCTGGCACCGGTCGCGATGGTGCTGGGGCTGGATCCGCTGTGGTTCGCCCTGTTGATTGCCATAAATCTGCAAACCTCATTTTTAACGCCGCCATTTGGCTTTTCACTGTTTTATTTAAAGGCCAGCGCACCGCCGTCGTTAAAACTGGCTTCCATTTATAAAGGCATTGTGCCATTTGTGGTCATTCAATTATTTGTGCTGGGTTTACTGATTGCCGTGCCAGATTTGAGCTTATGGCTGCCATCCATGATGGAATGATTCAGGCTTCGTTAAAAGGTATTGGGGAAATATCAGCAAGCTGGTTGCTATCTGACATCAGCATTAACAACCGATCCAGCCCCAACGCGACGCCACTACAATCAGGAAGCCCGGCCTGCATCGCTGATAATAATTGCTGATCTACGGGCATGACAGGTAAGCCTTGTTGCTGACGCTGCCAGTTATCTTCAGCAAACCGGGCAGCTAATAAATCAGCATCTAACAGTTCATCATAGCCGTTGGCGAGTTCCAGGCCACCGGCATAAACCTCAAAGCGTGCGGCAACTTCAACGCCGTCATTATTTTGATAGGTTTTGGCCAGTTGCGCCTGACTGGCGGGAAAGTCATAAACCATCACCGGCGTCTCACAGGCTTTGAAAGTCGGTTCAATCACCTCACTCATCAGCAATTCCAGCCAACCATCCCGGCTGCTTTGCCAATCCGGCGTTAAGCCGGGAATATTTGTCAAAGCCAGTTGGCGAAGTGTTTCGGTATCGCAAGCAAATACATCGATCGACAAACCATCGTGAAAAGCCTGTTGGTAGGTTAGTTGCCGGGCTGGCGCTGTCGATAGCAACAGTTGCAAAAGTGCGTCGACCTCGGCCATTAAATCCGTTAAGGCAAAACCGGGTCGATACCATTCCAGCATAGTGAATTCGGGGCTGTGCAACCGACCCGCTTCACCATTACGAAATACCGGACAAATCTGGAAAATCGGCCCACTGCCGGCTGCCAGCAAGCGCTTCATGGCAAATTCCGGCGAGGTATGTAAATACAATGACGTTTGATGGCTGCCCTGCTGAAATGATGTGCTGAAACTATCCAGGTAAGGCGCCGTCGGCGCGGTATGAGACAGCGCCGGCGTTTGCACTTCCAGAACCTTACGCTGTGCAAAAAAATGGCGGACATCGCTGTTAAGCTGTGCCCGCCGTTTTAATAATGCTGGAATGTTTTTAGCTTGCGTCATCTAACAAAGCAATAAAGCTTCTAAAAAGGGTTTTGTGGTTCAGCAAGGCATTTTGTCCACGCAACGACGGCGCTTATTAAAATAAGCAACATCGCGAGTACAGGAAATAACACCGCTGAGACGCAAAAATCAGCGGTGAAATTATGACTTTGCGCGTTCCACATAAGATGCAGACCGCGTGTCGACCCTTAACAATTCACCAATTTCGATAAATAACGGCACACGCACCACGGCGCCAGTTTCCAGCGTTGCCGGTTTGCCGCCACCACCCGAAGTATCACCACGCACGCCCGGATCGGTTTCGGTTACGATCAGATTAACGAAATTAGGCGGCGTCACCAGCAGTGGCGTACCATTCCACAGGGTCACTGTGTAGCTGTATTGCTCTTTCAGCCAGTCTTTGGCTTCGCTGATAGCATTGGCATCGGCGGCAAATTGTTCAAAACTACCGGGATCCATAAAGTGCCAGAATTCGCCATCGTTATAGGAATATTCCAATTCCACTTCGACAACATCCGCGCTTTCCACTGATTCATTGGATTTAAATGTGCGCTCATTGACCCGGCCGTTTTTCAGATTCCGGTATTTAACGCGGTTAAAGGCCTGACCTTTGCCGGGCTTAACGAATTCATTTTCAATAATGCTGCAAGGATCGCCATCCAGCATGAATTTTAATCCACCTTTAAATTCATTGGTACTAATTGTTGCCATGCAAACCTCTTTAAGGGACGATCGTCGCCTGTTTCTCAAAATAAACGCGCTATGATACCGCAATCCAACGCCGCCGTAATCTTTGCCGACTGGCAACAAGAACTCGCTAATGCCATTAGTGATCCGACTGAATTGCTCCGTCTTTTGGGACTGGAGCAGCAATTAGCAACGCTTGATACGGCATTGCTGAAAAACTTCCCGCTGCGCGTAACACAGAGCTATTTAAATAAAATGCAGTTTGCTGATGCAACAGATCCGTTGCTGCGCCAGGTATTTCCGCTCAGTGATGAAGGTCTGCCAGCAACTGGTTTTTCAATGGATCCGGTCGGTGATCATCAAGCACTTAGTGCACCCGGTGTCTTGCAAAAATATCAGGGCCGGGCGTTATTACTGACCACCGGCGCCTGCGCCATCCATTGCCGTTATTGTTTTCGCCGGCATTTTCCATACGGGGATAGCAATCCATTAGCCAGTCAGTGGCCACAAACTTTGGATGCGCTGAAAGCTGACAGCAGTCTGAGCGAGGTCATTTTAAGTGGTGGCGATCCACTGGTACTCAGCGATCAAAAGCTGGCTGCGATGATTGCCGATTTACAGCAAATCCCGCATCTGAAACGACTACGGATTCATACCCGTCTGCCGTTGGTTTTGCCAAAACGGATCACCGAAAAGTTGTTGCGTACGCTGACAGAAACCCGACTGCAAGTTGTGATGGTGATCCATGCCAACCATGGCAATGAAATTGATTCGGAAACAGCTGAAATTCTGGCTAAATTACGTACTGCCGGCTGTCAGTTGTTGAATCAGGCAGTCCTGCTGCGCGGGGTTAACGATAACGCACAAGCACTGATTGAACTTAGCGAACGGCTCAGTGATGTGCAGGTAGTACCGTATTATCTGCATCTGCTCGACAAGGTTCAGGGCGCACAGCATTTTGATGTGCCGCAAAGCCGCGGCGAAACATTGATTGCCGAAATGCGCGCCGCCCTGCCCGGTTATCTGGTGCCGCGACTGGTTCGCGAAATTGCCGGCGAAGCCAGCAAAACCGTGATGGCCTGAATTAAGCTTTAGCGGCTGCTTTGCCCCGTTTAGACATCGGCACATATTCACGCTCGGCATGACCCACATAAATCTGCGTCGGCCGGTAAATGCGGTTATTGGCAATTTGTTCACGCCAATGCGCCAGCCAACCTGCAGAGCGGGCAACGGCAAATAAAGCGGTGAATTGATCTTCGGGAATACCCATTTCCGAATACAAAATACCCGAGTAGAAATCGACGTTGGCGTAGACGCCTTTATGGCCGAGGCGATCGGCACAGACTTCTTCCAGCTTCATGGCGATTTCAAATTTATCATCAAGCTGTCCGCCGCGTTCTTCTATTAACTGGGCCGTCAATTTGTGCAAAATCGTTGCCCGGGGATCTTTGACCTTATATTCGCGATGGCCCATGCCCCAGATGACTTCTTTGTTGGTCAGTTTTTTATCGACCCAGGCTTCGACCTTATCGGGTGAGCCAATTTCTTGCAGCATGCTGACTACGCGCTGATTGGCGCCACCATGTAACGGACCTGACAAGGTACCAATCGCTGCCGAAATAACGCTATACGGCGATGCCAGCGTTGAACCGGCGACCAGGGCAGCAAAGGTGGAGGCATTTAAGGTGTGTTCGGCATGCAGGATCAGACAAACATCCATGATCCGCGCCAGCAATGTATCTGGCTCTTTACCGGTGAACATATACAACAAATTCTCAGCAACCGATAAATCATCACGCGGATTAATCGGATCGTAACCATGCCGCATGTGTTGCCACATTGCGACCAGCGGCGCCATTTGCGCAATAATATTGACCGTCATATTGCGGACGTAATCTTTATCGACGCAGACCTCGGAATCAGTCAGACACTCGGTACCCGGATAAAACATCCCCAAACTTGAAACGGCGGTTTGCAGCATATCCATCGGATGACCGGTATGCGGAAAATGCCGCATCATTTCGCGGATGTGATATTTGATCCGGTAATTAGCACGCAGTTGTTTTTGAAAGCGATTCAGATTGGCTTTGGTTGGCAATTCACCATCCAGCAGCAGCAATGTGGTTTCTTCAAAGGTGCTGTTGGTCGCCAGCGTTTCCAGCGGGTAACCACGGTAGCTCAGGATGCCTTTTTCGCCATCAATAAAAGAAATCGCTGACTTGGTGGCCGGCACGCCTTCCAGACCGGGTAAAAAATCGCTCATCTACAACCTCGTGTTTTTTTCAGATGGTGGAGCTTATCCAATAGCGGGCCATTATACCTGCTAAGGACTGTGACGCCATCCCGCGAATATCAGGATAAAAACTGGCTTCAGCCAAACATATCGGCCCAGATATTTTCCGCCCAGCCTTGAGCGTAAAGTGCTTCCTGTTCACTGGATTTCTCAGACACGCCACCGCCGTCCATGGTCAGCATTTCGCGTTGTTGCGCATCATATCGATAGACATTGGCCACATGCATTGCCTGAGTGTCACTAACAAAGCTGTAGCAGGTATTACTGAACACGAGTTCGGTTTCCGGTGCCTGATCGCGCAATAAACTGATGATAGCAGCAGCGCATACTTTGGCCTGCTGATTGGCTATATGGCCGGATTTCGGGGTTTTAGCAGCCACTGCATCACCAATTACGTGGATCTTTGGCACCGCTGTCGATTCATAACTCAAAAAATCAACATCACACCAGCGGTTATCAATGTTAATAACCCCGGCCATGGCCGCCACAGCACCCGCTTTTTGTAGCGGAATGACATTCAGCACATCAGCCTGATAATTATCAAACAGTGTTTCGACGCGCAGTGCATCAACATTGACCGATTCCACCGCACTGGTTGGCACATACTCAATCAGACCGGCATATTGTTGCTGCCAGGCCGCCATAAACAAGGCTTTTTTGGAAATCACATCCGGGTTGGCATCCAGCACCAGCACTTTACCGGTCGGATTATGCCGTTTTAAATACAAAGCTATCTGGCAAGCGCGTTCATAAGGTCCGGGCGGACAACGATATGGTGCCGCCGGAACGGTCATCACCACGGTGCCGCCTGCTGGCATCGACTGAATTTGCCGATACAACAACTCGGTTTGCGGGCCGGCTTTCCAGGCATGCGGCACTTTTTCTTGTGCTGCAGCGGTTTGCAACATCGGCATTGCGTCATAATTAAACGCAATGCCCGGTGCCAGAATCAGCCGGTCATAGGCAAACTTATCGCCATTTTCGATTTGAACTTGCTGCTTATCACTGTCTATCGCGGTGACGGTATTTTTTACCCAGCGAATCGAAGGTTGTGACGCCAGCTGGTCGTATTGCCGGGTTAAATCACTGAGCTTACGCGCGCCACTGAGTACTAAGTTGCTTTGTGGACAGGAGATAAACTGGCTGTTTTGCTCAATAACCGTAACATCAATATCCGCCGCCCATAACGCTAAATAACGGGCTGCTGTCGCACCAGCATAACCACCGCCGATGACCACGACTTTGGCTTTGGGAGATTTGCTACAGGCACCGAAACTCAGCGGCATGGCAATAGCAGCGCCGCCGGCTGCGGCTATTTGCAAAAATCGACGACGATTAGTTTCCATGAATCAACTCCCGAATGACGGATCAGGCGACAAAATCTCCGGCCGCCTGTAAGTCTGCATGATAGGACGAACGTACCATTGGCCCACTGGCCACCTGCTCAAAACCCAATGATTTGGCAAATTCTGCCAATTCAGAAAATTCTTCCGGGGTGACGAAGCGCTCGACCGCTAAATGGTGGCGGCTGGGTTGTAAGTATTGTCCCAAAGTCAGCATCCGGCAACCATGGTCACGCAAATCGCGCAGCACTTGTTTAACTTCATCGAGGGTTTCGCCCAGACCCAGCATCAAGCCAGATTTGGTCGGTACGTCGGGATGGGCATTTTGAAAGCGCTCAAGCAAATCCAGTGACCAGTCATAATCAGAACCGGGTCGCACCGCTTTATACAAACGCGGGATGGATTCCAGATTATGATTAAAAATATCCGGTGGATTGTCGGCCAGAATTTCCAGTGCCGCATCCATCCGCCCCCGGAAATCCGGCACCAAGACTTCAATGCGGGTTTGTGGCGATTGCCGGCGAATTTCACTGATGCACTGCGTAAAATGCCCGGCGCCACCATCACGCAAATCGTCGCGATCTACCGACGTTACCACCACATGCTTTAACTGCATGGCAGCAATGGTTTGCGCCAAATGCTGCGGCTCGTTTGCATCTAAAGGATCGGGCCGGCCATGGGCGACATCACAAAACGGACAACGCCGTGTACAGATATTGCCCATGATCAAAAATGTCGCAGTGCCGTGGGCAAAACATTCGCCCAGATTCGGGCAAGCGGCTTCTTCACAAACAGTATGCAAATTATGGTCGCGGAGCATTTTTTTGATGCGCTGCACTTCCGGGTGGCCTTGTGCCTGAGCACGGATCCAGGACGGTTTACGTTTTGGCTCGGAAGGTACAATTTTAATCGGGATCCGCGAAACTTTGGATTCGCCTTTCAGCGCTTTAACATCTCGTTTTTCAGTGCTTTGCGTCATATTAAACCTTTGCCAGCTGCGCCATCAGGGCTTCGCTGAATGCTGTTTGCGCCTGTTGCATATCGAGCTTGATGCCCAATCCCCGGCAGTCGGTCACCGCCATACCCGCAAAACCGCAAGGATTAATGCGGGCAAACGGTGCTAAATCCATATCAATGTTAAAACTGACACCATGATAACAGGCGCCGTTCTTGACTCTGAGACCCAGCGCTGCAATTTTAGCATCATCGACATATACGCCCGGCGCATCAGACCGTGCTGCCGCTTTAATAGCAAAATCCGCCAGCACGGCGATAATGCTATTTTCGAGGATGCTGACCATTTGCCGGACACCAATCCCCAGCCGACGCAAATCGAACAAGCTGTAACCAATCAACTGGCCCGGACCATGGTAAGTCACCTGTCCGCCGCGATCGGTCTGCACGACGGGGATCTCACCAGTATCTAATAAATGTTCGTTTTTGCTATTACGGCCCAGGGTAAATATCGGCGAATGCTCTAATAACCACAACTCATCTTCGCTTGTCGCATCACGCTGCGCGGTAAATTGCTGCATTTCAGCCCAGACCGGTTGATAAGGTTGTAAGCCCAGATCTCGAATGATCATTACAGGGCGTATTTAATCCGCTTATCGTCGGTCAAATCCTGATAAATCGCATCCAGTTGCGCTTTACTGGTCGCCTGAATGGTTACGGTCACCGAAGTAAATTTACCGCCACTACTTTGCCGGCTACTCACGGAATTTTCTGCAATATGACGGACATGGCGACCGACGATTTCGAGAACGATTGTCTCAAAATCAGCGCTGGTTTCGCCCATCGCTTTCAGCGGATATTCACAGGGAAATTCCAGCAGCGTTTCGGGTTGTTCCGGCGTGGTCATACTAATACCTCGCTTTTGTATTGCTGAAAGCGCTGATGCAAATCCTGCCAAAGCGGACCGGGCTGACCTTTGCCAACCGGCTTGCCATCAAGCATCGTGACCGGCACCAGCTCTTTGGTGGAGCTGCTGATCCAAATCTCATCCGCTGCCCGTAATTCGCTGTCGCTGGCAAAACGTTGCTGAATCTTTACACCCGCTTGATCAGCTAATGCCAACACTAAATCACGGGTGATCCCCGACAAAATCTGCGGGCCGCTGGGCGCGGTAATAATTTCACCATTAATAACGATATAGGCATTACTGGCCGCACCTTCGGTCAATTGGCCGTCTCGTAGCAATAACGCTTCCTGAGCGCCCGCTTCCTGGGCTTGCTGTTTCATCAGGCAGTTAGCTAACAAGGCAATGGCTTTAATATCACAGCGTTGCCAGCGAATGTCATCAACAGTAATGCAATTAATACCTTTACTGTGCCAGTCGGCCGGCACCGCGTTCAACGGATTACTCATCATAAATATCCCCGGCGAAACCGCCTGCGGGAAAATATGATCGCGCTGAGCCGCTGCACCGCGCGTGATCTGCAAATAAACTGACTGATCACCACCACCATTTTGCCCAACCAAATCAGCAATCAAACGCGCCCAGGAAACATTGTCCAGCGGATTGCTAAGCTTAATGCCATCCAGACTTCGCTGAAGCCGGGCCAGGTGGCCTTCCAGCATAAACGCTTTAGCGCGATATACCGGGATCACTTCGTAAATACCGTCACCAAACAGGTAACCGCGATCCAGCACCGAAACTTTGGCATCCTCAGCCGGAATAAAACGTCCGTTTAAATAGACAACCGACACCTACTACTAGCCCCAGATCAGCAGCAATAAACTGTCAATCAGGCGGCGCCACCAGCTGCCTTTTTCAACATCATTAAGGGCAACTAACTTTTGGCTGGTGATGATTTCATCACCCAAACGCACTTCGACTTCACCAAGCTCAGTGCCGGCGGCGATCGGCGCAATCATCGGTTGCTGTAAATTACTTACAGCTTGTAAATCTTTATATTGACCACGCGGTACAGTTACCGAAAAGCCTTGTGCCAGACCTAGTTCGACACTCTCCACAGCACCTTTCCAGACTTTGCTGTCGGTGATTTTCTCACCAGCGGCATACAACTGATGGGTTTCAAAGAACCGGAAACCATAGTTAAACAACTTCTGAATTTCCTGAGCGCGGGCATTTTCACTGCTGGTGCCTAACACCACGGCAACCAGGCGCATACCGTCACGCTTGGCTGATGCTGACAAGCAGTAACCGGCTTCTTCAGTATGGCCGGTTTTCAGACCATCAACGCTGTTATCACGCCACAGTAATTTATTACGGTTGTGCTGGGTAATACCGTTATAGGTGTATTCCTTTTCGGCATACCATTTGTAGTGCTCAGGAAAATCACGAATTAATGCCGAGGACAAAATCGCAATATCACGCGCGGTGGTGTAATGATTCGGATCCGGCAAACCGGTAGAATTCATGAAGTTAGTATCGTTCATGCCCAGTTGCTGCGCATATTGGTTCATCATTTGCGCAAACACTTCTTCACTGCCGGCAATATGTTCCGCCAGTGCCACGGCAGCATCATTGCCTGATTGCACAATCATGCCACGCAATAAGGCCTCAACCGGTACTTTGGTATTGACTTCAATAAAGCTGCGCGAACCAATCATCCGCCAGGCATTTTCACTAATCAGCACTTCATCTTCGAGCTTGATATTGCCAGCTTCCAGTTCATGGGAAACAACATAAGACGTCATCAGTTTGGTAATACTGGCGGGGGGTAAACGCTCCCCGGCTGCATTTTCTGCCAACACTTTGCCACTGTCATGATCCATCAAAATATAAGATTCAGCGGCAATGCTCGGTGCCACCGGATTAGGCACTACGGCACCCGCAAAACTGGTGGTACTGGCAGTCAGAATAACTGCCGAGGCGAGAAGATTTTTAAACAATTTAATCATGCTAACTCTCAGTTGGTGTGTTGTTCGGTGATCATATGGGTATCACTAATACCCAAGCTTAATAAACGTTCTGCGATACGTTGGCCGACTTCAGCACTGGCCAGCGGTCCAACCCGAACACGGTACAGCGAAGTACCCTGGCCACTAAAGGGTTTAATTTGCACCCGTTCACTGATTTCCTGCTGAATGCGGTTTTTAATCTGCTCAGCTTTGCTGAGCGTACTAAAAGCCCCGACCTGCAAAAACATCGCAACATTTTCCAAAGTATTATTTTGCACGGCCACATGCTGTGGCCGGTTATCATCAGATTGCGCGGCATATTTATCAGGGTCTAACGCCCGCACTTCAACACGGCCAGTGCCTTTAGCGGTAATACCCAGTTTGGTGGCGGCACTATACGATAAATCAATCAGCCGATCACCATGAAATGGCCCGCGATCATTAATCCGCACCACGACTTTGCGACCATTATCGAGATTGATGACTTCGGCATAAGATGGCAACGGCAAAGTCTTATGGGCCGCCGTCATCTTGTACATATCGTAAGGCTCACCACTGGAGGTGCGCCGGCCCTGAAATTTTTTGCCATACCATGAAGCGATACCGCGTTCTACATAACCTTCATTACTGGCCAGCGTATAGTAAGTTTTGCCGAACACTTCGTAGTTAGCCATGTTGCCATATTTACTACGCGGTTCATTTTTCGGCACCGCATCGCGCATTTGTTCTGCTTTAGGCGCAGTTGACGGTGCGCTGTCCTGAACTTCACTGACACTGCCGCAAGCCACCAGCCAGACACTGATAAGTGCCGTCAGTGTCAGCCGGAAACTGCTATAGGTCATTGAATACGCTCATATCGCGCCCGTATCGTCTCCGCTAATTCCACAACTGCCATGGCGTACATTTGACTGTGATTATAACGGGTAATGGCATAAAAATTCTGCCGGCCCAGCCACAATTCTTCACCATGACGTTGCGTAAGGCTAAAGACATTAAAGGTTTCGGCATCGGCCGGTAAATTGTCTAAAGCGAGCCCGGCTGCACGGGCTTCGTCACGACTGACCGACGGTTTTAAACCACGTTTAATCAGTGCTTCCGGTATCTTATCGTTATCTGCTGAAGTTGCATGGACGATACTTTCGCCGGCACGCCAGCCATGTTCATGTAAATAATTGGCAATACTGCCAATGGCGTCGACCGGATTGGTCCATATGTCACGGTGATCATCACCATCAAAATCTACGGCATAAGCCCGATAACTGCTGGGCATAAATTGCCCCAAACCCATGGCACCGGCATAAGAGCCAATCGGTTCTAACGGCGGCATTGCTTCTTCACGGCTCAAAATCAAAAAGTGCTTTAATTCGCTGCGGAAAAATTTACTGCGCGGCGGATATTGAAATGCCAAAGTAGATAATGCATCAATCACCCGGAAACTGCCGACATTGCCACCAAAACGCGTTTCAACGCCTAAAATCGCCAGAATAATTTCTGCCGGAACACCGTAGGTTTGCTCAGCTGTTTTCAGCGTATCGGCATGCTGTTGCCAGTAGTCGGCACCGGCATAAATACGCCCCTGATCCATAAAAATATTGCGATATTCATACCACGGCTTGGCTTTTTCAGCCGGTCGGGCAATGGCCTTAAGAATACTGTCTTTAACTTCAACTTCAGCAAAGGCGGCTTCCAACTCGGCAGCATCAAATTGATGTTCGGTAACCATTTCGTCGATAAAACCATCAAGACCCGGCAAATCCGGGTGTGCCCAGGCAATCTGGCTGACAAGACTCAAAGCAGGTAACAAAATCAGGCTTCTCACGGTGACATCATCCTTCGGTGGGTGTGTATGGACATCAGGATACCGAAGCCAGCTAGCAAGGTCACCATCGAGGTGCCCCCGTAACTGACTAACGGCAAAGGTACGCCGACCACCGGCAACAAGCCAGTGACCATGCCAATATTGACAAAAACATAAACTAAAAAAGTAATCGCTATACTGCCCGCCAACAAACTGCCAAAGCTGGTCTGTGCCTGTGAGGCGATAAACAGACCCCGAGCGGTAATCAGTAAATACAACATGATCAATAGGACCACACCAATCAAGCCGAATTCTTCACCAATCACAGCAAAAATAAAATCAGTTGACCGTTCAGGTAAAAATTCAAGATGCGACTGCGTGCCCTGCAGCCAACCACGGCCATTCAGACCGCCGCTTCCAATAGCAATTTTGGATTGAATAATATGATAACCAGCACCCAGCGGATCGTTTTCCGGGTTTAAAAACGTCAATACCCGCCGCTGTTGATAGCCGTGCATGTTAAACCACAACAATGGCGCAGCAGCGGCAAGGATAGCCACAAAGCTTAAAATCAGTTTCCAGGAAATCCCCGCCAGAAAAATGACCACCAGGCCAGCGCTGGCAATTAACATCGCTGTGCCTAAATCCGGTTGTTTGGCAATCAGCACAGTGGGAATGGCAATAATCACCAGCGCCGTGATAATACGCAGAAATGAAGGCGGCAAAGGCCGTTCTGATAAATAGGCAGCAACCAGCAGCGGTACCGCGATTTTCATGATTTCAGACGGCTGGAATCGCATAAACCCCAGATCCAGCCAACGCTGTGCACCTTTACCAATATCTCCAAACAGCAACACTGCTATCAGCAGTAATAAACCAAATCCATACATCCAATATGCCAAATCCCGTAGCCGGTCCGGATGAATTTGCGCGGCGATAAACAGCACAACAAAGGCAATCGACATACGCACGGCCTGGCGAATGGACAGGCCAATATCTTCACCACCTGAACTATATAACACCACCATGCTGACCGTTAACAAAGCCAGCAAGCCCAGCATTAACAGGCCGTCAAGATGCGAATTCTGTAGCCAGTAGCTGAGCGGTCGATAGGGCCGGCGACGTGGCTGGCTTAATAATTCACTCATCGGTCATCGCCTCAGAAGGGGCCGGCAGAATTTCTGTTTCAACGGCTTCAGCTTCCTCTGGTTTGGGCTCTGTGGGCAAATTGAAATAGCGCTCGATCATTTTTTTGGCGATCGGCGCCGCCGTTTTACTGCCACTACCGCCATTTTCAACCACTACCGCCACCGCAAACTGAGGATCATTAGCTGGTGCGAAGGCGATAAACAAAGCGTGATCATGCAGTTTCTTTTCCAGGGTTTCAGCATCATATTTTTCATCCTGAGCAATACCAAACACCTGCGCAGTACCCGTTTTGCCGGCGATATTAAACGGCATTTCTTCGCCGATATGCCTTGCAGTACCGCGCTGACCATGAATCACTTCAACCATCGAATCAATAACCGCCTGCCAATTATCAGCGTTTTGCATCGGCAACGTGACGGCCTCAGCGGCTGGCATCAGTTGCAAATCTTCCTGACCGCCACTGCGGCTGGCACGCACTAATTTGGGAGTATGAACGGTGCCGCGCATCGCCAGAATCGACGTAGCATGCGCCAGTTGCAATGGCGTCGTCTGATTAAAGCCCTGACCAATACCGGCGATCAATGTTTCACCGGGAAACCAGGCCTGATTACGGCTGTTGCGCTTCCATTCGCTGGACGGTAACAAACCACCACTTTCGTTCGGAATATCGACACCCGTTTTACGGCCTAAGCTGAACATATCCAGGAAAGTATGCATTCGGTCAATGCCCAAAGCATGCGCCAAATCATAAAAATACACATCACAAGACTGCGCCATGGCATCCAGCGCATTCATATGGCCATGTCCCTGGTGTTTCCAGCAACGATAACGATGTGAATGACCCGGTAAGGAGTACCAGCCCGGACAATAGGTACGAGACTGTTCGGTGACCACCCCCAACTCAAGACCGGCCAGCGCAACAAACGGTTTTAATGTAGAACCAGGTGGATAATGACCCCGCAAAGATCGGTCATACAATGGCCGTTCCGGTGAATCGCGAAGCGCTGAATAATTCTTGGTGCTGATTCCTGACACAAACAAATTCGGATCAAAATCAGGCTGACTTACCATCGCCAGAATACCGCCATTACGTGGATCCATGGCGACTATTGAACCGTTTTCACCGGCCAATGCCTCTACTGCTGTCCGTTGCAGACCAATATCCAAATGCAAATATAAATCTTTGCCGGGATGTGATGGCTCGCTCTTTAATTCCCGTACGGTGCGGCCCTGCACATTGGTTTCAACCTGACGATAACCGACTGTGCCATGCAGTAAATCTTCGTATTGTTTTTCGACACCGGTTTTACCGATCTGCAACGTGCCTTTATAGTTTTGCGGATTGATGATCAGCAAATCCTGCTGATTAATACGACCAACGTAACCTATTGCATGAGCAAATAATTCGCCTTGCGGATAATGTCGGATCAGCCGGCCGACCACATCAACGCCGGGAAATCGGTGGCGATTAATCGAAAATCGGGCAACTTCTTCTTCGGTCAATTGATCACGCAACGTCACCTGTTCAAAGGCACGGCTTTGCTTAAGTTGTTCATGAAAACGCTGTAAATCTGTTTCATTGAGCTGCAATAATTCAGTTAGCGCTTCAATGGTCGCCGGTAGATCCGGCACCTTTTCCGGCACCAGATCCAGACTGAAAGTCGGCATATTTTCAGCCAACACCACACCATTGCGATCAAAAATCAGCCCACGCTGCGGGGGCAATGGTTCAATATCAACGCGATTTTTATTAGCCAGTGAATCAAAATGTTCGTATTCGACGATCTGTAATACCACTAAGCGAACAATGACACCGGTAAACAACAATACGGAAAACAACGCCGCAAAAATCAGCCGGGCATTAACCAATCGCCGTTCACGTAAATGATCTTTTAATGCCAGATGTGAATTAATGGCCATCAGCTAACCTGAAAACTACGGCGAATTTTACGCAATACCGCATAGACCATCGGCCACAGTACAGTACTGACGACTGCCGGCATCCAGATATGCCAGCCGCTGGTTAACGGCGCATTAAGCATAGACACGACATGCACCAGAAATACCAGAGACAAAATGGTAAAAGCCTGCTGCCATAAAGGATATTGTCTTAACTGCAAATGGAACCGGGCCACCATAAAAACAGCCAGCGCATAAGCAAAAGCATGCACACCCAACTGCCCCCCGGTGGTGATATCCATAACCAGCCCGGTAAACCATGCCACCCCGATATTGACGCGTTGTGGTAACGCCATTGTCCAATAAATCAAAGTCATTACCACAAATTCTGGTCGTGCCAAGCGCAGCATATCGGGCAATGGCAAAATCATTAACAAGATGGCAATCAGTAAAGTGACATAAATCACCCAGACTTGTTGCGGGCGACTGTTAATTGCCATTGTCAGGCGGACTCTCAACGGTTGATTCGTCGGCGGGTACTTCCGGGGTTTCTTGTTGCAAAGCTTCCGGTACCATCAACGGTGCATCTGTCGATGAATCGGCATTTAAATCAACAGGGGGAATTTTTAAACTAAAATCAATTTTCTCGCCCGGCAATACCAACATCAGTTCCCGACTGGTTCCCAGTTGGGCAGCGGGACTGACGGAAATTTCGGCAAAGGCTTTGCCCTGAGGAAAATCCACGGCCATTACCTGGCCGACCGGATAGCCGACCGGGAAACGGCCGCCCAGTCCTGAAGTCACTAACCAGTCGCCTTGACGAATATCGGCATTATGCGGCAAATATTCCACTTGCAAAGGTTCACCCAAACCGCGGCCAGTGACCACAGCCCGTAAGCCATTACGCACTATTTGCACCGGCAGACTGTGACTCGGATCGGTCAACAGCACCACCCGGCTGGATACTTGACTGACTTCGGCCACTTGTCCCATGACACCGCGTGAATCCAGCACCGGCTGCCCTTCATAAACGCCGAACTGCTCGCCTTTATCAATAATGACATGCTGATAAAACGGATCTAAATCAACGCTCAGCAATTCCGCAATTTGCACCCGTTCCTGCAAGCGAAACGACGAGCCCAGCAATTCACGCAAGCGCATATTTTCGCGTTCCAGGGCTTGCATTCGTTGCATGCGGACATTTTGGGTAAGCGCCTGAGCTTCCAGCGTCGTAATACGTTCGCGCAGATCGCCGCGATCCTGAAACATTTCGCTGAACCAATCACTAAAACTGCCGGGCATTGCAGCAAGACTTTGAATGGGATAAACCGCGGTCGCCAGCGCCGAGCGCACCGGCTTAAACGTATCTAACCGTGCATCCATCAGAAACAACAGTAAAGAGGCCGCCACCGCAAGCAACATGCGGGTATTTAAAGATGGCGTTTGTGTAAATAACGGTTTAATCGTGGTTTCCCCAAAATGAAGAGACCTTCGCACATGCCTGCCATCTGCAAAGGTCTCAATTCATCAGGCTGATTTCGGCTTACTCAAATGTAAAAACGTCGGTCCCCCGCTCGTCAATCAGCTCTAACGCCCGGCCACCGCCTCGCGCCACACAGGTCAGTGGATCTTCGGCAACAATCGCCGGCAGACCTGTTTCTTCCATCAATAAGCGGTCTAAATCTCTGAGCAGCGCTCCGCCACCGGTTAACACAATACCGCGTTCGGCAACGTCAGCACCCAGTTCCGGAGGCGTTTGTTCCAATGCCGTTTTGACCGCAGCAATAATACCCGACAGCGGATCTTGCAGCGCTTCCAGAATTTCATTGCTGTTTAAGGTAAAGCTGCGCGGAATGCCCTCGGCCAGATTACGGCCGCGCACTTCCATTTCGCGGACTTCATTGCCCGGATAAGCCGAGCCAATTTCTTTTTTAATTTTTTCAGCAGTGGCTTCACCAATCAGTGTGCCGTAATTACGACGCACATAATTGACAATGGCCTCGTCAAACAAATCACCACCAATACGTACCGATGATGAATAAACAATACCATTTAAAGAGATAATCGCGACTTCAGTAGTACCACCACCAATATCCAACACCATCGAACCACTGGCTTCTTCAACCGGCATACCGGCGCCAATAGCTGCTGCCATCGGTTCTTCAATCAGAAACACATCACGGGCACCGGCACCGGCTGCTGATTCGCGAATAGCACGACGTTCGACTTGGGTAGAACCACAAGGAACACACACCAACACCCGCGGGCTGGGCTTCAAAAACCGGCCTTCATGCACTTTGCGGATAAAATGCTGGAGCATTTTTTCGGTCACAGTAAAGTCTGCAATAACGCCATCTTTAAGCGGCCGAATGGCGGTAATATTGCCCGGTGTCCGGCCCAGCATACGTTTTGCTTCGGCACCGACTGCGGCAATTGAACGCGGACCGCCAGGGCCCTTATCCTGTCGGATTGCGACGACTGATGGTTCATCTAGAACAATGCCCCTGCCCCGTACATAAATCAATGTATTGGCCGTACCCAGATCAATAGACAGATCGTTGGAAAAAAGACCACGTAAGCGTTCGAACATTAGATAAAACCACTTCAGGAAGGCGAAAAACGCTACTTTAGCAATGCCGAGGTCTGTTGGGCAAGCGCGTAATCATTTAAACTTCACACTTTCATCAAAAAATAAAATTCTGGATACTGTCGATGAGTTTAGAAAAATCTGATGTAGAGAAAATCGCCCATCTGGCAAGGCTTGCAATTGATGAGTCTAGCATTCCCGACTATGCCCGTGATTTGAATAATATCCTGTCTCTGGTGGAAGAAATGAGCGCTGTCGATACCGATGGCATCAGCCCCATGGCGCATCCTCTGGATGCCAATCAGCGGCTGCGTGATGACGTTGTCAGCGAAACCGACCAGCGTGAATTATTTCAATCCATCGCCCCGAAAACCGAAGCCGGTGTTTATCTGGTTCCTAAAGTCATCGAATAATCAGGCCTCATATGCACAACAAATCGCTCAAACAACTTTCCGATGCCCTGCACCAGGGAGACATCACCAGTGTCGAACTGACCCGACATTTTTTAGACCGCATTCATCAGCACAATGGTGAGTTAAACGCTTTTATCAGCGTCACTGAAGATCTGGCAATGGAACAGGCCAAAGCGGCTGATGAACGTTTTCAGGCCAAAACCGCAGGACCCTTAACCGGTATTCCGCTGGCGCATAAAGATATTTTCTGCACCAAAGGTGTACGTACCAGTTGCGGCTCAAAAATGTTGGATCCGTTTGTCTCCCCCTATGACGCCACTGTTGTTGAAAAACTCAACGCCGCTGGCATGGTGACGCTGGGCAAAACCAATATGGATGAATTTGCCATGGGTTCCTCCAATGAAACCAGCTTTTATGGTCCGGTCAAAAATCCATGGAATACCGAACGTGTTCCGGGCGGTTCTTCTGGTGGTTCAGCGGCTTCGGTTGCTGCGCGTCTGGCGCCGGTTGCTACCGGCACCGATACCGGTGGGTCGATTCGCCAGCCGTCTTCTTTGTGTAACCTGACCGGTTTAAAACCAACTTATGGCCGGGTATCCCGTTACGGCATGATTGCTTTTGCATCCAGTCTGGATCAGGCAGGCCCAATGGCCGCAAATGCTGAAGATGCGGCAATGTTACTGAATGTCATGTCGGGTTTTGATGAGCGCGATTCCACCTGTGTAAATCGTGACGTACCCGATTACACAGCAACATTGAATGATTCACTGGAAGGTCTGCGCATAGGCCTGCCCAAAGAATATTTTGGCGAAGGCCTGGATCCGGCTGTTGCCGCGACTATCGAAACTGCCATTAAGCAGTTTGAAAAACTCGGCGCAACAGTCAAAGAAATCAGCCTGCCTAACACCAACCTCGCGGTGCCAACTTATTATGTAGTCGCACCGGCTGAATGTTCATCGAATTTATCGCGCATGGATGGCGTCCGGTTTGGTCATCGTGCAGAAAACCCTAAAGACTTGCTGGATTTATACCAGCGCTCGCGCGGTGAAGGCTTTGGCGATGAAGTTAAACGCCGCATTATGGTGGGGACTTACGCGTTGTCAGCCGGTTATTACGATGCCTATTATTTGAAAGCACAACAATGCCGTCGGTTGATCAGTAATGACTTCCAGCAAGCTTTTGAAGAAGTCGATGTCATTATGGGCCCAACCGCCCCCACCACTGCTTTTAAACTCGGTGATAGAACCGACGATCCAGTGGCAATGTATTTGGCCGATATTTACACCATCAGCACCAATTTGGCTGGTTTACCGGGCATGTCGATCCCCGCAGGTTTTGCCGATGGCTTACCCGCCGGTTTACAAATTATCGGCAATTACTTTGAAGAAGCGCGTTTGCTCAATGTTGCGCATCGTTATCAACAAGAAACCGACTGGCATCAGCAAGTCCCCAAAGCGTTTCAATAATATTTTAAGGGGCATAATGCCCCTTTTTTTTATATCAACCACAGAGGCACAGAGGACACAGAGAATAAAAATCATCCACAGATTACGCAGATGGATGCAGATTCTTACCTGACAACAATCTTAAATCTGTGAAAATCGGCAAAATCTGCGGATAACTGTTTTTTCGAGTGTTCGGTAGGTGAGATCCCTGCCGATGGCTGATTTAAATATTTTGATAAATATCCTTAAATCATCTTTTTAAAAACTCTTTATCCTCTGTGCCTCTGTAGTTAACATCTTTATTTACGACTGATCGCTCAAATAGCCATATCTGCTATCCTTGCAGCCAATTTACTGTTCTCCAAGGAACCACCGTATGAAAGCCGCAGAGCTGTTTGTCAAAGCGCTGGAAAACGAAGGCGTTGAATATATTTTTGGCATTCCCGGTGAAGAAAACCTCGATGTGATGGATGCGCTGCTGGATTCACCAATTAAATTCATTACCACCCGACATGAACAAGGCGCGGCGTTTATGGCCGATGTGTATGGCCGTTTAACAGGCCGTGCCGGCGTTTGTCTGGGCACACTTGGGCCTGGGGCCACCAACCTGATTACCGGGGTTGCTGATGCCAATATGGATCATGCGCCACTCATTGCTATCGCAGGTCAGGCATCGACCCGCCGCTTACATAAAGAATCCCATCAGGTACTGGATTTGGAGGCAATGTTTTTGCCCATCACCAAATACTCGACCCGCATCCTCAGTCCCGAAGTGATTCCGGAAATTGTCCGTAAAGCCTTTAAAGTCGCACAAACAGAAAAATCCGGCGCTTGTTTTATCGAATTTCCGGAAAACATCGCCGAAATGGAAATTAACGACCGGCCGATGCGTGTTAAACACGCCACACCGCCGGAGCCGGCCGCTGAACATATCGAACGTGCTGCAGAAATTATTTCCAACGCGCAAAATCCGATTATTCTGGCCGGTAATGGTGTGGTCCGTTCCCAGGCGGCTAAAGCACTGGCGGATTTTGCCGAAAAGCTGAATATTCCGGTCGCCAATACTTTTATGGCCAAAGGCGTTATTTCATTCAGTCATCCGATGTCGCTGGGCAGTGTCGGCCTGCAATCCAATGACTATGTGAATACCGGCTTTGCCAATGCCGATGTCATTATTTGTATTGGCTACGATATGGTCGAATATCACCCGTATTTATGGCATCCGACCCGGGATCGTACGCTGATTCATATTGATACGACTCATGCCGAAGTCGATGCTTATTACAGTGTCGTGGTCGGTGTGGTGGGTAATATCAATCACAGTCTGAATCGTCTGGCAGCGCTGACTTCCCAGCATCAGGGCAAAGCGATGCGCACCCTGCGTAACAGTCTGATCAGTGAAATGAACCTGCATCGTAATGACACCGAGTTTCCGATCAAACCGCAAAAAATCATTTGGGATCTGCGCACCGCGATGGGTCTGGAAGATATCGTTATTTGCGATGTCGGTGCCCATAAAATGTGGATGTCGCGGATGTTTCGCTGTGAACATCCTAATACCTGCATTATCTCCAACGGCTTTGCCAGCATGGGCATTGCCGTGCCCGGCGCTATTGCTGCCAAACTGGCCTACCCACAACGCAAAGTGGTCGCAGTCACCGGTGATGCTGGCTTTTTAATGAATTCCCAGGAAATTGAAACCGCCATGCGCTTACATATTCCGGTGGTAATTTTGGTTTGGAACGATGCTAGCTACGGCCTGATTGAATGGAAACAACAAAATCAGTTTGGCCGCACCAGCAATGTTAAATTCACCAACCCGGATTTTGTACAATACGCGCAATCATTTGGTGCAGTCGGTGTCAAAATCGAACGAACAGAAGACCTGATGCCGGAACTGACTGCCGCCTTGGCCCGCGATACGGTAACGATCATCGATTGTCCGGTCGACTATCGCGAAAACCTGAAACTGACCCAACAACTTGGTCAATTAACGAGCCCCAGTTAAATCATGAAAACTGCTTTTAAATTTATTCTGCCCGCACTGGTTATTGTTGTCGGCGCTGCTTTTTGGCTAAAGAGTCCGCCCGCTGCACAAATGCCCGAGCAAAGCTTTGAAACCATTGACGGTGAAGCCAAACAACTCAGTGATTATGCTGGCAAACCACTGTTAGTTATTTTCTGGGCCACTGATTGCCCCGGTTGTATTGCCGAAATGCCAGAACTGGTTGAACTGCACGAAAAATATGCAGATTTGGGTATGCTGGGTATTGCTCTGGCGCATGATACGCCCGAACAAATCAAAGCCATGCGCGAAGCCAAGGCCCTGCCCTATACCCTGACCTGGGATGATGATGATTCCTTGTCACAGGCTTTTAGTAATGTACGGGTGACACCAACGCATTTTTTGATCGATGCCAATGGCGAAATTGTCATGCGCAAAATCGGTAAGCTCGATTTTCAGTCACTTGAAGCTAAGCTCAATAGAATGGGACTCAGCCCGGCATAAGTGATTTTCAACTATCCATATAGAATCTAATATGGTATAAAGTCGGGCTTTGTTGTTTCAGGCAGACGGCGTTTGCGGCGTTGTCTGGGTAAAAGTTTTTCAGGAGCAGGTTCCATCATGTCCAGAGTATGTCAGGTAACGGGCAAACGCCCAATGAGCGGCAACAACGTTTCGCACGCTAATAACAGAACCAAACGCCGGTTTCTCCCTAATCTTCACTCACGCCGTATTTGGGTTGAGTCAGAAAACCGTTGGGTAAAACTGCGTGTCAGTAATCACGGTCTGCGCATCATCGACAAACGCGGTATTGATAGCGTGTTGTCTGATTTGCGTGCCCGCGGCGAAAAATTCTAAGGAGACTTCAAATCATGCGCGATAAAATTAAATTAGTCTCATCAGCGGGTACAGGCCATTTCTATACCACTGATAAAAACAAACGCACCATGCCGGAAAAAATGGAAATCAAAAAATTTGATCCTGTTGTTCGTAAGCATGTGATGTACAAAGAAGCCAAAATCAAATAAATCTGAATTTGTTGCTGAAAAAAACCCGCCACGGCGGGTTTTTTTTATGCTGCTGTATCCGTTATTATCAGCAGCCTTATGGGTGTTTGCCCGACAAGACGTTAAATCGGAATGAATATGTCCAGTCAAACCTTGTTGTCAGCTGAACAATTAAGCCGCCGCTTCGGCCTGCAAACCGCTGTGCAATCGGTGAGCTTTTCCGTTGTACAAGGTGAAGTGCTGGGTTTTCTCGGCCCTAACGGTGCCGGCAAATCCACCACCATGAAAATGCTGACCGGTAATTTAGCGCCAGATAGCGGCAAGGTACTCATCAATGGCATTGATTTGTTGGCTGACCCCAAAGCCGCCAAACGCCATATCGGCTATTTACCGGAAAACCCGCCGCTGTACCGGGAGTTGACCGTCCGGGAATTTCTGATTTTTTGTGCCCGCCTGCACGGCTTATCGAATAAACAAATCCAGCCAGCCGTTGATGATGTTATCGAGCGCTGCGGTTTACAAACCATGCAACGGCGGTTGATTGGTCAGTTATCCAAGGGTTATCAGCAACGTTGTGGCATTGCCCAGGCGATTATTCATCAACCGGATGTGGTGATTCTGGACGAACCAACGTCTGGACTTGATCCGATCCAAATCCAACAAATCCGTCAGTTAATTCGCGATATTGCCCATCAGCACAGTGTGATTTTATCAACGCATATCCTGCCGGAAGTCGAAATGCTCTGTGATCGCGTGCAAATCATGCACCAGGGCCAGCTGGTATTCAGTGATACGCTGCAGGCCTTACAATCTCAGCGTCAGCATGCGGCATTAAAAGTCGCTTTCCGCAGCCCGCCAACGGCCACCGCAATGGCAAATTTGCCCGGTATCATCAATGTCGAAACGATAAGTGCGCAACAATTCCGGCTGCATTTTTCACCCGAACAAGATCCAACCGATACGCTGGTGCAAACCGCTGTTACCGAAAACTGGCAGCTGACGCAGTTAACACCGGAGCAGGATTCGTTAGAACAGTTATTTACCCAATTAGTCAGTAATGAAACTGAAGGAGCGGCCGCCTGATGTGGTTAGTTGCCCGACTGGAATGTTACCGTCTGTTTATGTCGCCGCTCGCCTGGGTGCTGTTAGCTCTGGTGCAATTGCTGCTGGCTTATTTATTCTTAACGCATATTGATTATTTTTCACAGGTACAGGGACAAATCGCTGCCATTCCCGGCGCGCCCGGTGTGACAGAGCTTATCGTCGCGCCGCTACTCAGCAATATGGCGATTGTCTTGCTGCTGGTAACACCATTTATCACAATGCGCAGTTTCGCTGAAGAACGCCGCAATGAAAGTCTGCCGTTGCTGATGACGGCACCCCTGTCGGTGACCCAGATTGTTATCGGCAAATATCTCGGCCTGCTGGGCTTTTTTGTATTGTTGTTATTGCTGTTGCTGTTGATGCCGTTGTCGATGCTATTGGGCAGTCCTATTGATATTTATCAACTGGCCGCCGGTTTTATCGGCTTATTGCTGTTACTGAGCAGCATGGTCGCTATCGGCATATTTATGTCGTCATTAACTGCGCAGCCGGTGATTGCTGCGGTCAGCAGTTTTTGTCTGTTATTTTTATTATGGATCATCGACTGGGCCGGCCAGGGTGATTCAGTCGGCAGCAATGTGTTCAGCTGGTTGTCGTTAATCAGTCATTTCGAACCGTTGCTGCGTGGTGAAATGTTCAGCGCTGATATTATTTATTATCTGCTGATCAGCGCGGCATTTTTGCTGATGACTATTCGTCGTCTGGATAGCCTGCGGGTGGCGTCATGAGTCTCCCGAAAAAATGGCAACAGCGACTGCAACAGCTGATTTTCTACGGTTTATTAATTGCTGTGGTCATCATTGCGGCGCGCTTGTCACTGGCAACCAATACGGCTTTTGACTGGACCGCTAACCAGCGCCATAGCCTCTCCGAACCAACCATCCGTTTGCTGGAAAGCATTGATAAACCGATTGTAATCAAAACCTTTGTCAGCCCCAGCAACGACTTTTCAGCAGCCGTGACACAGTTACTGAACCGTTATCAGCGTTACAGTGATCAGCTGCAATTGGAAATCATTGATCCGGCGCGCGCGCCGCAGTTGGTCAAACAATTTAATATCCAGCAGCAAGGCGAAATGCTGGTGCAACGTGGTCAGCAAATTGAACGCGTGCAGGATTTATCCGAACAGTCTCTTAGTAATGCCTTGTTGCGTGTCAGCCGCAGTGTGACGCCTAATGTGGTGTTTTTAACCGGTCATGGTGAACGTAGTCCTGACAGTGAAGCCAATTTCAGTATCAGTATGTGGGCGCAGGCTTTGCGCGATCAGGGCTTTGAAATAGCGACCATCAATCTAGCCAGCAGCGGTCAGCTCCCTGATAACACCGATTTACTGGTCATTGCCAGCCCCGAACAAAGCTGGCTGCCCGGTGAAATCGCGCAATTACAAAACCACATTAAAGCTGGCGGTAATCTGCTCTGGCTCAGTGAACCCGATAGTCATCAATATTTAGCCGAGCTTGCCAGCAATCTGGATCTGCAGTGGCTGCCCGGTACGGTTATAGACCCGAATGCCAGCTTGCTGGGGATTGATGATCCGAGTTTTGCGCTACTCAGTGATTTTGCCAATCATCCACTGACCAAAGATTTACCCAGTATTGTACTGATGCCGGCAACTGCCGCTTTACAAACTACTGATGCCGAATCAGCCAACTGGCAAACCACCGAATTGCTGCGCACCCAGCCAGAAACCTGGGCTGAATTGTCAGAATTGCAATCAGACCAAATCAATTTTAATGACGAACTCGATATTGGCGGGCCACTGACGGTAGCATTGGCTTTGCAGCGGGATCAAGCGGAAAGCGAAGCCCGTCAACGCATTATTGTGATCGGCGATGGTGATTTTCTCAGTAATCAATATCTCGGTAATGGCGCCAATCAGGCATTCGCCAACAGCATGGTTAATTGGCTGACCGCCCAGGATGACCGGTTGAATATCGCCATCAAACCGACGGCCGATAATCAGCTGGAGCTTAGTTTCAGTGAAACGCTGAGCATTGCTATCGGTTTTTTATTTGTGTTGCCAGCGATGTTGCTGGGCAGTGGTTTAATGCTGTGGTGGTTTAGACGTCGCCGATGAAACGCAGCTATTTAACCAATCTGTTGTTACTGACGCTGATGATGGTATTGCTCTGGCAACTGGATCGTGTGCAAACGCCCGACACAGTGACCACGATTGGCGGTGAACTGACACCGTCAATGGTACAAAAAATCACTGTTAATCGCGCCTCGCAAAACACCATTGAAATGAGCAAAACCGGTAAGGGCTGGCAGCTACAACAACCCTTTAGTGCAATGGCCAGTGACAGTCGGATTAATATGCTGCTCAGTCTGCTCGACAGTATTCCCGGTGAACAATTTGCTATCGACGATGAGCTGGATTTGACGCCATTTGGCCTGGCAAAGCCAGATTTAACCATTCGCTTTAATGACACAGCTTTTGTATTTGGCGACACCGAACAACTCAGCGGTCAGCGTTATCTGCGTAGTGGCGAGACAATTTATTTATTCAACGATGCTATCAGCCCGTTATTACAGGCCAGTGCCAGCGGCTTTATCGAAAACCGGCTATTTGCCAATAGCAGTAAAATACAATCTTTAACGCTGCCTTACCGCACCGAACAAACACTAAAAAATAAAAACATAACGTTGCAATTACACAATGGCCAGTGGCAAAGCACTGATAACCTTTCTAGCGCAGATGAATTAACGGCGATGGCCAACGCCTGGCAACAGGCTTATGCCATGCAGGTCAGCCCGAATAATGAAGCTGCTGGTGATGACTTTTTGCCAATGCAATTTGATTTTGATAATGGCGATACGCTAAAAGCCTATACCCGCCTAACGGCACAGGGATTAAGTGTGCTTATTCCCGAACGGCAATTGCAATATCAATTTCCAGCCAGTACCGCGATGCGTTTATTCCCTGCCAGTAGCGAAACCAATTAATGCCTGAGTTACCCGAAGTTGAAACCACACGCAGTGGTATTGCGCCATTTATTGAAGGTCAGATAGTCAGTCAGGTCATTGTTCGGGATGGCCGGCTGCGCTGGCCAGTGACTGCCGATTTAAACAATATTCTGGTCGGCAAAACCATCATTGCCGTTAAGCGCCGCGCCAAATATTTATTGCTGGAAACCGATCAGGGTACCTTGCTGATGCATCTTGGCATGTCCGGTCGTTTGCGAGTGCTCAGTGCGTTTTTGCCGCCCGCCAAACACGATCATGTTGATATTGCTTTTGCCAATGGCATGACCTTGCGCTTTACAGATCCACGGCGGTTTGGTGCTGTTTTATGGACCGATGACGATCCGGCATTTCATCCATTGATTAAACATCTGGGGCCGGAACCACTTTCTGACGATTTTGATGGCGCTTATTTATTTCAGCGCAGCCGTAAACGTCAGGTCAGCATCAAAACTTTTATTATGAATGCGGAAGTCGTGGTTGGTGTCGGTAATATCTACGCCAGTGAATCCTGTTTTATGGCGGGTATTCATCCGCAAATCACGGCGGGAAAACTGACCCGAAAACAGGCTGATAAACTCGCCGAATGCATCAAAATCGTGCTTGGTAAAGCCATTGCCGCTGGCGGCACTACCTTGCGTGATTTTCGCGACAGTCAGGGTAATCCCGGTTATTTTGCCCAGGAATTATTAGTTTACGCGCGTGCAGATATGGCTTGCCGGCAATGTGGCCATCCTATCGAATTAATTCGCCAGGCCAACCGGGCAACCTATTTTTGCCCAATTTGCCAAAAACGCTAGGCTTGTTTATTGCGCAGCGAAAAATTCAGCCAACTGGCGAATTTCCGCGTCAGTGTAGCCAGTGGCATGATGATGCATCACCGTGCTGTCGGCTTCACCCGCTTTAAACGCCAGCATCCGCTCGACAAAATAATCCGTGTCCATGCCGGCCAGACGTGGCATATGTTCACTCTGACTGTGACCATTGGTGCCATGACAGGCTGCACAACTGGCCGCCATTAAACGCATATCCGGCTCAGCTGTCGCCAATACCGGCATTAACAACATCAATACAATCCACTTTTTCATAATATATCCTTCGCGGTTTTTCGCGGTGCCTTAACCGGCTGCGCTATAATGGCCGCCTTTTTCCGGTAAAGCGTATCCATGGCTGAGATTATCAAATTAGACGGCATAATTCCCGAAGAATCTGACGGTTTGCGTCTGGATCAGGCGTTGGCACAACTGTTTCCGGATTTTTCGCGCGGCCAGCTCAGCAAATGGATCAAAGCCGGTGATGTCCTGCTCAATGATGGCGTACCAAAACCGCGCGATAAAGTCCGTGGTGGTGATAAGGTCATTATCAATGCTGAATTGCAGATCCAGGACGAACAGTGGCAGGCGGAAAAAATCGAGCTGGATATTGTTTATGAAGACGATCATGTATTGATCCTTAACAAACCAGCCGGCATGGTCGTGCATCCCGGTGCTGGTAATCATCAGGGCACACTGGTTAATGCTTTGCTGTCGCATGCGCCCGGCTTAGTGCATATTCCGCGAGCCGGTATTGTCCATCGTCTGGATAAAAACACCACCGGACTGCTGATGGTCGCCAAAACCCTGCAAGCCCATAATTCACTGATTAGCCAGTTACAGGAACGCAGTGTGTTGCGTGAATATCAGGCGATTGTTACCGGCGTATTAACCGCAGGTGGCACCGTCGATGAACCGATTGGCCGGCATCATATTGATCGCAAACGGATGACGGTGACTGACAGCGGCAAACCGTCTGTGACGCACTACCGCGTTGAAAAACGCTTCCGGGCGCATACCCATATTCGCTGCAAACTGGAAACCGGCCGTACCCATCAAATCCGGGTGCATATGGCATTTATCCGCCATCCGTTAATTGGCGATCCGGTTTATGGTGGTCGTTTTAAAATGCCCAAAGGCATGACTGAAAACGCCCGTGAGCAATTACAAGATTTCCGCCGTCAGGCTTTGCACGCCGGCCTGCTAGGTTTTGAGCATCCGGACTCTGGTGAAATGGTCAGCTGGCAAGTGCCGATCCCCGATGATATGCAACATTTATTGTCTATCCTGCAACAGGATGCGGAAAACAACGACGAATAACGCTTAAGGTAAAGAAAGGAGTCTTTTCGTGTCAGAAAGTCAGAAACAATCCCCAATAACGATTTTTCTCGCTTTTCTGAAACTCGGCCTTACCGCCTTTGGCGGACCGATTGCCCATATTGGTTTTTATCGTGAAGCATTCGTCGAACAACGCCAGTGGCTGGATGAAAAAACCTTTGCTCAGTTACTCGCCGTTTGTCAGTTTCTGCCCGGCCCGGCCAGCAGCCAAATGGGCTTTTCAATTGGTCTGATGAAAGGCGGCTGGCTCGGTGCCATTGCCGCATTTATCGCTTTTACCCTGCCCTCCGCCCTGCTTTTATTTGCGTTTGCCGGCTTTGCTTATCTGTTGGATGGGCCGATTGGCAACGCCATTATTAATGGTTTAAAACTGGTCGCTGTCGCTGTGGTTGCACATGCCGTTTGGGGCATGGCACAAAAACTTACCCCCGATTGGCCGAGACGCGGCATTGCCGCTGCTGCACTTATTATTTTATTGTTAGTGGGCATGGCCTGGATGCAACTGGTAGTCATTGCATTAGGCGCTCTGCTGGGATTATGGCTATGCAAAGCCAATCCGCATGATCCGGTTAGAGGCTTTAGTCTGCCTTATGGTCGCGGTTTTGGATGGCTGTTTTTGGCAATATTCAGTATTTTGCTGGTACTCAGTATCAGCATGATGGGTGGCCATCCAACCCCTGATAATTTGTTTGCGGCATTCTATCAGGCCGGTGCGTTAGTTTTCGGCGGTGGTCATGTAGTGTTGCCCTTGCTGGAACAAAGTACCGTTGCTAACGGCTGGTTGAGCCCTGACAGCTTTTTAGCGGGCTATGGCGCCGCGCAGGCTGTGCCTGGCCCATTATTTACTTTATCGACTTACCTCGGTGCCGAAATCAATACCGGGCTGGCACCGGGCTGGTCAGCGTTGATTGCCACGCTGGCGATTTTCCTGCCCGGCTTTTTGATATTACTGGCGGTATTACCATTCTGGGCCAGACTTACTGATTCTCCTAAAGCTGCATCGGCCATTGCCGGCGTCAATGCCGCGGTAGTCGGCCTATTGGCAGCCGCGCTATATGATCCGATTTTTACCGAAGGCGTATCGAACTGGATTGATTTTTTGATTGCGCTGGGCGGATTTTTGATTTTAGCGGTATTAAAACGCTCGGCACTTTGGACTGTGTTGTTTTGTGTAGTTGCAGCTGTGTTTATATCGATACTGCTATAGAGCGTAGATTGGGTTCGCTGCGCTAATACTCTTTTAACGCCGTATTATCCAGACTCAAGGCAATTAAGGCCTTATAAACATCCCGTAAATACTCTACATCTACCGCTGCCCGATGACGGCTGCCAATGGCATTTCTAATCTCGGTTTGGATGGTGATGATCTGTGTTTCGTCCGGGAGAGCCTTGACGCCAAAATGCTGTTGCAGTGCATCTCCAAAGCCGGCGACTCTGAATGGCAAACCATTTGAATCGCCCTGATAATCAAACAGTTTTTCACACCACATCCGATCAAAGGCTGGGTCCGCGCTATAAACTATTTTTCCGCTGAGTTGCTGGCGCATTTTTGCCACCACAAATTCAGCGCTGTGACCTTCTTTATGCAGTTGTACTCTGCTGATGTGATGAATGGCCTGTTCAGCGAAGCTGTCCCAATCGGTCCAGTCTTCCTCGGGTTTAATCAAATAACTATTGATCTGGCCCTGCTCATCAGACCATGCCACCTCAATCGGGTGACTGTTATGGCTGAGGCTAGAGGCTTCAAAATCCAGGAATACGGGCAGTGAATATGACATTACCGGTGAGTTTACCTGATCAGACGCTTCATTGAACCTCATTATGCAATCCGTGAAAATGAAAACAAATCGACTAACCGATGTTGCCACGGCTCAATATTGGCGCGTAATAATCCAACTCTTAGCTTGGGCTGAACAGTGAAAGCCAACATTCTGCCTTTGTAACATCTTTTTTGTTGGGCTTCGCGCCTCAGTCCAATCTAGCCTTGAAATTAAGGTTTTTCAATCGGGCATAAAAAAGGGGCGATAAACGCCCCTTTTTTGCTTCAAGCTTTTTGCTAGCTGTTTATTTCTTGGCAGCCGCTTCACGCTCTTTGGTTTCCTTGATAACTTCTTCGGCCACATTACGTGGGCAAGGCAGATAGTGCAGGAATTCCATTGAGAACTGACCACGACCAGAGGTCATGGTACGCAGTGAGCCGATATAACCGAACATTTCGCTCAGTGGGACTTCAGCTTTAATACGCACGCCAGTAGCGCCTGCATCTTGCGATTTGATCATGCCGCGGCGACGGTTTAAATCACCGATAACATCACCAACGTTGTCATCCGGGCAGAACACGTCAACTTTCATAATCGGTTCCAGCAATTGCGGACCGGCTTTAGGAATGGTCTGACGGAAACCGCCCATTGCAGCGAGTTCAAAAGCCATCGCCGAGGAGTCAACCGCATGGAATGAACCATCAAACAGGTTTACTTTAACGTCAAGTAACGGAAAGCCTGCCAATACACCACGGGTCATCATTTTCTTGAAGCCGGCTTCAACCGCTGGCCAGAATTCACGCGGTACACTACCACCGGTAACGGTTGATTCAAAAGCAAAACCACTGCCTGGCTCACCTGGCTCGATGATGTAGTCGATACGACCGAACTGGCCTGAACCACCCGATTGTTTTTTGTGGGTGTAGCTGTCTTCGATCTTGTTAGTAATGGTTTCGCGATAGGCCACTTGTGGCTCACCAACGATAACGTCAACGTTATGGGTACGTTTCAGGATATCGACTTTAATATCCAAATGCAGCTCACCCATACCTTTCATAATGGTTTCACCGCTGTCATCATCGGTTTCAACACGGAAAGATGGATCTTCTTTAATCATTTTGCCCAAAGCAACACCCATTTTTTCTGCGGCTGCTTTATCTTTAGGCGCAATGGCGATTGAGATAACTGGATCCGGAAACACCATAGGTTCAAGTGTCGCTGGGTTTTTCGCATCACACAGGGTGTGACCCGTTTGTACGTCCTTCATACCAACAATAGCGATGATGTCACCAGCATGCGCGTAATCTAATTCATTACGGTCATTGGCGTGCATTTCCACCATCCGGCCAACCCGTTCGGTTTTGCCGGTGAAAGTGTTGAGAATGGTGTCGCCTTTTTTGATTTCACCCGAATAAACACGAACGAAAGTCAGGGCGCCGAAACGGTCATCCATGATTTTGAATGCCAAGGCGCGCAGAGGGCCTTTAATATCAACAATCGCGTGTTTGCCGGTTTCGTTACCTTCCAAATCAACTTCTGGTTGTGGATCAACTTCAGTCGGGTTAGGCAGGTAGTCAACGATCGCATCCAACAACAGCTGCATACCTTTGTTTTTAAAGGCACTACCGCAATAAGTTGGGAAGAAGTTGAGTTTCAACGTACCCAGACGAATGCAACGTTTGATGTCATCAATGGACGGCTCTTCACCATCCAGATATTTCTCCATCAAATCATCATCCATCTCGACAGCCGCTTCGATCAGCTTTTCACGCCATTCTTCGATAGCGTCAGCCATATCTGCTGGTGGTTCTTCAACGGTGTAATCTTCGGCATTTTTCTCGTCTTTCCAGATCCACGCTTTGCGGGTCAACAGATCAACAACACCGGTAAATTCGTCTTCGATACCGATTGGCAACACCATAACCAATGGGTTGGCAGCCAAAACGGTTTCAACTTGCTTAACAACGCGATAAAAGTCAGCGCCAATACGATCCAGTTTGTTAACAAAAATCAGACGCGCAACTTCTGAATCATTGGCATAACGCCAGTTGGTTTCAGATTGTGGCTCAACACCGCCGCTACCGCAGAATACGCCGACGCCGCCATCAAGTACTTTCAGTGAACGGTAAACTTCGATAGTGAAGTCAACGTGACCCGGGGTATCGATAACGTTCAGGCGATGATCTTTCCAGGCGCAGGTGGTTGCCGCTGACTGGATAGTAATACCCCGCTCAGCTTCCTGATCCATAAAGTCCATTGTTGATTCACCTTCGTGAACCTCACCGGTCTTATGGATCTTACCGGTCAGTTTGAGGATACGTTCTGTGGTGGTGGTCTTACCGGCATCAACGTGCGCGAAAATACCGATGTTTCTGTACTTGGATAAATCGGAAGCCATAATCCTGTCGTCTCTTTTGTAAAAATAACTGATGCGCTGGGCATCATCTGGGAGTTAAACCCGCAAATTTTAAACTACTCTGCCTGCTGTTGCATCCTCTGATTACTATGCCAAAGCCTAGCGTCAGTGATAGCAACATATAACATCGATATGAGGAGAAGTTAAACCGCCTGGTTTGACGTTAATCCGTAAGTTCTAGCGGAGTTTTTTTTGCATCGGCAGCCATTGATGCCGGTAAATGACACCAGGTACCGCAAAGGTCAGGAATAAACTCAACGTGGTGACAAAAAATTCCCAATCCTGCTGATAAACATCGCCAGCATATTGCATCTCAAAAGCAATCGCAGCCATCAACGCAATAAAATAATACACCAGGACTTCCAGTAGCCGCCACCAGGCAGATTTTTTGTCATCTGCCATTTTAATCACTAAAAACAGCCGCTCGTTGACCCATGGCAAATTCGCCAGCACCAAAAACGTCAAAACCAATAACCAAATCGTCATATCACTCACATAAACACGGTGGCGCAAATACTCAAAAGCGCCCCCGGAAATAATCCTAAAGCCAGTACCATTAAACAATTGGCACTGAATAACACGCGTACCGGCGCTGATGGCGCTAACTCAAAATCAGTTTCAGGCGAATCAAAATACATCACCTTGATCATTCGCAGATAATAATACGCCCCTATTACCGACATGATCACAGCAATCAGTGCCACAGCCAGCAAATTGACATCTACCACCGCTTTAATAACCGTCAGCTTTGCGTAAAAACCGGCCAATGGCGGAATACCGGCCATCGAAAACATCAGCAATAACATCATCAACGCATACCAGGGCTGCTGTTTGGCCAGGCCTTTGTAATCGGCAATTTCTTCAGCTTCAAAGCCCTGACGGCTCATCAGCAAAATCATGCCAAAACCGCCAACCGTCATCAATGCGTAAATCAATGTGTAAAAAAGCGCTGCCGCATAACCGGCTTCGGTACCTGACAAAATACCCAGCAATAAAAAGCCGACATGGGAAATGGTTGAGTAAGCCAGCATCCGTTTCAGATTCGTCTGGGCAATGGCCAGCAGATTGCCGACAATCATCGACAATACCGCCAGTAAAATCACCATATCCTGCCACTGGGCATGCAAAGTCCCAAGACCATCAATCAACATGCGGATTAATAAGGCAAACGCGGCAATTTTCGGTGCGGTCGCCAAAAACAACGTCATCGCTGTCGGCGCGCCATGATAAACATCGGGTAGCCACATATGAAACGGCACCGCACCAAATTTGAAACCAATGCCGATAACGATAAATACCAATGCAAAACTGAGCACCGTTAAATTGGCATCCGGATTACTCACCGCAGCAGCAATTTCAGCAATATCTAACGAACCGGTAACGCCATAAATCATCGACATGCCGTACAACAACATGCCCGACGCCAACGCGCCGAGAATGAAGTATTTCATCGCTGCTTCAGTGGCAATCGCCGAATCCCGGTGCATTGCGACCATCGCATATAAACACAGAGACATCAGTTCGAGGCCCAGATACAAAGTCAGCATATTGTGACCAGAGACCATCACCAGCATGCCCAGCGTCGAGAATAATGCCAGCACATAAAACTCGCCGCTACGGAGATCCCGATCCTGCAAATACCGCCCGCAATACAGTAACACCAGCATATTAATTAGCGTGATCGCCAACTTTAAAACATCACTGAGTGGATCTTTAACGTAAGTACCCGAAAAAGTCAGACCGGCCTGGTCAAGATTCAGATAAACCAGCACCGCCGTTACCAGCAGGCTGAACTGTGATAAACCGGCTACCCATTCAATACGTTTACCAGCGGTATAGGCTACCACCAGCAATACCACACAGGCCATCAACAACAACCACATTTCCGGCAGCGCAAATGACATATTAGGAACCTGAAATGGCATCATCTATCCTTACAGTTTGCTTTGTGAAACTTGCATTAGTAATTGCTCCACCGAGGCATGCATGACATTCAGCAACGGCTCCGGCCAGACACCAATAAACAGTACAATCGCCGCCAGACTGCCCAGCAGCAAAAACTCCCGGCCGTTAATGTCCTGTAACTTGGCGACGTCATCATTGGCTATTTCGCCAAAAAACACCCGTTTAACCATCCACAAAGTATATGCCGCGCCAACAATCAGCGTGGTCGCAGCTAAAAACGCAAACCAGAAGTTAGCCTGAAATGCCGCCAGAATCACCATGAATTCACCGACAAATCCAGAGGTGCCCGGCAGCCCGGCATTAGCCATCGCAAAAAACACCGCAAAAGCGGCAAATTTCGGCATGCTGTTAGCGACGCCGCCATAAGCACTGATTTCGCGGGTGTGCATACGGTCATATAAAACACCGACACTGAGGAACATCGCAGCGGCAATAAAACCATGCGAAATCATCTGCACCATGGCACCTTCAATAGCCAGCACTTCACCATTACCAGCGCCGGGCAGCAATGAGGCATTGGCAAAAATCCGGAAGATAATAAACAGACCCAGTGTGACAAAGCCCATATGGGCAATACTGGAATAAGCAATCAGCTTTTTCAGATCCGACTGTGCCAGCGCCACAAAACCGATGTAGACAATGGCAATCAACGATAAGCTAATCACCAGCCAGTCCAGCGCCATACTGGCATCCGGGGTGATTGGCAAAGCAAACCTCAGCAGACCATAACCGCCAATTTTTAAAGTAATCGCCGCCAGAATCACCGAGCCACCAGTGGGTGCTTCAACGTGAGCATCCGGCAACCAGGTATGGACTGGCCACATCGGAATTTTTACCGCAAAAGCAATCAGAAATGCCAGAAACAGCCAAATCTGCTGGGTGAGACTGAGGCTAACCGCGTGGTAATCGAGAATCGAAAAACTGCCCGCCTGAAATTGCAGATACAACAAGGCGATCAGTAAAAATACCGATCCAAAAAAGGTGTACAGGAAAAACTTCAGCGTTGCATAAACCCGGTTGGGGCCACCCCAAATGCCAATCACCAAAAACAGTGGTATCAGCATCGCCTCAAAAAACAGGTAAAACAAAATGGCATCCAGCGCGGCAAATACACCAAGCATCAACCCTTCCATAATCAGAAATGCCGCCAGGTATTGGGCAATACGATCTTTGATCACCTGCCAGCCGGCGATGACCACCAACAACGTTGAAATTGTGGTCAGGATCATCAGCGGCATTGAAAAGCCATCAATGCCCAGAAAGTATTCGATATTAAAGGTTTCGACCCAAGGCAGCCGTTCAACAAACTGCATCTGCGCCGTGCTGCTATCAAATCCGATATACAGACCAAACGACAACAACATGGTCACCATACTGACCAGTAATGCCAGCCAGCGGGCCGCATAGGCGTTATCGCGGCAAAGCAATACGGCAATACCGCCGACAATCGGCAACCAAATCAGCAAACTCAGTATCGGCAAATCAAACACGTAGCATCACCCTCATATGACAAACCAGGTGAGCAGCAGCCAGACGCCAATCATCATGGCAAACGCATAATGATAGAGATATCCGGACTGCACTCGCCTACCAACTCGGGCGACCAGTCCCACTAAACGGGCACTGCCATTAACGACCAGACCATCAATCAGCCGGCCATCACCAATCTTCCACAGCAGACCACCCAAACCTCGTGAACCAGCGGCAAAGACTTTTTCGTTAAAGCTGTCAAAACCATATTTGTTATCCATAACGCGCCACAACCACATCAATTTTTGCTGAATTTTGCCCGGCAAATCCGGGCGTTTGATATATAAAAACCAGGCGGTGACCACACCAGCCAAAGCCAGCCAGAATGGCGGCATTTGCAGGCCATGCAGCAAAAACGCCCAGACACCATGGTAATTAATCTGTGCCAGAACATCATGCGCCGGCATCACCGTAATCGATTTGGCCAACCAGTCGCCAAAGACCATATGGCCAATCAAATAACCGGCCAGCACCGACGGGATCGCCAATAAAATCAGTGGGATGGTCACTACTTTTGGCGATTCATGCGGCGGATGACCATGGGCATCAAAGCGTTCCTTACCGTGGAATACCAGGAAAAATAACCGTAAACTATACAGCGCGGTGACAAACACCCCTGTCATCACGGCTATATATGCAAAACCAGCACCCGGAATGGTCGAGGCATGCACTGCTTCGATAATGGCATCCTTGGAGAAAAAGCCTGCCAGCCCTGGCGCGCCAATCAACGCCAGAGTGCCGATTAAACTGGTCCAGTACGTAATCGGCAGATATTTTTTCAGGCCACCCATATGGCGAATATCCTGCTGGTGATGCAGCGCCATAATCACAGAGCCTGCCGCTAAAAACAGCAAGGCTTTAAAAAACGCATGGGTAAATAAGTGAAAGATCGCCGCTGAATACGCTGATGCACCTAAAGCGACTGTCATATAACCGAGCTGTGACAACGTCGAATAGGCAATAACCCGTTTGATATCATTTTGAATCAAGCCCAGAAAGCCCATAAACAGCGCGGTAATGGCACCAATCACTAAAATAAACGACAAAGCTGTTTCCGAATATTCATACAGCGGTGACATCCGTGCCACCATAAAGATCCCGGCTGTAACCATGGTCGCCGCGTGGATCAGTGCCGAAATCGGTGTCGGCCCTTCCATCGAGTCCGGCAACCAGACATGCAATGGCACCTGCGCCGATTTACCCATAGCGCCGATAAACAGCAAAATGCCGATCACTGTCATCAGCGACCAGCTGCTGTCGCCCCAGATGTTAATTTGCTGATCGGCCATTTGCGGTGCCTGATTAAACACCTCAACATAATTCAAACTACCGGCATACATCAGTACCGCAGCGATACCGAGCAAAAAGCCGAAGTCACCGACCCGATTTACCAGAAAGGCCTTTAAGTTGGCGTAAATCGCCGTTGGTTTTTTATACCAAAAGCCAATTAACAAATACGACACCAGCCCCACTGCTTCCCAGCCAAAAAACAGCTGCATGAAGCTATTGGCCATTACCAGCATCAACATGGCAAAGGTAAACAGCGAGATATAACTGAAAAACCGGCAATAACCGTCATCATCATGCATATAGCCGATGGTATAGATATGCACCATCAGCGACACAAAGGTCACCACCACCATCATCATCGCGGCCAGTGCATCAACCATAAAACCGACTTCAATGCTTAAACTGCCGGCCTGCAACCATTGATAAACAGTGGCGTTATAACTTTCGCCATCAACCAGTACCAGCTTCAGCACATAAGCTGATAAAGCAAAGGCAATGGCGACGCCGATAATCGTAATGCGATGGGCATTGTTACGGCCAATTTGCTTGCCAAAAAAACCGGCAAAAATACTGCCAAGCAGCGGTGCTAACACGATTGCCAATAACAAATTCTGCGTCATCGGCTAACCCCTGAGCTTATCAATATCATCGACATTGATGGTGCTTAAATTCCGAAACAGCACCACCAGAATCGCCAGGCCAATCGCCGCTTCCGCAGCTGCAACCGTGAGGATAAAGAACACAAAAACCTGACCTGCCGCATCACCGAGAAAATGCGAAAAGGCCAGAAAGTTGAGATTCACCGCCAGCAGCATTAACTCAATACACATCAGCAGAATAATGATGTTTTTGCGGTTCAGAAAAATCCCCGCCACCGACAAGCTGAATAACAGCGCTGCCAGGATCAGATAATCCGACAAGGCAATCATCACTTGTCCTCCTGACCGGCTCGCGGTTCGCTGGGCATATCAACCAGCCGCACCCGATCTTCGCGGCGCACTCTGACCTGTTTGCCCGGATCCTGTAATTTGCGGTTATGTGGCCGTAATGTCAGTGTGATAGCCGCGACAATCGCCACCGTCAAAATCACCGCCGCAATTTCAAACGGATAAACGTAAACGGTATACAGCATTAAACCCAGACGGCGGGTATTACCGTCGGCATTAACATCTTCCGTCGGCGCCGGCATTTGTTCCAGCCCGAAATTACTGACCCCGACCACGGCAATCATTTCAATCACAATCAAAGCCGCCACGATGATGCCCAGCGGTAAGTAACGGGCAAAGCCTTCTTTGAGCGGTGCCAAATCAATGTCCAACATCATCACCACAAACAAGAACAGCACCAGCACCGCGCCGACATAGACCAATACCAGACTGATAGCCAGAAATTCAGCTTCCAGCATCAGCCAGATGGCAGCACTGGTAAAAAACGCCAACACCAAAAACAGGGCTGCCCGCACCGGATTACGCACGGTGATCACCATAGTCGCGGCAAAGATTAAAATGGCGGCAAAAAAGTAAAACAGTATTTTTTCCATAACACTGGCCTAGCGATAAGGCGCATCAGCCTCCCTGTCTGCGGCGATCTCAGCTTCGTACTTGTCGCCAATCGCTAATAACTGCTCTTTACTCATAATATTTTCACCGCGGTTTTCAAAATGATATTCGAATACTCTGGTTTCGACGATGGAGTCCACCGGACAGGATTCCTCACAAAAACCGCAATAAATACATTTGAACAAATCAATATCGTAACGGGTGGTACGGCGGGTACCATCTTCGCGCGGCTCAGTCTCAATGGTGATCGCCAGCGCCGGACACACCGCTTCACACAACTTACAGCCAATACAGCGCTCTTCACCATTGGGATATCGGCGCAAAGCGTGTAACCCGCGAAATCGCGGCGATTGCGGGGTTTTTTCTTCCGGATATTGCACAGTGATCTTGCGTGAAAAAAAGTGCCGGCCGGTCAGCCGCATCCCCTGCAGCAGTTCCCACAATAGAAAGCTTTTAAAGAAATGGATAACGGCTTGCTTCATAAGCCGCCCCCGGCAGTAATTTTGCTAAACCATGGTCCGATATCAAACACCTGCATCGTGGCAATAATGACAATCCACACCAGCGTAACCGGAATAAAAATCTTCCAGCCCAAACGCATGATCTGATCGTAACGGTAACGCGGAAAAGTCGCCCGGATCCACAGATAAATAAACAAAAACACACTGGTTTTGGCGAGCAGCCAAATCAAACCCGGCACCCAGGCAAATAACGGCTCTAAATACGGAATGCCCTCAAACGGTGATAACCAGCCGCCCATAAACAACGTCGCCGCCAGCATCGAAATCAGAATCATGTCAGCGTATTCAGCCAGGAAAAACACCGCAAACGCCATCCCTGAATATTCAACGTGGAAACCGGCAACGATTTCCGACTCACCCTCGGCAATATCAAACGGTGCCCGGTTGGTTTCGGCGACCCCAGAGACAAAATACACCACAAATAACGGCAGTAACGGCAGCCAGTACCAATGCCAAAAACCACCGGACTGGGCCATCACGATCTCACCCAGATTCAGACTGCCAGCAGCCACCAGCACACCAACCAGTGCAAAACCCATGGCAATTTCATAGGAAACCACCTGCGCAGCACTGCGCATAGCACCCAAAAACGCATAACGGGAATTGGATGCCCAACCGGCAATCACCACGCCATACACTGACATCGAGGTAATGGCCAAAATATAGAGTAAGCCGGCATTAATATCCGCGAGGATCAGATCAGCATCAAACGGCATCACTGCCCATGCCGCTAAAGCCGGACCTATCGCCAGAATCGGCGCCAGTACAAATAAATATAAATTGGATTTCGCTGGCAGAATGACTTCTTTCATCAGCAGTTTTAAGCCATCGGCAATAGGCTGTAACAAGCCGCGTGGTCCGACCCGGTTTGGACCAATACGCATCTGGATGTAACCGATGACTTTACGCTCTGCCAGCGTTAAATAGGCAACCCCAAGCATCAGCGGCACCACAATCATCATGATTTTGGCCATAGTCCAGGCGATATCATGGATCAACCAATCAAGCATCGGCTAAAGCCTCCACCGGACTGACCGTCACTGAACCAAAAGCGGCCCCCAGCTGACGACTGACATCTGTTGCTACCGCTAAATATAAACAATTTGGGGCAATATCAGTATCTAATACCAATGCGACCTCAACCGCGCATTCGCCCTGGCTGATTTGCATGCGGTCAGCATCGGCCAAATGCATTTTTTCAGCTGTGTCGGGATGCATTCTGGCTATCATCGCCTGCTGGTTTTCCGGCGTTTGCTGTAACGCTTCACTACGGCGTAACACACTATCGGTGCGATACATTGCCACATCGGAAATCAGCTCAAGATGGTCAGCTGATTTATCAGCCCTGTCATCCGGTTCCACCGGGATAAACTGGGTTGTTTGTGTTGGTTCATTTGCCGTCAGACTATCGGCGATCTCATCACGAATATCCGTCGAAGCGACATAATCAAAATCCGGTACATTGCTGAGATTGCCCAGTACCCGCAGAATTTTCCAGCCCGGACGTGAATCACCACGTGGTGCCACCGCGCCGGTAAAGGATTGCCACTGTCCATCAAGGCCGATAAATGTACCGGAGGTTTCAGCAAAAGCGGCCAGAGGCAACATGACATCGGCATGATCACGAATGCTGTCTGACCAAAACCGATTAATAGCGACAACAAAGCCAGCCTGTTGCATGGCGGCGCTGGCTGTCGTCGGATCCGCTGCATCAAATTCCGGTTCAACATCAAACAATACCAGCGCCCGTTTTTTCTGTTGCCAGTAGCCAGCTGCTGATTCACTGTTTGGTTTAGCTGGTAACACATTAGCCAATTGCAAAGCACGGCTGTTAGCTTCCGGCAACACCAGTAATTTGCCCTGACTCATAGTGCTGATCAGATTGGCCAGCGCGCGAATGGTCGCCGCCTCTGGATGCTGATTAGCCAGCGCGCCAACAACCAGCAATGGCGACGTGGCATTGGCCAGTTGCATGGCAATATTCTGCTCGCTACTACCGGGCCGGATATCGGATAAATAATGCTGCCAATTGCTGTTGGCGGCCGGCTCCAGTTTCATCAACGCCACTGCAATACCTTTCAGCATGTGCAACAGCGTGTCTGAATTAACCTGCCACTGCCGTTGCACCGGCATCAGCAAATCGCGTTTCAGAAAATTAATTTCGTTTATCAGCGCACCATTAAGCGCTGCCTGACGAATGCGATGGCCGACCATTGGCGCTTCATTGCGAATATTGCTGCCAATTAACAGCACCGAATCGCTGTCTTCAATATCTGCCATGGTTAATGCGTTTTGCCAGTAGGCTTCGCCGGCATCTTCAACAGACTGCAAACGCAGGCGGTGGTCAATATGTTGTGTGCCGAGGCCACGCAACCATTTCTGGAATAAATAACCTTCTTCGAGGCTTGCCGTGGGCGACATTAAACCCAGCAATTGATCCTGACCATTTTTGGCCTGTACTGTTTTCAGACCGTTGACGGCATATTCCAGCGCGGTCTGCCAGTCGGTTTCTTGCCAGACACCATCTTGTTTAAGCATTGGCTTATCAGCGCGATCTGCATGTTTCAGACCCAGATAACTAAAGCGATCCCGATCCGAAATCCAGGTTTCATTGACCGATTCGTTATCACGCGGCACCACGCGCATCACTTCATTACCACTGACATGCAGATCAATGCTGGAGCCGACGGCATCATGCGGCGCAATTGACGGATGCGCCTGCATTTCCCAGGCGCGGGCTTTATAGCGAAATGGCTTGGATGTCAGCGCGCCAACCGGGCATAAATCAATAATATTGCCTGATAATTCGGAAACCATACTATGTTCGACATAGGTGCCGATTTCCATATGTTCACCGCGGCCGGTCGCACCCAGCTCACTGATACCGGCAATTTCGGTACCAAAGCGCACACAGCGGGTACAGTGAATACAGCGGGTCATTTCGGTTTGGATCAGTGGACCAATATTTTTATCTTTGACGACCCGTTTGCCTTCAGAAAAACGGCTGATACCTTTACCGTAACCGAGCGATAAATCCTGCAACTCGCACTCACCACCCTGATCACAAATCGGGCAATCCAGCGGGTGATTGATCAGCAAAAATTCCATGACGCCGCGCTGTGCCTGCACCGCCACTTTTGAATGGGTAAAAACTTTCATGCCTTCAGTGACAGGTGTCGCACAGGCTGGCAGGGCTTTACGCGATTTATCGACTTCAACCAGACACATCCGGCAGTTAGCGGCGATCGACAGTTTTTTGTGATAACAAAACCGTGGTATATCAATACCGGCCTCATCAGCAGCCTGAATAATCATTCTGCTCGAATCCACTTTCAGTGGGATGCCATCAATTTCAATATTAACCATATTGACGCAGCCCCTGTGGTTCACTTTGCCCCACCATGCAACAGCCATGATCGATGTGGTACTGGAATTCCTCGCGGAAATGTTTGATAAAACTAATCACCGGTGCCGCCGCGGCATCACCCAAGGCACAAATGGTATTGCCATTGATATTTTCAGCAACATCAACCAGCCGGTCCAGATCTTCCTGCTGGCCCTGGCCGTTTTCAATTCGCTTAATAACACGATATAACCAGCCGGTGCCTTCACGGCATGGGGTGCACTGACCGCAGGATTCTTCGTAATAAAAATAAGCAATACGCTCCAGCGCTTTGACCATACAGGTCGAATCATCCATAACAATGACTGAACCTGCGCCCAGCATGGAGCCGGCTTTGCCGATACCGTCATAACTCATAGCAGTTTGCATCATGACCTCAGCCGGCACCACCGGTGTTGATGTGCCACCGGGGATCACGGCTTTTAACTGATGACCTTCACGAATACCTCCGGCCAGTTCCAGCAATTCAGCAAAAGGCATACCCAGTGGTACTTCGTAATTACCGGGTTTATTGACATGGCCGGTCATACAGAAAATTTTCTGGCCGCCGTTATTGGGCGTACCCAGTTCGTGGAACCAGTCGGCGCCATGTTGCAAAATCACCGGCACCGAAGCTAGGGTTTCGGTGTTATTGATCGTCGTTGGCCGGCCATATAAACCATAGCCTGCAGGGAATGGCGGTTTGTAACGTGGCTGGCCTTTTTTGCCTTCCAGTGATTCCAGCAGGGCAGTCTCTTCACCGCAAATATAGGCGCCGGCACCGGGATGCGTATGCAACTCAAAATTAAAGCCGCTATCGAAAATATTTTTTCCCAGATAACCGGCCTCACGCGCCTCGATTAAAGCCTGTTCAAAGCGTTCAATTGGCTCGTAAAATTCACCGCGAACATAGTTGTAACCGACTTCAGCACCAATGGTGTAGCCGGCAATAATCATCCCTTCAATCAACTGATGCGGATTAAAGCGCATGATGTCGCGATCTTTGCAGGTGCCGGGCTCGCCTTCATCCGAATTACAAACGATATATTTGGCGCCCGGCATTTTGCGGGGCATAAAGCTCCATTTCAGACCGGTGGGGAAACCCGCGCCACCACGGCCTCTTAATGCCGAGTTTTTAAGTTGCTCAATAATATCTTCCTGCCGGGTTTTATCACGCAGAATTTGCTCCAGCACCGCATAGCCGCCGACTTTACGATAGTTATCCAGCGTCCAGGGCTGCTCAAAATGTAACGTCCGGAAACACACCTGATTAAGCTGCTGCATTATTTCACCCCATCCAGAATGGCATCGACTTTTGCCGGCGTTAAATGCTCGTGATACTGTTTGCCAAGCAATAACATTGGCGCGCCGACACAGGCACCCAGACATTCCACCTCTTTCAGCGTGAATTTGCCGTCATCGGTGGTTTCACCAAAACCGATACCCAGTTTTTGCTGGATATGATCGGCAATTTTTTCTGAGCCACACAGCTGGCAGGAAATATTGGTACACAGGCTGATTTTGTGACGACCTGTCGGCTGCAACTCATACATGGTGTAAAAAGTCGCGACCTCATAAACGCCGATTTCGGCCATATCCAGATACACCGCCAGCGCCTGCATCAGCGGTTTGCTGAGCCAGCCATCATGGTGTTCCTGCAAAATATGCAGGGCCGGGATCACTGCTGATTGCGCCTGACCTGGGGGATATTTGGCGATCCAAAAATCCAGTTGCTGGCGGATCTCAGCAGTAAATAATTGCTCACGTGGGCCGGTGAGTTGCATCTCAGTCATCGGTCAATCTCGCCAAAAACAACATCCATAGTACCGATAATCGCCACCACATCAGCCAGCATATGGCCTTTGGCCATTTCATCCATCGCTGCTAAATGCGGAAAGCCCGGCGCACGGATTTTGACCCGATATGGCTTATTGGCACCATCGGACACCATATAAATACCAAACTCGCCTTTTGGCGCTTCGACCGCCGCGTAAACTTCACCTTCCGGCACACAATAACCTTCGGTAAACAGCTTGAAGTGATGAATTAACGCTTCCATATCGTCTTTCATATCGACCCGGCTGGGTGGCACAATTTTGGCATTATCAGCCATCACCGGGCCGGGATTGACCCGCAGCCAGTCAATACATTGCTGCATGATTTTTGCTGACTGGCGCATTTCTTCGATACGGACTAAGTAACGATCGTAGCAATCGCCTTCTTTGCCGACCGGAATGGCAAAATCCAGACGATCATAGATGGCATAAGGCTGTTTTTTACGCAGATCCCATTCAATGCCTGAGCCGCGCAGCATAGGCCCGGTAAAGCCTAGTTGCAGAGCACGCTCTGGAGAGACGACGCCAATGCCAACGGTGCGTTGTTTCCAGATACGGTTATCGGTGAGCAGCGTTTCGTATTCATCAACACATTTCGGAAAACGCCGGACAAAATCTTCAATAAAATCAAGCATACTGCCGCGGCGATTGGCATTTTTGGCATCGACTTCTTTCTGAGTGTGCCATTTTGATGCCTGATACTGCGGCATACGATCCGGCAGATCCCGATAAACGCCACCTGGCCGGTAATAAGTCGCATGCAGCCGCGCACCAGACACCGCTTCGTAGCAATCCATTAAATCTTCGCGTTCACGAAAGCAATACAAGAATACCGTCATGGCACCGATATCCAGACCATGAGCACCCAGCCACATCAGGTGATTGAGGATCCGCGTCATTTCATCAAATAACACCCTTATGTATTGGGCGCGAATTGGCGCTTCTACACCAAGCAATTTTTCGATGGCCATGACATAGCCATGCTCGTTACACATCATCGACACGTAATCGAGCCGGTCCATATAACCAATACTCTGATTATAAGGTTTGGATTCGGCCAGTTTTTCGGTACCACGATGCAGTAAACCGATATGCGGATCAGCGCGTTCGATGACTTCGCCGTCCATTTCAAGAATCAGCCGTAATACACCATGTGCCGCCGGATGCTGTGGGCCGAAGTTCAGCGTGTAGTTCTTAATCTCCGCCATCTTAAAAATGCCCTTTTTTGTCCCAGGCGGCGTTGTGCTGCGACTTCCGTTGCTCATGTGCCATTAAGCACACTCCGCGACGGCTTCTCGCACGCCTTGCCTGAAACAAAAAATGTCGATTTTTGTTTTCCATAGATCTACTTTTCGTCCATTCGATAGCGGTTATCATCTCGAATAACGCGTGGCACCAGTGTGCGCGGCTCAATGCTGACCGGTTGGTAAATGACCCGTTTCTGGGTTTCGTCATAGCGCATTTCGACATTACCAATCAGCGGGAAATCTTTACGAAACGGGTGACCGACAAAACCATAATCGGTCAGAATCCGTCTTAAATCGTTATGGCCGCGGAATAAAATACCGAATAAATCAAATGCCTCGCGCTCATACCAATCGGCACAGGCCCAAATCCCGGTCACCGAGTCAATCAGCGTATCTTCTGCCGTTAAATGGACTTTTAAACGCAGCCGCTGGTTATGTTGTATCGACAATAAGTGATAAACCACAGCAAACCGATAGCCATCAACTTCGCTCTGACTGTGATCCTGAGATTCACGGGCACGGCTGTAACCGTGCTCAGAGGCTTGTTTAGTTTCCCAGCCACTGGCGCCATAAACGGAATAATCAACACCGCAAAGGTCTATTAACTGACTGAAAGCAAACTCATCGCGCAGCGCCTTGCCAACGCTCAGCAAATGCTCAGTATCGACATACAGGGTAGTTTCACCTCGCGCATAGTCACATTCAATAAGCGCGTCCTGAAAGTGCTGTTGCAGCTGTTCTTTAAGCGCTTTTGACATGATTACGCCTCTTGCCGCCGGGCGATGGTATCAGTGCGCTGAATTTTCTTTTGCAGTTGAATAATGCCGTATAACAAAGCTTCAGCAGTGGGCGGACAACCGGGCACGTAAATATCGACCGGCACAATCCGATCGCAACCGCGTACAACTGAATATGAATAATGATAATAACCGCCGCCATTAGCACACGAACCCATGGAAATGACCCAGCGTGGCTCAGACATCTGGTCATACACTTTACGTAGTGCCGGTGCCATTTTATTGACCAGCGTGCCGGCAACAATCATTACATCCGACTGCCGCGGACTGGGCCGGAACACAATGCCAAACCGATCCAAATCATAACGCGCGGCACCGGCATGCATCATTTCTACAGCACAACAAGCCAAACCGAATGTCATCGGCCACAAAGAACCAGTCCGCGCCCAATTAATCAGTTTATCGGCACTGGTGGTGACCACGCCTTCTTTGAGAATGCCCTCTACTCCCATTCCAGCGCACCTTTTTTCCATTCGTAAATAAAACCGACCACCAAAATGCCGAGAAACAGGAACATCGCCATCAGACCAAACGCGCCGATATCATCCAGCACGATTGCCCAAGGGAATAGAAACGCAATTTCCAAATCGAAAATGATAAACAGGATAGCGACCAGATAATAACGGACATCAAACTTGCTGTGGGTATCTTCAAATGGCGGGAAACCACATTCGTAGGCAGAATTTTTTTCGGGGTCCGGCCGACGTGGGGCCAGTACAAATCCCGCCATCAGAGGTACAACGCCAAAAGCGACGCCCATGATGATAAACAACAAAATGGGGAGATAACTCTCCAGCATTGCGCTTCCTACACTTGCCAAGGGTGCCCGATGCCATTGAGCATGGCTCGGAACTTGTTAAATCTGACCACTGCTATGGTCGACAGTTCAGTCCTTGATACTACACATTAACGGCAATGATGAGAAGTCGTTATTTGCTTTGCCACAAGTTATATTTAAAGGAAATTACAATAAACGGATCCTGGCGGTGATATCCTCAGCCGGTAACGGCTTGCTGAAAAAATAGCCTTGCGCATAATCACAACCTAAATCCTGCAACATTAACCGCTGGGCATCTGTTTCTATCCCCTCGGCGACGACTTTAATCCCCAAACCATGAGACATCGCAATCACGGCAATAACCAACTCCCGGTCAGCATGGTCATCAATAATATCGGTGATAAAGTTGCGGTCAATTTTCAGCACTTTAAATGGATATTGCCGCAAGTAGCTCAAAGAGGAATAGCCTGTCCCAAAATCATCCATTGACAGTTTGATTTGCATGTCGGTAAGCGTTTTCAGAATACTTTCAGTATGGACATAACCACTTAACAACACGCCTTCGGTGATTTCCAGCTCCAGCGTATTCTTTTGTAATGGATATTGAAGCAGCGTTTCGCTGATAAAATTGCACAGACCGACATCCCGGAATTGCGCTGGTGATAAGTTAATTGCCATTTGCATCGAGGGCCGCAGTTGCTGCCATTGATTGGCTGACTGTATGGCCGTTTCGATAACAAACTCACCGATCTTAACTATCAGTCCGGTGCGTTCGGCGATCGGAATAAATTCTTCCGGTGAGACCTGACCCAGTTCCGGATTATGCCAGCGGAGCAAGGCTTCAACACCTGTTAATTGATTATCGTGCAGCAAATATAAAGGCTGATAGTGCAAATAAAATTCGCCGCGATCCAAGGCGCCGTGCATTTGTTGTTCAAGGCTCAGTCGCCGGGAAGCAATCTGATTCATTTTCGGTGTAAAAAATGCGTAATCATTACGTCCCTGATCTTTGGCATAAAACATTGCCGAGTCGGCATGCCTTAACAAGGTCGAGGCGTCTTTACCATCCTGCGGATACAGAGCAATACCGACACTGGCTGTCAGCACTAATTCGCGGGCATCAATGTCAAAAGGCTGCTGAAACTTACTCAGTATCGTGCCGACTATCGACAGCAGCTTGTCAGCGTCTTTTATTTCACCCAGTAAAATAATAAATTCATCACCACCCAAGCGGCCGATAGTATCGTCCTGTCGCAGGTTTTGCCGAAGTCGCTCTGCCACCTTAATTAATAAGCGGTCGCCCGTTTCATGCCCCAATGAGTCATTAATTTTTTTGAAATCATCTAAATCAATAAATAAAACCGCCGCCTGCTGCTGATGACGTTCCGTTTTAATCAGCATTTGATGCAGTCTGTCCATTGACAGGAAACGGTTCGGCAAATTGGTCAGTGTGTCGTAATACGCCAAATGCAAGATGCGCTCTTCCTGATGTTTGCGCAGCGTAATATCAGAAATAACCGCAATAAAGCCCTGCAATTGGCCGCCAGCGTCACGTACGTAATCCCAGACAATTTCCAGCACTTTTCGCTGACCATCAAGTGCAATAATGGAAGTAACATACACTTCTGGTATCGGTTGTTTGTCCACCAGCTCTGTATAATATTTTTTCAGGAACTGCTGATCTTTCGGATCGGCTTGAAACTTCCAGATATAACGGCCGTTTAATGTACCTTCATCTGCCGCCATGATTTGATGGTGTGCTTTATTGCTATAAGTAATCCTGCCTTGAAGGTCGGATTCCTGAATGCCGGAAGGGACCGTGTTTAACAATAGCTGCTGACGTTGCTGACTTAATCGCAATGCTTGTATCAAACGGATTTGTGATCTGAGGGAACGGTGCACCAACAACCAAACCAGCATGGTCGTCACCACGACAAAAATCAGGCCTTTGAAGGTTTGCAGTTGCGATAAGGTATTTTTGTCCTGCGCCAAAAACTCAATCAGCTGGTCCGAAAACACAATCCATAAACCAGCAAAAGCCGCATATAACAACGCGATCCGTAATGGGGCAAAGCTACCGGCTAGCCGGTAGCTTTGCAGCCGCGCGCCTAAAGTGTGAAATTGTTGTCCCATTGGCAGCCATCCTGTTGGCAATTGAGATGCCTGACTATATCAAATCAGTGCCTTTACTGCCGCTGCAAATCAATTACACTGCTCAGGGCTTGTTAATCATTCATAGCGGGGATGAAAACACAACATGCACGGACTTTTACTGGCCATTACTGCTTATGCCATCTGGGGTGGTTTCCCCTTATTTTTTCATTATCTGAATCATGTCAGTGCCACAGAAGTGCTGGCACATCGGATTATCTGGTCTTTACTGGCAACGCTGCTGATTGGCATTTTATTAGGTCGTTGGCGCAACCTGACACGCTTAGTCATCAACAAACAGCAAATGGCCTGGCTGGCAGTGTCATCATTACTGATCGCAGTGAACTGGTTAATTTATATCTGGGCGGTATCTGAGCAGCGAGTGCTCGAAGCCAGCCTTGGCTATTTTATTACCCCGGTGATGAGCTTATTACTGGCCCGGCTTATTCTCAAAGAACGCTTACATAAATTACAAGCCGCAGCAGCCGTATTAGCTGTGTTAGCCATTATCTGGGAGCTGATTAGCCTGGGCGCGCTGCCATGGGTCGGCTTGTCATTATCGATAGCATTTGCCCTGTATGGCTTGATCCGCAAAATGCATCCGGTGGATGGTTTGAATGGGCTGACAGCTGAATGTTTATGGTTATTACCGGTTACACTGATTTGGCTCGGTTGGCAGGCCTGGTTTATTCCCGGCGCCCTGGCATTTGGTGGTGACGATTTTACGACCTGGATGTTGGTGGGTGCCGGCTTAATCACCGCCTTACCATTGGTGTTGTTTGCCATGGCTGCGAAACTGGCCGATTTATCGGTAGTCGGTTTTTTTATGTATTTGAATCCGACGCTGCAATTTCTGATTGGCGTGTTTGTACTACATGAAGCTTATCCACCTGAGCGGCTGATAACTTTTGTGCTGATCTGGATAGGTATGCTGTTGTTTATTGCCGGCATGTGGCAACAACGCCGGCAAAAGATACCGACATAAAAAAACCCGTAAAACCAGGTTTTACGGGTTTGATATGTTTGGGACGGCCTCACTCGAATTGGCGCCTGAAATGCCCGCCACATATAAATTTGTGAAATATGATTTTTCAAGATACCCCAAAAGATACCCCCAAATAAATATCTTTAGCAGCTTTTTATTAATGGCTTTCGACAACTATATCATCCGACTGCTCATAGGGTGGCCGCTGTAATTCAGGATCACCTTCATCAAAGACTATAGTGCCTAAACAGAAGCGTTTTCAGGAGCTGCAAGCTTGGGTATATTGGTTGGAACAGGAAAAGCTCATAAACATTTAAGTGATGATGCAAAGCCTCTAAGCGAGAGTACCTGTCACCTGCTTGATAGTGCTAAAGTAATTTTTAAATCTGAAAGGGAATCAACGTGGCTTTAATAAATTGCAAGGAATGTGACAAAAAAGTATCTGATAAAGCAAAAACCTGTCCTAGTTGTGGCGTTAAAATTAAAAAAGACGGGCCGGGATTTTGGTCTTATGTCGCGGCGATTTCTGTACTCTTAATTGCATGGTCAGTAGGGTTTATTGATAATGACACAGTCACAACTGTCGACGCAGAGCCATGCGAAACAGATGAATGTATTTATGAAAAATATTATGTAGAGATGTCAGTAATCTGCAAGCCAAAAATTGAACAGCAGACTGAATATGATCATGAGTGGACTGATGGCCTTTTAAATCCTTGGGCTAGGGGCATTTTGGTAAATCACACGGAACCAAAAATAGTTACTTACGGTGGCAGCAACCTCAAATTTCAAAATCAATACGGCGCATGGAGAAAGATGCAATACGGTTGTGTATACAAATTTGAGGAAGGTGAGCTTCTAAATTTCTGGATTGAGCCGCTAACCCAATAATCTAAAAGGCGAACTTTGCCAGACTTTAAGGATAATCCAAGCGACCCATGCTCCTAGTGAAAATTCCTAGTAATACCCCTTATGAATACCCCAAAGGCCGCTTATGCCGTTACGTTGTAACATGCGGTAAAGGCTTCGGCGTGTAAATGTTCGCTGGTCAGCAGTCCGCCAGCCGTTGTTATTAAGACAATCAATTACATATTGATAGCTTGGAGCATGAAACCTTCCGACCTTGCAGATTTTGGCAACTTTAGTGATGACTTTCCGGTTATGCTTTTTCCTGTCTTTTCTGGTCATAGATTTTTGTCTCTTAAAGTGATTTTGCTTGTTCATTTACAGCATGAAAAAAGCCCCTCGCGCGCGTAGGTGTGGAAAAATGCCCCTTTTTATCTCATTCTTGAACATTGAAAATCTTTAGCTTGTTTGTCTCTGTAGCCCTTTCCTCTGGCTTTAGCTAGGTAGGATATTCGATGGATCACATCATGAGTTATTTGCTCACCTGAGCCAAAATAATAAGGTCTTTCTATAACTGGCACATGATAAGCCCCCGTGCCGTCATCCCAAGCGTTTTTGATTAGCTCGTTAATCCTTTTTGAGTGTCTAATCAATCGCCCGTCCAGAAACAAAACAAAATGGTAATGCTGTGATTTCGCTCGCTCCATTTCTCTTACCCAGCAAAAACCTATTTCCTTAAAACCATAGTCACGTTTTAATCGAACAAACAACCGCTTATTAAAAGCACTTAGTCGCTTACTATCCCCCGTGTAATAATGAGTGTGTAAATCAAATCTCAATACAAATACTCGGCCCCATTTTTGAGCTGCTAGCTCAAACTGATCAATCATTGATTTCAGGGTTTCAACATACAGCCCTGACTTCTCTGAATTAACACGGTAGCTTTTTCCTCGATATTCAAAAATATCCTTACGCATAACAGTTTTTCTATTGCGTGTTTTTTTGCGAGCCGCTTGCCTTTTGCCTTTGTTACTTGGTTGGGTTATTTCTTCAACATCTTTAGATATTAGAAATAACCCACCTTTATGGCCCGTTTCGGAAAAGTGCAAAGCCTCGCCCGTGCGGGGTTTGGCTTTGCTTTTTTGTGTTAAAACCGCTGTGTTAAAACCGTGTAACAGTTTTGCGGCAGTTTCAGACATATTTTCACCTTATATTTCAGATGAAGATTGTCTTATTCCACCAGCACGATTATTATCATTGATGCTCTTAGCAAAGCCCTTTCCGTTAGTTTGGTCGCTGGTGGATGGGGCTTTTTTATTGTCTTGATTAAACAGCACATATTTAGCCTCTCTGTGCTTTGTGCCGGTTTTATCCTCTGAAGTTGTCCAATGGGTAATGATGCAATGGCCTTGTTCTCTTAACTCCAATACTCTCGAAGCTGGGGACATAATCCCCAACTCATCACGAGCTTGAAGCGTGGTGATAGAACCATGCTCATAAAGATATTTCAGAATAGCTAAACATTGACCTGCTCTTGAATTATCCATTAGGCCACCTCGCTTTCATTACGGGAGGCTTCAATGCGATCCTGTAGCCATTTTTCAACTTCTGATTTCAGCCACCCACTTGATCTTTCACCAAGTTTGATCGGTTTGGGAAATGAGCCGTTTGTAGCGGCTCGGTAGATTGACGAACCACTAAGACCAGTGATTAGTTTTACTTCTGGTAGTTTTAAGATTTGCGACATATTTGTTACCTCTTGCGTTTCAGTTGAATACGCTGGTAACAATATGCTTAAGTGGATGAATTTCTAAGGCATCAAAACACGAGAAAAAACTACCGGAAAGATTTTCAAATATTTCCTTTCCAGTCAAATTCAAGACCTTGAGAAATAAGTGCTTGCCGAGTTTTTATTGCTAAAATTTCGGGAACCGCCTTTTTTCTAATTGTTTTCGTTACAACCTCTGTAGTATTTCTAGTACTGTCATGAGGAAATAAAATTGCCGCAGCTTGATGATCAAGAAGACTTTCGTTTCTTAATTTAAACCACTGAGATAAATCTATATACTCAATGACTCTATTGGTTTGCCATCGTCTTAAGATACTTTCCGTGATGCGTTTCTTTTTTGCCTGCCCCGTTCGGTTTTGTCTAATTTTCTTTAACCATTCTTGAAATGAGCGCAATAGCATTTCGTCTGGTGCATCTAAATCTATAACGGCTAATGCACGACTCATATGTTTTAATCTGCGGTGTTCGTTGAGATCATCATGAGTTGGTCTGTCCATCAGGAATATATTCTCAAGCTCCTCAAGCATGGGGTTGGTCATTGAGTAAAAAAACTCACCATATAGATCGAACTCCGCGTTAATTTCTCCAAAATCTTTCGTTAAGAAACCGTCAATAATGTTCTGTTGATTATGTGCCTTGAGACTTTCAAGGGTATGTTCATTAACAATATTATGTTTTAACAGCGAGTCAAGAAGTGCTCTATGCGTAATATTGTCATGCCACTGAGTAGGGTCTAATGTTCTAGATTTATCGTAATTTTTTAATGTCAGGCGGGTAAATATTCATGCGCCATTCCTCGCACATTCAAAAGGAAACCAAGCCAGACTAGTGAATGAAACCAGCTTTTCGCCCCGTCGGACTAGACTTGGTTAAACAAGTTATTTGTATCTGTTAATCGGTATTACATCGGCACCAGCCGCTAGCCCTTCCAGATAGTCAGCCCATGCTTGCATCATTTTTTTCCGTTCTGGTAAATATTCAGCATAGTTGTAAGCCGCCCTTACGCCATCACGCTCACTGTGGGCTAGTTGTCTTTCGATAGCATCACGGTTCCAGCCTTGCTCGTTCAGGATGGTGGAGGCCATGCTTCTGAAACCGTGCCCCACCATTTCATCACCTGTATAACCTAGCCGCCGTAAAGCGCCGTTTACGGTGTTTTCGCTCATTGGCCTAGTGATTGTGCGAATAGAGGGGAAAAGGTACTTTCCTGAGCCTGTGACGGGCTTTAAAGCATCAATGACCGCTAGTGATTGTTTTGATAGCGGGACGATATGAACAGAAGCCATTTTCATTTTATCGGCAGGTATACGCCATTCAGCTTTTTCTAGATCAAACTCTGTCCATTCAGCGTGTCTTAATTCGCCTGGACGAACAAAAACTAACGGGGCAAGTCGTAACGCACAGATAGTGACAAAAGAGCCTGTATATCCACTGATTGCCCTTAGCAGCCCTCCGATCTGCTGTGGTTCTATTATTGACGCATGATGCTTAACTTTTACCGGCGGTAAAGCACCTTTCAAATCAGTGGAGGGATCGCGCTCTGCTCTTCCCGTTGCAACGGCATAACGGAAAATCTGCCCACATTTCTGGTGGACTCTGTGAGCCGTTTCTAAAATACCCCTGCTTTCCATTCGTCTCAGCACCGCCAGCAATTCAGGTGCTTTAATCTCATTAATATTTTTTGAGCCGATAAATGGAAATACTTCTCTTTCTAAACGACTGATAGTGTTGATTGCGTATTTTTCTGACCATCGGTGCCGAAACTTTTGATGCCATTCACGGGCAACAAACTCAAAACTTAACTGACCAGCATGTGACAGCTTTTCAGCTCTCCGAATATCTGAGGGGTACTCCATTGGCTATCTGCTTTCTAAGCTCGTCACGTTGCTCTCTGGCTTGTTTAAGGGATATATCAGGATAGATGCCTACTGACAACAACTTTTCTTTACCAGCAAAGCGGTATTTAAATCGCCATAGTTTTGAGCCTGTAGGTTTTACTTCCAGATATAAGCCCTTTTCATCCGTTACTTTGTATGGCTTGCTGGTGGTTGTACCGTCTGGCTTGATACCGGCCTTTAAAGCTTTTATCTGCGTGTTATTAAGCGCCATTTGTGGGGTATCTTTATCTAGTAATTTTAAGATACCCCCAAAACTACCCCCATTATTTGGGGTATGTCAAGAAATGCTATGGGACGTTAGGATATGACGGACATAAAAAAACCCGTTATAAAACGGGCTTTTAAGTACGATTTGGGACATCGTGAAACCTACATATGGTGCCGACGGCCGGACTCGAACCGGCACACCCTAAGGAACTACCCCCTCAAGATAGCGTGTCTACCAATTTCACCACGTCGGCAAGAGCGGCTATTTTACGGAATATCGGGCAGGTCTGCTGGGGTTTCTTCACTAATTGCAGGCTGTTCAGTCACCACAGAGTCGGTGATGCTGCTACCGCGGTCCGCATTACCGGCAAGGTAGGCTAAGCTCAGGCTGGTAATAAAAAAGATCGTCGCCAGCAGTGCACTACCGCGACTCAAAAAAGACGCTGAGCCCTGACTACCAAACAAACTTCCAGAGGCACCGCCACCACCACCGCCAAAGGCAGCGCCAGCATCAGCACCCTTACCATGCTGAATCAGTATTAAACCAACCAGAAACAGTGACACAACAATGTGAATCACCAATACAATAGCATCCATTTACATTCCTAATTTTGAATTGCGGCCTGGCATATTTTAACGAAATCTGCCGCATCACGCGAACTGCCGCCGATAAGGCCACCATCGACATCCGGCTTGGCAAACAATGGGGCGGCATTATTACCTTTTACGCTGCCGCCGTAAAGTATTTGCACATTTTCGGCGATTTTCGGGTTGTGTTTGGCGACCCGTTGCCGCATCAGCGCATGAACATCCTGGGCCCATTCCGGACTGGCAGTTTTACCTGTACCGATTGCCCAGACGGGTTCATAGGCCAGTACCGCTTTCGATAAACTCTCAACCCCTTGACGGGCAATAATGATATCGAGCAAGCGTATGACCATTTCTTCGGTTTGACCCAGGGCGTGTTCCTCGGGACTTTCGCCAATACAGACGATGGGAATAATGCCGAACTTAATCGCCATTTCGTATTTTTCGGCAATGATATGGTCAAGAAATACCTGGTCCAGATTCAGTTCGGCATACAGACAGCGCCGCTCTGAGTGCCCCATCAGCACATATTGACAGCCAAAGTCCTTGAGCATCGCCGCTGAAATTTCACCGGTATAAGCACCGGACTCAAACTGCGATAGATTCTGAGTACCCCAGGACAAACCCGTGTTTTGCAATGCCGATTGCACCTGTTGCAGATATAACGCCGGCGGGAACAAAGCCACATCAACATCAGCAAATGTGGCACGCTGCGCCAGGATCGCATCCAGCAATGCTTGATTACTGGCGCTACTGCCGTTCATTTTCCAGTTACCAGCAATTAGCGGTGTTCGCACAGACATCGACTCTCAAAAAAATTAAGGGTTAAGCGTACCGACAGTGATCCTGATAAGCAACGACCGGCGGTGACAGATAAAACTATGTATTTATGACGTTCTCAATCACAGCCGCCAGTTGCCTGGCTAATTGATTGGTTTGCGTCGCATCACGGCCTTCCACCATCACCCGAATGACAGGTTCAGTACCGGAGGGGCGTAGTAATACCCGGCCATTATCACCCAGTTGTCGTTCAGCGTCGGCCACGGCGTCTGCAATTTCAGCGTGATCGGCTAAATTAATCATTTTACTGAGCCGCACATTAATCAGCTGCTGCGGATATTTAATAATAGCAGAGCGCAGATCATGCAGGCTGCTGCCACTTTGTTGTACTTCAGCAAGCACCTGCAAGGCGGCAACTATGCCATCACCAGTGGTGGTTTTGTCCAGACAAATAATATGTCCGGAGGCTTCACCGCCTATCATGCCATTAACCTGTTGCAGTTTTTCCATGACATAACGATCGCCAACGTTGGCACGATGCAGCATGATATTGTGCTTATTCAAGGCATGTTCCAGCCCCAGATTAGACATTTGTGTGCCGACTACATGCGCCGATGGTTGTCCTTCACGTTGCCGGCCCCGGGCAATGATAAACAGTAAGTCATCGCCATCAACTACTTCACCTTTATCATCGACCATAATCAAACGATCGCCGTCGCCATCCAGCGCAATGCCCAGATCCGCCTGATTTTCCAGAACACTCGCCTGCAGTAGACGCGGTTCAGTAGCACCACAATCCAAATTGATATTCAGGCCGTCTGGCTCGACGCCCATCACAATCACTTCTGCGCCCAGTTCACGAAATACATTAGGTGCGATGTGATAGGTTGCGCCGTGGGCACAATCAACAACAATTTTCAGATTCGATAAATCAACACCACTGGAAATGGTGCTTTTGCAAAATTCAATATAACGACCTGCGGCATCCGCAACCCGGTAAGCCTTACCAAGATGTGCTGATTCAACCGTGGTCAACGGCTTATCAAGCATGGCTTCGATTTCCAACTCAATACCATCCGGCAATTTGGTGCCCTGGGCTGAGAAAAATTTAATGCCGTTATCATGATAAGCGTTATGCGAGGCACTAATAACAATACCTGCCTGCGCATGAAATGTGCGGGTCAGATAAGCAACCGCCGGCGTTGGCATTGGCCCCAGCAAATAAACATCCACACCCGCTGCCGATAAACCAGCCTGTAATGCCGACTCAAACATATATCCGGAAATCCGGGTGTCTTTACCAATCAATACTTTGCTGTGACGTTCTTTGGCCAGTACCCGGCCAACAGCCCAGCCCAGTTTCAGGACAAAATCCGGGGTAATAACACCCTCACCGACCTTGCCACGAATCCCATCAGTACCAAAATAACGTCTTTTTGTTTCAGTCAAAATCTTCAACCTGTTGTACATGCTGACATAAAGTTATTGCCTGCACGGTTTCTCTTACATCATGGCTGCGAATAATCTTCGCGCCCTGCCATACGGCTATCGAGGCCAGCGCCAAGCTGCCTGCCAGTCGTTCATCAACCGATATATTGAGCATGGCGCCGATAATCGACTTACGCGACACGCCGACCAATACCGGTAAATCCATTTCCGTAAAGTCGGATAAATGTTTCATCAACCGTAGATTATGCCGCGCCTTTTTACCAAAGCCAAAACCGGGATCCAAAATAAGATTGGAACGGGATATTCCTGCCGCTTCGCAAGCTGCAATGCGTTCTAGTAAAAAGTCTTTAACTTCCTGAACCACATTATCGTAATGCGGTTCCTTTTGCATAGTCTGTGGTGTGCCCTGCATATGCATCAAACACACTGGCACATTTAATTCGACAGCCGCCCGCAAGGCACCCTCACCGCGCAAGGCATTAACATCATTGATAAGGCCAGCACCGGCGTTCACCGCTGCGCGCATCACGTCGGCTTTCAGCGTATCGATCGAAATCGGCACAGCAAGTTCGGCAGATATCGCTTCAATTGCCGGCACCACACGACGAATTTCTTCTTCTGCATCAACCGGGGTACTGCCGGGACGTGTTGACTCACCGCCAATATCAATAATTGCCGCACCATCAGCAATCAGTTTTCGGGCTTGTTTTAAGGCTTGGTCGGCGGCAAAAAACTTGCCGCCGTCAGAGAAAGAATCCGGCGTGACATTGACGATTCCCATCACGCAGGGCGCGGACAAGTCCAGAGACTTGCCCGCACAGTTAAGGATGGTCATGCCGGCTTCAGTTCAATTGATCGGCGGGTTTACCGGTAGGCTCAGCGTCACTGTCACCGGAAGCTGCCGGCGGCGGCGTTGAAGAACGGTCAGTCCAGTCTTTAGGCTCACCCGGTTCACGGCCATTCATAATGGCATCGATCTGATCACTGTCGATGGTTTCGTACTTGATCAGTGTTTTTGCCATCAGATGCAATTTCTCAACATTGTCCTTGAGGATCTGCTCAGCCCGGGCATAGTTACGATTAATCACTGCACGCACATCTTCATCGATCTGCTTCGCCGTTAAATCTGATACCGCTTTATGCTGGGTAACGCTGCGGCCCAGGAACACTTCGCCTTCGTCTTCACCGTAAGACAATGGCCCCATATTGTCAGACAGGCCCCATTTGGTCACCATATTATGAGCAAGCTCGGTAGCCCGCTGTATATCGTTGGATGCACCAGTAGTCACCGCTTCTGCGCCAAAAATCATTTCTTCAGCAATGCGGCCACCGTATAAGCTGGAAATATTACTTTCCAGTTGTTGCTTGGTGTAGCTATATCTGTCTTCCGTTGGCAAGAACATAGTGACACCCAGCGCCCGGCCACGAGGAATAATACTGACTTTATAAACCGGATCATGTCCCGGCACACTGCGACCGACAATGGCGTGACCCGCTTCATGATAAGCCGTCAGTTCTTTTTCTTTATCGCTCATCACCATTGAACGACGTTCCGCGCCCATCATGATTTTGTCTTTGGCAAGTTCCAGATCCTGCATTTCCACCAAGCGCTTATCGGCCCGCGCAGCAAACAAAGCCGCTTCATTGACCAGATTTGCTAAGTCGGCACCCGAGAAACCCGGTGTACCCCTTGCAATAACGCTTGGTTGCACATCATCATCAGCCGGGACTTTACTTAAATGCACTTTGAGAATTTGTTCGCGACCACGAATATCAGGTAATGGCACCACCACCTGACGGTCAAAACGACCGGGACGCAACAATGCCGGATCCAATACATCAGGACGGTTGGTGGCAGCAATAATTATGACGCCCTCATTGCCTTCGAAACCATCCATTTCAACCAGTAATTGGTTTAAGGTTTGTTCGCGTTCATCGTTACCACCACCCAGACCGGCACCACGGTGACGACCGACCGCATCAATCTCATCAATAAAGATAATACAGGGTGCATGTTTTTTGGCTTGCTCAAACATATCGCGCACCCGCGAAGCACCGACACCGACGAACATTTCCACAAAGTCCGAACCGGAAATTGTGAAGAACGGCACTTTGGCTTCACCGGCAATAGCTTTAGCCAGCAAGGTTTTACCGGTACCCGGTGAACCGACCATCAGAATACCGCGCGGGATCCGGCCGCCCAGTTTTTGGAATTTGCCTGGATCACGCAAAAAATCGACCAGTTCGTGAACTTCTTCTTTAGCTTCTTCCACACCGGCAACATCTTTGAAAGTCACTTTGACCTGATCTTCATTGAGCATGCGGGCTTTGCTTTTACCAAATGACATCGGGTTTTTGCCACCGCCGCCCTGCATTTGGCGCATAAAGAAAATCCACACACCAATCAGCAGCAACATTGGGAACCATGAAATAAAGATCTGCATCAGCAAACCCGTTTTTTCAGCTGGCTCAGCTTTAATCGCCACGCCGTTATCCAACAAATCACCAATCAAGCCGGGATCATAATCAGGGCTGTAAGTTGTAAATTTGCTGCCATCACTCAGTTCACCACTGATGGTACGCCCCTGGATATCAACATTTCTGACAGCACCCTCTTTAACACTGCTAATAAAGGTCGAGTAATCCATTTCGCTTTGTTTGGATTGCTGCGGGCCAAAATTATTGAACACCGACATCAGCACCATGGCGATGACAACCCATAAAACAATATTTTTCATCATGTCACTCAATGTTGTTACCTCTAGCCCTGTTGGTTGACGGCATTATTTTCGGCCTCTGCCGAGTAAATACACTTCCCGGCTGCGCGCCCGCGATGCTTCTGGTTTGCGGGTAATTACTTTCGTAAATTGTGCACGCATTGCCTTTAAAAATGGTTCAAAACCTTCGCCTTGAAAAACTTTGACCAGAAAATCACCGTGTTTACTTAAGTGCTGACTGGCAAAATCCAATGCCAGTTCTACTAAATACATACTGCCCGGTTGATCGATGGCATCTACCCCAGTGATATTGGGGGCCATATCGGATAATACAAGATCAATTTGCTGATCGCCGACAATGCTTTCTAATTTTTCCAGCACTTCGGCTTCACGAAAATCACCTTCGATAAAGTGAACACCTGTCAAAGGCGTCATTGGCAAAATATCTAATGCTATGACCGTACCTTTGTCGCCCACTTTGTGTAACGCATAATCTGACCAGCCGCCGGGGGCGGCGCCCAAATCGACTACCGTCATGCCCGGCCTAATTAATTTGTCTTTCAGGTCAATTTCTTCGAGCTTGAATGTGGCGCGAGAGCGATAGCCTTTTTGCTGGGCTTTTTTGACGAAAGGATCGTCAAAATGCTCTTTCAGCCAGCTTTGACTGGATTTACTTCTCGCCATGGGTCCAGTTTGCTGCGGCTTTTTTATCAGCGGTCAGCACCAGAATCAGCCCCAACACACTGAGCATTAAATACAGATTTTCACTAAGCCGGTGTAAATCATTAAACCGCTCGGTTAAGACACTATCGGCGCGCCAGTCAGCAATGGCTTTAACGGCCGCCATTTCTGGCTGAATATAAACGGTGAACACCAGGGTCAATGCCAGCATGACCAACAACAGCCAGAAGCGCCAGGAACGGGTAATTTGCAGCCGTTCCATAAATAATTTGCCAAGCAGCAACATGGCGCCACTGACCAGACCAATAATACTAACAGCATGAAATAAGGTGCCGGCATATTCAGCGGCGACTTGCGTATCAAGCGTTGCAAATGCCAGCGGCACAGCTAAATAACCGATAGCCCACAAACTACCTACCCATAAGGTCAGCAGTAAACGTTCTCCGGCAAAATCAGCGTAAGCCAAAATGGTCAGCTCTGATAATGAATAGCAACAATTTCATATTCGATGGCGCCGCCCGGTGCCTGTACGGTGGCAACATCGTCAATTTCTTTACCAATCAGCGCCCGGGCAATTGGTGATGAAATCGAGATACGGTTTTGCTTAATATCCGACTCGTAATCGCCAACAATCTGATAGCTGACCTGTGCATCAGTATCAATATTCAGCAATTCCACGGTGACACCAAACACCACCCGGCCATCTTGCGGTAATGTCGACGGATCGATGACCTGCGAATTACCCAACGTTGATTCAAGTTCCTGAATACGGCCTTCAATAAAACTTTGTTGCTCCCGGGCGGCATGATATTCGGCATTTTCTTTCAAATCGCCATGCGCCCGCGCTTCCGAAATCGCTTCTACAACTGCCGGCCGTTTGACCGTTTTTAATTCATGCAATTCGGCTTTCAGTGCTTCCGCACCACGTAAGGTAATTGGCACCGCCATTACGCTAATTCTCCGTGTAAAGTTTGCAAACGATTCACCGACACACTGTCTTCGCAGTTAAGCGCCAGAATGGTCGCCCGAGCAGCGGCCAATGTGGTGGTGTAATTGACTTGATGTTGTAAAGCCGCCCGGCGGATTTCTCTTGAATCAGCAACCGCCTGGCGCCCTTCAGTAGTGTTAACAATCAGGTTAATTTCATCGTTTTTAATCATATCGACAATATGTGGCTGGCCTTCAGCCACTTTTTTCACACGTTCGCAGGGCACACCGGCCTCTGTCAAGGTTTGCTGGGTGCCACGGGTGGCTAACAATTCAAAACCCAGACTCTGTAAATCACGGGCAATGGCAACCACAGAATTTTTATCGGCTTCCCGAACTGAAATAAAGGCTTTACCGCCGGTTGGTAAGCTTACTGAAGCTGCCAACTGTGATTTGGCAAAGGCTTCACCAAAGCTGCGGCCAACGCCCATGACTTCACCCGTAGATTTCATTTCCGGGCCGAGGATCGGATCCACACCCTGGAATTTAATAAACGGGAATACCGCTTCTTTAACCGAGTAATAACTTGGAATTACTTCTTTTGTGACGCCTTGCTCGGCCAGACTACGACCAGCCATACAACGGGCAGCAACTTTGGCTAATGGCACACCAATCGCTTTTGACACATACGGCACGGTCCGTGAAGCGCGTGGATTGACTTCCAGAATAAAGATGCGCTCGCCCTGAATGGCGAACTGAGTATTCATCAAACCAACGACGCCAAGTTCACGGGCCATCTGGCCGACTTGTACCCGCAGTTGGTCCATAATCGCCGGGCTCAGGCTGTAAGGCGGAATCGCACAAGCCGAGTCACCAGAATGCACACCGGCTTGTTCGATATGTTCCATGATGCCGCCGATCAGTACATCTTTGCCATCACAAATGGCATCAACATCGACTTCAATCGCATCATCTAAGAAACGATCCAGCAACACCGGGGAATCATTGGAAACAGATACCGCAGTCAGCATGTAGCGCTGTAATTCTTCTTCGTTATAAACGATTTCCATCGCCCGGCCACCGAGCACATAAGACGGACGCACAACTAATGGATACCCCACTTCTGCCGCTAATGACACAGCCGTATCAATCGAATGCGCCAAACGATTTGGTGGTTGCAGCAAGCCCAGTTTTTCAACCATTTGCTGAAAACGTTCACGATCTTCAGCGTGATCAATGGCATCCGGAGACGTGCCAATTATCGGCACACCGGCAGCTTCCAATGCACGCGCCAGTTTCAGTGGTGTTTGGCCGCCAAACTGGACAATAACGCCTTTGGGTTTTTCCAGGGCAACAATTTCCAGTACATCTTCAAGAGTCAGCGATTCAAAATACAGACGGTCTGAGGTGTCATAATCAGTAGAAACAGTTTCCGGGTTGCAGTTAACCATGATGGTTTCATAACCATCTTCACGCAGTGCTAAAGCCGCATGTACACAGCAATAGTCAAACTCAATGCCCTGACCAATACGATTTGGACCACCGCCCAGAATCATGATTTTGTCACGATCGCTGGGGTTGGATTCGCACTCATCATCATAGCTTGAGTACATATAGGCGGTGCTGGTTGAAAACTCCGCAGCGCAGGTATCTACACGCTTATAGACTGGCCGCACACCTGCTTGGTGGCGGTAGCTACGAACCTGTTTTTCAGTTTTGTGCAGTAATTTGGCTAACCGTGAATCAGCAAAACCCTTGCCTTTTAAACGGCGTAATTCAACGGCATCAATATCACTTAACGAGCGCTCTTTCAGCTGGTTTTCAATATCGACAATTTCCTGAACCTGAATCAGAAACCACGGATCGATCTGGCTAAGTTGATATATCTCATCAAAACTCATGCCGTAGCGGAAAGCATCAGCCACGTACCACAAGCGATCAGAACCCGGCAGGCTTAACTCGCGGCGCAAAGTCGCTTCGGCATTTTCATCTTTAAGATCCAGAATTTCAGTCAGCCCGTCACGATCGATTTCCAGACCGCGCAGCGCTTTTTGCAGTGATTCCTGGAAGTTACGGCCAATGGCCATCACTTCACCGACAGATTTCATCTGCGTGCTCAGCCGGTTATCCGCTTGCGGGAATTTTTCAAAGGTAAAGCGTGGCACCTTGGTGACGACATAGTCGATGGTCGGCTCAAACGACGCCGGCGTTGCGCCGCCGGTAATTTCGTTTTGCAACTCATCGAGGGTGTAACCGACCGCCAGCTTGGCAGCGACTTTAGCAATTGGAAAACCAGTGGCTTTCGAGGCTAACGCTGAAGAACGCGATACCCGCGGATTCATTTCGATAATGATCAGTCGGCCGTTTTCCGGATTAACGGCAAACTGCACGTTCGAACCACCGGTTTCAATACCGATTTCGCGTAACACCGCCAGCGAAGCATTACGCATCATTTGGTATTCTTTGTCGGTCAGCGTTTGTGCTGGCGCAACAGTAATCGAGTCACCAGTATGAACGCCCATTGGGTCGAAGTTTTCGATAGAGCAAATGATGATGGCATTGTCGTTTTTATCGCGCACCACCTCCATTTCGTACTCTTTCCAGCCGATAATGGATTCATCAATCAACAATTCGTTAGTTGGACTTAAGTAAAGGCCACGCTGGCAAATATCGATAAAATCTTCACGATTATAAGCGATACCACCGCCACTGCCGCCCATGGTAAATGAAGGCCGGATAATGACTGGAAAACCAAACTGCTTCTGAATTTCCAATGCTTCGTCAAGCGTATGCGCAATCTCGGACAGCGGCATATCCAACCCGATTTTACGCATGGCAGCGCGGAATAAATCGCGGTCTTCGGCTTTATTAATGGCTTCGCTGTCAGCGCCAATCATTTCGACGCCAAATTTTTCCAGCACACCGTGTTTTTCCAAATCCAACGCACAGTTCAGCGCAGTCTGGCCGCCCATAGTTGGCAAAATCGCATCCGGCCGCTCAGCTTCAATGACCTTGCTGACCGCCTGCCAGGTAACCGGCTCGATGTATGTTGCATCAGCCATATTCGGGTCAGTCATAATGGTGGCTGGATTAGAGTTAACCAGAATCACCCTATAGCCTTCTTCGCGAAGCGCTTTACAGGCTTGTGCGCCGGAGTAATCAAATTCACAGGCCTGGCCGATAACAATCGGGCCGGCGCCAAGAATCAGAATGCTTTGAATATCTGTACGTTTAGCCATCGTGGGTTATTTACCTGTCGCTTGTTCGAGTAGGTCGATAAAGTGATCGAATAAAGGCGCAGCATCCTGCGGACCGGGACTGGCTTCAGGATGTCCCTGAAAACTGAAAGCCGGTTTGGTTTTGTGATGAAAACCCTGCAACGTGCCATCAAACAATGAGCGGTGGGTGGTTTCCACATCATCAGGCAAAGTACCTTCATCTACCGCAAAGCTGTGATTCTGACTGGTAATCATCACCAGTCCCGCCAGCATTTCTTGTACCGGATGGTTGGCGCCATGATGACCAAATTTCATTTTTTCGGTTTTTGCGCCGCAGGCCAATGCCAGCAACTGGTGGCCGAGGCAAATACCAAACAGCGGAATGCCTTTATCGAGAAAATACTGAATCGATTTAATGGCGTAATCGCAAGGCTCGGGATCACCGGGACCATTTGATAAGAAAATACCATCCGGATTGAGCTTTTCGACTTCTTCTGCTGGCATTTGCGCCGGTACCACGGTCAGTTTGCAGCCGCGATCCACCAGCATGCGCATAATGTTTTTCTTGATGCCGTAATCGTAAGCCACCACATGGAAACGTTGTTCGGCCTTGCGTGGCTGACCATCCAACTGCCAGGTCGTCTCGGTCCATTCATACGATTCTTTGGTGCTGACTTCTTTGGCTAAATCCATGCCTTTCAAACCGGCAAAACCGCGCGCTGCTTCAATAGCCGCATTAACGTCAATATTATCTCCGGCAACGATGCAGCCTTTTTGTGCACCTTTTTCGCGCAACAAGCGGGTCAATTTACGGGTATCAATACCGGCGAGTCCCACCACATTATGCTGCTCAAGGTATTTATCCAGCGCAGCTTCACCGCGCCAGCTGGACACCACCGGTGACAATTCGCGGATAATCAAGCCACTGCAATAAATGCTGTCGGATTCTTCGTCGTCTTTATTGACGCCAACATTGCCGATGTGTGGATAGGTTAACGTGACAATTTGCCGGCAATAGGATGGATCAGTCAGAATTTCCTGATAACCGGTCATGGCGGTGTTAAACACCACCTCGCCGACGGATTGGCCCACTGCCCCAATTGATTCGCCGTGAAAGACTGTGCCATCTTCAAGAGCTAATAGCGCCGCTGTACGCAAGGGGAACCTCCACCAGGTAAAAATACAGGGGGCGAACGTGACGTTCTCCCCGGACAAAATCTTTGCAATTTTAGCGCATATGCCCTTGTTGCGTCCACGGCAAAAACGATGACAATCGCCGCGGCCAGCGGTAGTATGAAGCGCAGCTTAACCAGATGGCGAAACTTATGACCCGGCAGTTTTTTGATTTAGCAGCCTATCCACGGCAACGACCACGGCGAATGCGCAAAGATGACTTTTCGCGGCGCTTGATGCGCGAGCATCAGCTCAGTGTCGACGATCTGATATATCCACTATTTGTGGTGGAAGGTGAAAGCCAGCGTCAGCCAGTGCCATCAATGCCCGGTGTCGAACGTTTAAGCATTGATTTATTGCTCAAAGAAGCTGAATTGGCGGTTAAGCTAGGCATTCCGATGCTGGCCTTATTTCCGGTGACACCGCCCGACAAAAAATCTCTGGATGCAGCCGAAGCTTTTAATCCTGATGGATTGGCACAGCGCGCAGTGCGCGCATTAAAAAGCGAATTCCCGCAATTGGGTCTAATGACCGATGTGGCATTGGACCCTTTTACCACCCATGGTCAGGATGGTCTGATTGATGACAGTGGTTACATCATCAACGACCAAACCGTTGATGTTTTGGTCAAGCAAGCGCTTTCCCATGCCCAGGCTGGCGCGGATGTCGTCGCACCGTCGGATATGATGGATGGCCGCATTGGTGCGATTCGCAGCGCGCTTGAACAAGCGGCTTTTATTCATACCCGGATCATGGCCTATTCCGCTAAATACGCATCGAGTTTTTACGGCCCGTTTCGCGATGCGGTCGGCAGTGCAGGCAATCTCGGCGGCGGCAATAAGTTCAGTTACCAGATGGACCCGGCCAATAGTGATGAAGCGCTACATGAAGTAGCGCTTGATATAAAGGAAGGCGCTGATATGGTGATGGTGAAACCCGGTATGCCTTATCTGGACGTTCTGTACCGGGTAAAACAAACTTTCCAAAAACCGACGTTTGTTTATCAGGTCAGCGGTGAATATGCGATGTTGCAAGCAGCGATTGCCAATGGCTGGCTGGGTGATGATGTGATTAACGAGACTTTACTGGCTTTCAAGCGCGCTGGCGCTGATGGCATTTTGACTTATTTTGCCAAACAGGTGGCACAGACACTACGAGGTGATCATGACTGATCAATATGCCGTTATTGGCCACCCGATAAGTCATAGTAAATCCCCCAAAATCCACCAGGCTTTTGCCAGGCAAACCGGGCAATCGCTCGAATACCGGGCGATTGATATTTATCCCGATGATGTAGCCGGCCAAATTCAGCAATTGCACGATGCCCTAAAATTGAAGGGTCTGAATGTCACAGTCCCGTATAAAGAAACCATGTGGTCATTGATTGAAAATCTCAGTGATCGGGCACAGCGGGCGGGTGCAGTAAATACCGTTGTGATTGATCAAAATGGCCACTTATTTGGTGATAACACGGATGGTGTCGGCCTGTGCCGGGATTTGCTGGATAATCATCAGCTGCAAGTCAGTGACAAACGGATATTGTTGCTCGGTGCCGGCGGTGCCTCGCGGGGTGTTATCGAACCGCTGATGGCGCTCAATCCCGACAGTCTGTTTATTGCTAATCGCACCGCGCAAAAGGCTGTGGATTTGGTTCATGATTTCCGGGATCTGGGCACGATCAATGGCGGCGGCTGGCAAGATATTAACGGCCAGTTTGATTTATTAATTAATGCCTCGGCGGCAAGTTTACATGGTGAGGTGCCGCCTATTTCACCTGAAATCATCGCCGAGGGCGCGGCCTGTTATGACCTAATGTATGGCGATAAAGATACCGCTTTTGTGCAGTGGGCCAAACAGCATGATGTGCAGCAGGCATTTGATGGTCTGGGTATGTTAGTAGAGCAAGCGGCAGAAGCGTTTTTTATCTGGCGTAATGTCCGGCCGGACAGTCAGGCGGTTATCGACATGCTCAGGCAGAAATCTGCCAAATAAAAAAGCCACCCGTTAAGGATGGCTTTTTAGCTGCATAAATTTAGACTTTAGTTGCTTTTGCGAGCGTCATGTTTGGCTTGGTACGCTGCCATTTTTTGTTGCAACTGCTGTTGTTGTTCAGTCGTCAGCACATTAAAAACAGCACTGTTCAACGCTGCTTTGTCAGCCAATTTGTCCGCATAGGCTGCACTGGACTCGGCGATCAGACTGTCTAGTTTGGCTTGATCGACGGACTCGGCATAACTCAGTTGCATCATTTCTTTACGCGTTTGCCAGCCGGCTTTCATGGCCTGACGATTATCCTGCCAGTAGGATTTTTTCAGATCTTTGATTTGCATTTGTTGCGCATCAGTCAAATTCAACTCGTCCAGCATTTTCTGGTTATAACCTGACTTTTTATAATGCTTTTTATGCTCACACTCTGTTTTTTCACCGTCTTTGACATGATCATGCGCCAGTAACGGGCTGGTAACAGCCAATATAGGTAACAGTGCCAAAGGCATTAAAATTTTACGCATTGCAGTTCTCCTGTGGTGACAAATTATCAGACCGTAACCGTTACTCACGATTCGGTCCGACTTGGCAAACAGTATTCAACGAATCTCTGTAAATGCGCGTTTTATCGTGTAAATTCAGGTAAATAAGGCCAATAACAATTGGGCTTTAAACGACTTAACTCTATTATTAATTAAAATTTTTGCTGAGATCCTGCAATGAACCATGTATTAATCATTGATGATGATGAAGTGCTCGCCGGTCTGTTTGAAGACTATCTGCGCGAAGAAAAATTTACCGTAACCACCTGTTTTACTGGGCAAACTGGTTTAGATCAGGCATTGACCGGTCAATTTGATATTGTCATTCTCGACGTTATGTTGCCAGATATCAGCGGCACACAAGTGCTCAGTGCGCTAAGAGCAGAAAGCAATGTGCCGGTACTGATGTTTACCGCCAAAGGCGATGATGTTGATCGCATCCTTGGTCTTGAAAATGGTGCCGATGATTATGTTCCTAAACCCTGCACCCCGCGTGAACTGATTGCCCGTATTAAGGCGATCTTGCGGCGTAGTGAAAACAGCGCTCAGCCGCTGGACGCGCAGAATCTGCAAAATGGCCCACTGCAGTTATGGCCACAACAGCGTAAAGCCACCTGGTTTGATAAGCCGCTGGAATTGACCAGCACCGAATTCAGCCTGTTGGAAACCCTGGCCCGTCATGCCGGCCAGGTGGTCGATAAAAACACCTTGTCAGAAATTGCACTGGGCCGGCCCCTGGCCCGCTTTGATCGCAGCATTGATGTGCATATGAGCAGTATTCGCCACAAATTAGGGGCCCAGCAAGATGGTCATGCCTATATTCAGACGGTGCGCGGTAAGGGCTACCAGCTGATCAAATAAAGGATTGATATGGGCCGCTTATTCTGGAAATTCTTTTTTGCCTTTTTACTCGCTTTACTTGTGGCCAGTTTGGCAGTCGGTAGCGCAATGTTGCTGCGTCAGAAACAGTTTAACCAGCAAGTCGCCAATGCGCCGGTACAACTTGGCCGGCAAGCAGCGTGGCTGGTATCCGATGCCGCTGATATCGCACAATATGGCGGTCGCCAGCCATTAATTGATTTTCTCAATGACCAGACAGCCATTGGTAACCCTGAAGTCTACGCACTGGACAATAACAATCAGGAACTGCTTGAGCGCGCGTTACCTATAGATCAACGCCGTGCTATCAGGCAACTATTTGATGATATCCCACAGCTGCGTTCTATCCGGCAAATTGACCTGGCTGACGGTGGGCAGGTTTTGCTGTTTATTCCTCATCACGTGGTGCAGCCAGTAAAAGCTGCCATGGTAAAAAATCCGAAGCCACAGCCGGTATTGTTATTACTATCTGCTGGCGTCCTCAGTGGTTTATTGTTCAGCGCTTTGTTGGCCTGGTGGTTTACCCAGCCAATACGACATTTACGGCGCGGCTTTGCCGACGTTGCAGCAGGCGATTTATCAACCCGGGTGAGCCCGGCCATGGGCCACCGTAAAGATGAACTGGCAGAACTTGGCCATAATTTTGATGCCATGACCACCAAACTTGAACAACTGGTCAGCGCCCAGCGCAATTTATTACACGATGTATCCCATGAATTGCGCTCACCTTTGGCGCGAATGCAGGCGGCAGTCGGCATTAGTCAGCAACAACCCGATAAAACGGCTGAAGTACTGGCGCGCATCGAACGTGAATCACAACGCATTGATTTGCTGATTGGCGATTTATTGAACTTATCGCGTCTGGATACCCTGGCAGCGGACAATACCTTGCAGCAGCACTTTGATTTATCGCCGCTATTGGAAGATTTATTAGAAGACGGGCGCTACGAAGCTACCGATAAACGCATCGATATCCATGCTGAAATCGATCCGCAATTGCCGATGATCGGCAAGCCTGAACTGGTGCTTCGTGCTGTGGAAAATGTGCTGCGTAATGCCATTAAATTCACCCCAGAACAGGGCAATATTCGTATGATTGCCCATCGCATTGGCCAACTGATTGAAATCAGCGTCAGTGATAATGGTCCGGGGGTTACTGACGACGAATTAACGAAGTTATTCCAGCCGTTTTTTAAAGGTGAACAGGCCAGACAACAAAACAGCAGTGGCCTCGGCTTAACAATCGCCACACGTGCCGTTACGGCCCATCAGGGCGATATCGAGGCAAAACGCAATGAACTCGGTGGCCTGCAAATCATTATACGTCTGCCGGTCAATAAAAATGCCGCATCAGCAAAAGCCAATGCGGCATCCTGAGCCGCTGATTTATTGATAATTAATCAGTAAAACACACCACAGGCAACCCGGGCACCACCGCCACCGAGCGCCGCCGGATGATCACTGTGGTTGTCACCACCGGCATGGATCATTAGCGCGCGGCCCGGTAAATCTATGTTTCTGAGACGTGGCGCCAGCACTGGCTGATTGGCATTGCCATTTTCATCAACATATAAAGCCGGTAAATCACCGGCGTGGCCCTCGCCCCACGGCGTGCCATGCTTACCGACATTGTAGGGGTCATAATGACCACCAGCCGATAAGGCCGGTACCATTTGGCCATCTTTTTCGGCTGGCGAACAGTCATTTTTTTGATGTAAATGAAAGCCATGCAAGCCTGGCGTTAAGCCCTGTAAATCCGGCGAAAACACCAGACCATAAGCTGACTCGGTCACTGTCATCGTGCCAATGGCTTTTACAGTACCCTGGTCGTTAACTTCATTGATGGTAATGACGGTCGCCATTGCCGGCGCACAGCTGATCAGTAACATCAGGGCAGCAAATTTTTTCATTTTTCTCTCCTTTGATATGCCAAAAACATGACTTTGGGACTCTGCAGATAGCAGTGAGTTTCCCCAACAAATTTTAATCAGGGTTTATCGAGCAGGCTTTTTAAATCAGCAAAGGGATTAAACGTGGTTTTTTCAGCAGGTCTATCAGCAAAACCAGTGAAACCGCGCACTTTATCGATATTTTTCTGATGCTCGTGATCGTGGCAATACAGGCACAGGTTTTCCCAATTACTGCCATCGGACGGATTGTTATCATGGTTATGATCGATATGATGCACGGTCAGTTCATGCAAATTTACACGGGTAAATTCGCGGCCACAACGACCGCAAATCCACGGATGCAAACGCAGCGATTGTTCGCGGTAACCGGCCAGCCGATCTTTGGCACTGCGCCGGGCGTCGGCCACCACTTTATCGAGCTTTTGCCGATCGATGTCTTTGCCGGATTGAGATCTTTGCTGCGCCATTATTAAACCTTTTTCCGTTAGCTTAGCAGCCGATCACTGTGCATGACTAGCCTGGCGACGCTGCTCATGGCGACTGGCAAACCAGCGGCAGACCACATAAAACACTGGCGTGAACAATAAACCAAACAGGGTGACACCAATCATGCCGAAAAATACCGCCGTGCCCAAAGCCTGGCGCATTTCAGCGCCGGCGCCACTGGCCAATACCAACGGCACTACACCCAGAATAAACGCCATCGATGTCATCAAAATTGGTCGCAGACGCGTGCGCGCCGCTTCCACCGCGGCATCCAGCCGATTAAGGCCACGCTCTTCAGCCTGTCTGGCAAATTCGACAATCAATATGGCATTTTTCGATGCCAGACCAATCAATACGATAAAGCCAATCTGCACCAGAATATTATTATCCATACCGCGCATCGCCACACCGCTGATAGCGGCCAGCAGACACATCGGCACAATCAGAATCACCGCCAGTGGCAATAACCAGCTTTCATAAAGTGCCGCCAGCAGCAAAAACACAAACACCACCGCCAGCGCAAACGCCATAAATGCCGTATTGCCGGCCAGTTTTTCCTGTAATGCCAGTTCTGTCCATTCATAGCTGATGCCATCGGGCAACGTGTCTGCCAGCAGTTGTTCCATAATGGCGATTGACTCACCGCTGGAATAACCAGCCGCAGTACTGCCCTGCACTTCAATCGCCGGGTACAGGTTGTAATGCGGCACCCGAATGGGTCCGGTGATTTGCTCAAACGTGGCAATTGAGCCTATCGGCACCATTGCACCGTTTTCTGAGCGGGTACGCAGCTTGGCAATATCTTCCGGTTCATCACGGAATTGCCCATCAGCCTGCGCTATGACACGGTAAGTCCGATTCAGGAAATTAAAGTCATTGATATAGCGTGAGCCCAGATAAATTTCCAGGGTATCAATGACATTTTGCACCGGCACTTCCAACATTTCGGCGCGGGTACGATCCACATCCGCATAAATCCGTGGTGTTCCTGAATTATAGAATGTAAATACCGATGACAAACCGTCGGCCTGATTAGCGGCAGCAATGACTTGCTGGGTCACTTCCTCAAGTCGTTCCTTGCCAAGCCCTGCCCGGTCCTGGAGATACAGTTTCCAGCCACCGGCATTACCCATACCTCTCACCGGTGGAGGCTTGATCGAAAAAGCAATGGCACCATCGAGTTGCGATAAGGCTTGCTGCGCGCCGCCCTGAATATCATCAATCGTTAAACCTGCGGCAATACGATCTTCGAAGGGATCAAATGGCGTGAAAATAACGGCCGAATTTGAGGCATTGGTAAAAGTCGGCCCATCCAGGCCGACAAACTGCACGGTATGGGCTACACCAGGGACTTCAAGCAGTCTTTGTGATGCTTCGCGAACCACGACATCGGTACGATCTAACGAGGCGCCGGGTGGTAACTGCAGAACGTTAATCAAATAGCCCTGATCCTGCTCCGGAATAAAGCCAGTCGGCACTTGCTTGAAGCTGACGCCGGTCAGTACTATCAAGCCCAGATAAATAATTAACATCAAAGCAGTGATCCGCAATAAGCGCCGCGTCAATGCTGAATAACGATCGCCCAGCCATTCGAAGCTGCGATTAAACCCCCGGCCAAAGGATTTAAACGGGTGCGACACAAGGCCCAGAAAGCCTTTACCCGGTGGCGGTTCCTGTTCATGTGGTTTTAACAGCAAGGCCGCCATGGCCGGCGACAAAGTCAGCGATACAATCAAAGAAATGATGGTCGCCGTAGCAATAGTTAACGCAAATTGCTGATAGAAGGCACCGGAAATACCGGTAATAAACGCCGCCGGAATAAACACTGCTGACAACACAACAGCAATCGCCACCAGCGCCATGCCAACTTCATCCATGGTCTTATGGGCCGCTTCCTTGGGGCTGAAGCCCTCGCGGATATAACGTTCAACGTTTTCGACCACCACGATGGCATCGTCCACGACAATGCCGATTGCCAGCACCAGACCGAATAACGACAAGTTATTTAATGACACACCGAGCGCTGACATCACAGCAAAGGTACCGATCAACGACACCGGAATGGCAACAATCGGTATCAGCGACGCCCGCCAGCTTTGTAAAAACAACATGACCACCAGAATGACCAGCAAAATGGCTTCAATAATGGTGTGATAAATCTTTTCGATAGATCGGGCAATAAATTGCGTCGGATCGTAAATGATCTGATATTCCATACCGGGCGGCATAGATTTGGCGATATTTCGCATTTCACTGCGCAGCGCCTCAGCGGTTTCCAGTGCATTGGAACCCGGCCGCTGAAAAATCACCACTGGCAGCGCCAGACTGTCATCCAGATAACCGATGTTGTCGTAATTTTGTGCCGCCAGTTCGACCCGCGCTAAATCACGCAGGCGCACCACACGACCGTCTTCGCCGTGTTTGACGATAATGTCTGAGAACTGATCGGCAGTCAGCAGCCGCCCCTGCGTTTCGACACTCAGTTCAAAAGCACCTTTGGTTTCCTGCAATGGTTGTTTATTAATGACCCCGGCCGCAATTTGCGCATTATTGGTACGAACTGCCGCCAGCACCTCATTTGCAGTCATTTCAAAGGATTGTGCCCGCTCCGGATCGATCCAGATGCGCATCGCATAAGCACGTTCAGCAACAATCCGCGCCTCACCTACCCCATCAATCCGTGCCAGCCGATCGACAACCTGGGTTTTGGCATAGTTAGACACATAAAGATTATCGCGGCTGTCATCGGGAGACAGAAAATGGATAACCATCATCAGATCCGGCGAGTTTTTACGCACATTAATACCTTGGCGGGTAACCTCTTCCGGCAGCAACGGCTCAGCAATGGCAATGCGGTTTTGTACCAATACCTGCGCGATATCGAGATCGGTACCTTGCTCAAAGGTAATATTCAGTGAGGTACGGCCATCGGCGGTATTTTCCGATTTCATATACAGCATGTTTTCCACGCCGTTTATCTGTTGCTCCAATACCGTGGCCACGGTATCTGCCGCGGTTTCTGCGGTGGCGCCGGGATAACTGGCCGTGACTGAAATACTCGGCGGCGCAATTTCCGGATACTGGGATATCGGCAAACTGAAGTAAGCAATGCTGCCAACCAGCACAATTAATACTGATAAAACTGTGGCAAAAATCGGCCGTTCAACAAAAAAATGAGTGAAGCGCATGGTTATTCGCCTGCGTCAGCTTGGTAGTCTTCGGTTTTGACCGAACTCCCCGGCCGCGCCTTCAGCAAGCCTTCGATAATGATGCGATCTTCTTTTTTAATGCCTTCGCGAATCACCCGCATTTCATCGGCCAGCAACATTCCCGGTTTAACCGGTCTGGCCTGCACCTCACCATCACTGTTGACCACCATCACCACTTTTGCTGCCTGATCAGACACCAATGCCCGGTCCGGAATTAACAGCGCTTGGTACGGCTCAGAAATGGCCATTCGCAAACGACCAAAAATTCCCGGTCGCAGCACGCCATCCGGATTATCGACCAACACCCGCATCCGCAAAGTACCGGTATTTTGATCCAACCGGTTATCGACAAAATCGACGATTCCCTGACGATCCCAGTTATTTTCATCAGCCAGACGGATATAGGTTTTGACTTCTGATTCACCAGTCAATGCCGCTTCACCACCTGCCACACGTGAAAATTGCAGATATTCCGCCTCAGATACATCAAATACAAAATGCAATGGGTTGGTCTTAACAATCGTCGTCAGCGGCATGGCGCTGCTGTCGGTGTTAACGAGATTACCGATATCAATATTGCGACTGGAAATGCGCCCGGAAACCGGTGATGAAATTTTGCTGTACTGCAGATCTAAATTAGCTGTTTGCACGGCGGCACGCGAGGCAGCGACATTGGCGTTGGCCTCCTGGAAACGGGCTCGGCGACTGTCGACTTCTTCAGCAGAAATGGCTTGTTGCGTTAACAAGCGTTCACCACGATTGACTTCCAGTTCGGCAAGCTTAAGTTGACTTTGTACGCGTGCTAAATCAGCTTCAGCGTGCGCCAGTGCGGCTTGAAAAGGCCGCGGGTCGATTTCAAACAACAGATCGCCTTTGTTAACCATCTGGCCATCTTTGAAATGTACGGCATCAAGGTAACCGGTCACCCGCGCCCGGATCGCCACTTCTTCCACAGCTTCAAAACGGCCGGTAAATTCCTGCCATTCGGTAATTTCACGCTGCTCTGCCGTCATGACTTTGACCAGCGGCCGCTGATCCGGCTCTTGCGCCAGTACCGGCGAGGCCAGCAAAACAGGACAGAAGATAAACGTGAAAAAAAGTGATTTGCGAACGGCGCTCAGCATAGTTTTTCCCTAAACGTTCAATAAGTAGTCGGTGGAAATTGCTTTCCAGAAAGACAAAACCTTAACGACAAATTATCTTTCTAGCAAGTTAATTTTTTTGTCATAATGCCAACATCAAAGAGGATGAACTGTGACTGGAAAAGCCAACCCAATTGAAATTATCATTACCAAGATGCAGGCCACTTTGCCAGGCAATCATCTGACAACGGCCGCGACGGTGAAACGGCTTTACTGGGCACGTGAACAACTGTTCGCCAAAAGCCGCCATGTGATGGAGAAAAATGCCCTGAGTGCCGGTGAATATGATGCGTTGGCATCATTGCGCGTGCAAGGCGCGCCATTTGAATTGACGCCATCCGATATCTGTCAGAGCAATATGCTGAGTTCCGGCGGCCTGACCAAAGTCCTCAACAATCTGGAAAAACGCGCGTTAATTTCCCGCCATGCCTGCAATGAAGATCAACGCAGCCGGAAAGTCAGACTGACTGAAGCGGGACAAAAATTAATTGAAGCCGCACTGGCCGAAGTATTTGAGGAATATGAAACGATGCTGACTGGTAATCTGAGCGCTGCGGAAAGAAAACAACTGGACAAATTACTTATCAAGCTGAACGGCTAAAAACCGTCAGGGGAAATAGAGCCCCACAGTGCCGATGCGAACGGGGTTCTTGAACCTGGTGGTCCAAGAGTGAAACCGCATGAGGATGGCAAACTTCCCGTCGGAGCGGGCTTGCTTTTCAACCTCGGAATTTTGGTTTCGGTAAGCAATTGCTTATCGGCTCAAGACAACACATGTCGCTGTCGAACACCGCAGGGTTAAACATATGATACGCGGTTAATGTGAATTTGTGGTGAGGATTTTATTACAATTCGAGTTGCCGATCTTCACTGATGAACGCATCGACGCGCTCTGTAAGCTGAAGAATTTTTTCATTCACTTTATTCACATCCTGTGACTCATCCTGTTGCAGGATCAGCAGTTCATGAGCAATATTCAGCGCCGCCATAACAGCGATCCGATCCAGCCCGACCACTTTACCGCTGGCACGAATTTTTTCCATTTTGCTGTGTACCATGCGCGATGACGCAATCAATGCTTCTTTTTCGTCTTCAGGACAAGCAACCTGATATTCCTTGCCAAGGATTGTTACATGCACCGGTGCGCTCATAATTCTTCGTCCAGTTGTTTCAGACGGCTGACCATTTTTTCAATGCGGCCACGGGCAATGTCAGTTTTTTCAATCAATTGCGCCCGCTCACTGAGCCAGGCAGCCTGTTGAGAACGCAATAACAGATTTTCCTCGCGTAACCGGCGGCCGGTCCGCAACAGCTGATCGACCTGCTGTTCCAATTGTTGAATCGGGGTTTTATCCATTAATATGCGTCTTGGCTGTGCGAGAATAATGCCTAACTATAGACGTGCGCTGTTGACCCGGTCAATAACTGCATGATGTGATTTTTAAATTCAGGCCGTATCTTTATGTCTCAATTATATTTTCCGTCACTGTCACCCGAAAACATGACCAGTGACGGCCCCACTACAACAGCCGAATTACAGGGCGCTTTATGCGGTTTGCTTTGCCTTAACAATCAGGCCAACCGCACCACTTGGTACACCACGCTGTTTGAAGACTACAAGCCGGGGCCAGAAGAACTGCAAAACCTGATTGCGCTATTTGATGAAACGATTCAGGCGCTGAACAGCCTTGATTTTGATCTGCAATTGGAATTGCCCGATGATGATGCGCCGCTGGGTTCGCGCATTGCGGCGATGGCTGATTGGTGTCAGGGACTCATTTATGGTCTGGGCGCTTCCGGTTTAACCGATGAAACCAGCCTGTCCAAAGATTGTCAGGAATATATCACCGATGCGATTCAAATCAGTCAGATCGATGATATTGAATTGGGTGATTTTGATCAGGATGAATCAAATTTTGCTGAACTGGTCGAATACCTGCGCATGGGGTTATTTTTGCTGTATGGCGAACTACAACCTCCCGAAAACAACGACAACTCAACTGAACACTAAATGACCAAACAAGAATTCACCCGCCGGCGCCGGCATTTGATGGACTTAATGGGCACAGACAGTATTGCTGTGCTGCCCAACGCTCTGGAACTCACCCGTAACCGGGATGTGCATTTCCCCTTTCGCAGCGACAGTCATTTTCACTATCTGAGTGGTTTTGATGAGCCGGAATCGGTGCTGGTGCTGGTACCCGGCCGCGAACATGGTGAGTTTCTGCTGTTTTGCCGAGAACGCAATCTGGAAAAGGAAATCTGGGATGGTTATCGCGCGGGACTAGATGGCGCCATGGCCAATTTTGCAGCCGATGATGCCTATCCCATCAGCGATTTGGATGAAATTCTGCCCGGGCTGATGGAAAGCAAGGAAAAAGTCTATTACACCATGGGCAATCAGCCAGCGTTTGATCAGCGCATGGTGAACTGGCTGAATCATCTGCGTCAGGCATCACGCAGCGGTAAACATTCACCCACCGAAATCATTGAACTCGAGCATATTCTCGGCGAGCTGCGCTTATTTAAGAGCAGCCAGGAAATCAAAGCTATGAAACATGCCGCCAAGGCGTCAGTTTCTGCCCATATTCGCGCTATGCAGGCTACCCAGCCGGGCAAATGGGAATATGAAATTGAAGCGGAATTACTGCATGAATTTATGCGCCATGGTTGCCGCAGTCCGGCCTATCCGTCAATTGTCGGCGGCGGTGAAAACGGCTGTATTCTGCATTACATCGAAAACAACCATAAGCTGAAAAATAATGATTTGCTGCTGATTGATGCCGGCGCTGAATACGATTGTTATGCCGCAGATATTACCCGCACCTTCCCGGTCAATGGCAAATTCACTGCGGCTCAGCGTGAGCTTTACCAAGTCGTTTTAGATGCCCAATACGCGGCGATTGATGCCGTACGCCCCGGTAATCACTGGAATCAACCACACGAAGCAGTCATCAGGGTACTGACCGAAGGTTTGCTGGCTTTGGGCATTTTGCAGGGCGATTTAAACAGCCTGCTGGAAAAAGAAGCCTACCGTGAATTTTATATGCATCGCACCGGCCACTGGCTGGGCATGGATGTGCATGATGTGGGTGATTATAAAGTTGGCGGTGCCTGGCGACTACTGGAACCCGGTATGGTGCTGACAATTGAGCCGGGCCTGTATATTCGCGATCCGGCACATGTCGATCAGAAATATCATTTCACCGGTATACGCATTGAAGACGATGTATTGGTCACCAAAGACGGTCATGACGTAATGACTGAAGGTGCCCCAAAAGAAATCGCCGATATTGAAGCATTGATGGCAGGCGTCAAGGCAGCTTAATGGCCAAAAATAAGGATTTTGATGTCCTGATTGTCGGTGCCGGCATGGTCGGCACCAGCCTGGCATTAGCCCTGAAAAACACATCATTGAAAATTGGTATTATCGAAGCACACAGCATTGAGACCGATTCCCAGCCCAATTTTGATGATCGCGGCATCGCATTGTCCTATGGCTCGCAGCGGATTTTTGAAACGCTGGGTTTATGGCCGGCTTTGCAAGCTTATGCCACTCCTATTCTTGATATCCATATTTCTGATCGCGGCCACTTTGGTGTGACCCGTTTATCGGCACAAGCGGCAAACGTCCCCGCGCTTGGCCAGGTGTTGACCGCAAAACAACTGGGGCAACAACTGAATATCGCTTTGCAGCAAGCTGACAATATCGAGTTATTGTCGCCGCTCAAAGTGACCGCACTGGAAACATCGCCAGACAAGACCACAGTGCTGTTGTCTGATAAACAAAAATTGCACTGCAAACTACTGGTCGCTGCCGATGGCCAGCATTCCACCATTCGCGAATTGCTGAAACTGGGTAGTTGGCAGCGTGATTATCAGCAAACCGCCGTGACCGCCAATATCAGCACTGAACGTGCGCATCAGAACCGGGCATTCGAACGTTTTACCGACAGTGGTCCGCTGGCTTTATTACCCATGTCTGATAATCGCAGCAGTCTGGTTTGGACGGTAAACACAGATGACGAACAGCGCCTGCTGGCTTTGTCTGACGAGGATTTTTTACAAGCGCTTCAGCAGCGGTTTGGTTTTCGGCTTGGCCACTTTACCAGGGTCGGCAAACGCAGCAGTTATCCCTTAGGTTTGATGCAAACCGATGCCGCCATTCAGCCACGATTAGTCCTCATTGGCAATGCGGCGCACAGTCTGCATCCGATTGCCGGTCAGGGCTTTAACTTAGGACTGCGCGATGCGGCCGTATTAGCTGAGGTCATCAGTCAGCATGCTGATGACTGTGGGCATCCGCAGAGTTTGCAGGCATATCAGGATTGGCAATTACCGGCACAGGATAATATTGTCAAAGCCACCGACAGATTGGTCAAAATATTCAGCAATGCTAATCCGGTATTGGGTCATGGCCGTTCTGCTGCTTTGGCCATGCTGGATATATTGCCACCGGTTAAACAACGCCTGAGTCTGGCCAGTATGGGCTTAAGCCAGAAACAAACACGGCTGGTGCGCGGATTGCCATTATGAACCGGCAGACAGATATCATTATTGTTGGTGGTGGTATGGTCGGCGGTTCGCTGGCTTTAGCCTTAGCACAGCACAGTAATTTAAAAATCAGCCTGCTGGAAAGCCGCCCTCCCGCCAGGTTACAACAAAACGATCCCTGGCAGCTGCGGGTTAGCGCCATCAATAGCGCCAGTCAGCAATTATTAACCGAGCTTGGCGTCTGGCAACGTTTAACGCCAAGTCGGCTGGGTCCGTATGAGCAAATGCAGGTCTGGGAAAAAAACAGCCAGCTGGATTTTTTTGCGGCCGATATTGGCGCTGCCTGGCTTGGCCATATCATCGAAAATGGCCATCTGGAACAGGCGATATTCGAGGCATTAAAAGCAACAAAATCTATTGCTCTGCTTAGCCCAGCGAAAGCTACAGCGCTCAATGAACAAACTATTACGCTGGATAATGGTGACCAGTTGAGCGCACCGCTGATCATCGCCGCCGATGGCGGCCAATCGCAAGTCCGCGACTGGGCCGGAATCAAATCGCGTGGCTGGGCTTATCACCAGCAAGGTTTGGTCGCTGTGGTCGAAACCGAACACCCGCATCAGCAATGCGCCCGCCAGCATTTTTTACCGGGCGGTCCGCTGGCCTTTCTGCCACTCAATAACCCTCATCAATGCTCGATCGTCTGGAGTCTGCCGGATACCGAAGCCGAACATCAAAAAAATGTTGATGATCTGGCGTTTTGTGAACAGCTGGCCAGTGCCTTTGATTTCAGGCTGGGCAGCGTTCGGCTGTTATCAGAGCGCGTTGCCTTCCCACTTAATCTGCAACATGCCGAAGCCTATGTAAAGCCCGGGCTGGCTTTGGTTGGTGATGCTGCACATAGTGTGCATCCGCTGGCAGGGCAAGGTGTTAATCTCGGCTTTCAGGATGCCAAAGTGCTGGCTGATATTCTGCTCAAAGCACATCAGCAAGGCCGGCCGCTGGGAAGTTTACATACGTTGAAAAAATATCAGCGGGCGCAACTGGCTGAAAATACATTAATGCAATTAAGCATGGATGGCTTAAATCGCTTATTTTCCAATCAGCTACCTGGTGTGGCATCACTACGACAATTTGGATTAAAGCAGGTTAATCAGCTGGGTTTTATCAAAAAAATGCTGATCCAACAGGCCGCCGGGCGGCGTTAAATCGGTAGAAAAGCCATTGATGCGGCTTGCACCACAATGTTTTTCACCAAACGCCCTTCTTTCTGGGCGATGATTTGCGACAAATTATCCTGGGTCGCGATCATGCCGCCAATCAGCCGCTGAAAACTCAAATTACGCTCCAGACTTTTAGTGCTGTCGCTAAGTAAAATTCGCTCACCGTTACTGTCACGTTTGGTCGCCAGTAACCAGGCCGCAATTTCAATATTCCGGGCACTGTTGTATAGCTTTTGGGCATCAATTTCGGTGAGATAATAGAACTCGGTCTGATCGTTATAGGACGCCATCAACATCCGCCGCATACCCACGGTAAACGCCAGCACCCGATCGCCCTGATAATCAGTACTCAAAGCATCACGCAAAATATCGGTGGGCTTGGTGTTTTTCCATTTAGCAAAGCCGACATGTGCCGGATAATTAAATAGTCTGGCGACACTATCTTCGAGGCTGCGTTTGCCACGGTCATGCCGTTCATTGGGATTACGGCGATATAACTTCAAGGTCAGTGTTTTTAAATCCTGCATGACCCGTTGCTGATGCAGCTCGATAACGTCATCGATAGTGCCCTTACCGAACTGGGCAATGGGCGGCGGTGGCGAGTGACTGCAGGCCAGCAAAAAAACACTTAACAGCAGCAGGCTAAACCGTTTCATCAATCAAACCTGAATAGGGACTGCGATCTTGCAGGCTGGCAATTTGCAAATAACTGACGACCGGCGCAGGTAAAGCGCGGGTCGGCTGCGTGGGTAAGAATTCGGCATTATCCAGCTGCGCTAAAATGCGAACAAACCGAGCCTGCTGACTGTCCTGCGTCGTGCTGACCGGCACCACTTGTTGCGGATTGTTGGCACGATTGCGGGCTGGTGCCGGATTAAAATTAACGTCTGCCGGCACCACCACCGGCAGACGATTGGCATTGTCTATCGGTTTAAGCGGAAAAATGCCGAGCGGGTTATTACTGATTTGCATCCGAGTTTGCTACCCGCCGTGGCCCACGACTGCGCTGATTATTACCACCAGAATGCTTTTTATCATTTTGCCGTGGCCGATTTCTGCCAGCGGGATGCCGTTCCGGTTTAACTGCTGGCAAAGGTTTTTCCAGCGTTTCATCGGCAGCCGATAACACCGGTAATTTATGTTTAATGTAGTCCTCAATCTCCGGCAAGGAAAAAACATATTCTTCACAGGCAAAACTAATGGCCACACCACTGGCTCCGGCACGTGCCGTGCGGCCAATCCGGTGCACATAATCTTCACAATCCTGTGGCAAATCGAAGTTAAAGATATGACTGACTGCTGGAATATGCAGGCCCCGCGCGGCCACATCAGTCGCTACCAGAAACGGAAATTCACCGTCCTGAAAATGCTGTAGCAATTGTTCACGTTTTTTTTGCGGCACATCACCCGAAAGCAGCGCGGCTTTATGGCCATTAGCTTCCAGAAAGCCCCAGACTCTGTCAGCAATATGTTTGGTATTAACAAAGACAATCGCCCGCGGCGGCTCAATGCGTTTAATCAGTGCCAGCAGCAGCGGCACTTTTTCATCATTGGCCGGGTAATACACTGATTCTTCAATGCGATCACCCATGACTTTTTCCGGTTCCACCTGCACTTTTTCCGGATTATTCATGTGCTCATAGGCCAGTTCCAGCACCTTGTAACTTAAGGTCGCCGAAAACAACATACCCAGCCGCTGTGCCGGTGGCGGTAAGCGGCGCAGAAAAAAGCGCACATCTTTGATAAAGCCCAAATCAAACATCCGATCGGCCTCATCGAGCACCATAACCTCAATTTGTTTGAGGTTAAAAACACGCTGTTTGTGATAATCCAACAGCCGGCCCGGTGTGCCAATCAACACATCACAACCATCAGTAATGGCATCACGTTGTTTTTGATAATCTTTGCCGCCATGCGCCAATGCAATGCGCAAACCAGCCTGTTTATTTAATAACTCGGCATCTTTAACGATTTGAATCGCCAATTCGCGGGTTGGCGCTAATATTAAGGCCCGGGGTTGTTTTTGATTATTATCACCCCCACTCATCAGTAACCGTTGAAATGTGGCCAGCAAAAAAGCAATGGTTTTACCGGTTCCGGTCTGCGCCTGACCCGCAACATCCTTACCTGCCAGTAACAATGGCAGCGATTGCGCCTGAATCGGTGTGCAAAATGCAAAACCGGCGTCATTGAGGCCCTGTTGCAAATGCGCATGCAGTGGCAGCGCTGAAAATGGCGTGTCGGTCAGATGGGCAGTCATAGAAATACTTGCATTACCTGTACTGATAAGAAAAAATGTCGTTTAACTGTTTGGTCTGCGAGTATAGCGGTCCGATACTTTAGTTACCACTGGAGATAAACCATGAGCAAAAACGTCACTAATGTGACCGATAGCGACTTCGACAGCCAAGTGTTGCAATCTGATTTACCCGTCTTAGTTGATTACTGGGCAGAATGGTGCGGTCCCTGCAAAATGATTGCCCCTGTTTTAGAAGAAATCAGTGACGAATACGATGGTAAGCTCCGGGTTTGCAAACTCAATATTGACGAAAACCCCGACACCCCACCTCGCTACGGTATTCGTGGCATTCCGACTTTAATGCTGTTTAAAGACGGTGAAGTAGAAGCCACAAAAGTCGGCGCGCTGACCAAGTCGCAGCTGGCTGCTTTTCTCGATAGCAATATTTAATTCTTAAGCACTTTATCCCCGCCTGTTGCGGGGATAAATGTGTCTGTCACTGCCATAGCTAAGCCAATCTGCTGGTTTAGTCTGAACGCCGATGGATGTATCCGAACTTCTAGACGATCTCAATAAACCGCAGCGTGAAGCTGTTGCGGCGCCGCTCGGTCATGCCCGGATTTTAGCCGGTGCCGGTAGTGGTAAAACGCGGGTACTGGTGCATCGCATTGCCTGGTTGATTCAGGCAGAAGCCTTGTCGCCGGCCAATATTCTGGCGGTAACGTTTACCAACAAAGCCGCCGCAGAAATGCGCGGTCGTATCGAGGAAATGCTCGGTTATCCAACCGGCGGCATGTGGGTCGGCACCTTCCATGGTCTGGCGCATCGGCTGCTACGTTCTCACTGGCAAGATGCCAGTTTGCCGCAGGGTTTTCAGATCCTCGACAGTGATGATCAACTGCGCATGCTGAAACGCATTATCCGCGGCATGTCGCTCGATGAAGCGCAGTGGCCGCCGAAACAGGCACAGTGGTATATCAACGGCCAGAAAGATGAAGGCCTGCGCGCTGCACATATTCATGTTGGCGATGATCCTTATTCAAAAACCATGCACAGCGTTTATCTGGCCTATGAACAGGCTTGTGAACGCGCCGGTGTCGTCGATTTTGGTGAGTTATTGTTGCGCAGTCATGAGCTGTGGCTGAAACGGCCTGATATTCTCAGCCATTATCAGCAGCGGTTTTCACAGATCCTGGTCGATGAGTTTCAGGACACCAATACCATTCAATATGCCTGGCTACGATTATTGGCAGGTCAAACTGGCAATTTGTTTATCGTTGGTGATGATGATCAGTCAATTTATGGCTGGCGCGGTGCCAAAATCGAAAATATCCAGAAATTTCATAAAGATTATCCAGATGCCAGCTCAGTGCGTCTGGAGCAAAACTACCGTTCAACCGGCAATATTCTGGCCGCTGCCAATGCCGTCATTGCCAATAACAGCGAGCGTCTCGGTAAAGAATTATGGACCGAAGACAGCGATGGCGAGCCAGTACAGCTTTACAACGCATATAACGAGCGTGATGAAGCGCAATATTTGGTGCAGGAAGTTAAAAACTGGGTAGCCCAAGGTGGCCAGCGCAGTGATTGTGCCGTGCTGTATCGCTCCAATGCCCAGTCACGGGTTATTGAAGAAGCATTAATGCAATCCGCTGTGCCTTATCGGGTCTATGGGGGGTTGCGCTTTTTTGAGCGCGCCGAAATTAAAGATGTATTGGCCTATTTACGACTGGTTGCCAATCGCCGTGACGATGCCGCTTTTGAACGTGTCGTCAATACGCCGACCCGTGGCATAGGCGCTGCAACGCTGACCCAGTTACGGCAAATTGCCCGCGAAACCGATCAGCCGATGTGGCATACCGCCGTCGAGATCTTAAAACAGCAACTGCTACCGGCCCGGGCTGCCAATGCGCTGTCAGGCTTTTTGACATTGATTGAATCGCTGACGCCTGAAGATGACAGCATGCCTTTGCATGAACTGACGCAATTGGTCATTGAAGAAAGTAGCCTCAAAGCGTTCTTTGGCAAAGACAAAACGGAAAAAGGTCAGGGCCGCATTGAAAACATGGAAGAGCTGATTAATGCCAGCCGTGAATATATGCGCGCCGATGATGATGAAGAAATGCCGTTACTGGATGCTTTTCTGGCGCATGCCGCATTGGAGGCCGGTGATAATCAGGCCGATAAGTGGCAGGATTGTGTACAGCTGATGACATTGCATTCGGCGAAGGGCTTGGAATTTCCACTGGTATTTATGGTGGGCATGGAAGAAGGTTTATTCCCCGGTCAAAAATCGGCTGATGATCCCGTGCGTCTCGCTGAAGAACGCCGCCTGTGTTACGTCGGTATGACCCGTGCCCGGCAAACGTTATATCTGTTGTTTACTGAATCCCGTTATTTATACGGTCAGGAAATGCATCCGCGGCCATCACGCTTTTTGGCAGAGATTCCGCCAGAGCGCATTCATGAAGTGCGCGGCCGGCAACCGGCGGGCGCATTGTCAGGACTTGCCAGCCGCCGCGAATCGGCTGATGATAGTGGTTTTCGTCCAGGCCAGCAGGTACTGCACCAGAAATTTGGCCCCGGTGTTATCGTCGATACTGAAGGCACTGGTAGCCATGCCAGGGTGCAGGTCAATTTTAAACAGGCTGGCAGTAAATGGCTGGTATTGGCGTATGCCAAACTAGAAACGCTTTAGTTCAGGGACTTCATCGATGAAGCATATGCGTCTCAAACTGTTCTTGTTATTGTTAACTGGTCTTAGCATCACTGCCTGTAGTCCGCCCGATGCCACCAATGAAGATGGCAGCATTGATACCAGCAAAATCTACCGCTGGAAAATGGTCACCACCTGGCCGCCGGGTTTTCCGGTATTACAGGAAGGCGCTGAGCGCTTTGCGGACAATCTCGCCAAAATGTCCAATGGCCGCTTGCAAGTTAAGGTTTATGCCGGCGGTGAATTGATCCCCGCTTTACAAACCTTTGATGCGGTATCTCAGGGCACTGTCGAAATGGGTCATGGTAGTGCCTATTACTGGGCAGGCAAAGTCCCTGAAGCGCAATTTTTCTCAACCGTACCATTTGGTCTGAATCCGCGGGGCATGAATGCCTGGCTGTATTTTGGCGGTGGTCAGGAATTATGGGATAAGGTTTACGAGCCATACAACGTCAAAGCCTTTCCGCTCGGCAATACAGGCATTCAAATGGGCGGCTGGTTTAACAAAGAAATCAATTCGGTTGCCGATTTAGATGGCTTGAAAATGCGCATCCCGGGCCTTGGCGGCAAAGTATTTGCCAAAGCCGGTGGTAACCCGGTGTTGCTGGCCGGCAGCGAGGTCTATACGGCGCTGGAACGTAATACTATTGATGCCACTGAATGGATAAGTCCCTACCACGATCAGCGCCTCGGCTTATATCGGGCAGCAGAACATTATTATTATCCCGGTTGGCATGAACCGGGCGCCGTATTGGAATTGAGCATCAACAGCCGCGCCTGGGCGACATTACCACCTGATTTACAAGCCATGGTCGAAAATGCCGCGGTGGCTGAGAACCTGCGTATGGCCTCCGAAATGGAATATTTAAACGCCACAGCACTGACAGAACTGCGTGAGCGTGGCGTCGATATCAAACCGTTTCCCGATGATGTTATGCAACGCCTGAAAACGCTTACCGAACAAACATTGGCGGAAGAAGCGGCTGAAAATGCCAAGTTCAAAGAAGTTTATAACGCCTATCAGGCATTTCGCGAAAAGGATGCTACCTGGACTGAAATTTCTGAAGAAGCTTATTTAGGCGTCAAATAAGTGGTTGTTATTATCCTCACTGAGCAGGGTCTGGCCGAAATGGTCGGCACCCTTACCGAAGGTACGCATGTCTGGCTCAATCCGGCGTTGGCCGACAGTAAAATGCAACCAGATTGGCAGGCGCGTGGTCTTACCGTGCAATTACTGCCAACAGAATTTGATGCCCATAAAGACAAATCACTGACCGATGCATTGGACTATGTCGAAAAACACAGTGATGATCCCGATATACTAATTGAGTGCCCCTGATATGACCCACCGCGTATTTTTGTTTGCCCTGTTGTTAATGCCGCTGAGCGTATTCAGCAGTGAATGGGATGCCGCCCGTTTGGCGTTGGACAAGCCGACCCAAATCACTGTTTATCGTGATGCCAATTGTCAGTGCTGCCATAAATGGATTGAACATTTACAGGCGCATGATTTTCAGGTTGATGACCAAATCCGCAGCGATATGAACAACGTCAAACAACAACTTGGCCTGCCGGTAAAAATGGCCTCATGTCATACCGCGGTGGTTGATGGTTACCTGATCGAGGGCCATGTGCCGGCCGATGACATCAAACAGCTGCTGGCCGATAAACCAGCCGATATTAAAGGCCTATCAGTACCGCAAATGCCGGTGGGTACACCGGGCATGGAAATGGGTCAGCGCAAAGATCCGTTTGTAGTGTTCAGTTTTGACGAAAGCGACAATTTCAAAAGCTTTAACCGATACAAACCTGACGCTGATAACCGTTATCAGACGATCGCAACTACACCTTAGGTAATGGAATTAGTTTGGCTGCTCGGGCGGATGCTGGCATCCGTCACCGGCAATGTTTTTCAAAAACAAATGAGCCACCGTGGCCTGTCGCCGCTCTACATCACACTGGGCGGTTATTTAGTGCTGAGCCTTATCAGCCTGCCGCTACTCAGCCAAATTGGCTTTTCCGGAATAAAGCCCGGTTTCTGGCTCAATATCACGCTGGCCGCAATGTTGGATATGGCCGGCACTTTGTTGCTGGTGATGTCTTTATCAAAAACAGATTTATCAGTTTTCGGGCCACTTAATGCCTACAAGGTGGTATTTTCGACCATTCTGGCCTTGTTGTTTCTGGGCGAAATTCCCAGTCTGCAAGGTTTTTCCGGTATTGCCATTATTCTGGCCGGCAGTGTTTTATTGTTCCCTCCGAAAACCGCCGGCAATAACCGTTTAGTCAGCTTGCTGAAAGATCGCGGTGTCCAGTTCCGGTTTTTATCAATCGCTTTATTTTCGGTTGGCACGCTGCCGTTAAAAAATGCGGTGATGACCGGTGGCCCGTTGGCGACCACCCTGTTCTGGTGTCTGCTTGGTTTGCCGTTGGCTGCCATCATTTATCTTGTTTTCAGCGGTCAATCCCTGAAAAAAGACTGGCAACAAAGCCATAGCAAATTGCGCGATTTCCTGTGGCTGGGTGCGCTGATTTTTGCCATGCAATACTGCACCATGCTGCTGTTTGAGGAGTTGCTGATTGCCTACGCACTGGCGCTGTTTCAGCTGAGCATGGTGCTGCAGGTGTTTCTCGGTTACCGGATTTTTCACGAAGGTCATCTGTACCGACGATTAGCAGCTTGTAGTGTAATGATCATCGGCTGCTTGCTGGTGCTTAACGCTTAGGGTCTGTTTATCTTTCATAGCCGCCTCTGTTGTGACTGAAAATGCACCAATCAAGGCGCGAGGAGAGCAGTTTAGTAGTTCTAAATAAACGACGAGCAACGAGGAGTGGTGCATTTTCAGCCTCAACCCGAAGGGCTGGGGCTCTTTTTCCGCCCCACGGCGTTGAAAATGACTTATGTAGAATAACTACATCGCATCATTTCCGCCTTGTCGGACGAAAAAATAGCTCCAGCAGTGGTGGCTATGAAAGATAAACAGACCCTAAGATTTTTTAGCGTCACGCTGTTAATATGCAAACCTTAAGTCGGCGTACCGACAGTTTCTGATTAAGATATTCCCATGCAATTTGAAGATTTATTTTTAGATGATGCGCTGCTGGCAGCCATTTCCCGCAGCGGTTTTAATAAAGCCACCGAAGTCCAGCAAGTGGCGATCCCAGCTTTACTGAGTGGTCAGGATGTACTGGCCTGCGCCGCCACCGGCACCGGCAAAACCGCCGCATTTGTATTGCCGATCCTGCAAAAACTGATGGATGAACCGAATCATTCTGGCAAAGCACAGTTTCTGGTATTAGCCCCGACCCGGGAACTGGCTTTTCAAATTCAGCATGTGTTTCACCAACTGGGTCAGTCTTTTAAACCGGCCATTGCCATGCTGACCGGCGGCGCTTCGCCATGGGCGCAGGTGCAACATGCTCAGGATAAAAATTGCGACATTATTATCGCAACACCAGGCCGGCTGCTGAGCCTGGTGAACGATGACTCAGTCGATTTAACGGGTATCAGTCTGGTCATTATCGATGAAGCCGATCGGATGCTGGATATGGGCCAGGGACCGGATGTGCTGAATATTCTTGCCAATATCGGCCAGCGCTTTCAGGCCGGTTTATTTTCGGCCACCCTGGCCGGCAGCGGTGTACGCATTTTTGCTGAAGAATTGCTGAAAGATCCGCAAGAAATCCTGCTACAAGCTGCCAACCAGCAAGCTGTCAATATCACCCAGGAAGTCTATTTGTGCGATAACCTCGAACACAAACAAGCGCTGCTGATGTCTTTTATTGAAGATGCCGATTGCCTGCGCGCACTGGTGTTTTGTAATAAAAAAACCCGAGCCGAAGAAGTCTGTGACTTTTTACAATCGCGCAATATTTCGGCGCAATTACTGCACGGCGATTTTGATCAATCCGTGCGCCGGGAACGGATCCGCAAGTTTCGCAGTGGTCAGATCAAAGTAACCGTTGCCACCGATGTCGCCTCCCGCGGCTTGGATGTCGCCGATATCAGCCACGTGATTAATTTTGATGTGCCGTTTCGCGGTGATTTGTATATTCATCGTATTGGCCGTACCGGCCGCGCCGATAAAACCGGTTACGCCATCAATCTGGTCGAGCCGCATGATCACAAAAACCTGCAACGCATTGAACATCATGTCGGCCGCCCGTTAAAAATCTGCAAACGCAAAGGCATGGCGCCAAAAGGTAAAAGTAATAAAGCCCTGTCGAAAACCAAAGCCGAAAAAGGCCGCTATATCGCCAAAAAAGACCGGCCTGCTGAGGACTGATTGATCTTTCATCACCGCCACTGGCGGCGATGAAAGATTAAGTTTTAACCGGTATTACGCATGCCCTGGGAAATAGCACTAATCGTCCGCAATAGCGGATCCCGCCAGGTTTGCATATCTTCACCGCTGTGCTCAGCTTGCCGGTAACGGCGCAGCAGCATGACCTGAATATGATTCAGCGGATCCAGATACGGGTTACGCCGCTTTAACGATAAAGCCAGCACCGGGTTTTCAGCAATAAGCTTATCGGCGTCAACGACTTTAAGCACTTCATCAATGGTCAGCTGGAATTCGTCGCGAATTTTGCCCAGCACCGCCAAAGATTGTTCGGTATCCAGACACAAGGTCGCATATTGCTGGGCAATGCCCATATCTGCTTTGGCAACTGACATTTGGGTGTTGCTGAGCAATGCCCGGAAAAACGGCCAGTCCCGCACCATTTGTTGCAGTATTGGCATGCCGTCCGGATTTTGTTGCAGCCAGGTATAAATAGCGTGACCGATGCCATACCAGCCGGGCAAGGTATGCCGCGATTGTGCCCAGGCAAATACCCAGCCGATGGCCCGCACTGATGATTTCGAGCGATCTCCGGCTTTACGATGGGATGGCCTTGAGCCAATGTTCATCAAACCAATTTCACTAATCGGACAGGCCTCGTAAAAATAATCGAGGAAAGCCGGCGTCTGCTCGGTCAGTTGCCGGTATTTCTGCTCACCGGTTGCTGCCAGCTGCGCCATGATCTGATGGTATTCCGGCGGTTCGCGATGCGCTTTGGTGACCAAACTGCGGCTGGCCTTAAGCAAAGCCGATACGCCCATGCCCAATTCATAAGCCGCCGTTTCGGTATTGCCATATTTAAACGACAACACTTCACCCTGCTCGGTAAATTTAATTTGTCCCTGCACGGTGCCGGGCGGCTGTGACAAAATCGCATCGTGGGTTGGGCCACCGCCGCGGCCAACGGTACCGCCACGGCCATGAAACATCCGACAGGCAATATCGAATTTCTCTGATAATTGACTGACCTTCTGCTGCGCCTGATACAAATGCCAGGCAGAAGCCAGAATACCGCCGTCTTTACAGGAATCAGAATAACCGAGCATCACTTCCTGGCGATTGCCCGAGGCCTTCAGCAAACTGCGATAAGCGGGATTTTCAAACAGCGCCGTCATCACCGGCTCGATATGCGCCAAATCTTCGATAGTTTCAAATAAAGGCGCAATGCGAATATGGCAAAACCAGCCCTGTTCATCCTGGCCAACCAGTCCGGCAAACCGGGCCAGTAGCATGACTTCGAGGATATGACTGGCGGCATGAGTCATCGAAATCACATAATGACCAAATGCCTGCTCGCTGACTTCGACACGCAATCTGGCCATCAACCGCATCAGCGCCAGCACTTCATCGGTCTGTGGCTGTAACTCGCCGTATATATCCGGCAAATTAGGCCGGCGCAACAAGTCACTGATTAACTGTTGGCGTGCATCTTCCGATTGTTGTAAATAGTCGCGGCACAGCCCGGTATGCGCCAGCACTTCAGCCAGCGCATCGCTGTGCCGTGATGATTCCTGACGGACATCCAGATGCAACAAATAAAAGCCAAAGGTTTCGACCAGTCTGATTAAGTCACTCAGCTGGGCATTGGCAACCTCTTTATCGCCGTTATCGATCAGCGATTTCTGCAGGCAGTACAAATCGGCCAGCATTTCCCGCTCATCGGCATAGGCAACGCCCAGTGAATCAACGCGCTGATCCGGCCGGAAGTATTGTTGCAACAGCCGCAAATTATCTTCCAGGCGCGAGCGCATAATGTACAGTTTGCGCCGGTAGGGCTCATTGATAAATCGCTGGCTGTTGGTGGCAAATGCCTTGCCAAAACGTTGTTCGCTGTCGGCTAGATCTTCTGCCAATGCATCGTTTATCTGACATAAAGGCTGCGACTGCGTCAGGATAAACATCAAGTCAGTGACATCCTGCAAATAACGGCGTAGCACTGAACGCTTTTGCAGCATTACGGCCATTTCGGTGGTTTGCGCCGTGACATAGGGATTGCCATCGCGATCACCGCCGATCCACGAACCAAATTGCAAATAATGCGGGATTCGGATCGGCTCGGCTTCAGTCAATTCATCGGCATAAACCCGGCGGATGGCATTTTCCAGATTGCGATAACTGCGCGGCACGGCGTCAAACAGACTGACATTAAAGTAATACAGGCCATTTTTGACTTCGTCACGGACACTGGGTTTGATAGCCCGGACTTCATCAGTGGCCCATAACAACTGGATCTGCTGTTTTAACTGCCGGCGAATCTGCTGCTCATCAAACGCTGTCAACGGTCGGTTGGTTAATTGCTCATCGAGCAAAAATACCCGTCGCAAAATCTCCATCACCGTACGCCGTTTGGATTCGGTGGGATGCGCGGTAAATACTGGCATATAGACCAATTTGCCGAGCAGTGACTTCAGCTGATTAAGGCTGACGCCTTCCTGTTTTAACAGGGTCAGCGTGTCGAGATACGAGCCATGCCACAGATTGCCGCCATTACGCAGCTGAATCAGCCGGTTATGGTGGTGATAAGCTTCTTCGGCAGTATTGACCAGACTGAAATACAAATTAAAGGCGCGGATAACCTCACCCAGCGTCTGTACATCGAGTTCTCCGATTTGCGCCATCAGCTGATTACGCAGCAGCGGATCATCTTGTTTACGCAGCCGGATAAAACCTTTACGCAATAGCTCAACCGCCTGATAAACGCTGTCACCAGAGCGCTCGGCAATTACTTCACCGAGCAAATCCACCAAAAATCGGACATGACTGCGTAAATCCTTATCTTCCAATAAGCTCAACGCTTGCAGTTGGGCAAATTGTGCTTCCATAGGAATGACCTTCTAAGGGTTGAGTTGTTGGTATAAATCGAGATAACGACGGGCACTTTTCGCCCAGCTGACATCTTGCAACATGGCGGTCAGCATCATTCGTCGCCATAGACGTGGATGGCTGAATAATTCGATGACTTCGTGCAATTTTTCGACCAGGGTTTCGCTATTGGCGGCGGTAAATTTAAACCCCGTTGCCGTATTATTTTTGCGGTTGGCTTCGGTGGCATCCACCACCGTATCAGCCAGACCGCCGGTGTTACGCACCACCGGCAACGTGCCATAGCGCAAACTGTATAGCTGATTCAGGCCACAAGGCTCAAACCGCGACGGCATCAAAAACACATCAGCACCCGCTTCGATTTGATGGGCCAGAGCTTCATCATAACCCAGTTGCAAGCCTACCCTGTCTGGATAACGGGCCCGCAGCACCCGTAAATCCTGTTCAAAACCGGCTTCACCACTACCCAGACAGACCAGCTGAATATCGGCATTTTCCGACAGTAACTGGTCCAGCGCTTCAATCGATAAATCGATGCCTTTTTGTGACACCAAACGACTAATCAGACCAATGACCAGGGTTTTGGCGCTGTCAGGTAAGGCAAACCGCTGTTGCAATGCCTGTTTATTAACGGCCTTAAAGCGAATGGTGGCAGCACTGTAATTTTTCGCCAGTGCCGGATCTTTGGCCGGATCCCATACTTTTGTGTCAACCCCATTAACAATGCCACTGAGCCGCCCCTGATTGGCGCGCAACTTCAGCAGCCCTTCAAGGCCATAGCCAAATTCATAATCACAGATTTCATCAGCATAGGTTGGGCTGACAGTGGTGATATGGTCGGCATACACCAGACCGCCTTTCATAAACGACAGCAGACCGTAAAATTCCAGCCCGTCCATATGCCACAAACTATCCGGCAAATCGAGGATGTCAAACAGTTCACGGCTGAACAGTCCCTGATAGGCCAGATTGTGAATGGTAAATACCGTCGCAGGTCTGTCCTGCTGCAAACGCAATAAAGCTGGTACCAGTCCGGTTTGCCAATCATGGCAATGCACTATATCTGGCTGCCAGTGCAGCCCGGCCTGGTCTTTGGCAATCGCCACAATCGCCCGGCACAACAGAGCAAAACGGGCTGCATTATCAGGCCAGTCTTTGCCGTCGATACCGCTGTAAGGCCCGCCATCACGATCAAAATGTTCCGGTGAATCAATCAGCCAGCACGGCACATCACTGCCCGGCAGCGTGGTTTGCAAAATATTGACCGGCGCATGATAGCCGTTGAGTTTTAAACTGCCGACGACTTCTGCATCAGTAATTTGTTGCAATGTTGCCCGATAGGCCGGCATGACAATCCGCACATCCTGCCCTTGCTCATCAAGCGCGATTGGCAGACTGGCGGAGACGTCTGCCAGACCCCCGGTTTTCATCAAAGGGGTAACTTCACTACTGGCAAACAGAATTTTTCGCACGAGCAACTCCAAAATTGTACAATTGATAAATTATATACGCTCACGGCCACAGTCACAGCCTGCTACGGGAGAAATCATGCAACCTTGTACCATCATTATTTTCGGCGCCACCGGCGATTTATCACAAAAAAAACTGCTACCGGCGTTATATCACTTAGATGCCGAAAACCGGCTTACTCCAGAAACCAAAATCATTTGCATGGGCCGCAAGGAAAGCACCCAACAAGACTGGCACGCACTGGTTAAAGATTATGTTTCTGCCAAGGCCCGCGGCGGTCTGGATCAGCAGGTCATGGATACCTTCCTGAACCGTGTCAGTTATTTCATGAACGATATTAACGATACCGCAAGCTACAAAGATTTAGCCGATATGCTTAATGATCCGGCTAACAATTTTTCGAAAAATATCGTTTTCTACCTGTCTATCAGCCCATCACTGTTTGGCGTCGTCGGCGATCAATTATCAACGGTTGGTCTCAACAAAGAAACTGAGGGCTTCCGGCATTTAGTGGTCGAAAAACCGTTTGGTTACGACCAGAAAAGTGCTAATGAACTGGAACAAACGCTGCGTCGTAATTTCACCGAACAACAAACCTACCGTATCGATCATTATCTTGGCAAAGGCACAGTACAGAATATTTTTGTGTTCCGCTTTGCCAACCTGTTGCTGGAACCGTTATGGAACCGCAACTACATTGATCACGTACAAATCACCCACGCCGAGCAACAAGGTGTCGGTGGCCGTGCCGGTTATTACGATACCTCCGGCGCATTGCGCGATATGATTCAGAGCCATTTATTACAAGTAATGGCGCTGGTTGCCATGGAACCACCGGCAAATCTGGATGATGAATCGCTACGTGATGAAAAAGTCAAAGTGCTGAAAGCCATCCGCGCAATCACCCCGGATATCGTTGATCAACATGCCTTCCGCGGTCAGTATGCAGCCGGGGAAGTCAATGGCCAGGCAGTGCCCGGTTATCTCGATGATGAGGAAGTGCCAAAAGACAGCGTCACTGAAACCTATGCGGCGATGAAGATTTATATTGATAACTGGCGCTGGCGTGGTGTGCCGTTTTACCTGCGCACCGGTAAATGTATGCCAGAATCAAAAGCGATGATTGCCATTCGCTTTAAAAAACCGCCACAAGAATTGTTTAAAGACACCGATATCGGTGACAGCCACGCCAACTGGATTGTTATGGGTCTGCAACCGGACAATACCCTGCGTATTGAACTGCAATCCAAAGAACCCGGGCTTGAGCTGACATCCCATACCGTCGGTCTGGAAACGGTTGAAAGCGACGATAACAAACACAAGTTAGATGCTTATGAAGCGCTGATTCTGGATGCCATTCAGGGAGATCGCTCGCTGTTTTTACGCTCTGATGAAGTTAATCTGGCGTGGAAAGTGGTCGATCCGATTCTGGATAAATGGTCGCAAGATAAATCCCATGTGGCGACTTACCCTGCTGGCAGCTGGGGGCCGGAAGGCGTTAGCAAACTGCAGGATAATTCCTGTCACGCCTGGCGCAATAATATCTGAGGTCTTTTACATTCTAAAAAAGCCGGCGACAGCCGGCTTTTTTATGCGGCCATGATTAATGAAATCAGCTCAGTGCTTCACCCATTATCAGTGGCGTATCTGCTGTCAACGTCTGACGCCAGGCCGGCGCGCCTGGCGGTAATAACAGCACCACCGTTGAGCCCATATTAAAACGGCCCATTTCGGCGCCTTTGGCCAAATGGATATCATCGGTCTGATATTGCCAGTCACGGATCTGTTTGCCATAGGGCGGTGTGATTTCACCGTTTTGCCACACCGTTTGCATACTGCCGACAAAAATCGCGCCCACCAAAATTACTGCCATCGGCCCAAAATCGGTTTGATAAATTGTCACCAAACGTTCATTACGGGCAAACACCCGTGGCACCGCCCGCACCGTGCGCGGATTGACCGAAAACAATTTGCCCGGCACATAACGCATATGCTGCAATCGCCCCGCGCACGGCATATGGATACGGTGATAATCACGTGGCGACAGATAGATCGTGGCAAACTGGCCGCCGGCAAATTGTTCCGCCATCGCTGCATCGTTACCCAGCAGTTCGGCAACACTATAATCCTGGCCTTTAGCCTGAATAATCCGCCCGCCTTGAATAGCACCTATTTGGCTGATATTGCCATCCACCGGTGACAGCAATTCACTGGCTGCCAGGGGCCGGACTTCCGGCCGCAAAGCGCGGGTAAAAAAAGCATTAAAATGTTCAAAGGCATTGATATCTTGCTGCTGTGCCAATGACATATCGACGTGGTATTGTTTGATGATTGCTTTGATCATAGCGTTTTTCAGCCACGGCCAACGGCAGCGACATAAACGGTACATCAGCTTTGAGAATAGATGTTGCGGTAACAGATATTGTGGCCATGTCAGCCATTTATCGATGTTGGAAACGGCTGCAGCCGGTGCAGCCTTATCAGATGAATGCGGCAAAGTAACCCCTTTCGTGTGCAATCCAAGCTTGTCATAATCAGGCTTTAAAACTTGTTTATCTTTCATATCCGTCATGGCGAACACAATGCGCCATCAATAGTCGGTATGAAAGATAAACAAGCCCAAACCAATCCGGTCAGGAGTATAGCAAGCCATGAAGCGTTCACTAATGTTGTTACTGATGTTTTGCTTAAGCAGTTTGCCTTTGCAGGCTGCTGAAAACGCTGGTGCAGTCGGCAATTACTATCAAATTGAAGAAGCCTTCACCATCAACTTTCTGCGACAAAGTGAACAGAAAGCCCGCTATTTACAGATTAAAGTGGCCCTGAAATCCGATGATCCACAAATCATTCAGAGCGCTAATAAGCATTTACCGATGATTCAGGATAGCCTCAGGATTTTATTTGCTGACCAGGATATGACCAAAATCAGCAGCCTCGAGGGCCGCAAAGCACTGCAACAAGAAGCCTATCAAGTCATCAACGCGATTTTTGAAAGTGAAATCAATAACAGCAATTTACAAGCGGTATTTTTCACCAGCTTTCTCTGGCAATAAGCAGGCACGCTAATTGCTTTAACTTCAGCAAGTAACAGGATAATAACGCATGGCTGAACAAAAAGACGACATTGACATCAATCCAGGCAAAAGCAAAAAAAAGCTGCTGCTGGGTATCATTATTGTTGTGATACTGGCAGTGGCTGGCCTGGCAGCCGCCTACTTTTTGAGCGGTGATGACAACGATGCCGAATCAACAGAAAGCACCGAGGCAGCTAAAGCTGCGCCGATTTATCATGACGTTAAAGATCCGTTTATCGTCAATTTTGGCAAGCAAAGTAATGACGCGGTGCGTTATCTGCAAATCAAAATGAAAATCATGGCGCGCAATCAACAGGCAATTAACGATTTTGTTGCTCATGAGCCGGCAATTATTCATGAATTGTTAATGTTGTTCTTCAGTCAAAATTATGACGATCTGAATACCAGTGAGGGCACTCGGGCGTTACAACAGGCCACGTTAGAAACCATCAATCAGCAATTGGCAACACTGGCCGATAATCAGAAAGGCATAGAAGCCGTGTACTTCACCAGTTTGGTCATGCAATAACCATGGCCGTTCACGATATTCTCTCTCAAGACGAAGTCGATGCCCTGCTGAGCGGGCTCGGTGACGGCGATCTGGAAACTGAAAAACAGGATCTGGACGAATTCGGCAAACCGCGGCGTTACGATTTTGGCAACGAAGAGCGGATTATTCGTGGCCGGATGCCGACACTGGAAATGATCAACGAGCGTTTTGGCCGTTATTTACGAATCAGTTTATTTAATATGTTGCGTCGCTCGGCGGAGATTTCTGTCAGTGGCGTGCAGGTTATGAAATTTTCTGAGTATATACACACGTTGTTTGTGCCTACCAGCCTTAATCTCATTCAGTTACAGCCGCTGCGCGGCACCGGTCTGGTGGTGTTTGAACCAAAGCTGGTATTTACCCTGCTTGATAATTATTTCGGTGGCGAAGGGCGGTTTCCGGCGCGTATTGAGGGTCGTGAATTTACCGCCACTGAGCTGCGGGTGATTCGCATGGTGCTGAATTTGTGCTTTGAGGATTTAACCGAAGCCTGGTCTCCAGTGATGCCGGTTAATTTTGAATTCATCAATCATGAGGTCAATCCGCAGTTCGCCAATATTGTCAGCCCCAGTGAAGTAGTAGTGATTTCCACCTTCCATATTGAACTTGATGGCGGCGGCGGTGATTTGCATATTACCTTGCCCTACTCGATGCTCGAACCGATTCGCGAATTACTCGATACCGGTCTGCAAAGTGATCGCAGCGCCGATGATGGTCGCTGGGGCCGGGCGATGCGCGAAGAACTGATGATTGCTGAAGTACAGTTATCATCAACGCTGGCGAAAACGCGATTGAGTTTAGAGCAGGTCCGCCAGTTAAAAGTCGGCGACATCATTCCCATTGAAATGCCCAAAGAAGTCGTTGCCATGGTGGAAGACGTACCGATGTTTCGTGCGACTTATGGTGAACATAATGACAAAGCGGCACTGAAAGTCACTACGATCATTGAACATCCCAAAGATCCAACACCCAATTACCAGCTGAAAAAGGTAAGCCAAAAATGAGCGAAGACAGCAAACAATCCGACCAGGATCTGGCCGACGAATGGGCGGCAGCCCTGGAAGAACAAGTTGACGATAGCAGTGCCGATGACGACTGGGCATCTGCCATGGCAGAACAGGCCGACGCAGAAGCCAGGGATGAAGCGCCCAAACCGGATGCCAAAACCGCACCAATGACCAAACTTGATGACAGCGGCAAACCGCGTGGTGACGTCAATCTGGATATGGTTTTAGATATACCGGTGACCATTTCCATGGAAATCGGCCGCACCCGCATCAGTATCCGCAATTTGCTGCAGCTCAGTCAGGGTTCGGTAGTGGAACTGGATCGTTTAGCCGGTGAACCAATGGATGTGTTGGTAAACGATACCCTGATTGCCCACGGTGAAGTGGTGGTGGTCAACGATAAATTTGGTATCCGTCTGACCGATGTGATTAGTCCGGCCGAACGCATTAAAAAATTACGATGAAATCCCTGTTTTTAATTTTTTGCGGCCTGCCAGTGCTGGCAGTTGCCGAGACCGCCCAGCGCGAAGCGCCGGGTGTCGATGCCGGTAATTTATTGCAAACGCTATTTGGCTTATTGCTGGTATTAGCATTGATTGTGGCAATGGCCTGGTTGATGAAACGCAGTCAGCAATGGCATGGCATTGGTCAGCAACAATTTAAAGTTATTGCTGCCCTGCCGCTGGGCCCGCGAGAAAAAGCCGTTTTGCTGCAAGTCGGTGAACAGCAGTTATTACTCGGTGTCACCCCACAAAATGTCAATTTACTGACCGCCTTAGAGCAGCCACTGGATTTAAATGCCGGTCAACAAAGCACGGTATTTAGCGACAAACTCAAACAATTTATGCAGCAACGGAGTAAGTAATGCGGGTTTTACTGGCTTTTTTGTTGTTATTAAGTCCGCTGCTGGCTGTTGCTGACCCGGGTATTCCGGCATTAACGCTGACCACCGGTGAAGATGGTGGCCAAAGCTATTCGCTGACCTTGCAAATTCTGGCGTTGATGACCGTGCTGACCTTGTTGCCAGCCGGTTTGATGATGATGACCTCATTTACCCGTATTATTATTGTGCTGGCGATTTTGCGTCAGGCAATGGGGGTTCAGTCGACCCCTTCCAATCAAATTCTGATTGGTCTGGCATTATTTTTAACGATTTTTATTATGCATCCGGTGTTTGGCAGCGCCTACGAAAATGGTGTTAAACCCTATATGGATGGCGATATGCAGGCCAGTGAAGCGGTGCAGGCGGTCAGCGGCCCGTTTCGGGATTTTATGATTGCCCAGACCCGGGAAAGTGATATTGAGTTATTTGCGGAAATCGGTGGTTATGCCGCACTGGAATCTGCTGAAGATGTGCCGTTCAGTTTGTTGCTGCCAGCCTTTGTGACCAGTGAATTGAAAACCGCTTTCCAGATTGGCTTTTTGATTTTTGTGCCGTTTCTGATCATTGATTTGGTGGTGGCCAGTGTGCTGATGGCAATGGGTATGATGATGTTGTCACCAATGATTATTTCGTTGCCATTCAAACTGATGTTGTTTGTATTGATTGATGGCTGGGCGTTGTTGATGGGCACTTTGGCCTCGAGTTTTTATATTTAGCTATGACTCCTGAAACCGTTATCACCGTGATGCATCAGACGCTGGAAGTTATTATCCTGCTGATTATCATTATTTTAATGCCGGCACTGGTGGCTGGCTTGCTGGTAAGTATGTTTCAGGCAGCAACCTCTATTAATGAACAAACGCTGAGCTTTATTCCCAAATTGTTGGTGACTATTCTGGTGCTGATGTTCGCTGGCCCGTGGATGCTGAGTATGGTCACTAACTATGCGCTGCGTATCTTCGAAAACATCCCCTATCTTATCGGCTGAGTGATGAGTTTTTCGCTGGCAGAACTCAGCGGCATAATTGGCAGCTATTTATGGCCGTTTATCCGCATTGCCGCGATGGTGATGGCGGCACCTATTTTCAGTGCTAATTACATCAACACCCGTTTTCGCTTGTTAATTGCGCTGGTGATCACCATGGTGGTTGTGCCAACGATAAACACCCCCATGCCACAGGTCAGCGCCATCAGTGCTGAGGGTTTATTACTGATCACCCAGCAAATACTTATCGGTGTCTGCTTGGGCTTTATGCTGCAATTATTATTTAATGCCTTCATTATTGCCGGTCAGGTCATTGCCATGCAGATGGGTTTGGGTTTTGCCTCACTGGTGGATCCGCAAAATGGCCAGACGGTGCCGGTGATCAGTCAGTTTTATCTGATTTTTGTCAGCCTGATTTTTGTCAGTATCAATGGTCATTTGGTATTAATTCAGGTATTGGCCGAGAGCTTTTTTACCATGCCGGTGGGCAGTGGCGGACTGCCCATCGAATCATTCCGGGACATCGCCTTATTGGGTAGTTGGATGTATGCCGCAGCGATTTTAATTGCCCTGCCAGCCATTGGTTCACTGACCATGGTCAATCTGGGCTTTGGTATTTTGTCACGGGCGGCACCGCAAATCAGTCCGTTTTCTATCGGCTTTCCAATGAGCATTATTTTGGGCTTTGTCATTATGCTGTTCACCCTGCCACTGGTCGGCCAACATTTGATTAATTTATCCGATGAAATGCTGCAAATGACCCGACTTTTGGTAGAAAGTAATGGCTGAACAGGATAGCGCCCAGGAAAAGACCGAAGAACCCTCCGCCAAGCGCCTGCAGGAGGCGCGTGAAAAAGGCCAGGTACCACGATCGCAGGAACTGAACACGGTAATGGTATTACTGGCCAGTGCCGCGGCAATGTTTGTGGTCGGCGAAGGTCTGATTCAAAGTCTGGGTGACGTCATGAAGCTCGGCATGTCATTTGATCGCAATGATCTTTTTGATGTCGGCGCTATGCTTGATTCGCTCTGGAAAGGCGTCGAAATCATGGCCTTAGACTTGTTGTCGTTTCTCGTTGTGACCGTGATTGCCGCGCTGTCAGCACCGGCTTTAATCGGCGGCTGGAATTTTTCGGCGCAGGCGATGGGCATCAAACCAGAAAAACTCAGCCCGCTGAAAGGCCTGAAACGCATTTTTGGCCCGCAAGGTCTGGTTGAGTTGGGCAAAGCGCTCGGTAAATTTTTGCTGGTCGGTTTTTTCGGTACGGTGATTTTGTGGGGTTTGCGTGACCAATTATTGACGCTGGGTCAGCAAGAAGTGATTCCGGCCATGGCCGAACTCGGTTATATCGTGCTGTGGGGCTTTTTGGCGATTTGTGCCAGCCTGATTTTGATTGTCTTGATCGATGTGCCGTTCCAGAAATGGAATCACGCCCGGCAACTGAAAATGACCAAGCAGGAAGTCAAAGACGAACACAAAGAAACTGATGGTAGCCCTGAGGTTAAAGGCCGGATACGGCGCATGCAAATACAGTTGTCACAAGCCCGCATGATGCAGGATGTACCTAAAGCTGACGTCATTATCACCAACCCAACCCACTATGCTGTAGCCCTGCGCTATGACCAAAGCAAATCCGGCGCGCCGGTCATGGTCGCCAAGGGGGCTGACTTAATCGCCCAGCAAATTCGTATGGTCGGTCAACATAATGATGTGCCGCAATTATCGGCACCACCACTGGCCCGGGCGATTTTTTATAACACTGAAATCGGTGAAGAGATCCCAGCTGGTCTATATATTGCAGTAGCGCAAGTACTGGCCTTTGTATTCCAGCTGCGTCGTTATCGCAACCGCGGTGGTAATAAACCGCACCTGAATACGGAGGATTTGCCAATACCTGACGAATTCAGACGAGACGAGTAGTAAATGGAAAATGTGACCATGTCCCGCCGCTTCGGCACGATGCTCAGCGGCCACGCCGCCGCACCTATGTTACTGGTGGCCTTACTGGCCATGGTAGTCATCCCGCTACCAGCATTTATGCTGGACATGTTATTTACCTTCAATATTGCCTTGTCACTGGTCATTGTGCTGGCCAGTGTTTACGTCTTAAAGCCACTGCATTTTGCAGCTTTCCCGAGTATTTTGCTGATCGCCACCCTGCTGCGTTTAGCCCTGAATGTCGCCTCGACACGGATCATTTTGCTCGAAGGTCATACTGGCACCGCTTCTGCTGGTCAGGTTATTGAGTCATTTGGTGAATTTGTTATTGGCGGTAATTACGCCGTTGGTCTGGTGGTATTTGCCATTCTGGTGATTATCAACTTTGTCGTGGTCACCAAAGGTGCCACCCGGATCGCTGAAGTCAGCGCTCGCTTCACCTTAGATTCGATGCCTGGTAAACAAATGGCAATTGATGCTGATTTGAATGCCGGTCTGATTACCCAGGATGAAGCCCGCCTGCGTCGTGAAGAAATCATGCAGGAATCTGATTTTTACGGCTCGATGGATGGTGCCAGTAAATTTGTCCGCGGTGATGCTATCGCCGGTATTTTGATTCTATTTATCAATATTATCGGTGGTTTGATTATCGGTACGCTGCAGCATAGCCTCAGCTTTGGCGAAGCCGCACATAACTATACCCTGCTGACCATTGGTGACGGTCTGGTCGCTCAAATTCCGTCACTGCTGCTGGCTGCCGCTGCCGGTTTATTGGTGACCCGCTCGACGTCCGAACAGGATATGGGCAAACAGATCTTCGGACAGTTATTCAAAGAACCAAAAACCCTGTACATCACCTCTGGCATTATCGGCGGTCTGGGCATTATTCCCGGTATGCCTAATCTGCCATTTTTGCTACTGGCCGGTGCCGGTGGTGGCAGTGCCTGGCTGATGTCTCAACGTCAAAAAGCTGCCGCGGCTATTGAAGACGCACCCACACCACAAACTGAAACACCACGTGAACAGAGAGAACTCAGCTGGGATGATTTAAGCCCGGTGGATCCGATTGGTCTGGAAGTCGGTTATCGCTTGATTCCGCTGGTTGATAAAAACCAGGGCGGCCAACTGATGACCCGTATCAAAGGCATCCGTAAAAAAATCTCCCAGGAAATGGGCTTTTTGATACCGCCGGTACATATTCGCGACAATCTTGATCTTGCGCCGACCGCCTATCACATCACGCTGTTTGGGGTGACTTTTGGCGAAGCGGAAGTCTACCCCGACAGGATGCTGGCCATTAATCCCGGCCAGGTATTTGGTCAGCTTGAAGGCATTAATACCCAGGATCCAGCGTTCGGCCTGGAAGCTGTCTGGATCGAACCGTCCCAGCGGGAAAGCGCGCAGGCGCAGGGTTATACCGTCGTTGATGTCGATACCGTCGTCGCCACCCATCTCAGCAAAATATTGCAAAACCATGCACATGATTTGCTGGGCCGTGAAGAAGTCCAGCACCTGCTCGACAACTTGTCGAAAATCGCCCCGAAACTGGTTGAGGGTCTGGTTCCTGACACCGTGCCATTGGGCACCGTGCAAAAAGTGCTGCAAAACTTATTACAAGAAAATATTCCGATCCGTGATATTCGCACTATTACCGAGGCGATTACTGAACAAGCGGCGCGCAATCCTGAGCCAGAAGCCATTACGGCTGCGGTGCGGATGTCGTTGGCTCATTCGATTGTTCAGCATATTAATGGCACCAAAACAGATCTGCCAATCATCACGCTGGATCCAGAGCTGGAACAGATATTGCTAAAAACACTGCAAGCATCCGGTGAAGGTGGTGCCAGTCTGGAACCTGGCCTCGCCGAAAACATGCACCGTAATTTGCAAGAAGCGTCACAACGTCAGGAAATGGCTGGCGAAGCGGCAATTCTGGTGGTACAGGCGGGATTACGCGGTTGGATTTCCCGGTTTATCCGCCACGCAATTCCCGGTTTACATGTGCTTTCGTATAACGAAATTCCGGATGACAAACAGATCCGTATTGTCGCCAATGTTGGCCGCTAGAGAGGTTAGGCTATGAAAATAAAACGATTCCAGGCAGCAGATGTGCGTCAGGCAATTCGTGAAGTCCGCGAAGTATTGGGTCCGGATGCAGTGATCCTGTCCAATACCCGTGTTGATGGCGGTGTCGAAATTGTTGCTGCGACTGATTATGACGAGTCACAGTTTCGTCGACAGACACCACCCGCCAGACAACGTCAGGAAACGCCCAGCGTCGAAATTGAACCAGAACCGCAGCAAGCGCAAGTTAGCGCGCCACGCCCGGAAAATATCTGGTCTCAGGAACCGACTTTGGTACAAATGCGTAAAGAAATTGCCGGTCTGCGCGATATGCTGCAAAACCAGCTGTCAGATCTGACATGGAAAGACATGGCCCGGCAAAGTCCGACCCAAATGCAATTACTCAAGCGGCATTTGCATATGGGCACCGATGTCGAGCTGGCCAAACAGCTGGTCACGCAAGCAGCTGGAATCGATGATCTGGAAACTGCCTGGCGGCAGTCACTGGGCCGATTGGCTGCGCAAATTCCGTTGCAAGCGCAAGATATGATGGAACATGGCGGCATCACCGCTTTGGTCGGCCCGACCGGTGTCGGGAAAACCACAACCATCGCCAAAATTGCCGCCCGCTGCGCACTGAAACACGGCGCCAAAAATGTGGCATTGATCACCACCGATTGTTATCGCATTGGCGGCCAGGAACAATTACGTACCTACGCGCGTATTCTCGGGGTGCCGGTGCGCGTCGCGCGTAATCATCAGGAACTTGCCACCGCTCTGAGCGACTTGCTTGATCGGCGTTATATCCTGATCGATACTGCCGGTATGAATCCACGCGATATGCGTCTCACCGAAAAATTTGCCATGCTGCAACAGCAGTCGGCGCGGATCCGTACTTTGTTAACGCTATCGGCTACCACCCAAAATAGCGCGCTCAATGATATGATTACTGCGTTTTCACATTTAAATTTAGATGGCTGTATTTTGACTAAAACTGATGAAGCCGGCAGCCTCGGTGGTGCCGTTTCTGCGATGATCCGTTATCAGTTGCCGCTGGCCTATGTGTGTAATGGCCAGCAGGTGCCTGAGGATTTGTCTTTGGCCCGGCCTAACAGCCTGGTTAATCAGGCCAGCGAACTGATGCATTCAGCCCAACACAACCCGGACCCGCACACCGTGTCCAGTTATGGAGGTTTTGCCGCTTATGGCTGAAACACCGCAGGATCAGGCCGCCGGTCTGCGCCAAATGCAACAAGCATCACGCCCGGTTAAAGTCATTGCCATTGCCAGCGGCAAAGGTGGTGTCGGTAAAACCAATGTCACTGTCAATCTTGGCGTAGCGCTGGCTTCACAGGGCAAACAGGTGGTTTTACTGGATGCCGATTTGGGGCTTGCCAATATTGATGTGATGCTCGGTCTGCATCCACAATTTAATCTGCTGCATGTACTGGAAGGCACCAAAACACTTCGGGAAATACTGGTCGAGGGGCCAGCAGGTATGCAAATCATCCCCGCCGCCTCCGGCGTCAAAAAAATGGCCGAACTCAGTCCAGCCGAACACGCCGGCATGATTCAGGCATTTAGTGAGCTCGAGCAACATATTGATGTGTTGTTAATTGATAGCGCCGCAGGCATTGCCGACAGTGTCATCAGTTTCAGCCGCGCCGCCCAAGAGGTCATTGTGGTGGTCTGTGATGAACCGGCCTCAATCACCGATGCCTATGCCCTGATTAAATTACTCAGTCGTGAACATGGCGTTCAGCGGTTTCATATTATTGCCAATATGGGCAGGAATGTTCAGGAAGGCCGCGAACTGTTTGATAAAATAGCCATGGTTTGTGATCGTTTTCTGGAGGTGACGCTCGACTTCATGGGCATCGTGCCTTTTGATGAAGATCTGCGCCGCGCCGTCAAAAAACAGCGCAGTGTTGTCGATTATGTGCCGCGCAGTAAATCTGCTGCTGCATTTGCCCATCTGGCCAAAAAAATCGAATTCTGGCCAGTCCGTAAAGCCCCCACAGGGCATATGGAGTTTTTTGTTGAACGGCTGATCCGTGCCAGTATTGAAGCTGTGTAAAATATGATGAGCGCATCTGTTTACCAGCAATATACCGCCGGTCTGTCCCAAGCTGAATTGGTCCAGCAACATGGTGCGCTGGTAAAACGTATCGCTTACCATTTAATCGCCCGGTTACCGCACACTGTTGATGTCGATGATCTGATTCAAGCCGGTATGATTGGCTTGCTGGATGCATCCCAACAATACAATGCCAGTCAGGGTGCCAGCTTCGAAACCTACGCTGGGATTCGTATTCGTGGCTCAATGCTCGATGAAATCCGCAGAAATGACTGGGCACCACGTTCGGTACACCGTAAAGCCCGGGAAATTTCTGAAGTCATGCAACAACTGGAACAGCAACTCGGCCGGCCGGCGCAGGACACAGAAATTGCCAATGCACTGGGCATGGATTTGGATGAATATCATCAGCAGTTACAAGCATCATCGGGTCATCAGGTATTCAGTCTTGATGAACTGACCGATCATCAGCTGGCCGATACGGAAGGTCTTGGTGATTTGCCCGATTCACCGGAAGCCAATACTGAAAATACTGGCTTTCAACAAGCACTGGCACAAGCGATTGATACGCTACCAGAACGCGAACGGCTGTTGATGAGCCTGTACTATAATGACGAGTTAAATTTAAAAGAAATTGGCGAAGTGCTAGGTGTTAGCGAATCGCGTGTCAGTCAAATCCACAGTCAGACTGTGGTCAGGCTGCGCGGTAAACTACGCGACTGGTTACAGTGATCTTGGGAGAAAGATTTTGGACAAGAATATGAAGATCCTCATTGTGGATGACTTTTCCACAATGCGACGGATTATCAAAAACCTGCTGCGGGATTTGGGGTTTAACAACACGCTGGAAGCCGATGATGGTTTGACTGCCTTGCCGATTTTGCAAGCCGGTGGCATTGATTTTTTGATCACCGACTGGAATATGCCGGGTATGCAGGGTATCGATCTGCTGAAAAAAGTGCGTGCTGATGAAAAATTAGTCAGCCTGCCGGTATTAATGGTGACCGCTGAAACCAAACGCGAGCAGATCATCGAAGCCGCCCAGGCCGGCGTCAACGGCTACATCGTCAAACCGTTTACCGCCGCCACATTGAAAGACAAAATCGAAAAAATCTTCGAACGAATCAATACCCAATAGCCAGCCCCAAGGTGATTTATGCAAGCAGACTCTAAAGCGGCCCAAATCGAAGCCGCCCGCGCCTTGTTGGCGGCACTCGAGCAAGATGACGATGTCACTGTCAAACAGCAACTTGCCAAGTTAAGTGAAAGCCGTGAAACGGCGCTGTTTCGGGAAGTTGGAAAACTGACGCGTGACCTGCATGAAGCGCTCAACAATTTTAAAGTCGACAGCCGATTGGTTGATTTGACGCACAAAGACATGCCCGACACCCGTGACCGGCTCAATTACGTTATCGAAACCACCGAAGCCGCAGCCCATAAAACATTGGGATTTATTGACGAAACGTTGCCGCTCGCTAATGAATTGCAGGAAACGGCCGCTAAGCTTGATGCAAGCTGGCAACGTTTTCGCAATCGAGAAATGTCCGCCGAGGAATTTCGCGAATTAAGCCGTGAAATCGAAGTCTACTTGCCGTCGGTCAGCACGCACGCCCAGCAGATCCACCATAATCTGTCGGAAGTGACGCTGGCACAGGGTTTTCAGGATTTAACCGGCCAGGTATTACGTCAAGTAATCGGTCTGGTGGAAGAAGTTGAGGATAATCTGGTTCGGCTAGTCAAATTAGCGGGCCAGCCAAATACCACCAGCAAACCAGCCGAAGTTGATCCTTTGAAAGCTGAAGGACCACAAATTAATGCCGATAAAAAGGCCAATGTGGTGAGCAACCAGGATGATGTTGATGACTTGTTATCGAGTCTCGGCTTCTAAAGGAAAGCGAGTATGGCGCTGGATACTGATGACGAAATTCTCCAGGACTTTATGGTCGAGGCAGAAGAAATTCTCGACGGCCTTAATGAACAATTGGTGGCGCTGGAGTCACAGCCGCAGGACAGTGACCTGCTCAATTCTATTTTCCGTGGTTTTCATACCATCAAAGGTGGCGCCGGCTTTTTAAGCCTGGATGCCATGGTGGCTTTATGCCACAAAGGTGAAGACGTCTTTAACCTGTTACGTCAGGGTGAACGGCAAGTTGATGCCGACATGATGGACACCTTTTTGAAAGTGCTCGACAGCTTAAATGCCATGTTTGCCGAATTAAAAAGCGGCGAATATCCGCAGGCAGCTGATCCGGCAATTCTGAGCCAATTGGCTGCCTATCTGGAAGCTGATGCTGCTGATGCTGCCCCTGCGGCGCCAGCCGCACCGGAACCGGAGCCAGAACCCGTTTCAAAAGCCCCTGCCGAAGCCGACAGTGCCGGTGGTGATGATATTACCGATGATGAATTTGAAGCCCTGCTCGATCAATTGCATGGTAATGCCGCACCGGGTATGAAAAATCCGCCCCCTGTCGCTGAGCCCCCTGAAACAGCAGCTGCTTCTGATGATGAAATGACCGAGGCAGAATTCGAGGCGTTACTCGATGAACTTCAGGGTAAGAAACAAGCACCTGGTACACCAGTCTCTAAAACCGCCGAACCGGCCAAAGCAGAAACCGTAAAAGCAGTTGATAGTCCACCGCCTGCGGCAGAAAAACCAGCCGATATCAGTAATCAGGATAAAACGTCTGCGCCGGCCAAAGCCGCGCCTCCGCCAGCCGAAACCAGTGTTCGCGTTGATACCGCACGGCTTGATGAGATCATGAACATGGTCGGCGAATTGGTGTTGGTTCGTAATCGTATCAACACACTGGAAGCCGCTTTTGAAAACGAAGAAATGGCCAAAGCGGTTAACAATCTCGCCGTAGTCACCGCTGATTTACAGTCCGCCGTCATGAAAACCCGCATGCAGCCGATTAAAAAGGTTTTTGGCCGCTTTCCGCGTGTCGTCCGTGATCTGGCCCGCAGTCTGAAAAAAGACATTAACCTCGAACTACGCGGTGAAGAAACCGACTTAGATAAAAATCTCGTGGAAGCGCTGGCCGATCCGTTGGTACATCTGGTGCGTAATGCTGTTGATCATGGCGTCGAAATGCCCGATGTCCGCGAAGCTGCAGGTAAACCGCGCACTGGTAACATTGTGTTGGCCGCTGCCCAGGAAGGCGATCATATTCTGTTGACCATCGCCGATGATGGCGCCGGCATGAATCCTGAAGTGCTGCGCCGCAAAGCTGTTGAAAAAGGCATGATGGATGAAGAAGCTGCTTCCCGGCTGACCGAGTCGGAATGTTTTGCGCTGATTTTTGCACCGGGCTTTTCGATGAAACAAGAGATCTCCGATATATCCGGGCGCGGCGTGGGTATGGATGTGGTGAAAACCAGTATTTCCAAGCTCAACGGTGTCATTGATATTCAATCAGAACTCGGCAAGGGCACTACTTTATCGATAAAAGTACCGTTAACTTTGGCCATCATGCCAACCCTGATGGTAATGCTTGGCGATCAAATCTTTGCTTTCCCATTGGTCAGCGTCAATGAGATTTTTAATCTGGATCTGCGTAAAACCAATACCGTTGATGGTCAGCAAACCGTGCTGGTGCGCAACAAGGCATTGCCGTTATTTTATTTACGTAAATGGCTGACCAATCATTTTGACGACTCGGCGAAACCGGCCACCGAGCATGTAGTGATCGTCAATGTCGGCACCCGTAAAGTCGGCTTTGTGGTTGACCAGTTGATCGGTCAGGAAGAGGTCGTGATTAAACCGCTTGGTGCGTTGCTGCATGGTACCAAAGGCCTGGCCGGGGCGACTATTACCGGCGATGGCCGGATTGCGCTGATACTTGATTTTCCGGAACTGATGACGGCCTATGCGCATCGTAGTTTTTAAGGGATAGCGTGACAGTCAAAGTTCTCATTGTTGATGATTCTGCATTTTTTCGTCGCCGGCTAACTGAAATTATCAATGCCGATCCGCGGCTGGAAGTCATTGCCACGGCAGTGGATGGCCAACAAGCTGTCGATATGGTCAGCCTCCACCGTCCTGATGTGATCACCATGGATCTGGAAATGCCGGTCATGGATGGCATTGCTGCTGTCCGGCAGATCATGCGCCGCCGCCCCACACCGGTACTGATGTTATCAACCTGGACCACCGAAGGTGCCAAAGCGACTTTAGATGCGTTGGAAGCCGGCGCCATGGATTTTTTGCCAAAACGCTTTGAAGATTTAACCGATGACCGGCAAAAACTCTGTGAACGGATTTATTTTCTGGCCACCAATGCCCGTCCGCAAGCTGCCCCACTGCAGTCCGGCAGCTTGCCGTCACGGCAAATCAAAACCGATCCCAGCAAAACGCTGGATCTGGTGGTGATCGGCACCTCAACTGGCGGCCCCGTGGCCTTGCAAAAAGTATTAACGCAGTTGCCGGCGAGCTTTCCCTATCCGCTGGTTTTATTGCAGCATATGCCGGCAACGTTCACACCTTCGTTTGCTGAGCGGCTCAATAGCCAGTGCCAAATTCGTGTTAAACAAGCCGACAATAATGATACGCTGCAAGCTGGTACCGCCTATCTGGCACCGGGCGGTAATCAATTGTTAGTAAAAGGCCGGCCGGGTCGCTTATATCTGCAAATTGAACGTGGTGACGAAGCCGAAACCTACCGTCCTTGTATCGACATCACACTGAGTTCAGTCAGTAAAATTTGTCCGGCAACGACCTTAACGATTATTCTCACCGGTATGGGCGCCGATGGCTGTGAAGGTACTAAAAAAATGCATGCGCTGGGTGGTGCGGTCTGGGCTCAGGATAAGCAGAGCAGTACCATTTATGGCATGCCGATGGCGGTTGCCAAAGCTGGCGTAGTCGATAAGATTCTTGGCCTGAGTGACATTGGCCCTCAACTGGCGGCACTGTAATTAAAATGGATATTCTCAGTATTTTTGGCATTTTGTTGGGCTTCGGCGCCATTGTCGTCGGTCAACATTTAGAAGGCGGCCATCTTGAAACGATTCTCAATGCTGTCGCCCTGCTGATTGTATTGGGCGGCACGGTCGGTGCCGTCATGCTGCAAACACCGATGAATACCTTTATCAGGGCACTGAAAATCACCGTTTGGGTATTTAAACCGCCTACTCAATCGGCAGATGTCCAACTCGCCAAAATTCTGGAATGGAATCAGGTAGCGCGTCGTGAAGGCTTGCTTAAGCTGGAAAGCCTGGCTTTGGAAGAAAGCGATTTGTTCACCCAAAAAGGTTTGCAACTGATTGCTGACGGCGCCGAGGGTGAAGTTATCCGGGAAATTCTTGAGACAGATTTGGATTTACTGGAAACCCGCGATTTAGCCGCTGCCAAAGTTTATGAAGCACTGGGCGGTTATGCGCCGACTATCGGGATCCTCGGCGCAGTCCTGGGCTTGATTCATGTCATGGGTAATCTGGCCGATCCGTCATCGTTGGGTTCCGGTATTGCCGTCGCTTTCGTGGCAACCATTTACGGTGTTGGTTTTGCCAATCTGTTGTTTTTGCCAATTGGTAACAAACTGAAAACCATTGTCCAGCGGCGTTCACAGCTGCAAATGATGTTGATCGATGGTCTTATCAGTGTTGCCGATGGCGATAATCCACGCAATATTGAGAGCCGCTTACAGGCCTATTTGGGCTGATATGGCACGCCGCAAACGACACGAAGAACACGAAAACCACGAACGCTGGCTGGTGTCGTACGCCGATTTTATTACCCTGCTGTTTGCGTTTTTTGTGGTGATGTACGCGATTTCGTCCGTCAATGAAGGCAAATATCGGGTGCTATCCGAAACCCTGGAAACTGTTTTCACCAAACCTAATCGCAGTGCCGAGCCGATTCAGATTGGTGAACTAAGCCGGGGTGAAGGACCTCGGGTCGCCTCCCCTGGCACGCCGGAAGTGCCAACTTTTGATATTGAATTACCGGAAATCCCGAAGCAACCTGCGCCCGGTGAAGACAATAGCAACGAACCGCCTGGTGAAGAAAGTATTGAGGATATCGAACAGCTTAATAAACAATTGAGCAGCGCCTTATCGGTACTGATTGAAAATGAAGATGTCAGCATCAAACAAACCGAAGACTGGCTGGAGGTGGAAATTAAATCCAATTTTCTGTTTGGCAGTGGTGAGGCGCGCCTGGCCAGCGCTGCGGTGCCAGTGATTGGTCAGATTGCTGATGTGCTGGCACCGGTGGCCAATCCGATTCAGGTAGAAGGTTTTACCGACAATATCCCGATCAGCACGCCCCGCTTTCCGTCTAACTGGGAGTTATCAGCCTCGCGGGCTGCCAGCGTCGTTAACTTAATGAGCCGTTTTGGCGTCGAACCAGAGCGGATGTCAGCGATTGGCTACGGCGAATTCAAACCGATTGCCGATAATAACACCGAAATCGGCCGGCAAAAAAACCGCCGGGTGGTTTTGGTTATTCTGGGCAGTCAGGATAGCCGTCGCACCTTAGAGGTGTTCGACGATGACGTCGCACCGCAGAATGAACTGCTACTGCCGATGATCGACGAGTCCGCTGCCCCGGCAAATGACGATAGCAGTCCTGAAACAACTGATAATGCCTCAAGCACACCATGATCGTCTGGGCTATTGCCAATCAAAAAGGTGGCGTTGGTAAAACCACTACCGTTATCAGTCTGGCCAGTTTATTGGCGATGCAGGGTCACAGCACCTTAGTGTTGGATATGGATCCACATGGCTCACTGACCACCTATCTGGGCTACGATCCTGACACCATTGAATCCAGTATTTACACCTTGTTCCAAAAACTCGATAGCAACCCCAACAGCGCTATTTTGCAAACCTTGAAAAAAACCAAACTGCCGAATCTTTTTTTATTGCCGGCCGCTACCGCAATGGCAACGCTAGATCGGCAACTTGGTGTGCAAAGTGGCAAAGGCCTGGTGATCAAACAAACTCTGAAACATTTGCAGCAACGCTTTGCTTACGTACTGATTGATTGCCCGCCCATGCTGGGTGTACTGATGATCAATGCTCTGGCCGCCTGCGATAAATTGCTGATCCCGGTACAAACTGAGTTTCTGGCCCTCAAAGGCCTGGAAAGAATGTTGCAGACACTGTCGCTGATTAATCACTCCCGTCAGCAAAAAATGCCGTATCTGATCGTGCCCACAATGTTTGATAAACGCACCCGCGCCGCCAATCAGAGTCTGCTACAGCTGCAAATGCAATATCCAGATACCGTATGGCCACAGAGTATTCCGGTTGACACCCAGTTTCGTGATGCCAGTAAAGCAGGGATACCATTACCCGCTTATTCGCCAGAAGCTCGAGGTAGCGAAGCCTATGCCAGTCTGCTGAAATTCCTGCAAAAAACCACTACCCCGACCGCGCAGCAAGCTTATGTCTGAGCATAAGCCCTTACTGGATCAACAAGATGCGCTACAGCAGTATTTGCAGGATATGCTCAATGAGGCGGCATTCTCAGCAGATTACAGCGAAGCAACAAACATTGTTAGCGCACCAGATGCGCCTGTCATCACGCCGCATCGTTTAACAACGCCGTTTCAGGCACTGTTATTTGAAGTGAAAGGCCTGTCGCTGGCTTTGCCATTGGATCAATTGGACGGCATTGAAAAGTGGCCAGCAACCACCCTGCCAAAAATTGCCGGTAAACCGGCGCATTATCTTGGTTTATTGAGCCGGCCGGGCTTGCATACGCAGGTTGTGGATCCGGCAGCAGTCCTGCAAGCTGACCATAGCGAACCGCAAACGCCACGTTATATTTTGTTGGTTGATAATAAACGCTGGGGGCTTGCGGTCAGCAGTGTCAAAAAAATACTGACTATCGAAACGGATGATTGCAAATGGCGCCAACCCGGCCAACGGCCATGGTTTGCTGGCACCGTGTTATCCGGTTTAACGCATATTGTGGATTTACCGGCTTTACTGAAAGCGTTATAAACCCAAGATGGCATAAAGTCTGCATTGGTTATTTTCGGATACCAATGTCATAAAATTGGCAGACAATCAGCGACTGATGATTGGCAAAGGACAAAACTGATGAGCGAACAAGATAACTCGGCCACCGATCCGGTATTGCAATGGGTCACCTATCATCTGGCCGATGAAATTTATGGCATTAATGTCATGCAAGTGCAGGAAGTACTGCGCCTGACGGAAATTGCGCCGGTTCCCGGTGCGCCAAGCTATGTGATTGGCATCATCAACTTGCGCGGTAATGTAGTGACGGTTATCGATACCCGGCGGCGGTTTAATCTTCCGACTACCGAGTCTGATGATTCTTCACGGATTATTATTGTTGAAGTCGCCGGCAATGTAGTGGGCATGCTGGTCGACAAAGTGGCTGAAGTGGTTTACCTGCACCAGTCCGAAATCGACAGCGCGCCCAATGTCAGCAGTGATGACAGCTCCCGCTTTATTCAGGGGGTATGTAGCCGTGACAAATCGTTACTGATACTTGTAGATGTTAATAAATTACTCAGTGAAGATGAAATCGCTGATTTGGCCAGTTTCTAAAAAAGATTATGGCTGACGACGAACTCAAACCGACGCAGCCATTAAGTCCTGGCTTACCGACCGATCCGCCCCCGGAAGATCGTCGCCGCCCGCCGCCTAAGCCAATGCCGGAAAAATCAGATGACGACGAGCCTGAAAAACCAAAAAAACGGCCGCCATCAGATAATCTTATCGATGAATATGTGTAATCACGCTATAGGAGCGTTGCTATGTTGATATACAGTTTGCTGGGTCTGAGCCTGTTATTGGTGGCGCTGATGATGCTGCGTTTTTACCGGCTGCACAAAGCACAAAGTGCACAAATTATTGCCCTTGAACAACAATTAGCTGGTTTATGTGCGGCGGCAGTGGGCGCCGATGAACGGGTGGTTAAATTTGAGCAGATGCTCAATAAATTGCGCGAACAACAAAATACCATTGATTTGGGTACCGGTCGCCAACATGGTTACGAACATGCCATCCGGCTGGCGCGGAAAGGCGTCAGTGTCGATCAAATTGTCGACAGTTGTAATCTCAGTGATGAAGAAGCGCGTTTAATCAGTCGTCTGCATGGTCTGCAGCCGCGCGGCGGCGAGCTGCATTAAGCGGCATAGGCAATTGGGTTTGTGGTTTACCGACCAGGTAGCCCTGGACAAAATCAACGCCATATTCCTGTAGCAAACTCATCGTGCTTTGCCGCTCAACAAACTCAGCAACAACCTGCTTTCCCAAACTGTGGGCGATATCAATCATGGATTTAACCAATAATTGATCCACCGGATCGTTATCCAGATCGGTGATAAAACCGCCGTCAATTTTCAGAATATCCACCGGAAAATGCTTTAAGTAATTGTAGGAATTAAAGCCAGCACCAAAATCATCGAGTGCAAAACGGCAACCCAGCTCACGCAGTCGCACCACCATTTTTTTGGTTTGCTCAAAATTGGATATCGCCGATGTTTCGGTGATTTCAAACACCACCCGCGATGGATCAATGCCGGTTTCGGCCAGCTTGCGCTCCACCAGCGGATAGAGATTCTGATCCAGAAAAATATTACCGGACAAATTGATGGCAATCGCGATATCCGCGGGCAGCGTTCGCATCAGATCAAAAGCCCGGTTGACCACCCAAAAATCAATCTGGTGAATCAGACCCATCGCCTCGGCGACCGGGATAAAATCATTCGGGTAATACAGCATATCGCCATCACCACGCATACGGATCAGGCATTCATAATGATTGATGCGTTGCTCGGCCAACTCGTATATTGGTTGGAATTCCAGGACAAAATGGCCTTGTTTCAGTGCCGCTCGAATTCTCGGCGCCCATTCCACACTGTGTCGTAAGGTGTGCATTTCCCGATCTTCCGGACTGTAAATATGCACCCGATTACGGCCCCGTTTTTTAGCGGTAAAACAGGCCTGATTGGCATGTGACAGCATTTCACCGGCGGTGACATTTTCAGCATCGCTGATACATTTAACGCCGATACTGGCCGACAAATGATAGTGGTGGCCATGATGGGCAAAGCTATAGCCATCGAATAAATGACGCAGCCCTTCGGCACTGGTTAATGCCGTTTGCCGGTCAATATTATCGACCAGCACGGCAAATTCATCGGAGCCAATGCGCACCAGTGTGTCCTGCACTTTAAAAAACCGGCGCAATGAATTGGCTACCTGAACCAATAGCGCATCGCCGGCTTCATGGCCTTCGGCATCATTAAGCACTTTAAAGCTATCGAGATCGATGTAAAACAAAGCACTGCTGGTATGAAAATGCCTGAGCTGCGTCAAACTTAAATCTAATGCTTGTTCCAGCCGGCGGCGATTGGCAAGGCCTGTTAAATCATCATGATTGACCGAAAACTGCAAACGCGCTTCCATCACTTTCAACTGGGCATTTTCTTCTTCGATATGTTGCTGACGCTGATAAGTCATATCGCGTTCTTGCTTGATAGCCAGCGCTGTCATGACCGCTGGTGGCAGACTTTCGGCAGTGAGCGGCCGGTACAATAAACTGGTCACACCGTGGCCCAAGTCAGTCAGTAACTGAGCATGATCCCATTGAGATTGCGCGCGCAGCGCAATGATGGGAATTAAACGCCATTCATCAAACTGATCCAGCGTCAGCCGTAATTCACGAGCAGAAATACCGGTCAGTTGGGTATCGAGGATCACCAGATCGATATCACATTGTTCCTGCGCTATCGCGTGGCGCATCGCCTGCATCAGCGCATCGGCACCGTTGGCGACAAATACCTGGCGAAAACCGCTGAGCGACAACATGGTCTGCAAAAACACCAGATCTGCTTGCTTATCGCCAGCCAACAAAATGGTTTTATCCAACAAATGGCTGACATCGGCCGACGTTAATGGCGCAGATGACGTCAGCGCATGGGCTGCGGACGTTTCCCGGTTGATTGTTGGCGTTTGCTCCACGGCGATATCATTAACTTCCGAACGATGACTTGTTAACGAAAATAGCCGTTTTATATATTAAAATCAACACTTAATAGCATTTATGTAATGCTGTTTATAAAGTTTTATGTTGCTTTTTGACAACAAACCAAAAATATTGAGAACGTGACGCATGTCACACTTTTTGTTTTTTATCTTTATTAACAGGCACTTTACCCGACACCCAGTAGGCGTAGGCAATCACTTCGGCAATCACCCGGTACAGTACTGGTGGAATTTCGTCACCCAACTGAAAATCTTTGAGTAATGCGGTGAGATCAGCATCTTGCCGCAGTGGAATATTGTGTTCCCGGGCAATGCGAATAATTTCTTCAGCCAGCGCACCCTCGCCGGTCGCTGTGACGGTAGGCGCATTTTCACCATCATATTGCAGGGCAATGGCGCGCATCGGTTTGGTGGTTTTTTTCATACCGAAATATCCAGTAAGGCATCACGCTGACTGGCCGCATCGACCGGTGTCAGCCAGTCCACTTTGCCCAGACGACAGCGGCACTGGGTAACATTTAAATCCAGCGCTGCCAGTTTTTCATGCAACCAGTCCAAATCTTCTTCCAGTAAATTCAGCGTTGCCGCTGATTGCGCCGTCAAAATCACTTGTACCTGACTGTTTTGTAGATTGATGGCTGCTTGTAACTGGCCAAGGCTGAGGGTTTCCAGATTTAAGGTCACCTGCCAGTGATCGTCGGCTTCCTCGGGTTCACCGCTGGCATTTTTCCGGCGTTCAATCTGTAATTGCAGCCATTGCAGCTGCTGTTTGTCACGTACCGGCACATCAGTCAACCACACCTGACTGGTCTGACTATTGGCATCTGGCTCACGCAACATCGATAGTTGATTGAGCTGGACTCTTGCCAACGTACTTTCCACTTCACGCAGCAATAACTGCAAACGTGCCAATTCGGCAAATTGTGCCGGTATCGGCTGATTCTGCACGGTGGTCATCGGTGGCAGCGTTTGTGCAGATTGCAACGGCGGCAACAGAGTCTGACCGGTAAGCAGTTGCAAAATCAGCTGCGTCGGCGTTTTGCCGGCACTGCTTAACAAACCGGGGATCTGTGCTGGTAACTGCTGTAAATGTTGCGGCTGACTGAGTAGTTGTACTAATTGCTGCCGGACTTCAGCCGGTAATTGATTGATCTTGCCAGCTGTGATGTCACTGCTTTGCAAAGCGGTTTTCAGGGCTGCCGCCAAGGTCAGTAAATTGGCTTTAAAGTCCTGGCCGACTGGTTGTTTACTGGCCAGTTGTTGCTCCAGAAAAACACCGGATTGCCGAATCGCCTGCTGTAATTGTTCGGCATTTTGCAGAGCTTGTGGCTGCGGCACAGCCTGCAATAATTGATTCACTGCCGGCAGGATCTGTCGTTGCAGAGTGTTGTCGGCAACCTGGCTGAGTAACCCCGTCAGTTTTGCCGGTGGTGTCAGCAATTGCGGCAGCAGCTGTCGTTGCAATTGATTGATATCAATGTCCGGTGCAGCTCGAATGGCAACACTTAATGGCTGCAACTTCAGCACTTCTAACAGCAGATTATCGCCGGGCCGGATACGCTGCGCTGCGCTGAGCTGACTGATATCCACTTCCAGTTGTGCGGGTAAATTAGGCAGTGCCGTATTCAGTTTGACCAACAAATGTTGCTGCGCCAGTAATTTAATGACCTCTACAGGAACCTGAGTGCCCGGTTTTAAATTCAGCGTGTCTGCTGTCACCGATGGTGTGGCCGGGGTGGTCAAGGACAATAATTTTAACGGTGCCGGCGCACTGACTGGCAAGCGCTCTAACGTTAAGGTCTGACCCTGTGTTAAGGCCACTTCAGTACGGATCTGTATTTGCCGGTCAGCGAGCTGCAGCGTGACTAATTGCCCTGCTGGTGCATTCTGCGTAACCACCGCTTCTATTTTCTGGCCAACCGCAATGCCCCACAGGCTTTGCGCAGTTCCAGCCAGTTGAACGCTATTGTCAGCCGCTGGCGCTGTTGTCACCTGCATGGCCTACACCTTGTTGAAGTCCTGATGCTAGTATAACAATGGATTCTGTTAATAAAGTCAGTAGCATGCAGTCAGTGAGACAAAAATGGTTCACCCGACATAACGGCGAAGTTAAAGGACCGTTTACATTGGCTTTGCTGAAAAGTAACTGGCTGCTTGGCCGACTCAATGCGCAGGATGAAATCAGTGAAGACCAAAAGCAATGGCGACCGATTGGCGATATTGTTGATTTAGAGCTTAGTCATACCAGCACGCCACTGCCAGCAGATCCAAAGCAGGCCAAGCATTATCTTGATGAACGCGATGGTTATGATCGCCGTCAGGATGCTGCCGCCACTGAACAACAAGTTCAACAACGCACACAACAACGCCGTGCCCGCGAACCCGCTGAGTTGATTGTGCAACGCCAGTTACGCAGCCGGTTACTGGAAGGTTACCGGCAACATCAGGATCGCTTGTTGTGGCCGGCACTCATTACACTGTTTTTGGTGTTGGGGATATTTCTGGCGGCAATTTTCTACCCGACCACGATCCCGGTATCCGGCGCGGATTGCCAGACGCCGCCGGCAGCCGGTGTCAATTGGGAAAACTGTGTGTTCAATCCGGTGGATTTGCAAAGCGCCGATCTGCAGGACAGTAATCTGCGCAACAGCGTGCTCCGCGCCAGTTTATTACTGAATGCCAACTTGGCGAATGCTGATTTGATGTATGCCGACTTAAGCCGTAGTGATTTCAGCTATGCCAATTTAACCAATAGCAAACTGAAAGGCGCCGATTTAAGACAAGCCGATTTAACAAATAGTGATTTAGGCCAGGCCGATCTGGCTTTTGCTGATTTGCGCGGTGCCAGCATTGGCAGTGCCAATTTGCATGGCGCCATTCTTAATCAGACTATCTGGATTGACGGCAGTATTTGTGGCAAAGCCAGTGTTGGCGACTGTATTATTAATGCCGACTAATTACGTTTTAGCAATCTCAGTGTAATTTTCTTGGCATGGCCAGCGTAAAAGGCGGTATATCCACTGCAAACCGCTGACCATCATCACTGAGCATGGTGTAATGCCCCTGCATCATGCCCACTGGCGTATCCAGCATCGCCGCGCTGGTATAGGTAAAACTCTCGGTCGGCGCTAAATAAGGATGTTTGCCGACTACGCCATCACCCTCTACTTCCTGCTCATGACCATCACCACCGGTAATTTTCCAGTAGCGCGATAGCAGCCGGGCCGCCATCTGGCCCTGATTTTTGATAGTAATGGTATAGGCAAATAAATAGCGGGCCCGCGCCGGATCCGATTCATCGTCAAGGTATGTGGCTTCGACCGCCACGCGAATATCATTCAGTGAGTCTGTCATAGGTTTAATTATACAGCGCTTTTCGCGCCATTAATGCAGCGCCACGCAAACCCGTCTCACTGATACGAATTAAATATACCGGAATGTCTTCGAGCAGCGTTTGCATACGCCCCTTGGCCAGAAACGCCTGCATAAACCGGCCATCAGTAAACAGCGGCTGATTTTTGCTGGCAATGCCACCGGCTAAATATAAACCGCCGCGCGGCATCACGGTCAGCGCTAAATTACCGGCCTGCGCACCATAAATATCAACAAATAATTGCATGGTTTGCCGTGCCAGTGGATCGTTAAGTCTGGCCAATTCGCTAATTTTCGCCGGCATATCGGTCGTTGAATCAATTTGCGGCGCAGTTTGCTGCAAATCACTGAGAAACTGATAAATATTAACCAGCCCCATGCCCGACACCAGCCGTTCATATGACACATGCACATATTGCTGCAACAAAAAGTCCAGCAATTGCTGCTGCAAAGCATCGGCTGGCGCAAAGTCGGTATGCCCGCCTTCCGTCGCCCATACCTGCCAACCTGTCGATATGGGTGTCATAAACGCCTGACCCAACCCGGTGCCGGCACCGATCACGGCCCGCGGTGCCGACAAATCAGGTTTACCGGCTTGCAACACCGTTAAATCCTCAGAGTTTAAACAGGCAATGCCCTCGCCGACTGCCGCAAAATCATTAATCAGCATGACTTGTTGCAGGGGCAACGTCCGGCATAAAACATCAGCATCAATTTGCCAGGGCAGATTGGTTACTTTGGCAGTGCGGCCGATAATGGGTCCGGCCACCGCCAAACAAGCCGAATCAATCGGCAAATAATTAGTTGGCAGACTGTTTAAAAAACCGGCCAGCAAATCATCAAAACGGGCAAAGTCACTGCTGACAAAACGCTTATTAAACAGCACCTTGCCATCAACACTGCTGATTTGCAACAATGTTTTGGTGCCGCCAATATCAGCCGCCAGCAGCGTGGTCATTATTGACCGGCCGCTGCCTGATCCATAAACCAGTAATATTCGCCCTGCGGCGCTAGTTTTTGTACCGGCAAACCGCTCACCGCATCACTGCTGATATCCCGGACAATGTCGGCTTTGGCGGCGCCGCCGATAAATACAATGACCTGTCGGGCAGCATTGATAACCGGATAGGTCAGCGTCACCCGCCAGGAATCAAATTTCTCAACATATACACTGGTGGCCAACGTGTCAGTCACGGCCAAAGCCGCTGTATCCGGGAATAACGAAGCAATATGGCCATCCGGCCCCAATCCCAGTAATACCAAATCAAACCGCGCGTCATGCATCACCGCTTGCAGCGTTTTGGCATATTCCGCAGCGACCACTGAAGCATCGCCGGCTTCGGTCGATACCCGGTGAATATTTTCCGCTGGGATAGGCAAAGCATCGAGCATTGCCAGACGGGCCATTTTATAATTGCTGTCATCATGATCAGCCGGCACACAGCGTTCATCACCAAAAAATAACTGTACCCGCGCCCAGTCAATTTGCTGACAATATGGTTCGGTGGCCAGTTTTTCATAGAGCCCTTTAGGTGTTGAACCACCGGCCAGCGCCACATAAAACACACCGCGTTTGGCAATGGCAATGCGGGCAGTGGCGACAAAATGCTCGGTCGCGGCCGTGATTAACTGACCGGCATCGGGCAGAATTTTGGCTTGGGCTTTCATGATGAGTCCTTTTATTTCTTTACCTGAATTTGCGATCCAGACACATGACAGATCTGGCTGAATGCGTTAATTTTGCAATGGTACGTTCGCTACGGCAAGTTTAGCGGCGAATCTCGTTTATCAATGGAGTCCCAATATGTCTAAACAGCTGCTGTTTTTTGTCACCTTGTTATTCAGCCTCAATGCGCTGGCCGATAATGACCTGCACTATAACCTGATTAACCTGAGCACCAATGCCAAAACTGAAATCAGTAACGATGAAATGAGCGCTTACCTGCAAATTCTGCGCAGTGGCAGTGATGCCACTAAACTCAGTGCAGAGGTCAATAAAAATGGCCAGGAAGCGCTGCGTATCGCCAAATCCTATGACGCCGTTAAAGTACAAACTCAGGGCTATCAGACCCAGCCCATTTACAATGATGGCAAAATCAGCAGCTGGCAGGTCAGCCAGCAACTTCGCCTGGAAAGCAGCGACTTTACCCAAATGAGCGAACTACTGGCTGAATTGCAGGGCCTTGGCAATATTCAGTCGATGCAATTTGCGATTTCCGATGATCGGTTGGAAACTACCCGTCAGGATCTGGCCAAGCAAGCGATTGATAAATTCCAGGCGCAGGCCGCTGCTATTCAAAAACAATTTAACGCCAGCAGTTACCGTCTGGTGAATTTATCTGTCAACCAAGGCGGCTATTCACCGCGCTATATGGAAGCATCCAATATGCGTATGGACAGTATGAGCAAAGCGGCTCCGGTGGCCATTGAAGCCGGCAGCAATGAGGTCAGCGTTGATGTACATGGCCAAATTCAGCTTATCACTGACAGCAGCGCCATCAACTAAACTACTTTAGGAATAGCCCATAAGCTGGGTTATCGGTCTCATCCCAATAGCTGTAACCCAGGGTGTCTAAAAATTGCTGGAATTCGGCATCGAATTCCGGCGACACCTGAATGCCCACCAGCACCCGACCATAAGCGGCACCATGGTTGCGGTAATGAAACAAACTGATATTCCAGCGTTTACCGATATGCGTTAAAAAGCGCAATAACGCGCCGGGACGTTCGGGAAATTCAAAACGCATTAACCGCTCGTTTTCTGCCTGCGGCGCATGGCCACCGACCATATAGCGAACATGCAGCTTGGCCATTTCGTTATCGGTGAAGTCCACCCACTGATAGCCAGCTTTATCGAGGCTGCTAAACAATAATTGCCGCTCTTCTTCACGGCCACTCATGCGCACACCAACAAATACCTGCGCGGATTGATCGCTGGCATAACGATAGTTAAATTCGGTAATACCGCGTTCAGCCAGCGCTTTGCAAAACCGCTGAAAACTGCCGGGTTGTTCATCAATGGTCGCGGCAAATAAGACTTCACGGCGCTCGCCGATTTCAGCGCGTTCGGCGATATAACGCAGACGGTCAAAGTTGGTATTGGCGCCGCTATTAATAACCACCATGGTTTTATCGACGAGACCCGTTTGGGCAATATATTTTTTAACGCCGGCCACCGCCAATGCCCCTGAAGGCTCAGCGACGCTACGGGTATCATCAAAAATATCCATGATCGCTGCGCAGATTTCGTCACTATCAACGGTGACCACATGATCGACGGTTTCCCGGGCAACCCGGAATGGTTCTTCACCTACTTGCCGCACCGCAGTGCCATCCGCAAATAAGCCCACCTGATCTAATTTAACCCGTTCGCCGGCGTCCAATGCGGCTTTTAAACTTGCGGCATCAGCAGGTTCTACAGCAATAATTTTGATTTGCGGCCAGAAGGCTTTGATATATGCCGCCATACCGGCCAACAGTCCACCACCACCGCAGGGAATAAACACCGCATACACGGGATCAGGATGTTGGCGCATGATTTCCATAGCGATGGTGCCCTGCCCGGCAATGACTTCCGGATCATCATAGGGGTGGATAAATACCCGCCCCTGTTTGGCCACCGCTTCCTGAGCAAAGGCGAAAGCATCATCGTAACTATTACCATGCAGTGAAATGTCTGCGCCTAACGCCCGCACCGCTTCAACTTTAATCGGCGGTGTAGTTTTAGGCATAACAATTAACGCCGAAATGCCCATTTTTTTGGCAGCCAAAGCCACACCTTGTGCGTGATTACCGGCAGACGCCGCAACCACACCGCGTTGCCGCTCTTCTTCAGTCAATTGGCTCATGCGGTTATAAGCGCCGCGCAGTTTAAACGAAAACACTTGCTGCAAGTCTTCGCGCTTTTGCAAAATCTCATTACCAAGCCTTGCCGACAAACGCGGCATCACTTCCAGCGGCGTCTCGATAGCGACATCGTACACCCGCGCTTTAAGGATTTTTTCTACGTACTCGGTCAGCATTGGCTTTGGCATGGCATCATTTAACAATACAAACCGTGTACGTTACCATTGCCGGCACTTTATCTCTATAATTGCCGGCTAAAACGCAATTAACATAAACACAAGGATTAGCAATGACTGCTGATGAAATGAAAAAACAAGCCGCCTGGGCGGCGCTGGAATACATCACAACCGATGGTGTGGTTGGTGTCGGCACCGGTTCCACTGTCAATCATTTTATTGATGCACTGGCGACCATCAAAGGCCGTATTGAAGGCGCGGTTTCAAGCTCCAATGCCTCTACCCAGCGTCTGAAAGACCACGGTATTCATGTGTTTGATCTTAATGAAGTCAGCGAAGTCGCCGTCTATGTCGATGGCGCTGATGAATCGAATCACCATCTGCAACTGATCAAAGGTGGTGGCGGCGCGCTGACACGGGAAAAAATCATTGCGGCCGTAGCCGATAAATTCGTGTGTATTGCTGATGCCAGTAAACTTGTTGATGTACTGGGTAAATTTCCATTGCCGGTTGAAGTTGTTCCCATGGCGCGCAGTTATGTCGCCCGGGAAATCGTCAAAATGGGTGGTCAACCAGTCTATCGCGAAGGTTTTATCACCGATAACCACAATGTCATTCTCGATGTGCATGGCTGGGATATCATGGAAGCCATCAAACTGGAAAAAACCTTGAACGATATCGTCGGTGTGGTGACTAATGGCCTGTTTGCTATGCGGCCTGCTGATGTCTTGTTACTTGGCAGCGAAGACGGTACCAAAACCGTTCACGCCAAATCCTAATCCTGTCTGAGGCCGGCTGCTAAGCCGGCCTCAGCGTAATTGAGCTGATTATGTTCAGACCCCTGAGTATTTACATCGGTGCCCGCTACACCAAAGCCAAACGCCGCAATCATTTTATTTCCTTTATTTCACTGACGTCGATGCTGGGTGTCGCACTCGGTGTAGCCGCGTTAATCACGGTATTGTCGGTGATGAATGGTTTTGAAAAAGAATTGCGGGAGCGGATTCTGGGCATGACCTCACATGCCTGGGTGACCGGCGCAGATGGCACTTTGACCGACTGGCAAACATTGGAATCGCAGATTCGGGGCTTTCCACGTGTAGAAGACAGCGCACCGTTTGTTGAAGGTCAGGCGATGCTCAATCAGGGCAATAAAGTGCGCGGCAGCCTGGTGCGCGGTATTGATCCGGCCCTGGAACCACGTGTCTCGACAATTGGCGATAAAATGGTTGTCGGTGAACTGGCCGATTTAAAAGCCGGTGAATATGGCATTGTGTTGGGCAAAGATTTAGCCATCACCATGGGCGTCACCGCTGGCGATAAAATCACTGTCATTACCCCGCATGTGACACCGACACCGGCCGGCGTTATTCCACGTCTAAAACGACTGAATGTTGTCGGTATTTTTGAAATCGGCATGTACGAATACGACAGTGCCTTAGCAATCATGCATATCGAAGATGCGGCCACTTTGTTCCGTATTCCCGGCAAAGTCAGTGGTCTGAGACTGCAACTCGATGATGTCTATCAGGCTCCTCGAATTACGCGCGACTTGCTGTTAAGTCTGCCACCGGAATATCGTGCTGCTGACTGGACCTATCAGCATGCTAATTTTTTCCGGGCACTGAAAACTGAAAAAACCGTGATGTTTGTCATCCTGATGCTGATTGTCGCTGTGGCGGCCTTTAACATCGTGTCGACGCTGGTCATGATGGTCACCGATAAACGATCTGATATCGCCATCTTACGAACGCTGGGCATGTCTCCCGGCAGCATTATGGGCATATTTATGGTGCAGGGCGTGGTAATCGGATTGATTGGCACATTACTCGGTATTATCGGCGGTGTTGCTTTAGCGCTGAATGTTTCCAATATTATTGCCTGGGTGGAAACCATGCTCGGTTACCAATTCCTGCCGGCGGATGTTTATTACATCAGCGATTTGCCGTCACAACTGCAATGGCATGATGTCACCGTGATCGGTATTACTGCGTTTGTGTTGTCGGTGTTATCAACTATTTATCCATCGTGGCGGGCTTCAAAAGTTCGTCCTGCAGAGGCTTTACGTTATGACTAATATGCCCGTTATCGCCTGTCGGCAACTGGCAAAACGTTATAAAGACGGCCAGTTGGAAACCCCAGTCTTAACTAATGTCAATTTAACGGTCAATGCCGGCGATCGCATTGCCATTGTTGGCAGTTCGGGCTCTGGTAAAAGCACGCTGTTGCATTTGCTGGGGGGGCTCGACGCCCCAACCAGTGGTGATATCGAAGTCTTAGGTCAGTCATTGGCTGATTTATCGGTGCGCAAACTGAGCAAGCTGCGCAATCAGTCACTGGGCTTTGTTTACCAGTTTCACCATTTGTTGCCAGAATTCAGCGCCGTTGAAAATGTCGCCATGCCACTGGTTATTGGTGGCCAAAAACCTGCTGAAGCCAAAGCGGCCGCTGAACAATTACTGGAAAAAGTTGGTCTGGGTCATCGGCTTGGTCATAAACCCAGCGAATTGTCGGGTGGCGAACGCCAGCGTGCAGCTTTAGCAAGGGCGTTGATTACCCGGCCAGCCTGTTTATTGGCTGATGAACCCACCGGTAATCTGGATCACCGCACCGCAGAAGGTATTTTTGATTTGATTATGGAATTGAATCAGCAAATGAATACTGCGCTGGTCATTGTTACCCATGATCGCCAGCTGGCGGCGCGTATGGATACGGCTTATACCTTAATGGATGGTGAACTTAGCCATTCAGCGGCGTTTTTATAGCTGATGTACTTAATCACCAGGCGGCGTTTTTTTACCCCGTTGCAACCAATTACGAATGACAATTAGCCGCCAGGCGAGCCTGACAAAAATAACCCCGAGAATGGCCGCCACCGTGGCGCAAATCAGAGCGCCCAGCAATAACGGCTGCCAAATCATGGCAAACTCACGACTGAACCATTCCCAACTCAGGCTGAATGCATACTGACCAATCGGCATTTCCAGAATCATTGCGCCGATTTTGTATTCAAAATAATAAATTGGCGCCACGGTCAACGGGTTGGTAATCCACACGCACATTACTGCAAACGGCAAATTGGCACGCAATAATATTGCCATCGGCGCAGCAAGCAGCATTTGCATTGGAAACGGTATCAGACCAATGAATAAACCGATCGCTACCCCTATTGCCACCCGTTTACGATTTAAATGCCAGAGTTGTGGATCCAGAATGCGCTGACCAAAACGTTTCAGCTGTGGATGTTCGCGCATTACCTTGTGATCTGGCATGATGCGTTTTAGGAATTTACGAGGCATTGCGACTCAATTTCACATGACGTGACTGCCATTATAGGGATATATGGTTTACTCTGCCATCGCGTTTTTATTGGGCTGCGTGACAATTTTGCAGCTCAGTTCTTTACCTGGCTGGTCTGTTTGGCTGGTGCTGGCCCTATTGCTGGTGATTGCCATTCGCTGGCGACTTTTCTGGCTGGCAGCTTTCATCGTCGCCTTATTCTGGACAGGTGTCCATACCGCCTTAAATCTCAGTGACACATTACCAAGCACACTGACTGGTGAAGATATTATGGTCAGGGGTCAGATTGTTGGCCTGCCACAAAAGCAGGATCAGCGGCTGCGATTTTTACTGGAACCAGATAACACTGAACCGCAATTACCTGAAAAAATCCGACTGAACTGGTATTACCCGCCGGCTGACCAGCCCATAAGCGGTGAACAATGGCAATTAACGATCCGACTGAAACCGCCTTATGGCATGGTCAATCCGGGTAGTTTTGATTATGAAGGCTGGTTATTTCAACAAGGTATTGGCGCCACCGGTTATGTCCGTGATGATCCCCGAAATAAGCGTTTAGCAGCTGCTGACAAATATTCCGTCAGCTTCTGGCGTCAACATCTGCTCGATACATTACAAAACACTGTGGCTGATACACCACAACGGGCGCTTATCGAAGGTCTGACGCTGGGCTTTCGCGACAATATGACGCCCCAACAATGGCAGGTCTTGCGCAATACCGGTACCAGCCACCTGCTGGCGATTTCTGGTTTACATATCGGGCTAGCCGCGGCGATTGGTTTTTTTCTGGGCCGTTGGTTATGGGCTTGTTTTAGCCCTTTGTGTCTGCGTTTGCCGGCACAACAATTTGGCGCATTTACGGCCATGCTGTTTGCGCTGGCCTATGCCTTGTTAGCCGGCATGTCTATCCCCAGTCAGCGTGCATTGATTATGGTGGTGGTCGCAATGACGGCGATTTTATTGCGCCGCCGTGTGCTCAGTTATCAGCTGTTGGCAGTGGCCTTATGGGTGGTGCTGATCTGGGATCCGTTTGCGGTCTTGTCAGCCGGTTTGTGGCTGTCATTTGCAGCCGTCACGGTGATTATTTATGTCAGTCAAAACCGACAACCCGTTAATAAATGGCACTGGGCCGGTATTCATATCTGGATCGCTATCGGTCTGACGCCGCTACTACTGGTATTTTTTAACAGCACCGCGCTGATTTCGCCGTTGGCCAATCTATTTGCTGTGCCATTGGTCAGTTTGCTTGTGGTGCCGGTGTTGCTGCTGTCGATAATCATAATGCTAATCCATCCGCCGTGGAGCCAGCCTTTATGGCAATTAGCCGATTGGTTGCTCAAAGGTTTGTGGTGGTCTTTGCAATGGCTTGCCGAGTTGCCGGTGGCTTTGTGGCAGACCGCCAGTTTGCCGCTTAGCATTATTGTCTTGAGTCTGCTGGCGTTTATCTGGTTGATGGCGCCAAGAGGCTGGCCAGCACGTTGGTTAGGCTGGTTTTTATTGTTGCCACTGCTTTTTTATCAGCCGGCCCGGCCTGAGAAAGGCCATGCTTGGCTAACGGTATTAGATGTCGGTCAGGGATTAGCGGCCGTTATCGAAACCGAAAATAAAACGTTGTTGTTTGATACTGGCCCACAATTCGGTGACTTTAATACCGGCGATGCTGTGGTGCTGCCATTTTTGCAGCATCGTGACATCAAACAGCTGGATATGATGGTTATCAGCCATGGCGATAATGATCATATCGGCGGCGCAGCGGCCATTCTCAAATCGCTACCGGTCACCAGCATTCGCAGCAGTGTGCCAGCAGAGCTGCCGGATGCTAAAGCCTGTTTGGCCGGGCAAAGCTGGCAGTGGGATGGCGTCTATTTCCAATTTCTGCACCCAGTTGAAAATTATTCAGGGTCTGACAATGAGCGCTCTTGCGTGCTGAAAATCAGCAGCGATTTTGGCAGCGTGTTGCTGACTGGTGATATCGAAAAACAGGCGGAAGCCAGTCTGGTTAATAACCATAAACAATCTTTGCCTGCCGATGTTTTATTAGTTGGCCATCATGGCAGTCGCAGCTCGTCATCGACAGCTTTTATTGATGCGGTTTCACCACAAATCGCGTTGATCGCCAGCGGCTTTAATAATCGCTATCATTTTCCAGCTGCTGAAGTGGTTGAGCGTTTTCAGGATCGGCAGATCCCACTACTCAATACTGCCGACAGCGGTGCTTTATTAATAAAGCTGGATTCATCAGCACCGATCACCGCCTTACGCTGGCGACAACAACAGCAACGACTATGGCGTGCGATGGCTACTGACTAAGCGTTTTTTCACGTATCATGATGGCTGTTTTGAATTTTTGCAGGACTCTGAATCATGCTGGAATTGTTTAAAGCCGGTGGCTGGCTGATGTTTCCGTTATTTGCCTGTTCGGTCATCGCCATTGGCATTATTGCCGAGCGTTTCTGGAGTCTGCAAAGCCGGCGTATTGCCCCGCCGGAGCTCATTACCCAAATCTGGCAATGGCTGCGCTATAACCAGGTGGATCAGGATCGCATTAAAAGCCTGCAAAAGAATTCACCACTGGGCCGGATTCTGGCTGCAGGACTTGCAGACCGCAATGCCGCGCGCGATATCACCAAGGAAAGTATTGAAGATACTGGCCGGCATGTCACAGCGATGATGGAAAAAAACCTCAATACGCTGGGCACCATCGCGGCCATTTCACCACTGATCGGTCTGCTCGGCACCGTTGTCGGTATGATCAAAGTATTTGCCGTGATTACGACCGAAGGTGTCGGTAATCCGGAAACGCTGGCAGGCGGTATTTCTGAAGCGTTAATCACTACCGCCGCGGGCTTGGTGGTGGCTATTCCCAGTGTTATTTTTTATCGGTATTTCCGCGGCAAAATTAACCATCTGGTGGTTAATATGGAAGAGCAAGCGATGCAGTTGATTGAGATTTTGCATGGTGACCGCGAATTTGATCCCGACGAGGCCAAGCAGCCATGAAACTGCTGCCGCGCTATTCTGAGGAACCGGATGTCAACCTGACACCGATGATCGATGTGGTGTTTTTGTTACTGCTGTTTTTTATGGTGTCGACCAGTTTTATTCGCGAAAGCTCTCTCAAGGTTGATTTGCCGCAAGCCACCGGCGAGCAGCTTGAAGAGCAGGAAGCGCCGGTCGATATCGTCATTAATGCCGATGGCGAAATACTGATTAATAATTTACTCGTACAGCTTAACAGCGGTGATGATATGCGCCGGGCCTTAAAAACCGCGGCCGGTGATAATACCGATCCACATATTATTATCAGTGCTGATGCCGAGGCCGCTTATCAACGCATCGTCACTGCGATGGATGCAGCGCAATCATTAGGCTTCAGCCGCCTGACCCTGGCCACCCGTCAAACCCGCGAGGCACCATGAGTCAACCTGTTCGCGTGGTCAGCGCCAGTCAGCTTTACCGGCGCCTGCTAAGTTATGTAAAACCTTATTGGCTGACATTCATTGCCGTCGTTATATCCATGCTGATTTATGCCGCCAGCGAAACTGGCATGGCTGCGATTATGAAACCGCTGATGGATGGCAGTTTTGTTGAAAAAGATCCCACCATGATTAAGCTGATCCCGCTGGTGTTGATTGGTATCTTCCTAGTCCGGGGCCTCGCCAATTTTCTGACCACATATGGTCTTGGCTGGATCGCCCGTAATGTTATTAAAACCCTTCGCGAGGAAATGTTTGACCGACTGCTGACGCTGCCGGCCAGTTTCTTTGATCGCAGCACTTCCGGCCAGCTGATGTCGAAATTACTTTATGACGTAGAACAAGTTGCTGATGCAGCGACAGATGCAGTGCTGGTACTGATTCGCGATACGTTGACCATCGTTGGCCTGCTTGCCTGGATGATTTATCTGAATGGACTGTTGTCTTTGATTATTTTGTTAACGGTGCCGTTTATCGGTCTGTTGGTTTATCAAATCAGCAGCCGTTTCCGGCGGATCAGTAAATCGATTCAGGATTCGATGGGTGATGTCAGCCATGTCAGCAGCGAGATTATTGAAGGCCACCGTGAAGTAAAAAGCTTCGGCAGTCAGTCTTATGAAGCCAAACGCTTTGATAAGGTCAATCAGCTCAATCGCCGCCAGCGGATGAAAAAAATCGCCACTGAAGCCACCAGTCAGCCAATAATCGAGTTAATTGCCGTGCTTGGCCTGGCTGGTGTGATTTATCTGGCAACCTTGCCCGAAATGCTGGAAACCATCACCGTTGGTACCTTTATTTCGTTTATCACAGCGATGTTTATGATCCTGACGCCGCTGAAACGGCTGACCAAGCTTAATTCCAAACTGCAGGCCGGTATTGCCGCCGCTGAGAGTATTTTTGGTTTGCTGGATCATCAGCCGGAAAACGATACCGGCAGCCAAAAACTGGGACGGGCTAAAGGTGCCATCGAATACCAGCAAGTCGGTTTCAGTTATGACGTTAATAAAGGCGAGGTGCTCAACGATATAAACTTTTCGGTCAAAGCCGGCCAGACCATTGCTTTTGTTGGCCACTCCGGCAGTGGTAAAACCACACTGGTCAGTCTGCTACCCCGCTTTTACAATCCTACCAGCGGCCAGATTTTGATTGATGGCATTGATGTCATGGATCTGCAACTGGCAGATTTACGCCGGCAGATTTCACTGGTCAACCAGCAGGTGATTTTGTTTAATGACAGCATTGCCAACAACATCAGTTATGGCCGCGCTGATATCAGTGAAGCCGATATTATCGCCGCCGCCAAAGCAGCTCACGCCTGGGACTTTATCGAACGGCTGCCACAGGGTCTGCAAACCCAAGTAGGTGAAAACGGTGTATTGCTGTCAGGCGGTCAACGACAACGGCTGGCCATTGCCCGCGCATTATTGCGTGATACGCCGATTTTGATTCTTGATGAAGCCACCGCATCACTGGATAGCGAAGCCGAACGGCATATTCAGGCGGCACTGGAACAATTGATTAAAACCCGCACCACATTGGTTATTGCCCACCGTTTATCAACGATTGAAAAAGCTGATTTAATTGTGGTGATGCATAACGGTGTCATTGTCGAAACCGGCAACCATCGGGAATTGCTGAATCAAGGCAAACATTATGCTGAACTGCATCGCCTGCAATTTCAGCAAGGCTGAATGTCACCGTGCAATGGCTGACTAAACGCTGGTATCAACCGTCGCCACTGTGCTGGTATTTAGCACCTTTAAGCGGCTTATTCCGCCTGGTGGCAACGTTACGCAGGTTTGCCTACCAGCGGGGCTTTGTCAAAAGCCAGTCATTACCGGTACCAGTGATTATCGTTGGTAATATCAGTGTTGGCGGCAGTGGTAAAACGCCGCTGGTGTTATGGCTGGCACAACAACTCCAACAAAGTGGCTGGCGACCGGGCATTATCAGCCGTGGTTATGGCGGCAACGCGACAAATTATCCATTAACGGTGACCGCTGAGACACCGGCCAGCGAAAGCGGTGATGAACCAAAATTACTGGCCCTGCGTAGTGACTGTCCGGTCGTGGTCGCGCCGGATAGGGTGGCTGCCGGCAGGCAATTACTGGCCGAATTTGACTGTAATATCATTATCAGCGATGACGGTTTACAACATTATCGGCTGGCCCGAAACCTCGAATTGGTGGTAGTTGATGCCCGGCGAGGTTTTGGCAATGGCTTTTGTCTGCCGGCCGGACCGTTACGCGAACCGGTTTCCCGATTGGGCAAGGTTGATTTTGTCATCTGGCATGGCGATAGCAAGCAACCATGGACCATGCAATTAGCACTTAATGATGCGGTAAATTTACAAGATCAGCGCCACCAGCCACTGACTGACTGGCAGGGTCAAACTGTCCATGCTGTTGCTGGTATTGGCGATCCGCCGCGATTTTTTGACCAGTTAGGGGCAGCCGGTCTGAATATCATTGAACATGCTTTTGCCGATCACCATGTTTTTAGCGCGGTTGACCTGCAATTCAACGATAAGCTGCCGGTGCTGATGACCGAAAAAGATGCGGTAAAATGTCAGGCATTTGCCAGCGAAAACTGCTGGTCAGTGCCGGCTGATGCCGTTTTAACTGATGGACTGGCCGATGCCATTGGTAACCGTCTAAAGGAACGATAATGGATAAAACCTTACTGGAAATTCTCGCCTGCCCTTTGTGTAAAAGTGGCGTGCGTTTTAACAAAACCAAAATGGAGCTGATTTGTCCGGCTTGTCGTCTGGCCTATCCGATACGGGATGATATTCCGGTAATGCTCGCTGAAGAAGCACGCGAGCTGCCAGCCGACGAGGAAATTTAATGGCTTTTCGGGTAGTGATTCCGGCACGTTTTTCGTCAACGCGATTACCCGGTAAACCATTGCGGGACATTGCCGGCAAACCGATGATTGAGCATGTTTACCAGCGGGCGCTGGAAAGTAATGCTGACAGCGTGATTATTGCCACCGATGATCAGCGCATTGCCGATGCTGCCGGTAAATTCGGCGCCGATGTATGTATGACCCGCACCGATCATCAGTCTGGCACCGATCGACTGGCCGAAGTCGCGCATTTGCGATCCTTTGATCCCGCTGAAATTATTGTCAATGTTCAGGGCGATGAGCCCTGCCTGCCGGCGCAACTGATTAATCAGGTGGCTGAAGATTTGGCAGAGCACAGCAAAGCGGCAATCACGTCTTTGTACAGCCGAATCGAATCTGCCGAACAAATATTTGATGCCAATGTCGTTAAAGTCTTGGTGGATGCACAGGGCTATGCTTTGTATTTCAGCCGGGCACCGATCCCCTGGCTGCGCGGTGTGTTTGGTGAAGATAAACCGCTGCCTGCTGATTTACCGCATCGCCGGCATATTGGCCTTTATGCTTACCGGACCAGCTATTTACAACGATATGCGGATTTCTCGCCGTGTACTATCGAGCAGTTTGAATCTCTGGAACAGCTACGCGCGCTATATCACGGCAACCGTATTCACTTGACTGAGGCCAGTGTTGCGCCGGGTCATGGCGTCGATACCGAAGCCGACCTGCAATTGGCCGCACGTTTATTAGCGGGATAACTTACCGGGGCAAAAACTTATCGAGACCTGCCGACAGTAATTCAGCGTGTAACTCTCCCTCACCATCAAAAACTGGCAAGGTATAGGTAATGGGAACCGGCCGATGCCCTTCGCCGTATTGGGTCGGCTGAATATTGCTATCTGTATTCAACACTTGCAGCACCAATTCACTACCGTCCAGCAACTCAATAATTTCACAGAGATGACGGTTATAAACAACCTGCTGACCAATCAGGGTCAGCAGGTCATCACTGGACAAGTTACTTTTCGCTGTCATCAGTTTTCGGGCTCGCTTCAGTCACTTTTGGTGAATCCTGCTTTTGCGAGTCATTATCGGCCGAAGTGTCATTTTTGGCTACTGTTACTGCCGAATCTGACTCCGTTTCCTGCGCTTTTGCCGGTGCCCGACGGCGACGATTGTGACTGCTGCCGGTGCTGGTTTTTGAGCGACGTGGCGCTTTGGCAGCCGGGACCTTATTACCATCAACTTCTGGAATGTCCGTGCTTGGCACCAGGTTACCGTTTATTTCCGGTTCCGGCTCCGGAATCGCATTGCCATCAATTTCCTTTTTCTCCGGTGGCAATTGATTACCCGCATCATCGCTGACCGGTGTCGTTACTGCTGCTGTATCAGTATCACTCCGGCCACGACGACGGCGACCACCACGACGCGAGCGACGGGCATTGTTATTGCGGCTGCGTTCGCCATCGGCATTGTTTTCATCTTTGCTGGTCTCTTTACCTACATCGTTGCCATTCGCCGTTTCAGCCGGATTTTCAGCATTATCAGCAGTGTCTTTACGACGTGGCGGACGTTGCCGTGAACGTGAATTGTTATTGTCTTCAGCGGCCGCTTCATTGCCGGGCGTTTTTTCTGCTTTTGCATTTTCGGCAGCATCGTCACGGCGCGACGCATTTTTACTGCCACCCCGGCGGTTGCTGTTCCGGCCACCACGGCTGCGACGATTGCCGCTGGGTTTATCGGCATTGTCGTCGTTTGATTGTGTCACTTTTTTGGCCTTTTCAGTTGATTCGCTGTTATCGGCCTGACCACCGGTCAGCACCCCCAACAACCGTTTCAGCAGGCTGGGCTTACGAGTAGCCTCAGTAGGTTTGCTAATAATGGGCGCCGGTGCCGCAGGCGCAATACCGGTTACAGCAGGCTGTTCCAGTGCCGGCTTGTCTTTCAGCATCACTGGCGTTTCCAGTTCTGGTGTAGCCATTAACTGGTGGCTGGTGCTGCTGCGTTCAGCGCCTTCTTTGACGCGCTCAATATCATAGTGCGGTGTTTCCAGATGCGGATTCGGGATCAATAAAACCCGTACCGATTGGCGATTTTCAATGGCATCAATTTGCGGCCGTTTTTCGTTAAGCATAAAGGTGGCAACCGCGACTGGTAATTGCACCACCAATTGGGTAATTTTCTCTTTGGTCGCTTCTTCTTCCAGCAACCGTAAAACTGCCAGGCCCAGAGATTCGACACCGCGAACATGGCCTAAACCGGCGCATCGTGGGCAAACTTCCTGATGGGCATCACCGAGCGCTGGCCGCAGCCGCTGCCGTGACATTTCCAGCAAACCGAAACGGGAAATACGGCCCACTTGTACTCGTGCCCGATCGGCTTTTAAATGTTCACGCAGGCGGTTTTCAACTTCACGCTGATGGCGGGTAGGTCCCATATCGATAAAATCGATAACCACCAAACCGCCCAGGTCACGCAGGCGTAATTGACGGGCAATTTCTTCAGCGGCTTCTAAATTGGTATTGAAGGCCGTTTCTTCGATATCGCCGCCTTTGTTGGCACGCGCCGAGTTAACGTCAATGGAAATCAGCGCTTCGGTCGGATCTATAACCAGTGCACCGCCCGATGGTAAGCGCACTTCATGACGAAACGCGCTCTCAATCTGGCTTTCCACCTGATAGCGGGTAAATAGCGGTACTTTGTCCTGATAGAGCTTAAATTTGCTCAAATCATGCGGCATGACCATGCGCATAAAGTCATAGCCGGTTTGATACACCTCAGGCGAATCGACCAGAATTTCACCAATATCTTTACGCAGATAATCGCGCAGGGCACGGATGATGATATTGCTTTCCTGATACACCAGAAATGGCGCCGGGCGGTCTTTGGTAGCAGTATCAATGGCCGTCCACAATTGCAGCAGATATTCCAAATCCCATTGCAATTCTTCAGCTTGTTTACCAACGCCGGCAGTGCGGACAATCATGCCCATATCATCAGGCACTTCTAAGGAGCGCAGCGCTTCTTGTAATTCAGCGCGCTCGTCACCTTCGATACGGCGGGAAATACCACCGGCCCGGGGACTGTTGGGCATCAGAACCAGATAACGACCGGCCAGACTGACAAAGGTGGTCAGCGCCGCGCCTTTATTACCGCGCTCTTCTTTTTCGATTTGTACGACCAGTTCCTGGCCGACAGACAACACATCCTGAACGTTGATACGGCCATTATCGCCGTCGGCTTTGCCGGGACGGAAATATTCTTTGGCGATTTCTTTCAGTGGCAGAAAGCCCTGACGTTCCGAGCCATATTCAACAAATACCGCTTCCAGACTCGGTTCTACGCGGGTGATTTTACCTTTGTAAATATTGCCTTTTTTCTGTTCGCGGGAGGGAGTATCGATATCCAGATCAAATAAGCGCTGGCCATCGACCATCGCCACACGCAACTCTTCTTCGTGGGTTGCGTTAATTAAAATACGTTTCATGCATAAACCTCAATTATAGGTTCACACATCCCTTGGCATACCGCATGACGCAGATGCAGCCACGCAGGTGGACTTGCAGATAAGCTGCAATTGCAAAATAATCAATTTTGTTCGCGCGCCCGGCTTATGGCGTTTGCCAGCCGGCGCGTCGTCGGTCATTTTCTGTTGCGCTGCAATAGGGTTCTGCAGTCAGTTTGCGATGGAGCTGCCATCAGCCCTCGCTTTGATTATTTTTTGCCGCCCTGCCCGCTACATTTTGTGCTGTTTGTTGTGCTGTTGCCGGGACGTGGGAACCATTTTTTTCACATTCAGACCCGACTGTCGGGCCCCGTTTGTCACTGAACCCCTGTTCAGCGTCGTAATATTCGTTTCAGATCCGCCGCATCAACCTGCATTTGCGCAGGGCGCGACGTGGTAATTCCGGCCTGTTTTGTTAAAAGTCAGTATACTGAATACATTTTCCGGACAGACCAACCAACGAATATAGCAGTACGGTGCGCTGTCAGCAAGCAAATAAAGTCCCAGATTAATGACCGACACTGCACACAAATCCCCAAGTGTTCAATTTATTACCATTGGCGCCGAACAGGCCGGCCAGCGTATCGATAATTTTTTGATAACACTGGAAAAAGGTGTACCGAAAAGCCGCATTTATCGGGCAGTCCGTAAAGGTGAAGTGCGGGTCAATAAAGGTCGCATCAAACAGACCTATAAACTGCAAGCGGGTGATGAAGTCCGGGTGCCACCGTTGCGGGTCAGTGACAAAACTGACACTGTGCATGTCAGTGACAGTTTGGCGCAGATCCTGCGTCAGCAAATCATTTACGAAGATGATTATTTGCTGGCCCTGAATAAACCGGAAGGACTGGCCGTGCATGCCGGCACCAACATCCAGACCGGCGTCATCGAAGCACTGAAAAAACTCCGTCCTGAAGCTACCTTTCTGGAACTGGTACACCGCCTGGATCGTGATACCTCTGGCTGTTTGTTGATTGCCAAACGCCGTGATGCCCTGCTGGATTTACAAAACCAGATGCGCGGCAGCGATATTGATAAGCGTTATCTGACGCTGACCTACGGTCGATGGCCGCAGGATGACACAATTGTTGATAAGCCTTTGCAGAAAAACACCGTTATCGGCGGTGAAAATATGGTGGTCGTAGATCCGGCCGGGAAAAAAGCCAAAACCCAGTTTCTGATCAGACAAAGCTTCCGTGGTTGTCAGTTAATGGAAGTCAAACTGTTTACCGGCCGTACCCATCAGATACGTGTCCATGGGGCGTCCAGTGGTCACCCGGTGGCCGGCGACAACAAATACGGCCAGCGGGCGTTTAACAAACAACTAAAACAAGCCGGTCTGGATCGGATGTTTTTACATGCCTGGCAACTGAATATCGCTCATCCGCAGGATCAGCGGCGATTACAACTGAATGCACCGCTGCCTGCTGATTTACAAATTTTTATCGAGACATTAAACAAAGATTAACTATGGCTTATCCACTAATCGTTTTTGACTGGGACGGCACGCTGATGGACTCCACCGGGCACATCGTGTTTTGCATGCGCGAAGCTATTGCCCGGTTAAATATGCTGCCGCTCACCGATCAGCAGATAAGTCATATTATTGGTTTAGGTTTGCCCGAAGCTGTCAAAACATTGTATCCCGATAGCTCTGCCCAGGACGCACAAACACTTGCCGCCACTTATCGGGATATATGGTTGCATCATCCTTTTGAAGCGCCATTATTCGACAATGCCTTAAATATCCTGCATAAACTGGCCGACCAGAATGTGCTGCTCGGCGTCGCCACCGGCAAAGGCCGGCGCGGTCTTGATAAAGTGCTTAACGAAACCGGTTTGGGCGATTTATTTGTCGCTACCCGCTGCGCCGATGAATGTCACTCCAAACCGCATCCGCAAATGCTCAGTGAAATTATCGATTTTTGTGGTGTACAACCATCACAAACATTGATGATTGGTGATACCGAATTTGACCTGCAAATGGCCAAAAACGCCGGCGCTGAATGTGTTGGTATTGGCCATGGCGCCCATGGTCTGCCAATGCTACAGGCCTGCGAACCACAAGCGATTGTTGCTGATTTGTTTGCATTCGAAAGTTGGTTAGATAGCAGATGCTGATTGTTTTGCTATGATGTAATTCCTTTTTATTAACTGCAGGATCCCGGCACATGGCAACATTTGGTGATTTTCCTACGGATCACAAGGCGAGCGAACAGCATTCGGCCAACGCTGATGATCAGCATTGGGAACGCAAGATCCTGCAGGATTTGGCCTTTGCCGCCATCCGTGAACAACGCAACAGTCGCCGCTGGGGTTATGTTTTTAAAGGCTTGGTGTTGCTGTATCTGTTCGCTTTTATGTTTTTGATGCTGGCCAATGGTGATCAGGCAAGCGAAAGTGAAACACATACCGCGCTGGTCGATATCACCGGTGTGATTAGCTCTGAAACCGATGCCAATGCCGATATGGTAGTTACCGGCATTCGTAATGCTTTTAAGGCCAAACAGGCTAAAGCATTGATCCTACGTCTGAATACCCCCGGCGGCAGTCCGGTGCAATCAGGGATTATCAATGATGAAATCCACCGGTTACGGTTAACGCGCCCCGATTTTCCGGTCTATGCCGTGGTTCAGGATGTCTGTGCCTCAGGTGGTTACTACATTGCCGTCGCTGCTGATGAAATTTATGCTGATAAAGCCAGCATTGTTGGTTCAATCGGTGTGCGCATGGATAGTTTTGGCTTTACCGAGGCCATCGATAAACTTGGTGTCGAGCGCCGCTCACTGACTGCCGGCCAGAGCAAATCGTTTTTAGATCCGTTTTTGCCACTTAAACAAGCCGATGTCGAACACGCCAACCAAATGCTCGATAATATCCACCAGCAATTTATTGATGTCGTGAAAACCGGCCGCGGCGATCGGATCAATGCCAACAATGAAGCGCTGTTCTCCGGCTTATTCTGGTCCGGTGAGCAAGCCTTGGAACTCGGTTTAATTGATGGCCTGGCCAGCAGCAGCCAAGTCGCCAGAGATATTGTCGGTGCCGAGGACATTATTGATTACACCCCTCGCCCCAACTATCTGGATCGCTTTGCCGGTAAGCTGGGTGCTAGTATCGGGGGAGTGCTGCAAACTAGCAGCCAATGGAATCTACGCTGATGACCGATTTTATTCCGGCCAATCATTTTGATGATAACCAGTTGCAAGAAAGACTGGAGCTGTTTCGTTATGTCGATTTAACGCAGCCGTTGATGCAGGTTTTATTTTCACTGCAATTCCCCGACGAAACGGTCAATGAGTTTGACTGAGATGACACTGACGCCACAGGCACTGATTAACAAATCGCTGGAACTGGTTTCAGCACCGACCACCTATGCCCGGCTGGATGCACTAATCAGCGATCCGGACAGTGCCATTGATGATATCAGCGCCATTATCAATACCGACCCGGCGTTAACCACCCGCTTACTGAAAATCGTTAATAGCCCGTTTTATGGCTTTCCGTCACAAATCAAAACCATTTCCCGGGCCATTACCATCATCGGCACCCGTGAACTGACCCATTTGGTATTGGCCACCTCGGTGATGAATGCGTTTCGTGGTATTCCAGCCAATATGATGGATATGGATACCTTCTGGCGGCATAGTCTGGCCTGCGCCATTACCGCTAAATATCTCGCTGAAGCTACCCATCAGACGCATCCCGAACAATTCTTTATTGCTGGCCTGCTACACAATATCGGCAGTCTGGTGTTGTATCAGTCGGTGCCGGAACTGGCCCGCGAAGCGATCAACAGTGCCCGCTTTGGTCATGAAGTATTGCATGAAGCCGAAAAACGCATTATCGGTTTCGATCATGCTGAAGTAGGTGCTGTTCTGATTGAAAACTGGCGTTTACCGGACTCGCTGGTGCAAGTCGCCCGTTATCATCATCAGCCAGCCAACGCCGATCATGATCAGCTGGGAATCGCCATTGTGCATGTTGCCGACGTCATGGTCAGCAGTGTGCCATTTGGCCACAATGGCGATCAGCATGTACCGCCATTGGATGAACAAGCATGGCAGTTATTGGGCCTAAAACCTGAAGCGATGCCAGCCCTGTTATTTAATGTCCACCGTCAGCTCGATGATCTGGCGACATTAATGCGACCGCAACATTAAGATTTCAACCCTACTATTCAAGCGTAAGAGGCAAACATGAGAACCGTACTACTTGGCGCGCCGGGTTCCGGCAAAGGTACACAAGGCGTATTTCTGGCTAAGCAATTTAATATTCCACAAATATCCACCGGTGACTTGCTGCGCGCCGCAGTGTCAGCCGGCAGTGACCTGGGTAAAAAGGCCAAATCGGCGATGGATGCCGGCGCCCTGGTGTCTGACGATATTGTTATTGGTCTGATTCGTGAGCGTTTATCAGAGGCCGATGCGCAAAACGGTTACATTCTCGATGGTTTTCCACGCAATATCCCGCAGGCCGAAGCCCTGGATAATATGCTCAATGACTTGGGCCAGCCTTTGCAAGGTGTTGTGCTGCTGGATGTGCCTTTTGATGAACTGATGCAACGCTTAACCGGCCGCCGTACCTGTAAAGACTGTGGCGCCATTTTTAACGTGCACTTATCACCACCGAAACAGGATGGCGTCTGTGATAAATGTGGCGGTGAATTGTTTCAGCGGCAGGATGACAATGAAGAAACCATTGGCAATCGTCTGAAAGTTTACGAAGAACAAACCGCGCCGTTGATTGGCTATTATCAGTCACAAAACAAACTGCATACCATCAAAGGCACCGGCGACATCGAACAAATCACCAAAGCTGTCGGCGCTGTATTTGACGATATTTAAGCCTTAGCTCAACCGATTATGGCGCGGATTTTAACCGTCGGCATTGCCACCCTCGATATTATTAATCATGTGGTGGCCTACCCTGCCGAAGACGTCGAAATTCGCGCCTTATCGCAACAGCAACGCCGCGGTGGCAATGCCAGCAATACCGCGGTGGTACTCAGTCAATTGGGGCACCAGGTGGATTTTGCCGGCGTCTTAATTGATGAACCAGACTTAGCAGTGATTACCGCTGATCTGGATGCCTATCAGGTTAATTATCAACATTGCCCGTATCTTGAAACCGGCAAAATGCCGACGTCCTATATCAATGTCAGCGCCGAAACGGGCAGCCGCACTATTGTCCACTTTCGTGATTGCCCGGAACTCAGCTTTGCTGACTTTCAGCGCATTGATTTGAGCGTCTACGACTGGCTGCATTTTGAAGGTCGCAATATTACCGAAACCCAACAAATGCTGGCTTATGCTGCACAACAACGGCCAGCGTTGCCGCGCTCGGTGGAACTGGAAAAACCACGCCAGGGCATCGAGCGACTACTGGAAAATGCCGGTTTTGTGATGACATCACGGCCTTATGCTGAGGCGGCGGGCTACCATAGTGGCGAAGCCTTTTTGACTAATCTGGCTTTTAATCAAGCCACATGCAGCTGGGGCGCTGATGGCATCTGGGGAAAATTTGCTTCGCAGTTGCGACATCAGCCGGCAACACAGTTGGATAAAGTCACCGAGACTTTAGGTGCAGGCGATACCCTGAATGCCGGCTTGATTCATGGACTGCTGCAAAACTGGCCCAATGAGCAGGTTTTGGCGTTTGCCAGCCAGCTCGCCAGCTTAAAATGTCAGCAACAGGGATTTGCCAATTTAAACCGCATGATGAAAAACAACACACTATGACCGAACGTTATTACCTGACCAAAGCCACAGAGCTCAAAGAAAATAAGCCCCAGGAATTTGAGATCGCCATAGACGATACTAAGCTGGCTGGCTTTATACTGCGTTTTGATGGTGAGTTATACGCCTATCTGAATCACTGCCCGCACCTAGGCGTGCCCTTGAACTGGCAGCCAGATACCTTTATGTCACTGGAAGCCACCCATATTCAATGCAGCACCCATGGCGCTTTATTTAATCCAGATGATGGTTTGTGTGTGTCCGGTCCTTGCCGGGGGCAAAGTCTGACCAAACTGACGATTGAAACCGATGCGGACGGCAGTGTTTATTTAGTCCGAGAGCAATTGGCCAAACGCTTCACGTAAGGCTGCCAGCAAGGCTTTATGACCGCTTAGCAAATGTTGCCGGCAGATATCGTTTAAAGGCTGTTGTTGTAAAAAGACTTGAATTAATAAGGCCTGTTGGGCCTGATCGCAATGAGTAAAAGCTGCTTTAGGTAATTGCTGCCAGACTAATTTCAGCAGCGGCACAAAACTAAATTCCAGCACCCGTTGACCAGTGACAAAACTGTCAATATCCGCCTGATCGCCAGCCGATAATTCAGGTGCTGTTAACGGTAAACTGCAACTGATAGCGAACACCGCTTCTGCCGGTAAATCAGCAAAATAACGTGGCAATAATAGCGGCCATTGTTCTGCCAGCCGCTGCTGCAAGGCGAGAATTTGTCTGTGACCTTGATCGGTGCAGGCCCTTAACATCACGACTGCCCGCCCGGCGCTGACCGTATCTTCATGCAGGCCAAGCCGCACCGGCACAAAACCATTATTTTGCCAAAAGCGAAACAAATCCAATTGCAGCGCAAAACTGCAGCCCAGCACATCGCTGGCTTTGGGTAATTGCGGCAATAGTTTTGTCAGCAAATCGCTACCCAGTCCCTGCCGCTGATAGTCGGGTCGCACCGCAATTCGGATAATTCGCTGATAAGTTAATTCGGCAGCCTGCAAATCACCGGCGTGGGTTAATAAGGTTTGTGGCAATAAATCACTTTTTAAACGCCGCTTACCCTGATGAACTGCTTCAGCCAATTCGACATCCAGTGGTCCTTCCTGATTTAACCAGCAAACGCCGACGAGCCGCTGCTGTTCCTGCAACAGCCAGACTGTGCGATTTTTATCATCCAATAACGCCTGCAAATCCGATGGCCGGGTCCGGTAATGTGCGTTAACCAATAAGGCAAAAACCTCTGTTAACAGCAATTCATCTTTTGCCAAATCCGCCGCCATTATTTGCATAAACTGCGGGGTTTCAACCGTTGAGGGTATTTGCGTAATATCCGGAAGTTCAGCCGCCATTAATAAGGCCTGATAACTGAATTGTTCCAGCGGATCTTCAGCCGTCCAGCGCACCGGCGCCGATAAGCTGATTTGTTGCCAGCCCGGGGCTTGTTGGTCGAGCAATTTGGAAAATTGATATTTAAAACCTAATCCCGAGCCTTCATAGCCATGCAAGGTGCTGGCAAAGACAATTCGCGGATAACACTTAAGCAGTTTTTTTAACATGGCCTGCGGCAAGGCAGCCGCTTCATCGACCAGCAATAAATCGGCTGCCGGCAGGGTATCCAGCAGTTCATCGGGGGCGACAAACCGTAATGCACCCGTTACCGCATCAGATTGGCTATTTTGCGCTGCAAGCTGTCGCTGAAAACTTGCCAGCACACCATTGGCTGCAGCTTTTGACGGCGCTGTCAGGAGAATTTGTGTTTTTCCCTGACTGACTAAATTTGCAGCAGCGAGGCCCAACAATGTTGATTTGCCACGGCCACGATCGGCGGTGATTAATAATGGCCGGCGGCGATGACCCAAAGCGACTTTTAGAATTGCCGGTAAAGCAGTTTGCTGATCGTCGGTTAAAGCAAAATCGGTTTGTGGCTGTGGCGGCGGCCAGCTAATTTTTGGCCATGGCTGCGTGGATTGCCAGAAAATAGCGTGTTTACCATCCCGGGCAAAATCTTCTGCCAAACTGATAAAACGTTGCAGCCAAAAGTTATCGGTATTTGCCGGCAGCAACATAAAAAACAGGCCACCACCGCGTAATGTACCCAGGGCCGCCGCCAGTGCATCAGGCCGACAAACCTCGCTGGCATCAAATACCAGCACATCGGTTTGCTGTCCCAAATATTGATTCGCCTGGGACTGGGCAATAATGGCTTGTTCAGTAACCGCTGACGCGGCCAACCAGAGACTGGCTAAGCGCGGATTAGACTGCAGGCCGACGCGGATTTGTTGTCGGACAAATTCGGCATCACCCCGACAAAAAACGCTAAAACGATGCCCGGCAGACATTAATCAATAATGCGGTGGTGGCGGCTCGTCAGCCTGGCGCACCACTTGATCTTGCTGCAAATTCTCAACCTGACCATTGAGTTTGTCGAGTTGGCGTTGCAGCCGATCAATTTGCGCCTGTTGACGGGTCACCACCTGATTGAGCTGCTCAATCACCCCATCCTGAAAAGCAATACGGGTTTGCAATTCAATAATATCGTCTTGCATCAGTCATCACCGTCGTAAGACAGCGCCGGCGCTAACCAGCGTTCAGCCATCGGCAGATCCCAGTTTTTACGCTGAGCATAATCTTTGACCTGATCTTCAGTGATTTTGCCGAGGCCAAAATAGCGTGATTCCGGATGGGCAAAATAAAAGCCGCTGACCGCTGCGGTTGGCAACATCGCATAACTCTCCGTCAAGGTCATGCCGATGCGTTGCTCGACATCCAACAGTTCCCACAGCAAACCTTTTTCGGTGTGATCCGGGCAAGCGGGATAACCCGGTGCCGGACGGATCCCCTGATATTTTTCGTCGATTAGTGCCTCATTATCAAGTTGTTCATCGGTTTTAAAGCCCCAGAATTCTTTACGAACCCGTTCATGCATCCGTTCTGCCAGGGCTTCTGCCAAACGATCAGCCAACGCTTTGAGCATAATGCTGTTGTAGTCATCATGATCTTCTTCAAAACGGGCAATATGATCATCAATGCCGATACCAGCAGTGACCGCAAAAGCGCCAATATAGTCTTCAATACCACTGTCTTTAGGCGCAATAAAATCCGCCAGCGCCGCATTGGGCCGGCCAGGTGGTTTTTCGCTTTGCTGACGCAAGGAGTGCAGCGTCATCCGCACTTCGCTGCGACTATCGTCGGTATACACTTCAATATCATCATCACCGACACTATTGGCTGGGAATAAACCAATCACGGCGCGGGCTTTCAGCCATTTCTCATCGACAATTTGTTGCAGCATTTTTTTGGCATCAGCAAACAAATGCGTGGCATGTTCACCAACAATTTCATCGTTAAGAATACGTGGATAGCGCCCTGCCAGTTCCCAGGACTGAAAAAATGGCGTCCAATCAATACGCTCGACCAGCTCCTGCAACGGGTAATCATCAAATACCTGAATACCCGGTTGGTTGGGTTCAACGGGCTGATAGGCCGGCCAGTCGATTTTGGTTTTATTAAGCCGTGCTTGTTTCAAAGGCAATAACCGGCGTGTCGATTTACGGCCCTGATGTTGTTCGCGTTTGCTCTGATAATCGGCTTTGGTTTTTTGGACAAAGTCATCACGGGTGATTTTGCTGACCAGATTTTGGGCCACACCAACAGCGCGTGAAGCATCTTTCACGTAAATCACCGGCCCCTGATAATTAGGGTCAATTTTTACGGCAGTATGAATCAGCGAGGTGGTGGCACCACCAATCATCAGCGGGATTTCAAAGCCCAGACGCTGCATTTCTTTGGCCATATGGGCCATCTCTTCCAGCGAAGGGGTGATCAGCCCTGACAATCCGATAATATCGACATTATGCTCACGTGCGGTGTCGAGAATCTTCTGCGCCGGCACCATGACGCCCATATCGATGATTTCAAAGTTGTTGCATTGCAACACTACACCGACAATATTTTTGCCAATATCATGCACATCACCTTTGACGGTAGCCATCAGAATGGTGCCATTGCTGTTACTGACTGTGCTGTCGTCTTTTTCAGCCTCGATATACGGCATCAAATAGGCCACGGCTTTTTTCATGACCCGTGCCGATTTGACCACTTGTGGCAAAAACATTTTGCCTTCGCCAAACAGATCGCCGACCACATTCATGCCATCCATTAACGGGCCTTCGATGACCTCTAACGGTTTGGCATATTCCTGACGGGCCAGCTCAGTATCTTCATCAACAAAATCGGCGATACCTTTGACCAGCGCGTGTTCCAGACGTTTGACGACCGGCCAGCTGCGCCATTCCAGATCTTCTTTTTTCTCGACGCTGCCATCGCCTTTATATTTGTCAGCAATTGCCAACAAGCGATCAGTGGCATCATCACGGCGATTGAGGATGACATCTTCAACATGCTCACGCAGTTCAGCCGGTAAATCATCGTAAATCGCCAGCTGACCAGCGTTAACAATACCCATATCCATGCCGGCTTTAATGGCGTGATACAAAAACACGGCATGAATGGCTTCACGTACCGGATTATTACCCCGGAATGAAAACGACACATTGGACACGCCGCCGCTGATACGGGCATGCGGCAGGCTTTGTTTGATGTCATGGGTGGCCTCAATAAAGTCCACCGCATAATTATTGTGCTCATCAATACCAGTAGCAACGGCAAAGATATTCGGATCGAAAATAATATCTTCAGGCGGAAAGTGGACTTTTTGGGTAAGAATTTCGTAGCTGCGGGTACAAATCCCGCGTTTGCGCTCGCGGGTGTCAGCCTGACCATCTTCGTCAAAAGCCATGACAATCACCGCCGCGCCATAACGCCGGACCAGTTTAGCCTGTTCGATAAACTTGGCTTCGCCTTCTTTAAGGCTGATCGAATTAACAATGCCCTTACCCTGAATGCATTTGAGGCCGGCTTCGATGATTTCCCATTTGGAGGAATCAATCATGATCGGCACCCGGCTGATATCGGGTTCTGCTGCCACCAGATTCAGGAAGGTGACCATGGCATCCTGCGAATCAAGCATGCCCTCATCCATATTGATATCGATGATTTGTGCGCCGTTTTCGACTTGCTGACGGGCCACTTCCAGCGCCGTATCAAAATCACCCTCTTTGATCAGCTTGGCAAAGCGTATTGAGCCGGTAACATTGGTTCGTTCACCGATATTGGTAAACAAACTGTCTTCCGTCAGATTCAGTGGCTCCAGACCACTCAACCGGCAATGATGCAAATTTTTCGGGCGCTGACGTGGCTTGATGCCCTCAACCGCCTCGGCGATCGCCTTGATATGTGCCGGTGCGGTACCACAGCAACCACCGATAATATTTAAAAATCCCGACTCCGCCCATTCTTTAATGTGCACCGCCATCGCTTCAGGCGATTCGTCATATTCACCAAATTCATTGGGTAAACCGGCATTGGGATGGGCGCTGACATAGCTGGTGGCAATATTCGACAGATCTTCGACATATTGGCGTAATTGCTCGGCGCCCAGTGCGCAGTTCAAACCAATTGATAACGGCTGCACATGCGACAGCGAATTCCAGAATGCTTCAGCTGTTTGTCCTGACAAAGTCCGGCCGCTGGCATCGGTAATGGTGCCGGAAATCATCACCGGCATATGCATCTGGTGACGCTCAAAAAAAGTCTCGATAGCAAAGACGGCAGCTTTGGCGTTCAAAGTGTCGAACACCGTTTCCACCAGCAACATATCAGCGCCGCCATCCACCAGACCGCGGATTGCTTCTAAATAAGCCTCAACCAGTTGATCAAAATTAACATTACGATAGCCCGGATTATTCACATCCGGCGAAATACTGGCAGTGCGGTTAGTTGGCCCGAGTACGCCGGTGACAAAGCGCGGTTTATCAGGATTGGCTTTAGTAAATTCATCGGCCACTTCACGAGCCAATTCCGCAGATACTTTATTCAGCTCATACACCAGATCTTCCATCTGGTAATCAGCCATGGCGATTGAGGTGCCATTAAAGGTATTGGTTTCGACAATATCGGCACCAGCTTCAAAATAAGCGCGGTGAATATCACGAATAATTTGTGGCTGCGTCAGCGATAACAGGTCGTTATTGCCTTTGACATCGCAGGGATGGTCGGCAAAACGCTCACCCCGGAAATCCGTTTCGCTGAGTTTGTAGCTTTGCAGCATGGTGCCCATGCCGCCGTCTAAAATCAGAATACGTTGTTCAAGCAAGCGATGGATTTGTTGAGAAACAGTCGTCAAAACGGTTTTCCTGTCAGGCAGTTAGCGATATAAAAAACGCTGAATTATAACAGATCGCTGGCCAGAACGACTGCCTGGAAAAGCTTAAAAAAGCCGCATACCGACTTTGCGGATTTTATCGCCATCGACTTCATTCACCACCCAGTGAATACCGTGCCAATCCACATCATCACCGACCACCGGATGGCCACCCACCCGCCGGGCAATAAACTCCGCCAGGGTTGCATCTTTTTCGTTATCACTGATGGTCAGACCATACGCTTTGGCTACATCATGTAATAACGCATCGCCATTCAAGACAAAAGCCCCAAAAAACGCCTCGGCCTGCCGCAATTTGGCATCGCCATTAAACAACTGATTCAGCTTTGGTAAATCTTCGCTGCGGCTAATGACACACAGCACATCACCGGGCTTCAGCACCGTACTACCCTTCGGATGTAACATCTGGTGATCGCGAAACAAAGCCGAGATCAAAGTGCCGGATGGAAAGCGCAGCAAACGGATCTGCTGATCAGCCAATACCGGGTTTTCGACTTTATAAACAAACATTTCGAAATCGTTTTCCGGCAAAATACCCAGCGCGCCACGCTGATCGGGTTTGGTACCTTTGGGCACAGCAACCCGCATCCACCTTGCCATCGGCGATAAAGTCGCGCCTTGAACCAGCAACGACAACAGCACCACGGCAAACGCGACGTTAAAATACAAGGCCGCATTATCAACGCCGCCAATCACCGGGAAAATCGCTAATACAATCGGTACCGCACCACGCAAACCGACCCAGGAAATAAAGCCAATTTCCCGCCAGCGAAATTTGAAAAATGGCTTCACCGAAATCAATACTGCCAGTGGCCTCGCAACAAAAATCAGCGCCAAAGCAATTAACAAAGCCGGTAAGGCATAAGTCAGCATTTCACTGGGTGTCACCAATAAGCCCAAAATCAGGAACAAACCAATCTGACTGAGCCAGGCTAAACCATCATGCACCGGTAAAATATGCGTTAAATGCCGGCCCGGTTTATTACCAATCATCAGGCCACACAAATAAATCGCCAGAAAACCGCTGCCCCCCAACGAACTGGTCAGGCCAAATACAAAAAAAGCCAGTGCTAACGCCAGCAGCGAATACAAACCGGGCGCTAAATCGAGTTTTAACAAAAGTCTTGCAATTAACCAGCCACAGCCAAGGCCGATCACAATGCCCAGGCCAAATTGTTGCAGCAAAAACAGCAGTGACGATAGCCAACCGGCGGTTCCGCCAATCAACAATTCGATAAGCATAATGGTCAGAAAAATCGCCATCGGATCGTTGGTACCGGATTCTATTTCTAACGTCGCGCTGACCCGCTCGTTAATTTTAATCCCCTGCCCCTTGAGCATGGAAAATACCGCGGCAGCATCGGTTGAGCCGACAATGGCGCCAATCAATAAGCCTTCCAGCAGCTGCAAATCAAACATCCACATGGCCAGACCACCAACAATGCCACTGGTCAGCAACACCCCGAATGTTGCCAGCGACAAGGCAGGTTTAAAGCCAACCCGAAATGTTGATAAACGGGTTTGCAGGCCACCATCAAGCAGAATCATCGCCAGCGCCAGATGACCGATAACAAAGGCCAGTTCGTAGTTATCGAATTTAATACCGAGCAGGCCTTCTTCACCGGCCAGCATTCCCAGTGCCAGAAAAATGATCAGAATCGGCAGGCCAAACAAAGATGACAGCCGGCTGGCAACAATGCTCAGGGCGATTAAAAAACCGCTGAGTATAAAAAGCGTATTAATTGAATCCATGGCAAAGCCTTGCGTTATTAAGCCTCATTATTGCACAAGGTGCGGAGCGATTATGGTCTGTCCAGTTGTTCCAAACCAAACTCGCCACGCTCTTCAATGCTGACATAAGGCAATAAAGCCCCAACATCGAAGCGGGCCTTAAATAAATAATCCAGCGTTTTCTGTTGACCAGACATTAGCTGATTGAGCAACCGGGCACTGCCCAGTAAATCCGGGCTGGCTTCAATCATAATATCGGCACTGCTATAGCCTTCTACCCGCGGCAAATCCGGCTCCGCACCACTGAGAATACGATTGCCTTCCACTTCCACCGAATAACTCATGCCCTGTAAAGGCAAAGCGCTGCGGTTCGGATTAATCACCTGTAAGCCAATCAAAAATCGTGGTGCAATACCGTTGCTATCCGGTGCCAGCGAAAATGACGTGACATTAATTTGCGGTTTCTCATAGCCCGGTGCCCAGCTGGCACAGGCACTAAGCATCATCAACATCCATATTACTGATGCATATTTTAATACGGGCATATTATTTCTCCTCAGCTATCGATTCATTTCAGTTTAACCAAGATTCAAGATGTGGGACGGCCTATTCACGTTACCAGCGGTAATAGCGATGATTTATGGCATAAAAAAACGCCGCATCCAGTATCGAATGCGGCGCTTTGTCTAGCTTTGAAGCTAAATTAGTAAGCGGTATGGATTATTGCCCCCGCTCTCTGAGCGCTTCTTCGCCCTCACCCATTTCGTGAGCTGGGTGGGGATCATTTTTTGCGTCTTCAGCCGCTTCAAGGTTTTCCTTATACTCTTCAGAGTGCTGCTTTGTTTTGTCACCATCAGCAGCCTCACCCATTTCATGAGCAGGATGCTCCATACCTTTATGTTGGTCCTTTTCATCGGACTTGTGGTGATCCGCGATAGCGGTACCCATTGCAAAAAGCATCGCTGATAAAGTGACTGAAATTGTTTGTTTCAACATGGTTGTCTCCTTTGTTTGATTAATTCAAACATTGGTAAAAAATTGCTCAAAAAAGTGTTTTTTGAACAATTTTATCAACACTGAAATGGATATCCTCGGATTGATTGAATTTGGACATGCAGAATCTCAGTAATGATGAAATATTACTTAGTTACCTTGTCTTTCAACCGGTTCAACCTCATCCATTTCATGTGCCGGATGGATGCTGTTATCTTCTTCTTCGGCTTGCTGACGCGCTTTCTGATAATCCGGACTGTTTTCCTGATTAATTCTATCGGCGCGTTCCCCCATATCGTGTGCAGGGTGATTACCGTCATTAGCGCAAGCACTCAGTAAAAAGGCTGACATTAATGTTGTTGCCAGAATTGATTTGTATTTCATATCACTCCTTATCAAATTAACTTAATCAATAATGATAAACGCTTTGATAATGCGCTTATTTATTGTTGACTAAACGTTAACGTGCATAAGGGGTTACACCAAATAACCTGTGTTAAAACTAAAGCAATTTTTCTTAAATCTGGCTAATCTCACTAAATGTTACAAATACTAATTCAATCAAATCACTAACCGTCATATATTGTGATTTTCTGATAAGCCAGATGACTTATCAGTTACTCAGCATTCGGTTAACACCATTTAGTAATGCTTTAATCGCCGCGCGACTGATATTTTTATCCTGGCCGACACCAAATAATGAACTGCCATTACCCACCTTAATTTCCACATAACAGACAGCCACTGCATCACTGCCAGAGTTGATACCATGTTCGTGATAATCGACCACTGTTATTTCATTGCCCAAATGTTCGCTAATTGCTTTAGCTGCGGCGTCCACCGGACCATTACCTGTACCGTTAAAGCACAATGTCTTATCCGCATGCTGCAAATTAATTTCTGCTGTCACTGCGTCTTCACCGTCATCGCTGACTATGCTGGATCTGAACTGATACGGCGTATTGACCTGTAAATAGGCCTCATCGAATAACCGGCAGATAGCCGCGCCATTGATTTCCTTGCTGGTTTGATCACTGACTTGCTGGACGATTTTGCTGAACTCAATCTGCAACCGCCGCGGCAATTCAAAGCCTGCTTGTTGTTGTAATAAAAAGCTGACCCCGCCTTTACCGGACTGGCTGTTAACCCTTACCACCGCATCATAACTACGACCTAAATCAGCAGGATCTAACGGCAGATAAGGAATACTCCACTTGCTGTCCGGCGTTTGCGCGGCAAAGCCTTTTTTAATGGCGTCCTGATGAGAACCGGAAAACGCAGTAAACACCAACTCACCAGCGTAAGGGTGCCGCGGGTGTACCGGTAAATTGGTGCAGGATTCCACCAATTGCCTTACCTGATCTATCTGCGAAAAATCCAATCCCGGGTGAATGCCCTGAGAATACAAATTTAACGCCAAAGTCACCAGACAGACATTACCAGTGCGTTCGCCATTGCCAAACAAACAGCCCTCGACCCGGTCGGCACCGGCCATCACCGCCAATTCAGCAGCAGCAACGGCGGTACCGCGATCATTATGCGGATGCACACTTAAAATAATGCTGTCGCGATTATTTAAATGGCGATGCATCCATTCAATCTGATCGGCGTAAGTGTTGGGCGTCGACATTTCGACGGTGGCCGGCAAATTAAAAATGATTTTATGCTGCGGTGTCGGCTGCCAGATTGCTGATACGGCATCACACACTTCTTTGGCAAAATCCAACTCGGTCGATGAAAACGCCTCTGGAGAGTACTGATAGACCCACTCGGTTTCCGGATGCTGTTCGGTATATTGCTTAACCCAGCGCGTGCCTTGCTCGGCAATTTCTCGGATGCCCGCCTTATCGGTGCGATAAACAATTTCACGGAAATCGGGAGCCGTCGGATTGTACATATGCAAAATCGCCCGCCGCGCCCCGGCTAAGGATTTGACGGTGCGTTCAATCAAATCTTCACGGGCCTGGGTCAGCACTTCGATAGTGACATCATCGGGGATCAGGTTTTCTTCAATCAGCCGGCGCACCACATTAAAATCGGTTTCCGAAGCCGACGGAAAGCCCACCTCAATTTCTTTAAAGCCCATTTGCACTAATGCTTTAAAAAAGCGGATTTTGGTTTCCACTGACATCGGATCAATCAATGCCTGATTGCCATCACGCAGATCGGTGCTCATCCAGATCGGCGGTTGTTCAATAACCTTATCAGGCCATTGTCGATCGGCCAGTTGAACAGGCTGGAAGCGACGATACTTTTGTTGTGGATGGGCAATCATTTCTGGCTCCTGACTAATTGATTTGCCTGATGTTGACGCCCCGGTGGCAAGATGCGCTGTCAAAAAACGGGTAATTTTTTGATGTTAACAACGCCATTTCGTCAGTTTTGCCAACTTGCTGGTCGCTGTTGCGCATCGCGCTTTTGGCGCGGATGCCACCGGTTTCAGGCATGAGAAATAGTATAAAGCGTTGATCGCAGAATTAAATTGCTAATATTTCCTACAATCAATCATTAAAGGCATATAATTCTTATAAAATTTAAATTACAGCAATATATAACCATTTAAAAGATTTCATGGAGCATGACAATGGCAGAAACACTTGACCGCTATGACCAGCAAATTCTCGATATTTTGCAAAAGCAGGGCCGTATCTCAAACCAGGAATTGGCTGAAGCGATTAAATTATCGCCCTCACCGACGTTACGCCGCGTTAAACAGCTGGAAGAAAATGGCTTGATTGATGGCTACGTGGCTTTGCTCAATGCCAGAAAGCTGGGGCTGACCTTGATGGCCTTTATCGGCATTAGCATGGATAAACACACGCCCGAGCGCTTTGAGGCGCTGGAGTCGACACTCCGGCAATATCCGGAAGTATTGGAATGTCATCTGATCACCGGCCAAAGCGCAGATTACTTGCTGAAAGTCATAGTCCGCGATATGGATGCTTATCAGCAATTTTTACTTCAAAAACTGACACGAATTGAGGGCGTCACCGGCGTGCACACTTCATTTGTAATGAAATCGCCGATCAAAACCACTGCTTTGCCGGTCAGTTAAGCTGAGTCTTAATCATCCGGACCGCGATCTTTGCCCGATTGAATCGGCCCGGCACTGGGACCTGTGGCTTCAACACCGCCCGGGCCGACTTCAACCGAGCCTGCTTTGAATGGGCCCATGCCAATCTTGGCCTCGGCACAAGCGCCCAGCATGGCTAACATGCTAAGACCTATACAGAGCTGGTAATACATTTTCATCATCCGCCTCCTGACAAAAACCACTTTGGTCAGCGCATTTTTGACAATTTCATTATGCACTTTTACACCCAAAACTAGTCACAAACATCAGAGCTTTTTGTTTTGGAGAAACATATGGATAGTGCTGCTGCAGATAATAAACACGCTTTTTCACAGGCTTTGGGCAGCTTATTTGCTTTTATCAGCCTATTAGCCATATCCCCAATGGCTAATGCCGATACCACCAATGACTTACCCGGCCTGCTGGAATTCACTGAATGGCAAGTCCTCTGGGACAACTCACGACCACGCGATCCGTATGTGGCACCAGATGGCAATATCTGGTTTGTCGGTCAGGCAGGTAATTATGTTGCCAGACTGGCTCCGAAAACCGGTGATATAACTAAGTTTGATATTCCTCAAGCCGGCCCGCATACCGTGATTGTCGATGACAAGGGCACGCCCTGGTATGCCGGCAATAAAGATCAGCATATCGGCAAAATGAACCCGGAAACCGGTGATGTCGAACGCATTGACATGCCAGAGGGTGTGAATGATCCACATACCATGGCTTTCAGTGCCGACGGGCATATCTGGTTTACCGTTCAGCGCAGCGGTAAAGCAGGTTTTATCGGTCGGTTGAATATGAGTAATAATAAAATCGATATTATTGATGTGCCCGGCAAAAATATGCGCCCTTACGGGCTTGTTATGGATAGTAACGATCGGCCATGGGTAGCCTTTATGGGGGATAACGCAATTGGCAGCATTGATCCTGACAATTTACAACTGAGTATTCACGAAACCCCTGATGCAGACAGCATTATCCGCCGCATCGGCGTCACCTCTGATGACCGCATCTGGTGGACCGATGCAGGTATGGGTCATATCGGCGTTTTTGATCCCCGTAATCAAACCATGCAGCAATGGCCAACTCCGGGCGGTGAGGCGGCCGGTTTATACGCAATGACCGTCGATCACAAAGATCGCATCTGGTACGTTGAAACTGGCCTGCAGCCCAATCGTTTTATCGGTTTTGATAGTCAGACCGAGCAATTTATTTCAATAGACGAAGTACCGTCAGGCGGGATATCTATCCGCCATATGGTGTTTGATAAAAATACCAATGCCATTTGGTTTGGTACCGATGCGAATACCATTGGCAAAGCCGTGGTGCCTGATTGAACACTAGCTCATAAGCTGATGCCAGCCACTGCCATGCGCAGTAAGACTGCCTAATCCGCTTGCTACACGCCTTTTACCGGTAATAATAGTTAACAATTTCAATGAGTCAGCGGCAAACCCTTTGCAGGCGCGGTTTTCTCGATCATAATCGGACTCAGGCCATGGTTTAACTTCATAAGAGGACTGCTTCCGAATGATTAAACGACCCGACGCCGCAAAACGTCTGTTTGTGCTCGACACCAATGTATTAATGCATGATCCGACGGCGTTATTCCGCTTCGATGAACATGACATCTTTTTGCCCATGGTGGTACTGGAAGAGCTTGATAAGGGTAAAAAAGGTTTATCGGAAGTTTCCCGAAATGTGCGTCAAGTCAGTCGTTTTCTCGACGATTTGCTGTTACAGGCCGCTGATAACGAAGCCATAAATAACGGCATTCCGCTCCCCAGTGTTGCCAACAGTGAGGTACCGCAAGCCAGCGGCCGGTTATTTTTCCAGACCCGGCAAATGGTACAGGACTTACCCAAGGAACTTCCCGGTCATCAGGCTGACAATGCCATTCTGGCGGTTGCCATCAATTTGCAACAGGCACAGACCGATACCAATGTCATTCTGGTATCCAAAGACATCAATTTGCGGATCAAAGCGACGGTGCTCGGTATTTGTGCCGAAGATTATTACAACGACAAAGTACTCGACGATGTCGATTTACTGTATCGCGGCGCCTCCGAATTGGCGGCTAGCTTTTGGGATGATCTGAATCGCCTCGAATCCTGGACTCAGGATGGCCGGACTTTCTATCAGGTACAGGGCGAAGTGGTTAAAGACTGGTATCCCAACCAGCTGATATATTCCCCGGAAGCCGAAAATGCCATTGAAGCGGTGGTACGAAGCACCAACGACGACTCGGCTGATATTGAACTCATCCATGACTATCGCAAAGACAAACATGCCATCTGGGGGATTACCGCCCGTAATCGGGAGCAAAATTTCGCACTGAATCTGCTGATGGATCCGGATATTGATTTTGTCACCCTGCTTGGTCAGGCCGGTACTGGTAAAACCCTGCTGACGCTGGCGGCCGCTTTAACCCAGACGATTGAACACAAACGCTACGGCGAAATCATCATGACCCGTGTCACCGTGCCGGTCGGTGAAGATATCGGTTTTTTACCCGGCACCGAAGAAGAAAAAATGACGCCGTGGATGGGCGCTTTAATGGATAACCTCGAAGTGCTTAATAAAACCGAAGGCGGCGACTGGGGTCGTCAGGCGACCAATGATTTACTGCAACGCTGGATCAAAATCCGTTCGCTGAATTTTATGCGCGGCCGAACGTTCCTGAAGCGGTTTATTATTATCGACGAAGCGCAAAACCTGACTTCCAAACAAATGAAAACGCTAATCACCCGCGCCGGCCCCGGCACAAAAATTGTTTGTTTAGGCAATATTTCGCAGATTGATACACCGTATTTGAGTGAGACCACCTCGGGCTTAACCTATGTTGTCGATCATTTCAAAAACTGGCCACATAGCGGTCATATTACGCTGCTACGAGGTGAGCGTTCGCGGCTGGCAGATTTTGCTTCTGAGAATTTGTGATCGTCCGTGTTAGCATTCACTCATTAACCGTGGCAGCAGGACCAACGCATGAATGACAACACTGACAGTAACGCCGATCGCCGGGCTTATTTCCGGATCAACGATCGGCTGTTGATTAACATCACACCATTAGAGCCGGCAACAGCCTGGGAGCGTGGCAAACTGATTGTCAGCAGTGCGCCGCATGCCTCACATCCCTATTATCAACTGTCCTCTCTGGAAACCGCTTTTCATCATTTAACGGATCAGATTGGCCACGTTGATCGGGATATTGCTAGGGCGCTGCGCATGCTCGATGAAAAAATTAATCTGCTGGCCAGCAATGTGCAGCACTTATTGCAACCTATCGACGATACCCAGGCTCAGGCAGTAAATCTCAGTGCCGGTGGGGTGTCGATGCTGAGTGAGCAAGTCCTTGCACCGAAAACACCCGTTGAAGTCAATATGACCTTGCTGCCTTCGGGCTTACCGATCCGGGCCGTTGCCAAGGTTATTAACTGCGAGCAATTACTGACAGCGCAAGATGGCAAGGCATTCAGTGCACGGCTGGCGTTCACTCATATGAATGAAACCGATCGAAATATTCTGGTCAAACACACTTTAACGCGTCAGGCCGAAAATCTGCGCCAGCAAAAACAACAAGGCTAAGTGTTTTATCACCCTGTTTAAGCGCACTATAATGGGCGTTTTGCCCGGAGTGACCCGTTAATGTCTCTGCCCGTTTTATATAGTTTCCGGCGCTGTCCCTATGCCATGCGCGCCCGCCTGGCGATTCTGGCCTCAGGCCTGCAGGTTGAACTCCGCGAAGTGGTACTTAAAGATAAACCGTCAGCACTGCTACAGATTTCCCCAAAAGCCACCGTCCCGGTGCTGCAAACAGCTGACAGCGTCATTGAAGAAAGTCTGGATATTGCTTTATGGGCACTCAAACAAAGCGATCCGGCCGGTTTCTGGCAACCGTTATCTGCCAGTGAACAGCAGCAGGTACTGGCGTTGGTTGACGAGACTGATGGCAGTTTCAAGTCAGCGCTGGATCGTTATAAATACGCCGATCGTTATCCTGAGCAGTCAGCACTGACTTACCGGCAACAGGGTGAGCAGTTTTTACAAAAACTTGAGCAAATCATCAGCAGCCAGTCATTTTTACTCGGCAACCAACCGACACTGGCGGATATTGCTGTGATGCCATTTATCCGGCAGTTTGTGATGGTTGATCAAAACTGGTTCAATAATGCCAATTATCTGCAATTACAACGCTGGCTTAATGCCTTTTTAAAATCCGCCATTTTTAAACAAGTGATGCAACATTATCCGCAATGGCAGCCAGAAGATGAGCAGGTGTTGTTTCCGATGGATTAGCGACACAGTTCCAGTGCCTGCTGCGAAGGCAAATCATAATGTTGGTAACGACAGATATAGAAAGATTCATCCGCGGCTTCCGCATCCATACTTCTCAATAATTGCTGCCACAGGCTGAGCCGGCTGCTGTCATCGACATACTCGGCATTTTGCTGCTTATTTAGCCACAAGCCTTCAGCATTAAAGCTGTATACCGGTAATAAATCATCCCGCTGTGTCGCTGGACGAATCACCGGATCCAAATTATCCAATACCAGTGGTGTTGCATCCTGAGCCGGATAATAACTGACCACCATATGCGCCTGATTCAGGGTCAGCGCTTTGACATAAGTCAGCCGCAATTTATCGGCCGACATACCCATTTCGGTCAGCGTGAAATACTTGGCCACCGCAAAATCTTCACAGTCCCCACCCTGGGTAACAATAGTCTGCAATGGCGTTGCCCAGTAGTCCTCTTTACCCCAATGAATAATATCGTCGACAAACTGATTTTGATTGATGAAATCGTTGGCTGCTTCAAGCTGACGTTGATCAGACCAGCCACGCCCCCGGTCAACTAACTGCCGCCAGGACGCAACCCGCTGCTCGGTCGCACTGCTGATACCGTTATCCATAGGGGTTTTAGGCGCACTGCCACAACCGGCTAGCAATAATATCAGGGTCACAATAATCAGGCGCATGGTTTAGCCTTTTATTTTGAGGTAAGCCTCTGCATTATCGGCCTTTTTCAAACGCGGCACCACGCCTAAACACGGCGCATTAATTCTGGCTTGAATCGACTGGATGATCTGGTCATGCTGCTCATCCTCCAGAAAGTCATTTGCCACCCAGCCAGCCAAATCCAAACCTGTCGCCCGAATACTGTCTGCTGTCAGCAATGCATGGTTGATACAGCCAAGTTTAATGGCCACCACCAATACTACCGGCAGCTTAATGTTAACGGCCAGATCGGCGATGCTTTGATTGTCGTTTAATGGCACCAGCCAGCCACCAGCACCTTCTACAACCACGGCATCCGACATGCTTTTTAATTGTTGGTAGCCTTGCAGCAATCTGGTTAAATCAATAACGACAGTGGCTTGCTGGGCGGCGATATGAGGTGCAATAGCAGGTTCAAAGGCATAAGGATTGATGACTTGATAGTCGACTTTAATATCAGCCGCCTGCTGTAGTGCCAGGGCATCTTCATTACGCAACCCTTGCGCAGTAATTTGGCAACCACTGGCGACCGGCTTCATGGCGGCGACTTGCAGCCCCTGTTGTTGCAGTGCGTGAATCAGACCGACGCTGATTACTGTTTTACCGACTTCGGTATCGGTGCCGGTGACAAAAAAACCTTGATTCATAAGCGTCTTTTTAATTGATCGAGACTGACCCTGACACTGCCATCGGCAGCAACCGTCTGCTGTTTTTCAGCGCCCCAGGCATGGCCGTAAATGACTTCATAAGTCGCTGGTAACTGGCCGTCAGCAAGGCGAAACTGTTCGGCAACAGCCAGCATGTTTTTCAAAGCTTGTTTACCGGTCAGGCCTTTACGGCGGCCGGGCAATTGATTACGGGCACCCAATAATTTCAAATCGCGCATCATTTGCGTGGCATCTGAATAACCTAACTGATGGCGGTCCACATCCAACACCGCATCCTGCAGACCACTCTGCTGCATTGCTTCAGCAACATCATGCATATCCAGAAACTGGTTGATATGCGGATAACTGTCAACGGCCGCCCAGCTTTGCCTTAATTCCTGCAACGTATCCGGCCCCAGCGTGGTAAACATCAGTAAGCCACCAGGTTTTAATACCCGCTGGATTTCCGCGAAGCTGGTTGTTAAGTCACACCACTGCAATGCCAAATTGGCATACAGTAAATCAACACTGTTATCTGCAAGTGGCAGCGCTTCAGCATCCCCCGCCAAATACTGTATTGATTTATCTGACCAAAAGCGTTTGATCCCCTGCCGCATTCTGCTTCGCGCCTGATATAACATCGCCGGCGCGATATCCACTGCAACAATATTGGCTGCTGGATAATGCTGTTTTAACAGCGGCAAATTACGGCCGGTTCCCGCGCCCAAATCAACGATGTTCTGCGGTTGGATTTTGATAAGCTTTAAACGGTCCAGCAATTCATCCGCCGTTTGCCGTTGCAATATGGCGACATCGTCGTAGGACTGTGCTGCGTTGCCGAACGACGCGGCGACCCGCCGTTTTTCTGGTCTGTTTTCAATCATGGATCATGTTTTTTATCAGGGCAGCGCTTTGCGCCGGGTGGGAAATAAACGGGGCATGACCGGCACCCTGCACAACCTGACAATTAATATCCGGCTTTAAGATCTTTAATTCGGCTGCCAATTCTGCCGGGATTAAATTATCCCGCTCGCCCAAAAGCACATTGACCGGCATCGCTAAATCCGCCAGCATTTGCCGGCCATCAAACCTCTCCAGACAATTAAGTCCTTCACGTAATGCGTTAGGATGCGCTGCATGGCCTTGTATCACATCCTCTTGCAGAATTTGAATAGTGTCACGGGCAAACTGCGCACCGCGCGCCATTAGCGTTAAAAAGGACTGCATTAACTGTGCGGGGTCTTGTTCCAACGATTCAGAAAAAGCCTTAAACGTTTCGACCGGCATGGCCGTTTGCCAATTATCATCGGCAACAAATTTTGGCGTCGCCGCCAGCATGATTAATTGCTGCACCCGCTCCGGATAAGCATTTGCAAACTGCAAAGCAAATTGACCGGCCAACGACCAGCCCAGCCATATCGCAGATTGTGGTAACTGCTGTGCCAGGGACGGTATTAACTTATCTGAATCAAAAGCGCCCGTTTGCCAGTCGCTGTCACCATGGCCGGGCAAATCAACACAGTGCAGCGTAAAGTCATTTTCTAGGTACGGTTTTAATAGCTGCCAGACCCGGCGGTTCATACTCCAGCCATGCAGCAACACCAGATCCGGGCCCCGGCCAGTGATCTCAATAAACATGACATTGCTCCAGTGCCGATAATAACTGCGTTATCTGCGCTTCGCTATGATTGGCTGATAAGGTAATACGCAGTCTGGCGGTATTTTTCGGTACCGTTGGCGGTCGGATCACGCCGACTAAAAAGCCAAGTTGTTCAAGTTGCTGACCGACTGTCAGCGCCCGTTTTTCATCACCCATCAGGATCGGCTGAATGGCGGTAAATGAATCCATTAATTGCAGTCCCAGTTGCCTGGCACCATCACGAAATTGCTGAATACGGGCCTGTAATTGCTGACGACGCTCGGGTTCATTTTTAATGATTTCTAATGCTTTTAAAGTGGCAGCGGCAATAGCAGGCGGCGGCGCTGTGGTGTAGATAAAACTGCGGGCTTGCTGGGTCAGTGTTTCAATGACTAACTCATCGGCAGCGATAAATGCCCCGGCGGTACCAAATGCTTTGCCAAAAGTGCCGATCAGAATCGGTTTTTCGGTGAGCTTATCAGCGAAATAATGCAAAGACCCTTTACCCTGCTCACCAATCACGCCCAGACCATGTGCATCATCAATTACCACGCCGGCCCGGTGTTGTTTGGCCAAAGCCATGATCTCCGGCAACGGCGCCAAATCGCCATCCATACTGAACACACCATCACTGACGATTAATTTACGTTCAATATTGCCAGCGTCATGCAGGCGTTTATGCAGCATCGCCATATCGTTGTGCGGGTAGCGGATTAATGTCGCGTTCGACAACCTGCCACCATCGAGCAGCGAGGCATGATTGAGTTTGTCTTGTATCACAGCATCACCGCGATCCAGCAGACCATCAATCACGGCTAAATTCGCCATATAGCCGGTGGCAAACAGCATCACTTTTTGCTGGCCGGTAAATTCGGCCAGTGATTCTTCAAGCTGCTGATGAAACCGGCTGTGGCCAGTCAGTAAATGCGCTGCCCCGCTGCCAACACCTTCAACATCGACAGCTTTTTTAAAGGCCTCAATCAGTGCCGGGTGGTTGGCAAGCCCCAGATAATCATTGCTGCAAAAACTGATGAGCTCACGGCCATCGACATTAACCTTAACGCCTTGCGCCCCATCACGCAGCCGGGTTTGCCGGTAAAGACCGTCTGCCCGGCGTTGGATAAGCGCCTGTTGCAGGCTGTCGTGCCAGGGCAGTTGCGACATCAGTATTGAATTATGCGGCCGAGCAGTGCTTATCCGCTTGCGGCGTGATATCCAGTGGTGTGATACCCAAGCGCTGAAATAATTGCTGATCATGCTGGGTATCCGGATTATCAGTAGTCAGCAGCTTTTCACCGTAGAAAATAGAATTGGCACCGGCTAAAAAGCTCATCGCCTGTAATTCATCAGTCATATTTTCGCGACCGGCTGATAAACGCACATAGGATTTCGGCATCATGATCCGCGCCACAGCGATGGTGCGAACAAACTCAAACGGATCTAAGTTATTAATGCCATCCAATGGCGTACCTTCAACCTGCACCAGCAGGTTAATGGGTACACTTTCAGGGTGACTTGGCAAATTCGCCAGACTACGCAATAAACCGCCGCGATCCTGACGACTTTCGCCCATACCGACAATACCGCCACTGCAGACATTAATACCTGCTTCGCGAACATAACTCAGTGTGTCGAGACGATCCTGATAGGTTCGCGTCGAAATGATTTCGCCGTAAAATTCAGGTGAGGTATCGAGGTTATGGTTGTAGTAATCAAGGCCGGCATCTTTCAGGCGTTTTGCCTGATGCGCTTCCAGCATACCCAAGGTGACACAGGTTTCGAGGCCCATATCTTTAACGCCTTCGATCATCGCGGCAACCCGATCCACATCACGATCTTTTAAGTTACGCCAGGCAGCACCCATACAAAAACGGCTGGCACCAGTCGATTTGGCTTGTGCGGCAGATTCCAGGACTTTATCGAGCGGCAGCAAAGGTTCGGCTTTGACCGCTGATTCATGATGGGCGCTTTGTGGACAGTAGCCACAGTCTTCGGCGCAACCACCGGTTTTAATGCTCAACAAGGTGCTGATTTGCACTGCATTGGCATCAAAATGCTGGCGGTGCACGGTTTGTGCCCGGTACATTAAGTCGGCAAAAGGCAAATCAAATAAGGCTTCAATTTCAGTCTGTTGCCAGTCGTGACGAATGGATTGGGTCGGTTCTGTTATAGTCTGGGACATGGTCTTTTCATCGGCTTAATGGATTAACAATCAGATGACCAGGGACTTTATAGCCGCTGCGGCACATCAACTGCAGCGATTATACAACAAATGCCTGCCAAATCCGTGTTTCCTGTGCGCTGCGCCGGCGGGTGACAGCTCATTGTGCGTGGCTTGTCAGGCCGATTTACCGCGCTTGACCACCGGCTGTTTGCGTTGTGCCACACCGCTTTCTGCCCCGGGCATTTGCGGTCAATGCTTACAAAAACCACCGCCTCAGGCGCAAACTTTTTGCCTGCTGCCGTATCTGTCACCTGTCGATGATTTAATCGGCGCTTATAAATTTCATCAGCAACTCGGACTGCGTGATTTCTTTGCCGGGCAAATGGCCGCCAGGCTGCAATGCCGTGACGATTTACCAGCTTTAATATTGCCTGTACCACTGCATAACCGCCGTCTGCGGCAACGTGGTTACAACCAGTCTGCTGATCTTGCCAACCGGCTTGGGCAGTTGCTGAATATCGATGTTGATAACCATACCTTAAAACGGATCAGAGCCACCCAGCCCCAGAGTGAACTGCCCTTTAAGGAGCGCCGCAAGAACCTGCGCGGCGCATTTGCCTGTGGCGACTTAAACGGTATCCAGCATGTGGCACTGATTGATGATGTTTACACCACCGGTCACACCGTCGCTGAAGCCGGGCGTTGTCTGCAAAAACAGGGCGTTGCGCGCCTTGAGGTCTGGACAATTGCCCGCGCGATCCGCCATGATTAGCGCTCATCACCTGATTTCAGCCTAAGGCTGCCGGATGCGACAAGACGCAAGCACGCTACAACAACGGCTGGATGCCCTGTTGCGCATTGCCAAAAGCAACGAGCGCAAACAGGATAATTTTCAGCAATATGAACTGAGTCTGCTCAGTTGCGGCAGCTTGTCCGCCTTGTTAGAGCTGATCCTCGAGCAACATCAGCAACGTTTCCAATTAACTGAAGTCACCCTGCTTTTATATGATCCGGAATATGCCTTTCAGCGGCTGTTGGCCGACACCCCTGACGCGCAGTGGCAGCATAAATTGTTATTTACTGACAGTTTGCATACGCTGGATCAATTTTTTAATCTGCAACGCACACCGCGGTTGTCCACATTTGAAGTGCAAAAACATGCCGGGCTGTTTCCTGCCATCAGTGATTTGGGTTCGGTGGCTTTACTACCATTAATCCGTCAGCAACAATTGATTGGCTGTCTGAATCTGGGCAGCCGAAATCCATCGCGCTTTCAAGCCGGTATCGGCACCCAATTTTTACAGCATATGGCCGCCGTGGTCGCCGCCTGTATTGAAAATGCCAGGTTGCATGAAGAGATTAAACTGGTAGGGCTGCGCGATCCGCTGACCGGCGTCAATAACCGGCGTTTTTTTGATCAACGTATCGAAGAAGAAGTCAGTCGTGCCAAACGCCAAAAAACGCCGCTATCTTGCCTGTTCGTCGATTTGGATCATTTTAAACGGGTCAATGATCAGCATGGTCATCAGGCCGGCGATCTTATCCTCAAACAAGTCGCGAACTTAATCAATGACAGTCTGCGTAGTACCGATGTGTTGTCCCGATATGGCGGTGAGGAATTTGTCATTTTACTGACTGATACCGATACCGCTGCTGCTGCAGATATTGCCAGGCGTATGCGTGAACACATTGCCGCGATGCATTTTATCGTCAGTCATGGCCGTAAGGTGCAGATTACTTTATCCATCGGACTGGCGACTCTGAATATTAATAGCCCGTTGCTAACCAGCAAACAGTTGCTGAAAGCCGCTGATCAGGCAGTGTATGCCGCGAAAATTTCCGGTCGTAACTGTGTGCACCAAGCTGGCTAAATTGATGCTGCATTGATTCGCTCTACAGCCTGCTCTGCGGCATCATGATAGGGTTGCAGAACAATGTCTGCACCATGTTGCTGCAAACTGGCTATATCGTGGGTGAAATGCGTTGAAACGGCTACTTTGCCCTGATAATGCTGTCGTTTCAGTGCATCCAGCAAGACAATCCGCGGATCTTCATGGGTAACGCCCAAATCATGCTGCGGCATCGCACATATTACCCACTGCACCGTTTGCAGCGGCAACATTTCGATAAAGTCCATATCTGACGCATCACCATACATAATGTCAAAACCGCGTTGTCGCCAGCGCTTGACCACATCCGGATTAAAATCCACCGCCAGCACCCGTTTGCCCTCGGCCTGAAAACGCTCGGTAATCACCGCACCATAACGGCCTAAGCCAAAAATGATCACATCATATTGTTGCTGTGATGGCAGCTGCTGATCGTCGGTTTGTTCACGAAATGCCTGGTGTCGTTCAAATAGGCCTAATAACGGTTCACACCAGCGAAACAAAGTATGCGAATAGGTAATCATGTAGACCGACAATGCGATAGTCACCAATCCGACCAGGGTCACCAATCCCAAAGCCGAATTAGTTATATGGCCAAGACTGACGCCCATAGCCATAAAAATCAGCGAAAACTCACTAATTTGTGCCACCGTTAAGCCGGCCAAAAAACCAGTACGCTTGCGATAGCCCATATAGCCCATGATGGCCAGCACAATCAGCGGATTGCCGATTAACACAAACACCGAAAACACCAGTGCCGGTCCGACTTGATCGCCGAGCAAACTGAGATCTAACTTGGTGCCCAATGCAATAAAGAAAAACAATAACAGAAAATCCCGCAATGACGATAACCGAGCCACAATCGCTTCCCGGTAGGGTGTTGATGCCAAAGAAATACCGGCCAGCAGACCACCCAATTCTTTGCCAAAGCCAAAGTATTCACCCAAAGAAGCCAGCAACGTCGCCCAGCCGATCGCAAAAATCACCAACAATTCCGGGGAATGAGATATATGGTTAACCAGTGGCGTTGCGATATAACGCATAAACACACCGACCAGCGCCAGCATGATCAGGCCATAAAATAATACCGTCAGGATTTGCAGGATAGGCGAGTGACCGGCATCACCGCCAATACCATAAGCAGACAGCGCCATCATGGCCAGGATCACAAACAAATCCTGAACAATCAAAAAACCAATGGCAATGCGGCCATGCAGCGCATCAACCTCACGTTTATCGGAGAGCAGTTTGACAATAATAATGGTGCTGGAAAAGGTCAGCGCGATTGCCACATACAGCGCAACTACCCAATCAAAACCAAGCATCAGGCCGATAATGAAACCAAATATGGCCGTAAAAATTACCTGGCCGAGTCCCGTTGCCAAGGCCACCGGCCCGACTGATCGAATCAGTTTCAGGTCCAGCTTTAAACCGACCAGAAACAGCAGCAACGCTATGCCCAGTTCTGCCAGCAATTCAATATTGTCATGCGACTGAACGATATCCAGAGCTGATGGGCCGGCCAGCACACCCACAGCAATAAAGCTGACAATCATTGGCTGACGCAACAATAAACCAATCAGGCCGGCAACCGCCGCCAAGGCCAGTAATGCTGTCAGTTCAAAAAAAGCAGAACCCTCAATCAACGCCATATCATAGCCTTTCCAGGTACTTTCTATCAGCGTACGCTAATCGCGCTGGGGTGCAAAACCTGCAGAAAATAATCATTACCACGTTGTGACAACCAGCCGCGGACTTCCAGTTGTTTATTCAGATAGCTATGTGGATCAGCAAATAAAGGTAATTGTTCTTTTCTAATCCGCACACTTAGCCGCTCGCCGGCCATTAACCAGATTTGACTGCGGGTGACTTTGATCTCGCTGATCGTCATTTGCCAGCGCTGCCAGCCACGTCGCTGTGAAGTATTTAATCCGGTGCGGGCTATTTTTAAGGGATAGGCAGTACCATCCCAAATGCCTTGTCGTTTATCAATTGCGAATTGTTGCGCTGCCTGCATTTGCTCGACATACAGCAGATTTGGCGGATGCACCGTTAACGCCGCCAGTCCCTGACTCAGAATTTCCGCATTTAAATGCCGCTCATTCTCAAGAAAAATATGCGCCAGTAATCGGTCATAGCGGTCACGTTTTTCTTTATCAAACCGCAGATAGATGGGTTGATTACCTATTTGCTGTTTCAACCAGATTTTGGCAGCCTCACCGCCCTGCTCACCATCACGATGCCGACTGCTGATTTCCGGGGCATTGATATTCAGTAATCTGACCCGTTCGCCGTTTTCCAGCACCAGCGTATCACCGTCATAAACGTAATCGACCTGATGCCGGTAACGATTGGAAATCGGGTCAATATCAACTGTTTTAGCGTGAGTGGAGGGTTGGTCGGTAAAGTTGACAGTGCCGTCATCATCAACACTGCGATAAACCTCAGCCGCGATAAGCGATGCGTTGCAAAACAAACATAACGCCGCCAGAAACAGCCGCAGCATCAATTGCCCGCCGCTGCCGCGTAATGTAGTACCACCGCCATAAACAACACGCCACCGACATAATTATTATTTAAAAAAGCCTGTAAACAGGCGCGCGGTACACGGTTTCGAACCAGATATTGCTGATAAACAAATAAACCGGCCACCGCCAACAGGCCGATATAAAATACGGAACTCAATGCCAGCTGCTGACCAATCAGTAACCACACCAGCAACAAAAGGCCCTGCAAAACACCTTGAATCAACCGGTCATCATCAGCAAATAAAATTGCCGTTGATTTAATGCCGACTTTCAAATCATCATCACGGTCCGCCATTGCATAAAACGTGTCGTAAATCGTTGTCCAGATAATATTGGCAATAAACAGTAACCAGACAATCAGTGGCACACTGCCCGTTTGTGCAGCAAATGCCATCGGGATCGCCCAGCCAAAGGCCATGCCCAATACCAGTTGCGGTAAATAGGTAAAACGCTTCATAAACGGATAAACAAACGCCAGTAAAACAGCTACCAGCGATAAGTAAATGGTCAGCTGGTTCAATTGCAGTACCAGCAAAAATGCCAGTAAGGCGAGACCCACAAAAGTTGCTACTGCCTGCCAGGGTTTTAAAACGCCGGTTGCCAGCGGCCGGTTTTCGGTGCGCCAGACGCTGCCATCGACCTGACGATCAGCAAAGTCATTGATGGCACACCCAGCGCTGCGCATTAAAACCACGCCAAGTGTAAAAATCAGCAACAGCTTAAAATCGGGTATACCCTCAGCCGCAATCCAAAGCGCCATCAGCGTTGGCCAAAGCAATAATAAAATACCAATCGGCCGATCCAACCGGGTCAGCTGCAAGTAGGGTTTTAAGCTGGAGAAATGTTTATTTACCATTGGTGATGCTTAGTTGCTGGCAGAAACACCTCGCTGACCAGCAAGGCTTTGCCGCGCAGCGTAAAACAGGACCGGCGCGCCCACAAGGCCTGCGCCGGTAACTCAGCCGCCTGACAAGCATGCCGGCTTAATAAATGCCCACTTGGCAAAAGACTGATTTGCATCGGGCCACGTGACACCGCGGGATCGTTAAATAACCATTCACCCAAAGACGCATTACCCAGCCTGGAAAGGCCCATTCGCAGCACTGGATAACTTCTCAGCGGCACCACAGTACGGGCAAACACCCGAGGCTGGTTGCCGTCAAGCAAACAGACTTCCCGGCAAAACACTTGCTGGCGACGATCAATCCGTAGAGCCAGCGCTTCGTCAAACGTTGGTTTTTGCCAGCCACTACTCAGGAGTTGCACGGAAAATGCCTGCTGACTATGTGCTTTAAGTTTGACGGTCAATGAACCGGTATTTTGCAGCCAATCTGCAAGACTGGCCGGTAATTGGGCTTTAGGCGGGGTTAACCAGTGCTGGTAATGACGACGATCTGACATAGAAAATAGTTTACACCTGTCCCAAATTAACTTTATAGGAAAACCAGCGCTGAATCAGCGCTTTAGCCTGCTCAGGTGCCTGTTCAATTAATTTGTCAGCGGCGCTGCTGACCGCCGGTAATAAATCTTGGTCAGCCAATAAGTCAGCCACCCGGAATTGGGGCAGGCCGGTTTGCCGGGTACCCAGTAATTCACCGGGACCGCGGATCTGCAAATCCCGCTCGGCAATAACAAAACCATCATTGCTTTCGCGCAGACATTTCAGTCGTGCCAGACCATTTTCAGATAAAGGCGGGTGATACATCAACAGGCAGTGACTTTGCACACTGCCACGCCCCACCCGGCCACGTAATTGATGTAATTGTGCAAGGCCCAGCCGCTCAGCATTCTCAATGACCATCAGACTGGCATTAGGTACATCAACGCCGACTTCTATCACGGTGGTAGCTACCAACAAGTCGGCCTCACCATTTTTAAACGCCTGCATCACTGCTTCTTTTTCAGCAGATTTCATCCGGCCATGCACCAGTAAAATCCGTAAATCCGGCAGTGCTGCCTGCAAACTGGTCGCCGTGTCTTCAGCAGCCTGACACTGTAAATGTTCAGATTCTTCAATCAGTGTGCACACCCAGTAAACCTGACGTTGTTGCTGACAGGCATGATGTACCCGTTCAATCACTTCATCACGACGATTATCAGCGACCACGGCGGTGGTCACTGGCTGCCTGCCGGGTGGTAATTCATCAATGACCGATACCTGTAAATCGGCATAAGCAGTCATTGCCAACGTTCGCGGGATAGGGGTGGCGGTCATCACCAATTGATGCGGGTAACTGTTTGCATTACGGCCTTTATCACGTAATGCCAGCCGTTGATGCACGCCAAAACGATGTTGCTCGTCGATGATTACCAGCCCCAGATTAGCAAAGACTACTTCATCCTGAAATAAAGCATGGGTGCCGACCGCGACTTTGATATCGCCATTTTCCAGTGCAGTGATGGTTTCGCGGCGCTGTGCCGCTGTTTGTTTGCCAGCGCACCAGCCAACACTGATACCCAATGGCATTAACCAGTTATTGAAGGTTTGCAAATGCTGCTCAGCCAGTAATTCGGTGGGCGCCATCATCACTGCCTGATAACCACTGGCCACAGCGGCAATCGCTGCCAATGCTGCCACCACCGTTTTGCCAGAGCCGACATCACCCTGCACCAGACGCTGCATGGGCATGGGCACGGCCAGGTCCTGATAAATGTCCTGCAAAACACGCTGCTGGGCGCCGGTCAGTGGAAATGGCAAATTGTTTAACAGTTGTTTCGCCAGCGGCGACTCACCATTTAATATCGGCGCCTGATGACGCTGCATTTGTTTGCGGATCTGCCGCATGGTTAATTGCTGTGCCAGCAATTCTTCAAATGCCAGCCGTTTCTGTGCCGGATGCCGGCGATTGATCAACTGCTGCACATCACTGTCTGGCGGTGGTTGATGCACCAGTTGCAGCGCTTCGCTGAGCTGATATTTTAATAATGGATGATGGTTTTCAAGCCCTGTCAGTAATTCGGGCATTTGTTGATCATCAAGCAGCATCAACGCCTGACGAATCAGTTTTCGCCACGATAACTGATGCAGGCCTTCGGTGGTCGGATAAACCGGTGTCAAGGCGGCATCGACCGGCGTCACACCGGCATCATTAACCAGCTGATATTCCGGATGCACCATTTCCAGTGAAGACGGGCCGCTGCGCACTTCGCCAAAACAACGAATGCGCCGGCCTTTGGCCAGTTGCTGTTGTTGGGCCTTACTGAAATGAAAAAAACGCAGCACCAGCGAACCGGTGCCATCGCTGATATGACACAACAAAGAACGGCGCCGGCCAAAATTCACCTGGCTGAGGTTAATCACCCCTTCGACCAGCGATTCTTGCTGCAAACGCAAACTGCCCAGCGGCATCAGCCGCGTACGATCCTGATAACGCAGTGGCAGATGAAACAATAAATCCTGAACCTGATGAATACCCAGTTTAGCGAGCTTTTCGGCCAGCTTTTCACCAACGCCGGTCAGTGACGTAACCGGATCCTGGAGTGTCAGTTTAGCCACGGTCAGTCCTTAACCGTCAGTGCATCAGGCTCCAAGATGCAGGATAGCATCCATTTCGACCGGTACCGCTTTAGGCAAAGACGCGACACCAATTGCCGCACGGGCGGGATACGGCTGCTGAAAATATTCGGCCATGATTTCGTTAACGGTACCGAAATGACTCAAATCGGTCAGGTAAATATTCAGTTTGACCACATCTTGCAAACTGCCGCCCGCGGCTTCAGCTACCGCTGCCAAATTATCAAATACCCGGCGGGTTTGCGTAGCAAAATCGCCTTCAATCACCGTCATGGTTTCCGGTACTAACGGAATTTGCCCGGATAAATACACCACATCACCCACTTTAATCGCTTGTGAATAGGTGCCGATCGCTTCAGGGGCATTGGCGGTATGAATGATTTCACGAGACATAACAAAACTCCGGCTGCGCCGATTAAAACGGCGGATTAAACAAAAAATTAACTATTAATACGACTGATGCGCTCGACCATATCGAGCAACCGCAAACGGCGAATGACCCGCGCCAAATGTTTGCGGTTATAAATTTCAATGGTCAGACGCAGATCGGAATAACCACCATCACGCTCGTCGACCACGACATTATCGATATTGGAATCGGCTTCGGAAACCACGGCGGCCACCGTTGCCAATACACCGCGCTGGTTCTTGACATGCACCATCAAGTCGACAGGAAAGACCCGGCTGACTTCCGGTGACCAGGCCACATCCAGCCACTTGTCATTTTGCACCCGTAAATGAGTAGAATTTTTGCAGCTGCGCTGATGAATAATAATACCGCGGCCGGTACTGATATAACCATGGATCGGATCGCCCGGGATCGGATGACAGCAGCGGGCAAAACTGACCACCATGCCTTCGGTACCTGCGATCAATAACGCATGGGGATCTTTGTCTGGTGTTTGATGATGTACCAGCTTTTGCGCCACCAATAACGCGGCGTGATTACCCAGACCAATATCGCGCAGCACTGCATCAAAATCGTTGGCTTCAAATTCCTTGATAACGGCCTTGATGCGCTCAGTGGGAATATTTTCCATTGCCGTTGAAAATGCCAACAAGTGTTTATTCAGCAGGCGCTGACCGAGGGTGATGGCTTCTTCATCCTGCAATTGTTTTAAATAATGGCGGATATTGGTTCGTGCTTTCGGCGTCACCACAAAATTCAGCCAGGCCGGATTGGGATGTGCAGTCGGTGAGGTAATGATTTCTACTGACTGGCCTGTTTCCAGCTGCGTACTCAGCGGCACCAAATGCCGCCCTACTCGCGCCGCGACACAGCTGTTACCAACATCACTGTGCACTGCATAAGCAAAATCCACTGCCGAGGCACCGCGCGCTAAGGTCAGAATTTCGCCTTTGGGTGTCGACACATAAATCTCATCCGGAAATAAATCCATGCGCAGGTTTTCCAGAAATTCTTCCGAATCACCGGAGCCTTTTTGCATTTCCAGAATGCCTTGCAGCCACTGCCGTGCTTTACGGTGCGCCAGCGCATTACCATCGGCTTCACCACCAGTTTTATATAACCAGTGGGCGGCAACGCCGGCTTCGGCCAAATGGTCCATATCACGGGAGCGAATTTGAATTTCTATCGGCACACCATAGGGGCCAAATAACACGGTATGCAGCGATTGATAGCCGTTAGCTTTAGGTATGGCAATGTAATCTTTGAACTTGCCCTGCACCGGTTTGTAGAGATTGTGCATAACGCCCAGCATCCGGTAACAGGCATCGACATCATCGACAATAATGCGAAACGCATAAACATCCATGACTTCAGAAAACGACAGCTGTTTGCTGACCATTTTCTTGTAAATGCTGTACAGATTTTTTTCCCGGCCCTGAATATCGGCGCTGAGGCCTTCCTGCTCCATGCGATTCAATATGGATGCAGTAATTTGCGAAACAATTTCTTTGCGGTTGCCGCGCGCCCGACGGATCGCATCGGCCAATACCCGGTAACGCAGCGGATACAACACGTGAAAGCCCAAATCTTCAAGCTCACAGCGCATTAAATTCATACCCAGTCGCTGCGCAATAGGCGCATAAATTTCCAGCGTCTCGTTGGCAATTCGGCGGCGTTTTTCCGGACGCAAATGGCCCAGCGTGCGCATATTGTGCAAACGATCAGCGAGCTTAACGATAATGACGCGGATATCCCGCGACATTGCCAACAGCATTTTGCGTAGATTTTCGGCTTGTTTTTCGAGCGGTGATTGTTTGCTGCTTTCAAACGCGGCCTGCGCCAGTTTGGTAACCCCCTCCACCAGCTCGGCCACGGCATCACCAAACTCACTCGACAAATCAGCGCGCGCGGCATCGGTATCTTCGATGACGTCATGCAGCAATCCGGCCATGATGCATTCGTAATCCATATGCATCATCGCCAGCACATGGGCAACGGCTAACGGATGGGTAATATAACGCTCGCCACTCCGCCGGGTTTGGCCCTCGTGGCAATTATCTGCGTAATGATAAGCCCGGCGGATAGCATCCACCTGCGCGGGTTCTATATAGTTAGCGGTGGCAAAACACAGATCATCAATTGTCAGCTTAGGCTCGGATTCCTGAATGAAATCCAGCTCAGTGGCGACAGTGGGTTTTGCACTCACAACAATCAGACTTCGTTTTGCAGCTCTTCGTCGCTGACAACACTGGCATCAGCATGCACACGGGCGCTGCTGCGGGTCAGAATTTCCGGACCAGTCAAACCGGCGGCAATTTCACGCAATGCCAAAACTGTTGGTTTATCATTATCGACGGGTACCAGCGGATCATCACCCATGGCAATTTCACGGGCGCGCTTGGCCGCGACCAGCACCAAATGGAAACGGTTATCGACGAAATCGAGGCAATCTTCTACGGTTGTACGAGCCATGGTTTTATCCTGCTTGAGAAAACATTCAATAGTACGAAAAATCAGCGGTTTAAGCTAGTAAATCTGAGAGGAGCTGCTGATGAATCTGCACCTGATGTTTGCGCTGATGCCGGGCAGCTATCACTATCGAGGTCAAACTTTGCAAAGCCTGATCAAAATCATCGTTGACTATCAGGTAATCAAATTCGATGTAATGCGAAATTTCCCGCTCAGCATCACGCATTCGCCGGGCAATAGTCGCTTCATCATCTTGACCGCGATTGCGCAGGCGGTGTTCCAGTGTCGATTTCGACGGCGGCAAAATAAAGATACTCTGGCTGTCAGCGAAATTCCGACGTACTTGCGCCGCGCCCTGCCAGTCGATTTCCAGAATGACGTCAAAGCCTTGAGATAACTGCTGATGCACAGCATCGGCAGATGTACCGTAGTGGTTATCAAAGACATTAGCGGATTCGAGAAATGCACCGGTATCACGCATGCCGGCAAAAGTTTTTGGATCAACAAAAAAGTAATCCCGCCCGTCAACCTCACCACTGCGCGGCGGACGCGTCGTATGCGAAACCGATAAACGGACGTTTTGCTCCTGTCTGACCAAGGCCTGGACCAGACTGGTTTTGCCTGCCCCGGAGGGCGCTGCCACGATAAAAAGACTTCCGGACATCGTTTAACCTTGTTTGAAATGCCGCCAATGCAGCGACTCTGATGCCTGAAACAATACTGGTTTCCGGATTTTTCTGCCAGTGCAGCAAAGCAATTTTGTACATTCAGGTCAATGGATACGCCAGCTACGCTATTTATCGTCAAACTAAACAGGAAAATATTTCCGGCCAGCCCTTTTAATTGATAATCAGTCTCATTATCATTCTAACCAGTTTCAATCACAGGAGAAAAAAATGCGCCTATTGCGTATGGTTGGCTTTTTGGGTTTATCACTAAGTTTGATCGCCATCTCGGCCTGCTCGAAAACAGAAGAAGAGGTCAATCTTTATTCCGCGCGTATTGAAGCGCTGATTAAACCGATGTTGGACCGTTTCACAGAACAGACCGGTATTAAGGTCAATCTGGTCACCGGTGATGCCGATGAACTGCTCAGCCGCCTGCAAAACGAGGGACGCAACAGTCCGGCAGACTTGTTGGTGACGACCGATGCCGGTCGTTTATACCGGGCTCAGGAGGCAGACCTGGTACAGCCGATTGAATCTGAACTACTCAGCCAGCGTATTCCGACTGCTTATCGTGATCCGCAGGGTCACTGGTTTGGTCTGTCATTGCGCGCCCGGCCGATTATGTATGTCAAAGGTGAAATCGATCCGGCTGAGTTATCAACTTATGAAGATTTAGCCGACCCGCGCTGGCATCAGCAAATCTGTATCCGCTCATCAGGTAATATTTATAACCAGTCGCTGGTAGCTTCGATGATTGCTGCCAATGGCCTGGAAGCCACAGAAGAATGGGCCAAAGGGCTGGTGAGCAATCTTGCCAAACCGCCGCGCGGTGGCGATCGGGATCAAATCAAAGCGGCGGCGGCCGGCCAATGCAAATTGGCCATCGCCAATACCTATTATTTAGCCGGCATGCTCAATAGTGACGATCCGGCGGAACGTGAAGCCGCCGCCAAAATAGGTGTGTTTTGGCCTAATCAAAATGATCGTGGCACCCACGTCAATATCTCCGGTGCAGCAGTCACCAAAGCTGCAAAAAACCGTGACAATGCTGTTAAGTTGATTGAATTTTTAAGCTCAGATGAAGCCCAGCACTGGTATGCCGAGGTCAATGGTGAATATCCGGTAGTGGAAGGCATTGCCAGCAGTGCCTTATTGCAACAATGGGGTGAATTTAAAGCTGATCCTTTAAATATGGCGGTCCTCGGTGAAAATAACGGAGAAGCACTGAAACTGATGGACCGTGCCGGTTGGCAATAAAGCTGTCAGCACGTTAAAGTTGGCAGCTTCTAAACGCTGCTAACGCCACAGATGACACGATTCTTGCCTTTTACGCCATTTCAGAGCCTGGTATTTTTCAGTGCATTGCTGCTGGCCATGCCGGTGGCAGTAGTACTGGGCTTTGTTTTTGTGCCCAGCGGCGATGTCTGGGCACATCTGGCATCAACGGTTTTAAGCGACTATATATCGAACTCCTTGCTGCTCATGCTGGGCGTATCGGTTGGCACATTATTTTTGGGAGTCAGCACAGCCTGGTTGACCACCATGTGCAAATATCCCGGCCGCGGCATATTTGAATGGGCCTTGCTGCTGCCAATGGCCATGCCGGCTTATATCATTGCTTACACCTATACCGGCATGCTGGATTTTGCCGGCCCAGTGCAAACGCTGCTCCGCGATCTGACCGGCTGGGGCTTTGGCGATTACTGGTTCCCGGAAATTCGCTCGTTAAACGGCGCCGTACTAATGCTGACATTGGTGTTGTATCCCTATGTTTATTTGCTCAGCCGGGCGGCGTTTTTAAATCAATCTGTGTGTGTGTTGGATGTCAGCCGCACCTTGGGCAATGGCCCCTGGCGGACGTTTTTCAGTGTTGCCCTGCCGCTGGCCAGACCGGCCATTATCGCTGGCTTATCGCTGGCCCTGATGGAAACACTGGCCGACTACGGCACCGTACAATATTTTGGCGTCAGCACCTTTACCACCGGTATTTTCCGGACATGGTTTGGTATGGGCAGCGCTGCAGCGGCTGCGCAATTAGCCGCCGGGCTGATGGTGTTTGTATTTGCCCTGATTGTGCTGGAACGTTATTCAAGACGGCGGGCTCGTTATCACCACACCAGCCGCCGGCATCAGGATCTGCGCCGCTTTCAGCTAACTGGCAGCAAAGCCTGGTTGGCATTTTCATTTAGCTTTAGCGTGTTGTTATTTGGCTTTTTATTACCGGCAGGTCAATTATTGAGTTGGACGGTGAGCGTTGCTGATGAGGTTATTGATGCCCGCTTTCTGCAAATGTTATTAAACAGCTTACAACTGGCGACCTTTGCCGCGGTATTGGCTCTGATTTTGGCCTTACTGATGGCTTATGGACAGCGTTTGTATCCGGGCAAAGCAATTCGTTACGCAGTACGCCTCGCCGGCATGGGCTATGCCGTACCCGGTGCGGTGATTGCCGTTGGTGTGATGATCCCGTTTGCCTGGTTTGATAATACGCTGGACAGCTGGACACGCCAGACCTTTGATTATTCCACCGGTCTGTTACTTAGTGGCACACTGTTTGCTGTGTTGTTTGCCTATTTGTGCCGATTTTTATCGGTGGCCTTACAAACGGTAGAGAGTGGTCTGGGGCGCATCACCCCGTCAATGGATGAAGCCGGCCGTTCCTTTGGTTATCGGCCAATCGCAATGCTACATAGCGTGCATATTCCGATGTTAAAAGGATCTTTGTTAACGGCTTTATTGCTGGTGTTTGTCGATGTCTTGAAAGAATTACCGGCTACGCTGATATTAAGACCTTTTAATTTTAATACGCTGGCAGTGCGGGCTTATGAATTAGCCTCAGATGAACGGCTCGCTGAAGCGGCGCCCGCAGCGTTGGCAATTGTCGTGGCCGGTATTGTGCCGGTGATTTTGCTGAGCCGCACTATTACCCGTAGCCGGCAGACTGCCAGTCATTTAAATGATGCCAACGCACAGGATAATTAATGGCCATACAACTCGCCCTTGATAATGTCAGCATCGCCTACGGTAATCATATCGTTGCTGAACACATTTCATTTGCTTTAAACGAAGGTGAAATCGGCTGTTTATTGGGGCCATCCGGTTGTGGCAAAACCTCTTTACTACGGGCAATAGCCGGTTTTGAACCGGTGCGTGCAGGCGGCATTGAATTGGGTGGCCTAATCGTCAGTGAACAAGGCAAACATTTACCCCCCGAACAACGCCATATCGGGATGGTATTTCAGGATTTCGCGTTGTTTCCGCATTTAACGGTCACCAGAAACATAGGTTTTGGCCTGCGAAAATTATCGCGTCAGGCTCGTCAACAACGGGTTGACGAATTATTGGATCTGGTAGAGCTGAGCGCAGCACGCGATTTATATCCGCATCAACTGTCAGGTGGCCAGCAGCAACGTGTGGCCCTGGCCCGCGCTATGGCACCACGGCCAGAAATTTTGCTGCTTGATGAACCGTTTTCCAGCATGGATTCAGATCTGCGTGAACAACTGGCCAGAGAAGTCCGACAATTACTCCGCAAGGACGGTATCACTGCGATTCTGGTCACCCATGATCAGCATGAAGCCTTTGCCATGGCCGATCATATTGGTGTGCTCGGAAATGGCCGGCTGCACCAATGGGGAACAGGTTATGATTTATATCACCGCCCGGTGGATCGTTTTGTAGCTGATTTTATCGGTCAGGGGGTGTTGATTCCGGGTCGTGTGGTGGGTACTGATCAAGTGCAAACTGAATTAGGTGTGGTCACCGGTGAAATTGATGCCCATGGCGGCCTGCCTGCAGAAGTCGATTTATTATTGCGCCCCGATGATGTGATTCATGATGACGACAGTCCCATGAAAGCCATGATAATCGGCAGAGCGTTTCGCGGCGCGGTATATTTGTACACCCTGAAACTGGACAGTGGCCAACCGGTATTATGCCTGGTGCAAAGCCATCACCAGCATGAGATTGGCGAATATCTGGGTATTCGGCTTGAGGCCGAACACTTGGCGGTGTTTCGTCGCTATTAATGCCGGCCTTGCTGCAATCAGCCGAAATAATCAACTACGTCAGTGTTTTTTCAATAAAAATAAACATTGATTACGCCAACTTTCAGCGGCCAGAATAAAACCAAAATTATCAACAACTTTCAGCAACTCCGGCAAAATCAAATGGGTTTTCCAGCCATTTGCCGCACGGGCATTGATCTCAGCGGTATATTTTTCCATTGCACCATGTGGCTGATATTCAAAAACACGATAAGAAACCAACAAAAAATCGTGTTTGGCTGCTAAGCCGGTAAGCACTTTTTCTGGCCTATGCAGATATTCCAGCACACCGCTCAAAACACCCACATCCGCCTGCGGTACACGGTCAAAATCGGCAGATTCCAGATCGATCTGGATGACATTATCATGCCATTGATTCATATCAAGACTATGAACAACCCCGCTAAAACCAAGCTCTGTCAGTGCTTGACGGAAAGACTGATGCGGACCGCAACCGTATTCTGAAAAATTCAGCTGCTGATGATCCAACTTGGCAGTTTTTATTAACTGCAATAGCAATTGGTTACGTTTGGCCCACTTTTCGGAAAACTGCCGCTGTTCAAACCAACGGGTCTTTGACAAAAAATCGGCATTTTTGTGAGTCATTGATTTCTGTTTCCTTAAATCAAAAGCTTTCACCCGTTATATAGGCCTGACCAGCCAATTTTCTGGCATGAACTCACAAAGCTGAGGCAAAGCGGCATTACTCAATATTCTGGATCTGCTCACGCATTTGTTCGATCAATACTTTTAAATCAACGGCATAACGGGTGGTGTCGGTATCAATCGATTTTGACGCCAATGTATTGGCTTCGCGATTCAGTTCCTGCATTAAGAAGTCCAGCCGCCGACCGACCGGTTCTTCTCGGCCGAGGATATGCCGCACTTCGTTAACGTGATTTTCTAACCGGTCCAGCTCTTCAGCAACATCACTCTTTTGCGCCAATAACGCCGCTTCCTGGGCCAGCCGGTCGGGCTCTAAATCCACCTGAAAATCGGCCAGTCTTTGCAGCAAACGGGTGTGATTTTGTGCCAGAATTTCTGGCATTTTCTGACGCACAGCAACCGCAATCCGGGCGATTTCATCACAGCGCTGCAATAACATGTCTGCCAGCGCTTCACCTTCACGACGACGGCTGGCAATAAAATCTTCCAGTGTGGTTTGTAAACCGGCCATCACCGACAAATTCAGCGTTTCAGCATCAGTTTGCGGTTGCGACACAATGCCCGGCCATTGCAATAATCGCAGTGGATCCAACGGTGCAGTGGCTGGCGATAATGCTGATAAACGCAAACAAGCATCAATCACCGCCTGTGCCAGATCCTCGTCAATTTGTAATGCACTGTTACCCGACACTGCCGGATTAAATCGTAAAACGGCTTCTACTTTGCCTCGGGCAATATGTTGGGCAAATAATTTACGAATGCCGATTTCCAGTGGCCGGAATGTTTCATCCATGCGCAGGCTGAGTTCCAGGTAGCGGTGATTGACACTACGGATCTCCCAACTGAGTACGCCGCTGTCGAGTGTCTGTTCCTGGCGCGCAAACGCCGTCATGCTTAAAGTCACAGTGATTATCCTGTTGTTCTCAAAGCACTCATAGTAACCAATCTCGGCGGCAAAACCCATCAGACAACGGCTTTATCAGTATAATGAGGCGTTTTTCTTCTGAGGTATTCCCTATGCGTCCCAGCGGCCGTCAACCCGACCAATTACGTGACATCACCATCACCCGCAACTACACCAAACACGCCGAAGGCGCGGTGTTAATTGAGTTTGGCGATACCAAAGTGTTGTGCACGGCAACCGTTGAAGAAAAAATTCCGCCGTTTCTGCGCGGCACGGGCGAAGGCTGGGTCACAGCTGAATACGGTATGTTGCCTCGTTCGACCGGCAGCCGTATGCAACGTGAAGCTGCTCGCGGCAAACAAGGTGGTCGCACCATGGAAATCCAGCGACTGATTGGTCGCTCTCTGCGCGCAGCCATCGATTTAAAAGCCCTTGGCGAGCGTACGATTACCATTGACTGTGATGTCATTCAGGCCGATGGCGGTACCCGTACCGCATCGATTACCGGTGCTTTTGTCGCACTGCAGGATGCTATCGATTATTTGATAAAAAAGCGTAAACTCAAGAAAAGTCCGCTGCATGGTCAGGTCGCCTCCATATCAGTGGGCATTTATAACGGCACGCCGGTATTGGATTTGGATTACCCGGAAGATTCCAGCGCCGAAACCGATATGAATGTGGTCATGAACGATGCCGGTGCCTTTATCGAATTACAGGGTACAGCCGAAGGCCATGCTTTTCGGGCTGATGAACTGCAAGCGATGCTGGATTTAGCAGCCAAAGGCATTGAAGAACTGATGACAAAACAACGTGAGGCTTTAGAGCAATAATGACGCAAATCGTATTAGCCAGCGGTAATAGCGGTAAATTACGGGAATTCTCGCAATTACTGTCGCCGCTCGGCTTTACGTTAATGCCACAGTCCGAATTTGGCGTGTCAGATGCCGATGAAACCGGTCTCAGTTTTGTCGAAAATGCCATTATCAAAGCCCGTCATGCCTCAGAAATAACTGGTCTGCCGGCACTTGCTGATGATTCCGGTTTAGAAATTGATGCCCTGCATGGTGCGCCGGGCATTTATTCGTCACGCTATGCCGGCGCCAACGCGACTGATGCCGATAATGTTGCCAAAGTGCTGAATGCCTTATGTGATGTTCCGGAAAATGAGCGCAGCGCGCGGTTTCAGTGCATTTTAGTATTTATGCGCCATGCCAAAGATCCGACACCGCTGATTTGCCAGGGCAGCTGGCAGGGGCAAATTCTCACCGAGCCTGTCGGCGATGGTGGGTTTGGTTATGACCCGATTTTCCGGGTCGCCGAAACCGATTGCAGCGCCGCTGAATTAAGCAGTGAGCAAAAGCATGCTGTCAGCCATCGTGGTAAAGCCATGCGGCAATTCCTCGAAGCATTTCAATACGTGCGTCATCTGCCGTAAATCCGGCAAGTTTGATGTTTAACTTTACCGCCCTGCCACCGCTCAGTTTGTATATCCACGTACCCTGGTGTGTACGTAAATGTCCATACTGCGATTTTAATTCCCATAAAGCGGGCGACAACTTGCCTGAAGTTGCTTATGTCGATGCTTTGCTTGCTGACCTTGAGCAGGAATTACCGTTAGTCTGGGGCCGCACTATACAAAGTATTTTTATCGGTGGCGGTACGCCCAGCCTGTTCTCGGCGGCAGCTTACGATAGATTATTTTCGGGTCTGCGCGCCCTGCTGCCGATTAAAGCCGATGCAGAAGTCACTATGGAAGCTAATCCAGGCACCTTTGAGGCAGCACGATTTCGTGACTACCGTCAGTTGGGTATTAACCGTTTATCCATAGGTATTCAGAGCTTTAACAATAACGCACTGCAGCGATTAGGCCGGATCCATGATGGCTCAGAAGCACAAAAAGCCGTAGAAATTGCCTATCAGGCCGGTTTTGACAACGTCAACCTGGATTTGATGTTTGGTCTGCCCGGGCAGACTGAAAGCGAGGCAATGGCCGATATCACCACCGCAATTGCTTTAGCACCGCAGCATATTTCCTACTACCAGCTGACCATTGAGCCTAATACGCTGTTTTATCAGCAACCACCGACGTTACCGGATGATGACCCCATTATTGACTGGCAGGAAGCTAATCAGATGCGGTTAGCCGAGGCCGGTTATCTGCAATATGAAGTATCGGCATACGCTAAAGCCGGCAAACAATGCCGTCACAACGTCAATTATTGGCAGTTCGGTGATTATCTGGGGATTGGCGCCGGTGCCCATGGCAAAATTTCTGATGCAGCCCTGCAATCGATTGTCCGGCGGGTCAAACAAAAACAGCCCCAGGCTTATCTGGATACGGCGCACAGCGAACAGGTATTACTGAAACAAGAGCCATTGCAGATCCGCGATATCGGCTTTGAATTTATGCTCAATGCGTTGCGCTTAACGGCGGGTTTTCCGACACCGCTATTTCAACAACATGCCGGCGTGCCACTGAAGCATTTTGATAAAGCCTTAAAACAAGCCGAAGCTATGGATTTACTGACTTATGATATTCATCACATTCGTCCCACCGAAAAAGGCAGACGTTATCTCAATACACTGATTGAGCTATTTTTACCGGAATAGTATGCTTAATCTATTCATTGAAACGGAGTTTGTGCCATGTTTAAATCCAGCTTAATTGCCAGCAGCGTCTTACTGTTTGCTATGGCTTTACCGGCACAAGCCGATGTGTTGTCTATCGCCGAACCGACGTATCGCACCCCCAATAGCGCTCAAGGCGTTTTAAGACCCACTCACGGCATGTCTATGGCTCAGGTGGAAGCGAAATTTGGCTCGGCTGCTGAAAAACGTGCCGCTATTGGCGAACCACCTATTACCCGCTGGCGGTATCCGCAGTTTGATGTGTTTTTTGAGCACAATCTGGTGATTCACTCGGTGGTGTTACGCGACAAGTAATTATTCTGAAGGGGGAATATCTTCGCCCAGAAATTTACGCCGGGCCCAGTTCGGCAAGGTGCCTACGCGGGCGTGATGTAGTGAATCCGATTCAATGACGATAAGTATCAGTGTCGACATCAAAACCGGCAAAAAGCCTAGCCCAGCAATAAAGGCAAATACTGCTTCTTTCATCATGCTTAAATAGGTGTAACCCGCCCAGCCAAGCACCGCAACCATTACCACTAGCAATAACACCCCAGAAAATAGCTTGCTCCAGCGCCTGGCTATTTGCCAGTGAATATAAATAAATTCACTGTCTTCACGTTTGACTCTGTTGGCCCGCCAGAAGGTATAGCCGAGAAAACAAAATGAGAAAACCGGTATCAATACAATAAAACCGAAAAAGCTCCCGCCAGTAGCAGCAATCGCTGTAAACAACAGAATATGGTTGACGATCAGATTGGTCAGAAAGATATCGTGCGGCGTACGCGCCGCACTTCTTTCTGTTTCATCGGGCGCCAAAGTCGCCATCAGCTTCTCAGGTTTTTCAAAATCGCATCACGCACAGACGCCATATCAGCATTCACTGTCAACACTGGTGAACTGCTTTGTTTAATCGCGATGTCCGGATCTTTCAGACCATGACCGGTCAAGGTACAAACTACCGTACTGCCTTCTGGAATTTTACCGGTATCAATATCACGTAAGGCACCAGCCAGCGAAGCCGCAGAAGCCGGTTCACAGAACACGCCTTCCATTTCGGCCAGCAGTTTTTGCGCAGCGAGAATTTCTTCGTCACTGCATTCATCAAACCAACCGCCGGATTCTTCTTTAACTTTCCAGGCCATATCCCAGCTTTGTGGATGACCGATACGAATGGCCGTTGCGACAGTCTCCGGATCATCAACCATTTGTCCGCGCATAAATGGCGCGCTGCCAGCAGCCTGGTAACCAATCATTTTCGGCCGATTGCCAACGATAGCACCGCCGGCATATTTACAATGGCCGTTACAATAAGCACAGGCTTCGGTGACATGATCACCACTACCAGATGAATATTCGCAGTATCCAATCCAATGCGCGGTGATATTACCGGCATTACCGACTGGCAGGCAGTGATAATCAGGGGCACGGCCTAATTCTTCGACAATTTCAAAAGCAGCCGTTTTTTGACCTTGCAGGCGGTAAGGATTGATCGAGTTAACAATGGTGACCGGCGCATGATCAGCGACTTCTTTAACGAGGCGCATGCCTTCGTCAAAATTGCCTTTGATCTGAATCACAACGGCATCGTGCATCATCGCCTGCGCCAATTTACCCTGGGCAATTTTGCCATCAGGAATAATGACAAACGCGGTGATACCGGCACGCGCAGCATAGGCTGCCGCTGCTGCTGACGTATTACCGGTCGAGGCACAGATAATCGCTTTGCTGCCTTCTTCAACGGCTTTAGTGACCGCCATGGTCATACCACGGTCTTTAAATGAACCAGTTGGGTTCAGACCTTCATATTTCACATAAATATCGACATTTTTGCCGATTTTTTTCGGAATATTATTCAGCTTGATCAGCGGCGTATTGCCTTCACCAAGACTAATCAGACGGGTGTCATCGTTCACCGGCAGGCGATCACGGTAACGGTCTATCAGGCCGGTATAACGGGGGCGAAATGACATAGTTGTTCCTCTTTAAACTTTAGTGAGCTTTATCAGCCCAGCGACTCCATGCGAATTCGCATGATCGCGACTTTAACTGTATCCAGCGCCTCAATCTGGGCAATGGCTTCGTCCATATTTTTTTCAGCTACCGGCTGGGTCAGCATGATGATGGGCACCAAACCTTCATCATCTTCCGGTTGTTTTTGCAAAATAGCTTCAATATTAATGCTTTGCTCGCTGAAAATACGGGTGATATTTGCCAATACACCTGGCTCATCTTCAGTCTGAATACGCAGGTAGTAAGACGTTACCACCTCAGACATCGGTAAAATCGGCGTGTCTTTAATCGCATCCGGCTGGAATGCCAAATGCGGCACGCGATTTTCGGGATCAGAGGTCAGCGCCCGGACAATATCAACAATATCAGCAACGATGGCAGAAGCGGTCGGCTCAGAACCGGCACCGGCGCCGTAATATAACGTCGGTCCAACCGCATCGCCTTTAACGACGACAGCGTTCATTACGCCATTCACATTGGCAATCAGACGTCGCTGCGGAATCAAAGTGGGATGCACACGCAATTCAACGCCCTGCTCAGTTTTCTTGGCAATACCTAAATGCTTAATGCGATAGCCGAGTTCAGCGGCATATTGCACATCTTCCTGCGAAATTTTGCTGATACCTTCGGTGTAGCACTTATAAAATTGCAGCGGAATACCAAAGGCAATCGACGCCATAATGGTCAGTTTATGCGCGGCATCAATACCTTCAACGTCAAACGTTGGATCAGCTTCGGCATAACCCAGCGCCTGCGCTTCGGCTAATACATCAGCAAAATTCCGGCCTTTTTCCCGCATCTCGGTGAGGATAAAATTACCAGTACCGTTAATAATGCCGGCCAGCCATTCAATTCGGTTACCGGCCAAACCTTCACGCATCGCCTTAATAATCGGAATACCGCCAGCAACCGCAGCTTCAAAAGCAATAGTGACGCCTTTTTCCTGGGCTTTGGCGAATAATTCATTGCCGTGCATGGCGATCAGCGCTTTGTTGGCAGTGACCACATGCTTGCCATTTTCAATGGCTTGCATTACTAAATCACGGGCGACACCAGTACCACCAATTAACTCAACGATAATCTGGATTTCGGGGTCGTTAACTACCGAAAAAGCATCATCGGTCAGGTTAATGCCAGACAAATCACAGCTGCGATCTTTATCAAGATCTTTGTCGGCAGCGGCATAAATATCAATGCCACGTCCGGCGCGGCGACTAATTTCACGGGCGTTACGTTTCAGTACGCTGACCGTACCACTACCTACCGTACCCAGTCCGAGTATGCCGATTTTTACTGATTGCACACAGCCCCCTAGCCTTTTTTCATCATGTCACGAATACCGCGAATTGCCTGACGGGTGCGATGCTGATTTTCGATCAAACCAAACCGCACATACTCATCACCATATTCACCGAAACCAATGCCCGGCGACACGGCAACCTTGGCATCCATCAATAATTTTTTACTAAATTCCAGTGAGCCCATGGCACGGAATTGTTCTGGAATTCTCGCCCATACAAACATGGTTGCTTTGGGTTTTTCTACCGTCCAGCCAATCGCATTGAGGCCATCACACAAAACATCGCGTCGCTTGCGGTAAGTTTCGGTAATTTCACCGACACACTCCTGCGGCCCTTCCAACGCAGCAATAGCGGCCACCTGAATCGGCGTGAACATGCCGTAATCCAGGTAAGACTTCATTCGTGCTAAAGCCGCTACCAGCGTCGCGTTACCGGACATAAAACCAACCCGCCAGCCCGGCATATTGTAGGTTTTCGACAACGTATAAAATTCTACTGCCACATCTTTGGCGCCCGGCACCTGCAAAATCGACGGCGCTTTATAGCCATCAAAACAGATTTCACCATAGGCCAAATCGTGAATCACCCAAATCTGATGCTCGCGGGCAAATTCAACGATACGCTCAAAAAAATCCAGTTCAACACATTGGGTGGTCGGATTACCGGGAAAATTCAGCACCAGCATTTTCGGTTTTGGCCAGGAATCTTTAACGGACTTCTCTAACTCCGCAAAGAAATCCACATCTGGCGTCAGCGGTACATGACGAATGTCGGCGCCGGCAATCACAAAGCCATATGGATGAATCGGATACGCCGGATTAGGCACCAATACGGCATCACCCGGACCAACGGTCGCCAATGCCAGATGTGCCAGACCTTCTTTGGAGCCAATCGTGACGATGGTTTCTGAATCGGGATCTAATTCGACATCAAACTTGCGTTGATACCAATCACAAATGGCTTTACGCAAGCGCGGAATGCCGCGAGAAACAGAGTAACGGTGGGTATCAGGACGCTGCGCCGCTTCGACTAATTTATCAACAATATGCTTTGGCGCCGGTTTATCCGGATTACCCATACCAAAATCGATAATGTCTTCGCCGCGCGCACGCGCTTTTGCCTTCAAATCATTTACAATGTTGAAAACATAGGGCGGCAGCCGTTTGATTCTGGGAAATTCGTCGTTCAACTGAATACCTGCAATAAGCTAAAGCGGTTGGCAAACCAAGCAAAATAACTGAAAATCAACCACACTTCAAATTCATCTAATATAACGGATTACTATGAGCCAACAAGACCAATTGTACAACAGCATCCTGGACGATTTGGCCACTGGTAAATTGCTGCTTCCCACCTTACCTGAAGTGGCTTTAAAGGTCCGCGAAGTCGTTAACAACCAGGATGTGACAGCCGCGCAACTGGCCGACATTATCGTCACCGACGCGGCACTTTCTGCCCGGTTATTAAAAGTCGCCAATAGCGCGTTATACCGGGGTCGCGTGCCAGTGGAATCGGTGCAAACAGCCGTGACCCGATTAGGCTTGCAAATGGTGCGCAACCTGGTCACCAGCCTGGTGATGGAACAAATGTTCAAGCCGACATCCCGTTTATTGGAAAAACGCATGCGCGAGCTCTGGGAACACAGTACTGAAGTTGCCGCAATCAGTCAGGTCATTGCCAGCAAACAACCCGGTATTAAAACTGACGAAGCCATGCTGGCCGGTCTTATCCACAATATTGGCGTATTGCCGATTCTGATGCGCGCCGAAAACACACCCGGCCTCATTGAAGATGATGCCCGACTCGAACAATTAATCGCCAATCTGTATCCACACATTGGTGAAGCCATTCTGAAAAACTGGCAGTTCCCGCAAAATCTCATTACCGTCGCCGCTGAACACGCCAATCTTAATCGCAATAGCGGCCCGGAAGGCCCGGATTTGTGTGACATTGTGCAAGTCGCTAATTTACAAAGTTATTTTGGCACCGAGCAGGCACTGGATCCACAAACGCGTCATAAAGTGCTGGCCTTTGAAAAGCTGGGCATCGACACCGGTATCAGCGTCGTAGAACTCGACGAAAACAGCGACGAATATCAGGAAGCACTGGCGCTGTTTAAAAACTTTTAGCCGTAAAAACAAAAACGGGCCTTTACGGCCCGTTTTACTAAACGCTCATCATTAACCGCGTTTAATTAAATTATCCACACTCCAGGCACCACCACCAGCAGTCCAGAGATACAAGAAAACAAAGCTGAACAGCGCCGCCAGCTCACCGCCATTATTCAGCGGCCAAAAGTCTTGTGGTGCATGCACCAAAAAGTAAGCAAACGCCATCAGACCTGACAGCAAAAATGCCACAGGGCGGGTAAATAAACCGATCAGCAACAAGGCACCGCCAAATAATTCCAATACACCAGCCACACCACTCAACGAGGTAATGTCAAACGGATAACGCTGTTCGGCAGGAAAACCAAATATTTTTTGTGCGCCATGCTGCATAAACAAAAAAGCGGTCACAATCCGCAAAATACTGAGTACCCGTGGCTGCCACGCTGCCAGAAAATTATCCATGTTATTTCTCCTTATTAGTTATGAAAGCTTTGTTTGCTGAGCCGCCTCAAAGGGCTGTTGCGATAGTAACAAGAAACCGCGTCATGCACACTTAGATTCAGCACTCCGCAGCTGCTATGATTGGTCTGAATTCGCTTTGCAAAGTTTCATCAATGTCATTAACGCCCAATGCCGCTTGACGAATTAAAACTGATTATCTGGCAAGCCATCGCCGCCATTCCACCGGGAAAAGTGGCGACTTATGGGGATATTGCCAGACGCTGCGGTTATCCCGGTCATGCGCGTTTTGTCGGCACAACGCTAAAAAACTTACCCAAAGATTCCGCCCTGCCCTGGCACCGGGTCATTAAAACCAATGGCCAACTGGCCTTCCCAGTCGGATCGCCCGTTTTTATTCGCCAAAAAACATTACTCGAAGCTGACGGCGTGACCTTCCAGCGACAATCGATCTGCCTGAAAACTTTCCGCTGGCATGATTAAAGCTGATTTTCAGTCTTGTTTAATCACTGGCGTTGCTTTTTCGGATACCACAAAAATCACTGCATCAGTCAATGCCAGCACTTCATGCACTTCACCGGCATCGGTAAATAAATAATCATGTTGTGCCAGTTCTTGATCGGCAATTTGCACGCTGCCCGAGATCACCAACATCTCTTCACTCCCCTGATGTTGATGTCTTGGAAAACGCGCGCCGGCCACCAACTGGACAAATGATGATCGACCACCGTGTTGATTGTTTCTGAATAACGCCCGCTCGATACCCTGGTAAGGTGTCGCAGCCCATTGTCGATCGATAGCTTTATTAATTAACATGCTTGCTCCTCGCCAATTTTCCTGAAAATACTGCGCCTTACTGATTCTGCTCTATTTGCCTGGCGCGCTCTGCTGCTGACTCGGTGACGAACTGATTAATATCCTGATCAAATGCATCGAGCTGTTGTGGCGTGGTAGGTACATGCGGTGCCGTATTTTCATGATGACTGACCGCTTGCGGTGCCGGTGAGATTAAGGCCAATTGCCCATACAGCAACCAGCCAACCACCAGCAGTGCCAATAATAAGCCGATCATTTTCATGACAACGCCTTGTGATATAACGGCAAATTATTCATCAACAACCATCTGAAAGCCGCCATAAATCATTCGCTTGCCATCAAAAGGCATATCTTCCATCATCATGCCGGTGATACGTGGATCTTTCATAAACTTTGCCATGCCGACATCATGCACCGCTTTTGATGGCCAGCTTATCCATGAAAACACCACTGTTTCGTCGGGCTGACATTTGACCGCCATCGGAAATGACGTCATTTCACCATCTGGTACTTCATCGCCCCAGCACTCGACCAGTCGCAAGGCACCATATTCTTTAAAAATAGCCGCGGCCTCGCGGGCATGCTGAATATATTTTCGTTTATTATGATTGGGTACCGCGACGACAAAACCATCGATATATTCCATGACAAAACCCTCTGAAACTTACCTGTCGACAGCCGCATTGGCACCAGCCATGTAACTGGTGATAAGGCAACGATACGATGGTAAATGATTGGAAAACAATGCGCCCAGCCCGTCAATGTCATTACGCCAGTCACGATGCAGTTCACAAGCCATGCCGAACCAGGTCATTAACTGGCAACCCGCTGCCTGCATTCGGGCCCAGGCCGCATCGCGGGTGGTTTTATTAAAAGTGCCCGAGGCATCGGTAATGATAAATACCTCATAGCCCGCTTCGCGCGCGGACAAAGCCGGAAACGCCACACACACCTCGGTGACAATACCGGCGATAATCAGCTGTTTTTTTCCGGTGGATTTAATGGCATTTACAAAATCTTCATTATCCCAGGCGTTGATTTGACCGGGCCTCGCAATATATGGCGCATCAGGAAACAGTGATTTTATTTCCGGCACCAAGGGTCCGTTAGGTCCGGTTTCGAAGCTGGTAGTCAGAATAGTCGGCAGATCAAAATATTTGGCTGCATCGGCCAATGCCAGCACATTATTTTTGAAAACATCCGGCGAAAAATCCTGCACCAGGTTGGTCAAACCAGATTGATGATCCACCAGCAGCACTGCGGCAGCATCTTTATCTAAACGTTGATATTGAAAATCAGACGACATAACGCACTCCTTGTGTTTGTTATATAAGCCCTGCGTAGGAAACCCCAAATACGTTTTTCTTTACCAAGCTATTGATATTTAATAAGGTTAACTTGCAATTTGCGCTTTTGATAAAAGCCAGTCAAGTCGCCAGAAAAGACACCTACTGAGCGTTATCTTTTCGTTGCTGCCAGCGGCGAAAAACGCGCAACAATGGCGCCAGCACAAAACTCATAAAGCCGCCAACCAACAGCAGATGCTCAGTAATGGCCATATGCATCTGATAATCAGCCTGCTGTGCAGGTGTCGGCTCCGGATAAGGCGCACCGGCCACAAAACTGCCCCAGAAAATCCCGACCAGAATCACGACCAGTCCCACGCCAAAAGCCATCACACCATGTGTTCGCATTATCAAGAACCTGCACTGGTTATGGTCTTAACCCAACGAACACCCTGTAAGATCCAACCTGTCGCCATGACATTAATCACCCGTTGTTACTTGAATAAGACACTGAAACTTACCGGCAATAAGCGGCAACAGCCGTCTTTGACAGCATGACTCAGCAACCGTAAATATAGGTAAAAACCGCCTAATCTGTGATGATAACCCTGTTTTTATGGAATTTAATGTTATTAAATCTGCCTATCTCAATTTGCCCGAAATATAAGCCTATGATTTTGATTAAACCACATTTTATGCCTGTGTTATGCCGGCCCGTTCAGGCATTGCTGTTAGTGACTGTTTTGATGCTCACCGCCTGCCAGAGCGCCCCCAAAGTTCTGCCACCGGTAGAAGATCGTGCCATAGTGACCCCACCTCAAAGTCAGGCACGGCAAAGTCCCCTGCTGGCGAAGCTGTACCAGCAACATGAATCATGGCATGGCACCCCTTACCGGATTGGCGGTAACAGTCGCAGCGGCATTGATTGCTCAGGATTTGTGCAAGTGACATATCGCGACTTATTTGCTGTTGATCTGCCACGTACCACCACTCAGCAGTTTCGTAGCGGGCCGCATATCAGCAGAGCTGATCTGCAGACCGGCGATCTGGTATTTTTCCGGCATGGCCGGCATGTCGGTATTTATCTGGAAGATCACAAATTCCTGCATGCCTCGACTACCCGGGGCGTGATGATTTCCGACATCAGAAATCCATACTGGACCCGCCATTACTGGCGGGCTGTCAGTGTTTTGTCAGACAATCGCAGACGCTAACCCTTTGCATCATCTTGTCTGATGCGACTTAAAGCTGAATCGGGGTCACAAAAAAGGGCCCGCAGGCCCTTAATATTTAAACTGTCTGGTCATCGACCGCCGCAGTTGGTGCGTTCTTTTTAACCGACTCGATACCATTATCACGGCCTGACACTGTTTTATAACTCTGACTGACACCAATAACCTGATGATTGGCCGCTTTCAAACTAAAAGAGAATTTGCCACCGGCTGACTCTTTCTTGTCATACCGGTCATCATCCGGGGCATTCTTTTTCACTGACTCAATGCCATTCATACACGCGGATTTAGATGAATAGCCCTCACCGGTCATAATGATTTCGCCATTACCGGCTTTTAAACGAAAACGATATTCGCCGGACTTGTCTTGGTAAACCTCGAACTTTGCTGCCATGATATTACCCTCTATGGTTTGGTAGGGATGGTGCCGGGTCTTACCATTTGAAAAATAGCGGCTTTTTCATAATCAGGCAATAGTTTGCTAACAGAAATTCGTTAACAGCCGCGAAACAGCCAGGCATGGATGAGTTTGGTGTAGCGCGGCATTACCAGATAAACCATTAACAGCACCGCAATACCGGTAATCAGTAAGGTATCCAGATAATGATTTTCGGGTAAACCCAACCGGTGCAACCCCGGCAACAGAAACGGCAAAAGCAACACCAGCGGATAAATCGCCGACCAGGTGACCAGCGCCTGCTTCCAGCGAATCGGAATTTTGGTATTAGCCTGCTGAGGCGTAAACCAGAAATCCAGACCACTGCTAATATAAAAATCATCGCCTTTGACCAGCAGCGGCGAGGCTTTTTCGATCAGCTCACCGCGTTTAGCCGACTCCATCCAGCCTCTGAGATGTGATTGTGTATCAAAGCGAATGATGATGGTGTAAGTTTCCGTCAAACCGGCAATGGGCCTTATCACATGCAAATCAAGATGTCCCGACGCACTTTTACACTGTGGGCCAATTTCATTGAGCCAGTCCTCATATTCAGTGTGTTTATCCTTGGCCACCTGATGGCTAATGACTGCTGTCGCACCTTCAAAAAGAGGGTTATCGCTGTTTGTTTGCATGATTTTCTCTGTACAAAGTATGTTCTGAATCAAGCCAACCCTCATCCTGATTGGCGGTTACGGCCGCAGTTTATAAATTAATTACGCTGACTGCCATAAGTACATACTGGCCTGCTTGTTGAGAATCCGTAATTCAAAATGCTGGTTACACGGCGCTTCAGCCAGACCATAGCAAACATGTAAAGGCAATAAATGCTCTTCTCTGGGATGACAGTATCGGGCAGCCGGCGCCAGCTCCCAAGCGATTAACCGCGCGGCTCTCTGCGTTTCATCAATATCAGAATCACAACACGTTTCAATCAACCATTTTTCGAAAGCGGCATTGTTGGCGATTGACTCACGGCTGTCCGACGAAAAAAATGCTGGCATATTGTGAAAAGAAAATCCCGAGCCAATCACCAGCAAATTATCGTATTCCAATGCTTGCAGTGCCTGGCCTATATGCAAATGCTCGGTTGGATTCAGGCTATTCAGCAAAGACAGTTGTACGCAGGGAATCATCGCATCGGGATACATAATTTTCAGCGGTACAAACAGGCCATGATCAAAGCCACGATCTGCATCGAGCTGGGCATCAAAGCCTGCATCATTTAATGCCAGCTGGATTTGCTCGGCAAGCAACGGTTCGCCCGGACAAGGGTAATCAATCGCATAGGATTCTTCCGGAAAGCCCCGGTAATCATAGATGAGTGACGGATTAGCACTTGATGTAATGCTGGGTAAAGTTGCTTCCCAGTGGGCACTAATCACCAGAATTGCTGATGGTCTGGGCAGTTTCGCGGCAATTTTCTGCAAACAGGCAGCCATGGCTTTGTGACTTTCATCACCCAGTAGTGGCATGGGGCCACCACCATGCGATAAGAATAAAATCTGCGGCTTCATTCGTCGTTGCTTTTCTTTTGTTATTTAAGACTAACGATTGCAATAAGTGCTTATTAAGTCAAGCTGGCCAAGTCCTTGATTGGCTTGCTTTTGACCAAAGCAAAAAGTATTCTTGCCGCCGCACAAGTTAACTTCACCCACTATTGCCCATCAGTTATTGCCTTAAACGCCGCTAAGTTGTAAATGAAAAAAATAATATTCTGCTTCCTGGGCCTGTTTGCTGGCGCCAGTCATGCCACCAACGGTATCAATCTGATTGGCTTTGGCGCTGAATCCACGTTAATGGCCGGTGCTGATGTTGCCATGGCTCGCGATACCAGTGCACTTAATACTAACCCGGCCGGCCTGACGCAAATCGACGATAAACATTTTGATGTTTACGGCTCTTTATTGCGGATTACTGATTTGTCGCATGAGGATCAATTCGGTAACGACAGACATGCCAGCAATCTGTATACCGGCTTGGGCGGTATGGGCTATGCGCAAAAGCTGGCCAATATGCCCTGTACGGCTGGTCTGGGTTTATTTGCTCAGGGCGGTTCAGGCGGTGTGTTTGAAGATATGCAAACCGTGTTTGGCACCGAGGATGAATATTCGGGCTTGTTTGCCGTCGCTAAACTGACCGGTGGTGTCGGCTGTAAGGTCAATGATAAATTATCTGTCGGCGGCAGTTTTGGCCTGGTTTACGCGCAGGCCGAGCAAAAGATTTTCCCGGACACGTCTGTACCCGGTTTTGCAGGCATTGAACTGGAGGATGCAACCAGTTTACGCACCAGCTTTAAACTGGGCCTGCAATATCAAGCCACCCCCAAGCTCAAATTGGCAGCGAGTTATACCGGCAAGACCGAACTGCCTTTGACTGATGGTGAGCTAACACTCAATTTGACCAATGATGGCCTGGGCTTTGTGAAATATGACAATGTGTCAATTAAGGGACTAGCCTTACCCGAAGAGATTGCAGTTGGTGGCGCCTATCAGATGAACGATAAATTGCTGCTATCGCTGAAAGTAAACTGGATCAACTGGTCTGATGCGATGCAAGAGAGTGTATTAAGCGCCACTGATCCCGCCATCGCCGGATTACCAGATATCAGCAGTACCTCGACCATGAACTGGGATAATCAGATCGTGTATGCCATCGGCATGGCATATCGTTATGACGACAAACTGACCTGGTATGCAGGCTATAACTACGGCAAAAATCCAATCCCTCAGGAAAGCATCAATCCCTTGGTCGCCGGTATTTTTGACCACCATGTCACCTTTGGTGGCAGTTATAAGCTTGATAAAGAATGGACGCTATTCAGTGGCATTGAATACGATTTCCGCAAAAAAGTGGATTACACCAATCCTGAATTACCGTTTGGCAGGAATGCACAACTGCGTAACGAAGCGATCTGGCTGCATATGATGGTCAGCAGAAGCTGGTGATGTAAGCCGATCTAAGCCTGAAGCTTAAGCCATTTGCGGTGCATTGTTACTGCGTTTGTGCTGGTACATACGTGTATCAGCCAGCACTCTGAGCTCATCAACATTCATCGCTTCTTGCATATATGCCGTGCCATAACTGACGCCGGCTTTCTCAAAACCATGGTGTCGCAAATGACTGATGGTTTCTGAAATCATTTTCTGAACAGGCTGAGCTGAGGTGCGGCTTTCACTGATAATGGCGAACTCATCGCCACCCATCCGGTACAAAACGCTGCTTTCGCTTAGTTTTGTCGACAATGTGCTGGCAAACATTTGCAACATTTCGTCACCCTTCAGATGCCCGTAGGTGTCGTTATATAACTTCAGATTATCCATATCCAACAGCGTAATCATGCCGTTTTTATGTAATTTCTCCATTGCCAGATCCAAGGCATAACGATTGGGCAGACCGGTCAAAGCGTCGTGATGGGCAATTTGCAAACTATGCTGTACCAGTGCCAGATTGTGTTCTTTCTCGCGGTAGACCTCAGCAAATTGGTAGCCCAGCACCAAACCAATCAGCAACACTTCAACGGTTACCGCCAGCAGGCCTAAATGCTCTACATAAATGGTATAAACACCATCCAGATCTTTGCTGGAAATCGCTATAGATCCAATGATAAAGAAGGCTGCGATCGCCACCAGATAAAAATAGGCGATCTTATAGCCTTCAAAGGCTCGTACCAGCGCCGCAATCAACGCATACAACATCATCAAACCAACACCATAACGTGCCGATTCGATGACCCAATGGCTATTAAACAGCGCCGCCACCAGCAACACAGCCAACATCAGTAAAAACAGTTTTGAAAGCTTATCGAGCCACGGGTGGGTGTCGGCCCTGATTTGCAATAAATGTGAAGCGAACAGGATGTAGGCAAAGTTACTTAATAAAATCGGCCCGCCGACCAGGTAAAACCAATGAATATTCAGCAGATCCGGAGTGATTAACAGCGCGGTGCCGTTGTACAACACATTCATCATGATAAAAAAGGTGTACATGATTTCTGTGGTGCGTCTTCTGACCATCGCCAGAATCGCGTAATACACCCCCAAACTTATCAATACCCCTAAACTAACCAGGGTAATCATGCTGCCCCACTTGATAGCCTCGCGATAATGCTCAAGCGTGTCCCAATAAGGTTGTGGCTGGGCAATAAAATATTTTGATGCTAATTGTGTCGTCAGCTGATATTGACCTGCCGGCAGACTGAACTCCCGGCCATGACGCATAAAAAAGGGATTATTGGCATCGGACTCAATACCACCACGCGCCTCGGCAACAATGTTGCCTGCTGCGTCAGAAATCGTGTGCTGAAATTGGCCTAAGACGCTGGCATTTTTAAAATCAATGACTATCCGTTTATCTGCTTCTGTGACCTCAAGCGTCGATTGAAAAACAAAATGGCCACCGGTTAGATTTGGTGCATCAATTGTTTTATTGGGCTGATCCGGAAAACGCCAATCCGGGCTGACTTCATACCACTGGCCGACAAATTCTTGCTGAGCAAAACTGGTCGCCGGCAGCAGCACAAACAGCCATAACAGGCTCAAAAATAAATAATGAAATCTCGCCGCGAAAAATGGCATAAACGACATCATGTCTCACTATATGTAAGCATGATAAATAGCATAATTCGCATGAACCTAAGCATGTTTGCGTCGCATTATAAGCAGCTGTTAATTTATCATAATTGCTCTGGCTGATGTTACCTGAACGTTATCTAGCTTAAGTCTTTGCTGGCAAGTTCAGCCATGCTGGCAATAGTGATCGTTGGCTCAAAATCCCACGGGTCAAAAATATCGGTTGTATTTCGTTTCAGCCATGCCGCGTTCATCCCTGCTGAGACCGCGCCAATCACATCAAAAGAATTACTCGAAACCAGCCAGGCATTGCGCTCCGAAGCACCGACAGACCGTAAAAAATACCGATAAACTTCAGGATTGGGTTTAAAGGATTTGACGCCATCGGTGCTGACAATATCTTTAAAAAACGAACGAATACCGGCATTGAACAACAACGCTTCAACGGCTTGCTTGCTGCCATTTGAAAACGCAAACAGCTGATGATCCTCGGCTTTTAATCGGGAAAGTCCCACCGCCACATCATTAAATGCCGGCAGCTGGCTGTAGCTATCTAACAAAGCCTGTTTTTGAACATCAGAGAGATTTTCCTGGTGTAGCAGACAGCAATAATCGAGTGCATTACGCGTGCAAACGGCAAAGTCTTCATAACGCTGCATTAAGCCCCGGCGAAAGGCATATTCCAGTTGTTTGCTACGCCAGGTCTGTGAAAAAGCCTCTGCCTTATCACCTATCACTTTTTGCAAAACCGCTTTCACACCAGCGGTATCAATTAATGTCCCATAGACATCAAAAGCGATTATTTTCGACATGGGCGGTTGCTCAGATTGATTAATACAAAAAACCAGATAAAGCCGTTACGGAAATAATCTTGTCAATTTCATTTGTCTTGACCACCTGTCTCACTTTGTTGATTTGGGGCATACGGACGAACGAAATACCAGCTTGCCAGGATCAAACTGCCAAAGCCGGTATACAACGCCACAAAAACCCATCCCGGCGCATCCCAGTAAAGTAGCTTATGTAACCAATACTGGATAAACGATCCCGTATAAACCGACGTGCCAGCCGCCTCCCTGAGCGACATTTCCCAAATGGTTAACGGACAAATCATACCCAGCCATGCCTGCCCAACGACAATCCCGATAGCAAGCAAATGGAGGATTCGAAAAAGCCGGTTTCTAATCCAGTTCCAATGCAGAAAATAGCCGGCGTAAATGGCTACAAGCCCGAATACCACAAAACCAACAAACAGCACATGAATGGCTAAAATCACATCGGCTAACAACAGAAACAGTGATTCTCTGGACATAGCTTTAGCCTATGGTATTCAACTGCGACGGCTCTCTTTTTATCTCATCAGTCGTCATCTGGCAGAGCGTTTTTACGCTCCCCGCCAATCATCAAACCTTGACCTTATAGCCGGTCTTGAATATCCACCAGATAAAGGCCAGAAATGTTATTAAAAAAGTGGCAATCATCAATAAACTAAACAGCAAACTGACATCGGCCGTACCGTAAAAACTCCAGCGAAAACCACTGACCAGATACACCACCGGATTAAATAAGGTCACCTTTTGCCAAAATTCCGGCAACATGCTGATGGAATAAAACGTTCCGCCAAGAAAGGCCAGCGGTGTCACCACCATCAACGGGATCACCTGTAATTTTTCAAAGCCATCGGCAACAAGACCGAGAATAAAGCCCAGTAAGCTGAAGGTGATACAGGTTAAAAATAAAAATACCAGCATCCATAACGGATGCAGGATCGAATAATCGACAAACATACGGGCGGTCAGCAAAATCAGCATCGCCAGAATCATCGATTTGGTGGCTGCTGCACCAACATAACCAACAACAATTTCAAATGCTGACACCGGTGCTGACAAGACTTCATAAATCGCCCCCGACCACCTCGGCATATAAATACCGAACGAGGCGTTGGACGTGGTTTCCGTCAACACCATCAGCATAATCAGGCCGGGAATAATAAACGCGCCGTAGCTGACGCCGCCAATATCGGTCATCGCCGAGCCAATCGCAGAACCAAAGACAATAAAGTACAACGAGGTCGATAACACCGGCGAGGCGATACTTTGCAACGGGGTCCGCCAGCTACGGTGTAGCTCGGATAGGTAAATGGCCTTAATCGCGTACCAGTTCATCGGTCATCTCCCACCAGGCTGACAAATATTTGTTCCAGCGTGCTCTGTTTGGTTCTGACATCGCTGAGCGCAATGCCCGAGCGATGGATCGCCGCTAACACCTCTGTCACATGATTGGTCGGTTGATTATCGTCATAATCGTAGGTCAGGGTTTTACCATCGGCACCGATATGCAACACAAAATCATTCAGTTCAGCGGGTAAATGGCTAATCGCCGTTTGCAGCTGCAAAATAAGCTGCTTGCGACCCAGTTTTTTCATTAAATCCTGCTTGTTATCCACCAGCAGGATTTCGCCATGATTAATAATGCCAATCCGATCGGCAATTTCTTCGGCTTCTTCGATGTAATGCGTGGTGAGAATAATGGTGGTGCCGCGTTGCCGTAGCTTTTCTACCAGCCGCCACATATCACGGCGTAACTCCACATCAACACCGGCGGTGGGTTCATCGAGAAACAATATTTCCGGCTCATGCGCCAACGCTTTGGCAATCAATACCCGGCGTTTCATACCACCAGAAAGAAACTGAATTTTGGCATGGCGTTTATCCCATAAAGACAGCGCCTTTAAAATCTCTTCCAGATAGGCATCATCTCGCGGTTTACCAAATACACCACGACTGAACACCATGGTATTCCAGACAAATGCGAATACATCAATCGCTAACTCTTGTGGCACCAGACCAATTTGTTTGCGGGCTTGTCGATAATCTTTGACCACATCATAACCACCGACCAGTACCTGCCCTTCACCTACATTGACCAGGCCGCAGATGATGCTGATTAATGTGGTTTTACCGGCGCCATTGGGGCCTAACAAGGCGAATATTTCGCCACGTTTGATTTGCAGGTTAACCTGCTTTAATGCATGAAATCCGGATGGATAGACTTTACTCAGATCGCGCACATCAATGACGTTATCTTCCAAAACAGGTTTCCTTCACGTTACGGTTCAAGCAGTGTCACGGTCATCTGTAACCATCCGACAAGCTTTAAAATATTGTGCGTTTTATTCGACAGGGTCCAGCGTCGCTTTTAATGCCTCAAAAAAACGTTCTGGTGCTTCGATATGCGGTAAGTGGCCAACATTATCAAATTCCACCAACTGGGCGTCGGGGATCCGTTTTGCCGCTGCTTTGCCCAATTGGGTGTAATCGCCCATTTGCTGCGCCGTTTCGTTATCCACCAGATTGCGACCAATTGCCGTGCGATCCCGGGTGCCAATAAACAACGTGGTCGGAACGCTAATTTGATCAAATTCATAAACCACTGGCTGCGACAGCACCATATCGGACGTTAACGCCATGTTCCAGGCAAAACGATCGCCTTGCTTAGCCTGATAACTCCCCGCCAGTAATTGTGCCCAACGAGCATATTCATTGTTCCAGCGACCGTTATAATAGCTTTCCTGCTGGTAAATTTTGATATCACCAAAATTTTTGTTCCGCTCGCTATTATAAAGCTTATCGATAGTCACATATGGCACACCCATCGCCCGCCAATCCTCAAGACCAATCGGATTCAGCAATAAAAGCTGCCGGACATCATCCGGATATTGCAAAGCAAAGCGCGTCGCCAGCATACCGCCCATGGAATGCCCAAGCACCGTCACGGTATCGATATCCAGGTGTTCCAATAGCGCTTTGCTATTGGCCGCCAATTGCGCAAAGGTGTACTGATAATGCTTTGGTAGCGTTGATAGCCCGAACCCCACCTGATCTGGTACCACCACCCGATAGCCCTGAGCGACAAGAAAATCGATAGTCTGCTGCCAATAGGCACCGGTAAAATTTTTACCGTGCAGTAGCATCACCACCTCTTTCGGCTTGCCCTCTGGCTGCACATCCATGTATTTCATTGCCAGTGTTTGTTGCTGGCTTTCAAAGGTAAACGCTTTGACCGGATGCGGGTAATCATCTGCATCGATCGCCATGACTGCCGGACTGATAAACATCAGCATCAGCATTTGTAATGCAATAATCCGCATAAAGCTTTTCTCCAGGGAAGTTAGCTGTGATGATATTTGGAATTAGCTAAGCGGCATACCATAGCACGGCGAAGAAATGACAAGTCATGCAGGCTATGACAAATAAATGCCCGATAAAGTGGCAAGGTTCTTTTATGAAGGCTTTGCTTAAGTATTTACTGGGCGCCCTGTTGCCAGTTTATTCAGGCCATATTCCGGACCTGACGGAAAGGCGCCCGGTATCACTCACAGGTCTTATATTGGTGATTGTCAGCGTCTTCGGCCAGCCGGACATGCTTTGTTAATCAGAAGCTTACGCTGGCGACCAAAATATCTTGAATAACACTACAGACGCAGCCCTCATCACCTTTAGAGCGAAGTATGCCAGGATAATATAACGACTAATGTAGCCAGGGGACACGGCAAGTAAGTGGTGTCATGTCTTTAATCAATGCTGTGATATTCTCACTGGAAACTGGGGGATTCAGATAAAAACCCTGAACCAGATCACAGCCTTCGTTATAGAGAAACATGAGTTGTTGCTCGGTTTCCACGCCTTCGGCAACCACCTGAATATTGAGCCTGTAGGCCATGGCGATAATCGCACGGGTGATGGCCACATCGTCTTTATCGTTTGGAATCTCAGTGATAAAACTCTTGTCAATTTTCATCACATTGACAGGGAAACGCTTGAGATAACTCAGACTGGAATACCCCGTCCCAAAATCATCGAGAGAAATGGAAACACCTATATCACGGAGCTGATTCAGGATAAGTTTAGCCGAGTCCGGATCCTGCATTAAGGCTGTTTCAGTGATTTCGACTTCCAGACATTCAGGTTCGAGTCCATATTTTTCGAGTACGCTTTTTACCACATTGACGATTTGTGGCTGGCGAAACTGGAAGGCAGAAAAATTGATCGCCACTTTGGGAATAAATGTTTGTAAGGATTGTTTCCAACTGCTGAGTTGAGCACATGATTGTTCCAGTACCCATTCACTTATTGGCAGAATCAGGCCTGTTTCTTCTGCTATCGGGATAAAGGTCGCCGGAGAAATAGAGCCAAAGTCATGATGGTGCCAGCGGATAAGTGATTCGACGGCCACCATTTTGCCTGTGGAAAGTTCGATTTGTGGCTGATAGTGCAGATAGAAATCTTTTGCATCAACGGCGTTTTCCAGCTCTCGCTCCAGATTAATGCGCTGATGCAGTTGTTCGCGCAGCGTGTCGGTGAAATACTGATAGTTTTTGCCGCCTTCCTGTTTTACTTTATGCATGGCGATGGAGGCATTACGTTGCAGTTCTTCGGCAACACCACCATCGAAAGGGAAAATGCTGACGCCGATACTGGCATGAATGTGCAGGTGGTAACCCGAGACGTGCACCGATTTTGCCAGAACCGTTCTGATTTTATGAATAATGGCAATGACATCCTGTTTGGTTTTCAGGCCTGGTACGATCAACGCGAACTCGTCACCGGACAGCCGGGCCAGCGTATCTTCAGGCTTGCTGAGGCTCTTGAGAAAGGAGGCGACCTGTTTCAGCACTTGATCGCCGGCGGCGGGCCCCAGACTATTGTTAATATTGCGGAAACGGTCCAGGTTCAGATGTATCACGGCGACCAATCCCCCCATGGCTGTGGCGGTATCAATGGCCGAGGTAAGTTGACTGATAAAGCGACTACGGTTGCTGAGCCCGGTCAGTTCATCATAATTGGCCAGAAACTTGATACGTTCCTGAGTCTGTCGCTGTCCGCGGCGTAATACCGATTCACGTAGTTCACGGGGCACACTGGCAGACAGCCGCTTGAGATTGTTTTTGAGGATATAGTCCTGAGCGCCGAAACGGACGGCTTCAACCGCGCGTTCTTCACCTATGGTGCCGGAAACAAAAATAAAAGGCAGATCAGGGTCTGTTTCACGAACTATCTCCAGCGCTTCAATGCCGTTGAATGAGGGCATTGTAAAATCGGAGAAGACGATTTGCCAGGGGCTCTTCAATGCATCGACCAGGCTTTCTTTGGTATCGACACAGGTATAGTGAGGCTCATAGCCACTTTGTTGCAGTGCTCTTACCAATAACTGCACATCATCTTCAACATCTTCCACTATCAATGATCTGAGTGGTACCCGCTCCATTTTTTAGCTCCTTGCTGTGTTTGTGCCAGTGCCTTGGGCAGGCTAGTACGGCAACTCGTTGAGCAACAGCCAGTACATGCCCAGTTGGCCGACAGCCGCGGCAAACTCATTAAAGTCAACCGGTTTGCGGACATAGCTATTGGCACCCAGGTTGTAGCCTGCGATCAGGTCCTCCTCATGCTTGGAGGATGTCAGAATCACTACCGGCAGCCGCTTGGTGTCAGGGTTTTCCCGGATCCGCCGCAAGACTTCCAGGCCGTCTATTTTGGGGAGCTTGAGATCCAGCAGCACTACGGCCGGCAACACGGAAAGGGTATCCTGGTTCCCGTCCATCAAATAATTCAGTGCCTCTTCTCCGTCCCGGGCGACAATGATTTCATTGGACATATTGCTTTTTTTGAATGCTCTGATTGCCAGTGCTTCATCATCAGGATTATCTTCAACCAACAGAATAGGTTTGTTGTTCATCGCTTATCTCCTTTCTCGCGGGCAGAGTGAAATAGAAAGTGGCGCCTTTATCAACTTCGGCCTCGGCCCAGATGTGACCACCATGACGGTGAAGAATACGTTGCACTGTGGCAAGGCCGATGCCGGTGCCCGGGAACTCGCTGGTATCGTGCAGGCGCTGGAAGGCGCCAAACAGCCGGCCTGCATAAGTCATATCAAATCCTGCGCCGTTGTCTTTGACGTAAAAACACGGGTTGCCGTCAGTATCCGTATCCATCCCGAAAGCGATGCTGGCCTCTTTTTGTTTGCTGCTGTATTTCCAGGCATTATGTAACAGGTTTTGTAAGGCAACCTGCATTAACTGGGCATCGCCGCAGGCATAAATATCGGGTTCTATACTGATTTTTATCTGACGTTTGGGGTCGCTGTCCTTGATGTCGTTCACAATTGTTTGGGCAATCTGACTGAGATTCAGATTGTGCAAATCCATGTCAGCCCGGCTGACGCGGGACAGCTTGAGCAAATCGTCGATGAGCAGGCCCATTCGTTGTGCTGCGCCTCTGACCCGGCTCAGATAGTTCCGGCCGGTGTCATCCAACTGTTCCTGGTAATCTTCCAATAATGCCTGACTGAAACCGTCTATCGAGCGCAGTGGGGCCCGCAAGTCATGTGACACCGAATAACTGAAAGCTTCCAGTTCCTTGTTGGCGTTCTGCAAGTCGGCAGTACGTTGTTCCACCCGCTGCTCCAGCTCGGCATTGAGACGTTTGATTTCTTCGCTTGACAGCACCTGCTCATGGATATCATCGATAACGCCGATCCATTCGATGGGAATGCCTTCATCATTCAGTAACGGCACGGCATGCAGCCGAACATGGCGGTATGCCTTGTTGCCGGCATGCCAAAGCTCAGCTTGTATTTCGAACGGGCTACTCAGTTCACGAGCCTGTTGCCAGAGAGTCTTGATATCGGGCTGGTTGTCTTCATGAAAAGCATTGAGCCAGCCCTGGCCGGTATATTGCTCGGACTTTTGGCCCGTATAAAGCTGCCATTGAGGCTGCTCATTCAGGAAAAGACCGTTTGCATCAGCCAGCCAGACAACAGGAGTCAATGTTGTCACCAGCGCCCTGTGGCGTCGCTCGCTGTTGCGCAACGCCTGCTCGGCCATATTACGTTCGGTAATTTCCTGGCTGAGTTGCTGGTTACTCTGCTGTAAGGCCTCGGTGCGATGTTCGATTTCGGCCAGCATATTATTGAAGGCATCAACCAGGTTGCCGGTTTCATCGTCGGCGGCTTTTTCTGCCCGCACGCTGTAATCCTGATGTTTTACCACATAACGGGCCAGCCGGGAGACATCCAGAATCGGGCGGGTAATGCGTGATTGGATCCAGAATGACAACAACATCGAGAGGGTCAATGCCAGCAGCATCACGGCAAAGATAATACTGATATCACGCAGCAGACGTTGATAGAAGGGATACTCGCCCAATAAATAGATATGTCCCAGCGTTTGATCGTTAAACATAATACGCCGGGGCAGACCTATCTCACCAAGCCCACGGCTCAGGGACTCTGTCAGCGGCAGGTCGGGCAGCGTATCCGTTTGCTGGAATTCGACATGATATCGGGCAAAGACTTCGCCTTCCGGTGTATAAATGGCCGCTGCGATGATTCGGGGACGCAGGCGCAGTAATGCCAGGGTCTGGTTCGCGACTTCCCGATCATTGAACTGCAGGGCGGCGATACTGGCTTGGCCAATCAGGTCGGCCTGGGTACGCATATCTTCCAGCAAGCGCTCACGATAATCACGCAGGTCATAAAAAACGATGATGGCGCCGGCAATAAACAGGGCAAGTAGGGTCGATAACAAGACGCCGATGGATAACTTCTGGCGGATGGAATGAAAACCAAGCAGATGCTTCATTTTTCTGCTCCGCGAATCTGGCGTGCGACAGAGAGCAGAGGAGAGCCAATCCGTAATTGCTGGGCTTTGATCGTGGTCAGAGAAATATCAAAGCGGACCCGGTCGCCGTCAACTAGGAAGTTGATACCACTGCCCAGATCCAGACCGTTGGGGCTATCAGTTACCAGCATAACCGGCTTGCTGCTGTAGGTTTTGAGCCAGTCAGGATGTTGTGTCGAGGCGGCGCGACTGATAAATAACAAATGGGCTTGTTGCGGTAAGCGGTCCGGCGTGTAGCTTTTCACCTTGATAGAGCGCCCCTTGATATCGTGGCCGACAGTGACTTTCTCCAGTTCATGAGCAATAGCATCGGCCCCGACCACGGCGATGATGACAGGTGCATTGGCGCTAGAGAAGGCGGTTTCTGGCCACTCTATATAATGGCAGAACTTGTACAAAAATGCGGCTTTCACCCGATCTTCGAGACTGAGCCGGGTTGCCTGTGCAAAGCCTGACTGGCAGATTATCAGCCCCAGGCATAATGCTGATATCCAGATAACGAGTCGGAATTCAAGCTTCATATTCAGAACCTGTGCACCAGTTTCAGATACAGACTGCGTTCGACTTCGCTGCGCCCGGGCAATGAGCCAAACTCGGGATGCTCGGAATCGAGCAGGTTTCTGCCAATCACGGAAAGTTCGGTAGCGGGCGTTACCTGCCAGCCGAAACGGATATCTACCGTGGTATAGTCGGGCACATTCTGGTTATCCAGCTTGCCGACATGGCGTAGCGTGATATCCAGTTCATGGACGGGACTGAGCTGGTGGCTGGAGCGCAGTTGCCATTGGTTGGACGGGTCGTTGGCTTCGGCTTGTCCTTGGTTGATGTCATTGCTGCCCGATTTGAGGTCCATATCCTGGTGCATCCACAGGCCGCCGGCTTTTAACAACCAGTTATCCGTCACTTGCCAGTCGGCCCACGTCTCCAGCCCGTAGCTTTCTGCTTCCAGCCCGTTATCAATGACAAAGGTACCGCCACCGATTGGTTCCAGGGTACGCAGATCGTCGTAGTCATGATAAAAAGCGGTGACCGAAATGTTGAATTGTGACGACAGATTGCCGCGGTAGCCGATTTCGGCTGAATTGGCGGTTTCCGAGTCAAAGTCGGAGCCGCCTGCCAGCAGGAACGGTGGCGAAGCGGGAGAAAATAATTCTCGATCCAGCCGTGACGGGGTGCGTAGCGAACGGGCGATTGAGCTCCAGAGCAAATGATCGGGCGTGATATTCCAGCCCAGCCGGATATTGGGCATAAATTCCATGTCAGTGTAACTATTGTATTCCAGCCGTCCGCCCACGGTCAGCTGCACCGATTGTGTCAGGCTGATTTCATCCTGAATAAACAGGCTGCTCCAACTCAGATGTTTCTCGGCGGGCAGAAAGGCGAGAACAGCAGAGTTATCGACATCATCCCAGGCCGAACGATAGTTAGCACCCCAGATAACGTCATGACGTTCGGCCAGTTGCAGACGGTGTTGCAGTTCGATATCAACAATATCCAGGGTTTCGGCAAAGGTGCCCGAAATATCCCGTTCGGTACGGTCATAGTAGGCCTGTAGTTTCAGCTGTTCATCGTCACCGAGGTCGTGTTGCCAGCGTGCCAGCAAGTTGAAACCTTTGATTTCTCCTGTGTCGGTAACAGGCTGATGCTGCCGCCCGGAATAGGCATCACCCTGCAGGGTGAGCTCACCGTTTAACGCGGTATCGATGCGAAAGCCAACCTGACTGTTATGCCATTTATCACCGGCACCGCCGCCGGTTTCCAGTTCCAACTCGTCGATTTGAAAGGTTTTGCCGTAAACCCGGTAGTGACTGTCACCCAGTTTGCCGCCGTGACGAAAGGCCATATCCCGATCAAGGTTGCCGGCCCCGGCCGTAACCAGATTGCCCTGGGTATCGGCGCTGGAGCGGGTGATGATATTAATGACGCCGTTGACGGCATTGCTGCCCCAGATGGTGGTGTTGGCCCCGCTGATAACTTCGATGCGCTCGATATCTTCCGGCAGCACATTCTGCGCATCCCAGAAAATGCCCGAAAACAACGGCGTATAGGCAATACGCCCGTCTATCAGTACCTGCAGTTTGTTGGCGGTGGTGTTATTGAAACCGCGGGCGGAAATGGCATAGGTCGAGGCATTAACACGGGCAACTTGTAAATTCGGCGCCAGCCGTAACATTTCGGGGATGGTAATGGCACCGCTACGGCGGATATCGTCAGCGGTAATGACATAGATTGAAGCGGCGGTTTCGGAGAGTTTTTCCGGCTTTTTGGAAGCACTGGTGACTTTCAGGTTTGTCAGTTGTTCCAGACTAAAGTTGACCAGATCATCGGTAGCTAACTCGCCGGTATTAGCCTTGCTTGATAACGGGAAAACCGTGAAAACTGCCAAAATTAAAGAACATAAAAAAGCTTGCAGCTTTGGGTAGGAAAGCCGATAAGGGAATGACAAAAAGCGGAGAGTGTATTGGCTCTCTGAGCTTCCGTTTTGCATGCCCAGCACTCCTGTGCCATTTATTCGTCAATGAATACATCATGGACAATAACTTGTAATCCTGCTTACCACGGCAATTATAAATAAGCCGAGACGACGTGCTTTTTCTCATAAAACCATGCAGTTACCGAATATACATGGTTTGCCAAAAGAAACAAAGAGGACACTTGTTTGCGTACTGATAATAGTCGAAGATGCTGATGAACAGGTGCTTTACTGGCAACTCGCGCTAAGCGGCATACCAAAGCACGGCAAAAAAATGGCAGGTGGTGCCCGCGATGACAAATAAATGCCAGATAAAGTGACCATATGGCAGCCTTGAATCAGTGGCAAAAAACGCCACGCCGGCGGTATAAAATAAACCACCCGCAAGCAACCATAGTAAACCCGCTATCGGCACATTTGCCAGTAGCGGCTCAATGGCAATCACGATTACCCAGCCCATTAACAAATACAGGCTGGTGGACAGGATCGGATGATGGTGTTTTTGCAAAACTTTGAGCGCGACACCCGCAATCGCCAGCCCCCAGACGATACCAAAAAGCGTCCAGCCCCAGGCACCTTTTAATACCCCAAAGGTAAATGGCGTATAGGTACCGGCAATCAGTAAATAAATCGCCGCATGTTCAATGCGCCGAAACACCCGCTTTGCTTTGCCTGCCGGTAAGGCGTGATAAAGTGTTGAGCCAAGATATAGCAATATCATCGTCGTACAAAATACCGTGACACCAACCACAAAGGCTGCTTCACCTTGACGAATGGCCTGCATAATCAGAAACGGCGTACCAACCAGGGCGGCAATAAGGCCTGAGCCATGACTGATAGCGTTGGCTGTTTCTTCGCCGCTGGATTGCTCCCGATTAAGGCTGGTAAACAATTTGTGCATACACACTGCTCCCGGCGTTGGTTTCAAGCTGCTTCGGTGACTCAGTGATTAACAGGATAATGGTCAGCGAACATGCCCGACAAGACTCGTTACTAAATATCACGGATTGATAAACTTTCACCGAAAACACCCATCCAATGAATGTCTGGATAAAGGTCGTATTGGATCTTTTAACCATGACCTAAAGCACTGTAAAACTATATATTTTATTTTGTTATATAAAAATCGGAAAATATATTTTTTATTTCTATATAGTTTTTGTTATTTTTGGTAAAGCTTTCAGCGAATAATTTTAGGGATCTCCCGATACAATGAATATCAGGTTGCCAAGCGCACCATTAACAGATGAACAAGTTCAGCAGCTTAATAATTTACTCCAGGGTATGGAAGGCTGGCAGGTGGATTGGTTATCCGGCTACTTGTCCGGTTATCGTGCTGCCCAGAGTGGCAAGACAGCTACTGATATTGCCCCACCAGCCAATGAGCAGAGTATCAAACTCACTATTCTCTATGGTTCACAAACCGGCAATACCGAAGCAGTTGCTGGTCAACTTGCCGAAAAAGCCAAAAGCAATGGTATCGACGTCCAGCTTTTTGATATGGCTGAATATAAGCCAAGAGATCTGAAAAAAGAACAATATCTGGCGGTATTAACCTCTACACATGGTGAAGGCGAGCCACCCGATAATGCGATGGACTTGTATGAATTTATAAATAGTCGTAAAGCACCGGGCTTAAAAGGATTGCAATACAGCGTCCTTTCTTTAGGTGATTCCAGTTACGAATATTTCTGCCAGACCGGCAAAGACTTTGATGAACGACTGCAAACACTCGGCGGCCAAGCGCTTATTCCACGGGTGGACTGTGATGTTGATTACGATGATTTGGCCGACAAATGGATCGCTGATTTTATTGAATCGCTGACCAGCTCCATGCAGGCCAGCATGGCCCCGCCGTCTGCGGCAGCAGATATGACGCAATCTTCTGCTGAAGTGCAATATGATCGTAAGCATCCTTTTCCGGCGCCCTTGCTGGAAAATCAGCTATTAAGCGGGCGCGGTTCAACTAAACAAGTCCGGCATATTGAAATTTCACTGGAAGGTTCAGGACTGCAATATCAGCCGGGTGATGCTTTAGGCATCTACCCGCAGAATGATCCTGCCCTGGTGCGTCTGTTGATAGACGCGCTCGGCTTTGATGCTGAAATGCCAGTGGATCTGGGTGAACAGACAGAAACATTAACAAGTGCCTTGATGCATCACCGGGAAATCACGGTATTAACCCGCCCCCTAGTCGAAAAATGGGCTGAACTGGCCGACGCCGCTGAGCTGAGCAAATTGATGGAAAACAAAGACGCGGTAACCGAGTGGATCCGCGGCCGCGATGTACTTGATCTGGTGCAAAGCTATCCCCTGCCGGATATCGATGCCAATGATTTTATCAAACTACTGCGAAAACTGCCGCCACGCTTATATTCGATTGCCTCCAGCCAAGCGGCTGTCGATGAAGAAGTGCATATTACCGTGGCAACGGTGCGTTATCACTCGCAAAACCGCGAACGCAGTGGTGTCGCATCCTCCTGGTTAGCAGATCGCTTAGCAGAAGACGTCACCATTTCAGTCTATATTGATGGTAATAAAAATTTCAAATTGCCGGCAGATGATGATGCGCCGATTATCATGATTGGTCCGGGCACCGGTGTCGCACCGTTTCGAAGTTTTATGCAGGAGCGTGAAGAACGCGGTGCCCGCGGACCCAATTGGCTGTTTTTTGGTGATCAGCATTTTTTAACCGACTTTCTTTATCAAACAGAGTGGCTTAGCTGGCGTAAATCCGGCTTGTTAAGCCATCTGGATGTGGCTTTCTCCCGGGATCAGGCTGAGAAAATCTATGTGCAACACCGCTTGCGTGAAAAATCCATCGAAGTCTGGAACTGGTTGCAGGACGGTGCATATATTTATGTTTGTGGTGACGCTGACAATATGGCGCCGGACGTCAATGAAGCTCTGATCGACATTATTAGTGAGCAAGGGCAAAAAAGCCGTGAGGATGCCACAGAATATCTGCGTCAGTTGACGCGAGATAAACGCTACCAACGTGATGTGTACTGATGACTAGCAAACTCCCTGAAGCCGAACAACTGAAACTGGATAGCCGTTACCTGCGGGGCAGCATTGCCGAAGGACTGGATGATGCCGTGACTGGGGCAATCTCAGAAGATGACAACAAACTGACCAAATTTCATGGCAGTTATATGCAGGATCACCGGGACCTGCGTGATGAACGCCGTCGCCAGAAACTCGAACCGTTATATTCGTTTATGGTGCGTTTACGGATTCCCGGCGGTGTCGTCACGCCTCAGCAATGGCTGGGTCTGGATACCATTGCTGATGACTGCGCCAACAGTACGCTGCGCATCACCACCCGGCAGACCTTTCAATATCACGAAGTCCTGAAAAAAGATCTGCGGTCATTGATGCAGCAGGTCAATGCGTTGGCTCTGGATACCAAAGGTGCCTGCGGTGACGTCAACCGCAATGTGGTGACCAACGTTAATCCGCATCAATCCTCTGTCTCTGCCGAAGTACATCAGCTTTCAAAAGCCATCAGCGATAAGTTGTGCTGGCAATCTGGCGCCTATGCTGAAATCTGGTTGGGTGAACAATGTGTTTATCAGCCGGGCAAGTCGGAAGAACCTTTTTATGGCGATCGCTATTTACCGCGTAAATTTAAAATCGCTATCGCCATTCCACCGGAAAACGACTGTGATGTGCTGGCCAATGACATTGCATTAATTGCCATTATCGAAAATAACCAACTGGTCGGATTCAATGTCGCAGTGGGTGGCGGCATGGGGATGACCTATGGCGAAACGGCAACTTTTCCGCGTTTAGCCACCGTGGCAGGTTTTGTCGCCAAAGATAAAATTGTCGAGACCTGCGAAGCCATTGCCGCTATTCAGCGTGATTTTGGCGATCGCAGTGTCCGTTCACATGCCCGATTCAAATACACCATCGATGATCACGGTATTGACTGGTTTCGCGAAAAATTTACCGAATATCACGGTGAAGCGATGACGCCCGCAAAACCCTATGAATTATTACGCAATGGTGATCGGTTTGGCTGGGTTCAGGGTGAAGATGGTCAATGGCATCTGACCTTATACATATACAGCGGCCGTGTTGCAGATACCGATGCCCTGCCGTTACGCACGGCACTTCGGGAAATTGCCAAGGTGCACACCGGCGAATTTCGCATGACCTGTAATCAGAATCTGATGATTGCCAATATCAGTCCTGAGCAAAAACCGCTGATTGAAAAGCTGGTTGAACAATATCAACTTGATATCGGTGACAGTCGTCCAGCATTAAGATTAAATGCCATGGCCTGCGTTGCTTTACCGACCTGTGGGCTGGCGATGGCTGAGTCCGAGCGTTATCTGCCCGATTTTTTAAACAAACTCGAACAGATCATCACTGATGCGAGTCTGCCAGAACAACTGATTAATGTCCGGATCACCGGCTGTCCGAACGGCTGTGCCAGACCTTATCTGGGCGAAATCGCTTTAACTGGTAAAGCAATCGGTCGCTATAACCTCAATCTGGGCGCCGATTTCAGCGGTCAGCGTTTGAATCGTTTGTATCTGGAAAATGTCGATGAACAAACCATTCTGGCGACACTGAAACCGATGATCGAGCAGTTTGCCGCAGAGCGTCAGGAGGATGAGCATTTTGGTGACTTTCTGATTCGTGCTGGTATTGTGGATGCCGAACGCACACCAGAGATGATGCACGAACCGTTAATACAGCATTAATTCAAGCCCATCCGACATGACAAAAGGCTGGAAACATACAAGCCTTAGCTAATCTGTTTCGAGCGGATCCAGCGGCGGAATAATTTCAATATCCTGCGCTGCTTGCGCTTGCTGCAAACGCTGATATTCCTGCTTCACCAGCTTGTCCAGCATCTCTGCCTCCTGCTGGATCATGGGGATACACTGCTCTGCTGCTGATAAAAAAGCCTGCAGCTCCGGATTCTGTTCAGACAGTAACTGAGCAGCTTGCTGCCCGTTTCCCATCAGCATCAAGCCCTGATGTGCCAGTGCGTCACGATGATTGCTGACCAGCCGTAACTGATGAATCAGCGCTTCATTATCGGTATGCGGTTTGAACAGCTCAATCAGTCGCGGCAGCGCAGACTCATCGATGTTTTTTAGCTGCAACTCAGACGGCAATAGTTCGGTGAGCCGAAGGTTTATAAGCGTTTGACACCGATACAGACAAAACCTGAGACTTTCTTCCATGAACTGATAATCAAGCATGCACTTGGCGAGCATATCGGAATACGTTGCGGCGTGTTTGGACATGACGATACTCCTTCGTATCTGAATGGCCCCGGCGCTACGACCTCATACTCAGTCGCAGCAGTGAGCCAACGCTTTTTCAGCTTTAGTTTTACTCTACGCCAAAAGGTTTTCAGGAACAAAGGGGTGTCGACTAAACCCGAAATAGAGCAAAAACGTTGTGCCCACTTTGTCCTGAGAAATTCTATTTCATGTCGCCCGAGCGGCCATCGATAAGGGCTGAATGTAAATAAAATAACGTAACCTGATTTTATGATAATCTCTTGCACCATTTGGCTTTTCTCAAGGATAAAAAAATGACGTGGCTGATGTTAGTGGTCGGTTTGGTACTGCTGATTATTGGTGCAGAATTGTTGGTCAAAGGGGCTTCTCGTTTGGCAACAAGTTTTGGCATTCCCGCGCTGGTGGTGGGCTTAACAGTGGTAGCGTTTGGCACCAGTGCGCCGGAGTTGGCCGTGAGCGTAAAAGCGGCGTTTTCCGGGCAAGCTGAGCTGGCCATTGCCAATGTCGTGGGCAGTAATATTTTTAATATTCTGTTTATTCTGGGGCTGGCTGCCTTGATCATGCCGCTGATGGTCTCGCAGCAACTGATCCGTCAGGATGTGCCCATCATGATTGGTGTCAGTATTGTTGCTTTGCTGATGATTCAAAATGGCAGCATCGGTAAAATCGAAGCAGCTGTGCTGGTATTGGGCGTGATTCTGTACACGTTATTTCTGTTTTATCAGGGTAAAAAAACCGGTATTGCCGACAGCGAGGTATCGACCGACACGCCCAAACCCGTCTGGCACAATCTGTTATTCATCGTGGCCGGTCTGGCATTACTGGTGCTGGGCGCACGCTGGTTGGTGCAAAGCGCTGTCGATATTGCCTCATCATTTGGTATCAGCGAAGCCGTTATCGGTTTAACGATTGTCGCGGCGGGCACCTCGCTGCCGGAAGTTATGACCTCTATCGTTGCCACTATCAAAGGTGAGCGTGATATTGCTATCGGTAATGTGGTCGGTAGCAATATCTTTAACATTCTCGCCGTTTTAGGCTTGTCTGGTTTGCTGTCGCCTGTACCGCTTCTGGCCAGTGAACAATTAGCGCAAATAGACGTTCCGGTCATGCTGGCCGTGGCGGTTTTGTGTCTGCCGTTGTTTTTCCTGGGCAGCAGCTTAAACCGGTTTGAAGGCTTTTTATTCCTGGTGATCTATGTCGGCTATGTCTGGTTTACCGTGGCGATGGCATTGTCACTGGATTACCTGCCCCAGCTGCAAACAGTGTTGCTTTATGGTTTGGCACCGTTGGTCGGGATTTATGTGCTGTTGTGTCTGATAACGGAACAGGTTAAACGGCGGTCTGCTTCGCGGTAGATTTCAGTTTCGGCCGGCAGAATGAACGGGGCCGCGTCTTGTACGCGGCCCCGTTTTTTTTTATGAATGTGGCAGTATTAACTCACTTTTGAGTGGGTTTGCAGCCCGATTTAGTTTGTCCATTTGATCTGAAATTCAATCTCTTCGCCGTCGCCATCACGCTCATGTTCAATGTTATAAATCGCCCTGACAGGCACGTAAATACGCTCACCGGCTATTTGAATTTCAAACTTCTCATCATTTTCGATTGCATCCGCCAACCGGCGTAATTTCTCAACAAACTCTTTGTTTGAGTAAGACTTTTCAATATCTCTGTCTGTTTTCATATGGTCATCCTATTTTGGTATGAGGCTTGATTAGCATCTGACCCCTTTGATTTAAAGTACACGGGGACGCTTCTCTTGAATTGAGGTAAATTCATCGTATCGGTATGGTCAGTCGATATGGCGTCATGGTTGACGGCTCAAAACCGTGCTGTGAATAAAACTGCTGAGCGGGATGGTTTTCTCGATCTGTCAGCAACGTGATGCGTTTCACCTCGTTGTGTTTGGCAAACTCAAGTGCATAACTTAGCAGTGCCGACCCAATGCCCATGCCACGTGCCGCCGGCACAACGATCATATCTTCGAGAATCGCGACACGGCCGCCGAGGGCAGTAGAAACGGTAAACAGCAGATTCACCATGGCAATCACTTGTGCTTTATCGCGGGCTAGAAGTATCGCGCCAACGTTCGGGTTGGTGATGATGGCGGACAGGCCCTGGCGCTGTACGCTGTCGTTTGGTTGAAACTCAACCTCTTGAGTGAAGAGATGCGACAGCAAATTGCTTAACTCAGGTATATCCGCTTCTGTAGCACGCTCGTAAATGGCCATGGTGTTTCTCTTTTAAAAGGCTAACGCCGCCAGCGCAGGCTGTAATGCTTGGCTTTGGCAAGCTTTCTGATACTAGCGCCGGAGTTCTGACTTTTTTCTGACTAGCCCTATTAAACCTAAAACCGCAAAGGTTTTATAGCGTTTTCTACGCTGATACTATATGTCCCGTACATCAGCTAATATAGCCAATAAATCGTCATCACGACTGCAATCAAATTTCAAATCAATAACACTAATGAGAGACAAAGAATGAGTGAAAATTCAGCAACAAAAACATTTCAACAACGTGTCGATGAGTTCATTGCCGTTGCTAATCAAGAAGCAGCAGAAAGCAGTGTAGACGACGTCAATACCTCAATTCTATTTTCAGCCGCTCGATTTAATGCCTTCAGCGTCGCCCGCTCTGTTGAGACTGCCAATAATCTACAAGCCGAAAAACAAGCAGCCATTGAATACTTCACCCAACGTTATGCCGAAATGCTGAACCAAAACCTTGAAGAATATATTGCCCGTTTCGATAGCTATACACAGAAATAATTAATCAATCAAATGCTGAAGACACAAAGCCTTGCTCACTGTGTAGGGCTTTGTGTTGATTCGAGAGTCAGCCAACTTGATATTCAAAAATCCACTCACCTAGACGCAGCCACTACATAAAAACAAAATCAAGCTGGCTGACCCCTTGATTTCATTACTTTGACTTTTAAACCCTATGCTTTGATGTACAAATAGTTAAATGGTGTTGCATTTTCATCTACAAGCTTAATGGAGCCATTCGCTCTTAACTTTTGGAGAGCTTTTTTAACTTTTTGCATGTCATCCTCGCCGCTAAGCTGGCGAACTAATTTATTCCCCATCGATGCTTCGGGGTTATCTTCAAAATACTGCATTACTACATCTTCAATTGATGCAAGTTTTTGATGACGTATCGTAACAATAAAGGCGTTATCTTTTTCATCAAAATCGGGATCCACAAGTCCTGCTTTCTTTAATTCATTTTTTGCAGTATCTAGCCCTTCTCCAATGTCATGATTTACTGGGTCGGGTAGATTATGAAGCATTCTTACCAAGTTGGGGTTTCTGGAAAATCGCTCATCATAAAGATTATCCAAGTTCATATAACCCGGAAGTTTTCCAGGACTTTGAATTTCAATCCGGTTATCGAAAATTCTTACATGAATGTCATCGTTTAAACTGTAATCTCTATGAATTACAGCATTTACTAAAATCTCTTTGAGGGCTTCTGATGGATAAGAGAGTTTTACCAACTTTCCATTGTCCTCGAACGATGCCCCGTCAATATATTCAGAAACTTGGGAAATAGTTTGCTCAATAACCACCTCAACAGGACCATTTATCGTAACCGGCATTTCAGCTAGCTGCTCTCGCTTATATTCTTTTTCAGTTGTTCGAAGCCTATACACCTTGACTGCGCTTCGTGTTTCTAAAGTTGCTTGAGGCTCTTCATCAAAAAGAAGTACGCATCCCACATTAGGAGCCCGTTCTCCGTCCTTTTTTGTAAGAAGTCGCTGCTTTCGTAAAAAGGCTTCTGGATGCAAATGAGACCTAACACGGGTCATGTAATTTTGAAGATACTTGCTTTCTGTAATATCCTCTATTTCTATATCAGCCAAAGCCTTACGTTCATAAGGCTCTGCCCCCTTTGAATAAGCAAGCTGAGTTACTCTGTCACCTTTGATTTTTCTTTTCGAAGCATTAACCCTGATGTAGCAATCCCCAGAAGCTGTGTAGTGAACTTTGGGACTTTTGGGTATCCCTATATGAAGGATCAGCCCTTTATCTTCAGCTTCAAGGAATTCAACAACTAAATTCTCAACAGAGGGATTTGTTTCTTCCAGAAGGGTAGACAAAAAACCATTTGCCTCCTCTTGCTCTGAAAATCCAACAACTCTCTCTCCAGCCTCTGCTTTATCCTCAACACCTATGTAAATATCACCACCATCCGCATTCGCGAAGGCAACAAATGTTTCTTGTAGTTTTGCAGGTGCAATTCTTTTGCTTTTCACATCATTGAAATGATCCTCGTTTAGCTCCAAAATCGCTAGAATCTCTTGTCGGTCAATCTTCCTTAGTTCCATGACATTCCTTACATAGTTTTATTTATAAATCGTTCTAAGAGGGAGGAATCAAGGGGTCAGCCAACTTGATATAAGTTTTTGATCATGATGTTACTTCCCTATGATTTTTTTGATTCACAATAGCGGGGTTTTAAAACAGTAACAAGCAGAAGAATGGTGTTCTTCGTCACTGCGAGGCGGCTTTATTGCCGTGGCAGTCTGGTTTTTGTCGTGGGTAGATTGCTTCACTGCGTTCGCAATGACGGTGTTTTGTTGAGTTTGGTTTGAGATGTCTCGGCTTTGCTCGGCATGACAGGTGTCAGGTTTGATTGGATTTGTTCTTAAGCCCTGATGAGCTGAGCATTTACTTAAGAACTGGGCCTGGATTCCCGCCTTCGCGGGAACGACAATCAAGAGGATTATTCGCTTCGCTCACCCTTCGGGCCAGCCTGCCGGCTGTTCAGTGCGCTCCGCGCTTTTGTCCCACTGTTGTGGGAATGAAATTTTGCTGAGGAACTGGGTTCCCGCCTTCGCGGGAACGACACCTTTCTTTTTCAAACGTAAAGTTGCTTCACTTCGCTCGCAATGACGGTGGTTGTCTAAAGCTATCAGTTCCTGATCTTGGAAATTAACCAGCTTAACCAACCGACTATGGCAATAGCGAGTCCACTGAGCAGTAAGGCAGCTTTTAGTGGTGTGACAATCGCTTTTAAATCCAATAGATCGGCAGTGTTTGTTAATGCCAGTATTTGAATCACCCCTTCAAACAGATCGGTAGGAATGGCAAGGAAACCGGGTATCGCCAGGTAAATACCGTATTTAGGGAAAAAACAAAGTGCCGCTCCCGCGAAAAGCAGCCCCGCTGAGATGGGAAAGGCGACATCTAATGTGCTGGTTGCCCATACATGCGACATTTTTTGCTCTGCGCTCATCCCCGCTATTACGTTCCTGAGTTCTTCTGGAGATGACATTGAATCGATAAATGTAAAGCCCCAATGGTTTGCAACTAATCTGAATCCAAAAAACAGGATTAGTGTAGTTACAAACAGAATCCAAAGCGTACTGGTTTTTGTTAAAAAAGAGTCAGATGCTCGTCTTTGAATATCCATCGTTTGTTGGCTCCTTAAAATTTTAATAACAGTTAACGTTTCCAGTATGCATAACAAAGGTAATCGTAATGTCCACTTCTGTGTTTTTGAGAAACCATAGCGGGGTTTGGAAGCGGTAACAAGTAGAAGAAAGCCTGTACGAACTATTTTTCGTCACTGCGAGGCAGCTTTATTGCCGTGGCAGTCTGGTTTTTGCTGTGGGTAGATTGCTTCACTGCGTACGCAATAACGGTTTTTTTGAGTTTGGTTTGAGATGCCTCGACTTTGCTCGGCATGACTGACAAAAAAACGGGCCGTTTGGCCCGTTTTTTTGGATTATTGCATTCGTGGGAATGACAACTTTTGTTGAGGAACTGGGTTGCAGCCTTCGCGGGAACGACGGAAACCTCTTTTAAGTACTGGGCCTGGATTCCCGCTTTCGCGGGAATGACAGCTAAATTTATTCCGGCCGCATATGTGGGAACAGCAGTACGTCACGGATAGATGGTGAATCGGTGAGCAGCATGACTAAGCGATCAATACCGATACCCTCCCCAGCTGTCGGCGGCATACCGTATTCCAGGGCACGGATATAGTCGGCGTCGTAGTGCATGGCTTCGAGATCGCCTGCGTCTTTATCTTCTACCTGAGCTTTGAAGCGTTCGGCCTGATCTTCGGCGTCATTAAGCTCCGAAAAGCCGTTGGCGATTTCTCGGCCACCGACGAAGAATTCAAAACGGTCGGTGACAAACGGATCGTTATCACTGCGTCTTGCCAACGGTGACACTTCGGTTGGATAGGCAGTGATAAAGGTTGGTTGCATCAATTGATGCTCGACAGTTTTTTCGAAGATTTCGATTTGTACTTTGCCAAGGCCATAGCTGTCTTTCAGCGGAATACCGAGGCCTTTGGCGACTTCGCTGGCAGCTTCCAGTGTTTCCAGTTGTTCTGGTGTCATATCCGGGTTGAAATGCAGGATCGATTCTTTAACCGTCATCCGGGTAAACGGCTGGGCAAAGTCGATATCAAGGCCCTGATACTGCACCTGTGTGCTGCCGAGTACATTTTGCGTCACGGTACGCAGCATGTCTTCGGTCAGATCCATCAGTTCGATGTAATCGGCATAAGCCTGATAAAACTCAACCATGGTGAATTCAGGGTTATGACGGGTCGATAAGCCTTCGTTACGGAAATTACGGTTGATTTCAAACACCCGCTCAAAGCCACCGACAATCAAGCGTTTCAGGTACAGCTCTGGCGCGATCCGCAGGAATAAATCCATATCCAGCGCGTTGTGATACGTGGTGAATGGCCGCGCCGTAGCACCACCGGGGATCGCCTGCATCATCGGGGTTTCGACTTCGAGATAGTCTTTATCCATCAGATAACGGCGCACGCCATCGATGATTTGTGTACGCAATTTAAAGACTTCGCGGCTGGCCTCATTCATGATGAGATCAACATAACGCTGGCGGTAGCGGGTTTCTTGATCAGACAGACCGTGGAATTTTTCGGGCAAAGGCCGCAGTGACTTGGTCAGTAATTTGATGTTATCGACATGCACCGACAGCTCACCTTTTTGGGTGCGAAACAGTGTGCCTTCGGCAGCGATGATATCGCCGTTATCCCAGGTTTTGAATTGCGGATAAACGCCTTCTGGTAAATCATCACGCGCCACATACAACTGGATATCACCGGACATATCGCGAATATTGGCAAAGCTGGCTTTACCCATGACCCGTTTAGTCATCATCCGACCGGCAATCGCCACGCGGCGTGGCTGCGCCTTGAGCTGCTCACCATCCCACTCGGCGTATTCAGACTGCAATTCGCCATTCATTACATTACGGCGAAAATCATTGGGGAAGGCATTGCCCTGTTCACGAATGGTCGCCAGTTTTTCACGGCGCTGGGCAATCAGTCGGTTTTCGTCAAATTCTGTTTCTTGGGTCATTTTTGGATTCGCTTATAAACCTGATTTGAGTGAGGCTTCAATGAATTGATCCAGATCGCCATCCAGAACAGCCTGCGTGTTGCCGGTTTCGACACCGGTACGTAAGTCTTTAATGCGTGATTGATCGAGTACATAGGAGCGGATTTGGCTGCCCCAGCCGATATCCGATTTGGATTCTTCGGCGGCTTGTTTGACTTCGTTTTGCTTTTGTAATTCCAGCTCGTACAGTTTGGCGCGTAACTGGCTCATCGCCTGATCACGGTTTTTATGTTGCGAGCGCTCCATCTGACATTGCACCACGGTATTGGTGGGAATGTGGGTAATACGAATTGCCGAATCGGTGGTGTTAACGTGCTGACCACCGGCACCGCTGGAGCGATATGTGTCGACGCGCAAATCAGACGGATTGATATCAATCTCAATGGTGTCATCGACTTCCGGGTAGACAAACACCGACGCAAACGAGGTATGGCGGCGGGCACCGGAATCAAACGGCGATTTACGTACTAACCGATGTACACCGGTTTCGGTACGCAGCATGCCAAACGCATATTCGCCTTCAAAACGAATAGTGGCGCTTTTGATGCCTGCTACTTCACCCTCTGACAGCTCCATCAAGGTGACTTTATAGTCCTGCGCTTCGCCCCAGCGTAAATACATCCGCAAAATAATGTTGGCCCAATCCTGTGCTTCGGTACCGCCAGAGCCAGACTGAATATCTAAATACGCACTGTTTTTATCAAGTTTGCCGGAGAACATGCGCTGGAATTCGAGCTTTTCCAGGCCCTTTTCCAGATTATCGAGATCGGCAGTAATGGAATCAAAGGTGGCCTGATCTTTTTCTTCAACGGCCATTTCCAGCAAGTCTCTGGCGTCATCCAGCATTTCGCGATGACCTGACAGGGTGTCGACCAGTTTTTCTAAATTGGCGCGTTCCTGACCCAGTTTTTGGGCGCGCTCGGGATCATTCCAGACGTTGGGATCTTCGAGTTCGCGGGTAACTTCGACTAAGCGTTCAGCCTTAGTATCGTAGTCAAAGATACCCCCTGAGATCGTCGCTGCGATCCCGAAGGGTTTTAATACGTTGCATGGTGGCGCCGAGTTCCAAAATTCACCCCGTCAGACAGAATAAGTTGTTGTACAGAAAACCGCGTATTGTAACGGAAAAACGCCGTTATTGTTTAGGCAGATAGCGCATCGGATCAACTGGCTTACCGTTACGGCGGATCTCAAAATGCAATTGATCACGCTGCGTACCGGTGCGGCCCAGGGTGGCGATTTTTTGGCCAGACTGCACATTGTCACCCTCTTTGACCAAAAGGCTCTGGTTATGGGCGTAGGCGCTTAAATAAACATCGTTGTGTTTGATGATCAACAAATTGCCATACCGTGGCAAGCCGTTGCCGCTATAAACCACCCGGCCTGCGGCAGAGGCAATGACATCCTGCCCCGCTTTACCGGCAATTTTAATGCCTTTGCGGCTCGCTGCAGCGTCAGAAAAACTCGACAATAATGGCCCTTTGGTTGGCCAGCGCCAGGCAGGGTTTGCCGTACCACTCGGGGTTGATGGAATCGATTGACTACTCGACTCAGCAGGTTTGGCGGCAGGTGAAGAAGTTTTCGGTACCGATTTAGGTGGTGGCGCCGTTGCCGTTTGGGTTTTCGGCACTGATTTTGGTGCAGTGGCTTTGGGCTCGCTGGCCGCGACACGTGCTGGCTGCGTGGTTGTAGCTCCTCTGAGTTTCAGTTTTTGACCGACATAAATTGTGTACGGTGGGCCGATACCGTTTGCCCGCGCTAAATCCCGATAATCCATGCCGTAACGAAAACTAATCGAATACAAGGTATCACCCTTGCGAACGATGTAACTGAACGGCGCATTAGCGGCTACCCGTGCTTGTTGCTGCTGTGTGCGACTATCACCGTAATGGCCTAATGGCGCAATGGCCTTACCTCCGCTACAAGCAGTGAGCATCAGCGTCATTAAAATCAGCAGTCGTTTCATATCAACGCAAAATGAGATAAGCAGCTACAAGAATAATGATTGTCAGCCAGCCCAGCCATTCCATCCACATCAGTAGTTTGTTTTCCAGCGCAGGCCCGCCCCACTTCATCAGCCCCGCGACCAGAAAAAACCGTAAACCGCGGCCAATCAACGAACCCAGAACAAACGGCAGTAGCAACATGCCCACAGCGCCGGCAGCAATAGTAAAAACTTTATATGGGATTGGTGTAAAGCCAGCAAGAAAAATCGCCCAGAATCCCCAGTCATGGAACCATTGTTGCGCTGTCAGATAAGCGTGCTGGTAACCAAACTGCACAATCAGCGGCTCGACCAGTTCCAGCGCAAATACACCGATAACATACCCCAGCAGACCACCCAATACCGAAGCAACCGTTGTCAGCGCGGCATAAAACCAGGCTTTCTCGGGCTTTGCCAAGGACATCGGTGCCAGCATCACATCAGGCGGCACCAGAAAAAATGACGATTCAGTAAAACTGACCAGCGCCAGCCAGTAGCTTGCATATTTGTGACGGGCCCACTGCATGGCTCGGGCGTAAAGCGGTGAAAATAGTTTCATTAAATTTGCCCGCTCAATAGCGGTACAAAACTAACCGCCTCCCATTCAGATTCTTCAAAAGTACTGCCGTTACGATCAATCACGCGCAGAGACTGGCCTTTGTTATTGCCGACCGGAATCACCAGACGGCCGCCCGGTGCCAGTTGCTGCAACAGATTTTCCGGAATATGTTCCGGCGCACAGGTGACGATAATGCCATCGTAAGGCGCATTCTCTTCCCAGCCCCAACTGCCATCACTATGTTTGAGGCGAATATTATTAAGCTTGAGCTGATAAAAACGCTCGCGGGCCTGTTTCAGTAACGGCGCAATCCGCTCGACACTGAAAACCCGTGGCACCAGGCCAGATAATACGGCAGTCTGATAACCTGAGCCGGTGCCGACTTCCAGCACTTTATTACGTGCCCCGCCCTGCAATAAGATTTCGGTCATCCGGGCGACAATAAACGGCTGAGAAATGGTCTGACCATGACCAATCGGTAACGCAGTGTCTTCATAAGCGCGGCTGGCCAGCGCTTCATCAACAAATAAATGTCGCGGGCACTGACGCATAATCGACAGCACCTGCTGGTTATTGATACCCCGATCTTTGAGACGCTGGATCAACCGATCCCGCGTCCGCTGAGAGGTCATACCAATGCCGCGCGGATCAGCCATCATGCGTTACTGTCTGCCAACCATTTAGCGACACCATCAATGGCATCATAACGGGTTAAATCAATTTGCAGCGGAGTGACTGAGACCGCGCCACGGCGGATTGCGTCAAAGTCGGTGCCGGGTCCGGCATCTTGCTCGGCCCCGGCCGGGCCAATCCAGTACATCGGCCGGCCACGCGGATCCAACTCCCGAATAATCGGCTCGGCTTTATGACGATGGCCAAGGCGGGTACTTTCAAAACCAATAATTTGCTCAATCGGCAGATCCGGTACATTAACGTTCAAAATGGTATCGGCCGGTAATGACGCTTTGCTGAGCCGGGTTACCAATTGCTGCGCCACCCAGCCGGCAGTTTCGTAATGTTTGCCATCAAAGCTGGCCAGCGAAATTGCAATTGCCGGTAAACCGAGAAACCGCCCTTCCATCGCCGCGGCAACGGTACCGGAATACAGCACGTCATCACCCAAGTTAGCGCCGGCATTGATGCCGGAAACCACCATATCCGGCTCCTCCTCCAACAAGCCGGTAATCGCCAAATGCACACAATCCGTCGGCGTACCTTCAACCCGATAAATGCCATTCTCCAGACGAGCCAGCCGTAATGGATTTTCCAGCGTCAGTGAGTTGCTGGCGCCGCTGCGATTACGATCCGGCGCAACCACGGTAATTTCACCACAATCTTTCAGCGCATTGGCCAAAGTGTGTAGTCCGCGCGCCATGTAGCCATCGTCGTTGCTGATCAGAATTTTCATGCGTTTTCGCTTGCCAGGTCGGTGATTAAATTGGGGTTTATCTTAGCAAGAATGCCAGGGCTTGTTTATCTTTCATATCCACCACTGCTGGCGGCTATTATTGTATCCGGCGAGGCGGAAATCGCGCAGTGTAGTTTTGCTACATAAAACGCCGCTGGGCGCAAAAATAGTCCCAGCCCTTCGGGTTGTGGCTGAAAAAGCGCCACTTATGTCCACGGATGGACTGTATGCGGCGCGCCAAGGAAGCGCGCGCCGGTCCGCGTTGCTTGTCGTTTGTTTAGAATAACCAAACCGCCCTCCTCGCGCCTTGATTGGCGCTTTTTCAGCTCACAACAGAGGCGGAGATAAGAGATAAACAAGCCTTAGTGTTTACCTTTCATATCCACCAATGCTGGAACTATTTTTGTGTCCGGCCCAGAAAAAAGGGCATGAAATCATGCCCTTTTTGGTTTTTTTGTTAACTAGCTTAACAGCTGATTTTTGGACTGTCCGCCACCGTAACTGAAAAATTCCATCGGCTTACCGCCTTTGGTAATTTTTACCGCACAATATTTAAACTCGGGAATTTTCGCTGCCGGGTCCAGTGCTGCATTAGACAGTTTATTAACCGCTGCTTCGTAATAACAAAATGCCATAAATACGGCACCTGTCGGTACTGATAAATCAGCTCGCGCCACCATGGAAATTTCACCACGGCGGGTCGATAAGGTTATCAACTCACCGGGTTTCACATCGGCCTCATCAAGCGTAATGGGATTTAACGTCGCCACCGCTTCCGGCTCCAGCGCATCCAGTACGTTAGCCCGGCGGGTCATGGATCCGGTATGCCAATGTTCCAGCATCCGGCCGGTAATCAGCACAAATGGATATTCGGCATCGGGCCGCTCATCAGGCGGCACAATATCGGCGGGGACAAATTTACCCAGACCATTTTCGCGCGGGAAATCATCAATGAAAATAACTTCGTCACCGGGATCGCCTTCAGCCAGACATGGATACACCACCGCGCCTTCTTTTTCGAGTCGCTGCCAGGTAATTCCGGCCATATTCGGCACGGCTTTACGGATCTCCGCAAACACTTCCGAGACATCTTTATAGTCCCATTTCAGCCCCATGCCTTTGGCGATTTGTTCAATGATCCACAAATCCTGACGGGCATCGCCCGGTGGATCCAACGCTTTGCGGCCCAACTGCACTTGCCGGTCGGTGTTGGTGAACGTACCGGTTTTTTCCGGGAACCCGGATGCCGGCAAAATCACATCAGCCAGATAGGCAGTCTCAGTTAAGAAAATATCCTGTACGACCAGCAGATCCAACTCAGCCAGTGCCTGACGGGCATGATTAACGTCGGGATCTGACATCGCCGGGTTTTCACCCATCACATACAGGCCTTTTAAATTACCGGCGTGGATAGCATCCATGATCTCCACCACGGTCAGACCCGGATTGGGGTCCAGCGGGCTATCCCAGAGTTTTTCAAAATGTTCGCGGGCTTTGCCATCACCCACCGGCTGGTAATCCGGGAACACCATCGGAATAAGCCCCATATCGGATGCACCCTGCACATTGTTCTGCCCGCGCAGCGGATGCAGACCGGTGCCGGGCCGACCAATCTGGCCAGTCATCAATGCCAGTGAAATCAGGCAGCGAGCATTGTCGGTACCGTGCACATGCTGCGAAATCCCCATACCCCACAAAATCATCGAGGCTTTAGATTTGGCATACAGCCGCGCCACTTCACGCAGGGTTTCAGCCGGTATGCCACAAATCGGCGACATTGCTTCTGGTGAGTAAGCTTTAAGGTGATCTTTCATCGCCTCAAAACCTTCGGTGCGGTTGGCAATAAACGTCTGATCAACCAGGTTCTCTTCAACAATGACATGCATGATGGCATTGAGCATCGGCACATCACTGCCCGGTTTAAATTGCAGTTGATAAGTGGCTTCACGGGCCATTTCGGTACCACGGGGATCCATCAGGATCAGTTTGGTGCCATTGCGGATGGCATTTTTCATCCAGGTCGCGCCCACCGGATGGTTGACGGTGGGGTTGGCACCAATAAGGAGGAGAACCTCAGCTTCTTCAACATCAGCAACCGGATTCGATACCGCACCGGAGCCCAGACATTCCAGCAATGCCACCACCGATGAGGCATGGCAAAGACGGGTGCAGTGATCGACGTTATTGGTTTTAAAACCAGTACGAATCAGTTTTTGGAATAAATAAGCTTCTTCGTTACTGCCTTTGGCGCTACCAAAACCGGCCAGTGCATTGGGCCCGAGGCTATCGCGAATGCCCAGAAACCCTTTACTGACTTTAGCCAGCGCTTCTTCCCAGGTAGCTTCACGGAAGACTTTGTCATAGTCGTTGGGATCAAAGTCGAAATCACCGGATTTGGGGGCATCTTCACGACGGATCAGCGGTTTGGTCAGACGGTGCGGATGATGCACGTAGTCAAAACCATAGCGCCCTTTCACACACAAACGACCATGGTTCGCCGGCCCATCACGGCCTTCGACATAAAGAATTTTGTTGTCTTTGACGTTGTAGGTCAGCTGACAACCGACACCACAATACGGGCAAACCGAATCAACCTGTTTATCGGGCACTTGCATACCCACTTCATTGGCGGGCATCAGCGCGCCAGTCGGGCAAGCCTCAACACATTCACCACAGGCGACACAGGTGCTTTCGCCCATCGGATCATCAAGATCAAAAACAATCTCCGTGTGATGACCGCGTCTTGCCAGGCCAATAACATCATTATTTTGCACGTCACGGCAGGCGCGCACACAGCGGGTACACTGAATACAGGCATCCATATTGACGGCGATACCCGGGTGCGACAAATCTGCTTTGGGTTGCTCGCGCGATTTAAAGCGCGGTGTGCTGATATCGAGTTTACCGGCCCAATAATCGAGCTCTGAATGCAACGTATGTGGTTGTTCCGAGACATCGGATTTCAGCAGTTCCAGCACCATTTTTTGCGAATGCAAAGCCCGTTCGCTATTGGTTTGCACTTTCATATCTTTGGCGGGATAACGGCAGCATGACGGTGCTAATACACGCTCGCCATCAATTTCGACCACGCAGGAACGGCAGTTGCCATCCTGTCCCTGCCGCTCGGAATAACACAGATTCGGGACTTCAATACCCTCACGCTGCGCGATCTGCAAAATGGTTTCATCAGCGCGGGCACTGATGCTCTGACCATTGAGCGAAAATTGCACCAATTCGGCTTGTTCTTGCAGTTGCGAGGCCATTAATTCAGCTCCTCAGGGAAATACTTAATAACGCAGCGAAGCGGATTGGGCGCTGCCTGGCCAAGACCACAAATTGAGGCATCGACCATGACTTGAGACAATTCTTCGAGCAGGTTTGCGTCCCATTTTTGTTGTTGCATCAAATTCACCGCTTTCGATGTGCCCACACGACAAGGCGTGCATTGACCGCAGGATTCATCTTCAAAAAAACGCATGGCATTGACTGCCAAATCCCGAGCCCGATCTTGATCGGAAAACACGATGACCGCGGCACTGCCAATAAAGCAGTCATATTCATGCAAGGTATCAAAATCCAGCGGCACATCAGCTAATGATGCCGGCAAAATCCCGCCGGAAGCCCCCCCTGGAAAATAACCATATAAGTTATGTCCATCCTGCATGCCACCACAATATTCATCAACCAGTTCACGCAAGCTAATACCGGCAGGTGCTAAATGCACGCCAGGTTTGTTAACGCGGCCACTGACCGAAAAAGAACGCAGCCCTTTACGGCCATTTCGACCATGTTGCGTCAGGCATTCGGGGCCTTTTTCGATAATATCGCGCACCCAATACAGTGATTCCATATTGTGTTCCAGCGTCGGCCGGCCAAACAGGCCCACTTGCGCCACATACGGTGGCCGTAAACGGGGCATGCCGCGCTTGCCTTCAATGGATTCAATCATTGCCGATTCTTCACCGCAGATATAGGCACCGGCACCGCGACGTAAATAGATCTTTGGCAGATTGGCGACCGGCGGATGGCTTTCCAGCTTAAACAATTCGACTTCGAGCATTTCTCGAATTGCCGCGTATTCATCGCGCAGATAAACGTAAATTTCGTCGATACCAACAGCCCAGGCGGCGATCAGCATCCCTTCGAGAAAACAGTGTGGGTCACGATCCAGATAATATTTGTCTTTAAAGGTACCTGGCTCGCCTTCGTCGATATTGACAGCCATTAATTTTGGCGCGGGTTGATCACGGACAATGCGCCATTTACGACCGACCGGGAAACCGGCACCACCGAGACCACGCAAGCCGGAATCTTCCATTTTGCTGAGCACATCATCAACCGGAATAAGTCCGTTAACGCACTGCTGATAAGTCTGATAACCGTTCTGATCAACATAGGTTTCAAAACGAATCGGTTCGATCTCTTCCGGGTCGATATTATTGGCATTAACCTGGGCAGTAACTTTGTCGGTATCGGCAAACTCAACTGGCTGCATACCAACAACGGCCACCGGTGCCACATCACAACGACCGATACACGGTACTCGCTGGATACGGACTTTATCGCCCATGCCTTGCTCTAAAGATTCAATCAGTGGATTAGCACCTAGCATTTCACAGGTCATCGAATCACAGACCCGAACGGTCAGTGCAGGCGGTGGCGTTTCATTTTCTTTGATGACATCAAAATGATGGTAAAACGTGGCAACTTCGTAAACTTCGGCGCGGGACAACTTCATTTCATGCGCCAACGCCACCAGATGCGCAGCCGAAATATGTTTGTACTTGTCCTGAATCTTATGCAAATGCTCAATTAACAAGTCTTTACGGCGCGGTTCATCGCCCAGTAAACCCTGCACTTCGGCCAAGGCTTGCATATCAACCTGGCGGCCTTTGCCAACTGCCCTGGATTTTTTCAGGTTTTTACCTGATTTATGGACGCTGATAACCTGTCCGCTCATGTTTGCCTCTTTACAATCTGCCTGGCGACGACAACATTGTCATCAATCAAAAACAATGAAACTACCATGACGGTAGATGCTTGTGAAGCTGGATTCACTGCAATTAGGCAAGCATTCAAGGGTGAAGGTTTCGGATGGGTGCTGGCTTTGACCTGCGGTGGGTCAACTTTGCACCATGACGATGCAAAATCAAGTCGATCATTTAATAACGAATAATGGTTTCGCGCACTCAATGCGACATCGTTGTGCATCTGCACAAATTTGGCCCAATAAAAAGCCGGCTCAACGCCGGCTTAAAAAAAGACTGTAAGATACCTGTTTAAATGATTGGCAGCATTTGCTTGCGCAAATTTGCGCTACTTAGAACGCTGTTCGCGGACTTCCTGCAGCCACAAATCATGATGTTGCTCGGCCCAGGCGGTATCAACATGCCCGGTAGTCATACCTTCCAGTGCCCCCTCAGTACCCAACGTGCCGATGTAAATATGACCTAACGAAAAGGCCATTAATACCAAAGCGGTCAGCAAGTGAATCAGATGCGCGACAATTATGACTTCCCGCTCCTGACCAAAGTTGGGAAAATCCAGCACCAAACCGGAAAAACACAGTGCCACACCGGCGGTGGCCAGTGTCCAGAACCAGACTTTCTCACCACCATTCATTCTGCCAGCGGAGGGATGTTTGTTGCCAATCATGCCACCAAAGTCTTTAAACCACTGCAGATCCACTTTGGTGAATAAATTATGTTTGAACCACTTAATCAGAATGATAAATAAGGCCACCATAAACACTGGCCCCAACACATTGTGTATCCACTTGGCGCCAGTGGCATACGCCGAAAATCCGGGATAACCAAGCAGCGGGATCAATACATAACGGCCGTACAATAAGCTTAAACCAGTGATCGCCAACAAAATAAACAAGGTAGCAGTGGTCCAGTGCAAACGACGCTCATTCAGGGTCCAACGCTCGACGGTTTGACCACTACGCGGATGATTGATTTTGACCTGGCCTCGCCACATATAAAAAGCAGCGATAGCAATAATGGTAAAACTCAGCAACCAGCTGCCGTAAGTTGCCATTGGCCCGTTACGTAACTGCCGCCAGTTCTGTCCGGCGCCTTGAATCAGCTCGTTGGCTTCCTGGCCTTTAACAGTGCTGATGCCTTCAACATTTTGACGCGCCTGACGCCAGGTATCGGCACGCGGATTGGTCTGCTCAGCAGCGGTATCGGCTTCCGCCAGGCTGACATATAAATAACCACTGAGTGGCATCAGAACAATCGCCAACAACATCACCATCAAGGCGATAAGCGATTTACGGGTACGATTGGCAACAGCAGCGTTAGCAGACATGCAGACTCCGATTAACGATCCGTTTGAACCTGGTTAAAACGCTGCTTAAGCACATCGGCACGTTCTTCAGCAGACATCGCGTGTTTATCTTCGCTGCCTTTATAAACACCAGCTTTATGAAGGGTGACATCAGTGTCTTCATAACAGGCACTGAGTAATAAGGCTGCAAACATCAGGCTTAACAGTTTCATCATTAATCCTTGTAAGCGGTTTCCCAGCCCCAGTTATCCGGACGGCCACCACGGCGAACCACCCGGCTGCGGAACAAGTCAGCAACGATATCGCCATCGCCAGCAATCAACGCTTTGGTTGAACACATTTCTGCACACAACGGCAGTTTGCCTTCAGCTAAACGGTTACGACCATATTTTTCGACTTCAATGGCCGAGTTATCTTCTTCCGGGCCACCGGCACAGAAGGTACATTTATCCATTTTGCCGCGGGCACCAAAGGCGCCTTCCTGCGGATATTGTGGCGCGCCAAACGGGCAGGCATAAAAGCAGTAACCACAGCCAATGCAAATATCTTTATCGTGCAACACCACGCCATCATCGGTGGTGTAAAAGCAATCAACCGGGCAGACAGCGGCGCAAGGTGCATCACTGCAATGCATACAGGCCACAGAAATCGATTTTTCACCGGGAATACCATCATCAATGGTCACCACACGACGGCGATTAATGCCCCACGGCACTTCATGCTCGTTTTTACAGGCTGTGACACAGGCGTTACATTCGATGCAGCGCTCAGCGTCACAGAGAAACTTCATTCTTGCCATTATTCAGAATCCTCTTGAGGTCAGGCAGCGCGGACGCGGCATAAAGAAACTTTGGTTTCCTGCATCGCCGTTACCGAATCATAACCATAGGTAAAGACAACGTTACAGGATTCACCGAGTACATGCGGATCAGTGCCATCCGGGTATTTGTCACGCAGACTTTCACCCTGATAATGACCACCAAAATGGAAAGGCATAAACACGACGCCGCGCTCAACACGCTCAGTGACCATGGCCATGACTTTAATCGAACCGCCTTCAGGCCCGTCAACCCAGACCTGCTCACCATTTTTAATACCGGCATCATTGGCATCGGCCGGATTGATCTCGATAAACATATCTTGCTGCAATTCAGCCAGCCATGGATTAGAGCGGGTTTCGTCACCACCGCCCTCGTACTCCACCAGACGACCACTGGTCATGATCAGCGGGAAGTCTTTACTGAAATCCTGCGCCTGAATCGAACCATAGCGGGTTGGCAGACGGTAAAAACTGCGCCGATCTTCATAAGTCGGGTATTTTTCCACCAGATCGCGGCGATTGGTATATAACGGCTCACGGTGAATCGGCACCGGATCCGGGAACTGCCAGACGATAGCCCTTGCTTTGGCATTACCGGCGGGCGACAAACCATGTTTGATGGCGACACGCTGGATACCACCGGACAGATCAGTTTTCCAGTTTTTGCCATCGGCTTCGGCTTTTTCTGAAGCCGTTAAATCATCCCACCAGCCCAACTCTTTAATCATTTCAGCGCTGACTTCAGGATAACCGTCTTCAATTTCGGAATCGGCTGACCAGGAGTTTTCAGCCAGAAGATTTTCGCCATTATGTTCAACACCAAAACGGGCCCGGAAGGCACCGCCACCCTCAGCAACCGGTACTGAAGTGTCGTACATAATATGGGTACCGGGATGTTTCATTTCTGCGGTGCCCCAGCAAGGCCATGGCAAACCATAGAATTCGCCGTCACAAGGGCCGCCCTCTGCGCGTAAGGTGGTTTTATTGAACGTGTGCAGATTTTCGACCTGCAATTTCAGGCGCTCAGGAGTCTGACCGGTGTAACCCACCGCCCACATACCACGATTGTATTCGCGGGTAATGTCTTCTATGGTCGGTTCTTCACCGGTGACCTGGATGTTTTTGCACAACTCATTTTCAAAGCTAAACTTCTTGGCAAATTTGTACATGATGGTGTGGTCGGGCAGCGACTCAAACAGCGGCTCAATAATTTTAAAGCGCCATTGCACCGAACGGTTTGAGGACGTCAGCGAGCCATGCGTCTCAAATTGTGTGGTAGCCGGCAATAAATAAACCCCGTCAGTGCGATCGTTCATAACCGCCGAAACGGTCGGATACGGATCAACAATGACCAGCATTTCCAGTTTTTCCATGGCGGCTTTCATTTCCGGACCACGGGTCTGACTGTTTGGCGCATGGCCCCACAACACCATCGCTTTGATAGCATCGTTTTGGTCGATATTGGCTTTGTCTTCCAACACCCCATCAATCCAGCGCGACACAGTAATACCGTTGGTATACATCGGGCTTATTTTTTTGCCGTCGATTTCTTCGTAAGTACGTTGATCAAAACGGTTTTTGATCCAATCCAGATCGACATCCCAGACACGCGCCCAGTGTTGCCAAGCCTCTTCGGCAAGTCCGTAATAACCGGGCAGACTGTTGGACACCACACCAAAATCGGTAGCACCCTGAACATTGTCATGGCCACGGAAAATATTGGTACCACCGCCGGAAACACCCATATTACCCAGCGCTAATTGCAGGATGCACAGGGCGCGGGTATTACTGTTACCTACAGTGTGCTGGGTAATCCCCATACACCAGATAACAGTGCCCGGCCGGTGTTCAGCCATGGTTTTCGCTGCCTGATAAACATCAGCTTCTTTGGCACCGCTGATATTTTCAACTTTCTCCGGCGTCCAATTGGCGACTTCAGCACGGATTTCATCCATGCCATAAACGCGTTGTTCAATAAAGCTTTTATCTTCCCAGCCATTCTGGAAGATATGCCAGAGCATGCCCCAGATAAACGGAATGTCGCTGCCGCTGCGGATACGGATAAATTGATCAGCATGCGCGGCGGTACGGGTAAAGCGTGGATCAACGACGATAATCGGCGCGCCGCGCTCTTTACCACGGAAAATATGCTGCAACGACACCGGATGTGCTTCGGCAGGGTTAGCACCAATAATAAATATGGCTTTTGAATTATGAATATCGTTGTAGGAGTTGGTCATCGCACCGTAACCCCAGGTATTGGCTACCCCGGCAACAGTGGTGGAATGACAGATCCGCGCCTGGTGGTCGACATTATTACTGCCCCACAGCGCGGCGAATTTGCGGAATAAATACGCTTGTTCATTGCTGAATTTGGCGCTCCCCAGCCAGTAAACTGAGTCCGGGCCAGCGGCCTCGCGGATATCGAGCATTTTTTGACCAATTTCTTCAATGGCATCTTCCCAACTCATCCGCTGCCATTCGCCATTAACTTTTTTCATCGGATATTTCAGGCGTTTATCACCGTGACCGTGTTCACGGAGTGATGCACCCTTGGCACAATGCGAGCCTAAGTTGAATGGATGTTCGAAGCTGGGTTCCTGACCAATCCAGACGCCGTTTTGCACTTCAGCAACAACACCACAGCCAACACTGCAATGACTGCAAACACTATGGACCTTGCTGATTTCACCTTCATCGTAAGTGGGCTGGCGGCTTTCCGCTGCATCGGCTTTTTCGATCATCGCGGTGGGCAACAGACTCATAAACGCCGCGCCACCGGCGGCAATCCCGGAACCCTTCAAAAAGGTACGGCGATTGATGCCCGAAGTGCGGCTGATGATGGCGGCAGGATCTCGTTTGATTAATTTCATGGCGGCGATCTTTTAAAAATCTGCGGTTTTGTAGAAAGTATCTACATGCTGAGTATGCTGGTAGCCTTTGGATGCCTGAGGAGGCACGGCTGTTTGTTCAGGCTGTTTGGCAGGTTTTGCCTGCACTGTTCGGCTGCTCAAAGCGACTGCTGCAGAACCACCGGCTAGCGCCGTCAAGGTGTGCAAAAATTGTCTGCGCGATGATGAAGACTGCTTACTCATGATGCTCTCCGGATCTTGTAACAGCATATGGCGACAGATGCCATGTGTCATTGCGACAACTGAATGTATATGAATTATCCCGCATAAAGCCATTTTCGGCAAGCCAGATCCGGCACTTAATCAGCTAAAAATCGCTGGGCTTCATCGGTGAAAAATTGTTGAGAAAATACCGCCAGGGCTGCATAAAATTCAGCGCTAGGCGCTTTTTGCAAATCGGCAAAAAACCGTGGCAGCCACTTAGCCATATGCCGATCATAAAACTGTTCTGCCGTGATCACCGGCGTACCTTTGGCAATCAGAATCAACCGCATGACATCGCAGACAGCAGCGGCATGATCTTCAGGTTCTTTTTTATCATCCTGCCGGGTAAGGCCCAGTTTGCCCAAATCAGCACGCAAATTGGCCAGCGGTTTTTCATTTAAAAATCCGGTCTGGTAATAGGAAGCATAAGGAATCACCTCACCCTGGGTCAGACCGATAAATAATTTTTGATACTCGCGGGTCTGCGCTTCGGCACTGGTGTTGGCCGCTGCACTGATTAACTGCTGCCAGGCCGTAGCCAATGACGCATCCGGCGATTCAACTTTTAAGGCCGCAATATTGCCGAGCAAATCAGCATCGGCCGGTTTAGCCAGTAACATCGCCAGTAAGGCATAAATTTGCGCGCGCCACTGCGCAGTGTCTTGTTGATCATCTTGCATCGTTATCCCCGACGAAACTGCGCTTTGACGCGACAGTCTTCACACATTTTTAAATGTTCCAGTGCACCGCTCTGAAACATCGGATGGTCTTTTAATTTAGCGGTAATGGTGTCGATCATTTTCTGCGTAGCGAATGGTTTTTGGCAACTGATACAATGAAATACCGCTTCTTCATGGAGCAGCCGCTTTTGCCGGGCTTGCTCGCGATCGAACAAATAACGCGGCGCCAGACTAATAACGTTTTCCGGACAGGCGGTCTCACACATGCCACATTGCACGCACAGATCTTCAATAAAATTCAGCTGTGGTTTATCAACGCCATCGACCAACGCGCCCACCGGACACACTGACACACATGACATACACAGCGTACAACCCTTGGCATCAACTTTTACCTCACCAAAGGGAGCTGTCTCCGTTAATTCGAGCTCACCAATGGGTGCAGGTGCCTGCTGATGCAAATGCGTTAATGCCAGATGGCTGACCCGGCGCTTTTCATCAAGGCCGGCAAAATTGGCTGTGGTCTCTAAATTAACTTTTGGCTGCTGGTTTAGATGCGTTTTTAATGCCGCTGGCCGCTGGCCATGAAACCAGCTAATCGCCGCTGGATAGCCCAATCCAGCAATCAGTTCGTTAGCCAGTTCAATTTGTTGTTGTAACGCCTGCCAGTCATGATCGCTGTGACTGCCGGCATCCCAGACTGTAATATTACTCACGCCATAAGCCAGCGCCGCCAGCCAGAATGGCAGCCCCAAAGCGCCGATTTCTTCGATAGAAAACGGGATGACTGTTGCTGGTAATTGTTCGGCATAAACTGCCAGCAATTGTTCGCCTTGCAAGGTGTCGTGGATTAGTAATTGGGCAGGTTTACTCTCCAGCGCAACGTATTGTTTGAGCATGGCCCGCAACCGATCCAGACTTTGATCCAGCGTTGGCACGGCATAACTAATGGCACCCGAAGGACAAACGGCAGTACAGCTGCCACACCCCTGGCAGAGATTGGGATTAACCTCGATAAGTTCACCAGCGGATTGAATCGCTTCAGCCGGACAAGCATCCAGACATTGTGTGCAGGCGGTAATGCCCCGCCGCTGATGGGCGCATATAGACGCTTTGTAATTAAAATATTTCGGCTTATCAAAAACGCCCACCAGCTCCGGCAGTTGCTGTAATGCTTCTGCCAACGCTTGTTGATTTCCGCCCGGCGCAAAATAGCCAACCGGCGGCACAGCAGCAGTCAATAACGGCGCGCTGTTCAAATCCAACAGCAGATCATATTTTTGCGGCACGCCGCCAATAACGGCATTAAAGTCACCCAGCCAGCCCGTTAATTCGCTGAGTTCACCTTTCAGCCGGGTAATCGTTGCTTCGGTGTTTAATTCACCACCGTCAGTCACCAAAACCTCAATAATCAGGCCCTGACAATGATCGATAACAGCGTTTATCTTATCGGCCGGACCCACCATCAGTAATCGACCGGCGGACTCAAAGCTCACCCATTCTTTTGGTTCAAAAGCCATGTCACCGGCTTCAATCACGGCTTTATGCAAGTTTGTTGTCCTCAGATTCGGATGTTTCGGGTTTTACTGCTGATTTGCTATCTGGCTCAGCTTCTGCGGCAGCGGCTAATTGTTCCGCCTGTTTTTCCAGCAGACGGCGCATTTCGTGGGTGACCACATTACCTAGCTTGGCAAAGTTATGATAATTGTAATCACGCTCGTATTCGTCGAGTCCATCCGGCAGACCAATACCCGGCTTTTGAAAAATATCTCGTAGCGCTTGCCGGCGGCTGGTTTTATCTAACTGAGGATCTTGCCAGCTCGGCCGCTCTGCAACGCTGGCTTCCTGTGATGTTTCATCAGCTTGTTCAACCGGTGCTTCTGTTGGCATTGGCTCAACAAGGCTGTCATCCAGCGTCTCGGTTTGCTCATCAGCCTTACGCAGTTTGCGAGAGGACCAACGCGATAAAAAACCGTCTTCAGGTTTTTTCTGCATTGCCAGCCTCCGAATTTTGCTCTGTCCAGCGTTTACGGCGGCGTTTTTTGGGTTGCTCTGGCTGATAATGCACCAAAACAAAACGCTCCAGCCAAACACATAAAACATCCGGTAGCGGTGCATCAAAAACTTTTTCACCGGCTTCCATATAGGATGCCGCTTCATCAAAATCGACCGTCAGCAGCACCGGGCTTAAATTATCACCATCATCACGGCAAACCAGATAAACCTTGGTTTTTTCAGCCGTCAGATTAACGTAATAACTTTCGCAAAATTGCCGGTATAACTGTAAGCGCAAGCTGGTAAGGGTAATGACTTCACCTTGCTGCTGCGCCGCCGTTATTTCGGCATCGGTCAGGCCCGGCACAATGCCCAGAAAGCGCCAGCTGGATTTGGCCCAGCGATGCTGGCTGGGTTGTTTCAGCAATAATGCAGAAACATCAAAATGATCGGCAGGCGCATCATGCATCGGAGTTAATGGAGTTGAGTTCACCCCATGATCTTAACAAAAAACCGAGTGTTTTACTCAGCTATAGTGACCTCGCTGACCTTTTGTAATCCCCGTGGTAATTTATGACCGCGTTTGCCGCGCTCACCGGCGTAATGCGCCAAATCAGCCGGTTTCAACGTTAAATGCCGGCGACCTGCATGCAGCGTCAGACTGAAATCCTGCGGAATTAAAGTCACTGATTGCAGCCATTCCTGACCGGCGGTGAAACGCGCCGAGGTGATATTAATCAGCCTGACGCCTTTGCCTTTATTCAGCTCTGGCACTTCGCCAACCGCAAACACTAAGAGCCGGCCATCACCGGCAGCAACAGCCAATTGCAAATCAGCTTTATCCGGTATTACCATCGGCGGCAATAATTCCGCGCCTTCAGGCAAGTTAAACAGCGCTTTACCGGCTTTATTTTTGGCCAGCAAATTATCAAATGGTGTGACAAAGCCATAACCGGCGGTATTGGAGAGCAGCACTTTCTGGCTGCTTTCAGCGGCAATTACTGAGACAAAACGTACTTCAGGCGGTGATTGTAAACGTCCACTTAAAGGTTCGCCCTGACCACGCGCTGATGGCAGGGTGTGCGCCGGCAATGAATAGCTGCGGCCGGAGGCATCGAGAAAGACAATCTGCTGATTGCTGCGCGCTTTAACTGAGGCCATATAGCGATCACCGGTCCGGTAATTCAGCGTTATCGGGTCCACATCATGGCCTTTGGCTGCACGCACCCAACCACTGGCTGATAAAACAATCGTTAATGGCTCGGTTGGCAATAACTCGGTATCACTAAGCGCTTTGGCGGCATCCTGCGGTTTGATCTGGCTGCGCCGCTCATCGCCGAATTTTTCGGCATCGGCGGTCAGCTCTTTACGGATCAGGGTTTTCAGGCGGGTTTCGGAGCCAAGCAATTGTTCGAGGATTTTGCGTTCTTTACTGAGCTCATCCATTTCGCCCTGGATTTTCATTTCTTCCAGCTTGGCCAAATGTCGTAAACGCAGTTCCAGAATCGACTCCGCCTGCCTGTCCGTCAAATTAAAGCGCGCCATCAGCTCAACTTTGGGCTCATCTTCATTACGAATAATGGCGATGACTTCATCGATATTCAGATACGCAATCAGCAGGCCTTCCAGCACGTGCATGCGATCCAGCACTTTATCTAGCCGATATTGCAGCCGGCGGGTGACGGTCTTGATCCGGTAAACCAACCACTCGCTGATAATTTCCTGCAGGTTTTTAACCTGTGGCCGGCCGTCCAAACCAATCATGTTCATATTGACGCGGTGGCTGCGTTCCAGATCGGTGGTGGCAAACAAATGCGACATCAGGCTATCAACATCAACGCGATTGGAGCGCGGCACAATAACCAGACGCACCGCATGCTCATGATCGGATTCATCGCGCAAATCAGCAACCATCGGCAGCTTTTTGTTATTCATTTGCGCAGCGATCTGCTCCAGTACCTTGGCACCAGATACCTGATACGGCAGCGCATCAACAATGATTTCGTTTTCTTCCATTTTGAAACAGGCGCGCTGGCGAATCGAGCCATGACCGGTTTCATAAATTTTGCGAATGTCGGCCTGTGACGAAATGATTTCACCACCGGTTGGGAAATCCGGCCCTGTCACCAGTTCCATCAACTCTTCCAGACTGGTTTTGGGTGATTTCAGCAGCAATAAACAGGCATCAACCACTTCACGCAGATTATGTGGCGGAATATCGGTGGCCATACCAACGGCGATACCCGTCGCGCCATTCAGCAATACGTTAGGTAAACGCGCCGGTAATAATTCTGGCTCATCCATGGTGCCGTCAAAATTGGGCACCCATTCAACAGTGCCCTGCCCCAGTTCACTTAATAAAGTCTGGGCATAGGCAGCCAGCCGGGCTTCGGTATAACGCATCGCAGCAAACGATTTGGGATCATCCATCGACCCCCAGTTACCCTGACCATCAATCAGCGTGTAACGATAAGAGAACGGCTGCGCCATCAACACCATGGCTTCATAACAGGCGGAATCGCCATGCGGATGGTATTTACCGAGCACGTCACCGACGGTACGCGCCGATTTTTTATGTTTGGAAATCGCGCTGAGACCCAGCTCCGACATGGCATAAATGATCCGCCGTTGTACCGGTTTCAAACCATCTGCCAGATGCGGTAAAGCCCGATCCAGAATGACGTACATGGAGTAGTCTAAATAAGCTTTTTCCGTGAATTCACGAAGTGGCTGCTGCTCCAGATCATCAATGATTGTGCTCATGTAAATCTCTCAATTAGGTCAAGGCTTGTTTATCTGTCACAACAGCGGCGGAGATGAAAGATAAACAATCCCTAGATAGTTGCCAGGTCGCCGTGTTGCTCCAGCCACACTTTGCGATCTGATGCGCGTTTCTTAGCCAGCAGTTTATCCAGCATCATAAATGTATCGTCGTCGGCATCAATGGTCAGTCTGACCAGACGACGGGTATCCGGCGCCATGGTGGTTTCCCGCAATTGCAGTGGATTCATTTCACCGAGACCTTTAAAGCGCTGGGTACTGACTTTGCCTTTGATTTTGTCACGTTCGATCCGCTCTAAAATGATTTGTCGTTCTTCATCATCGAGGGCGTAAAACACTTGTTTACCAACATCAATCCGATACAACGGCGGCATCGCCACACAGATATGGCCGGCAGTTACCAGCGGCCTAAAATGCCGGACGAACAAGGCGCACAATAACGTTGCGATGTGCAGCCCATCAGAGTCGGCATCGGCCAGGATACAAATCTTACCGTAACGCAAACCGGTTAAATCATCTGAGCCCGGATCAACGCCAATCGCCACAGCAATATCGTGTACCTCCTGGGAGGCCAGCACTTGAGAAGCATCCACTTCCCAGGTATTCAGGATCTTGCCCCGCAACGGCATGATGGCCTGAAACACCCGATCTCGACCTTGTTTGGCACTGCCACCCGCCGAATCACCCTCAACCAGAAATAATTCAGTCCGGGTCGGATCCTGTGAGGTACAGTCGGCCAATTTACCGGGTAAGGCCGGACCAGACTGCACACGTTTACGAACCACCTTTTTGGCTTGTTTTAACCGCGACTGGGCATTGCTAATAGCAAGTTCAGCAATTTTTTCGCCATCTTCAATATGATGATTGAGCCATAAACTAAAGGCATCTTTAACGGCGCCGGTGACAAACGCCGCACATTGCCGTGATGACAAACGCTCTTTGGTCTGACCGGAAAACTGCGGATCTTCAAGCTTGACTGACAACACGTAATTACAGCGCTCCCAGATATCCTCTGCCGATAATTTCACGCCACGCGGCAACAGACTGCGAAACTCACAAAACTCTCTTAGCGCTTCCAGCAAACCACTGCGTAAACCATTTACATGCGTGCCGCCCTGCGCGGTTGGGATCAAATTGACATAACTTTCGGCAATCACTTCTGCCGGTTCCAATTGCCACATTAAGGCCCAATCCACTTCCTGATTGGCATCGGCAAAATGGCCAACAAATGGTTTGCCTGGTACACAAGGCATATCGGTCATGGCATTAGCAAGATAGCTGTTAACACCATCTTCATAACACCAGCTATCGCTTACTTTTTCGCCGCTGCTGTAATCATCAAAAGTGACCACCAGGCCCGGACACAAAACTGCCTTGGCACGCAAAACGTGTCGCAGTTTAGAAACTAAAAATTTGGGGGCATCAAAAAAGCTGACATCCGGCCAGAAACGCACGCTAGTGCCGGTATTCTTTTTACCGACGGTACCGGTTTCACTGAGTGGTTCTATCAGATTGCCGCTGGCAAACGCAATCTGGTAACTGACGCCATCACGACGGATACTGACTTCCAGTCGCGTCGATAACGCATTAACCACCGACACGCCCACACCATGTAAGCCGCCGGAAAACCGGTAATTTTTATTGGAAAATTTACCGCCAGCATGCAGCCGGGTCAGGATAACTTCAACGCCGGGCACACCCTCTTCCGGATGAATATCAACCGGCATACCCCGGCCATCATCGATAACTTCAAGGGATTGGTCTTTGTGCAGAATGACCTGAATGGTTTTAGCGTGGCCGGCAATCGCTTCATCAACACTGTTATCGATAACCTCTTGCGCCAGATGATTTGGCCGCGTGGTATCGGTATACATGCCGGGGCGTTTACGGACCGGCTCCAGTCCCGTTAGTACCTCAATCGCCGAAGCATCATAAATCGTCGTCATTGGCTCGCTGTCATCAAATTTCAGGTTGCCCGAAGGTTAGCAGGATAAAAGCCAGATGTACAAGCATCGCTGCTTTCAGCGGATAATTGATACGACAAACGGCTAATAAATGTCATTGACTGACATTTAAACAAACCTGAAATCTGCTATGGTCAGAAAAAATATTTATCAGGAGATGCCGGCCATGAAGAATCCAATCTTTATCTGCTGTTTACTGCTCAGTATCACGGCCTGTTCGCCCTCGGCATCTGATAAATTACCGGCGTTTGAACAACAAGCACTGGCAGCAACTGGCGAATTTGCCAGTCAGCTCAAACAAGCATTACAAACAGCTATGCAGGAAGGTGGAACGAAAGCGGCAGTAGCTGTCTGTCAGACCGAGGCACCGCGGATTGCCGCCGAATTATCGGCTGAAACTGGTTTAGATATCAGCCGTACCAGTTTAAAAGTACGTAATCCCGGCAATCAGGCAAAGCCGTGGCAGCAGGCAGTATTAAATGATTTTGAGCGTCACAAACAAGCCGGCACGCCGATTAACGAATTAAAGTTTGTCGCGGTCAGTGATGACGGCGAAAGCTTACGGATGATGAAAGCCATCGGTACCGAAGCCGTCTGTCTGACCTGTCATGGCAACAAAGTTGATGCCGGCTTACAGGCGGAAATTAACCGCCTGTACCCGGCTGACCAGGCAACCGGCTTTCAACAGGGCGACATTCGCGGCGCTTTCAGTGTCGTCAAATACCGTACGGATTAAGCCTGTGCTTATTTCAGCGTAATCAACTCACTGCGGCCGCGACTGACAAAATCGATTTTGTCTTCGCGGGCCAACCAGCCAATCGCGCGTTGCAGCGTTTTGCTATCCAGAGCGCAAGATTCAGCGATTTTGCTCATTGTGGTTGGGCCGTTTTGCTGCAAGAACTGCCATAAAACGCCAGCGGTGGTGCCAATATTTTCAGTCATTGCCAAACTCCTTTTAGGTGGTTACCAAAACACTGTGGCAAATCGTATGCCACAAAAGACTGCGTCTATTTTGCTCAGGTTTAATGACAAACTCATGAAATATAAAGCGATTCTGCGCTATTTTTGTGCATGCGCGCACAAAAAGCGCACTGATTTTGATCAGCTGAAACGTTGTTGGCAAGCTGCGCTAATTTGCCGGCAAGCTTGTTGCAGCAGCGCCCGCGGCGCCGCAATATTCATCCGCATAAAGCCACTGCCACCGTCACCGAACATAGCGCCGGGATTCATACCAACAGCACAGTCTTCAATAAAGAACTGCTTCAGCGCTTTATCATCCAGTCCCAAGGCACGGCAATCCAGCCACAACAAATAAGTGCCCTCGACAGGTTTGATCTGGATACTGGCTATTTCTGCCTTAAAAAAATCCATAATCCAGTCGCGGTTTTGCGCCAGATAAATCATTAACGCATCCAACCATTCGGCCCCTGATTGATAGGCCGCCTCAGTGGCAACAATACTGAACGGATTAGCAACACTGACATGCCAGCGTTTAAATTCAGCTTCGATGGCACGCCGCTGCTGGGTATTTTCGATAATCAATGACGATAAGTTAAGGCCGGCGATATTAAAGGTTTTACTGGCCGAAATAGTGGTAATTACCCGACCCGGCTCAGCCAGCGTGGTTAGCGGAATATGCCGGTGGCCGGCAAACACTAAATCCATATGGATTTCATCGGCAATAATCAGCAAATCATATTGCTCAGCAATCGCCAGTAACGCTTTGAGTTCATCTTCGCGCCAGACTCTGCCCACCGGATTATGTGGTGAACACAACAGCAACATTTTGGCACCGGCTTTGGCCTGCGCCTCCAGTTCTGGCAAATTCATCTGATAGCCGTTAGCAGTTTCCAGTAATGGATTGAGAATTAACTGCCGGCCGGTTTCAGTCACTGCCGAAAAAAATGGAAAATACACTGGTGATTGCACAATCACCCCGTCACCCGGTTCGGTTAATGCATTAATCACCGCATGAATCGATGGCACGACACCGGGACACATCAGAATATGCTGGCGTTCAATGACCCATTCAAAACGTTGTTGGTACCAGTTTTGTAAAGCCAGATATAAAGATTCCGGAAACTGGTGATAACCAAAAACCGGATGGTTGGCGCGCGCTTGCAACGCAGAAATAACTGCCGGCGGCACGGCAAAATCCATATCGGCCACCCACAATGGAATGACATCTGGATGGCCGAAAATCAGTCGCCGGTTATCATACTTTTGCGCGCCGGTATCGGCGCGCGCTATCGACTGATCAAAGTCGAATTGACTCAAGCCAAGGGCTTGTTTATCTTTCATATCCGCCTCTGTTGTGAACTGAAAAAGCATCAATCAAGGCGCGAGGAGAGCCGTTTAGTTATTCTAAACAAACAACGAGCAACGCGGAGTGGCGCTTTTTCAGTCACAACCCGCAGGGCTGGGACTATTTTTGCGCCCGGCTGCGTTGTCAATTGCTTATGTAGAATAACTACACAGCACAATTTCCGCCTTGCCGGACACAAAAATAGCCACCAGCAGTGGTGGCTATGAAACATTAACAAGCCCTCCGTTCCCAGATAGTCACTTCTGACAAGGTATGCTGGAATTTACGACTGGTTTCACGGATCACAAATGGCAATGATTGTGGCCCGCTCACCAGATCAAAATGCGCATCCAGAATCGCATGCAGACCATCCAGCGTGGTAAAGCTTTCGCCATCTTTTTTGAAACCGCCCAGCCATTTGGCTTTTTCGGTATGTTCTTCAAGCCAGGTGTAAGGTGACGCCAGCACTAACAAACCACCGGCATTTAAACGCTCGTTTACCGATTCCAGAAACAGCGCCGGATCATATAAGCGATCCAGTAAATTGGCAGCAACAATCAAATCGTAGCCGGCAAATACTGATTTTAAATTACAGGCATCACCCTGCATAAATTCAACTTTATCAGCGACCATGTCGAGGCCAAAATCTGCCAGTCGTTGTTCACGGTAATGCACCAGTTCGCCTTCGTCGGCAATGGTGTAACGGATCACGCCACGCTGCTGCATTTGCACGCCCAGATTGATTAGTCGTGCCGAGAAATCAATACCGGTGACGGCGTCAAAATGTTTGGCCAGTTCAAAACTGCCACGGCCCACGGCGCAGCCCAGATCCAGTGCCTTATTTTTAGCTTTTCCGGCCATGGTTTCAATGGCCAGTTGCATCAAATTTTGCTGAAAGTTCGGCACATTAAAGTAGCTTTCACCGTAATGCAGTTCCGCATATTCCGAAAGCATTTTGTCGGTTTCATAATGCGAATCAACGACATTAACCGGCGCTTCGGAAACAATATAACGAAAACCGGCATGCTGGAAAAAATGCCGGCGAAACGCATAACGCGCTGACTTGCGGCTTTCATTACCACAAGAAACCCAACTGCCGCCTTTGATTATATTGTGCTGGCTGTCGTAAGTGGGTGTGGTGAAATCATCATAAATTGGATGCACCTTAAAGCCATCAAACGGATAAATCGGTGTTTCGGTCCACTGCCAGACATTACCGACCACATCATAAAAATCACCATGGCTGAACATGGTCACAGGGCACGATGACGCTGCGTGATCCAGATGAATATTGGCATTGGCCGGTTGGCTGTCGAGTTCACTGACCCCGGCATGTTCATAGAGCCGATACCACTCATCTTCGGTGGGCAAACGCACGGTTTGGCCGGTTTGTTTGGCTTTCCAGTTACAAAAGGCTTTGGCTTCGTGATAATTGACATCCACCGGCCAATCCCAGGGCATGGGCACGACTTCGGTCATCAACCGTAATTGCCAGCCGCTGGCTTTTTTCTGCCAGAACGCAGGATATTCGGCCTTGGCAAACTGCCGCCATTTCAAACCTTCTTCGTTCCAGTAACTATCCTGTCGATAGCCACCGGCTTCGACAAATGCCAGAAACTCAGCATTACTGACTAAATACTGACTGGCCTTAAATTCACTAACTTCAGCCTGATGCTGACCATATTCGTTATCCCAGCCATAGACCGGATCAGCAAAATCCTTACCCAGGCTGACCAAGCCGCCCGGTACCGGCAATAAGCGATTCTGCGGCGCTTTACCAGTCTGGCTAAATGGCCGCCATTGGGGTTGTTTACGGACTTTATCGAGTTGCTGTTGGCGGATCAGGACTGATGAGGTTTCCAGATGGATTTGCTCATGTTCAATTCCCATCATGATCGCCCACCATGGATTTTGCCAATCGATCGGCAGGCTGAGTGGCGCGGTTTCAATCACCTCATTAACCAGTTTTTGGACAGCTTTACGGTAAGCCTTAACGTCACTGACCGCCGGCCATTGATAGTGGGTTTCGTCAAGATCATCCCAGCTCATTTCATCGACACCGATAGCAAACATCGATTCAATACGGGGATTAACACGCTGTTTAATCAAACCACTCAGCAACATTTTATTAACGAAAAACGTTGCCGTATGGCCAAAATAAAATATCAGTGGATGACGCAGCGAGATCGATTTTTGGTAATAGCCGCTGTCGTCTTTTAACGTTTCAAACAGCGACTCGTAACGCTCGAAGTTAGCATTAAAATAGTCGGCAATCTCGCGGCGTTTTGCCGCAATATCATCACCCGCCAGGCGCGGCGTTCGTATCTGTTGAATAGAATCTTTGACGGATAAAGCGCTTTTTGCATTCATGGGTAAAGTCCTTATCACTAAGCTTGTCGGTCTGAGACTCATTCGGTGCTGTTTTGTTGCACCGTCGCAAACTTATTGCTGTGCAGCCAACCAGGCTGTCTTTGCTGATAATTCCACAGAACAACTCCATTTGTAAGCAAGATTAATGGTTTCGGCACATGCATAAACACCATGCCCGCAAACAATGACAACTTTATGATCGGCTAAGCCTGCAGCGACTTTGGACGGCGATAGTTTCACGTAATCCGTGTAATTAATGTGAATAACCGGCACCACAGGAAAATAATACTGGCCTTCAAAATCCACTGGTTTGAAATCGTCGCCATTCAACGTCATCGCGACGGCGTGCGGGCCATGGCTGTGAATGACGGCTCGCGCATTTGGGTTTTGCTGATAAACAGCGATATGCAATGGCGCATCCAATGAGGCCCCCTCACCTAATTCGCCATTGATGTTGCAGCGAATTAAATCCCCGGCGGTCAGGGTATCGGCGCAACAGCCAGTCGGCGTTACCCACACCTGGTCATGCCAGCGCAATGAGGCATTGCCGCTATGCGAATCATTACAGCCATATTGGCGCAACCATTGGTAGTGCTGCACCAGTTCAGATTTCAGGGTTTGCAGATCTTTTTCAGACATTGTCGTCTTCAGGTTGGCTTTGCTGAACATGTCTCAGCCATTGTGCCGCCTGATTGCGTTGTTGTTCAAATTGTCCGGCTTGTTTCAGTAAATCTTCAGCGCGGCTGAAGTTTTGCAGATGGAATTGCACCATCCCGGCCATCAGCAAGGCATTGCCTTTTTTATCACCGGCAAGCTTATCAATCGCCGCAGACAATGGCGCCTGGGCTTGTTGCCACTGTTCTTCACTGACATATAAGCGCGCCAGTTTCAGATCGGTTTCACCACTGCCGTCCTGACTGCGAATTTGCTCTAATACTTTAGCGGCGCGCTCGGCCTCGCGGGCAGCCAGCCAGCTATCAGCCAGTTTTTCCAGATTATCAAAATTGGCGGCAATCACTTTGTCATCCAACGCTTTTTGCAGCAACTGACCGGATTTAAACGGAATATTCAGATAGCGGTACATATTGCTGAGCCGCATGACGGTATCGTCATCACCCAGATCCAACCGCTTTGCCAGCATGGTAACTGCCAGCGCCGTTAATTGTTTATCCTGCCGGGAATACAACGAGCCCAACTGATCCCAGTAGGTTTTGTCATCGGGATGCTGGGTCAGCAGTGTTTCCAGCACATTGATGGCTGAATCGTATTGCTGCATTTCCAGGTGCGCCGCTAACTGCATTCGATACCAGTCTTCTTTCGGTGCATTGGCACGACTGATGGCGGTGCGGATATTCTCGACGGTTTTGCTGTACTGCTTTATCTGGTAATGCGCTGTGGCCAGCAAAACATAAACATTATTATCAGGATTTGGCTCATTACTAATCCAGCGGTTGAGCAAATCAATACCCCGCTGATATTCGCCATCAGCTATTAATAGCTGGGCAAGGTTATAGCGTAAATTATGGGTTACATCTTCCGGCAAAGCATTTAGGTCTAACGCGGAGCGGAATTGCTCAGTGGCCCGCGTATAGTCGCCGGTTTCTGAATACAAATAACCGAGCGTTTGCAATACCACCGCGCGATCATAGCTGCCAGCGCTGGTGTCATTAACCAGTTTCAATAAAGCAGCTTCGGCGGGTTGATAGCGCTCGTCAGCCATCTGTTTCTGCGCGGCTTCCAGCGCTTTATAAGTACTTTCTGACAGCAAATATTCGTCTTCTGCCATTACTGGCGACAGCAGCATTACCCATAACAGACCGGCCAGTGTAATTTTAGAAATAAACATCTTCATCAGCGGGACAACTTAAATTCAATTTCCTGGGTGGCTCGGCGTTCCACGGCGTCCCCATCGACTGTTTTCGGCTTGAATTTCCATTTCAGGATGGCTGCCAATGCGGCGTCGTCAAAAACATTTTCCGGATCGGCCTCAATCACCTGCGGATCTTTTACCCGACCATCTTTGGTAATGGTAAAGGCCACCGTTACCACACCTTCAATACCGCGTCGTTGCGCCATACGTGGATAACTTGGCGGGATCCGCACCAAGGGCACTACTTCACCATCCATTTGCGGTTGTACCGACGGTCCAGGCCCGGGATCGACTGTCGGTGCCGCACGGAAATCGCCTAAATGCGGTCCGCCAGTGATATTTAACGGTACATCAATATTAGGCGCGCTTAATTGCGGTCGGGGCACATCGGGTTGTTCCGGTGGCGGTGCATCGGCATCAGGCGGCGGTGGCGGCGCTTCCGGCGGTTCAGGTTTTTCCGGTGGTTCGCGGCGTTTTTCTTCTGGGGGCGTTTCTTCTTCCTTCACCCGAACAAAATCGAGAATGCGTATATCCTCATCGTTACGCGCAGTTAAACCATCGGCGCTGGTCATTTTTTGCATCAGCGTAAACAGGCCATAATTAACCAGTACCGCCAGCAGTAATCCGAGCAATATGCGCATGTGGCCCCGTTAATCGCGTTCAGCAGCGATGGAAACGTTGGCCACACCGGCCAGCCGCGCCTGATCCATCACCTCAATCAGCGTACCGGTCTTGGCGTTTTCATCGGCAAGAATAATCACTGCCCCTTCCGGATTTTCAGCATGCAACCGCTCAACATTGGCACGCACTGCCCGGCGATCAACTTGTCGCTTATCAATCCAGATTTCGTCATTTTCACGAATGGCAATGAGAATGTTGGCGCGCTCTTTGTCGACCGCCGTTTGTGCTGACGGCCGGTTCACATCAACACCGGTTTCTTTAACAAACGAGGTGGTGACAATAAAAAAGATCAACAGAATAAACACCATATCGATCAATGGCGTCATATTAATTTCTGCGATACCGCCACTTTGACGACGGGAATGTCGGTTTCTCATAACAGTTCCTAATCTCGGCGCAGCGCGTCGGCTACGTTATCAACGGTGCGCGTTACCCGTTGTTGTAGTTGGGTGCTGAAATACAGGCCTGACAAAGCCGTCAACAAACCGCCCATCGTGGTGATCAAAGCAATAGAAATACCAGCCGCCATACCCCGGGTATTACCGGTGCCAAATACGGTCATGACATCAAAGGTCTGGATCATGCCATTTACCGTGCCCAGCAAACCTAACATCGGCAATGCCATCGTCAGCGTCTTAATCAGCACCAGATAACGCTCCAGACCAATACGACTCTCAGCAATCAGCCCAAGCCGGATTTGCTGTGCATACCAGCTACGGCGATCCCGGCGCTGATGCCAGTGGTCAATCAGCTTTTGTTTTTCCTTAGGGTGCAAAACCAGCAGATAAACATATCGCTCTATGATCAGTGTCCACATCAATATTGATGCCAGCAGGATCAGCCACAGCACGGTGCCGCCGCTTTCCATCAATAACTGAATCTGGAAAAGGTTATCCGTCACGGTTATTGTGCTGCTCAGCATTACGGGCAACAATCGAAGCGCTTTCTTCGTCAAGGATCTGGATCAGACGATTACTTTTGCTCGACAGCGCACTGTGGATCAACAAAATCGGAATCGCTACCGCCAAACCTAACTCAGTGGTGACCAGCGCCTGGGAAATACCACCAGACATCAATTTCGGATCGCCGGTACCAAATAAAGTAATCGACTGGAAGGTTTCAATCATGCCGGATACCGTACCCAGCAGCCCCAGCATCGGTGCCACAGCAGCGAGTATGGCCAGTGTTACCAGCCCCCGCTCAATAGCCGGGGTTTCCCGCAAGATGGCTTCATCCAGTTTTAACTGCAAGGTTTCCACATCATCAGCATGTTTATCATCATAAACAGACAAAATCCGGCCCAGTGGGTTCTTATGATCCGGCGTGGTTTGTTTTTGCTGTTTACGAACGCCGCGCTCGGCTTTAAACAACAGGCCAAAGCGCATTAAGGCAATCAATAAGCCAATAATACCCAGGGCAATAATGATATAGCCGATCCAACCACCTTGCTGAATGCGTTCTTTCAAATCCGGCGTTTGCACCAGCAGCGCCATAATGGCACCCCGGGTCGGATCAATTACCGCTGGCTGCCATTCGCCAGCATCGGCAGCAACAAATTGGCGGGCAATATCCTGCATGCGCGGCACTGGCTGGCGAGCCAGTTCAACGAGATTTTGGGTTTCAGGCAAATAACGCAAATAATTGCCACCGCTGAAAACGGTGAAAACACCAATTCGGGTAATATCCCGCTCAGCCACTTCACCAGAAGCGGTAATCACTGACGTGGTAAAGGTTTCGACTTTGCCGGACTCGGTCATTTCCTGCTGCAATACCAGCCACAACTCACGCAACTCATCAATAGTTGGCTGTTGTTTACGTTCACCTAATTGCTGCAAAAATTCGACGCGTTCCGGATATTGCACACTGATCACCGAACTTTCCAGCATGGCACGGCTGTCATTGGCCATTTGCCGGACAGTGCCGAATAATTCGCCTAATGAACCGGAGCGCTCATTTAATAATGCCTCTTGTTCCGCCAGCTTACTTTCATTAGTTTCAAAGGCATTATTGAGCGTTTCGGTACGTTGTTCCTGTTTGGCCAACTCGGCTTTGGCCGTTTCCAGCAATTGTGCCTGCCGATCGCGCGCTTTGAGAAACTCGGCTTCACGCATATTATTTTGCTGCTGCTCAACCACACGGTCGCGCTTTACCTGCTCCAGCAATTCGTCGAGATTGGCGGGCGTTTGGGCAAAAGTCGCCGATGACAGCAATATCAGTATATTGGCTAAGACAAACTTCATTGTTCAGCTCCTGCGGTTTTCACCGGCAACACCAGCAGGTTAGGCGGTAATTGTTTGCGGGCAACTTTCAAGCCTTCGGCGATGGCTTTGTTATGGCTGCTATCAAGAGCATGCCAGCGTTGTTCATCATGGTCCCAGACACCGGCTTCACGTTCATCCAGCGACAGGTAATATAAATTCACCCGGCCAATTCGCAAAAAATCGACCGTTCGGCTATTACCGTCCGCTGCAATTTCACCCTGATAGGCTTCGATAGTCCGACCATATTCTGTCTCAACCTGATAAGCCTCAAGGATGCGACGGTATTTTTCTGACAAATTAACATCCGAGCGATCCATCAGACCTTTTAACTGGCTAATGCGTTGTGAACGCTCATCAGGCAAAAAAGGCACATCTAATGCGACAAACTGTTCCAGCACCTGGATCATCTTGATCATCATTGGCAAAATATCGCGCTGTGTGGTTTCGATATTGGCCAGTTGATCTTCAATGGAGACCATTTCTTGCTGCTGGGATTTCACCAATTCATCTAATTGATCGTTATAGGCTTGCAAACTTTGCGTCTGACGCAGCACGGCGCGGTATTCATTTAACAGTTCGCGGGTTTCGTCATCGAGATTATCGATTTGCTGCTGGGATTGTTGCGCATCACTGTCAGCAGCGACTTGCTCATCAATGGCTTGATCTAAAGCACCGGCCCAGCTGAAAGTCACCGGCATCAATAAGCTACCGGCCAGGATCACGGGCCGCCAAAGCGATAATCGACTGGCGAATAAAAACATATAGGTATCCCTGTTATCAGGCGTTGAAAAGCGAAGCGCCATATTATCAGGAGAAAATATGCTTGGGAAGTCTAAATGAGATTAATTATCATTTAAATCAGCGTGGGCAAAAAAAAGCCAGACCGAGTGGGTCTGGCTAAACCTTCATAGAAGGAGAGAGAAATATAAGACTATAGAAGCTGAAAGTTTCCTATGGACTTGCTACATATGATAATGAGTAGCATCCCGCTTGCCATGAGCGAGTTATCCCAAATACAGCGGGAAGAACTTCCTGTAACCAGCTGATTTAGTGATTTTTTGTGAAATCAGTCACTTAAGACGATAAACCATGGCTAATTGCGAAACGCATCAGCTCAGCAGTTTTGTTGATATCCAGCTTGCTTTTAATCTGTGTCAGGTTATTGGCAACCGTTTTATAACTGATGCCGAGCACATCGGAAATCTCATTCATGCTTTTGCCTTCACCGAGCAACCGCAAAATCTCCAGCTCACGACGCGACAAATCACTGAGCGCACTGGTGCCGGAATCGATATTCAACATAGCTAATTGCTGGGCCATATCCGGGCTGAGATAAATTTTACCCTCCAGCACCTTACTGACCGCTTCGACTAAATGATCGGCGGCATTATTTTTGGTGATATACCCCCGGGCACCGGCTTGCATCGCCCTTGAAGCAAAAACCGGATCTTCATGCATGCTGAACATCAGTACTTTGGCATTGTCACGATTGGCGCGAATTCGACGTAATACTTCCAGTCCGCCAACGCCCGGCAGGGTGATATCCAGCAGCACTAAATCCGGATACACCTCCTGGAACAGCTTGTAGCCCTCTTCGCCGGTTTCAGCTTCGACCACTTTGGCATTCGGAATTTGCTGAATCAGCTGACGGCAGCCAGCGCGGACAATCGGATGATCGTCTACCACTAAAATCGTTACGGTCTGTTTCATTTATTCTGTACCCTTTAGCGGAATCAACACCCGAACCTGTAACCCCAGGCCTTCTTCGGTATCGAAAGAAATCTTACCACCCAGCGCTGAAACCCGCTCGCGCATACCAATTAAGCCAAAGCCCTTGATCACCGAATTGTTATCCAATCCCTTACCATCATCGGTGACCGCGACTTTAATATTTTCTTTTTCACGACGTACTTCTACTTTTACATGACTGGCATCAGCATGACGCACACAGTTAGTAGTGCATTCCTGTACCACACGATAAACCGTGACTTGCTGGGTATCAGGCAAATCATTTAGTTCACCGGCAAAATCCCATTCCCAGTCAATTTCGGGCTGTCGATCCCGCCAGTTATGCAGCATATCGCGCAGCGCATCAGTCAGACCCAAATCATCAAGCGTCATTGGTCGCAGGCGGCTGAGCATTTTGCGCACCAGCGACTGAATATGGCTGGTAATGAGCTTCACCGAGCTGACTTTTTCTTCAACATCGGGCAGTTTATTTTCAATGGCAATGCGCTCAATTTCTGCCAAATCGACACGAATACCAAATAAACACGGCGCCAGTTCATCGTGCAGCTCCCGCGCCAAATCACGACGTTCCGATTCCTGCACCGTCAGCATATTTCCGGCCAGGGCATGGTTTTCCGCCATGGTTTTCTCCAACACACTGGCCATATGGTTAAAGCGTATTTGAATCGGGCTTAGTTCCTTGGCAGCGCCGGTATCAACGCGGGCAGTGAAATCACCGTTTTCCAATTTGGCCAGGGCGTCGGCGAGATCACCAAGTGGCCTTAAGCCCTGTCTTAATGCCACATAAACCAGAATCAGAATCAGCGTCAGAAAAAAACCACCAAGAATAAACAGCACCTGCATATCCCGCCAGACTTCGGTAACCTCGTCACTGGGGTCGGCTTCCACCACCAGATAACCAAATGACTGGCTGCCTTTGGTGATTAACCGCCGGAATGCCACTGCTTCCGGTTCCATAATACGGATAAACCAGTCCGGTGCATCGGGTTTATTAAAAAACGCCATACGCTCTTCCTGACCAATCAACGGCTGGCCATTCATATCTTCAAACCATGCACGGATATGCCGGGTATGGCGGACACTGTCGACAATCAGCGTCAACCGTTCACTAAGATCATTGGAAAAGCGCAAAGTGGGTAAAGCATTGATCAATAAACCGCGCGCCAACTGCGTGCTGGAAGCCATTTCGGCAGCGACGGCTTGCCGGGCGTTTTGCACCAGAAAATAGCTGGCAGCCGCGAAATTGATAATCAAAATCAACGATACGATGATTAACAGTCGCAGTTTAAGGCTCATATAAAACCGATTTCTTGCTGTGATAGGCTAGAATTATCGCACATCTATAACAGGACCCGTTCATGCAGGCTTTTACCAATCAGCAATTATTTACTGATGCACAAAAACATATTCCCGGCGGCGTTAATTCACCGGTACGCGCCTTTAAAGGAGTTGGCGGCGATCCGGTATTTTTTGCCAGTGCCAAGGGCGCTTATCTGACCGATGTTGAAGGCAAACAGTACATCGATTACATCGGCTCCTGGGGACCGATGATTGCTGGCCATGCCCATCCCGAGATTATTGAAGCCGTTCAAAAAGCCTGTGAATTTGGTTTGAGTTATGGCGCACCGACGGCGATTGAAACGGTAATGGCCGATTTACTTTGTGATCTGGTGCCATCGATGGAAATGGTGCGCATGGTCAATTCCGGCACCGAAGCGACCATGACGGCGATTCGTTTGGCGCGCGGTTATACCGGCCGCGATAAGATCGTTAAATTTGAGGGTTGTTATCACGGTCATGCCGATTCGTTACTGGTCAAAGCTGGCAGTGGCGCGCTGACGCTGGGCGAACCATCATCTGCGGGTGTGCCGAAATCAATCGCCGAACATACTATTACCCTGCGCTTTAATGATGCCGAATCGGTACGTCAGTGTTTTGCTGATATCGGCGATCAAATCGCCTGCATCATTGTCGAGCCGATTGCCGGCAATATGAACTGCATTCCGCCAGTGCCGGGCTTTTTAGAAGTGCTGCGGGAAATTTGTGACGACCATGGCAGCGTACTGATTTTTGATGAAGTGATGACTGGTTTCCGGGTCGCTTTAGGTGGTGCTCAGGAAGTTTATAACGTGACACCGGATTTAACGACTTTAGGCAAAATCGTCGGCGGCGGTATGCCGGTAGGTGCCTTTGGCGGCAAAAAAGAAGTCATGCAATGTATTGCGCCTTTAGGCCCGGTCTATCAGGCCGGTACTTTGTCCGGTAATCCGATTGCCATGGCGGCAGGCTTGGCGACATTGAAACTGATCCAGGCACCGGGCTTTCATGATCATTTAAACAGTCAAACCAAAAAACTCACCGATGGCCTGACTAAGCTTGCTCAAGATGCCGGTATTCCCTTATCCACCCATCAGGTCGGTGGCATGTTCGGCTTTTTCTTCAGTGACATTGAACGCATCGAATTTTTTGAGCAAGTCACCAAATGCGATATGGAACGCTTCAAGAAGTTTTATCACGCCATGCTCGACAATGGCGTGTATCTGGCACCATCAGCATTTGAAGCGGGATTTGTCTCGGCAGCACATGGTGACGCCGAGATCCAGACCACCCTCGACGCCGCACAAAAAGCCTTTGCCAGTTTATAAATGAATACGCTCTACTGGCATGATTATGAAACCGGCGGCATCGATCCGCGCTATGACCGGCCGCTGCAGTTTGCCGGCATTCGTACCGATGAAGATTTAAATATTATCGGCGAGCCGCTGATGATTTATTGTCAGCCGGCCGATGATTATTTGCCACATCCACAGGCGGCTTTGATCACGGGCATTACCCCACAGATTGCTGCCGACAAAGGCCTGCCAGAAGCTGAATTTATCAAACATATTCACGACGAGCTGTCACAACCCGGCACCTGTGGCGTTGGTTACAACAGCCTGCGCTTTGATGATGAATTTACCCGTTTTACCCTGTTTCGTAATTTTTATGATGCCTATGGTCGCGAGTGGCAAAACGGTAATTCGCGCTGGGATATTATCGATATGGTGCGCCTGACCCGCGCGTTGCGCCCGGAAGGCATTGAATGGCCAAATCGTGAAGACGGCCAGCCCAGCTTCCGTTTAGAAGCGTTGACGGCCGCCAATAACATTGTCCATCAGGGTGCCCATGATGCGTTGGTTGATGTCAAAGCCACCATTGAGCTAGCTCGTCTGATTAAAGAAAAACAACCCAAACTTTACGACCATGTTTACCAACTACGCCGTAAACAGCAAGTCGCGCCAATGCTGAATTTACGGGATCGCACGCCGGTGTTACATGTCTCAAGAATGTATGCATCGCAATACTGCAATACCGCGCTGGTCATGCCGATCGCCCGCGATCCGCGTAATCAGAATGGCATCGTCGTTTACGATTTGCGATTTGCACCGGATGCACTGATTGAGCAAGATGCCGAGACTTTGCGCCAGTGGCTGTATACACCGGCAGCCGAGTTACCGGAAGGTGTACAGCGGCCACCGATAAAAACCGTGCATATCAATAAATGTCCGGTATTGGTGCCAGCAGCGACATTGGATGATGCAGCGGCTGAACGTTTGCAGATCGACCGTGATATTCACCACCAGCATTTTCAGCAATATCTGCAACATGCCGATATTTTGCAGCAGAAAATTGAAGCCATTTTTAATGCACCGACTGATTTCTCCGAGCCAGATGTTGATGGCAGCCTGTATGGCGGTGGTTTTTTTGATAACGACGACAAACAGAAAATGCAGCAGATCCGGCAAAGTACCCCTGCTGAGCTGACAACCTTTAACCCACCGTTTAATGACAACCGGTTAAGCGAATTATTGTTTCGCTACCGGGCTCGCAGTTGGCCGGATTCGCTGACCGTTGATGAGCAGCAAGACTGGCAACAGTTTTGTGCCCAGCGGCTCAATCAGCCAGATAGCCCCTGGCTGAATTTTGCATCGTTTTCTAAAGCGTTGGCAGATTGCCGTCAGCAGGATCTCAGTCCGCAGCAGCAACAGGTTTTAGCGGCACTGGAAGACTTTGCCAATGATAAACAACACACGCTCAATAGCCAGCCATGAGTATTGAACAGACGCCGATCTTGCTGACCACGCTAAATGCGCGCTTTATGCATAGCGCTTTTGGCCTGCGCTATTTATTGGCCAATCTCGGTGAGCTGCAAGCACAAGCCGATATTTTAGAGTTTACTATTCAGGAACAGGCGCTGACGGTTGCCGAGCAATTATTAAATCGCCAGCCAAAGATCATCGGTTTCAGCGTCTATATCTGGAATGTGACAGAAACCGAAGCGGTGGTGGCTTTATTAAAAACCATTTATCCCGACATAGTCATTGTTTTGGGCGGCCCTGAAGTCAGCCACAAACCTGATTTACCGGCGGTCTGCGATTTAGCGGATTATGTCATTGCCGGGCCCGGTGAGCAGGATTTTCGGGAGCTGTGCCAGCAGTTGCTGGCAGGCAAACCACCCGCTGAAAAACATATCGATGGCCGCGCCACGCCGCTGGATCAATTAGCGCTGCCATATGCCTTTTATGATGATGAGGATATTAAAAACCGGCTGATCTATGTTGAAGCTTCGCGGGGTTGTCCGTTTAAATGTGAATTTTGTTTATCGGCTTTGGATAAAACAGCAACGGCATTTCCATTGGACGCTTTTCTCGCAGAAATGGATCAGCTTTGGCAACGTGGCGTGCGTAATTTCAAATTTATCGACCGAACCTTTAATCTGAAAGTCAGTACCAGTGTCGCTATTTTAGAATTTTTTCTGGAACGGATGAGCGATGATTTGTACCTGCATTACGAGGTAGTACCGGATAATCTGCCCGAAAAACTGCAAGCAGTATTGAAACAATTCCCACCACAAAGCCTGCAATTTGAGATTGGTATCCAGACCTTTGATACTGAGATTCAGACGCTGATCAGCCGCAAGCAAGATAACGCCAAAAGCAAAGCCAATATCCGCTGGCTGCGCGAACACACCGGCGCGCATTTACATACCGATCTGATTTTTGGCCTGCCCGGCGACAATCTGGCTAATTTTGCTGACAGTTTTGATCAGCTGGTGGCGCTGAATCCGCATGAAATTCAGGTCGGTATTTTAAAACGGCTACGCGGCGCGCCGTTAAACCGGCATGTTGAACCCTATCAACTACGCTTTAATCCACTGCCCCCTTATAACCTGTTATCGAGCCGGGATATTACCTTCGGTGATATGCAGCAGGTCAACCGCTTTGCCCGTTACTGGGATCTGATTGGCAACTCAGGGCGGTTTCTGTATACGCTGCCGGTGTTACTGGGAGAAAAACCGTTTGCCCGGTTTATGCAGGTTAGCGACAGCTTGTATGCGCGAACGGGGCAGACCGGCCATATCGCCCTGAAACGGCTATTTGAACTACTGTATCTGGTGATGACGGAAGATTTACAAATGAGTGCGCAAGCCACTGAACAGTTGCTAATGGCAGACTTTGAACGCAATGGTATTAAAGGCAAAGCCGATTTTGTCAGCTTGCCACAACTGAATAAACCGGCGCGTCAGGGCCTTGCCAATAAACGCCAGCGTTTACACGCCTGACTACAAGGGCTTGTTTATCTTTCATATCCACCACTGCTCGTGGCTATTTTTGTAGCCGGCAAGGCGGAGATTAAGGATAAACAAACCCTAAATAATCAATTTCGCCAGCGTTTTAAAGCTCGGATGCTGGGCATCACCGAGCCATTCAAATAATGTCGACTCGACATTGCTGATGACGACGCCTGCGAGGCGCATACGGTGCAAGGCATTATATTGATTGCCTTTCAGCCGCGAACTGACGGCATCCTCGATCACAAACACATCAAAGCCGGCATGCCGTAAATCCAGCGCCGTTTGCAATACGCAGATATGCGTTTCCATGCCGGTTAAGATCACTTGTTTACGACCGGTAGCAGTTAATGCCTGCATAAACTCGGGCACTTTGGCACAGGAAAAAGCCGTTTTTTCGATGATTTGGCTATTAGCCGGTAATTGATTGACCAGCGCTGGCTCAGTCGGCCCCAAGCCTTTGGGATGTTGTTCGGTGACTAAAACCGGGATCTCTAATACATCGGCCGCGGTTGATAGCGTATTGACTTCACCGACCACGCGATCCCGAACCCCTTTGGGCATCGCCGCTGCCAGTTTTTGTTGAATATCAATGACCACCAGCACACTCTCAGCTGTCTGCGTCATCATTATGTATTGCTCCTTGCTTTGTTCAGTCCTAAATTAGCTCTTGGCTAACCAGGTATTGATTTGCTGTAAATCATCGACTGTAACGATGCCAGCAGCTTGTTTCAACCTTAGGGTGTTCACAATATATTGGTATCGGGACCGCGCATAATCACGGCGTGCACTGAATAATTCCCGTCGGGCATTGAGCACATCGACCGTGGTCCGGGTACCCACATCAAACCCCGCTTCAGTGGCTTCCAGCGCTTTTTCATTCGAACGTACCGCTTGTTCCAGCGCTTTTACCTGACTGATACCTGATAATACGCTGTTATAAGCTTCGCGGGTTTGCCGCATAATGGTTCGGCGTTGCTGTTCTTCGGTTTGCATCACTTCATCAAGCCGGAAGCCGGCTTCGCGGGTACGCGAACTGACAGCACCGCCAGCATAAATCGGCAGATTAAATTGTAAGACCACTGAGTCCTGATGGGTCTGGCTGCCGCCACTAAGATTATTTTCACTCTGTGAGCTGTAATTTTTCTGCGCGACAATATCCAGCGACGGGTAATGGCCGCTGCGCTGTAATTCAATGTTTTCCCGCGCAAAATCAACATCATGGCCGACCACTTGCAAAGCGGGATTGGTCAAAAGTGCTGCTTCGCTCCACTGCTCGGGATTTTCCGGCTCAGGGCTCACCAGCGGCGTGTCTTTGACTAATGGTGACAAACTGTCAGGATATCGGCCGGTCGTTTCCCGCAATAATTCACGGCTGTTGGCCAGCGCATTTTCAGCAGCGATCACGGCCGCATTAGCTATATCAAACGCCGCCTGCGCTTCAGTGACATCAATAATCGTGGCAAGCCCGACTTCAAAACGTTGTTGTGCTTCATCCAGTTGCTTGCTGATAGCCTCGCGCTCAGCCTCAGCAAATTGCAAATCATCTTTGGCGCCCAGCACTGCAAAATACGCATCCGCAACACGGACTATAAGTTCCTGTTCGACAACTTGATATTGTGCGGCTGCACCACTTATCGCGATATCGGCTTGTTTGTCCTGAACAAAATTTTCGCGCCGGTAAACGGGCTGAATAATGCTTAAGGTATAACCACGATCTATCGAGTCAGTCTGACCGCCAAATTGTTGTGATGAGGTGTCAGTCCGGATTTTACCGGCATCAGCAGTCAGACCGATTTCAGGTAAAAACAACGCATCGGCCTGCTCAGCCAATTCAGCAGTGGCTTGCCGGTTGGCGGCCTGCGCCATCAGTCGTGGATCACTTTGCAACGCCAAATCATAACTTTCTATCAAATCCTGCGCAGCGAAAGCAGGCATGGCAACCGTCATTAAAAGCGCAATAGCCGGAAATTTCATGGGGTATCAGTAAACTCGCATTGAGGGGTCGACATCTGTCGCCCAGCCATTCATGCCGCCTTGCAGGTTAATCACATCGGTAAAGCCGGCTTGTTCGAGATATTGACCGACTTGCATGCTGCGCTGTCCGGAACGGCAAATCAGCACTATCGGACTGTTTCTAGCGGGTTCAAGTTCACCAAGACGGGCCGGGATATGGTTCATTGGAATATGTTTGATATCTTTAAGTGTGCCATTGGCTAATTCGTGGGATTCACGAACATCAACCAGCATGGCGGCGTTTTCTGGCAGCCAGGCGGCCAGTTCTTGGGCATTCATTTGTTTCATAATAATCTCTTAATCAAAAGGCAAATTCTGGTTTTGGCTCGGCGCCAATCATCGGTGCCACAACTGTTTCGAATAAATTTTCGGTCTGCCACTGTGTTTCTGCAATACGGGTAATGCGTTGCACGGTCATCGCCGGTGCGGCGCCAATAATCGCCAGCAATCGGCCGCCAACATCTAACTGATGCAAATAAGCTTGTGGCAACTCTGGATAAGCAGCGGTCAGTACAATGGCATTTACCCGGTCAGCAAGGGGCCAACCGTGACAGGCATCACCGGCGTGCAGCTCAATATTAGTCAGATTTAAAGCTTGTAAGTGCTGCTGCGCCGATTGTGTTAATTCCGGATAAATTTCAACACTGACAACACTGGCCGCTAACGTCGCCAGCATGGCAGTCAATAAACCACTACCTGTGCCGATTTCCAGTACGTTATCGGTCTTTTTTAACTGGAGCGCCTGTAAGATACGGGCTTCTTGCAATGGCGACCATAAATGCTGACCACAGCCAATCGGCAACTGCGTATCAGCATAGGCCATCGGCTTTAATTCAGGGCTGACAAAATCTGTCCGATCAATATTTTGTAACACTTGTAAAACATCGGGGTCTGATACATCGTTAGGACGTAATTGCTGCCAAACCATATTGGCATGCGCTGTCGAAGTTTCCGCTGTCATAACCGATCCGCTAGCTAGTCAATCAGTTAGCATAGGGGGTTTACTAAGGCCGTGCAAGCAGCAGATTTCAGGAGGTTTTATGAACACACAAGCCACATTTGCCGCAGGATGTTTCTGGGGCGTTGAAGCCAAATTCCGGCAACTACCCGGCGTCAAAAATACCCGTGTTGGTTATACCGCCGGCCACACAGCGGATCCGGATTACAAGCAAGTTTGCACAGGCCAAACCGGTCATGCCGAAGCCATTGAAGTTGAATTCGATCCGGCGATTATCAGTTACGTCGAATTACTGGATTTTTTCTGGCAAATCCATAACCCGACAACCTTAAACCGGCAAGGCCCGGATGTTGGCAGTCAATATCGTTCGGCCGTGTTTTATCATAATGCCGAGCAACTGCAGCAGGCGGAAAGTCGCAAGCAAGAACTTAACGCCAGCGGTCAGTTTTCACAGCCAATCGTCACTGAAATTACCGCTGCCAGCGTGTTTTATCCGGCTGAAGAATACCATCAGTGTTATCTGGAAAAACAAGGGCGAGGCAGTTGCCATTAATCATTCGCCGAACGGCTAATTTTTATAATGTTGGGCTTCATCCCTTCAGCCCAACCTAGTTGATTAATCAGCGTATGTAGCAGCTTGAGATATCCGGCCATTGCGTGGTTTTGATGGTCGTGTAGTGGTTCCAGAATGCATTGTCGATGGCCTGCAGTTGGGCGGCGGTGTCATCGCGGCGGTATCGTGCCAAGTGTCCCGGCCCGCCGTTATAAGCGGCATAGGTTGCCTTTATCAAATTATCATCACCGCCGGGCTGCTCGTGCTCACCACGCCGTATCGCGTAATCAACCATGTAATGAGTCAGAATATCGATCCCAGCATTCACATTGTAGTCGACCTCATTAACGAGGCGGTCAAGATCGTAGACCTTGCGCCAGACCCGACCATTTATCTGCATCATGCCCACTGCGCCACCGGGTGAACGCAACACTTGGGGATCGCTACGCGAACCCGAAAAATGCCGCCAGCAGGATTCTTTCCATGCGGTGGCACGAACCAGAGGATCGAGCCGATCTGCCATTCTGTCCGGTAGACTATCGTTTTTGGCCAACCAGGTGCTGGCCTGTTCCTCCAGCAAGCTGGCGACCAGATCAAGGTATTCATCAAGGTTCTCAAGTCGCGGGACAAGTCCCTTTAAAGCCTCCGCCGGGGAGATGCTGTCGGCATGAGCGGCTGGCAACAGCCAAGCCCCTGCCCGGCCAAAACTACCGACGATTTGTCGCGTCAATGCTACTGTTGTGAATTCGACCTCGTCTCGTGTATTCAATCCAAACAAATCGCGAAACTCTGGATCGACCTCCAGAGGCAACGGTGTAAAACTCGGCGGCACCGATTCGGCCAGCAGCAAGCGGGCAAGCCTGCGCAGTCCATCACGGGTGATTTCAAAACCATACTCAGGCCCAAGCGCGTCAAGTGCCCGCAGCGCGTCACCACCTGCTATAAACCCGGCAAGTCTGTAATCAACTTCCAACCCCGGCGTCTCCAGACTTTCAAGTTCGCTCATCAGTGGCCGCAGCCTGTCCCATGTCGTCAGGAAAAGCTCCCGAACCGGATCAGACGTGGGATCATCAATCGTCAGCGCCTCGGCAATCGCGTGCCGGGCGTCCAGCAGCACGGCGAGTAATTCCATGCGCAAGGTATGAGAATTGGTTGACTGGGCCAGCGTCGAAATAATGGTGGTCAGAAAGCCGTCAAACTCATCTTCAAGCGTTTGCCATTGCGCTAACTCGCTGGCATCCAGACTCGGCTCGGGCAATAGATCGACAGGTTCAGCCGCGCGAACCTGGAAAGCCAGCCAGGCCCTGATGCCTGTTTCTTCCGTTTGCAGGCGGGCAATGCGAGTTCGCTGCAGCAGAGACGACTCACCACTTTGTGCATTATCCGAGCCCAGCAATTGTTCGATCAATTCATCAAGGCTGTTCAGAGGCCCGGCCAGGTCAATTTGCACGTTTTTCATGCGCGGCAACACCAGCGCCTCGGCAATGATCTGAGCGGGTTTGCTCAAGATGCCGGGACTACTATCCGGGCGCGACAATTCGATTGAATCAGGCACAAACTCAATGGCCTGTCCGGATTCTGTAACCTGCGGTGTCAGTTTTAACGCAAGCCGTCCATTCCATGG
>JBBEBX010000010.1:21507-225658 GCA_040882115.1 Methylophaga sp. | reverse complement strand
CCCATACCAACCCACATTAACCCGGGTATCTCATTCCTTCTGGCCCCTAACACTGGCCAGACGAGTTAAATGCTCTTCCGTTTGCCGCTGCTGGGTGACATCTTCGTATAGCCAAATACTACCGGCGGCCGGATCAAGGCTGTCAACTGCCTGACCGGCCAGCGAACACCAGAATCGTTCGCCATTAAAGCGAATCATTTCTATCTGTGCTTCAAAGTTTTCACCTTGGGCCAGCGCACTGTAGGCCTGCTCGCCAAAACGCTCAAAAGCATCTTCGCTAATATGCAGACAAAGTACACTCTGGCCTTCCAATTGCTCACGATCCGCTGCAAATAACTGCTCAAATTTATGATTAACCCGAATCAGCTGCCGATCTTTAACAAAGGCAATGCCGACCATAGCGTTTTCCAAAATAGCATCAAGCTCACTACTAGTTTGTTGCAGTGCCTGCTTGGTCTTTTTCCAATTGGTAATATCAGAAACCACCGCGACCCAGGCAATACTGTCTTGTTCTGGCAATGGACTCAGTGACAACCATAATGAGATGGCCTGGCCAAGATAGTTTACGCCTTCATATTCGCGATCTTGCCCTTGCTGCAAGGCAATATCCGCAAGCTGCGGCCGTTCATCCAGTGCTAAAAATCGTGATAATGACTGTCCCTGAATGTCATCCATACTGGCTGCAAAGACTTTCTCAGCAGCGGGATTGCCATCGATAATATTGCCGTCAGCAGACAAGGTCAGAATAGCCTCGGGCACACTATTCAAAATAGCCGATAGTTGTTGCTCGCGCTCTTGCAAGCTGCAACGCGCTTTATCGAGCGCATGAATCAATTGCTCGGTATTTGCAGCAAACTGATTAAAATCTTTGGCCAGCAAACTAAATTCGCTGCGACTGCTTGTTTCAGGCAGACGAATTGCAAAATTTTCAGCGGTCAATGCCCGCATCCCCTGACGCAGTTCTTTTAGTGGTTTTTGGATACGCCGGGATAAAACCGTGACAAATAACAGCATGGCAAAGATCAACATACCGCTTATCAGCCAAACCAAGCTGCGGAAATCGGCAATCATCGTTTGTGATTGATCAAGCTGATGCTGATTATGCGCGGTTACCTGGCTCGTCAGTTGACGCAGGCTATCTCGCAGCTTTTCCAAAACCTCAACACGTTGACCAAGCACATCACGCAGTCGCTGCTCATTGGTTTGTTGTTGCAGCGATAGGCGCCTGGCTGCTTCGGCACTGGGGTTTAGGGTGCTACGCTGCTCATTGAGCTGATGCTGACGCAACATCAAATCAAATAATTGCTGATCAGTTTGTAAAAATTGCTGATAATTTTGCTGCAGGGGCAATAATAATTGCCGATCAATTTGCAGTCGTCGGCTCAAGCTCAGCAAACGCTGCCATTGCAGCTCGAAACTTTGTTCCAGTTGAACGCGATTTGGCGCGTCAACCAGCATTTGCCGGCTGTCAGCATTAATGATTAATTGCTGACGGGCAATAAACTCGGAGGCGATACCGGTAATTTCCCGACTGCTGTCTTGAAGCGGCAGCAAATCTTCCAATAACATCGCCTGATTGTCGGCATATCGCTGGTGATTGTTAAGTGACAGAGCAGACATCAAAACGATAGTGAAAATCGTCACCACCGCCCAAACATTGAGCAGGTTACGGATCCGCCAGTTTTTAAACATGCCGGACCATAAGCATTAGCATCGTTAAAACTTTATTTACGCGGCAAATCAGATGCATTGTCGTCTTCACTGTCTTCTGTTTCGGCCGTTTTTTGCTCAACCGGCTCATCATCATCCATTAAAACCCGGTGCGCGGCACCATCCATATCATCATACTGACCATTACGAACGGCCCAAAAAAACACGACTACACCGACAATGCCCAGTAATAACATACCCGGTAACAGTCCATAAATAACTTCCATGACTTACCTCTTGAACAGCCGGCTGATACGGGCAGCATTACCAATCACCAGCAGAGAACTGATCGGCATGGTGACAGCAGCCAGCAACGGACTGACCAACGCCATCATCGCCAGTGGCACCATAATGACGTTATAGCTGATGGATAATACAATATTCTGCCTGATCGTGCGTAGCGTACGTGCCGCTAATTGCCTTGCTTCGGCGACTTGCGACAACTGATTATTGAGCAACACAATATCGGCACTTTCAATAGAGACATCGGTACCTGCTGCCAGGGCAATCCCGACATCAGCTTGTATCAGCGCAGGGGAATCATTAATTCCGTCCCCCACCATGGCTACTTTCGACCCATTTTGTTGCAAATAACGGATACATTTTTGTTTATCTTCCGGTAATACCTCGGCCAAACGATCAACATTGCCAAGCTTTGCTGTTACGGCGGCAACCACCGCCTGACGATCACCACTCAGTACGGTGACTTTAATACCCTGAGCCAATAAGTCACTGACAGTTTGCAGGGCATCTTCACGTAAATAGTCACTAAAGCCCAGTAAGCCCATGATTTCATCAGCACGGGTGACCAACACACAACTGATGCCCTGCCGCTCAGCACGCTGGGCTTGTTGTTGCCAGTCATTACCTATCGTCAATCCGGTTTGTTGTAACCAGTCCAGTGTGCCCACCTGAATGGTTTGTCCAGCAACGACCGCAGAGACGCCACGGCCCGGTAACGCTTTAAAACCGGATGCGACTGCCGGTTTAATTTGCCTTGCTTCGCTGTAAGTTAAAATCGCCCGGGCAATCGCATGTTCCGATCCCTGCTCGACTGCTGCAGCCAGTGCCAGCAATGGCTCTTCATCCTGACCATCAGCCGGCTTGATAAGATTTAACTGCAAATCACCATTGGTCAGGGTACCCGTTTTATCAAATACCACATGATCCACCGATGACAAAGCCTCCAATGCCGCGCCCTGCTTCACCAGCATACCGCGCTGTGCACCCGCGCCACTGGCGACCGCTATCGACATTGGTGTGGCCATACCAAACGCACAGGGGCAGGTCACCACCAATACTGATGCCGCCGCCAATAATGCAATTTCAAAGTCCTGCTGAACCCAGTAGATGAATGTCGCCGTTGCAAGTAACAGTGTGATCAGCACAAACCATGGCACGATACGATCGGCCAGACTCTGGATCGGCGCTTTCGACGCCTGTGCTTCATCCATTAGTTGCAAAATTCTGGCGAGCGCCGTATTTCGCAGTACCGCTTCAGCCCGCACTTGAAAAGCACCTTCACCATTAACACTGCCAGCCACTACCTGATCACCGGCTTTTTTAACTACTGGCCGCGACTCACCACTGAGCATCGATTCATCAACTGCGCTGTCACCGCTAATCAGCTGGCCATCCACCGGCACTTTTTCACCCGGCTTAACCAGCAATATGTCACCGCTTTTTACCATGCGGATCGGCACAATACGCTGTCCCTGTTCGGTGACCAATGTTGCCAGTTTGGGCTGTAATTCCAAAAGCCGGCGCGTTGCTGATAACGCATTGCGACTGGAAATCGCCTGCAAATAGCGGCCAATCAGGATAACAAAAATGAAATTAACAACCGTGTCGAAAAACACTTCGCCCTGGGTTGAGCCGGTCAAAGTAATGTAAACGGAATACAAATAAGTCGCCGTGGCACCAATGGCAATCGGCAGATCCATAGTCAAGTGCCAGTGCCTCAGACCAATAACCGCATTTCGTAAAAACGGAAAGCCGGAATACAGCAGAGTCGGAGTGGCAAGCGCCATACCTACCCAATGAAACCAGTTACGAAATTCATCTTCTGCCGCACCAGCGTAAAGTGCAATCGACACCCACATGATATTCATCATGCAAAAACCGGCAAAGGCCATCCGGTAAATTAAATCCCGATGCCGGCGCGCCAATGCGCCTTCAGCGGTTTCCGGATCAAACGGAACAGCCGAATAACCGATTTGAGCGAGCAAATGAATCAACTGGGAGAGTTTGATCTGGGATTGATCCCAGCGTAATCGCAGACGTTTAGCCGTTAAATTTACATCGGCTGCCAGAACGCCAGCCTGTTTGTGCAAAGCCTGTTCTATCAGCCAGACACAAGCTGCACAATGGATCCCCTCGACCAACAGATGCATCGTGCGCTGCGAACCATTGATCGTGACATATTCTTCCTGAACTTCTGGTAAGTCATAGGCTTCCAGCTCGGCTGGGACTTCCGGTGGCGGTGCCAGCGTTTCACCGCTGAGGGTTTTCTGATAAAAGCTTTGCAGTCCGGCGGAAAAAATGGTTTCACAAACACTGCGACAGCCATGGCAACAAAACTGCCGCGGCTGACCGCCAAGCTCAGCCGTAACGGTCACTGACGGCGTAACATCAAGACCGCAATGAAAACAGGCAGCAGTCGATCTGGCAGGTATTGCAGACAAAAATCAGTTATTCCCTAAGGCTAATCGTTTTCAGGGATCAATGTAAATCCGGCGGGTAATCAGAAACTCATCTTCACCACGCTGCGCCTCTACAATCAAATCCCAGTTGCCCGGCAAATTGAAAGCGATATCCGCGCTATAGCGCCCGGCAGACATTTTATTCATCGGTACCGAAAAATCGGCATCCATATCGGATGGCCGGTAAGCAAATAACGTCACTGAATCCAGATCCAAACCGGCCGAATTCTTACCTTGTATTAACACTTCGTATGGTTGACTTTGGTTAACGCGACTCTCGGATGGCGCCATAATAAGACCATTCCAACCGAGTTTTTTCTCTTGTTCCAGAGCCGCTTCTTTCATGGCATAGGCTTTGCCACGCTCATAAAAATTATCAACCACTAAATTTGGAGGCTGCTTAAAAGCCAGATATATAAATATAAAGTTAGCCGTCAAAAACACCACCAAAAAAACCAGCATGCCAAGCACCCAGGGGTTTTTCAGTGCTTGTGGGTTATCTTGCGAAATGGCCATTATTGCGGTCCCATAAATACGGTTTCGGAGCGACTGTTTAACGACGGATTATCAATCACTTCAGCTTTAAAATATAACGGCATGGTCGGTGCATTGATTTGTTCTGCCGGTACCCGAACTAATGCCTGTATTGGCACAACATGGCCGGGCTTAATCACCACTGACTCATTAAAATCTTGTAATTTTGCACCATCAACGCCGCCTACATGATATTGCACAGAAATAGGTTGTTTGGTTTTATTGAGCATTTTCAGCGTGTAACGGTTTTGGATAGAACCATCACTCAAACTGACAAATAACGGCTGCCGGTTATGTATCACCTTAAATTCTGTCGGTGACAAACTGGTAAAACCGTATATCACGCCACCCAAAGCAGTCAGCAAAATCAATGAATAAATAATCACCCTTGGGCGCAGATATAAGGGTACAGATTTACCGTTATGATGCAGCTCTTTATAAGATGCGTAGCGTATCAGGCCCCGCGGTTGATTGGTTTTATCCATGATCGAATCACAGGCATCAATACACATGCCGCAGGTAATACAGCCTTCTTGCTGCCCTTTGCGAATATCAATACCGGTCGGACACACCGCCACGCAAACTCGGCAATCTATACAACTACCTTTATTGTCATCCACTTCACCGCGCTTTAATTTGCCACGCGGCTCACCCCGTTCAGCATCATAGGCGGGTAAAACGGTGTCCTGATCGTACATAACACCCTGCAAACGTGCATAAGGGCATAACCAGAAACAGACTTGCTCACGCATAAAGCCGGCAAAAATATAGGTACCGGCCGCGAACATGCCCAGTACAATCCATGCCGCCATAGAGGCTTGTAAGGTGAAGTAGTCGTGCCACAATTGATAGGCATCAGTAAACCAGGCAGCAAAGGACACACCCGTTAACAGTGCAATCGCCAGCCACAAAACATGTTTGGTGGTGATACGTAGCGCTTTATTGGCACTCATCGGCGCCTGGCGAAATTTCATTGCTTTAGGCGGCGTATCACCTTCCAGACGGGTTTCGATAAATGTGTAAATATCGGTCCAAACCGTTTGAAAACAAAAATAACCGCAAAACACCCGGCCGGCAATACTGGTGACCGCTGCCAATAAGATTGCAAAAAACAGCAAGGTCAGCGACAGCATCCAAATATCTTGGGGGTAGATAGTGAGATTGAAAAAGTTGAAATGGCGATTAGGAATATCAAACAAAACAGCTTGTTGGCCATTCCAACGCAGATAGGGCCCAAGGAAAAAGAACAGCCACACCGACATGCCATACCATTTCAGCAGGCGGAAACGTCCCCCCATGCGTTTGGCAACGACTTTTTTTCCACCGGCATTTACATCCCAGTCTGAAACATCGTTGTAAATGCCAGAAACGTCGATTGGCACGGCTTGCTCTTGTTGAGACACGCTGCTTACCCCGCAACTATAACCGCTGAAATTGTAACACAACGGTAAAATATAAGCATTTGCTTATTTAGAGAATCAGATAAGAAAAAACCGACATTTACGTCGGTTCTTTCCATGAAATACAGTTCAGAAAATCAAGTTTCGTCACTGCCGCTATCCATCTTTTTAATAATTTTGTAGGCAATAACACCAATTACCGCAATGGTCAGTACCAGTGCAACAATCGAACCAATAACAACTGCATCCATAATGACTCTCCTGAATCCAATGCGGCTGGGTGTTTAGCCGCAACTTTCTTCCGCCTTATTCACCACCACCTAATTGGTGAACATAGACTGCCAGTTTCTTAATTTCAGTTTCGCTTAGGCGTTGTGTTTCCGTACCGTCGTATTCCGGTTCTTCTTCCCACTGTTCAGCTTCCAGTCTTACTGCCAGTTTTTCATTCCAGCCCGGCATTACAGCAATTCGGGTTTCTGGATTGTTGGTGTCATTTACACCATTAACAATGGTATGACGAATTTCATCGGGCTCACCCGAAAAACGCCAGATCTTATCGGACAGATTTGCCGAACCTAACTGCTGGATACCCTGTGCCTCTGGTCCATGGCAGGCAACACAACCCTTTTCGTTATAAAGTTTCCAACCCGCGTCAGTCGCTTCGCCATTAGAACTGTTGATAACAAACTGCACCAAGCCGTCGACTTCTTCATCGGTCAGTAACTCGGCATGAGCCGGCATCATACCTTGACGACCCTTGGCCAGCGTTTCGACGATTTTATCGACACTACCGCCATATAACCAATCATCATCCGCCAGGATTGGGTAACCCGAACCAGCTTGAGGAATACCACCGGTTCCATGACATGCCGCGCAGTTATCACCGTATAGCACCTTACTGGAACCTACTGCATAGTTGCGTAATTCTTCATCTTCAAGAATTTCTTCCGCCGTCATAGCTTCGAGCTTATCTTCATAAGGCGCGCGGCGGGCTTCAACCTCGGCCAAATTTTCTTTGTACTCTTCAATCTGAGTCCAACCCAATATGCCTTTGGTACTATCATTGACCAACGGTAATGATGGATAAAGAATAAAATAAACCAATACCAATAAACCGCTGAGATACAGTGCAATTATCCACCAGCGTGGCGGTGGATTGGTCAGCTCCGTAATACCATCCCACTCGTGCCCCGTATCCGGACATTCATGCGGATTTTTGTTGTTATCAGCCATCTTTTTTCTCCGATTTTTCCGCAGCATCATCGTCAAACGGCAAGTTACGATGGGCTTCGAGTTTGTCTTTATTTTTCGGGCGCAAAACCCAGATATACATACCCAGCATCAGCAAGAAAATGATAATAGTGAGGATCGTGCCAATCCAGTCGTTAACAGTCATTGCACTCCAGTTTGTATCAAAATAAGACTGAAGCTTATTCACGATAATCTCTGCCTGGCTCAAATTTCACCATCGTGCCCAGCACTTGTAAGTAAGCCACCAATGCCTGCATTTCTGTCTTACCTTCTACTGCTTCAGCAGCGCCAATGATGTCATCATCACTGTAGGGCACACCCAATACTTTCATTGCTTTAACGCGTTTTTCGATACCATCACTATCAATGGTTGCATCATCAAGCCAAGGGTAACGCGGCATAATAGATTCCGGCACCACACTACGCGGATCACGTAAATGCTGAATATGCCAGGCATCTGAATATTTGCCACCAACACGCGCCAAATCAGGACCGGTACGTTTTGAGCCCCACTGGAACGGATGATCGTATTTCGATTCGACCGCCAGTGAATAATGGCCATAACGATCTTTCTCGTCACGAAATGGACGTACCATTTGTGAATGGCAAAGATAGCATCCTTCCCGTTGATAAACATCACGTCCAGCCAGCTCTAAAGCAGTGTAGGGGCGCACACCTTGCAACTCTTCATACTGAGGATAGACATCATCCTCAAAAGTATTATCCAAATAAAACAAGGGCACGATTTCAACAATACCGCCGACAGATACCACCAGTGCGGTAGCCAGCACCAAACCCCAAACGTTCTGCTCTACCCACTCTTGGAAGCTAACGCGTTTATTGTTCTTGTGTTTAGCCATTCCGATTTCCTCAAATATTCGCTGCAACAGCCATTTCAGCAGACGGCTTAACGACTGCCCTACGGATGGTAACGGTGACGTTATAAAGCATGATGACGGCACCAAGGAAGAAAATTAATCCTCCTATTGCACGCATCGCATAATAAGGATGCATCGCCGCTACAGACTCAACAAACGTATATGCCAGATTGCCGTAGTCATCATATGCACGCCACATCAGACCTTGCATAATGCCGGCCACCCACATTGCCGTAATGTAAATAGCGGTACCGATTGTTGCCATCCAGAAATGCAGATTGACCAATTTGACTGAATACATGGTTGTACCCCACATACGTTCAACCATGTGATACAAAGCGCCAACAGAAACCATGACAACCCAGCCAAGTGCACCTGAATGAACGTGACCAATGGTCCAGTCAGTGTAGTGAGACAATGCATTAACGGTTTTTGAAGCCATAACCGGCCCCTCAAACGTCGACATGGCATAGAAAGCAAGTGAAACAATCAGGAAACGCAAAATGTAGTCAGTACGTAATTTGTCCCAGGCGCCACTCAGCGTGAACATACCATTCAGCGCGCCACCCCATGATGGAATAATCATCGCTAATGAAATCGCAGCCCCGAGAGAACCTGTCCAATCTGGCAGTGCGGTGTATTGAAGATGGTGAGCACCTAACCATACATAACCGAAGACCAATGCCCAGAAATGAATTACTGACAAACGGTATGAGTAAACCGGCCGATTAGCCTGTTTAGGGACAAAATAATACATGATGCCAAGGAAGCCGGCTGTCAGGAAGAAACCAACAGCATTATGTCCCCACCACCACTGGATCATCGCATCCTGAACACCGGCGAAAATAGAATAGGATTTCCACATACTGACCGGTATAGACAGACTGTTAACAACGTGAAGATAGGTAATCATGATCATCATCGCCAGGAAAAACCAGTTGGCGACGTAGATATGTGAATTCTTACGAATCGACAAAGTCATGATGAAGTTGAACATGTAGGATATCCAGACCACTGCAATCAGGATATCCAGTGGCCATTCCAGTTCAGCATATTCTTTTGACTGGCTGAAACCTAATGGTAAGGTGATGATGGCACCCAAAATGATCAGATTCCATCCCCAGAAGGTGAACCAGGCCATCTTGTCACTCCACAGTCTGACACCGGATGTTCTTTGTACGACATAGAATGCCGTTGCCATCAGTGTCGAACCACCAAATGCAAAAATTACCGTGTTGGTATGCAAAGGACGTAATCGGCCAAAGCTGATATACGGATTATCAAAATTCAAACCCGGCCAGGCTAACTGAGATGCAATGAAAACCCCCATCCCTGTTCCGGCAACCAGATAAACCACCGCCATATAGGCGAACCACTTGACCACTTCATAGTTATATTGTTGTTTCGCCTGCATAGCGATCACACCTTATTCTGTGAGTTACTCTCTCGACTTCTTGTTATTGAAATAGAAGCAGACCCATTTCATTGTCAGCCCTAAAGCCACGACAAAGTTTAACCCAAAACATAGTCAACCGTTGCATACACTTGGTTGATCTATATCAATTAAAGTCATTAAATTATGCTAAAACTGCGTCGGACGGAGGCCAATGCGTGGGAGAATTTTCCTGACTTGAATCATTAGGGTCAAGGACAATGCATTTTTATATCGTCAAATTGACCAGCATTTTATTAAGAAACAGTGACTTGCCGCACAGATTGACACTGTCAATAAAGTGTCAAATTGAGAATGATTCTGAATTAGCCCGCAAAGTGGCTATACACTTGCCCATATCAGTGGTTTACGACCTTCTGCTAATAATAAATTGAAGGTCCGGCAAGCTGGGCCGAGCGCCATAAATTCCGCGGCCAATCCGGCGCGGTGAAATTGCTGCATCAACGAGGCAATGTCGGCATTCATATGCTGGCTGGTGACGACAATTAAAACGTCATATTCAAATGTTGTCAGCGCTTCAACCGCTATAGTTTCGGAGAATTGTTTGCTGATATCGGGGATAGGAGATTGCAGTTGATCACTGCTAAGAATGAAACTGCCCGTTAAACGTTGCGTTTGACCATCGGCTAATTGAATCAGTAGAAAACCGTCACCGTAATCGCGGATTTGATGCGCGCCGGTGATGGCCTCCTGACTAATTTTCATTGCTTACGACAGGTTAGCCGCTTCATTAACACGGTCACGTAACTCTTTACCTGGCTTAAAGTGTGGAACATATTTTTCGTCCAGTTCAACCGATTCACCGCTTTTCGGATTACGGCCTAAACGTGGCGGACGATGATGCAAAGTAAAGCTGCCAAAACCACGGATCTCAATACGATCACCGTGTGACAAACTGTCACTCATTTGTTCCAAAATCAATTTGACGGCCAATTCGACGTCACGATAATTCAATAGAGATTGTTTCTCAGATAGGATGTCTATCAAATCAGATTTGGTCATGTATTCAAAATTCCCGGCAAAATGCTAAGCCTTAACTGGCTCATCAGTGATTGCTCTGTCTTTTTGTTGAGAGCAAAAACAGGCACCCGGCGCTGCCGGATGCCTGTCCAATGACAGTTTTAGCTGCCTTTTTGATCCATTTGCTCTTTGAGCAAATCACCCAGCGTAGTATTGCCAGATGAAACGTTGCTGTACTCTTTCACGGCTTCAGATTCTTCTTGATCATCTTTGGCCTTGATTGACAGATTCAACGTACGATCTTTACGTGACATGCCAGTAAATTTGGCTTCCACTTCGTCACCGATGTTCAGCACTTTGCTGGCATCTTCAACGCGTTCACGAGCAATATCAGCAGCACGGACATAACCTTCTACGCCTTCTACCAGCTCAATTGTCGCGCCTTTGGCATCAACGGCAATAACTTTACCGGTTACTTTTGAACCACGTGGATGCTCTGACAGATAAGCTGAGAACGGATCGTCCTGCAATTGTTTGATACCCAATGAAATACGCTCACGCTCAGGATCAATCGCTAAGACAACCGCTTCAACATCATCGCCCTTCTTGAAGTCACGAATCAGTTCTTCGTTTTCTTCTTCCCAGGAAATATCAGACAAGTGAATCAGACCATCAATACCGCCATCTAAACCGATGAAGATACCAAAGTCAGTGATTGATTTAATCGCACCGCTGACTTTATCACCTTTGTTATGGGTCATTGCAAACTCTTCCCAAGGATTAGCCTGGCATTGTTTGATACCCAGTGAGATACGACGACGATCAGCATCGATATCCAACACCATAACTTCAACTTCATCGCCCAGTGAAACCAGTTTAGATGGGTGAACGTTTTTGTTAGTCCAGTCCATTTCAGACATATGAACCAAACCTTCAACACCATCTTCGATTTCAACGAAGCAGCCGTAGTCAGCAATGTTGGTAACTTTACCGTGGATACGGGTGCTGTTCGGGTAACGACGGGCAATATCTTTCCAAGGATCATCGCCCAGCTGTTTCAGACCCAGAGACACACGCTCGCGCTCTTTGTCGAATTTCAGAACCTGAACGTCGATTTCGTCGCCAATGGCCACGACTTCTGAAGGATGCTTAACGCGTTTCCATGCCATATCAGTGATGTGTAACAGACCATCAATACCGCCCAGATCTACGAATGCGCCGTAGTCAGTCAGGTTCTTAACGATACCTTTAACGACTTTGCCTTCTTCCAATGTTTCCAGTAGCGCTTCACGCTCAACACTGTTTTCGGCTTCCATGATGGCGCGACGTGAAACAACGATGTTGTTACGTGGACGATCCAATTTAATGAGCTTGAACTCCAGCTCTTTGTTTTCCAGGTGTGATGTGTCGCGGATTGGACGCACATCGACCAGAGAACCCGGCAGGAAGGCACGGATATTTTCCAAATCGACGGTGAAACCACCTTTGACTTTACCTGAAATGATACCGGTCACGGTTTCATTGGCTTCGAAGGCATGTTCCAGACGGACCCATGCTTCAGCCGCTTTGGCTTTTTCACGTGACAACTGTGTGGCACCAAAGCCATCTTCCAGAGATTCCAGTGAGACATCGACCAAATCACCAACAGAAACGGTGATTTCACCTTTCTCGTTGAGGAATTCAGAAACTGGGATCGCACCTTCAGATTTCAGACCGGCATTTACCATCACCACGTCAGGACCGACATTGACCACCGTACCGGTGACAATTTTGCCTGGTTGCATTGGTGTGGCGTTTAGACTCTCTTCAAAGAGTTCTGCAAAGCTTTCGCTCATTATTGACATCCTTGACCCTGCACAAACGCAGAATCACCCGTTAAACCTGCTAAAGCAGGATAGTTACAAAAAACCCGAACGGACCATCCGTTCAAGTCACCCAAAAGAATCAGCGAATAAGTTCACTAACCCGTTGAAAAACTGCATTGATACCTAACGCGGTTGAATCGAGGATAATGGCATCTGCGGCGGGCCTTAATGGCGCGACTTCGCGTTGCTGGTCTCGTTCATCACGCTCAGTGATTTCTGCAATAAGATCAGAAAGGTTACTATCAATTCCTTTTTCTTTCAACTGCTTATAGCGGCGCGAAGCACGCACTTCGGCGCTGGCCGTTAAATAGACTTTGTACGGCGCGTCCGGAAACACCACGGTGCCCATATCGCGACCATCGGTTACCAAACCCGGCGATTGTCGAAAATCCCGCTGCCGCTGTAATAAAGCTGTTCGTACCGACGGAATTGCTGCAACCTTTGATGCCGCATTACCGGCCTGCTCACTGCGGATCAACAGTGATACATCCTGACCATTTAATACAACGGTTAATGTGTCCTGCGCTACCTGAAACGTCACCGGTAAATTGGCAGCTAAATTGGCCAGCGCGATTTCATCCGCCAAATCAATGCCAGCCTGAAGTGCGGCCTGCGCCAGCACGCGGTACAAAGCACCACTATCTAAATAATGCCAGCCTAACTTTGCTGCCATTCGTTGCGCCAGCGTGCCTTTTCCGGAACCACTGGGTCCATCAATTGTTAAAACTGGCACATCAGTCATCAATTGCCTCGATTTTTAAACCAGCCGATTGCGCTAATTCAACAAAACCAGGAAAAGAAGTCGCCACATTGGCGCAATCATTAATCTGAATACTGCCACCCGCTTGCAACGCCGCCATCGCAAATGACATGGCAATACGGTGATCGCCGTGGCTGTCAACGTCACCACTACCAATCACGCCGCCCTGAATGACCATGCCATCTGCTGTGGGCTCGGCATCAATGCCCAGAGTTTGTAAACCATCGGCCATCACCTGAATCCGGTCGCTTTCTTTAACCCGTAATTCTTCAGCGCCAGTCAGTACCGTTTTACCCACAGCGCAGGCGGCAGCGATAAATATTGCCGGAAATTCATCAATCGCCAGCGGCACCTGTTCTTCCGGGATCTGAATGCCATGCAGCGGCGCATAACGCACCCGGATATCGGCAACTGGTTCACCACCCGTAATTTTCTCATTACTCAGTGAAATATCAGCGCCCATCTGCCGCAGGATATTGATAATGCCGATCCGCGTTGGATTAATGCCAACATGCTGCAAGGTAATATCAGAACCCGGTGCAATTGCCGCACCCACCATAAAAAATGTTGCCGATGAAATATCAGCTGGCACATCAATCCTGGTACCAGTTAATTGTCCGCCACCCTGAATGCTAATACGATTGTCATTCACCGTGACCGGATAACCCATGCCGGCTAACATCCGTTCAGTATGATCGCGGGTTGGTGCCGGTTCAGTAATACTGGTTTCGCCATCGGCATACATGCCGGCCAGCAACAGACAGGACTTCACCTGAGCACTGGCCATCGGTAACAGGTAATCAATGCCGGTTAAAACATTGCCACCGTGAATCGTTAATGGCGGTTTACCATCATTTGAATCTATCTTTGCGCCCATTAACTTTAATGGCTCAGTGACCCGCTGCATCGGCCGTTTCGATAATGACGCATCACCACTCATGGTCACGGCAAAAGTTTGTCCGGCTAACAAGCCACTTAACAAACGAATAGACGTGCCTGAATTTCCGACATTTACCTCTTTTTCAGGCGCTTTCAGGCCATGCATGCCCACGCCATGAATAGTGACTTTGCCTTTATCCGGGCCGACGATTTTTACGCCCATGCTGCGAAAGGCCGCCAGGGTTGCCAACGCATCCTCACCTTCCAAAAAGCCGGAAACTTTGGTGACACCCTCTGCCAACGAACCCAGCATAATGCTGCGATGGGAAATCGACTTATCACCAGGCACCCGAAAGTTGCCGGTCAATTTGCCACCAGGCTGGACAATAAATTTCAAATTAGCTTGTTCACTCACGACGCGTTTTTTGCTCCACTAAACTTCGCTGTTATCGGTTAAACCCGGCTCAGCAAAGCGGCTGTCACGGGCACGTTTGGCCCGGCTGAAAAAATCAATCAAATAATCGCTGTTGTCTTCACGAATTGCTACCTCAATTTTGTCGAGACCGCTACGATACTGGCTTAATAATTCCAATATCGCCTCTTGATTACCAAGACAAATATCCCGCCACATGACGGCATCACTGGACGCTATCCGCGAAAAATCACGAAAACCACCGGCGGCATAACGCAGCACTTCTTCGCAGTCATCGCGCTGGGCCAACATGCCAACCAAATTAAACGCCAAAACATGCGGTAAATGACTGGTCGCCGCCAGCACAATATCGTGCTGTACAACATCCATCATCATCACTTCTGCGCCGGTGTGTTGCCACATTTGTTGAACTTGTTGCACGGCATCCGTATTGGTCTCAGCCGTTGGCGTTAATACCACACGATGCGCTTCATAAAGCTCTGCAAACGCTGCCGACGGACCACTCTTTTCGGTGCCGGCAATCGGATGGCCAGGCACAAAATTGGTTAAATGCGAATCCAATGTTGCTGTTGCTGCATCAATTACCTGCTGCTTTGCACTGCCGCCATCGGTGACAATCGCACCGGCTTTTAAATGTGGCGCAAGCTCAGCAAACACTGTTTGCATCGCGCCCATTGGCACCGCGACAAACACGACATCGGCATTTCTGACTGCATCGGCAATGTTAGTAGCGGCCTCATCAATAATGCCGAGTTGCAGGGCTTCTTCACGGGCATCGGCAGATCGGGAGTAGCCAATTACCTGCTCAACCTGGCCGACTTTTTTCAAAGCCAATGCCAATGAGCCACCAATCAAACCGACACCAATTACCGCAAGTTGTTTAATCATCACTGAGCACCTTTTTTAAGGCCGCTAAACAACGGACATTATCTTGCTCAAGACCAATACTGATACGCAGATGATTGGGTAAACCATAAGCGCCCACCGGCCGCACTATCACGCCTTCACGCAGTAAAGCGTCATAAACCGGCGCGGCTTCCCGGCCGACATCAACGCAAATAAAATTCCCTTTGGAGGGAATATATTCCAGCCCTAATGCCGAAAAGCCTTTCTCAAACTGCTGCATACCGGCTGCATTGATATCACGGGCACGTTGCAAATAATCATCATCACCCAAAGCTGCCACGGCTGCGGCTAATGCCAGATGATTGACATTAAATGGCTGACGGATACGATTCAGTAAATCTGCCACTTCAGGATGCGATACCGCAAACCCGACCCGTAAACCAGCCAGGCCATAAGCTTTAGAAAAGGTCCGGCAAATAATCAGATTAGGATATTTGTCCAGCCACTCGAGGGTATTGACCGGATTATCGTTATATTCCAGATAAGCTTCGTCCAGCACCACCATCAAACTTTGTGGCAGCGCTACCAGGAATTTTTCCAGTTCGCTGTGAGCAACCGCCGTACCGGTTGGATTGTTAGGATTGGCGATAAAAACCAACTTGGTTTTATCGGTCACTGCCGCCAGCATTGCCGTCAAATCATGACCATAATTTTTTGCCGGCACTTCCACCGCGGTGGCACCAATCGCCTTGGCGGCCAGCGGATAAACAGCAAAAGCATGCTGGGCAAACATCACTTCATCAGCGGGCGCGGCGAAACAACGGACAATCAGCTCCAGCACATCATTGCTGCCGTTACCTAAGGTAATTTGCGCGGGTTGTATGGCAAATTTTTCAGCGATCGCTTGTTTTAATTCAAAGCCATTGCCATCGGGATACAACGTGGTTTCCCGAACGGCCAAAGCAATCGCCGCCTGCACCGCCGTTGACGGGCCTAACGGGCTTTCATTGGAAGCCAGCTTAACAATATCTTTTAAACCGTATTGGCGCTGTAACTCGGCAATCGGTTTACCCGGCACGTAAGGCTGTAAATCGGCCAGTGCACTGTTCGCAAGCTGCTGATAATTCATCGTTGATCTGCCGGCTTACGGAAACTGTCGATAATCAATAACACCGCGCCAACACAGATTGCAGAATCAGCAACATTAAAGGCTGGCCAGTGATAACTACCGGCATAGACATCCAGAAAATCAATGACGTAACCATAAATCAAACGGTCAATGACATTGCCAATCGCCCCACCGATAATCAATGCCAGTGAGATCGCTTCCAGTTTGGCCGTTTGCGCCAACCGCCGCATCCAGATAATTAATACCGATGAAATCACTGCCGCCAGCACCACGAAAAACCAGCGCTGCCAGCCACCGGCACCGGCCAGAAAACTAAATGCCGCCCCGGAATTGCGCGCCAGCGTCAGATTAAAAAACGGCATTACCGGCACTGTTTCATATAAATCTAACCAGTTAACCATCACAGTTTTACTGATTTGATCGGCAATAATAATTACCAGGCTAAGCCATAAATATTTCAGCATCATAAACCTCAGGCAAACTGCCGCTGTTCGCCGTCACCAAAGGCATTACTGACACAACGGCCGCACAAATCCGGATGTTCGGCATGACTGCCGACATCTTCGGTTTGATGCCAGCAGCGTTCGCAGCGTGCATGTTGACTCCGTTGAATATCCACCGAATAGGTCGAATTATCGCTATTGTCAGTGGCAGACAAATTCACCTTCGAGACAATAAACAAAAACTTCTGCTCAGCACCCAGTTTTGCCAGAGATTGGCTGACTGGGGAAGCCGATGGCGCTGCAATACTCACTTCGGCCGTCAGACCACCTTTAATTTCGCCACGATTACGCGCTTCTTCAAGTTGCTTGGCAACCGTTTCACGCACCTCAAAAATGTTTTCCCAATCGCTCTGGGTGATGACTGAGTCAGCATCCAGCGGCGCTAAATCCGCATACCACTCATTGAGCAATACTGAATCATTACGCTGCCCCGGAATAAATCCCCATAGCTCCTCGGCAGTAAAGCTCAGAATCGGCGCGATCCAACGCGTTAATGCTTCCAAAATATGGTACATCGCTGTTTGCGACGAACGCCGACCCAGACTATCGGCCTGCATGGTGTACTGACGGTCTTTGGTGATATCCAGATAAGCACTACCCAGTTCATTGGCACAGAAGTTATGTACCTTCTGATAAATCAGATGGAACTGATAGTTATCGTATGCCTTGATAAGTTCTTGCTGCAGCTGATAAGCACTATCCAAGATCCAGCGATCCAAAGGCAGCAACGCCTGAGTTTCAACCAGGTTCTGCGCCGGATCAAAATCACTGAGATTCGATAACAAATACCGCGCGGTATTACGAATGCGGCGGTAAGAATCAGCAGTTCGCTTGAGGATTTCATCCGACACCGTCATTTCGGCGCTGTAATCAGTTGCCGCCACCCAAAGACGGATAATATCGGCGCCCAGATTATTTACCACTTGCTGTGGCGCGACCACATTGCCCTTGGATTTGGACATTTTTTTGCCTTCAGCATCAACGGTAAAACCATGCGTCAATACCGCTTTGTAAGGCGCTTTACCATTTGCAGACACTGAGGTCAGTAAAGAAGACTGGAACCAGCCGCGATGCTGGTCGCTGCCTTCTAAATATAAATCAGCCGGTCGCGTTAATTCAGCGCGACGATCCAGCACACAGGCATGCGATACACCGGAATCAAACCAGACATCCAGCGTATCGGTGACTTTGTCGTATTCAGCGGCATCATTGCCAATCAGATCTTCGGTGGCCAAATCAAACCAGACATCAATACCGCCCTGCTCGACTTTCTGAGCCACTTGTTCAATCAGTTCGGCCGTCTGCGGATGTAATTCACCGGTTTGCTGATGGACAAAAATCGGGATCGGCACACCCCAGGTACGTTGCCGGGAAATACACCAGTCGGGCCGGCCGGAAACCATATTTTCAATGCGTTTTTGGCCCCAGTCCGGCAACCATTTCGTCGCCGCAATCTCCTGCATGGCCGCGTCACGCAGACCGTTTTGATCCATGCTGATAAACCACTGCGGTGTGGCGCGGAAAATAATCGGTGATTTATGCCGCCAGCAATGTGGATAACTGTGCTGAATATCGATATGACACAGTAAGGCGCCGTGTTCACGTAATGTTTCAATGACCAGCGGATTGGCTTTAAACACTGACTCACCAGCAAATAACGGCGTATCGGGTAAAAACACCCCATTGCCACCAACCGGATTATCAACAGCGAGGCCATATTGCTGACCGACCACAAAGTCATCCTGACCATGTCCGGGCGCGGTGTGCACGGCGCCGGTACCAGCATCAGTGGTCACATGGTCGCCGAGAATGACCGGCACCTGACGATCATAGAACGGGTGTTGTAATTGCAATTTTTCTAACGCAGCGCCTTTAACACGGGCAATAATGTCGCCGCTTAACTGATAACGCTCCAGCGCTGTTTCATACAGCGCTTCTGCCAAAACCAGCCGCTCATCGCCACATTGCAGCAACACATAATCCAGTTCCGGATGCAGACAAACAGCCTGATTGGCGGGGATAGTCCATGGCGTAGTAGTCCAGATAACCAGACTGACAGCACCTGACCCGTCGTTGGCACAAACGGCGTCAAAAGCAGCGTTATCAATTACTTTAAAACGTACATCGATTGCCGGAGAGCGTTTGTCTTCATATTCGACTTCAGCTTCTGCCAAAGCTGAGCCGCAATCCACACACCAATGCACCGGTTTAACGCCTTTGTGCAAATGGCCATTAGCGGTAATTTTGCCAAGGGTACGGATAATATCGGCTTCAAACTGAAAATCCATGGTTAAGTAAGGATTTTCCCAATCGCCGAATACACCCAGACGCTTAAAATCCTCTCGCTGACCGTTCACCTGTTTAGCGGCATAATCACGGCAGGCCTGACGAAATTCACTGGCCGACACTTTTACGCCGGGTTTACCAACTTTTTTCTCGACATTGAGCTCGATTGGCAGGCCGTGACAATCCCAGCCGGGCACATAAGGCGTATCAAAACCACTTAATGTTTTGGCCTTAAGGATCATATCCTTGAGGATTTTATTAACGGCATGACCGATATGAATGTCGCCGTTGGCATACGGCGGACCGTCATGCAGAATAAATTTTGGCTTATTGGCGTTGCGATCACGCAGTTGCCGATATAAATCCTGTTCCTGCCAGCGCTTTAAAATCAACGGTTCGCGATTCGGCAGACCCGCCTTCATCGGGAAATCGGTCGCAGGTAGATTTAAAGTCTGTTTGTAATCGGCCACAAATATCTCGTTGTTATCGACAGTTAAAGCAGGCGATTATACGGGTTTTTAGCGATGACCTAAATCATGCTGGCCGCTTTTATTTGTTTATTCACTTCGCGTTCCATCGGTAAATTACAGTAAAATGTCGGCTCGTTTAAATTCTCACTGACAAAGAGCCCTCAGGCAATGCCGGCAAGCGAAAAAGTCATTATCAAAGGTCTGACCGAAGACGGCGGTAAATTTCGGCCCAGCGATTGGGCAGAACGCCTGTGTGGTGCCGTTGCCAGCTATGGACCTGGCCGGCGTATCATTTTTCATCCGCACGTCAAACTGGCATCAATTGATGGCGTAAAGTCCGTTGTGATTAGTGCCGAGTTAGAAGAGCTGGATGAAATGCTGTTTGATTTTTTGCTGGATTTTGGCCGCGAAAACAAGCTACAGATCGAACGTATTGAGCAATTCGACGAAAACTAACGCTTAAATCAGCGATTATTCGCTGCCCTGCTCGGCATCTGGCCAATTCTGAATATAGTTCTTCAGTAATTTGTTTTCGAACTTGGCTTTTTTAAGCAATTCTTCGACAATGTCGGTGATCGACAACATCCCTTCTAAACGCCCCTGATAAACCACCGGTAAATGGCGGATATTATGTTCCACCATAATGTTCATCACCTCTTCCAGCGTATTATCTGGATCACAGGTATAAGGGTCAGGCGTCATCGCATCTTGGGCAGTACGTGGTTCCCACATCGCGTGTTTTTTATGTAAAACGTTCAGTAAGTCGCGTTCTGACAAAATACCCACCAGCGCGCCGTTATCGGTCACCACCAGCGATCCGATACGATGTTCCATCATCAGATTCACGGCTTTATCCAGTGAATCTGATGGTGTCAGGCCAATAACCGGCTTGCCTTTATTCTTGGTGATGGATCTGACTTTCATGGTCTGTCTCCAGTGGGCATTGAGCGTTTTATTCTGCTTGACCGCCCGCCACCCTGCAAGTGCTGATTACAAATGTTCGCGAGTGGCCCTGAAATCAATCTCCGGCCAGCGTTCCATGGTCAAATCCAGATTGACCCGGGTCGGCGCGATATAAGTCAGATTATCGGCACCATCCCAGGCGAGATTTTGTGATGCTTTACGTTTGAATTCTTCGAGTTTTTTGACATCATTACAATACACCCAGCGGGCAGTATTCACCTGCACCGGCTCATAAGCGCATTCGACGTTATATTCGCCTTTGAGGCGATGCACAACCACATCAAACTGCAACACCCCGACGGCGCCCAAAATCAGATCATTGTTATCCAATGGCCGGAATAACTGGGTGGCACCTTCTTCACTGAGCTGTTGTAAACCTTTGAGTAACGCTTTGTTTTTCAAAGGGTCTTTCAGACGCACCCGACGAAATAATTCCGGCGCAAAATACGGGATTCCGGTGAATTGCAGATCTTCACCCTGGGTAAAGGTATCACCAATCTGGATGGTGCCATGATTATGCAGACCCAAAATATCACCGGGCCAGGCTTCTTCAGCTTGTTCACGCTCGGCAGCCATAAAGGTCACCGCATTGGCAATGGTGACATCTTTACCAATGCGGGTTTGTCGTAACTTCATACCCTTGGTATAGCGACCTGAGCAAACCCGCATAAAAGCAATGCGATCGCGATGTTTCGGATCCATATTGGCCTGGATTTTAAAGACAAAACCGCTGAAATTTTCTTCATTGGCTGAAACGCTACGGCCCGTGGTTTCACGTGCCTGTGGCGACGGCGCGTACTCGACATAAGCATCCATCAATTCGGTCACGCCGAAATTGTTCATCGCCGAACCAAAAAATACTGGGGTCATTTCACCTTTTAAAAATGCATCCAGATCAAATTGATCACTGGCACCGCGCACCAGCTCAATTTCTTCCCGTAGATCGTCAGCCATATTGCCGAACAATTCATCCAAACGTGGATTGTTCAATCCCTGAATCAGCTCACCATCATCTTTGCTGTGTGGGGCAAACAAACGGACACTGTCGTTGTACAAATGGAAAATGCCTTTAAAGCCTTTACCCATGCCGATCGGCCAGGTCACTGGCGCACAACGGATATTCAGAATGCGTTCAACTTCATCGAGCAATTCCAGCGGCTCGCGGCCTTCCCGATCTAATTTATTGATAAAGGTCAGGATTGGCGTATCCCGCAGCCGGCAAACTTCCATCAGTTTAATGGTGCGTTCCTCAACACCCTTAGCGCTGTCAATAACCATCAACGCCGAATCAACGGCGGTGAGTGTGCGGTAAGTATCTTCGGAAAAGTCAGCATGGCCCGGTGTGTCGAGCAGATTAACGATGCGGCCTTTATAGGGGAATTGCATCACCGATGAAGTCACCGAAATGCCCCGCTCTTTTTCCATTTCCATCCAGTCGGAAGTAGCATGGCGATCAGTTTTGCGGGATTTAACACTACCAGCCATCTGAATGGCACCACCGAAATACAGCAGCTTTTCGGTCAGCGTGGTTTTACCGGCATCAGGATGCGAAATGATCGCAAAGGTTCGGCGCTTGTTCACCTCGGTTTGCAGGGTCGGATTGGCCATATTAATTTCTTTCGATTGCGCTGCAGTGGCAGCAGGATTTACAAAACAGTGTAGTTTGGCTGAAATCAACGGTTGATACAAACTGCTATTCAGCAAGTTCAACCCGATTACGGCCACCTTGTTTGGCCTGATACATGGCTTTGTCAGCACGCTCCAGTAATGCCCGGCGGCTTTCACCGGCATGCCATTCAGCAACACCGATGCTGATAGTGATATGCCCAACCTCCGGGAAATTGACACTGGCAATATGTTTACGTAGACGCCGCGCTAAATTGCCAGCCTCAGTCAGCATATTATTTGACGCCAGTACAATAAATTCCTCGCCACCCCAGCGGCCCAGAAAATCGCTGCCGCGAAGTTGGCCGTGAATTTCAGTGGCCAGTCGTTTTAGTACGACATCACCAAGGTCATGGCCATGTGTATCATTAACTTCCTTAAATTCATCAATATCAAATAGCAAGATTGAACATGGCCGCTGATAACGCTCGGCAGCCGATAATTCGGCATCAATCGCCTGCTCAATCCGATAGCGGTTCCAAACCTGTGTCAATGAGTCGGTGTGGGCAATTTCTTGCAGTTGCGCATTGGCGCGATGAAGTTGTTTATTAAGTTCACTGATCTCATTAACGCTAATGGCGACCGTCAAATCTTCAGCCAGATCCAGTGCCGCTTTTTTGTCGATTTTCCGCCACGCGACGCTACGGTCTTTGATTGTTTCCAACCAGACTTCAGCCGTTTTTTCTGGCACCGGTGATAATAAACCTTCTGTAAAAGCTGCTAGCGAATTCAGGCTGGCCAGCCATTGATACTGGCATCGCGTTGTTTTGCGAAACATCAGCATCCAGCCGTTTTTATCGGTTTCACCGGGTAACCGCACCGCCATCAGGCCAGCACGATCACGTAAATCCACCAAATTCTGTAATTCAGTGGCACCAAGCCGCTCACAGCACCAGACCTTATCGTCGCCGACATGCTGGTTCAGCCATTTGGCGACAATATCGATCTCGTACTCATCCAGTGTTTCAGCAAAGCAGGTGACTTTGTCGTCATAAACCAGGGCTATACCGCATAACCCAAATAATTGCAGCCAACCACGGCCATGGGCTTTAAACAATTCAGCAGACTGACTTATTAACCCGCGTTCGGCAGACAGTAATTCGCGGCTGTCCATCACCTGCTGTAAAAAGGCCACCTCTTGCAAATGCTGTAGTAAAAACAACCTTTGCGAAGCCATCTGTACCAAATTGTATGCGGCATCACGTTGTGCCGGTGATAACGAAATAGGGGTGAAATTGTGCCCTACCAACAGACCCCACAAACCTTTATAACTGTGAATTGCAATGTTTAAAGTGGCTTTAACATCGATATTGTCGAGATAGGCTTTATGCTCATCGGAAATCGCTCTCAAATAACCAAAGGTCATATCCAGTAAAGGCAAATCAGCACTGCGTTCAGGCACTAATGCAATGGGTGCTGCCGACACATCAGGTACTGATCGCAGCGGATTATCGACATAACGCTGGCGCACTATGGTTGGAATGTCATCCGCCGGCAAACGAAAATCCAGCAAACGGTGCTCTGCCTGCCGGCAACTCTCAGCAATAACCGTACGATGACCATGCGGATCAAATTCGCCTAGAATGACCCGGTCAAAGCCGGTTACGGCCTGCACACCCTGAGTCAGTATTTGCAGTAACTGCGGAATTTCTTGGGTGGCAGACAATCGTGTCAGCCACTCATTTATGACTGGCAGCAGACGCTGTTCGCCCGAACGGGACAAAGGCTCAAGTTCAACCACAATAGCATCATCGCTACGATAAGCCATCACATAAAACCGCTGGTAATGACCCGCAACCTGACGATTGATGACCATTGCTGCGGGCAGACGATGCTGCTTTTGTAAACTCACTTGCAGGCGGGTATGCAATTTATTGCCCAGTAAATCCTGAGCAGAAGTTTGTAATGCCGTATCCACGGTAATACCCAGATAATCTGCTAAGTTAGCACTGACCTGATGGACATGCTGAAATGTTGCGTCAAACCGCAATAAACAACCACTGTTCTGAATGGCCTCGACAACCGTTTCCTTTGGATTACGAGGATGTCCAGATGACACGCGGTTTTGCTCAGCAATATCTGCCATCAATGTTCCTCAGCCGTTATTGAGCAATCATTTGTTCAACAAGCAAATAATTATATACGGCCAGAAGTGCTGAATACATCCGGTTTAGATTTAACGACAATACAATCGTCATTGAAGACCATTTATTTTTGAAACAAACTGTAAAAAAATGTAACATTACGGAATGATAAATCTTTGTCCAACCGCATTTACACTGCCTACTCCGCCCTAGCATCCTGCTAAAACATATGTCAGTAATCAAAAACACCGATACCGGTTGTTTTTGATTTTACAACAGCAAAGCCGGTCAATTTTATTCCGATGGTTTTCAAAAGACAGCCGGCAAATATGTCATTGCAGGAACAAAATAAATGAAAGCACTCCCTAGTCAAACAGCACCAACTCGTGCCAACTCCAGTGATATGCAATTTATCACCGATATGCTTGCCAAAGCCGATATCAATATTGGTGGTGACAAGCCCTGGGATATCCAAATACACAATGAAAATCTGGCCGCACAAATTTTAAGCCGCGGCAATTTAGGACTCGGCGAAGCCTATATGGCGGGTGACTGGGATGCGCCGGCACTGGATGAATTTTTTAATCGCATCCTGCGCGCCGGGCTCGAAAAAGAAATCAATCCGCTGCGGTTAGTAGGTCACGTTATTAAAGCCAAACTGTTTAACCGGCAAACTGAGAAACGTGCATGGCAGGTGGGCGAACAACATTACGATCTGGGTAATGACTTTTATAAAACCATGCTCGACAGCCGAATGACCTACACCTGCGGTTACTGGGATACAGCGGAAAATCTGGAGCAGGCTCAGGAAGCCAAACTGGATTTAATTTGTCGCAAGCTTGATCTTAAACCGGGTATGCGGGTACTGGATATCGGCTGCGGCTGGGGTAGCTTTATGGGCTATGCCGCAGAGCACTATGGTGTGGAATGTGTCGGAGTGACCATTTCGCAAGAACAGGCAGCTTTTGCCAAGCTTAAATACCACGATTTACCTATCGAATTCCGCCTGCAGGACTACCGGCAAGTTGATGAAAAATTTGATCATATTGTCAGTATTGGCATGTTTGAACATGTCGGCCCGAAAAACTACCGGACTTACTTCGAAGTGGCTAATCGTTGCCTGAAAGATGACGGTCTGTTTTTACTGCATACCATTGGTAAAAATCAGCGTAAAGGTGGTGTTGACCCATGGATAGACAAATATATTTTCCCCAATGGTCAGCTGCCTTCTGTCGGTCAGATCGGCGATAGCATCGATGACCTGTTTGTCGTCGAAGACTTGCATAATTTTGGTGCTGACTATGACAAAACATTGATGGCCTGGCATCAGAACTTCGAAGCAAGCTGGCCGCAATTTGAAGATAAACTTGGCAAAGAATTTTACCGGATGTGGCGCTATTATCTGCTAAGTTGCGCAGGCGCTTTCCGAGCTCGTGATATTCAGCTCTGGCAATGGGTTTTATCTAAAAACGGTGTTGCCGGCGGTTATAAACGGGTCAGTTAACAGACTGATGACGGTGGCTTGATACTGCAGCGGGCAAAAGTTCGCTGCGATTGCTGGTATAGGTCACCGTCAATCTATGCATGGCACGGGTACAGGCAACATACAAAAGATGCCGATGCATCGCTGAGTGATAGTTGGCCTGACTGAGTTCAGGCACAATTACTTCATCAAACTCCAGGCCTTTTGCCATATAGGCGGTTGAAATCACAATCCCCTTGGCAAAAGTAGCCGTTTGTGCCGTCAGCAGGTGCACAGCAATCTGTTGCTGCTGAAAATAATCTGCCAGTTTTTGCGCTTGCTGCTGGGTTTTACAAATAATACCCAATGAATTATGTGCCCCAGCGGCAAATTCCCGGGCGCGTTCAAGCAAATAACGCTTCTCATCAGACTTATTCTGAAACAGCAATATTTGTGGTGTTTCGCCATGCCGGTGCATAGCCTCTAAATCCGGATCAGGGACAATTTGCTGCGCAAATTGGGTAATTTCAAACGTTGAACGGTAACTTTTATTAAGCTTCATTACCGACGCCTGAATAAACGCATCACGGATAGCGTTAACATCAGAGGCGCTGTGGGGATTAACCGATTGATTGGCATCGCCCAAAATGGTTTTTTTGCAGGAAAACAGCTTTTCAATCACTGCGTATTGCACCGGGGTGTAATCCTGCATTTCATCTATCAGCAAATGTTTGGTTTGCCAGCGCAGCTGACTTTTACCCTCCAGCCGCATTTTCAGGTAAATCAACGGAAAAACATCGGCATATTCCAAATGGCCACTGTGGGCGGTCTTGAACATGTCAGGTTGCTCCAGCCAGTCGAACATCTGTTTGTAGGTTTCCCGCAGCGTTGACCGCTTATACATCCCTCTGACGGCTGTTTTCAGCTGTTTTCTGTGCTCCGGTAACAGGTTGAAATTATATTCCAGCCCGACGCGCTGTTCGATGCTTTTAATGGTTCGGTTTATCCGCTCGGTCAGGTCATAACCACGATGTTTATCAAACAGCTCTTCCAGTAAAAAATCAGGAATCAGCCGGCCTTCAATCCAGATATCTTTGCCGACAAATGTTTGTTTCTCAACATAATCTGCGTATTTATTCAGCGTCTTCAAAAATGCCGCAGCAGATTTATACTGAATGCGTTGTTGCAAAGACGGATCCCGTTCTGACAACAAGGCTGATATCTGCTCAAAGAAAGTCTGAAATTTATACTGCCCGCCCAGAATCGCATCCGCCAGGGTTTCCATCTGGATCTCCTGCACCGACTCTTCGCCAAGCTCCGGCAGGACATTGGCAATATAATCGGCAAAGACGCGATTCGGCGAGATAATCAGAATATCTTCTGACTTTAAGGTGTCTTTAAAGCGATACAACAAAAAGGCAATGCGATGTAAGGCAATGGAGGTCTTGCCTGAACCGGCAACGCCTTGAATGATCAGATTTTGGGCATGTTCATTGCGGATAATGGCATTCTGATCGCGCTGAATAGTCGCAACGATATTTTTCATACCCTCATCAGAAGCTTCGCTGAGTGTGCTTTGCAGCACATCATCCATGATATTTACGGCGCTTTCGAGCATAAACTCCATCTGTCCATCGCGAATACGGAACTGCCGTTTTAAAGCAATTTCGCCGCTTTTTTCACCTTCCGGGGACTGATAACGCGCGGGGCCAACTTCATGATCATAAAACATAGCAGCAATCGGTGCCCGCCAGTCATGAATAAGGGTTTTATTGTCCGCATCATCAAAAAACTGATGAATGCCGATATAGATGGGATGGTGATGCGCCTTTCCGGCAGCACAGAAATCAAAACGGCCAAAATAAGGTGACTGCACCAGCCGTTTCAGACGGTTTTTCAAATCCAGCGCTTTGTCACCGGTAAAAACAGCTTGTTCTATGGTTCGCCGGGCATCAATTTTTTCAATGTGATCCATTTCATCACGGCTACCGGCAAGATAATCTTTTTGTTGTTCAATCTCTTGCTGATAGTGATGAAGCCGCTTATCAAGCGTTTCAATGGTGCGATTTAATTTAGCCTGGATTTCAGTGAGGTACTGTCTCTCGTTTAGTTCTGCCTGATTCATTACGTAAATCAATCCGGTTTTGGTTTAAGTCGCGTGGTTCGCCCTGCCGGCTGCTTGCTTTACTCAGCACATTGAATGCATCGGGTAACGGTCGGATCAAATTGCAGTCGTGGCAACGCAATAGACTCGTCACATTGAAAGCAAAAACCAAACTCATCGTTTTCTAACCGCGTTAATGCACCATCAATCGCCTTTAAACGGCGCTGCTGGCGACGTTGTGTTTCTAAAGCCAGCTGCTGCCCTTGCAGCGCATCCATGCGCGATAAACGTCCTTGTCGGGACTGATCCAACTCAACGGTTTGACTGGCATCTTCAGCAATCGCACCCGCGACTTCGGCGCGCATATTCAGCAGTAAATCCTGAAAATGCTTTTTTTGTTTTTTATCCAGCATGTTGCTGCCGTTTACCGTAATAAAAATATCGGGATATCACTCATCCGCACCATTTTTGAGGTGGTACTGCCGACCAGGAACTGGCGGATACGCGAATGCCCATAAGCGCCCATCACCAACAGTTCAATTTGATTATCAATTTGATACTGATGCAGTGCCGGCTCAACATCACCCTGCAATATGGCAGAGGTCACATCAAAACCCGCGGCAGTAAGTTTCTCCGTAGCTGCCTGTAGTTTGTCCTGGTGGGTTTTATCAGCCTCAGCCACCATGACAATGTGACAGGCCATGCCTTTCAACAATGGTGTTTGTGATACTTTTTCGAGGGCTTTATCGCCGGTTTTACTGCCATCATAAGCAATCATAAAGCGCGTAGGTGCTGTAAAGCCGGGCAGACAGATCAATATCGGCTTATGCATTGAGCGAATCATGTTTTCTAAATGACTGCCTAAGCTGTGCGCCTGATTCTGATGTACTTCACCTTGCCGGCCGATGACCAGCACCCGGGTGTCATCCTGCAAATCCGATAAGGTTTCTATCAGATTGCCATGACGCTGATGGGTGGTGATATCGGTTGCGCCAAACTCCTGCGCAAGTTTTTTGGCATCCTGCAAAATATTTTTGCCGTGCTCCAGCGCCAGACGACTGCGCTTTTCATCAAGCTCGACCAGTTCCTGCAACAAGTGTTCACGACTGCCCAAACCAATATTACCTGACAAGTTTTTACTGTTCTCAGCGGTGGGATATTCCGTTTTATCCAGTACATGCAGTAAATCCAATGGCGCGTTTAAACGCTGACTGGCCCAGGCGGCAGCATGACAAACTGCCGGCGTTGTGATTGAGCCGTCGATACAAGCTATTATTTTTGACATTTATCTCTCCTGAGGGCTTATTTATTTTTCATATCCACCACTGCTGGCGGCTATTTTTGTGTCCGGCAAGGCGGAAATTGCGCTGTGTAGTTTTGCTACATAAGCGGTTGACAACGCGGCCGGGCGCAAAAATAGTCCCAGCCCTTCGGGTTGTGACTGAAAAAGCGTCACTCCGCGTTGCTCGTTGTTTGTTTAGAATAACTAAACGGCTCTCCTCGCGCCTTGATTGACGCTTTTTCAGTTCACAACAGAGGTGGATCTGAAAGATAAACAAGCCCTAGTGTCCGCCGAGTATTTTCTCGACTTCTTCCGGCTTATCATGCACACCGAATTTATCAACAATAGTGGCAGTCGCTTCATTCATGCCAATGAGTTCAACTCCGGTACCTTCGCGGCGGAATTTAATTACCACCTTATCCAAAGCAGAAACGGAGGTGATATCCCAAAAATGCGCATGGGTCAAATCAATCTCGACTTTTTCCAATGCTTCTTTGAAATCAAACGCCGCGGCGAACTTTTCCGATGACGCAAAAAATACCTGCCCGAGGATCTGATAACGACGCTGGGTATCATCATGACTCAGCTCACTCTTGACGACCATAAACTGGCCGACTTTGTTGGCAAAAAACAAGGCTGCCAGCAGCACACCAACAAACACACCAATCGCCAGATTATGGGTTGCTACCACCACGATAACGGTCACTACCATGACGATATTGGTCGACAAGGGATGCTTTTTCATATCACGCAGCGAATCCCATGAAAACGTACCGATCGCCACCATGATCATCACCGCCACCAGTGCTGCCATCGGGATTTGTACCAACCATTCATCCAGCACCAAGATCATAATGATCAGATAGACACCGGCCATCATGGTCGACAACCGGCCGCGACCACCGGATTTGATATTGATGACTGACTGACCAATCATCGCGCAACCCGCCATACCGCCGAGCAGACCCGAGCCGATATTGGCAACGCCCTGACCTTTACATTCACGGTTTTTATCACTTGGGGTATCGGTTAAATCATCGACAATCGTTGCCGTCATCATCGATTCCAGCAAACCGACTACCGTTAAGGCAATCGCTGTCGGGAAAATGATCATCAGGGTTTCAAAATTCAGTGGCACTTCCGGCCATAAAAATATTGGCAAGGTATCCGGCAACTCGCCCATATCACCGACGGTGCGAATATCCAGATTCATAAACATCGCTGCCAGGGTCAGCACAATAATGGTGACCAGCGGTGAAGGCAGTAAACGGCCGACTTTGGGCACATAAGGAAACAGGTAAATAATCGCCAGGCCCGCTGCAGTCATGGCATAAACATGCCAGGTAACATTGGTCAGCTCAGGCAATTGCGCCATAAAAATCAATATCGCCAGCGCATTAACAAAGCCGGTCACCACCGAGCGCGAGACAAAACGCATCAAATCGCCGAGCTTTAAATAACCTGCCCCAATTTGCAAAACACCGGTCAGCAAGGTCGCCGCCAGCAGATATTCAAGACCATGCTCCTTAACCAGCATAATCATCAATAACGCCATGGCACCAGTTGCAGCTGAGACCATACCTGGCCGGCCACCTACGATTGCAATGATGACCGAAATACAAAATGAGGCATATAACCCCACTTTGGGGTCAACACCAGCAATGATAGAGAAAGCGATCGCTTCCGGAATAAGTGCCAGGGCAACAACGATACCGGCGATCAGATCGCCACGGACATTGCCCAGCCAATCGCGTTTCAGCGTTTGCAGCATAGAGAGTTCCTAATTAAATTTTTTGTGAAGTTTGTACCGTTTTCAGGCACGTTTAATCGCTGAAGAAATAAGCGATTTTTTAAGAAAAGCCGGGAGGCTGGATGCTAAGGTGGATTCATCGTTAATTGATAAGAGTCTGAAAAGCCAGCCATTATAGCTTTAGTATGGCTTTCTTCTCAAATCAAATTGCTTTTTCCAGCTGTTATTGTGTAGTCAAACTGCTGTTACAATCAGCACTTTACACAGCCAATGAAGGTTTTTATGGAGCTCTATCAGCAACTGCTGGCACACCTTAACAGCTATCCTGAACTGTCGACGCTCGTGGGTGTGACCGTTTTATTGCTGGTTGCCTGGATCGCCAACTGGATTGTTAAACGGATTCTGGTGCGCGGCATCTATAAGTTTCTGCGTACCTCGGCCATTAACAAACAAAGCAGTATTGCCGATTCACCGTTTATCGCCCGTTTAGCGAATATTGTCCCGGCAGTAATTTTATCGCTCGGTGTCAATCTGATCCCCGGTCTGCCCGAGTTTATTATTTCCGTTGTGCAGAATGTCAGTAGCGCCTTTATTGTGCTGACCATTGCGCTGGCTATCAGCAACCTGCTGACCGTGGTCAACAGCGCCTACGAGAAGCGTCCTGATGCCCATTTAAAACCAGTCAAAGGCTATATTCAGGTCGTCAAAATCGTCGTATTTGCCATTGCCACGATTCTGGTGATTGCCTCTCTGATTGACCGCTCGCCTTTGATTCTGCTGTCTGGTTTAGGTGCGATGGCGGCAGTATTGTTACTGATTTTTCAGGATACGTTGTTGTCACTGGTGGCCAGTGTTCAAATCAGCTCCAATGATTTGATTCGTGTTGGCGACTGGATTGAAATGCCCCAACTGAATGCTGATGGTGATGTCATTGATATTGCCCTGCACACTGTCAAAATACAGAACTGGGATAAAACTATCAGCGTTGTCCCGACCAAACGGTTTTTGAGTGATCCGTTTAAAAACTGGCGCGGCATGAAGGAAACCGGTGGCCGCCGTATCAAACGCAGTATCTTAATTGATCAACAGTCGATTCACTTTCTGAACACTGAAGAAAAACAAAAACTTCACCGGTTCAACCTACTTAACGACTATCTTATTGATAAACAAGCCGATATAGATGCCTGGAATCATAAGTTGGAAGAATGGGGTAAAGAGCCAGTCAATACCCGCCGGATTACCAATATTGGTTGTTTCCGGGCTTATGTCAGCCAATATTTAAAACACCATCCACAGATCCGCCAGGATTTGACGCTGATGTCACGGCAACTGGCACCGACTGCTGATGGCCTGCCGCTGGAAATCTATTGCTTTACCAGCACCATCGAATGGGCTGAATACGAAGGTATTGCTTCCGATATTTTTGATCATTTACTGGCGATTTTGCCGGAATTCGGTCTGCGGGTATTTCAGCACCCTAGTGGTATTGATATGCGGGAACTCGGCAAACACGGTCTGTCTAACGCAGCATCTATCACTTAATGCCGGCTGAGCGCAGCGGCCCAACCGGAGTCGTGGCATGCAGCTGCAGCTAACGTCACAGCAAATAAGTTTATTGATATTGATGCTGGCCGCTTTGACAGCGATGGCGCCATTAGCAATTGATGCTTATTTACCAGCCATGCCAACTATGGCCGAACAATTAAACATACCGATCCATGATGTTGAACTGTCGTTAAGTTTATTTCTCGGTGGTTTTGCGATAGGCCAAATCATTGGCGGTCCGCTCTCAGACCATTTTGGCCGGCGACGAATTATTTTTAGTGGCATCAGCCTGTTTAGTGTTGGCAGCGCCGGCATTATTGCCAGCCAAAGCATTGACGCTATCTGGTTATGGCGACTGGTGCAGGCATTAGGCGGCGGTTTGGCAATCGTCAATTCCTCTGCCGTAATCAGGGACATCAGCAGCGGCCGCGACAGCGCCCGGCATTTATCACAATTGGCGATCATTATGATGATCGCACCGTTAATGGCACCGATTATTGGCATGCTGTTATTGCACCTGTCCGGCTGGCGTTCCATTTTTGGCTTTTTGCTGATTTACGCCTTATTGCTGGGCTGGCTGTTATTTCGCTTTCTGCCCGAAACCCACCAACAAGCTGTCAATCGATCCAGCGCGATGAAACGTTATCTGTCAGTGCTCAGTCATCGTCAGGCAATGGGTTTTTTAGCGGCGCAGTGTTTTTCATTTGGTGGCTTATTTACTTTTATTACCGCGTCACCTTCTGTGTATATGGGCTATTTCAGCGTCAGCGAAACCCTCTATCCGTTTTTATTCGGCGCTAATGTGCTGGTAATGGTGGTATTTAATCGGCTGAATATGCGGTATTTGCGTTATCACCCGCCGGCCTTTTTACTGACCATCGGCCAAACGCTGCAGTTATTGGTCGGCTTAATGTTGTTGGCTTATGTTTTATTGAGCCATTCACCGCAGCTTTGGCTGCTGGTCGTTGGCATTATGATGTTTATCGGCTTTCAGGGGTTAACAGTTGCCAATGCTATCGCCAGCACCGTTGAGTTTTTCCCGCACAGCGCTGCAACAGCCACTGCATTATTAGGCGCTTGTGGCTTTATGACCGGCGCCGCCAGTGGCTGGTTGGTAACTTCGCTGAGTGATGGCAGTCCGTTACCGATGATTTTGGTGATGAGTCTCTGTGCCATTTTGGGGCTGGCGCTGAAATGTTTTATTCAAGCCGACTTCTGGGCGAAGCAACAAAACTCACTGTCTTAACCAGCCTTTAACCTCAGGCTACTTAATATCTTGAGTCATGATGAAAATATCCTTTGAGAATACGGCTGCGGTGCGAAAACCACGATCACTAATCTTTCTGAGTCTGATGGCTGCCTTACTGAGTCTCAGTGCTTGCAGTATCAATCCCTCGAACAAAGATTATCCAAAACAAATCCGTGAAGAAACCGCGACGGTTTCGCCCTGGCAAAATACCGATAATGCTGTGCCGGTTAGCAATTTAAATAATCTGATTGCCGCAAGGGGCGTAATGCCATTAATTGATACGGCACTGAATAACAATCCCGGTTTGCAACAGACCTTGCTGACCTTGCAGATTCTGGAAAAACAATTAACGATTACTGAAGCTGCACAATTACCGGTAGTCGGCGCTGGTTTTGGTGCAACACGCAGTGCAGATAGTGATGATGTATTCAATAGCAATGTCAGCGTCAGCTGGCAGGCCGATTTGTGGGGACAGCTTGATAACCTTGAACAAGCCGCACAACAGGACTTGATTCAACAATCACTGTTACTGCAATCTGCACGCGACACTTTAGCCGCGGAAGTCATCAAAAACTGGCTAACCCTGATTGCCCAGCAACGCGCTACAGATATTGAAACGCAGCGTCTGCAAAGCCTCAGACAAACTGAAGGCTTTATTCTGGATCGCTACCAGCAAGGTCTGGGCATTCTGGAAGATTTAGACAGTGCCCGCACCGCCGTTGCCCGTTCAGAAGCCCGACTTACCGCGCTGCAAGAAAATCAGCGCCAGCAACAAATCTTGTTACGTACCCTGCTCGGCCAAACGGCGTTACCATCGTTAGCGAATTTGCCAGAGGACTATCCAGCGGTATTGTTACCGATTGCTGATTTACCTGAGCAAACGCTTGAACGACGGCCGGATCTTCGTGCGGCTTTTGTGGCAATTAATGCAGCTGATTTACGTACTGAAGCCGCTTATAAAGATCTGTTACCGCGCCTTGATTTTCAAGCTATCTTCCAGGATGTCGCCCGGTCTCCCCGTGCGGCATTATTTGGTGGTCCGGCCTGGTCATTATTGGGCCAGTTGACGGCACCGCTATATGAAGGTGGTCAGCGCAAAGCAACTGCTGAAATCAGTGAATTACAAACGGCCATTGCCTATCAGGATTACCGAGATCAGTTGCTAACTGCTGTCACTGAGATCGAGCAGGCGCTAAGTTTTGAACAGGCACTGCAAAGCCAGCAGCAATCGGTCGAAAAAGCCCTGGCCAGTGCCGAAAATAACCTAAAGCAATATCAGAGCAGCTATCAAAATGGCTTAAAAACCATTCTCGAATTGCTGAGTGTGCAACAGCAAAATTTTGATTTGCAGGCCCAGCGAGATGATTTGATTTATCAACGCTTGCTGAATCGCATCAATCTTGGTCTGGCGCTGGGCATGGAGATCAACGCATGACAAAACGTATTCAATGGTTGGCGTTTATCGCAGCAGCAATTATTTTGGTCATTGCCTTTATTATCAGCCGACAAATGATGGCCGACTATGCCAACCGGCCTATTATCAAACGTGAAGTACCGGTTATTCGTCCGGATGTCTCTGTGCTTAACGTAGAAACCAGCCGCTATCAGGCTATTGTCAGTGTTTTTGGGGCGGCGAATCCCAAATTTAATGTCACGCTCAGCGCTCAGGCAGCCGGTCAGGTTGAGCAACTGTCAGCCAAATTTGAAACCGGTCTGCGCGTCCCAAAAGGTGCTACATTAGCAACGCTTGAAAACAGTGATTATCTGGCTGCCGTTGCCGAGGCAAAGCAGCAAGTTGCTGAAGCCGAGTTGTTATTTATGCAAGAGCAGCGACAAGGTCAGCAAGCCGCAGCCGAATGGCAGGCCTCCGGGCTTGGTGGTAAGCCTGATGATTTGGTGTTACGCAAACCGCAGTTAGCCCAGACGCAGGCAACTGTTAATAATGCAAAAGCCCAACTGCGGCGCGCCGAAAAAGATCTGCAATTCACTGAAATTAAAGCACCATTTGATGCATTAGTGGTGACCCGTAATATTTCACCGGGTAGTTTTGTGCAAACCGGCGCACAGGTGGCAACACTGTACAGCACAGATTTAATTGAAGTTAATGTGTCTTTATCAGAGCGTGAATGGCAAAGCCTGCCGACAACATCGCAGATGTTAGCCGAAGCATGGCCGGTTGATTTACAAGCCGTCGAAGGTGATGGAGAGTGGCAAGGCCGGGTATTGCGCAGTGAACAACACTTGGATGGCACCACCCGTCAACGAGCTTTAATTATTGGGGTTGAACAGCCGCTGGATCAGCAGCCGACCCTGAATCCCGGTACTTTTATCAAAGCCACCCTGGCCGGTAGTGAACGTACCGGTTTGTGGCAATTGCCGCTGACCAGTTTCAGTCAGCGCGGCGATATCTGGTACGTAAATACTGAGAATCAGCTGGCAAAATTTGCTGCAACACCTGAGTTCAGTGATGCCGAGTTTATTTATATCAAACCGCCTGCAGCTCTCGCTGAACAAGCACAGCAGGTGTTGATTCAACCCATTGATAGTTATTTGCCGGGTATGGCAGTGACCCCAAAATCGGTGGCAAGCGGTGAGTAATTTACGTCGCAGCGGTATCATTGGCTGGTTTGCCAGCAACCCGGTTGCCGCTAACCTGCTGATGTTACTGGTCATCGTCATGGGGCTGATGACGGTCGGTGATTTACGCAAAGAAGCTTTCCCGAGCAGGGAACCGGACAGCATTAATATTTCTGTATCTTACGACAGTGGCTCGGCGCGGCAATCCGAAGAAGGTCTGGCCATAAAAATTGAGGAACAACTCGAAGGCATTACCGGGATTAAGGAAATTAGCAGTGACTCCACTCGCAGCGGGGTCACTGTCAAGGTTGAAATGCAAAGTGATTATGATCTCGACATTTTGCTGCGGGATGTCAAAGCGCAGGTTGATGCGATATCAACCTTTCCGGCTGATGCCAAAAATCCAGTGATCCGTAAAGGTGAGCGTGAAGAACACGCTATCTGGCTACAACTTTATGGTGATGCTGATCGTCAGTCTTTGCAGCAAATTGCTGAAGCCATGGAACGGGATCTGCTCAATCAACCGTCAATAAACCGGGTGACTTTATCCGGTCGCCGGGATCCGATGATGCTGATTGAGATCGATGATGGCCGCTTGCAATCCTATGGCTTGACGCTCAGTGATGTGGAAACGGCTATTAATAATAATTCGTCGAATCCGCTAACTGCTGTGCTGCGAAATGAACAGATTTATCTGCAATTAAAGGCCGCTGAACAAGCCTATCTGAAACGTGACTTTGCCGAGATCCCTTTGGTCACCGATCCCAGTGGTCAACAGGTTTTACTCGGTGATGTTGCTTATATCCTTGATAGTTTTGATGATGATGTATCAGTGCTGTCGCGCTTTCAGGGACAAGACAGCATTGGTGTACAAGTTGTCACCACCGGACTTGATGATATCGCCGATTCGGTGGCTGATGCACGCCTGGTAGCTGAGGATTGGCGCGCTAATCAAAAACTGCCTGCCGGCATTGAACTGGCTACCTGGTATGACCGCAGCGCCAGTATTTTAGATAGGCTGCAATTACTGTTTAACAACGCCCTTATCGGCATGGCGCTGGTTTTTGTGTTGCTGGCAATATTTTTAAATCTGACTGTCGCCTTTTGGGTAGCAATGGGACTGCCATTTGTGTTCCTGGGCACGCTGTTTTTTATGGGGGATGGGTGGGCCGGATTATCACTGAATTCGTTCACTACCTTTGGCTTTTTGATGGCACTGGGGATTATTGTCGATGACGCCGTGGTGGTCGGTGAGAGTATCTACAGTGTCCGATCCCGCGAAGGCGATACACTACGCAATACCATCAAAGGCACCATGCAGGTGGCTGTACCGACCCTTTTCGGGGTATTTACCACGGTGGCGGCTTTTTTTGCACTGTCACAAATTGAAGGCCGGCTGGGTGAGTTGTATGCCCAGTTTGCGGCGGTGGTGGCGATTGCCTTAATGTTATCAGTAGTCGAATCCAAACTGATTTTGCCAGCACATTTGGCCCACCTCAACACGCACAAAAAACCGTCGACCAACTGGCTGAGCCGCAGCTGGCGCAGCGTACAAAATGCCGCCGATGGCGGTTTGCAATGGTTTGCTGAACATTTATATCAACCCGCTCTGGATTTCTGTCTCCGATTTCGTTACGCAATGTTGATGGTGTTTTTAATCGTGTTTGTGTTGGTGTTCAGCATGCCATTTACCGGCGCCGTACGAATGAGTTTTTTCCCGTCGATTCCCGGTGACACGGTTCGTTCACAAATATCGATGCACAAAGATGTCAGCTATGGTCGCACTCACGAGACCTTATTGTTATTAGAAAAAACGGCTTATCAAACCGATCGACAATTAGCCAATGGCGGCGCTTCGGGTATCGCCAACTTACAAGTGCTCTCAGAAGCCGATCATTCCGGTGGTGTAACCGTCGAACTGGCTGCCGATGCGCCTTATGATTTGGCCAGCTTCAGAAAAGCATGGGAAGCCCAGGTCGGTTTACCCGAGGGGGTGCGCAGTCTGCGTATTCAAAGTTCGCGACAATCCGATGATGCCTTGCGGATTGAACTGCGCAGCAATGACGATAAGGTACTAACGCTGGCCGGGGAAGAAATGGCAGCGTTATTACGGCCATTGCCGGGCATTATTGGCCTGGAAGACAATCTGCAACCGGGGCAGCCACAGCTACAACTGAAACTCAATCAGCAAGGCCGGGCTCTGGGACTGACGACGGATCAATTGGCTATTCAGATCTTGCAGGGCTTTAGCGGACAGGTGGTACAGCGTTATCAGCGTAATAGCGATGAGATTGAAGTTAAGGTGCGCTACCCGGAAATCGACCGGCAAAATCCAGCTGATGTGCTGAAATCCAGAGTAAGGCTGGATGATGGTACGGTGATGCCGCTGTCGAGTGTTGCCGATGTCAGTTACAGTTTTACCCGCGACAGTATTACCCGTATTGATGGCAAGCGCGCGGTATTTTTATCAGGTGACGTTGATAAAGAGCAGCTGTCGGTGACTGAACTGGTGGCCCGCTTACAACGTGATGTCGTGCCCACACTGGAAGCCAAGTATCCAGACTTGGAAGTGTATTTTGCCGGTGAAGCTGAAGAGCAGGCAGAAACCCAGTCCAGTATGTTGCATTTATTTTTACTGGCGATGCTGGCGATTTATGCACTATTGGCTATTCCGCTGAAATCCTACAGTCAGCCGCTGATTATTATGACGGCCATTCCATTTGGTATTGTCGGTGCAATTCTCGGCCACTGGCTCAATGATTTGTCATTAGGAATATTATCGTTGAACGGTATCATTGCGTTGAGTGGTGTAGTGGTCAATGACAGTTTGCTGCTGGCGGCACGGTTTAATGAATTAAAGCGCGATATGGCAGATGTCCGTCAGGCCATTGTTGATTCAGCCCGTAACAGGCTGCGCGCAGTGCTGCTGACCTCATTTACTACATTTGCGGGGTTGTTGCCGCTACTTGGCGAAACCTCAAGGCAAGCACAGTTTCTGATTCCGGCAGCGGTGTCTTTGGCCTACGGTATTATGTTTGCAACCTTTATTACCCTGCTATTGATCCCGATGCTGTTATTAGTGCAACACGATTTACGTCAACGTCTACCCGGTAAGCAGGATCTTGCTCTGCCAGCAACGGTGGAGGTTTAAACATGCTGTCAGTGTTATTAATAGAGGATGATTTAGATCTGGCGCAGACAGTCATCGATTATTTCCAGCTGGAATCGATTCAATGTGATCATGCCAGTAATGGCGCAGCTGGTCTGACTTTGCTGGCACAACAGCGTTATGACGTGCTGCTGCTTGATTTAAACTTGCCGCGTATTGATGGTCTGACAGTTTGCGAAAGACTACGCGCCGACGGTAAAGATATTCCGATATTAATGTTAACAGCGCGTGATCAACTGGCGGATAAACAAGCTGGCTTTGCTGCCGGCACCGATGACTATCTGGTGAAACCTTTTGCTCTGGAAGAACTGGTTTTACGTTTGCAGGCCTTATCACGCAGACGCAGCGGTCAGATGCAGAAACTACAAATTGGCGATTTACAGATGGATCTCAACAGCCGCGTCGTCAGCCGCGATGGTCAAGTCATTAAATTATCGCCCATTGGCTGGCAGTTATTGGAAGTCTTGTTGCGTCAGGCGCCCAATGTGGTCAGCCGGCAAAAATTACAAATGGCCGTCTGGGGGGATGAACTCCCTGACAGCAATAGCTTGAAAGTCCATATGTTTCATTTGCGTAAAGCCATTGATGGACCGTTTTTAAGTCCATTGTTGCAGACGGTGGCCGGCCATGGCTTTACCCTACGGATCGCTGATGAAACGACCGATTAGCCTGAAAAAACTGATTTCGCTGGCCTTTATTACGTTGGGGCTGGTCATTGTGGTTGGCTACAGCCTGCTGAGCATGCACTTTTTTGTCCGTGGTATGGACAATATCGTCGCCAGTAATATGGAAAATGCTGCGTTGACCTTTATGGCCAGCAGCCGCGAGTTTGATAACAGCGGCCGTGCCAATTTTCGGGGTAATCAACTATCGGTGGATTGGCCGGCCCAACCGGCCAGTATTCGCAAGGTCTTTAACGCAGCGCCGAATGAACCGGCGGTGTTGCTAAAGCATAATCCCGCCAGCTGGTTTCAGCGACCTGATGAAATGTATTTTGTCATGCAGGTATCAGTTGATAATGATGCGGTTTATATCAGCCGCACGGTAAGTGCTGACAATGTGTCAACCATGGCGGGTCGTAATGTCGCTGAAAGCATGCAATTACTGCTGTTATTCAGCGCCATTATTGCCTTAACCATGGTGGCGCTGGTCTGGTTGATTTTGCGACATATTTCCCGGCCAGTCACCAAGCTGGGACACTGGACGCGTGCTTTAAAAGCTGAAAACCTGCAGCAACCAGTGCCGGATTTCTTTTATCCCGAACTCAATGATATGGCGCAATTGATCCAGCGTAGTCTGTCTTCGGTGCAACAAAGTTTGAATCGCGAACATCAGTTTTTACGTTACACCAGTCATGAATTACGGACACCCATCAGCGTCATTCGTAACAACATTGAGCTGCTGCATAAATTACAGGCACAATCACAACCAACCAATACCACAATGCGTCAGGATATTACCGACCGGATTGATCGCGCCAGTCGCAATATGCACTATTTGACGGAAACACTTCTCTGGCTGAGCCGTGAAAGCGATGTGCCGCTGTCGGTTAACAGCTTTGATCTGGAAGGTTTGCTGCAACAACTGTGTCAGGAAATGCGTTATCTGCTGAAAGACAAGCAGGTTCAGATCAGCATTGAAACCAGCCCCTTCCCATGTCACGCATCTGAAATTGCCGCCCGAATTGTCCTGGGTAACCTGATTCGTAACGCCTACCAACATACTTGGGAAGGCAAGGTGTTGATTCAACAACAAGCGGCCAATATACGCATCAGCAATCAACATAGTCATCAACCCCAAGCCACAACTGCCGAACAATCTGGTTTTGGTCTGGGTCTGCAACTCACCGCGCAACTAACGGCTAAGCTGGGCTGGCCCTATCAAAATCAAGCCAATTTACAGGGTCATGAAGTGACATTGACCATTGTCGATCAATCGTTCAATGGCCCGACAGATAGTGCAGATAAAATTGTTTAGCGGTACGGCCACTGTGACTGGCACGACTCATTGCAAATAAACGTGCAGCTTCGTGTAATTGCTGACGATCAATACTCTGATCGGTAAACAGTGCATCGACAATGGCAAAGTAACTATCCCAGCCAGCCGGATAAAATGACAGCCACAAACCAAACCGATCTGATAACGCCAGTTTGTCTTCAAGACTATCGGTGTAATGCACTTCACCGTCGACGACTTTGCTCAGCTGATTTTCCGATTGCCGTTCCGGCAGCAAATGCCGGCGATTGGAGGTGGCATAAATCCGCACGTGATCGGGCGGCATTTCCAGCCCGCCCTCAAGCAAACTCTTCAGCGGTTTATAACTGACATCGGCTTCTTCAAAAGACAAATCATCACAAAAAATAATAAATTTAAACGGCCGGTCTTCCAGATCATCCAGAATATCAGGCAGCCAGGTTAAATCGTCTTTATCCAGCTGCAGCATGCGCAGACCGTCATCAGCAAACTCATTGAGCAATGCTTTAATCAGCGATGATTTACCGGTACCGCGACTACCCCAGAGCAGCGCATGGTTACTGGTGTCACCCTGTAAAAAACGTCGGGTATTATCCAGTAAGGCGGCTTTTTGGTTATCGATACCAATCAACGCTTGTAAACGGATCGGATCCGGGCGGCTGACGGCTTTGAGTTTTTGACTATTGGCCCGCCAAACAGCGGCATGAATATGGTGCCAATCAAGATTGTTCATAACTAGAATTCCTGCTCACGAGTATCCGGTATCAAATGTATTGCCTCAGCCAGCAGTGACACACCGATAGTTTCGCCAATTTTTAAGGCATTACGACTGACCACATGTTCCGGCACATCCATTTGCAGAGTTGTCTGCTCAGCTGCCGGAATGCTTAGTAATACCGTGGTGATACCTCTTAAAGTAATCATATCGCTGATAATGCCGGTTAAGGGATTTTCCTGCTCACCTTGCGATGGCCTTCGCCGCTGATGTAATAACACTTTGCTCGGTGAAATAGTCCAGTGCACTTTGTCACCGGGCTTGAATTGATTGGTATTTACAATTGCCAGACGCTGACCATGCCAAAGTAAATAAACACTGCCTTGCTGATTGCCAAGGGTGCCTGAGAACAGATTACGGGCATCCACTTGCCTTGCCACTGCCAACGTTGCCGGTTGGTGTAAAACTTTGTCTACCGGCCCCTGCTGCAAGCTATTGCCCTGATGAATCACACACATTTCATCAGCCAGCATGGCTGCTTCATCCAAATCATGGGTGACCAGCACAATCGGCATCGACAATTGCCGGCGCAGACTGTGCAACTCCAAATACAATTTACGGCGGGTGACTTTATCGACCGCCGAAAACGGCTCATCAAGCAATAATACCTGTGGCTCTCTGGCCAATGCTCTCGCTAAGGCAACCCGTTGTTGCTGACCGCCGGATAATTGACTGGGATAACGGCCCGCCAAACCATGCAAATTAACTTGCTGTAATAATTCATCGATCCGCGAAGCGTTGCTTTTGGTCTGTTCGGGTAATGCCAGTCGCAGATTATCAGCAACATTTAAGTGCGGAAATAAGGCGTAGTCCTGAAACACCATACCAACCCGGCGTTGTTGCGGTGATAAATTGATGCCAGCTTCACTGTCCTGCCAAACCGCATTGTTACAACTAATAAGACCTTCATGAGGTTTCAGTAACCCGGCTATCGCCCGTAACACACTGGTTTTACCGGCACCGGATGGCCCAACCAACGCCAGTAATTGCCCGGCTGCACAGGTAAATTGCACATTCAACGGCATCGGCTGAGCATTTTTAAGTTTGACTGCTAACATCAGATCCGCATCAAGCGCCGGTTAAATCGATACACTAATGTCACTGTGACCATCGCAATCAGTAATAACATTATCGACATTTGCTGGGCGGCAGCATGGTCAAAAGCCAGCACACTGTCATAAATGGCAATCGATAAGGTGCGGGTTTCCCCGGCGATATTACCGCCAATCATCAGCACCACCCCAAACTCACCCAAAGTATGGCAAAAACTCAGCACCAACCCTGTGACAATACCGGGCCAGGCCAGTGGTAATTCAATTTTTAAAAATGTCTGCCAGCGTGATAAACCACTGCACCAGGCGGCTTCACGCAGGCCATACGGTATTTGCTCCAGTGCCCTTAGCATCGGCTGTACGGCAAATGGCAAACTGTAAATTAACGAGGCCAGTAACAAGCCATTAAAGGAAAATGCCAGTTGCGAGCCGGTCAATTGATAAAACCACTGCCCCATCAAAGCGTTTTGATCCATTGCGGTTAGCAAAAAATAACCTAAAACGGTTGGCGGCAAAACCAAAGGCAACACTATCAGCGCTTCAATCAGATATTTCCCGGTAAATTGCTGATGCGCCAGCGCACGCGCTAGCAATAGCCCCAATGGCAATAACAGCGCACTGGTCAGCGCAGCGAGCAATAAAGATAACTGCAGAGCCTGCCAATCCATCAGGGCCCTCCGGGTGCTACAAAGCCTTGCTGCAAGAAATGTTGCCGGGCGGCTTCACCTTGCAAAAAGGTCGCAAAATCTTCGGCAGCGACTGTCGCTCGCTTCGTCAGTACGCCCTGCTGATGAAGGACCACTGGCAAGGTTAAAAACCGGCCTTGTTGTTTTATCGGTGCCTGCATCGCGTGACTTAACGGTATAAAGCCCAGCGCCACATTGCCGCTCAGGGTAAATTGCGTCAGTTGTCCGGCATTTTCAGCTTGCACTAAATGCGGCTTGGCAAGCTGCCAGGCTTTATGTTGTTGCATATACTCTTTTGCGGCGCGGCCATAGGGCGCATGTTGGGGATTGGCAATGGCGATTTTCTGTTGCGGTGCGGATTGCAAATAGCATCTCAGTCCGGCCAGTTGCAAATCCAGTTCAATCTCGGAGTCGTGCTTTGCAAATAAAACCAGCTGCGCATCAGCAAAGTTAAATGGCATGCCCTGAGTAAGTTTAGCGTCAATTACCGGCCTGACCGATTCGGTATCGGCTGATAAAAAAATCTGATATGGGGCGCCGTGGCGAATTTGATTACTTAGGGTGCCGGATGCCGCATAGGTGACAGCTATATCAACCTCATGCTGCGTTTCATAGTCAGCAATGATCAGTGGCAACACATAACGCAGATTGGCGGCTGCTGCCACATGCACGGTTTCGGCAAACAGCTGTGAACTGATCAGTAAGCCAATTATCAACAACGGCCATCGGCGCATCAATTTTCTCTCAATACAAAAAAGCCCCGGCAAGCGGGGCTTTTAAGTTTATCGCAAAGTTCAGCCAATCGGGAATTAAGCCTCGGTGGCTGGCTCTTCGTGAACCGCTTTCATGCTCAAACGGATCCGACCCTGACGATCGACTTCCAACACTTTAACATCAATCATATCGCCTTCAGACAATTTGTCGCTGACATTCTCAACCCGCTCGTTAGAGATTTGTGAGATATGCACCAGACCATCTTTGCCCGGCAAAATGGTAACAAAAGCACCAAAATCCATCAGTTTGGCCACACGGCCCTGATAAATCTTACCGACTTCAACATCTGCGGTGATTTGTTCAATGCGGTGTAATGCTTCCTGACCGGCATTGAAATCCGCCGAGAAAATCATCACCGTGCCGTCATCCTGAATATCGATGGTGGCACCGGTTTCTTCGGTGATGGCCCGAATTGTCGCGCCGCCTTTACCAATAACATCACGAATTTTGTCTGCATGCACTTTGGTGGTAATGATGCGCGGTGCAAACTCTGACATTTCCTGACGATGGGTGCTGATCACCGCATTCATTTTACCAAGGATATGCAAACGACCTTCTCGGGCTTGTGCCAGTGCAGTACGCATGATTTCTTCATTAATGCCTTCGATCTTAATGTCCATTTGCAGTGCTGTGACACCTTTATCGGTACCCGCCACTTTAAAGTCCATATCACCCAGATGATCTTCATCACCGAGAATATCGCTCAGTACTGCATAGCCATCAGGTTCTTTAATCAAACCCATCGCGATACCCGCCACAGGCGCTTTGATTGGCACACCGGCATCCATTAATGCCAATGAAGTACCACACACAGACGCCATTGAGCTTGAGCCGTTAGATTCGGTTATTTCTGATACCACACGAATCACATACGGGAATTCTTCAGCCGATGGCATAACCGCCTGGATACCGCGTTTAGCCAATTTACCGTGCCCAATTTCACGACGTTTAGGCGTACCAACAAAACCGGTTTCACCAACGCAGTAAGGCGGGAAATTGTAATGCAGCATAAAACGATCACGGTATTCACCTTCAACCGCATCAATCATTTGTGCATCACGTTCGGCACCTAGTGTGGCAACAACGATTGCCTGAGTTTCACCACGTGTAAACAGTGCCGAACCATGGACGCGTGGCAATATGGTGGTTTCGACAAATACCGGACGGACGGTTTTAGTGTCACGTCCATCAATGCGCGGTTCACCGGCAATAACGCGGCCACGGACCAATTCTTTTTCTAATTTACCAAAGACGCCTTTGACATCATCTTCAGACCATTCACCTTCTTCAGTCACCAGTGCAGCAATGACTGACTTACGCACTTCTGCCAGTTGATCCTGACGAAGCATTTTATCGCTGATGCCATAAGCTTCACCGATACCGGCAAACGCCGCTTCTTTAACCGCATTATACAGGCGATCATCTTTAACAGGCGCAGCCCATTCCCAGGCCGGCTTACCGACTTCAGATTGCAGTTCACTGACCAATTTAATGGCAGTTTGGATTTGCTGATGGCCAAACATCACCGAACCCAGCATCACTTCTTCAGGTAATTGATCAGCTTCAGATTCAACCATTAAAACGGCTGACTCGGTACCAGCAACCACTAAATCAAGTGCGCTTTCAGCCAGCTGCTTTTTGCTTGGATTCAGTACATATTGACCATCAACATAACCAACACGTGCCGCACCCAGTGGTCCATTAAATGGAATCCCTGAAATTGCCAGTGCAGCTGAAGCACCGATCATCGCAGGAATATCTGGATCAATGGCTGGATCCATAGCGACAACGGTAGCAACTACCTGCACCTCATTAAGAAAGCCTTTTGGAAACAGCGGGCGTAATGGACGGTCGATTAAACGACAAGTTAAGGTTTCTTTTTCACTGGGACGGCCTTCACGTTTGAAAAAGCCGCCTGGGATTTTACCGGCTGCGTAAGTACGCTCTTGGTAATTAACGGTTAATGGAAAGAAGTCCTGACCGGGATTGACGTTTTTCTTACCAACAACGGTGACCAAAACGGCGGTATCACCAAGGCTCGCCATCACTGCACCACCCGCTTGGCGAGCAACTTTACCGGTTTCCAGGCTGAGCAGGTGCTCACCGAACTGAACTGTCTTTTTAACTGAATTCACTATTATTTCCTTCTCTTGACGACGCTGGTGCCGAACCTTTTCGGCGCCAGTTTAAAAAACTTGTAAATGAAAATGCCCCTGAATCCGGGTGGATTTCAGGGGCATTAATCAGATCACCTTGTTGCGGACCAAACCATTCTCGGTCTGGCCGCAGGGTGCTGTATAGGTTTGCAAATCACGCTGCAAATTAGCGACGCAAACCTAAATCAGCAATCAGAGCACGGTAACGAGTGATATCGGTTTTTTTCAGGTAGTCGAGCATTTTACGACGGCCACTAACCATTTTTAACAAACCCTGACGTGAGTGATGGTCATGGGTATTGTTTTTGAAATGGTCACCGAGGTTACTGATGCGTGCAGTCAGTAATGCGACTTGCACTTCTGCTGAACCGGTATCGCCCTCATTACGGGCATATTTGGTGATAATTTCTTGCTTTTGTTGTGCGGTAATTGACATTAAAAACTCCAACTTTTGATTTGGCAGATTGCTGCCTAGTTAAATTCTGTGATAACCCAGCAATACACCGGATTAACCAACTATTTAAAGCGTGACAAATTTTACCGGTTTTGCCCGACGACTACAAGAAATTACTACGCCTAGTCGCGAACAAACAGTCGCTTGGCAGTGATAACCCCGTTATCGTCAATCTGGGCTAAACCAATAAATTCACCGGCATCATCTAACAGCCTGATGTCTGCGCTGCTTTCAAGGGGTGAATATGACACTGGCTGGCCAAAATAAAGTTGCCGGGTTTGCTGACTGTCCAGTGCCACTAATGGCCAGTCAGGCAACGCGTCAACAGCCGGCAATAAATGCTTATCAAGCAAACTTATATCAGCTTGTTCGGCCAATGTTTCCAGGCTGGATAAAGGTACTGCCTGACTTAAATCATAGCCGGCAGCGGCAATGCGCCGCAGCATACTAACATGGCCACAACTGCCCATCGCTGCTGCAATATCCTGAACCAGTGTGCGGATATAAGTGCCTTTACTGCAAGCGACTTCCAGCGTGAAACTATTGCTGGTGACGGCCAGTAATTGCAGATCGTAAATAGTAATTTGCCGAGCTTTGCGTTCGATTTCGATACCCTGGCGGGCCAGCTTATACAACGGCTGTCCCTGATGTTTGAGTGCTGAAAACATCGGTGGTATTTGCGTCTGTTGACCTGTGAAATCTGTCAGCAATAAGCTGAGCGATTCACCGGTAAATGCCGGCATTGACTGCTCGGCAATCACCTCACCATCACTGTCACCGCTATTGGTGGCGATGCCTAATCGACAGGTCACCTGATAAATTTTATCGGCATCCAGTAAATGCGTTGATAATTTGGTGGCCTCGCCCAGACAAATTGGCAAAACGCCGGACGCCAGCGGATCCAATGTACCGGTGTGGCCGGCCTTATTGGCTTGATACAGGCGTTTGACGATTTGTAATACACGGTTGGAACTGACGCCGGAAGGTTTATCGACGATTAAAATGCCGGTCAGATCACGGCCGGACTTTTTTCGGCGAGCCATTTTAAAGACTCAGGAATCGTTATTGTCGTTGTTGTTATCAGCGTTGGCTTTGCTGATTAACGCGTCCATATAAAAACCGTGCTCAAGGCTATTGTCATAACGAAATTGCAGCTCCGGCATGATCCGTAACTTTATGCGCTTCGTTAAAGCTTTACGCAAAAAGCCGCTGGCTTTGTTCAGACCTTGCAAACACTCTGTCGCTGCTTCATCACTGTCAAAACCATTGAGGCGCGTGACATAGATTTTGGCGTATTTTAGATCGGCAGTCACATCAACGTGTGACACGGTGACCAAACTGACACGCGGATCGGCCAGCTCATGTTGAATGAGCTGGGCCAATTCACGTTGCATCGCTTCACTGATGCGGCTGGTACGGCTGAATTCTCTTGCCATTACAAGCTCGGTTTCATCAACACACGTTCAAAGACTTCAATTTGATCGCCTGGTTTGACGTCTTTGTAGTTTTTAACACCAATACCACATTCGGTACCGGCATTAACTTCTTTAACATCGTCTTTAAAGCGGCGTAATGATTCCAGCTCACCTTCGTAAATGACGACGTTGTCACGCAATACCCGGATTGGGCTACTGAGTTTGACTGAGCCTTCCAGTACCAGACAGCCGGCAATATCACCGAATTTAGGTGAACTAAATACATCATCAACCCGTGCCAGACCAATAATTTCATCTTTATATACTGGTTCGAGCATACCAGTCATGGCTTTGGTCACGACATCCAGCAAATCATAAATAATACTGAAGTACTGTACATCCAGACCGCGCTCAGCAATAACTTTACGCGCGGTGTTATCAGCACGGACATTGAAACCAATAAGGATTGCATCCGAAGCAGCCGCTAACTGTGCATCGGTTTCGTTAATACCACCGACACCGGAGCCAACCACACGGACTTTAACCATATCGGTAGACAGTTTTTGCAGACCCTGACTGACCGCTTCAACGGAACCATGCACGTCACCTTTGATGACGACGTTAAGGGTTTTAACATCACCCTCTTCCATCTTGTTGAACATGTCATCAAGCTTGGCCGCTTGTTGCTGCGCCATTTTCAGTTCACGTGCTTTGGTTTGGCGGAAGTTGGCGATATCACGAGCGGTACGATCATCCGGTGCGACTTGTAATTCATCACCAGACGCCGGTGTGCCCGACAGACCCAACAATTCAACTGGCGTTGACGGACCAGCAGAATCAAGCTGTTGCCCAGTTTCGTTAAACAGCGCACGAACCCGGCCATATTCCTGACCAACGACAACTATGTCACCTTTATTCAGGGTACCGCGTTGTACCAGTACAGTTACCACTGTACCGCGACCTTTATCAAGGCGTGATTCAACAACAGTGCCATGTGCCGGGCCTTTAACAGGCGATTTTAATTCCATTACTTCGGCTTGCAGTGAGATCGCGTCCAGCAGATTTTCAATACCATCACCGGTCAGTGCAGATACCGGCACAAACTGCACGTCACCGCCCCAATCTTCCGGGATGACTTCGTGATTGGCCAGTTCCTGTTTGACCCTGTCTGGATTGGCACCCTGCTTATCCATTTTATTAACTGCAACAATCAGCACCGAATTGGCAGCTTTTGCATGTTGAACAGCTTCAATGGTTTGCGGCATAACACCGTCATCAGCAGCCACAACCAATACCACGATATCAGTCACTTTAGCGCCACGAGAGCGCATATCAGTGAACGCAGCATGGCCAGGCGTATCGAGGAAAGTGACTTCGCCACGGCTGGTTTCGACTTTATAGGCACCGATATGCTGGGTAATACCACCGGCTTCACCGGTAGTTACTTTGGTGCGGCGAATATAATCAAGCAGTGAAGTTTTACCATGATCGACATGACCCATGACAGTAACAACTGGCGCACGAGCAACGGATTCACCAACATCTTCATCAGAAGCCATCAGTGCTTGTTCAACTTCATTTTCTTGCACTGGTTTAGCAACGTGGCCCATTTCTTCAACGACAATAACCGCTGTGTCCTGGTCCAACACCTGGTTAATGGTCGCCATGGTGCCGAGGCCCATCAGCGCTTTAATCACTTCACCGGCTTTAACAGACATCCGTTGTGCCAGATCAGAGACGGAAATGGTTTCCGGCACGCTGACATCGCGAACAATCGGCGCCGTTGGTTTGGAAAAGCCATGTTCGGTTTCCAATACAGCAGTGCGGGTTGAAACGCCTTTTTTCTTCTTACGGCGGCCTGATTTGCCTTCGCTTACATGTAATTCTTTACGCTCAAAATCATCATCGCGTTTATAACGACCTTTTTTGGCTGGTTTATTATCGTTGGTGTGCTTGGCGTCGGCTTCTTTACGATCCGGTTTTTGTTCTTTGGCCTGTGCTTCGGCAGCAGCAGCTTTGGCCACTTCTTTGGCTTTTTCGAGGGCTTCTTCCTCCTCACGGGCTTTACGACGTGCATCCAAAGCTTTTTCAGCATCAATTCGCGCTAAGTTAGCTGCACGACGCTTGGCATCAGCTTCTTCAAGTTTCTTGTGAGCTAATTGTGAAGCCGTTAATTCGGGTTCAGCGGTTTTCGCCTTGGTGGCTTTTTTGGCCGTTTTTTGCTTGGCCTCTTCAGCCAGCGCTTTTTGTTCTTCTTCAGCAGCGAGGCGCGCTTCTTCAGCGGCTTGTTGCTCAGCTTCAATGGCTGCAGCAACGGCAGCAGATTCTGCTTCCGCTTCTTGCTGACGCGTCATGTTTTCTTGCTGTTTACGCAACACTTCTTGCTGGCGTAGTTGCTCTTGACGAGCCAATTCTTCAGCTTGCAACTGTGCTTGCTGACCAACATCGACTTCAACAGGTGCTTCAGTCTCATCAGCATCGCGTTTTACAAATGTGCGTTTTTTCCGAACTTCAACACTGACACTTTTACCACCGGTACGTGAAGAACCACCGAGCTTAATTTCACTGACGGACTTACGTTTCAGAGTAATTTTTTTCGGTGCCGCATCAGTACCGTCGTTTCGGCCATGGCGCTGTTGCAAAAATTGCAGCAGGCTTTGTTTCTGTTCTTCGGTAATCAGATCATCGGCTTTCGACACGTTAATGCCGGCCTCATTAAGCTGTTCTACCAGTTTTTCAGGTGTAATACCGACGGTGCCGGCCAGGTCTTTAACCTTCATATCACTCATTGGTTATTCCCCTGTGTCAGTTGATTCATCGGCGAACCATGATTCGCGTGCTTTCATAATCAGCTGCGCTGCTTTATCAGCATCAATTTCAGCTGCTTCCATCAGCTCATCGACTGATTGGTCAGCCAAGTCATCGACCGTTGCGATGCCATGACTGGCTAACTTAACAACTAATGCTTGATTCATGCCCGGCATATCAATCAGTGCTTGCTCCGGATCCGCTGATTCCAGTTGTTCTTCATTGGCAATGGCACGGGTTAACAACACATCACGTGCCCGCGACCGCAGCTCTTGAACGATATCGGCATCAAACTCTTCGATATCGAGCATTTCCTGTTCAGGCACATAGGCAACTTCTTCAAGAGAGGAGAAGCCTTCCTGCGCCAGAATCAAAGCAACGTCTTCATCGACGTCCAAATCTTTCATAAAGGTTTCGATCAGTGTGCCCATTTCTTTTTCGGCTTTCTGATCGGCGTCGGCAGCTGACATGACATTTAATTCCCAGCCGGTTAACTGGCTGGCAAGCCGCACATTCTGACCGCTGCGGCCAATTGCTTGTGACAATTGGTCTTCTTCAACAGCGATGTCCATGCTGTGCGCATCTTCATCAACAACGATTGATAAGACTTCTGCCGGAGCCATTGCATTAATAGCGAATCGCGCGACATCTTCATCCCAAAGGATGATATCTACCCGCTCACCGGCCAATTCATTAGTCACTGCCTGGACACGCGAACCGCGCATACCAACACAGGCACCGACCGGATCAATACGTGCTTCATGTGCCAATACGGCAATTTTGGCACGCAAACCGGGATCCCGGGCTGCGCCTTTAATTTCAATTAAGCCATCGCTGATTTCTGGCACTTCCAGACGGAATAACTCAATCAGTAATTGCGGTGCAACGCGACTGATAATCAGCTGCGGACCACGGCCTTCCGGACGAATTTCTTTTAAGTAACCGCGAACTCTGTCACCGCTGCGGAAGCTTTCCCGCGGAATCATTTCTTCGCGTGGTAATAAGGCTTCGGCATTGGCGCCCAAATCCAAAGTGACATTACCGCGTTCAACACGTTTCACCGTACCCAGGATCATCTGACCGACTTTTTCACGGTACATATCAACGACTTGAGCACGTTCGGCTTCGCGGACTTTCTGCACAATGACCTGTTTAGCAGTTTGAGCAGCAATACGGCCAAACTCAACTGAGTCCATCGGTTCGCGAATATAGTCACCAACGGCAATATCGACTTGTTTTTTCTGGGCATCACTCAGCGTGATTTGAATTTCTTCACCTTCAAACTCTTCGTCATCATCAGCAACGACTTGCCATTGACGAAACGTTTCGTAACTACCGGTAACTCTGTCAATAGCCACGTGGGCATCAATAGCCATGTCGTGTTTTTTACGCGTGGCCATCGCCAACGCCGCTTCAATCGCCTGGAAAATGACCTCTTTGCTCACGCCCTTCTCATTGGACATGGCATCAACTACCAGTAAGATTTCTTTATTATTCATCACGCCCCCAGTGGATTTTTGCCAGGAAAAATCCAAGCCAAGTTTTATATTAACCGTTAATAATACGCTTTTTCAGGCAATCAGCCTTGCTTTAGCAAGCTTTGCCAGGGGTAAGGCGTATGTCTCACCGTCTACCTCAATTAGGATTTCACCGTTATCAAAGCCCTGTAATTCACCGCTGAAATTACGGCGGCCATTGACCGGCAGTTTCATGCTGATTTTCACCTGCGAACCAACAAAACGCTCAAAATCCCGCTGTTTGAATAAAGGTCGGTCAAAACCCGGAGAGGAAATTTCCAGCATGTAGGCTGATTTGATAGGGTCTTCGACATCTAAAACACCGCTAACCTGATGACTGACGCGTTCGCAGTCCTCAATACCAATGCCATCTTCGGCATCGATATAAATGCGCAGCACCGGGCTTTGGCCACCCTGAATATATTCAACACCCACCAGCTGGTAACCCAGCGATTCGATTGGTGCTTCAATTAGTTGTTCGATTTGATCCGTTACGGCCATAAGCAAATAAAAAAAAAGGGCCATCGGCCCAATTTAAACTCCACAAAAACAAAAACCCCATTCAGGGGTTTTGTTATCGTAATATTGGTAGCGGGGGCTGGATTTGAACCAACGACCTTCGGGTTATGAGCCCGACGAGCTACCAGGCTGCTCCACCCCGCACCTGAACAAGACGCAAAGTATACACAGCAATGGCTTAGCGTGCAAGGCCGTTTGTTAACTCTCTTTCAGTTTACGGGTCAGGGTGTTACGACCCCAGCCTAATAATTTGGCAGCTTCCTGGCGTTTACCGGCAGTTTTTTCTAATGCTACTTCCATCAGTAATTGTTCGACCATCGGCACAACATCAGCCAATGCCCCTTCCTGGCCGCTGAGCGCTTTACCGGCAGCCCATTGGCGAAATAACTGTTGCCAGTCACTGTTTCGACGGGTGTGATCGCTACCGCCTTCCGCCGATAACTCCATCGGCAAGTCTTCCATCTGCACCACTTGCCCCGGCGACATCACCATCAGCCAGCGACAAACATTTTCCAGTTGTCGGACATTGCCCGGCCAGGGTAATTGCGATAAATACTGCTCTACATTGCTGGCCACTGATTTGCTGGCCATATTCAGTTCACGCGCAGCTTTGCTCAAAAAATAAGCCACCAGTGCCGGAATATCCTCACGCCGCTCTCTTAAAGCCGGCGTATGAATGCGGATAACATTCAGCCGGTGAAATAAATCTTCACGGAAATCCCCGCGTTCAACACGTTGCTCTAAATTCTGATGGGTGGCGGCAATGATCCTTACATCGGCTTTGACGGCGCTGTGACCACCGACACGAAAAAACTCGCCATCTGATAACACCCGCAGCAAACGCGTTTGTAATTCAATCGGCATATCACCAATTTCATCCAGAAACAGCGTACCGCCGTTGGCTTGCTCAAAACGGCCTTTTCGCGAGGCATGGGCGCCGGTAAACGCGCCTTTTTCATGACCAAACAGTTCGGATTCCAGTAATTCTCTTGGGATCGCCGCCATATTCAAGGCAATAAATGGCGCATTGCGCCGCGGGCTGTGTTTATGCAGTGCATGCGCCACCAGTTCTTTACCGGTACCAGATTCACCATTTATCAATACCGTTATGTTGGAACGGGCTAAACGGCCAATCGCCCGGAATACTTCCTGCATGGCCGGTGCTTCGCCGATAATTTCAGAGCCTAAATTGATATCTTCACTGGGATTGGCATGTTGCTGACGGCGATGATTAATCGCTCGCTGTACCAGTTCAACGGCTTCATCCACATCGAATGGCTTGGGCAAATATTCAAAGGCGCCGCCTTCGTAAACCGATACCGCACTGTCCAGATCCGAATAAGCGGTCATGATAATGACCGGCAACTCAGGCTGGCGCCGCTGAATATCAGCCAATAATTGCAAACCATCTATACCGGGCATACGAATATCACTGACCAGCACATCCGGTGCCGGTTCATGATTGCGTTTTAATTGTTCAAGCACCAGATCAGCATTTTCAAAAGCCTTCACCGTAATATCTACAGCTTCCAGAGCTTTTTGTAATACCCAACGTATTGAACGGTCATCATCGACTATCCATGCGATTGCTTTAGCGACCACGATTGTTTAACTCCAAAGGAAAAATTACCGAAAAAATGGTCTGTCCGGGATGACTGTTACACAATACGGTGCCACCATTGCGCTGCACCAGATTTTGTACCAGATAAAGACCGAGGCCCGTGCCATCAGCACGACCAGTGACCAGCGGATAAAAAAGACTGTCCTGCAAATGTTTGGGGATACCTGGGCCATCGTCTTCGATTTCGATGAGCATACCCAGTTTGTAAAACTGTTTATCGATGGTTAAGTTTCGTTGGATGCGGGTTCTCAAACGAATAATGCCGCTACCATGCATTGCTTGCACCGCGTTACGGACAATGTTCAGAAAGATTTGAATCAGTTGATCTAAGTCTGCGGTGAGATCGGGAATACTGGGGTCATAGTCGGCAATAAACTTAAGGCGTTCATCGACTTCAATATCAACCAGTTGCCGGACACGTTGCAGCACTTCATGAATATTGACGGCGCTTTTTTCGCTTTGCTGATACGGCCCCAGCATACGGTTCATCAGATTTTGTAGCCGATCAGCTTCACTGATAATGATTCGGGTGTATTCCTTTAAATCATCAGAGTCGAGTTGCCGCTCCAACAACTGGGCAGCGCCGCGCAAACCACCCAGGGGATTTTTAATTTCATGGGCAAGTCCCCGAACAACTTGCTGTTGAGTGTGCAGGTTTTCATCGCGATTGATGCGTTGCTGATAATCAAGCTGTGCCAATTCCAGCAGAAGAAAGGGCTCGGTTAAATCCAGCAGTTTGATAGAGCAATCAACGACGATTTCACCACTGGCTGGCAAAAATAACGGGATCTCCCGCTCAATCAATGCCTGACCACTGCTTAATACCCGTTGCAATGACCCAAGTAGACGGGTTTCGCCGGGCAATAGCATTTGAAAAGGAATATGTTCAGCTTGACGCTGTGAGATCTCAAACATGATCTCAGTTGCGGTATTGATATAACAAACCCGATGCTGGCGATCTAACACCAAAACCGCTGTGGTGAGATTTTCCAATACATCACTGCAGGCAAGTAGATCTTTATTCATAGGTAAGTGATCGCATTTCATAGACTTGCAGTTTGCAAAATCCAATCCAACTTATCAGGAAAATCAAAAACCAACCACTAAAGCATTGATCTTATTATGAATTATTTTGCAAGATGCTGAGAAGAAAGCTGTTTTAATAAATTAAAACGCTGGCCAATATCATTATACGCACACTTTTGGTGCGTCAGATGACTTACATGTTATTGGCGGGACGTGCAGGCAGAATTTGCCGTTGTCCAGTTAGGCCGCCTTGCGGATTATTTTGTGTGCGGGGATTGAGCAAAATCGTGTTACGTTGCAGATGAAACTTAATGGTGGCGCTCTGTGACAACTCTTCACCACTGGCATTCATGACCACAGCTGACAAAGTGTGGGTGCCACGATCCACGTTAGCCAAATTAAAACTCAAACCGGTGTGCGGTTCGCCATATGGCCGGCCATCCATACGCAGCTGAATCATATCACCGCGTTTTTGGCTCAGCGGCGGCCGGATTTGAATATTAACGGTCAGATTGCCATCATTGACACGGATCGCTTCGTCATCCTGAGGACTGGCAATTTGCAGCTGGTAATTGGGGGCAGCTGGCATTTCGTCGTCTTCACTGCCCACATCTTCAGCCGTTTCGCCACTGTCATCAGATACTTCCAACGGTACAACGACCGGTGAATAAGTTGATGCTTCAGGCAAAACAATTTGTTCGGCGTTGTCCACCGGTTGATCGGAATACACCGTATTGCCATTTTCATCGATCCAGCGATAAACCTCGGCGAATACCGAACTTGACAACAGAATGAGCAACAAGCCATAGAATTTCATGATTTCAATATAGGCCAGCTTTGCTATCGGTGCAAGCCAAAACCACAAACAAAAACGCCTCCACGAGGGAGGCGTTTTGCATACTGCTTAAACTAAAATCAGACGCTGTAGTACAGGTCGAATTCTGCAGGATGTGTTTCCATACGCAGACGGGTAACTTCTTCCATCTTCAATTCAATGTAGGCATCGATCATGTCATCAGTGAATACACCACCTTCTGTTAAGAAAGCACGATCTTTGTCCAACTCGGCCAATGCTTGATCCAGTGCATGACATACTTTTGGAATCGCAGCATCTTCTTCAGGCGGCAAATCGTATAAATCTTTATCCATAGCATCGCCAGGGTGAAGCTTGTTTTTGATACCGTCCAGACCCGCCATCATCATTGCTGAGAAAGCCAGGTATGGGTTAGCTGATGGATCCGGAAAACGCACTTCAATACGACGTCCTTTTGGATTGCTAACAAATGGAATACGAATTGACGCACTACGGTTACGTGCTGAATAAGCCAACATAACAGGTGCTTCAAAACCTGGGACCAAACGTTTGTAGCTGTTGGTACCCGGGTTAGTAAAGGCATTCAACGCTCGGGCATGTTTGATGATACCGCCAATGTAGAACAATGCAGTTTCTGACAAACCACCGTATTTGTTACCGGTAAACAGGTTGTCGCCACCTTTAGCTAATGACTGATGCACGTGCATACCACTACCGTTGTCACCAACCAATGGTTTTGGCATGAAGGTCGCTGTTTTGCCGTAAGCATGAGCAACATTATGTACAACATATTTCAGAATTTGTACTTCGTCAGCTTTGCGTACCAGAGTGTTAAATTTAGTACCAATTTCACACTGACCGGCTGTTGCTACTTCATGATGATGTACTTCAGTAATCAGGCCCATTTCTTCCATGGTCAAACACATGGCTGAACGGATATCTTGCAGTGAATCGACTGGCGGCACAGGGAAATAGCCACCTTTAATGCTTGGGCGGTGACCCATGTTGCCATCTGGAAATACTTTTTCGGTGTTCCATGATGATTCTGAAGAATCGATCTTATAAAAGGAACCGGAAATGTTACTGCCCCAACGAACATCGTCGAGAATAAAGAATTCTGGTTCTGGACCAAAGAAAGCGGTATCGGCCAAACCAGTTGATTCCAGGTAAGCTTCAGCACGTTTGGCAACGCTACGTGGGTCACGCTCGTAACCTTGCATAGTCGCTGGCTCAACGATATCGCAACGGACGATCATCGTGCTGTCATCCATAAACGGATCCATAACGACCGTAGTCGCATCCGGCATCAAAATCATGTCAGATTCGTTAATACCTTTCCAACCGGCAACAGATGAACCGTCAAACATCACGCCTTCTGAGAAAGTATCTTCATCAATAGCATGCGCTGGGTAAGAAACGTGCTGCTCTTTACCCCGTGTGTCGGTAAAACGGAAATCGACGAACTTGACGTCCTCGTCTTTCATCATCTGTAAAACATTTTCGACTGACATGTAAATTCTCCAAATTAAAATTGCACCGCCGGGTGCTTCAAAAACTCAATCCAACTATCAGCACAAAGCTTGCCAACTTGGCAAAGCACTGAAATCAACCATTTAGATGCAAGGGCACAACAAGATCGCACCATATTAATGCATAAAAAACGTATCGGGCACTATTTTGGTGCCATGCACCAACGCAGTACACAATCCACATGGTTTTGCATCGCTTGCCAGATTTTGGATTAGCAGAATTCTCACCCAAGCAAGCTTATCTTGCAATGCACACCGTTATCAAATGCTGTCAGCCTGCGCCAGGAGCGGATTGCGCATTAATGACTTAATCAATGCTAAGTCAGGCGGGAAGCGGTATACCACGTTTAACAAACCACTATAGCTCTAAGTAGCACTCATCAAATTATTATTTTTATTAAGCTACAAAAGCCACAAAAATATCAGACTACGCGGTGCCGCCGACAGTTAGCTTATCTACTTTCAAGGTTGGCTGACCGACCCCAACAGGCACACTTTGGCCTTCTTTACCGCAATTGCCAATTCCGGTATCGAGCTGCAAATCATTGGCAACCATACTAATACGATTCATTACATCTGGGCCATTACCAATCAAGGTGGCGCCTTTAACCGGACGCGTCACCTTACCATTTTCAATCAGATACGCTTCGCTGCTGGAAAATACAAATTTGCCAGAAGTGATATCGACCTGGCCGCCGCCAAAATTCACGGCATAAATGCCTTTTTTCACCGAAGCAATAATTTCCTCTGCATCATGCGGTCCCGGCAGCATATAGGTATTGGTCATCCTCGGCATCGGCAAATGCGCATAGGATTCACGTCGGCCGTTACCAGTTGGTCGCATACCCATCAGACGGGCATTAAGCTTGTCTTGCATGTAGCCGGTTAAACGGCCATTTTCAATTAATGTTGTTGACTCAGTGGGGGTGCCTTCATCATCAATTGATAATGAACCGCGCCGATCTTGCATGGTTCCATCATCGACCACAGTACATAAATCAGAGGCAACTTTTTCACCCATCCGTCCGGAAAACGTTGAACTGCCACGGCGATTAAAATCACCTTCCAGACCATGCCCCACCGCTTCATGCAATAACACACCGGGCCAGCCAGAGGCCAAAACCACCGGCATACTGCCGGCGGGTGCGTCAACTGCTTCCAGGTTTACCAGTGCCTGACGCACGGCTTCTTTAGCATAAACTTTTGGTAAATCATTATCGGCAAAATAACGATAATCAAGACGACGGCCACCGCCCGCACTACCACGTTCACGACGACCACCAGCTTCGACAATGACACTGACATTCAGGCGAATTAACGGCCGTATATCAGTTGCCAGCGTGCCGTCGCTGGCCATAATCAAAACCTGATCGACTTCACCGGCAAGACTGACTGTGACTCTTTTTACCCGAGGGTCGGCAGCACGCGCCGCCGCATCGGCAGTGCGCAGTAATTCGAGCTTCTCAACAGCAGACATCGCTGAGATCGGATCAACATTTTCATAAAACGCCGATGCGCTGACCGATGATGGCATTTTCAGTTGGCCTTGCTGACCACTTTTAACAACGGCACGCGCTGCTTTACAGGCATTCATTAAGGCAGATTTATTGAGCACATCGGAATAGGCAAAACCGGTTTTTTCGCCGCTACATGCACGAACACCAACCCCTTGATCCAGATGAAAGCCACCATCTTTGATAATGCCGTCTTCCAAAAGCCAGTTTTCGGAACGCGAGCGCTGAAAATACAGATCCGCATAATCAACGCCTGGCTGCATCGTTGCGCTAAGCGCTTGCTGTAAGTCATCGAGCTGCAACTCCGCTGGTTGCAAAAGCTCGGTATCTAAAATATCAAAGTAGCTTGCTGTCATTGCCTGATACGCAGTCATTTAAAACCATCAATGATATCAGACATCAGGGCTCATCTGCTGTTCTGAGCTTCATTTCCGGCGCATCCCACGGACCAGTCAGTCGATAGCGATAAGTGATGATATCGACTATTTCTTTACCGAATAAACTACTGGCCAATTTATCGGCAAGAAAAATAGCTGTCCCCACGCCAAGTCCGATTGGACCACCAGCAACGGCACCGGCCAGTGGCAGGGTCGAAGCCACACTCGGCGTAATTTGTACAGTTTGATCGTATGTACGATCTATTATATTTATCGGCCCGGTGACAGACACCAAAGCACTGTCACCGCGCATTTGCAGATTATTGGTAGTGGCCAGACCATTGGCAAAATCAAAACGACCAGTAATGCTGGCAAAGCCAAAGTCTGAACCAAACAAATCACTGAAATCCAGCGATAATCTGCGAGGTATGGCGGTCAAACTGAGCAAGCCAAAAATTCTTCCGGCAGCGCCCGGTTCGACATCCTTAAGCTCACCACTACCTACATCCAACAACATTTGTCCTGTTAAATCGCGGCGATTAAAGTTCATTGGTGAAGACGGCCAGCTAAAATAACCTTCAACATTTACCCGTCTGGCCGAAATGGCCGGCAGATAACCTAAATCGACCAGCAAATTTGCCAGGTCATCGCTGTTCAGGTCTAAATTCAACTGTGTGTTATCACCATCATCGGTGCGCCGCCAGTCACCACTGGCCGTTGCCTGCAATGTTGGTGATTGCAGACTGGCCGACACCAATTGCCAGCGCAACGGATCACGCACTGCTCTCGCTTGTAAACGGCCAAGCTTCATCTTATCGAGCACTAAATCATCAATATTCAGCTCAAAACCCGGCCACAATGCTGGCAGGCTGGTCTTATCTTCAGACGCAATTGCAGCATCAGGCAGCGGTAAATTAACAAAGTCAAAATCTAAGGTCGGCAAACTGTCGCCACTGACCGGCCAGTTAATATCCCCTTTTAGTTGCTGTGCAGCGATCATGATCTGCCACACTGCTGGCTGACGGCGGACATTAACTGCCACATCGGTCAGTGTGATCGCTTGCCAGTCAAGACGATTAAACTGCAGATCGACTGTATTTATCGGCCACTTTGTTTCGTTATCCCTGTTTTGATTTTGCTGCCACCACTGTTGCCAGTCGGAGACTGATAACGTGTCCAGTTGGCCGGAAATATTAATGCCATTCGCCGGCAGCCGCGCGGTCTGCTCACCCAGGGAAATACCAGCACGAATATCTTTATCGGCAACCTCTGCAACTGTATTCAGCCAGTCTGCCAGTTGCAACTCGATGCCCAGCGCCTCTTCTGGCAATAATTTAACTTGCAGCGGCAAACGACTTTCTGCTGATTTTTTGAACGGTGCCGGCAAATCAATAGCCACACCTTGCAGATCCGAGTTCAGGGAAATGTCTACCGCAAAATCACCGGGCTGCGCCTCAGAAATATCGATATTGGCTAACAGTTCACTGCTTCCGGATATTGCAGCCGGCATATCCAACTGCCAATTGCTGGCAAGACGTGCTACTTCAAAAGCACTGTTAATCTGAATACGGGTCTTATTATCCTGCGGGGCGATAGTGATCGCCGCCGGTTCACCCAGGATTTGTGCGTTTAATTGTTTTGCTGCCAGACCATCATTATCAAAATTGATTTGCCCGGCAACTTGTTCAATCGGCAATGATGACAAGCCAGTCAACATTAGCCGGTTATCCTGCAAGGTAATTTCACCCTTTACCTGCGTTGCATCGGAATCTAGCAACGGCACGTCCAAGTCTAGCTTTATCTGCGTATTGCCGGTCATTGCCAACCAATCGGCAATCGGTCCAAAACGTGCGGCCAGCGGGCTGTTTTTCAAAAAACCCAGCCCCTGCTGCGCCTCACCCTGGACAATGCCGTCCACCGCTAATGCCGGCAAACCGTTCACCAGATTGCTGATATTTGCGCTGACACCCGCAAAATTAAATCCGGCAATACGGCCGCTTTCGGTAGAGATTTGCAGATCATTACCGCTGCCTGACAGCTGACCATTAACGGCTTCCAAATTCGGCCAGCCCTTGCCATAATTCAGCTCGACCTCGCTGACGGCCAGTTGCAGACTAAACTTACCGGCATCGGGTTGCTGGTCAAATGGAAATGCTGCCGGATCACCTTGCAGCCGAATCTCACCCTGGTCAATCCTGCCATTCACAAAGGCATTCCTGGCCCAATTAATAAATTCTGGTTCCAGCACCCGCTCCGGCACAAAAGCCAACCAGTTCGCCACATTTAAATCCGCCAGCTTCAAAGTCAGATCGGCTTGTCTTACATCTGTATTATTAAAACTACCGCTGACATTGGCGTTTATGTCTTCGTTAATGAGTTGCAGCCCAGCCAAACTGAGCTTGCCACCCTGCGCTGCCGGCTGCCAACGCAAATTGCCATTCAGCGAGTCAAAATACAAAGTCTCAGGTAACCAGTTTTTGGCATACAAAGCCAAATCCTGACTATCGATTTGGGCATCAATCTGTTCATCGGTCCAATCAACGATAAAACTCAGCCCGGACATTCCCGGAATATCGCCATTCTCCTGAAAACCCAGCTCTTGGATCGTCGCTTGCAACTGCTTAATCTGCTGATTTTTATCAAGTTTTAACTGTGCGTTACTGACATCACCAGCCGGTGCATAGATTTTCAGCAAATCAGGGGCATCATCTATCAGGGCCGCCGCAGCACTGAGATCGCTAAGTCGCAAATAATTACTTTTTAATTGCGTGCCGGTCTGCGGATCAAAACTGGCCCGCAACTGGCTTTGCGGCCAAGCTTCACCATTCACAGCCAGATCCAGATCTTGCAAATCCAGTTGCCAGCGCTCGCCTTGTTGCATCCAGGTAAATTCGCTATCGAGATAATCCACCATCAACGGCTGTGATGACGGAACATCACTCGCTTTTTCAGCACGGATAAATCGGCTGCTTTGCAGCCTTATTAAACCATTGGCAGTGATTTTATCTGCCTGCTTACTGGCTGTTACGCGCAGATCGCCGCGGCCCTGGTCAATACTGACGCCCCGGAGTTGCTGTGCTTCAAGTAAAGCTGCCAGCTGTATTTGGCTACCATTGATAACCACTTCCCATTCCGGCCACGCCGCACCATCTCGCAATAACTCTCCATTGAGCATAAGCTGTTGGCCCAGGTGCTGCGGCAAAGTCAGGTTAATATCGGCTGACAGCCATTTTCCGGATTGTGTCAGATTTGCCTGATGCAGCTGGTAGTGACCACTAAGTGACGGCAGCAAAGCATCCTGATAATCCAGTGCTATCTCCTGCAAACCCAATTGCTCAAGCCCCGCCAGCACTGCCTGCCATTGACCATCAGTACTTTTATCATCTGATTGCCAATTTAAATCACGTACCGAAAACTGACCATTGGCATCGCGTATCACGCTCAATCGCAAACCACTGATATTGGCATTGTTAATTATCGGCTGTTGCTGATTTAAGCTTTTTATTAAATCAACGCCAATAAATAAACCGTCAAAGGCCAACACCGGCCGCTGACTGCGCGCCGTTAATACACTGACATCTGACAACATCAGTTTCGGAAAAAAATCCAACCAGTACAGACCGGCTTCGCCAATTTCAATCTGATAACCAGTACGTTCCCCGGCCCAATTTGCGATTTCATCTTTGCGTTCGGCCACCGCAGTTGATAACCATGCACCGCTGCCAATCAATAACAACAGCAACGCCGCCAGCACGCCGGCAATAATCACTACCTGCCGGCCGGCAATATGCAATCCTTTACGAAACAGAGACATACTACATTAGCACCACGTTGTATTGCTCACGGCCATATTGAGGCTCATTTTGAAACAGAATAGGCTTGCCAATCAATTGCTCAAGTTCAGCCACTTTGGTGGAATCCTCATCATTGAGCCGATCAATGACATCTTGTGAGGCGAGAACCAAAAACTGCCGCGTTTCATATTGTTTGGATTCACGCAGGATCTCACGGAAGATCTCGTAACACACGGTTTCGACATTTTTTGTGTAGCCCCGGCCTTGGCAGCATAGGCAAGGCTCACAAAGGATATGCCCCAGGCTGTCGCGGGTGCGCTTACGGGTCATTTCGACCAGCCCCATTTCTGATACAGCGCTGATATTGTGTTTGGCGCGATCCTGCTGCATGGCTTTTTCCAAAGCCCTGAGCACTTGTTCGCGGTGGCTTTCTTCATCCATATCGATAAAATCGATAATGATAATACCGCCCAGGTTTCTGACCCGTAATTGCCGGGCAATGGCATGCGCGGCTTCTAAATTGGTTTTGAAAATGGTCTCTTCAAGATTTTTATGACCGACAAAACCGCCGGTATTTACATCGACCGTGGTCATCGCCTCGGTTTGGTCAAAAATAAGATAACCACCTGATTTAAGCGGTACTTTACGCTCCAGCGCTTTTTGAATTTCGTCTTCAACACCGAATAAATCAAACAGTGGCCGTGGCCCCTGATACCATTCCAGCCGATTCAGACATTCCGGCATCACGCTGTCGGCAAATTGCTGCGCCGATTGAAAATCGTCGATACTATCAATACGAATGCGTTCGATATCTGGTGAAAAAAAATCCCGTAAAGCCCGCAATGCCAGAGGCAAATCCTCATACAAGAAATCGCCACACTTCAGGGTTTTCTGCCGTTCGGTTAATTGCTGCCAGAGGCGATGTAAGAACTGCAGATCTGCGGCAATTTCAACGTCCGTGACACCCTCAGCAGCGGTCCGCAGAATATAGCCACCACTCTCGATCGGCAGTTTGGCAAGCAGGCAGTTTTTCAAACGTTCGCGTTCTTCTTCGCCTTCAATTTTCAGCGAAATACCAATACCTTCGGCTTCTGGCATATACACCAGATAACGGGATGACACCGATAATTGGGTTGTTAACCGGGCGCCTTTACTGCCCATTGGATCTTTGATGACTTGCACCAGCAATTCCTGACCTTCGCGCAGCAGGCTGGTAATTGATGGCGTCACAATGCTGGCCTCCAGATCACCGCTCTGGCCTTTGGGAATAGAAATATCCGAAGCATGTAAAAATGCTGCGCGGCTTAAGCCAATTTCGACAAACGCTGCCTGCATGCCTGGTAATACCCGACAAACTTTGCCCTTGTATATGTTACCGACCAAACCACGGGATTCACTGCGCTCAATAAAGACTTCCTGCAATACACCGTTTTCAACAACCGCGGCTCGGGTTTCACTGGGCGTGACATTGATCAGCAGTTCACAGCTCATTGATTCAGTATTTCCTGCAATAATTGGCGGGTTTCAAATAATGGCAGCCCCATAATGCCTGAATAGCTGCCATCAATATGTGCGATAAATTGTGCTGCCAAACCTTGCACCGCATAAGCGCCAGCTTTATCAAGCCCCTCTCCGGTGCCGACATACCAGTCGATTTCAGTATCACTCAGTTTGGCAAAACGTACCTGATTTAATTGACTGCGCATACTGACGTTTCTATCCGTCGCCAGCGCAACGCCGCTTAACACCTGATGCTGTCGACCGGACAACTTTTGTAAAAACTCACGTGCTTGCTGCGCATCTGCGGGTTTACCCAGAATTTGCTTATCGACAATTACCGCGGTATCTGCGGCCAGTACTGGCCGCAGCGGCAAATTTTGTTGTTCAATGCGTGCCAAACCGGCTTGTGCCTTAGCAATCGTAACGCGTTTTACATACACCTCGGCTGGCTCATCGTCTTGTACCGATTCATCAATATCGATCGGCAAGACTTCAAAGTTAACACCAATTTGCGCCAGCAACTCCCGGCGGCGCGGTGATCCTGAAGCAAGATAAATCGGCGGTAAATTCATGCGCGGTGGTAAGGGTGGTTTTGCAGAATTGTCCAGGCGCGGTAAAGCTGTTCAGCCAGCAGCACTCTGACCAGCGGATGCGGTAAGGTCAGGGCCGATAGCGACCAGCGTTGATCGGCGCGTTGTAAACAGGCTGGATCCAGCCCGTCAGGGCCACCAATCACTAAACTGACGTCACTGCCCTGTTGTTGCCAGGTGGCGAGGTTTTCAGCCAGTTGTGGCGTGCTCCAATTGTTACCGATTACATCCAGTGCAACCACATGGTCACTGGCATCGATATGACTGAGAATCCGTTTGCTTTCTTCTTGCATCCATTGCTGTGGCTGACTGGTTTTACCGCGTTTGGCCGGGGCAACTTCGATAAGATTTAAACTGCAATCGCGTGGCAACCGGCGGGCATACTCCTGATAACCATCAGTGACCCACTGCGGCATTTTTTGGCCGACAGCGAGTAACTTTAGTTTCATTCACCGTCTGCCGCTGCCGCCTGGGCGTTTTCAACCCGCCAGAGTTTTTCCAGATTGTAAGTTGCGCGGGTAGGCGCCGTCATAATATGGGTAATGACATCACCCAAATCGACCAATGCCCATTCACCGACATCTTCACCCTCGACACCCAGCGGCATAACACCCGCTGCTTTAGCTTGCACCACTACTTCGTTGGCCAGGGCTTTGACCTGCCGGGATGATTTACCGGTGGCAATAATCATATAGTCGGTCACATCGGTCATGCCGGTAACATCAAGGATGGTGATGTCTTCGGCTTTGATGTCTTCAAGGGCATCAATGACCAGTAATTTCAGTTGTTCAGCCTGCATCGGCTACTCCGTAGGTTTCGTATAGTGGATAGTTTAACGCACATCGGCGTTGTCGTCTGCGCCGGTCAGCGGGCCGGGCAAAAACTGGTTGGTTTTACCAGTCATAAAATAAACGGTGAGGCCCAGCCATTCGCGAATGGCCGGCTCCAGTGTCTGTAAATGTTCGAACAGTGCAAAATCCCATTGCCGCAATGCGCCACGCTGACTGCGATAATCTACTGGATAGGCAATCACATTCAGTCCCAGTTTTCGGGCAATACCAACACTGCGCGGCATATGATAGGCAGATGTCACCAGTAAATATTGACCGTCAGGATCGGGCAACACCTGTCGCAGGTTTTGGATATTTTCGAATGTATTCCGACTATTTTGCTCAATATGAATTTGCGATGCTGGCACACCGGCCATCAGTAATAATTGCCGGTGAATATCAGCCACCTCTTCATGTGCTGTCATTTGCAATAAATTGCTGCCACCACTGACCCAGACCGGTGTTTTGGGGTAATGCCTGGCCAGCATGGCTGCTACTAAATAACGATCCCCGGCTTCGCCGGTTTGCGGTGCCTGCCAGCTCATTGAGGTTTTCAGTTGTTCGCCGCCACCGAGCACAATAATGCTGTCAATTTTCTCAGGTAAATCTACCGGCACAGTGAAGCGTTTTTCGAGCTTTTCCAGCAATACATCACCGAACGGATACGCCATCACGGTAAAGCCGATTAGCGTCATGAGCAGTAATAAACTTTTTGCAGCTTGTAAAAAGCCCCGATAAAGTAAAACCAATGCCAGCAGTGTTAACCAGACAAATAAAGCGCTGGGGCTTAACACGCTCCAGGCGAGTTTTGAGACAATAAAAAACAGCTCATCCATCAAGATTTTTCTGGATATAAACCCAGTTGTTCGATGGCGGTGAGCACCGCTTCTGGTACTAAAAACTGCACCGATTGACCGGCATCGCGCTGAGCGCGAAGATCGGTGGCGGAAATAGCCAGCGCTGTAACATCAACAGGCCATATCTTGCCTGCCAGTAATGCCCTGTCCCCAGGCTGGGCAAGGTTTTCTGCTAACCACTGCCGCAATTCAGACGATAAGTCCAGTGGCTCTGCAGCCCGCTGCATCAAAACGATATGGGCCAGATCCAGAATCTCAGTCCAGCGTGACCAGCTGTCAAGCTGCCGGAAAGCATCACTGCCGATAATCAGAAACAGAGAATTGTCAGGGAATTCCTGACGCAGGCTATGCAGCGTATCAACGCTGTAGGATGGGCCTTCACGCTGCAATTCACGGTCATCAACTACCAACTGGGCAGCACTTTTCACCGCCAGCTCTAACAGCAATCGCCTTTCAGCCGCTTTTGCCTGAGGTTGTGGCCGGTGCGGCGGCACATGACAAGGCATTAAGCGCACATGATCCAGATTTAGCTGCTGACAAACTTCCAAAGCACTGCGCAAGTGGCCAAAGTGCACCGGATCAAAAGTGCCACCGAGAATGCCGATGGCAGGCATATTATCGTCTGATTTGACCACTGCCCAGCACTATCCATTTTTGTGATGTCAGACCATTCAAACCGACCGGACCACGGGCATGCAGTTTATCAGTAGAAATACCAATTTCTGCCCCCAGCCCATATTCAAAACCGTCGGCAAACCGCGTAGACGCATTGACCATCACCGAGCTCGAATCAACTTCACGCAGGAATCGCCGCGCGGTGTCGTAATTTTGCGTAACAATGCTTTCAGTATGCCCCGAACTATGCCGGTGAATATGATCCATCGCTGCATCAACGCTATCGACAATACGGATCGCCAGAATTTCGGCCAGATATTCAGTATCCCAATCGGCATCGGTGGCTGCCACGGCATCAGGCAGGATTTGTCTTACCCGTTCACAACCACGCAGCTCAACGCCTTCGGTACGGAATCGCAAAGCTAAATCCGGCAATACTTGTTCAGCAATCGCCTCATGTACCAACAGCGTTTCCATGGCATTACAAACGCCATAACGATGGCTTTTGGCGTTGAAGGCAATATCCTGCGCCATTTGGATCTCAGCCTCGGCATCAATATACACATGGCAAATACCGTCAAGATGCTTAATGACCGGCACGCGGGCATCCTGGCTGATACGCTCAATCAGACTTTTGCCACCTCGCGGTACGATGACATCCACATATTGCGGCATGGTAATTAACTGACCTACCGCCTCACGATCCGTGGTTTCTACCACCTGAATACTGGCGGCGGGTAATCCCGCAGCTTTAAGCCCCTGCTGAATACAGGCGGCAATGGCCTGATTGGAATGCATCGCTTCGCTGCCACCGCGCAAAATCGTCGCATTGCCCGATTTAAGGCACAGTCCAGCAGCATCAGCGGTGACATTGGGCCGTGATTCATAAATGATGCCGATAACGCCAAGTGGCACCCGCATCTGACCCAATTGAATACCGGATGGCCGGTAAGTCATGTTGCTGATTTCACCGACCGGATCCGGCAACGCGGCAATTTGCTCTAGCCCTTCAGCCATACCTTCAATACGGGCATCGTTAAGTGTCAGCCGGTCCAGCAATACCGCATCCAGACCTTTGGTCTTGCCAGCTTCTAAATCTTTGGCATTTTCCTGTTTCAACAGCGCGGCAGCGTCACGAATCGCCGTTGCCATGGCCAGTAAAGCAGAATTTTTCTGTTCACTGCCAGCGCGCGCCAACGCCCGGCTGGCATCACGCGCCTGTTGTCCCAGCGTTTGCATATATTGAGCAATATTCACATTTAATCCTCTTAAAACACCGATCAGGCGACTTTATCCAGCACTTTCACCGCCGCCATTTGCAGGCAGAGTCTCTCCAATAAGCGCCAGGCATTATCACTGTCAGGATAACCTTTGGCCGCTTTATCAATCTCAGCTAATTGACTGACAAACATCAACCAGCGGCGCGGCGGATGACGTTTAATTGTCTGCAGCGTTTGCGAACGGATATTTTCCCACACCGGTGGCCGCATTTGACTAAAAATCTGCGGTGCTGATTGGCCGCTGGCTAATTGCTGCGCCATATCCGCCAGTCTTTGTACCGACCAGGAAACCGCCGAAAACACCGCCATGACATCAACACCTTCGCCGCGTAAACCAGCCAAAACCCGCGGTATTTTCCCGGCCTGCCCTTGCTGAACCACATCTATCAGCCCAAACGCTTCAAAGCGCGCGCTATCGGCAACACTATCCAGCACCAATTGCTCATCAATGTGGCCGTCACTGCTTAATAAGGCAAGCTTGTCGATTTCCTGCGCAGCGGCAAATAAATTACCTTCCAGACGCTGTGCCAACAAAGCTGCCACGGCTGGACTGGCCTGCAAATTACGAGATTGCAAACGCTGCTGGATCCAGCCCGGTAAATGGGCAATATCGACAGGCCAGACCGGCACCGTCATACCGACTTTATCCAGCGCCTGGTACCATTTGGCTTTTTGCTGTTTGCCGTCCAGTTTGCCGCTAATCAATAACAACATACTGTCTGGCGAAGTTTGTTCGGCAAACTGTCGCAGCCACTCGCCGCCCTCTTTGCCGGGCGCCCCACCGGGCAGGCGGATTTCGATTAATTTTTTACTGGCAAACAACGATAAATTGGCATCTGCTTTCGTAATCTGCTGCCAGTCAAAACGGCCATCAGCATGCCAGACATCACGTTCGATAAAACCTTGTTGTCGGGCGGCCGCACGCACATTATCGGCGGCTTCTTCAACCAGTAAGGCTTCGTCACCGGAAATCACAAAAACCGGCGACAGATCAGACTGCAATTGTTGCGCTAGTTGTTCGGAGCGAAGGCGCATGCGCCGGGCTTAATCCAGTGCCGATAATCGGCGCAAAATCGCCTGACTGATTTGATCGTACATTTCAGTGCGCAGTAATTCTTCTTCAGCATCACGGCCCAACACTGATTGCGGATCAAACTGGTAATCACGACGCGATTCAAAACGTTCGTTTTCAATCAGTTTATTTTGATCGGCATCACTCAAATCAAACACGACATCCAAAATCAACTCATATTCAGAGACCTTGGCCGTTTGCACACCAACAGACAATACCCGGCGCTGCAGGCGATTGGTGGTAAAACTCATCAAAGCCGCACCCTCCTGATACTCGCTCAGCACTTCAATGCCGTTACGATTTAACGTGCGTTTTAACTGCAAACCAAAGCCATCACGGATATTAATGCCCTGCATATAGAGCGTCTGAATTGATTCGGGTACATCGGCGCTTTCACGCAATTGAAAACCACAGGCAATCAGCAACGTGGTTAACAAACCAATCAGGCTTAACTTCAGAGTTTGGGGCATTTGCATGGCATGTTTCCTAATTAAATCAGCCAACCACGATATTAACCAGACGACCGGGCACCACAATCACTTTTCGCACCGTTTTGCCGTCGATAAAACGTTGGGCATTGTCATCAGCCAGTGCCAACGTCTCTATATCGGCCAGACTGGCTGTGGTCGCGACCAGCAGTTTGGATCGTAGCTTACCATTGACCTGCACCATCAACTCAATTTTATCCTGTTTCAAGGCTTCTTCCTCAACAACCGGCCAGTCAGCATTGACCACGGCATTTTCGTGACCCAGCTGTTGCCATAACACATGGCAAATATGTGGGGTAATCGGTGCCAGCATCAATACGGCAAACTCCAGCACTTCCTGACGCACCGCTAAAGCGGCCTCATCCGTTTCGGTAAATTTACCCAATGCATTGAGCAGTTCCATCACGGCAGCGATCGCAGTATTAAAGGTATGCCGGCGGCCCAAATCATCAGTGACTTTTTGCAGCGTTTGATGCGCTAAGCGCCGTAAATCAGTTGCTCCGGATGACAACTCACCAGAGAAATTGCTTTCAGCTAAGCCGTTTGCAGCATGTTCCTGCACCGCTCGCCATAACCGTTTCAAAAAGCGGTTAGCACCTTCGACGGCATTATCAGACCATTCCAGTGATAATTCCGGTGGTGCGGCAAACATCATAAATAAACGCGCGGTATCGGCACCGTACTGGTCAATCAGTGACTGCGGGTCGACGGTATTGCCTTTTGATTTAGACATTTTGGCACCGTCTTTCAAGACCATGCCCTGGGTCAGCAGATTTTTGAACGGCTCATCACCTTTGACCAGCCCCTCATCACGCAACAATTTATGGAAAAACCGCGCATACAACAAATGCAATACGGCATGCTCAATACCACCGATATATTGATCCACCGGCAACCAGTGATCAGCACGATCATCAAGCATCGCTTTATCATTGTCAGCACAGGCAAAACGGGCGTAATACCACGAAGATTCAAAAAACGTATCAAAGGTATCGGTTTCCCGGGTTGCCGGCTTACCGCAGCTCGGGCAACTGCATTGATAAAATTCCGGCATCGATTTAATCGGTGAGCCAGAGCCATCGACAACCACATCTTCAGGCAGCAACACCGGCAGATCTTGTTCCGGTACCGGCACCGCACCACAGTCATCACAATAAATTATCGGGATCGGCGTGCCCCAATAACGCTGCCGGGAAACGCCCCAATCACGCAGCCGGTAATTCACTTTGCGCTCGGCTTTATTTTCAGCGGCTAATTTATTGGCTATGGCATCAAATGCCGCCTGGAAATCCAGACCATCAAATTCGCCGGAATTGACCAGCACGCCTTTTTCTGTGAAAGCCACTTTGGAAAAATCGTGGTCACTACCATCTTCTACCGGCTTAATGACCTGTTGAATCGGTAAAGCATATTTAACGGCAAACTCATAATCACGCTGATCATGTGCCGGTACCGACATCACAGCGCCGGTGCCATAGCCCATTAATACAAAGTTCGCCACCCAAATCGGCACTGGCTCACCGGTTACCGGATGAATTGCTGATAAACCAGTGGCAATACCGCGTTTTTCGGCTGTTTCCAGCGCTGCTTCCGAGGTACCGGTTTGTTGGCAGGATTCGATAAATGTTTTCAGTTCGGCATTGTTTTCAGCTGCAGCCAGTGCCAGTGGATGTTCAGCAGCTAAAGCCAGATAGCTAACGCCCATCAACGTATCGGGACGCGTTGTATAAACAGACAGTTTTTCAGTTGAATCGGCTACGGCAAAATCGATTTGTAAGCCTTCAGATCTACCAATCCAATTGGCTTGCATGGTTTTAACCTGTTCCGGCCAACCGTCTAACTGATCCAGATCTGCCAACAGTTGGTCAGCATAATCGGTGATTTTCATAAACCACTGCGGGATCTCGCGGCGCTCAACCTTGGTATCACAACGCCAGCAGCACCCATCAACGACTTGCTCGTTGGCCAGGACGGTATTATCGACAGGACACCAGTTAACAGCGGCCGTTTTGTTATACACCAGCCCTTTTTTGAACAACTGCACAAACAGCCATTGTTCCCAGCGGTAATAATCCGGCTTACAGGTGGCAACTTCGCGATCCCAGTCATACCCCAGACCTAGCCGTTGTAATTGTGCCCGCATATAATCGATGTTTTGATAGGTCCAGGCCGCCGGTGCCACTTTATTTTTAATTGCCGCATTTTCCGCTGGCAGGCCAAACGCATCCCAGCCCATCGGTTGCAGCACATTTTTACCCTGCATACGCTGAAAGCGGGAAATCACGTCACCGATGGTGTAATTACGCACATGGCCCATATGTAGCTGGCCGCTCGGGTACGGAAACATCGACAGACAGTAGAATTTTTCACGACTGGAATCTTCGACAGCACGAAAAGTCTGCTGGTCACGCCAGAATTGCTGGGTACTGGCTTCAATGGCGTCGGGACGGTATTCAGTTGACATGGGCACTCTTACAAAGGCAAATACAAAGTGCTAAAGGATACCCTAGCGGCGGATGGGCTTAAAGCTTTGGCCGTGCTTTTTGAAGCCGGGGCCAGCAAAAACAAACGCCAAAAACAAAATCAGCGGCCGTGGCCGCTGATAGTGCGCATTAAAATGCTGATTAAATTTTGAAATCTTCCAATTTACGACCGCGCTTAAGTTCTTCATTAAGCCACAATGGTCTTTTACCAAATCCTTTCCAGGTTTTGTTAGCGTCATTGGGATGACGGTATTTAACCGGGCTTTCACTCCGGGGTTTGCGACTGGCAGTCATGCCGACACGCATATTTTTCGCTACAGCTGATAAGGCATCAGCCGGTGTTACTTTTTTTGCTTTGGCTAAATTGCGGACCGCATCGGCAACGGCTACAACGTCAGCGTCTTTGCTGTTCAATTCAGTCACTTTTTTGGTTTTTAATTTTTTAATTTGTTTTTTCGACTGATTGATGAGTTTTTGTAATTCTTGCTCTGACAAATTATTTAAATCTAATACGGACAGCTTAGTCATTTTTTACTTGCCTTTAAATTTAAGAAAAACAGCTTGATTATCATAACTTTGAAAAAAATAATTTAAAAGACTTAGTTACCGGCGGCTATCAGAAATTCATATTTTTTATGTAACTGGTCATGTGTTTCAACATTATCCGGATCTTTGGGTATGCAATCGACCGGACAAACTTCAACACATTGCGGCGTATCAAAATGCCCAACACACTCGGTGCATAAGTCAGGATCAATCACATAAATTTCTTCACCCTGAGAAATCGCACCATTTGGACATTCCGGCTCGCAGACGTCACAGTTAATGCATTCATCAGTTATAAACAGGGACATACGGTCTCCGGTGAGTTGTAGAAAAACTTATAGATCATAACGTTAATCGCTTTTTTCCGCCAGATGTTCAATGAATGCCTGCTGGACACAAGGCGCAACAAATTGCGAGATATCACCACCTAATAAACCGATTTGCCGCACCAGACTGGAAGAAACAAAGGTGTATTGTTCGGCCGGTGCTAAAAATAACGTTTCAACTTCAACATGCAATCGCCGGTTAATGGCCGCTAACTGCACTTCATATTCAAAATCTGATACCGCGCGCAAGCCGCGAATGATGACATTGGCCTGTCTGTGTGCGGCAAAATTAACTAATAAACCGCTGAAACCACAGACTTCAACATTTGGGATATCCGCCAAAATCGTTTGCGCCATAGCAACCCGTTTATCGAGACTGAATAAACATTCTTTACCGGTATCAGCAGCCACTGCGACAATTACTTTTTCAAACAAACGGCTGGCCCGATGCACTAAATCGGTATGGCCATGCGTAACGGGATCAAAAGTACCGGGATAAATAGCAGTAATGGGCATATTTCGGGCCTATTGTCGGGCAAATAAACAGTATCTTACCTCACCCGCTGATTTATCTTTTATTAACTGCCAGTTTGCCGGTAAATCCGGTAACGATTGTTTGGCCGGGCATTCTAAATAAATTACGCTGTGCGCTAACAAACAGCCTTGCTGTTCCAGTAATGTAGCAGTTTGCTGCCAGAGATTGGCACGATACGGCGGATCTAAAAAAACAATATCAAACTGCTTGTCGGTATTGCTGATAAACACTAATGCATCCTCGGCCATTACCTGACAATTAACCGCTTTTAGCGTTTGCCGATTGGTATTTATTGCCGCGACAGCAGCAGGCGCTAATTCCAATAAAACGACGTTTGCCGCACCACGGGAAGCAGCTTCAAAACCCAGCACCCCACTCCCGGCAAATGCATCAAGACATTGCGCTCCACCGATATAAGGCTGTAACCAGTTAAATAGCGTTTCCCGAATCCGGTCCGGCGTTGGCCGTAAATCAGCCAGATCCGGAAAAGCCAGTTTACGGCCGCGCCATTGACCACCGATGATCCGGACCGTTGAGCTGTTATTTACTTTCGCCTTTGCCACCAACAATTACCGTCGCCATTTTATCGGGGTCAACACGGCGCAAAAAAGCATCCTGAATTTGTGCTTTACTCACGGCATTGACCCGTTGTTTGAAATTATCGAGGTAATCCAACGGCAATTGATAAAAGCCGATTACCCCAAGGTAGTCGGCAATTTTACTATTACTGTCCAGGCGCAGGGCAAAACCACCGGTAATATTTTGTTTGGCGGCTTCTAATTGTTCTTCTGTCGGACCATTTTGAACAAAATCGCGCAGCGTTTGCCGCAGCACTTTCAGGGCCTCTTCAGCCTGTTCATTGCGGGTTTGCAGCCCCAGTTGGTAAGGCCCAGCCTCACGCATTGGCCGGAAATAACTGTAAGCGCTGTAACTGAGGCCGCGCTTTTCACGGATTTCATTACTGATAATGGATACCAGACCACTGCCCCCTAAAACATGATTACCCACATACAGCTCGAAATAATCCGGATCGGTGCGGGTTGTTCCCGGTTGGCCCACCAGCAAATGGGATTGGCTTGAGGGAAATTCAATATGCTGCTCACTGGCCGCCGCTAACGCATCAACCGCTGGCAATGGCGCTGCAGCTTCACCGCTTGGTAAAGCAGTGGTGATTTTGTTGGCTAAAACTTCAGCTTCGGCTTGCCGTAAATCACCGACGATCACTAACACCGCATTTTGCGCGACATAATATTGTTTAAAGAAAGCCTCTAGATCAGCAGTAGTGATTTTTTCCAGACTTTCTTCATTACCGCTGGGCATTTTCCCGTAAGGATGGTCACCATAAAGCGCCTGATAAAAATTACGCTCGGCGATAGCTTCAGGGGATTGTTCTTGTGCTTGCAGACTGGTTTTCAACTGGTTTTTCAAGCGCTCAAACGAGTCTTTGGGAAATGCTGGCTGGCTGCTCAATTCAACAAACATATCAACTGCCTGGTTCAGCGCGTTTTCTTCAACCAGCGACCTTAAGCTGAGAATGGCCATGTCCCGCTCTGACTCATTGCTAAATTTGGCCCCGACATCATCAAATGCCGCAGCAATCGCATTAGTGTCTGAATAGGCAGTACCTTCTTTGAGCATGGCATTGGTGAGCAGTGCGGTGCCGGGTAATTCCCCATCACGGGCGCCACCGGCATCAAAAATTAAGCGGATATCAACCATCGGTAATTGTGGTGCATCGACAAAATATACCCGCGTACCTTGCTCGGTTTGCCAGTGTTCAATGGCCGGCGTCGCAAAACTGCCGAAAGCTGTCAGTAATAATGCAAAAAAGCCAATTATTTTAGCGGGCATGTGGATCTCCTGACGTCATGGCTTGCGGTGGATTATTTTCTGGGGTGGCAACCGGAACCAATTCTCCAATTGTCAGCCGTTCATCGATAAAATATTTTTGTACGACTTGCTGAAGCTGTTCGGCGGTAACCGCTTTTATGTTGTCGACATACTGCTCACTGAGCTGCCAATTGAGACCAACCGTTTCTAACATGCCCAGTTGCATGGCCTGATAAAACACACTGTCCAGCTCATAAACCTCAGACGCCACAACTTGCGTCTTTACCCGCTCTAATTCTGCGTCACTTACCGGCGTCATTTTCAGCGTATCCAGCTGTGCTTGAATCGCTTTTTGTAAAGCGTCGACAGATTTACCCTGCGCCGGCGTGCCAGCAATAATGAACATATCGTCAAGTCTGGAAAAATTATTGTTGTAAGCGCTGACCCCTGCCGCAACTTGCTGCTCACGGACTAAATCTTTAGCAAAACGACTGCTACTGGTACCGCTCAAAATACCCGCGAGCACATCCAATGCGTAGGGTTCCCAATCGTTTTCAGCAGTGGTAATCACCGGCACTTTCCAGCCCATCATTAAATATGGCAATTGCGCCGGCGCTTTTAATTTCAGATAACGCTCACCGCGCTGTTCAACCTCGACTTGTGGTTTGACGGTCGCGGTTTGCTCCGGTTTTAGCGGCCCAAAATATTTTTTTGCCAGTTGATATACGGCGTCGGGTTGCACATCACCGACCACCACCACAACGGCATTATTGGGGGCATACCATTTTTGGTACCAGTCATCGAGATCGGCTTTTTGGTAGTGATTGATGTCACTCATCCAGCCAATCACCGGGTGATGATAAGGACTATTCATAAACGCCGTGGCATTAAATGCCTCGCGCATTAAAGCTTGCGGATTATCATCGGTGCGCATGCGGCGTTCTTCGGAAACCACATCACGCTCTTTAAAAAGCTCAGTTTCATCAATGATCAAATTGCGCATCCGTTCGGCTTCCAGGCGAAAGCTGACTTCTAACCGATCTTTTTCGAGGGTCTGAAAATACGCCGTGTAATCGCGGCCAGTAAAAGCATTCTGGCTACCGCCATTCTCAGCAATGATCTCCGAAAACTCGCCCGGTGCAAGGTTTTTCGTCCCCTTAAACATCATATGTTCAAGAATATGCGAAATCCCGGTTATACCATTGTGCTCGTAGCTTGAACCGACTTTGTACCAGACCTGTGATACCACCACAGGCGCCCGATCATCAGGCTTCACTAACAACTTCAGCCCATTATCAAGTTGATATTCACTGACTTCAGCAATCGCCAAAGCCGGCAGGCACAAACAAAGCAATAAGAGTTTTTTTAGACTCAGCATCTGCATCTCACATTTAATGACGTGATAAGATTTAAAACCGAATTGAAACGACAAAAAGCGACTATGTTTAGTTTCCTCAAGAAAAAAACTGCTGAACCAGCCACCACAAGCACTTCAGACCCATCCCAAATTACCGAAAATCCGCTGCAAACGATTGTTGAGACGAATCAATCCGATCCTGCTGCCACACCAGAAAAACAAGGTCTGTTCCATCGTTTAAAACAAGGTTTAAGTCGTTCCAGCCAGCGTTTGACCGATGGTTTTGCCGATTTACTGCTCGGTAAAAAAATCATTGATGATGAGCTGTTGGAAGAACTTGAAACCCAACTGCTCAGTGCTGATCTCGGTATTGAGGCCACGCAGTCTATCATTGATGACCTGACCCAGCGCATTGCCCGTAAACAACTGGCCGATCCGCAGGCGTTATTTAGCGCCATGCGTGACGATATGGTCGATTTATTAAAGCCGGTGCAGCAGCCTTTGGTGATAAATCCCGACGCCGGGCCATTTGTCATTTTAATGGTGGGCATCAACGGTGTAGGCAAAACCACCACCATTGGTAAACTCGCCAAGCAATTTCAGGCCGAGGGCCATTCAGTCATGCTGGCCGCCGGTGATACTTTTCGGGCGGCGGCTGTTGAACAATTACAAGTCTGGGGCGAACGCAACGCGATTCCGGTCATGGCCCAACAACATGGCGCTGATTCCGCATCGGTAATTTTTGATGCATTGCAAGCAGCGAAATCACGCAAAATCGATATTCTGATTGCCGATACCGCGGGTCGCCTGCATACCCAATCCAATTTGATGGAAGAACTGAAAAAAGTGAAACGGGTGATGAGCAAACTGGACCCGCAAGCACCGCATGAAATCATGCTGGTGGTTGATGCCGGCACTGGTCAAAATGCGCTTTCCCAGGCACAGCAATTTCATCAGGCTGTTGGCCTCAATGGCCTCACCCTGACCAAACTTGATGGCACGGCAAAAGGCGGTATTATTTTTGCCATTGCCAAAAAAACCGGTTTGCCGATTCGTTATATCGGTGTTGGTGAAAAAATCGACGATTTACGCCAATTTGATGCGGCAGAATTTGTTGATGCCTTGCTGGGACGCGAAGACGCTGCATGATCCAATTTAACGAAGTTTATAAACGCTATGCTGGTCAGCAAGAAGCCTTATCAGGCCTCAGCTTTCATCTGGAAAAAGGCGAAATGGCCTTTCTGACCGGTCATTCCGGTGCCGGGAAAAGCACCCTGCTAAAACTGATTGCCTTGATTGAACGCAGTACGCACGGACAGGTCATTGTTAATAATCAAAATCTCGGCCGGCTGCCGAAATGGAAAGTCCCTTATTACCGCCGCAAAATCGGTTTGGTATTTCAGGATCATAATCTGCTGCATGACCGCACGGTGTTTGACAATGTCGCTTTGCCATTAATTATCGCCGGTGAAAATCACCGGGAAATCGGCCGCCGGGTGCGAGCGGCATTAGACAAAGTGGGCTTACTCGGCAAAGAACGCAGCCAGCCAATTGCTTTGTCAGGCGGTGAGCAACAACGGGTCGGTATTGCCAGAGCGGTGGTCAATCGGCCGCCGGTTTTGCTGGCCGATGAACCGACCGGCAATCTGGATCCGCTGCTCTCCGAGGAAATCATGGGCTTGTTTGAACAATTTAATCAGGTCGGCGTAACAGTATTCATCGCCAGCCATGACCAGGAATTAATTGGTCGCCTGCCTTATCGGCGCATTACTTTGAAAAACGGCAGGTTGGCGACTGACTGATGGCCTTATTTAACGTTGATAATTATTTGCTGCGTCATGCGCAAGTTGCATTAGCCAGCCTCGGTGATTTGTGGCGGCAACCGCTGGCCTCGTTAATGACCGTTCTGGTCATTGGAATCGCGCTGGCCTTGCCGGCTGGATTGTATGTTTTGCAAAAAAATATTGAACAACTGAGCGGCCAATGGCAACAGGCAACGCGCATTTCGCTGTTTCTGAAAGAAGATGTCAAAGATGGCCGCGGTCAGCAAGTTGCCGAACAACTGAGCAATTGGCCGGATATCGAAAAAGTAGAATTTCAATCGTCGACGCAATCTTTACAAGAGTTTCGGGATTTATCCGGGCTCGGCGACGTGCTCGACAGCTTGCCGAAAAATCCTTTACCCGCGGTGATTATTATTGAACCAGTTGTCACTGCAACCGCCAACGACGCCCATGCAGATTTGCTGCAACGCCTGGCAAAACTACAGGAAGTCGATTTGGCACAGCTGGATATGCAATGGCTGCAACGCTTGCAAAAGCTCAATGAAACCGGTCAGCGCGGTATTGCTGTGTTGGCGGCGATGTTATCGCTGAGTGTTTTACTGGTTATTGGCAATACGATTCGCCTGGCGATTCTCAACCGTAAAACCGAGATTAAAGTGATTAAATTAGTCGGCGGCACCAACGCTTTTGTCCGCAGACCATTTCTATATACCGGTTTTTGGTATGGACTGGTTGGTGGGGTAATTGCCTGGCTGACAGTATTAATCGCCTTGTTGATCATCAGTGGCCCGGTCAATCAGTTGGCGACTTTATATGAAAGCCAGTTTAGTCTGCATTGGCTGAGCGGCGTACTGTTTATTGCCCTGCCATTGTGTGGTTTATTGCTGGGCGTACTTGGTGCCTGGCTGGCGGTCGGCCGTCATTTAAGTGCCATAGAACCCAGCTAAACGCTTGATTAAGGAATTTTTTCCTAATCATTGCGTCTGATTAGTTGAAATTAATAATTTGATGCTAAAATTCAGTAGTAAAAAAATTTTTACATGGGAGAACGCCTGAATGACAAGTCATGCAGCGCAATATCAACTTGCCACAGCGCCAATTGGCAATTTGGATGCCTATACGCGTCTGGTGCATCAAATCCCGGTATTAACTGCCGATGAAGAATACGATTTGGCTACCCGACTGCAACAACATGGCGATTTAGAAGCCGCTCAGCGGCTGGTATTGTCACATTTACGTTTTGTGGTACGCATCGCCAAGGGCTACAGCGGCTACGGTCTGCCGGTTGCCGATCTGATCCAGGAAGGCAATATTGGCCTGATGAAAGCTGTTAAGCGCTTTGATCCGGAAAAAGGTGTGCGTCTGGTCTCTTTTGCAGTGCATTGGGTGCGCGCGGAAATCCATGAGTATGTGATCCGTAATTGGCGCATCGTTAAAATCGCCACCACTAAAGCACAGCGCAAATTATTCTTTAATCTGCGCAGTGCCAAACAACGTCTGGGCTGGCTCAACCAGGATGAAGTTGCTGCTGTTGCCGAAGATTTAGGGGTAACACCTGCCAATGTCATGGACATGGAACGCCGTTTGGCACAACCCGATATGGCGTTTGATTTGCCATCTGATAATGATGATGACGAAATGCATTTTTCACCGGTTGCCTATTTGTCGGCACCGGAAAATGCCGATCCCTCCCGGCAGTTGGAAAAGGACGATTTTGAGGATCACCAACAGCAAAAACTGTTTAATGCCTTGGCGAATCTGGATGATCGCAGCCGTGACATTATCAGTAAGCGCTGGTTGCAGGAAGACGATAAAGCCACGCTGCACACCTTAGCCGATCAATATCAGGTGTCTGCTGAGCGGATCAGACAAATCGAAAGCAGTGCCATGCTGAAATTGAAGAAACTAATGGATTAACCGCTTATAATCAGCAGCCACAAAAAAGCCCGCATTATGCGGGCTTTTTTTATTGTATCAGTCGGCGACTATCGTTCAAGCAATGCCGTTTTATCTGACTTGCCATCCCATTCTTCGGCATCAGGCAGTGGATCTTTTTTCTCAGAAATGACCGGCCAGACTTGTGACAATTCAGCATTAATTTGCATGAATTCCATATGCTCATCCGGCAAATCATCCTCAGAAAAAATCGCTTCCGCAGGACACTCCGGTTCACACAAGGTGCAGTCGATACATTCATCCGGATCAATTACCAGAAAGTTCGGGCCTTCATGGAAGCAATCTACCGGGCAGACATCCACACAATCAGTGTACTTACATTTAATGCAATTCTCGGTGACAACAAAGGTCATGTTAAAACTCCATAATCTTAAACTTTTGCAGGTGAGCGCCTGTCAGAATGACGCATATTCTACACCAATCAACGCTATTCTGGACAATGTCGATGTGCTGTATCATGGTAAGCGTTAACCATCTGTTTTTTCAGCAATGGATATTGAATGATCCGTAAAATCTTTTTTATCAGTATTTTTCTGTTGGCATTTATTGCTAGCGTTGCTTTTGCTGCTTTTAACACCCAGGCCGTCACGCTTAGCCTGTATTTTGGTGAGTGGCAACTACCACTGGCCGTGCTGTTGATTGCCGTGTTGTTGATTGGTTTAATTATCGGCGCTGCGATAATTTTTCTGAGTACGCTACGCCTGCGACTTGCCAATCGGCGCTTGCAACACAAATTACAAATTGCCGAACAGGAACTTGATAGCCTGCGTATTCTGCCGATCCGGGACAATCCGTAAACCGTGCAAATGCAGACATGGTTATTTTTATTGTTGCCGATTGCCGCCCTGTCTGGCTGGCTGCTGGCCCGACGCCATTACAAACGTCGTTATAAAAAAACCGATTCGGCTTTTAACCCCGCCTATTTTAAAGGCCTGAATTACCTGCTTAATGAGCAACCGGACAAAGCCATTGATGTGTTTATCGGCTTGCTGGAAGTCAACAGTGAAACCGTTGAAACCCATTTAGCGTTGGCCAATTTATTTCGGCGCCGCGGTGAGACCGAGCGTGCCATCCGCATTCATCAGAACTTGATTGCCCGCCCATCATTACATGGTTTGCAGCGCACACAGGCGATGGTAGAACTGGGGCTCGATTATATGCACGCCGGGGTGCTGGACCGGGCCGAGCATTTGTTTCTGGAATTACTACAATTACCCAGCCCGCCGCCCGAAGCTGCCCGGCAATTACTGCGTATTTATCAGCAAGAAAAAAAGTGGCAACGCGCCATTGATATGGCCAAATTACTGGATGGGCACAAACAAGATACTGTTCAGCCGCTGATTGCGCATTTTTATTGTGAACTGGCTGAGCAATCACTCGATTTTGATCGCCATGAAAGCCTTAATCTCATCAAATTGGCATTATTTCACGATGACAATTGTGTTCGTGCCAGCCTGCTGGAAGCGCGCCTGCAACTGAGCCTGTCGCAACCGCAAAAAGCCCTGAAAGCGCTGCAAAATATTGAACGGCAAAATCAGAATTTTTTACCGGAAGCCATGCCGTTGCTGTATCAAGCCTATCAGCACACCGCCAATTTACCTGCTTTTCGCAACTGGTTGCAGCAATTGATTCAACGTCATCCGCAGCTGACCTCAGCCCGGTTAATGTTGACCAAATTGATAGATGAACTTGAAGGCCGGCCAGCCGCGCAGCAATTTTTATACGAAGAATTACATCGTTATCCGTCAGTAGAGGGACTGCATACATTGATTAACCTCGGTGAAAACAGCGAAATCGCGCTGGTACCGTTGATCCATGAAATCACTGGCGCGATGGTGCATCGGGGAGATCGGTACACCTGCAAAAATTGCGGGTTCTCAGGTAAAACATTGCACTGGCTATGCCCGGGCTGCGCCCGATGGGCCACTATTCGCCCCACCGAAATTCATTTATCTGCTATTGAAAAGTTACTGGATACCCGCCGATGAGCCAAACCCGTATTTATCACAACCCGCGCTGCAGCAAATCACGCCAGACACTGGCAATTTTGCACGACAATAATGAAAACATTGAAATTATTGAATATTTAAAACAACCGCCCAGTCCGGCTGAACTTGCTGAATTGGTCAAACAATTAGCCATCTCACCACGACAACTGCTGCGTAAAACGGAAACTGAATATAAAGTTCTGGGTTTAAACAATACTGAGCTAAGCGATACAGCGTTGCTTGAGATAATGAGCCAGCATCCCAAACTCATCGAGCGGCCCATTGTCGTCAAAAACGGCAAAGCCCGTTTGGGTCGCCCACCCGAAGCGGTCACTGAGATTTTATAATGCGCAATATTTTAGTTTTGTATTACAGCCAGAGCGGTCATGTAAAACAGATGGCAGAGCAAATCGCCCGCGGTGTTAACAAAGTGGCTGATTGTCAGGCAGTTTTGCGTACCGTACCGAAAGTATCCAGTGTCTGTGAAGCAACCGAAGACAGCATCCCGACTGATGGGCATTTATACGCAACCAATGACGATTTACGAGATTGTGACGCGCTGATTGTTGGCAGTCCCACCCGTTTTGGCAATATGGCTGCTGCGCTGAAATATTTTCTCGATGGCACCAGTGATTTATGGTTATCCGGCGCTTTGGCTGGCAAACCAGCTGCTGTCTTTACTTCCACTGGAAGTTTACATGGCGGTCAGGAAACTACCTTGCAATCGATGATGCTGCCCCTGCTGCATCACGGCATGTTAATTTGCGGGCTGCCCTATAGCGAGGCCGCCTTAATGCAAACCAAAACAGGTGGTACGCCCTATGGCCCAAGTCATGTAGCCGGCGCCGATAATCAAAACTCACTGAGCGAACACGAGGCTCAACTGTGTCAGGCTTTAGGCAAACGTGTTGGCCAATTGGCGGTGAAACTCGCATGATTAAACTATTTCGCAATCTGACTTTGCTCAGCTATTTTGGCCTGCTGGCAACCCTGATGGTGTGGATCCTATGGGCACCACACAGTGATAATTTCCCCACCGCCGCGATGTTGTTGCTGGGCATCGTGCCACTGCTCTTTCCGCTGCGCGGATTACTGTATAGCCGCAGCTATACTTATGCCTGGTCCGGTTTCCTAGTGTTATTTTATATGGCACACGCTATCGGTGAACTCTATAGCGGTGATGCATTCTGGTTGTATCCGCTGCTTGAGCTGTTATTTAGTTTAACGTTTATGATTGCCAGCAATGCCTATGTGCGCTTACAGGGAAAAATGCGAAAAGCATCACAATCCTAAAACTAAAAAATATGTTTAAATACAATTATATAAATTTGGAATGTATTTGATGAGCACAATTTCTGCCATTCAATCCGCCTATCAGGGCATACAAACCGGTCTGCAATCGGCGGCTGGCAGCAGCGTCAAAATTGCCTCTGCAGGCACTAATGGTGGTGATCTTACGACACCACTTGTCGAGTTGAATCAAGCTGAACTGCAAGTTGCCGCATCTGCAAAAGTGTTACAAACCAGTACCGATATGCTCGGCAGCCTGCTGGATATCCAGGTCTGATCAGATTTTTTCACGCCGACTGGCCGCAAAGCATCAAAAAACGCTAGACTAGGTGTGTTTTCGTCAGTCAAAGTCTCAATTTGAACCATCCTAAGATTACCGCGCTCAGTGCGCCGGCTATTCGCTCACAACTCAGTAATGCTCATAATCAGCAAATCGCTGAGGTATTTGTTTGTGAGTCAGTTACCTCCACCAACGATGTGTTGTGGCAACAGCAGCAACAGGGATTGGCAAAAGCCGCTTTGTGTATTGCTAATACGCAGACTGCTGGTCGCGGCCGTCGCGGCAGTGATTGGCAGTCGCCGGATAGCGGTAATATTTATATGTCGTTGTTGTGGCCCTGCCCCGGCAGCTTTGCCCATGAAGGGTTGAGTATTGCCATTGGTATCAGCGTCATTCACGCACTGCAGGAATTTAATATTCAGGGCCTGCAATTAAAATGGCCCAATGATGTACTATTCGAACGACAAAAACTGGCCGGCATTCTGGTGGAATCCCGTTTCGGTGATGGTCACTTTATGGTGATTGGTTTAGGCGTCAATTATGCGCTGTCAGAATCAGTTCGCTCACAAATTCCACAGCCGGTCACAAGTTTGCAACAACTGACTGACACGCTACCGGATCGTAATCACTTGATTGGCCGGTTCAGCGATCATATCTTGTCGGCTTTAGATAGTTTTTTACACAAAGGTCTGGCGGATTTTCTGCCACAATGGCCGCAGTATGATGCACTGCATAACAGCGCCATCCATATTTTAACTGAACAAGGCCGTATTACCGCACTTGCCTGTGGTATTAACGAGCAGGGAGAACTCCGTTATATGCACAACCAGCAACTTGGCAGCTTATCAAACAGCCATGTCAGCATCCGATTTGCCTCATGAAATTATTAATTGATATTGGCAACAGCCGCATTAAATGGGCAATGCTGGATGATAACGGACTCAGTGACAGTCAGTTTATTGAACGCAAAACGACTGGTCTGAAAACCCAATTTAACAAGATCTGGAAGCCACTCAAAGCCGTTGAGGCTATCTGGGTCAGCAATGTTGCCGGCGACAAAATCGCCAGCCAATTCAGTGAGTGGGCTGAAAAAACCTGGCAAATAACTCCCAATTTTGTGCAAGCAGAACAAAAACGCTTTGGCGTCAGTAATGCCTACGACAAGCCGGAAACCTTGGGCGTTGATCGCTGGCTGGGCCTGGTTGCTGTCCGCCAGCATTTACAAAAAGCCTGCTGCATCATTGATTGCGGCACTGCTATTACCGTCGATATTGTCACTGCCAATGGCCAGCATCAGGGTGGATTTATCCTGCCCGGTTTAGGTTTGATGCGCAGCACGCTTGCCGCAGGCACCGATGCCTTGACCGAAAATACCGATGATGTGGCTTTTAATTTACTGGCTACCAACACCTACAGCGCCATTCAGGCAGGCACTTTGTATAGTATTTCGGCGACACTGGAAAATCTGATTCGCGATTTACAGCAAAATTTTGATCACGGCATCCGTTTTGTTATCAGCGGTGGTGACGCAGAAGCGATTCGGGCGCTGCTGCCGGACGATATTGAAATCGATACCGATATTGTCATCAAAGGCTTAAAACTCTACGCCAAGCAACCGCCGGCAAATATGACCAGCTAATGCCGCCAGCATTGCCAGGAAAGCCAATCTAATATAAGCTTTCGCACCCTTAGGAGAAGTGGCCGAGTGGCTGAAGGCGCACGCCTGGAAAGTGTGTATAGGTTAATAGCCTATCGAGGGTTCGAATCCCTCCTTCTCCGCCAATTGCCGCACAAAGAATCCCGCCATATCTTTTGTTATCAGATAAATAGCGCCTTTTTTGAGAAATTACGCTTCGGGCTGGGGTTCACGCACGCCTTGCCATGTAGGATAGCTCTTCGTCACAACCGCCGATCATACGCCCATAGCGTGCTTCGCTTCTGCTCGGACGTGACCGGATTGGGGCCGTGAATGGACTGGTGGCTGTGCGATAGGAAAGCTGGAATGCAGACGCGCGCTCGCTTTCGGGCCGACATTTCGCCCGGATCGTTCGCCTACCAATTCAATTCCCGTCCTCGACGTCGGGATCGGGCGTCAAGATCGGCCAAGGGCGTCCTGACGCAAGATCGGGATGACGTGGTTCCGATTCTGGCGCACCGTACTCGTCCCGGAGCTTGTCTATGAGGTTGAGACAGCGGGCGGCGGGGTCAGCCTTGCCGCCGCTGCCCGTCATCGCCAGCAACTTCCGGCGCAGCTCGACCGCCGGAATGGGCACGACATTGTAAGCGCCTTCCCAGTTCTCGGCCGGCACGTGCTGCGTGACGACGCTTTGGATCGCCTGCCACGCCACAAACGAGCGTCCGGTTTTTATCTCAAAATCGATCAGCAACAGTACGCCGTCCGTGCCAGGGTCTTCGGCAACTGCGTTGGCCAGCAAGGCAAGCTGCTTCGTTGTAGATCCATGCTCCAGCAGGTCGTAGACGTAGGCGCGCACCTCTGAGAACTCCGAAATCAAGCCATTCAATTCGCGTTGCCAATGCCACCCGTCATATGACTTGCCGTCGAGCGCGCCGCTGAATGTCAAATCAACAAGGCGACGCGCGGCGGACACGGTGCCGAGCCGCAACGCTACCGTGCGCCACTGGTAGTTCTGGTAGAGCCGCGGGTCTTCTTCGGCGAGCGTGAATATCACGTCTTCCGCGTCATCCGAGGACGAGTTAGCTAGGCAGCCGACCATTTCCTCGAGCATGCGCGGATCGCGCTGCGCGTCGGGCATGCCGCGCACGATGGCGGGCAGATCGGTGATGGGCGTGGCAAACGGCAAAAGGCGTAACCAAGCACGTAGCTGATACGCGTCGCTCTGAGTAAGAATCCAAGTCTCCTTCTTAGCTGCCTCAAAGGTCTCAGCGATGCCGTCGGCCACGTGCTTAATTTCGATGTCTTCGCCGGAGAGTACCAGCGACAATAGCAAGTTTGCACGAGTCTGCCTTGGCGCGAGAGAAATAAGTTTCTGGATCGTCACGTCACGCTGGCCGTGTGGGAGTCGCGCTCCGACAATGCCAAGCGCAATCCCCAGCTTCATTTGAACATCAGTCGCACCATCCGCAATCAGCTTGTCGATTGCGCCGAAGATTGCTTCCGCCTCGGCCGATGTTCCGGCGGGATCGGCAGTACGTGCCTCGCGACGCACTTCCACGCGCGAAAAATCTTCGCCACTACGGAATTTACTCTCGCCCTTTGGTTCGGTCGCCTCGAACCACTGGAAGGCCAGAACACGTGCCGCCAGCTCGCCAAAATGCTCGTCCGTCAGGTATTCACCCATCAGCACCACAGTTTCCGGCGCATCGATCGCCAAGAACGCACGTTGATACTCGTGCATATGCGGGTGTTGGGCTTCGTGCACAGCATCGCGATCATTCCAGCCGCTCGCGGTCGCTTTCTCCCGGAAGGCCCGATAGCGACTCAAATTGTCGTCGAGCAGTCTCTTCAAGAGCGGAAGATGCACGACAGATGGAGCATGGCTCAACATCGTTGCAATGGTAGCCACTTGCCAGCGTTTCTCATTGCCAGCCGCAAGCATGCGCTCGCCCCAATCTTGCGCCAGAACTCCGATTGCGGCCAAGCCTTCCTCATTGAAGGGCCGGGCGCGTTCCTCGTCGCCATAAGCCTCGCGAGAAAGCAGCTCGGCTAGTTGGGCGATTTCCTCACTGTCGGCGTTTGCCGCCCGCGCCTGAACGGCGGCCACCAAACTTGTGCCCGGCGTGTGGCCGATACGGGCGCGCAGATCGTGATAGCGATCACCCGCAGCCTGGTTGTACTTCCCGCTGGCGTCGCGCACGACTTTCCCAACGGCAAGATACGTGTTGATCAGCCGGCCAACAGCGTTTGGTCCCAGCACTGAAGCGGCGGCTTCGGCGCGGTCGTCGTGGCGGCTTGTTTCTTCGAGGGTGATCCCGAGCAGCGCGTCGTCCTCAAGGGTAAACCCGGCGGCGGCAAGGATATCGTCCGCGCCGTAGAAGAGTTCGCGGTGCTCGCGCACGCGGCGCAGTAGCCCGTTAGCGAGAGCCTCCGGATATCGCTTTCGCGCTTCATACAGCAAGTGTATTTCGCCATCGCGTTGCCGGTGGATCTCCATTTCGGCAACAATCTCAGTAACCTCGGTATCGTGGTCATCTCCGACCGGCGCGTGAACAATCGTGCGCAGGCGCTGAAAATGCGAAATGCCAGCGCCCTTGCAACGTTCGCGCGCTCGCCGGAGTTCGTGCTGGACGGCATCGACTGCAATCTCGTCGAGGTGACCCTTTTCAGCGAGGATGTCGTAGGTCGCGTCGCCGGCGTCAGCGAGTAAGTCGGCGACGTGGAGATCCGCACGTCGAAATGCGAGCGCATCGACCACTGCCGCCTTCACGTCCGGATCGCTGTCAGCCTTCGCGATTGCGGTCGCAAGGTCGAGGCCGTCGATTCCGCCATGCGATGCGATTTCATGCAGTACGTTCTTGCGGATTTCCGGTGGCAGCGCTGCGATGCGCGCTGGCGCGTCGTTCCCAAGCACGGATGGTCGAAATCGCTTCGCCGCCCGGAGGGCGGGCAGGTGCACTTGGGTGTTTGCGTGCGAAATAAGCGGCCAAAGAAGATCGGCGAATTCCGGCCTGCCGGACGCGATCATGAAACGCACCGCGCGATCCACCTTGCCTGGCGCGTGCCACTGCTCGGCGAGGCTCCGCATTTCGGTGCCGATCGGTGCCCATACCTCGTCGGTGGCGCGGAAGATCATCTCGCTCGCGAGGACAGGATCGACTTCAAAAGCTGCGCAGATGGCGGCGCTGCATGCGGCCTTATGTACGGTGTCGCCGCGCGCGCTTCGTTCGACAGCAAACAGGACTGTTTCTTCCCACGGACGCTGATCGAGCACGTCAACCTTCAACTTTTCGCGTGCTGCCGGATCGCTGACGGCCTGTAGCATCAGTCGTTCGACGTAGTGCGAGGCGTACCATTCCTGAAATTGCTGGTGCTGGAACGAATAGCCCGGCGTTTCGCCGGAGCGCGTCAGAACGTGATTGCTGACAAGCGTGTCGAGCAGCGTGTCGGGCTGAACGGTGATGGTCATCTGCCCATCGGTCATCAGGATCCGCGCGGTCTCAGCGATCGATTTGCGCGCGTTGCTGTCCGTGATCGCCGTGTTGGCCGTTGTCGTGGCGAACACGGCGAGATTGTCCAGATAGTCTTGCTGGAAGCCGAGGGCCACGGCATGAAGCGCCGCCGCACGGCGGGCTTCCTGCTCGTTTGCGGCAACGAAGCGCCGTAGCACTTCTTCCTTTGTTGTCGGAAAAGGCGCACCCTCTGGCAGCGAGAGAAGTGCCGTGAGATAGAGAGGGATGGTGACAAGATCGCGGACACCCGCTGTCCGCCACGCCTGATCGATGAGCTGTGCGCCAGCCTCGCCGCGCATGCCGCGCGCGATCTCCATTTGCTGCTCGTCGTCAAGCGGCAGTAAGTCGACCCGCGTCCCGCCGAACGGAATGTCGAGGGCCTGCTTGCGCGTGGAAATGACAAGACCGAGCTCCGGCAATTCAGTCTTGAGTGCAGTGATTTGCACGCGCGCGCGTTCGCGTGCGGCGGCATCCAGTTCATTCCAGCCGTCAAGAAGCAGCACGACGCCAGGCTTCGTCGCGACGGTGCGGAAATCTTGCTCTGAAATCCCGTTGAACGCGGGGCGTTTGAGGATGGATGCGAGCAGCGTTTCGCCTTCGGTGGCCCAATCTCCCAGCGGCACGATAAGCGGCGTACCATTGCCGACCTCCAACACGCCGTCGGCGACCTGAAAGAGGGTTGTCGTCTTTCCCATTCCGGGTGCCGCGACAAGGATAAGGTCATCCAGTGTGGTCACGGCGTTGGCAAGCGCGCGCGTGCTCAGAGCCTCGTCCACATGCTTCACCTTTAACGTCAGCGTGAGCGCCACGTTTGTGCCCGGCCATTTGGGCGTTCGACGGAACACGGCCAGGTCGGCTGAGGCCGCTGCTCGCAGGCGGCGCCCCAGGTCGTCCGGCGTGGGCGCTTGCATGTCGGGCCCGAACGGCACGTTGTGCATCACGCTGCGCCACGAATCCTCGTTCGTCTGTGTCTTCCACCTGCGCAATTCCTCGACAGTGAATTTCGAATCCTTGGCGTCGACGGCACGCCCGTGCACGTCGCAGAGCCAGATGCCGTTATCGGCGGCCGCGCGCTCGTCAGAAGTCATCTGCGCGTCGTAGCGGGGACCGCCCGGCGCGGCAGCGCAGATGTGCGAGGCTTGGCCGATATTGATTTCACCCTCGCCATCGGACGTGGCAGCGTGGGTCAAACGGCGGCATGTCGGGTTGGAGCAATGGCCGCGCGCTTGCCGCTCAATGGCCCGTTTGGTTGCGGGCGAAAACTCGTCTCTGTTCTTACTCTTGGCCATTGCCGGCTTGCTCGGGTGGGGACGCTTGGACACGTTCGGACGGTTGCCCTTCGACTGGAATACTGTCGATGTCTGCAGACATCAAAAGCAGAGACACATACCCCGCTGCCTCGGCGATATTGCTTGAGGCTCCGCCGATCACAGCCTGCGCTTCGGCGGCGAAATCAACGTCCCCCGTTCGCAGATACTCGATCAATTCGGACACATCCGATTGCAGGGTTGGGTCAGAAGCATTGAGCCGTCGGGTCAGTTCCTCGTGCCTTCTTGCGAAGGCAGCCTCCAAGCTCCGACGGGCAGCAATCTCTTCTTCAGGACGACTCTCATTGCCGAGCCGTTTTTGATCCATTGCTCCAAGTTCGCTGGCAAGGCTCAGCACCTCCCCAAACATGCTTGCCATAGCAGATGGGGCTTGTGGCAATCCGAGTTGTTCGGCCCAGAAGGCAGCCCTTTCCATGTCGGGAAGGAGGGTTTGGTAACCAGACTTTGCGAGCGCCGGGAACGCGACATCCTCAATGTAAGGCATGATTGTCAGGTGGATAGACGAGTCCACCAATGACCGCACGAGTTCGGCTTGTTCAGCGAGCGTGACCACCGCATCTGCAATGTCGGGCGCGGGTAACAGCGCGAGCACATCTGCTGGCGGCCACGGTAAGATACCCTTGGCGTTAACGCGAAGATGGAACTGTGCGACGACCCCGGCTTCCTCTGCCAAGCGCTCAATTTCTGCCTTTCGCTGAGCTAGTCTTGTTTCCCCGGCAGCTTTGGCAGAGAGGGATACGAGCCGAACGGAGTTGCCTATTCGCGCGCCTTTGCCTCGTGCCGCCCAAGTTACCGCTGGCGCTTGCTTCCTTTCATGGGCTTCTCCGGCCAGAATTCGCAACGTCTCCAAGAGCGTCTTGAGTCGGGTAAGCATTGGCGGAGGACCGTCGGCTACGAGCTGCCAAGGCTCTTCGGCAATTGCAGTGTCGACATCGGCGATGAGGTCGCTCAACCAGGCAATGTATGCGCCAGCTTGGTCGGGCAGTATCGCGAACCTCTTGACGAGATTGACGCTTGCGCTGTGCAGGAGGTTCTGAAACTTGGTGGCGGCGGTATTAGCATCTCCGCGCCCCGCGCCTGACGCTTCCAATGATGAAACAGCGGGAGGTGTCAGTGCTTCAGTATCCGCATTGAGTGAGTTCAGCCTGTCGGCGAGATTGCCGAGTGCGTCTTTTCCTCGAAAATGCGCGTCGAAGACCTTCTCCAACGTCGGCACGAGGTCCTCGAGAATTGCGACGCCTCTTGCGAGATAATCGCTATAGCTCGGAGCGGCGACGCGGCGGGAAATCAGATCACCCCACCGCCGATTCCACTGAGGAACTGTTGGTGGGGGAAGATTGTCACGGGGAATTCGCTTTGTCGCGAGCGGCATCTGGGCAAGGCCAGCCAACTCGCAGCTTGCTGTAATGGCGTTGGACACCGCAATGTCAGCCGATGGGCACAGCGCTAAGATCAACTCGCACAAGCTCACAACTGCGTTATGCGGATTTTCCTGTACGGAGCCGGCGACATACCAAAGGTCGCAACGGACCATCACCTCATTATCCGGATCTTCGGTAGTTACAGGTCCGGCCCAAGCCGTCTCTGCCTGAACCCGTGCGAACAACGCCTCTTGCCCTACCTCGACGACCCAGTGACTGGCGATCTCGCGATCCAAAGCGGAGAGTGTGCCCATCACCGACCCCACAAGATTTAGATCGGCGCTCAACAGCCCTTCTGGAGCATGCACGAGGCTGGTCCGTACTGTGGCTGGTAAAGGCATTCCGACCAAGGCCGAGAGAATCTCATCAAGGCTCGTGAGGTCCGCTGTCTCGATCAGGGCGGACAAGGCAAAAGGCGACATACGCTCCATCAACAGGCAGCGAGGGTCATCTTCCGGCGAGCCTTTGATTTGCGAAAGTCGATCCGCCGCGGCCTGGACCTCCGGGATGATGCTGAGATTACTGAGATCAATGCCGGCGATCCCGAACATTGCAGCGCTTCCGACTTGCGTTCTCGGCAGCGCAAGCGCTTCAGTAGTGTCCAGCCACTCGTCCACGCCCAAGGCAACGCGGCCCGAACCCAGACCCCGGAGCGCTGAGGCCAACGCCTGCGCATCCTGTTCGCTCTCCAAGCGAGCAATCAAGCCATCGAGCACTGCCGGGACAGGTAGGCGTCGCGCAGATAGCGTGTCCGCGACCAAGGGATCGAGATCAGTGGCGGGCACGCTTGCGACTGTCCTTACGAAACTCGTTTCGAGGGTCGGCAATGTCGTCTGGTGTGTGAGCTGCAACAATTCTTCGGATCGAAGCTGGTGTAGACCGGTGACTGCGCCTGGAGCAGGTGAGCGGACTAGATGTTCCTGGATGAGGCGCTGTAGGGCGCGTGACAGATCGGCCTCACTGACCGAGAGAGCGCGTGCCAATCGCGATGCATCGACTTCAGCATTCGCTGCGCCTGCCCAAGCGCCGGTTCGCAGAATATCCAGTTCAAGGGAACGCTTCGGATCTGAAACTCTGGCCGCGACTTGATCGGCAAGGAGTTCGTGCATCCTCTGTCCGCGCGTCAGGATATGGACATATTCGAGAAGAAGCCCATCGCTCATCTTCCACGGCTCGCGCCAACCCACCCAGTTCGTCTTTTCGACTTCGTGCAGTTCTCGCCAGAGTCGTTCTGCGAGTTCATCATCGGGATCGGCGCGTATTTCGGCTGCACGCGCTCGCTCGGCAATCAGCGCGACATCTTCTTCCCGGACCGAGCCGAGCAGGACGACGCCGGGCACGGACATCGCTTCTTTGAGTAAGGCGCCCCAGCTTTCCGGCCCGTTCCGGCCGACATCATCCATGACGAAGCCTAGGGGACTGTCTTCTGAAGCGCGAAACGTCCGGACCAACTGGCGCAGAGATGGAATATCCACCGCGCTCATACGACGGATACGAAACCACCGCACCGTATGACGCAACGTGTTGGCAGTCTCCCACATCAAAGCGGATTTTCCGGCCCCTGACGGTCCGACGATCAACGCGGCCCGGCGTTTTTCAATACCTTCCACCAACGCCGATCTGATTCGAGGGCGTTCGGCCACCAATCCTGCCGCGATGTGACCGGGTTCTACATCGACTCCGAGATAGAAGTTCGGGTCGTCGAGAGGTGTAAGGAAATCGACCGGCTCACAGACGCCATCCCTCAGGGCGCGTTCGATCGCGTCAACGTCGATAGCGGTCAAGACATCTCGGATTGCCGTTTCCGTGTCAGAGATCGAAACGCCACGATAGTTCTCTGGCGCCAACCGGCCATTGGCGTCTGCCAAAGAGCCCACGCGAACAAGCATTTCGGCAAAGCACATCTGGGCCGCAATCGGGGCGCAGTTCAACCGATCTACGATCAGGCTGATCGCCCATTCTTGAGGTGAGGTCGCAACGGTGAGCGATGTTCTCGGGAGAAGATCAGAGGCTCCTTTCAGCTTTGAAAGTCTGGTGCTGATCGAACCTTCGACTGCGCGGACTGCGGGGTGGTCATCGAGGGGACTGAGGCCCGCCACATCACGCTCAAGGACGAGTTCCAGTCGCTGCGGCTGCGGTGCGGAGCCAAACGACCGGTTCCACAGGTCCTCAATGTGTCCGACCGTCTCACCTTCTGTATAGTCCCCAAGGTGTACCCGCCGGCTCTTGACCTGGACAAAGCTCGTTGCTTCGCCACGCAGTTCGATGTCGTCACCACCTTCCGGGATCACGATGGCGGGCGCTCGCTGACCAGCCCATATTTCTACCGCTAACCAAGCGGATACGGCGTCTTGGTAGCGAAAGCCGCGGCCTGCGTTGGAGCCGGCCCTAGACGCACCCTTAGCCGGTTTAGACGCCAGCTTTGGGTCGCGACTCCGCTTGTTGTGTTCAGGCTTCTTATCCAAGTATTCGATCCCTAGCGCAAACTCGGCATGCCGCGACTAAGCGCCGGGGCGAGTCGATTGCGATCAGCAGTTTCTTCAGCAACACGCTAGCCATCAGACTGCTGAGCCTTCCTGACAGCGGCTGCGAACGCGTTGACGGTACAATCTTCAACGCCGGCCGCGTTGAGCTTTTTGGCAATATTGAGCACGTAATCCGAAGCCTTACCATCCTTCCCAACGGCTGCCATGGCCATCGCAACCAACTCGTCGAGAGTTTTTCCTGTGATAACGTTTTTCCCCACGTAGACTGGTAAATACGCCTCCACGTTGCGGCCGTCGCCCAGTTTGATCATCATCTTTCGCAGCGGAAAGTTCTTGCCTTCGCGCCGCTCAAGGTCAGCGAACACTTCGGTCTGTTTCGAGTCGTCAAACTCAAACGCATAGCCGACGCAAGTCCCGTCAGCCTTTTCGACCAAGTTCAAGGTAGGGCCAGGTGTGGTATTGGTCCCCCAGTTCACTTGCGACGCTTTATTGAAAGATCGTTCATAACCTTTTAGCTCCGCCAACACTCCATTCGCGCCGCCATGCGATGTTTGCCAGTTGTCCCACATAAGCGACCCATATCCGAACACCCACATTCTGTTTCCTCCATTTTATTAACAACGAGATATCTTCATATAGCCAATCGCAACGACCCAAAATTCAGAATGAATACCATGTAATGTCGGGAGTAACCTTTAGCCGCGCGCTGGGCGTCCTATGATTTTCCCACGCAAACTACCCGGCCACAATTCATAGATCGGATGTCCGCCGCGGAGCGCCGCTGCGGTTACCTGAAACTCCAAGATGGGCGTGCGAAGCGGAGGTCTGACAGGCATCAACCAGCTCTGCCGCCGCCGTATGCCTATTTGGGAGGGGTATAGAGGGCTATGGAGTAGATATAGTTCTCATCGCTATCCAGCATGTCCCGCCAACTTAATCAACCTTACTCTCAACGCTTTTGGCCGTTTTCAATAATATAACGAGCAAAATCATCACTGGGTAACGGCTGGGAATAATAAAATCCCTGCAGCCAATCACAGCCCATATCCGTCAATATCGCCTTTTGACTGGCGGTTTCCACCCCTTCTGCGACGACGCCGATATCCAATCGTTTGGCCATCACCACAATGGCTTCAATGATGGCGCGATCATTGTCATCGGTCTCCAGATCCCGGACAAAGGATTTATCAATTTTCAGTGAGTCGACTTCCAGTTGCTTCAGATAAGCCAGTGACGAATAGCCGGTACCAAAGTCATCAATAGAGATTTTCACCCCGTAGTTACGTAAATTACGCAATAAATCACGACTTTCCGGGCTGCGCTGTAATAACACGCCTTCGGTGATTTCCAGGGTTATCAGACTGCTGTCCAAATCCAGTTGTTGTAAATGATTGATCCAGTCAAGACGCCCTTCCTGCGTGCCAAATCCCTGCGCCGAACGGTTAATTGACACCGCAATATCGCCAAGGCCCTGTTGCTGCCATTGGCGGATTTGCTGACAAACCCCGGCAAACACATGGTCATCAATTCTGCCAATCAGCCCCATTCTCTCGGCGACAGGTAAAAAATCCATCGGCGAAATTAAGCCACGCTCAGGATGTTGCCAGCGAACCAGTGCCTCGGCGCAGATAATGCCGCTCTGCACATGGATAACAGGCTGATAATAAACGCAGATTTGATTGTCATTAAGTGCCTGTTCCAGCTCATTAATGATGAAAGTTCTTGAGCGCCAGGTGGATTCCAGCTCAGAGGAATACAACATATAGGCACTGCCACCAGCATCTTTGGCGGCATACATGGCCCGATCAGCGTTTTGCATCAATAAGCCCGAATTTTCTCCGTCATTGGGATAAAAAGTCAGGCCGATACTGGTACTGACCCGAATGGTCTGGTCTTTAATGCGCAGCGGTTGTTCGATAATTTCAATCAGTTTTTGCGCAACTGAAACCGCATCCTGACGTTGTTCCAACCCGGTCAGTATAATGGTAAATTCATCACCACCTAAGCGGGCAACTGTGTCGACATCACGCAGACAATCCTGGATCCGGTCAGCCATATGCCGCAGCAGCTCATCACCGACAGCATGACCCAATGTATCGTTGATATCCTTAAAACGATCCAAATCCAGAAACATCAGGCAAAGCTGTCTGTGATCCCGCTGGCAATGACGGAGCTCCTGCTCCAGGCGATCATTAAATAATCGCCGGTTAGGCAGACCGGTCAGCATGTCGTAATTAGCCTGATGCTCAATCGTCAGCTGTGCTTGCTTGGTTTCACTGATATCGGTAAATACCGCAACAAAATTGGTCAGTGTATCGGTTTCATCATGCACTTTTGACATCGACAAATAAGCCGAAAATATCTCGCCATCTTTGCGCCGGCTGAGGATTTCTCCCCGCCATAAGCCATATAAATTCAATTCCGCCCAGAGGTTGGCAAAAAACAGTTCATCATTCAAACCACGATCTAATAATTGTGGAAAATGGCCCAGCACTTCAGCTTGCGTAAATCCGGTGATCAGACTGTAAGCAGAATTAATGGCGATGACATTTTTTTGCGCATCGGTAATCAAAAAACCTTCACTGGCTGCATTAAATGCCACATCCGATAAACGTAAATCCGCTTGCGCCCGCTGCATATCAGCAAGTACTTCACGAATGCGCTGTTCCGATTCCACTGCCCGGTCAGTGACCACTGACAGCTGCTCAGTACGCCGTGTCACCTCACTGGCAATCCGGTGGGTACGGCCCGTGATGCTTAACACCAGCGCACAAAATAAGCCGGTCAGCAAAAAGCCGCCCACCATGACAAATAAGGTCTGATGCCGCTGGTTTTGCTCAAGGAACAATTTGGTGGGTGTAAAAATCAGTTGCATCTGCCGTCCTGCTGACTGAATGTCAACCATATGCTGGAACGGCGGCGTTTCGTTGACCGGCACGTCATAGTAATAATCGCCACTCAGAGAATCCTGCCACTGAATATCAAACTCGGTAAATTCCCGTTTGCCGAGTATATTTTCGACAAAATCTTCGGTGCGAATCGCAACGTTGACTAACCCCGCCACTTCAGCGTTATTGCGATCCAGGGTCAATTCGCCATCAGCGGTAAGATATACCGGCCGGTATAACATTAATATCCGCTTGCTAAACTCTTTGCGAACCATCATCAGCGGCGGTCTCGCGTAGCTGGTACCGCTGGCCAGTGAGGCCTGCACAGCCGCATTGGAAATCACCGACGATGTTGGATCAAATCCCTGAGCCCGTTGATTACCTTCCTCAGGTTCTAAATAAGTGATGGGGAAATATTCATCACGATCGCCGGCCGGAACTAATTTATTACCCGGTTTGATATCGTTGATGGTGAAATCCGGGCCGAAATATTGTCGTTGCTCAGCTTCATAAGCGGCGCGCTGTTCGCGGGTGATCTTTGGCAACCATTCAATGACCTGGATATTTTTGCTTTTGTTGGTCGCCCATTTCACAAAATTATGGAACTCGTCACGGGTCACCTCTCCGGAACTGACAAACAGCTGTGCCACACTGTCTTGTACCAACTCCTGGGACGTTAAAGCAATTTGAAATAAGGTACCGGCTTCCTGGGTACGAATACGGAAACGGTCTTCCAATTCGCGTTGCTCAAAACTGGCGACACTCTGACTGACCAATACCACCGAAATAAATGCAATCGCTGTCGGCAGGCCCAACATGTTACGTCTGGGTCGCCACAAGGCTGATGGCTGTCCAATAAAACTCAGCGTGATGGGACCGGCAATCAATAAGCCCAGCGCATCACCAAGCCACCATGATGCCCATAAGCCAACGGGGGTCAGGCTATTTTCGACACCAATGAATAATAAAAATGACACGCTGATGCTGGCGCTTATCAACGTTAATACGGGAACCCATGCCAAAAACTGCAGGATTTGCCGGTCAGTTTCTAGTTCCAGTGGCGTCTGACAAAACCTTCGAATTATCACACCCGCTAACAAAGCCTGGATACTGCTGCCAATTGCCACCATCAAACCTATCTGTACAGACAGAAGATCCAGCTCAGCAGCATCCCAGGGAATTGCGGTGTTAACCGTCAATGCACCAATAAATACCCCCGGCAAGGCCAACCGCCAGCCATAGGTGAGGACTGCCATAATGGCGATACCGGCTGGTAAAAAAGCGACTGAAGCATAATGCTCGGCGGCGGTGAACATGAGGCTCAGTTGACCGCTGATAAAATATGCAACGGCAATGACCAGATTAATCAGCATTCCGCGTTTAAATACCTGCACATTCAAATGCGAAACCTCCATTGCGGGTATGACTGGTAGCAGATTGGAGGTGCATAGCGCTCCCTGCCGAGGAATGGCACTGATATTAGCATTTGTCAGCGCGACTTGCTCAATGCCGATGACAAACCCATTAATCATGGTAAAGCCGGGCAAAAACCCTTAGAATGGCGACTTCAATGGTGGCTCGTGCTGGTCTCCTCGCGACGATATGTAGGTTACCCCGTCAGGCCCGGAAGGGAGCAGCGAAGCCTTCGGACTCGGGCGCCGAGATCAGGCTGGTACGGGTTCACCACCCTAATTTTTGATAGCAATGGGTATTTGACGGACTGATATGAGTTATCTGGTGCTGGCCCGCAAATGGCGACCCAAATTGTTTTCCGAAGTCATCGGTCAGCAGCATGTGTTGCAAGCGCTGATTAATGGTCTGAATCAAAATCGTCTGCATCATGCGTTTTTATTTGCCGGCACCCGCGGTGTTGGTAAAACCACGCTGGCCCGTATTCTTGCTAAATCCCTGAATTGCGAACAAGGCGTCAGCGCCACGCCATGCGGTGAATGCAGCAGTTGTCAGGAAGTTGATGCCGGCCGTTTTGTCGATTTGATAGAAGTCGATGCTGCTTCGCGCACCAAAGTCGATGACACCCGCGAGTTACTCGATAATGTGCAATATGCGCCAAGTCGTGGTCGTTACAAGGTTTATTTGATCGACGAAGTACATATGCTGTCGACCAGTAGTTTTAATGCGCTGCTGAAAACCCTCGAAGAACCACCGCCACACGTAAAATTCCTGTTTGCCACCACTGATCCGCAAAAATTGCCGGTAACTATTTTATCGCGCTGCCTGCAATTTAATCTTCGGCGTTTAACCGTCAAACAAATTGCTGATCATCTGGCCGATATTCTCACTAAAGAAACTATCGACTTTGACATGGAAGCTTTGCAACAACTTGCTCACGCTGCCGATGGCAGTATGCGTGATGCATTAAGTTTGCTGGATCAGGCAATTGGCTTTGGCGATGGTGCCGTCAGTGACGACAGCGTGCACCAAATGCTTGGTAATGTTTCACATCATCAGCTTTTGGCGATTTTGCAGGCATTAGCGGCGCAGGACGGGCAAAATTTATTACAACAAGCCGCAGAACTGAACGCACTGGGCCGCGATGTGAATGTGGTGCTTGATGCCTTGATGAATGCCCTGCAACGTATCGCCACTTTGCAACTGGTAGCCGAGTCAGAAAATCCCGACAGCAGTATGGATAAAACGCTGCAACCACTGACAGCGGCATTATCAACCGAAACAGTGCAGTTGCTGTATCAAATTGCCCTGCATGGCAAACGCGATCTACCGTATGCCGCTGATCCGCAGAGTGGTTTCGAAATGACGTTGCTGCGGATGTTGCATTTCCAACCGCATGAACAAAACGCTAATGCTCAGGGATCACCCGTAAAAAAGTCGCCAGTCACACCGGCTAAGGCGCCAGTTGATGCGCCGGCCAAACCGACGGCGCCAACTGCTGATAACTTCGACACTAAGTCATTGGCAGCCGCTGAAAATACTACTTATACGCCTTTAAATCAGGAATCCATCCAGCCTGATCAAGCAATTGACAATACGATTGCTGAACCCAAACCAACAGCATCACCAGAAGCCGTCATTGAACTGGATTTATCACTGGCCAACTGGACACAATTGGTTGCCAAACTGAAGTTATCGGCCATTACCCGGCAGTTAGCGGATCATTGTGCCTTTGTCGAAGCGCATAATGAGCGCATTACCCTGTTATTAGCGAAAGATTTGTCACATCTTGCCACTGAAAACGCCAAATCACGCTTGCAGGCAGCCGTCAGCAAAAGTCTTGGCCATGACGTTAAACTGCTGTTTGAAACCACCGAGAAAAACAATGACACAGCGCCGTCAACACTGGCCGGTGAACGGGCCCGGCAACAAGCTGAACATCAACAGCAGGCAGAAGCAGCTATTCACAATGATCCGGTGGTCGAGGTGATCAAAAACACCTTTAATGCCCGTATAATCGACAGCACGATTAAACCTTTGAATTAAGAGGAATCAGCCCATGAAAGGCGGACTCAGCAACATGATGAAACAGGCCCAGCAAATGCAGGCCAATATGCAAAAAGCCCAGGAAGAACTGGCTAATGTCGAAGTCACCGGTCAATCTGGTGCCGGTATGGTGAAAATTACCATGACAGGTAAACACGACGTCAAACGGGTGCAAATTGAAGACAGCCTGTTTGAAGATGACAAAGACATGCTTGAAGACCTGATCGCCGCAGCCATTAATGATGCGGTACGTCAGGTAGAAAAGACTACGCAAGAACGGATGTCTGGCATGTTGCCGCCCGGTATGAAGCTGCCTTTTTAAAAAGCATTTATGGCTAAGCTCGGCCCTAATATTGATCAGCTGATTGAGGCATTGCGATGTCTGCCCGGTGTCGGTCCCAAATCAGCCCAGCGCATGACCTTTCATTTACTGGAACGGGATCGTGATGGCGCCGCGCAATTAATGCAGGCTTTGCAGGGTGCACTACAAAATGTCCGGCATTGTCAGCGCTGCCGGATTCTCAGTGAAACTGAAATGTGCAGTCGTTGTAGTGACATCAATCGTCGTGATGATCAGTTATGTGTGGTGGAAATGCCCAGTGATGTATTGGCAATTGAACAAGCCACGCATTATCAGGGGCAATATTTTGTGCTAACCGGCCATTTATCACCGCTGGATGGTATTGGTCCCGAGGCACTCGGCATTCCCGATTTAATTGGCTGGATGGATACCGGCAATGTGCAGGAGTTGATCCTCGCCACCAACCCGACCGTTGAAGGTGAAGCGACTGCGCATTACATCAGCGAGCTGGCCCGCGCCCGGCAGATTCATGTCACCCGTTTGGCCCACGGTATCCCGCTGGGCGGTGAATTGGAATATGTTGACAGTGGTACACTATCTCATGCATTTTCGGGTCGGGGATCCGTTTGATCTCAGGGTTAAATTTCAGTTAAGGCACAATCATGGTCGATTACACTGCTCCATATGATGCGCTTAAAACGTTCAATGGTTTGATCCACCGGCAACCACTGTTTATCAATAACCGGCTGGATGTTGAGAGCTATCATCTGACCTTCCTCGATAAAAACGGCGAAGCACTTAATGATGATATTGAAGTGCCGGCGTTTCTGGAACAAATGACCGCTATTTTGCCGGCCATCAGTAACCGTCAAAAAGCCCTGCTGACCATGCCGGAATCCTGGCGTGCTGCCTTATTTGATATTGATATGGCCGGCATTGAAATCACATTGGATATATACGGCAATCCACTACCCGAATCCCGGAACCGGCCCTTTGCCTTTGCTGGCCACGCCAATGGCGTCGAACTCGATGTACATACCGAGCTACTGCTGATTGATTTAAATCGTTTTGACCCGGCAAGCCTTACTGAAAATTTGCCTCATTGGCGCCGTCGGCATGAGCAACTGTGTGCAACCAATGTCAATGCACTGGATCAATTAAGTTTTTGTAAAAGTTTTGCCGTGGATTTATTACAGGGCAATTTTTATACGCTGCCAGCCACCCGTGATAGCCATAAAATGCCACCATCAGCCCAAACGCTGATGGAATTATTGGTTAAATTGCAGGATCCCGAAGTCGAAGCTGATGAACTGGCGCTGATCATTAATCAGGATGTGACACTCAGTTACAAACTTCTGCGGCTGATTAACTCGGCGTTTTTCGGACTGCCCAGACAAGTCAGCAGTACCCGGGAAGCCGTGGTTATGCTTGGCCACAATAAAATTAAAACCTGGGCCAGCTTGCTATGTTTATCGGGATTGGATCATAAGCCCAATGAGTTACGCAGTATCGCCATGATCCGTGCCCGGATGTGCGAATTATTGGCCAAATTTTATAAAGGTCATGCCGACGTATTTTTTGCTGCCGGTTTATTTTCAACGCTGGATGCGCTGCTTGATAAACCGCTGGCTAATTTGCTCGACAGTTTGCCGTTATCTGATGAGCTGCGCAGTGCTTTACTTGATAAACAAGGTGCCGCCGGTCAGGCCCTGCAAGATGTTCTGCGTTATGAACGTGGTGATTGGCAGGCTATCGACAATTCACCATTACCGGTTGAGGTGCTGGTTCGGGCCTATCTTGACGCCATTTATTGGGCCAAAGAACTGAACCTGCAAATCAACGACTGACCATGGCAATCAGCTGGTTGGCACCCACTGCAGAGATCCGTTTTCCGCCGCTGGAGCACGCCACTGAACATGGTTTGCTAGCCGCTGGCGGTGACTTATCAGTTGCCCGTTTGCTGGCAGCTTACCGGCTCGGTATTTTCCCCTGGTTTAACCAACAAGATCCGATTTTATGGTGGAGCCCGGATCCGCGTATGGTACTGGCACCCCGACAATTAAGAATCAGCAAAAGTCTAAATAAAACACTGCGCCGTGGCGATTTTCAGGTGACTTTTGATTCGGCCTTTACCGATGTTATGCTGGCTTGTGCCGCACCGCGTCATAAACAGTCCGGCAAGCCCCATGACACTTGGATCCATGACGATATGATCGCCGCCTATCAGCAATTACATCAACAAGGTTATGCCCACAGCGTTGAATGCTGGCAGCAAGAAAAGCTGGTTGGCGGTCTCTATGGGGTGGCCATCGGTAAAATGTTTTTTGGTGAGTCAATGTTCAGTTTTGTCACCGACAGTTCCAAAGTTGCCCTGGTTACACTGGCACAGCAACTGCAACGATGGCAGTTTCCGCTTATTGATTGTCAGGTACATTCGGATCATTTGGCGAGACTCGGGGCAAAAATTTTGCCGCGTAATGATTTTATCCGGGTGATGCAGCCATTGTGCGATGAAGAGCAGTCGCCCGGCCATTGGCAGCTTGATGCTGATCTGCCCACCTCCGTATGAGCCTTGATTTTTACCAGGATCGCTTGCACCCCTGCTCTTACCTGGCAGATCGCCAAGCGCGAAATATTTATCCGGACCCACTGCGGCCCATATCAAATAAGCTCTACAGCCAATTGATTCAGCATGGTTTCCGGCGCAGTGGTGAGCATGTTTACCGGCCGTTTTGTCCCGCTTGTGCTGCCTGTGTGCCAGTGCGTATTAAGGTCAAAGATTTTCGGCCCAATCGCAATCAACGACGCTGTTTAAAACATAATCAACAGATCACCACCCACGTACATGCGGCCGAATTTAATGACCGGCATTACGAACTCTATTGTCGCTATTTACAAAGCCGTCACCCGGGTGGTGGCATGGATAATCCAACGCCACACAGTTATCAGCAATTTCTGATCAGTAGCTGGAGTGACACCAAATTTATTGAGTTTTTTGATAATGATCAATTGATTGCCGTAGCCGTTACTGACTTTGTTAACGATGCTGCCTCAGCGTTTTATACTTTTTTTGAGCCATCATTAACCCAGCGCAGTTTGGGCACACTGGCCATACTGAAACAAATTGAACTGGCACGGCAGCAAGGTCGTGAGTATTTATATTTAGGCTACTGGATTGAGGCCAGTCCCAAAATGAATTACAAAACCCGCTTTGCTGCATTGCAGTATTTTGACAGTCAATGGCATGATTTTGATAATAAACTTTGAATAATCAGCGTTTTTACGGCAGAATGGATCTTTTATTTTTGGACTGATTTACGGAATCTATGGCAAAAGAAGATCATATTGAATTTGAAGGCACTGTTATCGACACCATGCCCAATACCACTTTCCGCGTTGAACTGGAAAACGGCCATGTTGTGACAGCGCATATTTCCGGCAAAATGCGTAAAAACTACATTCGTATTTTGACTGGCGATAAAGTCACCGTACAGTTAACGCCTTATGATCTGAGCAAAGGCCGTATCGTCTACCGGGCGCGCTAAAACAAGCGTCTCTGCTGTTTGGCCGCATTGGCTGCGGCCTGCCAGGCCAGCCACAACATCATCACAAAAGCGATTAAGGTCCAGGCCGGAATCGATAATCCCAAAAACTGCCAGGATACTTCAGCACATTCTCCGGAACCGCTGAAAATCATGTTGAAAGCATCGGTCAGCGGGAAATTACCAACAATAAAATCAAAGCCAGGCCCACAACTGGGAACCTGTTCAGGTGGTAAATTTTGTAACCAGATATGCCGCCCGGATACTACGCTACCGGCAATCACCACCAGCGCAATCAGACTACTGAACAGTTTGCTGCCCATCGCTTTGGGGTTAAACAGAAACGCCAGTAAAAATATCCCACCGGCCAACATGACCGCCATGCGCTGTAAAACACACAGCGGACAAGGTTCCAGCAGCATCACGTGCTGCATATACAACGCAACACCAAGCAGCGCCAAACTAAATAAAAATCCCAACAAATACAGCTTGCGCGTTGTCGACAAGACGGTTTCCTCCGGTTTTCAGATTTGTGCTAACTTAACTTAAAAACCGTGTGCTTTAAAGGATTAATGTCATGAATGAACCAAATTTTGAAGAAAGATTGATCGCTGCTTATGATCGGATGATGACCCGTGTCCATGAATTTTTGGATACTGCTGAATCTGAAGCATTACCAACATTAAAGCAACGTATCGAACTGGCTCGTCAACGGGCGGTAGAACTTCGCGAAGTAACCACTGAGGAAGCTGACAAAGTCGCCACTTATGTTGAGCGTGATCTGCATGATGCCGCAGAGTACTTGCAACGCAGCGGCAAAGAGTTTTCCACCTGGCTGCAATTTGATTTACAGCAAGTCGAAAACCGTATGTTTGAATTGTTTGCCAAAGTCGCAGACCGCACGCGATTTGAACTGGATAAACTGGCTGTTCAAGCCCGCTCCGCGCATCAATACCACACGGGTGAAATTACCGGTATCGGCAGCTTGTATTGTGTTGATTGCAATACACAGATGCATTTTAAGAAAACCGGTCGCATCCCGCCTTGCCCGAAATGTCATCACACCACATTTCAGCGCAAGCCTAAATAATTCAGGCTTCAGTGGTCCAGGCACCGTCTGCCAGCATAGCCAGCAATAAATCCGTTAATTCGCTGCGCCGCTGAATTTGCTGCCAGTCAGCGGCCGTTAATTGCACCGCTGAACACATGTTTGCCACCTGCTCAGTACAATCAACAGGCAACTGATAATCCTGACCGCCGACAAAAACGCTAACCATTGAAGGCGATGCATGCCAGGCAATGCGCACAAAATGATTACGTATTAACATGCTGTCCTGTGCGAACCATTCAATGAGCGCAGCCGGCGTATCAATTATTTCTGCTTCAGACATTAACCACGGCAGTAAAGCCGGTTTGGTCTCAGTCACCAGTCGGCCAAAGGCTTTTGTAATCAACTCAGGATGTTGTGCCAGCGCTTCGACTAATAATGATTTTGCTTTTTCTAAACTGCCGTCATCAAGAACCGTCGGTTGCCCGGTCATCAACAAATCAGCATCACTGTAAAATTGGTCTGCACTATCACTTTCCGCTAACGCATCAACAAAGGCATCGAGCAATTGCCGCTGCGTTGGCGCGCGAAAACCAATGGATATGGTCATACAGTCGGTCTGGGCAATACCCAGATGGGCAAATTTTGGTGGTAAATACAGCATATCGCCGGGCGCTAAATCCCAACTGTTATCTGCCGTAAATTGCTGCAAAATTCGTAGCGGACAATCTTCAAGCCATTGCAGGTCGTGTTCTGGCTGCGCGGCAATTTGCCATCGGCGCACACCTTGCGCTTGCAGTAAAAACACATCGTAATTGTCGATATGGGCGCCCACAGAACCGCCCGGCACCGCATAGCTGACCATAATGTCGTCACGCCGCCAATGCGGCATAAAATCAAATGACTGCCATAACTGCTGTAAAGATGGCCAGTGCTTATCCATATCATGCACCAGCAGCGTCCAGTCTTTTTCTGGCAATTGTGCAAATGCCGCTTCTGGCAACGGGCCGTGTGTTAATGACCAATTGGTCTCACCGGTTTGCCTAATCAGTCGTGATTCAATATCTTGCTCACAGGCAAAACCTGCCAAATCTTCAGCGGTTAAATCAGTGACCTGCGCCGGAAACGCATTACGGATCAATAGCGGCTTTTTTTGCCAATACTCGTCTAAAAACTGCTGCTGGCTGAGACCAGTGTTAAAAAACTCAAACACGATTACGTTAATCTAGCCGTTCAACAGTAAACACCACATTATTGAGTGCTGTAATGCGAACCCTGGTGCCGGCAGGACAATCCTGCCCCTGCACTTTCCAGGTAGAGTCATCCAGCCGGATTTTACCAATGCCGTCGATGATCGGCTGGCTCAAGGTCAGCTCCCGCCCCAGATAACCTTCACCACGTCGATTCAGCATAGGTTCATCGGTCTTAATCGGGTGTTTCTGATAATAATGCCGCCAGGCAACAATGCTGACTACCGAAAACAAGGCAAACAACAGTAGTTGCCACTCCCAGCCGAGTGCCGGAAAAATCAACAGCAATAAACCGGTCAGCGCGGCAGCAATCGCCAGCCATAAAGCAAAAAAACTGGGCAGCAATATTTCAACGATGATCAGCGCCACCGCCAGGATCCACCAATGCCAAAAATCAATTAGTGGCATGATCCGGCCCTTTCTTGGCAAACGCATCTTTGGCAAGCTCAGTAATACCCGCCAGCGAACCGATAATATTACTGGCTTCCAACGGCATCATAATGACTTTATGGTTATTAGCCGAAGCCATGTCTTTCAACGCTTCAACATATTTTTGGGCGACAAAATAATTAATTGCCTGAATATCGCCTTTGGCAATCGCTTCTGAAACCATGGTCGTGGCACGCGCTTCTGCTTCAGCCAGACGTTCACGGGCTTCGGCATCCCGAAACGCTGCTTCTCGACGACCTTCAGCATCTAATACCACGGCTTGTTTATCGCCCTCGGCACGGAGAATTTCTGACTGCCGGTGACCTTCAGCTTCCAGGATATTAGCGCGTTTAACCCGCTCGGCTTTCATCTGCCGGCCCATGGCTTCTACCAGATCAGCTGGTGGCTCGATATCTTTGATTTCAATACGGGTAACTTTGACGCCCCATGGCGTCGTCGCATCATCAACAACATTCAGCAATCGGGTATTAATTTCATCACGTTTTGACAGCAATTCATCCAAATCCATCGAGCCCATCACGGTACGAATATTGGTCATGGTCAGGTTGAGGATGGCATTATCAAGACCACTGACTTCATAGGCTGCTTTCGCCGCATCAACCACCTGAAAAAACACCACGCCATCGACGCGGATCATGGCATTATCTTTGGTGATAATTTCCTGTGACGGTACATCGAGGACTTGTTCCATCATGTTGATTTTAGAACCGATTTTATCAATGACCGGTACAATTAAATTCAAACCGGGTCGAAGTGTACGGGTATAACGGCCAAAACGCTCGACGGTAAATTCACGGCCTTGCTGTACTGGTTTGACCCCCATCAGAATCACTACTACCGCCAGTACAGCAATAATAATCACTAGTCCTGCAAATCCACCCATGACTGCACTCCTTTGTTCACCTAAATACTGTGCCGCTGATAATAGCAGTAATGTTGTTAATATCGGATAAAACTTGGACATTTTCCCGCAGGCATTGGACAATAACTGCAAACAACATAAGGCAAAAACATGGCAATTTTTAATCGTTTCAGCATACTGTTACTCAGTGGTTTGCTGATTAGTCTGCCGGCGCAGGCACAGCAGTGGTATCAGGTTGAACTGGTGGTTTTTGAACAACTCAAACCGTCAACTGATGAACAATCACCGGTAATGCCGCCGCGCGATGCTACTGCTGTAACCCCACAAACTGCCAACAGCAAAATTCAACCGGCCAGCCGCGAATCGTTAGCCGGTATTGCCGAGCGTTTGCGTAATTCTGCCAATTATCGGGTGCTTAGCTATCAGAGCTGGCAACAAAGTGCGCTCAGTAAACATGCCAGTCAGCGGATAGCCATTGACGGTGAACGGTTGAGCGGTCATGTCCGGGTTTATAAAGCATCGTATTTACACAGCGAACTGGATTTGTGGCTGCAAGATGGCAGCCGTCGCAGTGCTGGTGATGATGAATTTCAGGGGCCGCGTTATCCTAATCTAAAAGAATCACGACGGTTGCGCAGCAAAGACGTTAATTACTTTGACCATCCACGCTTTGGTGCGATTTTGCAGTTAATTCCGGTTAGCACGCCTGATGGTGCGCTGGCCAGCATTCAAGGCTCAGAAAGTTATTCTTTATCGGACTAATTTAGTCTATCAACAACTGCGGTAATAAGCTGTTTGACGCTGTCCATTGCCGTAGCAAGGGTTTGTAAAATATCCTCCATGGTCAGCGCTTTTTCAGTTAATCCGGCTGCATGATTAGCCACCACGGCGATGCCGGCATAGGCAACACCGAGCTCGCGGGCAAGCGCTGCTTCCGGCATTGCTGTCATTCCCACCATATCCGCACCATCGTTGGCTAAACGGCGGACTTCAGCAGCAGTTTCCAGTCTCGGGCCCTGCGTTACCGCATAACAGCCACCATCAATCACATTAAGGCTGATATTCGCCGCTGCACTAAGGATTTTCTGACGCAAATCCGCATCATAGGGACAGGTAAAGTCGATATGTTTATCGGCGCTGAAGTCCTCACTGAATAAGCTGCTGTCACGCCCCCAGGTGTAATCAATGAGTTGATCGGGCAATGCCAACACACCCGGCACCATTACATCGCTGATGCCGCCGACTGCAGCGACCGCCAGAATCTTTCTGACCCCCAAATGATGCAGCGCCCATAAATTGGCGCGGTAATTAATCAAATGTGGTGGGATGGTGTGATGCTCGCCATGGCGGGGCAAAAACATCAGCGTCTGGCCATTCAATTCGCCTTTGATAATCGGGGCCGACGGTTCACCAAAAGGCGTGTTAAGCTGAATTTTCTCAACAATATTTAACCCCGGTAACTGACTTAAACCGCTGCCACCAATCACACCTATCATCAATTAGTCTCCGTCATGGCAAAAATCCCCGGCGCATTGCGCCAATAACCCTGTACATCCATACCAAAGCCAAACACATAACGATCAGCCACACTCAGTCCAATATATTCCGGCGGCTGACCGGATTTGCGTGCATGTTGTTTATCAGCAAGCGCCAGACAGGCCACTGATAAAGCGCCTTGTTGCTGACAAAATTCCCGCAACGCTATCAAGGTATGGCCTTCGTCATAAATATCCTCGATCAGCAAAACATGCCTGCCAGCCATTGCGGTTTGTGGTTGTGCCTGCCAGACCAATTCACCACCAACCGTTTTATCGCCGTAGCGGCTGGCATGGATATAATCAATTTGCAGCGCAAAATCGAGCTTGGGTAATAACTGCCCCATGGTAATCACTGCGCCGTTCATCACACACAGCAACAGCGGATTTTTATCGGCATAATCACGATTTAGCTGCGCCGCTAATGTGCTCAGTACAGCATCAATTTCGGTGAGCGTATACAAACACTCGGCATCCCGTGGCATCGCCTCGGTTAGTTGCATAGCATGTCCTCTTAAGGGCTTATTTATCTTTCATATCCACCACTGCTGGCGGCTATTTTTGTGTCCGGCAAGGCGGAAACCACGCAGTGTAAAATTCTACAGCAAATGGTTCTGTAACCTGTTTGAACAGCTAAGCTGGCCACGAAACGGTGAAATATAAGGACGTATTTGGTACAAAGCGGCTGGGCGCAAAATATATTGTCAGCCCTTCGGGTTGTGACTGAAAAAGCGTCACTCTGCGTTACTCGTCGTTTGTTTAGAGTTACTAAACCGCTCTCCTCGAGCCTTGATTGACGCTTTTTCAGCTCACAACAGTGATGAAGATGAAAAATAAACAAGCCCTCTTAGCCCGTATAATAAACGGATTTAATGTTTTGAGACCAATCCATGCGTCGTTTTTGGCCGCTATTACCGTTGCTGGTGATTTGGTTGTTTGCCTTCTGGCAAACACCGATGCCAGATAATGCGCCCGAACCGGACACCATTGCGAAGCGGATCATCAGTCTGGCACCCAGCATTACTGAAACCATATTTGCGGTCGGCGCTGGCGCGCAACTGGTTGCAGTGACTGATTTTTGCCAATATCCGCAACAAGCACAGGATTTACCGAGCATTGGCGGTTATTTGGATCCGTCTTTAAGTCAGATTGTGGCGCATCAACCGGATCTGGTGATCATGCTGGATCGCCAGCAAACACTTAACAGACAATTGCAACAACTGGGCATTCGCACCCTGCTTATCGATAACGCCCGGTTGGATGGCATAGTGACTGGTATTTTGGCAATTGGTGCCGCCAGCGGCCATCAGCAGCAGGCTCAAAAGTTATATAACCTCTTGCAGCAGCAAATTACCCATGTCAAACAACAAGTGGCTGACCAGCCCCGCAAAGATACGCTATTAGCCATCGCCCATTACACTAATAGCGAACAGCTGGATTTGGTGTATATCGCCGGTCAGCGGGATTTTTATAATGATATTCTGCAACTCGCGGGTGGCCGGAATGTTTATCAGGACACACGCCTGAAAGTGCCGGCAGTTTCCATGGAGGGATTGCTGCGAATGAACCCGGAGGTCATTATCGATATTTTCCCCGATGCCAGTGCCCATCAGGCCGATTTACAGAAAGTCCGCCAGCAATGGCAGCAGTTAACGCCAATTACAGCGGTTAAACAGCAACAAATTCATTTTATTGAAGCGGATTATGCCACTGTGCCGGGTCCCCGAATTATCCAGTTGCTGACCGACATCGCCAGGCTGCTGCATCCTGAAATCAAGTTGTCTGCTGATGCTTCTTAACATTCAAAACTTACAAGTTGACGTCGATAAACGGCGTTTACTCAGCGATATTAACTTTTCGGTAGTGGCCGGCGAACATTTGTGTATCACCGGGCCCAATGGCGCCGGTAAAAGTACGCTGCTGCGCACCTTAAATGCCATGATGCCGCTTTCACAGGGAGATATTTTTTTGCAACAGCAGCCGTTACGGCACTATTCAAAAAAACAAATTGCGCGGCAAATCAGCTATGTGCCGCAAAGCAGCGGCCGGGCTTTACCATTTGTCGTTGAAGATTTTCTACGCATGGCCCGCTACCCGCATTTGCATTGGCTGAGCAGTTGGCAACCAAGTGATCAGACAGCCATTGAAAATGCCCTCGACATTACCGATTGCCAGCCATTCCGACATCGGCAAATGACCACACTCAGTGGCGGCGAATGCCAAAAGGTCATGATTGCCGCAGCGCTGACCCAGGATACGCCGCTGATTTTACTCGATGAGCCCACCAGTTTTTTAGATCCGCATCATCAGGCAGCCGTGCAACAACTGATTAAAAACCTGCACCATGAACACGACAAAACCATTATTGAAGTGACCCACGATATTAATCATGCCGGTCAACATGCTGATCGAGTAATGGCACTTAAAGATGGTCAATTGATTTGGCTGGGTCTGGCAGAGCAATTTCTGGATAACCAGCTTCTGAATATCCTCTATCAGCAGGATTTTATCTTTGTGCAACATCCACAAACCGGCCGTAATGTCGCCCTGATGGCCGATATCTTATGAATAGCTTACAAGCCCATCCCAAACGCACCCTTGGCTTGTTATTGCTTTTGGCCGTTATTGTCATCGCGGCAAGTCCTTGGCTGGATTTGCAAAGCATCAGCTCGGCTGAGATTCGCCAGCAAATTTTGTGGGATATCCGCCTGCCCCGGTTGTTATTCGCATTTCTGGCAGGTTGTGGTCTGGCCTTATGTGGTTTGGTATTTCAGGCGATGTTTCATAATCCGCTGGCAACGCCCTTTACTCTGGGCGTTGCCAGTGGCGCTTCATTAGGTGCTGCGATCAGTGTTTATCTGGGCCTGAATTTTTTCTTGTTAGGGTTAACTGCACAAACTTTAAGCGCCTTTTGTGGTGCACTGATAGCAATCAGTCTGGTCTTTTTCATCAGCCGCCTGCGCAGCGGTTTTTCCACTGAAACACTGTTACTGACCGGCGTTGCGATTAGCTTCTTTTTTTCCAGTCTGATTTTGTTGGTGCAATATTTGAGTGATGTTAACGATGCATTTCAAATCATTCGTTGGTTAATGGGCAGCCTGACCGTGGTTGGCTATGATGATGTTCGTCAATTAGCGCCGTTTGTCATTATTGCTGCACTGGTGATTATTGGTTTTGGCCGTGAATTAAATTTATTGATGGCCGGCGATGATATTGCCGCCAGCCGCGGCGTCAATGTTAATCGCCTGCGCTATTTGCTGTTTTTAGTCACCTCCTTATGTGTTGGTGCCATCGTGGCTTTATGCGGCCCGATTGGCTTTGTTGGCATGATGGTGCCGCATATTTGCAGGTTGCTGATTGGTCAGGATCATCAATGGCTGATCCCGGCAAGTTTATTGTTCGGCGGTAGTTTTTTGATCATTTGCGATACGCTGGCGCGCATTGTCATCACACCGGCAGAGTTACCGGTGGGGGTTATCACTACCCTGCTGGGTGGGCCGTTTTTTCTGTGGCTGTTGATACGCAATAAGCGCCTCGCGGCTTGACCACGTTAGTTTTAGCGGTGAAGATGAAGTTATCATAACTACACAACGGAAAGTGTGATGCGTAGCGTGCCAAGATTATGTTTATGGGCCATTTTGCTCATTGCGCCATTGGTGCAGGCAGGTGCTAAATTGGGCAGCTTTGGCCTTACTGATGATGCCCGCCTGGCCCTTTATCAAGATGCAGAACAATTACACTGGCTTGATGGTAAACAGCTCAATTCGTTGGGTGATGTTGCTGTGCAATGGCTGCAAAAAGCCGATCAGCATGGATTGAAAAGCCGCGATTACCAGTTACCACAACTACTGCAGCAACTGAACAATATCAACCAGCATAATGCCCGCGAAACCGACGAATTACTAACCGCCACTTTTTTGCGTTTAACTGAAGAATTAGCAGTTGGTCGTATTCGGCCGGCAGTTGCCGATCCCGATTGGCATATCACTGGTGATTTGTTTGATGGTATTGCTTTTCTCGATGAATTATTAGGTCAAAATACCAATGCTGAGGTCTTGGACAAAGCTATGCAGGCTTTGCTGCCACAAACCCCGGACTATGCCTTTTTACAACAAACGCTCGCTGACTATCAGCAAATAGCCAAACACGGTGGCTGGCCTGCTATTGGCAATATGCCATTACTGAAACCCGGTGAACAGCATGCTGAACTTGCCTATATCCGCCAGCGGCTGGCGGCTGAATTTGATGATGTGAATGTCCATAGCAATCCAATTGATATTTATGATGAGCAGTTGGTGTCAGCAGTCAAAAAATTTCAGCAGCGGTATAGCCTGAAAGTGGATGGCATTATCGGCAGCGCTACCCGTAAAGCCATGAACGAGCCCGTCAGCCAGCGCATTTCCCAGCTGCGCACTTCTTTAGAGCGACTACGCTGGTTACCCGATGCTCCCGGCGAGCGGTATTTAATGGTCAATCTGGCCGGCTATCAGTTATCTGCTGTTACCGGAGATACTATCGCTTTGAATATGCGGGTCATTATTGGCCGCAGCTACCGGCAAACGCCCAGTTTCAGTAGTAATATGAGCCATATTGTCTTTAATCCCTACTGGAATGTGCCCAATAAACTGGCCCGTCTGGATATTTTGCCCAAGCAGCAACAAGATCCTGCTTATCTGGCCACTCAGCAATTTCAGGTATTTGAAAAAATCGACGACCAGCGCGTCGAACGGCGTATTGGCGATATTAACTGGCAACTACTGAGCAGCAGTTACTTTCCGTATATGCTGCGGCAGCAACCGGGACCGCTGAATTCGCTGGGCTCGATGAAGTTTATGTTCCCCAACCCGTGGAGCATTTATTTACATGACACGCCGCAAAAAGACCTGTTTGCCCAAAGTCAGCGTAATTTCAGTTCTGGCTGTATTCGGGTCGAAGATCCGCTGGCATTAGCGGCATTTAGTTTAAACCAGCCGGATAGTGCTCAGCTAATTGACCGTGTCCTGGCCAGCCGCCAAAACACCGGGCATCTACTGAAAACGCCTTTACCTGTCTATGCCGTCTATCAAACCGCCTGGTCAGAAAACGGCGAAATCCGCTTCGCCGACGATCATTACGGCCGCGATGCCCGCATGGCTAAATTCTTGTAATAAAAAGAGAAGCGGCCCTATAATCGCGCAAGTTACACAAGGATACATAATGTATGCGCGATAAATTCAACCGTTTCAGCCGGTCACATCTGACTACCTGTCAGCATCGTCGCCGTCTTATTAAATTGGGCCTTGGCGGCACAGCAATAATGTTGGCTATGCCGCCAGCATTTGCCAATCTTGCTAAATTACCTGAACGTAAATTATCGCTTTACAACCTGCATACAGGTGAACAACTGAAGACCACCTACTGGACAGAAGGTCATTATCAAAGCAGCGAGTTGAATGCCATTAGCCATATCCTGCGCGATCACCGCACCAACGAAATGATCGATATGGATAATGATTTAATCGACTTGATGACCATTTTGCACCGGCAAATGCAGGGCAAGCAGCCTTACCATATTATTTCTGGTTATCGCTCGGAAAAAACCAATGAAATGCTACGCAAAACCGGTTCCGGTGGCGTTGCCAAGAAAAGTTTTCACACCCTGGGACAAGCAGTGGATGTCCGCCTACCCGGCCGGCAACTGTCTGAGTTACATGAAGCAGCGCTGAAACTGCATGCCGGCGGTGTCGGTTACTATCCAACCTCTGATTTTGTGCATATTGATACCGGCCCGGTCCGCCAGTGGCGCGGTTAATCGGCGGCCAGTTCTTCAATCAGCTGTAGCGCAATTTCCCGAAACTGCTGCAGCTGATTTTTATGCTGCGCCTCAAAGTCGGCATGCTGGTGTTGCATGATGTCATGTAACTTGGCAAGTTCCTCATGAAAACGGCGTTGTTCGTCACTGCCGATAAAACTATCGCAATTTTTTAAACAGCGTGGATCCAGACCACATTCATAGCGTTTGATTTCTGCATCATGGGCATTGATGCGGGCCACATGTTGATCCAGTCGTGCCGAATGTTCCGGCAAAGCATGTTCCAGTTTATAAATCAGTCCGACCAGACGCTGGGTTTGTTTGGTCCAATGTTCAACTTCTTGCAGCCAAAATGTATGCTCACTGCGCCAGGCAAGATTTTCCTGCTGCCAGTGGTTTAGTTCATTCATCCTGCACCTCAAATACAGGTAAATTAAGTTCTGAATTACCTGCCTGTTGCCAACGATTGTCAAGTCAGATCCACAGCGCCGATTAATGCCTGTAAAATAAGTGTTTTTTTATCGCCGGAAATAAATCGGTATGTCTGAAATTGTTGTTTGTGCCTTGTATAAATTTGTCTCGCTGGATGATTATCAAGCGCTGAAAACGCCGCTACTGAATTTAATGCTCGCTGAAAAAATCCGTGGCACCCTGCTGCTTGCCCATGAAGGCATCAACGGTACAGTCGCCGGTTCACGGGCGGCGATTGATAAATTGCTGGCGCATTTGCAACAGGATCCGCGGCTGGATCCGATTAGTTACAAAGAATCGTTTACCAATACGCCGCCGTTTTTGCGTAGCCGCGTTAAACTGAAAAAAGGAATTGTCACCATGGGCGTAGAAGGCATTGATCCGCGGCGCTCAGTGGGCACCTATGTCCAAGCCAAAGACTGGAATCAGCTAATCAGCGATCCCGAAGTATTGCTGATTGATACCCGTAATGATTATGAATATCAAGTCGGTACTTTCCAAAATGCTGTCAATCCAAAAACCGAAAGTTTTCGCGAGTTCCCGGACTACGTCAAACAACAACTGGATCCCGAAAAACACAGTAAGGTTGCCATGTTTTGCACCGGCGGCATTCGCTGTGAAAAATCGACCGCGTATCTGAAAGAACAAGGTTTTTCAGAGGTCTACCACTTAGAAGGCGGCATTCTCAAATATCTTGAAGACGTGCCGGAAGATGACACGTTATGGCAGGGTGAATGCTTTGTTTTTGATGAACGCGTGACCGTCAATCATCGTCTCGAAAAAGGTGATTATGACCAATGCCATGCCTGCCGGATGCCGATTACCGAAGCTGAAAAACAAAGCGATCAATATCTGCAGGGCATTTGCTGCCCGCATTGTTATGACAAAACCACTGATGAGCAAAAAGCCCGGTTTGCCGAGAGGGAAAAACAAATGCAATTGGCGCGCGCCCGTGGTGAAGCCCATATCGGACTGGAAACCCGCAAAATTGCCGAACAAAATCGCCTCGAGAAACAGCGCCGCCGTGAGCAGGATCGACTGACCGCTCCCCAAAAAGCGCGCTGATTTAATGCGTTTTTGGTTTTTTCTTTTTGTCAGCCTGACGCTGGTCTCAGCAGCAGGTTGTGGCGAAAAAAACCAACAAGCAGCCATTGCCAGCGCCCATCCGATGGCGACTAGCGCCGGTTTTGAAATTCTGAAACAAGGTGGCAATGCGTTTGATGCGGCGGTGGCCGTCAGTGCCGCATTAGCGGTCGTTGAGCCAGCCAGTTCCGGTTTAGGTGGCGGTGGATTCTGGTTATTGGATGATGTCCAAACCGGTCAGAAAGTTATGCTCGATGGCCGTGAAACTGCACCACTAAAAGCCTATCGCGATATGTATTTGAATGCTGATGGCGATGTAAACCGTGATTTATCATTAAATGGTCCACTGGCAGCGGGAATTCCCGGTTTACCGGCGGGCCTGGTCACATTAAGTGAACAATATGGTCAGTTACCCCTGGCAGTAACCTTAAAACCGGCGATAACTTTTGCCCGGCAAGGCTTTGCAGTGACACCGCGTTATCAGCGAATGCTGAAGTTTCGCGGTGATCAATTAAATGCCGAAGCCAAATCGGTTTTTATGCCCGAGGGCATTATCCCTGAAGTGGGCACCTTAATTCGCCAGCCCGATTTGGCCGACACCCTGGAGCGCCTTGCTGCTCAGGGTCAGAATGATTTTTATCAAGGTGAAACGGCTAAACGAATGCTTAACGCCGTGCAACAAGCGGGCGGCATCTGGCAGGCTGAAGATTTAGCAAATTACCAGCTAAAACATCGCACGCCGCTGACCGGCGAGTTTGCCGGTTATCAAATCACCACCGCCGCCCTGCCCTCTGGTGGCGGTATTTTGCTGATTAATATGCTTAATCAGCTGGCAACTTTGAATTATCTGGATGCTGATCCGGCGCTGCAACTGCACTATCTCGCAGAAGTGATGCGCCGCGCCTATCGGGAGCGCAGTGAGCATTTGGGCGATAGCGACTTTGTTGATATACCGGCGCATTTAACCGATAAAGATTTTGCTGCTGAACTGGCTGCCAGTATTAGTAATCAAGCCTCGGTCAGTGAAAACGGGGACGATGCTTTTCAAGGCAAAGGTCAGGACACCACGCATTTTTCGATTATCGATCAACATGGCAATAAAGTTGCGGCGACACTGAGCATTAATTATCCGTTTGGCTCGGGATTTATGGTGCCCGGCACCGGCATTTTGCTTAATGATGAAATGGATGATTTTTCGGCCAAGGCCGGCTCGCCCAATGCGTATGAATTATTCAGTGAATCAGCCAATAGTATAGAACCGGGTAAACGGCCGTTATCGAGTATGACGCCAACTTTTGTCGAGAATGACGAAAAACTGCTAATCATCGGCACGCCCGGTGGCAGCCGTATTATCACCATGGTATTGCAAGGCGCGCTGCATTTTATCGATGGGCTGGATGCAGCTGAGATTGTCGCTGCGCCGCGTTTGCATCATCAGTATTTGCCCGATCACATCAGCCTGGAAACACCCGGTTTTGATGACCAACTTATCAAAACACTGGAAAACCGTGGCCATCAAATCAATCAACTGGATCGGCAGTTTGGCAATATGCAGCTGATTATTCTCAATAAACAAACCGGCAAATTACAAACAGCCAGTGATCCCCGTGGAGAAGGCAGCGCGGTAGTAAGTTTAATCGCAGCAGATTAAAGCTTCATATCAGCCGGCATCACACCCTTTCGGGATTGTACCAGCGCACTACCTTCCATAATCAACAATGCCACCAGTGCCAACGATAATGGTGCCAAAGCAAACCAGCCAATCACAGCGCGCTGAATAAACTGATCACTGCCACTGGCGGTATTCATCGTCAGCAATACACCGATACCGAAGATCAATAACGAAATGCCGTAACAACCCAGCAGATAAAGACTACGCCGCCAGGCTAATTGCCAGTGAGCCAGCTCCAATGGTGATTTATCATTAGATTGCTTCGCTTGCCGGCCAATACTGGCAAGGATCACAGTTGATGCAAAAAGCGGTATAGTAAAAATTAACCACAGATTTTTTGTACCGAACAAAATAGCCGGAACAAAAAAATGAAAAATCGCCAGATTAAACAAAAAGCGTTCATGTGGCCGACTCACGGCCCGTTGTTGTTGTTCGTTCATTGCTGACCTCCTTTACTGACTCGCGAACTCATGTTGCCGTTAATTGACAGTCATTGCCACCTTGATTTTGCTGATTTTGATGCCGATCGCGATGCCATTATCAGCAACTGTCAGGCATTGGGGCTTACTGATATTATCCTGCCTGCCGTGACCTGTGAGCGATGGCCGCAATTAATACAAATCTGCCAGCAATCCCCCGTCCTGCATTATGCGTTAGGTTGTCATCCGATGTTTATGGATCAGCATTCTGAAGATGCACTGTCACAATTAGATACTGCCATTCAACAATTTCGGCCCATAGCCGTGGGGGAAATTGGTCTCGATTTTTATCTGCCCGGTCACCATAAAAAAAACCAGATGACGTTATTTGAAGGCCAACTGAAATTGGCTGAAAAACACCAGCTACCGGTCATTTTGCATGTTCGCAAAGCCCATGACGAGGTGCTGAAACTGCTGCGGCAAATACCATTGAACGGCGGCATCGTCCATGCCTTCAGTGGCAGTTTGCAACAGGCGCAGCAATATCAGACGCAGGGGTTTCTGGTGGGGATTGGCGGTGCGCTGACTTACCCGCGGGCGCAACGTTTGCAGGGACTTTTCAGCCAATTACCGCTATCACAAATCGCGCTCGAAACCGATGCGCCGGATATGCCTTTTTGTGGTCATCAGGGTGAACGTAACTCTCCGGAATATATTCCGCTGGTTGCCGAAAAACTGGCCGAATTACGCAGTGAATCCATGGCTGAGATTGCCAGCCAGACCAGCGCCAATGTGCGCCGTTTATTTGCTATCTGAGCTGAAAAATTCCTTTTTAATCCTTTTGACTGCCGCAACTCAGCCAGCAATGATAGAGTTGAATTGATGATGGCCTCTCATTGCCAGTTAATTATGGAATAAAACCAACAGGCTCTTTACGGGTCACATCATCAACACTTTTAATGCAATCAGGATTTTTTATGGCGCAAGGCAGCACAGAGCAAATTCTCAATCAGGTTAACCAAATCATTCTGGGCAAAACACGGCCGGTCAAACTGGCGCTTAGCTGCCTGCTGGCACGTGGTCATTTGCTGATTGAAGATCTGCCCGGTGTTGGTAAAACCACACTGGCACACACGTTGGCAGCCACACTGGGATTGAGCTTTCAGCGGATACAATTTACCAGTGATATGTTGCCGGCCGATATTCTCGGCGTTTCGATATATGAGCGCGAACAGCAAAAATTCACCTTTCATCGCGGGCCGATTTTTACCCAGTTATTACTGGCCGATGAAGTCAACCGCGCATCACCGCGTACCCAAAGCGCCCTGCTGGAAGCCATGGAAGAACAACAAGTCACCATTGAGGGTGAAACCTTTGCTTTGCAATCACCTTTTTTTGTCATTGCTACTCAGAATCCAACCCACCAAATCGGCACCTTTGCCTTGCCGGAATCACAGTTAGACCGGTTTTTAATGCGCATCGAAATAGGCTATCCCGACAGCACTGCTGAACGGGCGCTGCTGATGGGAGAAGATCGCCGGCAAATGTTGCAAGCTTTACAGCCGGTGATAACGCCGCAGGATTTGATCGTCTTGCAGCAGCAGGTGAAAAAAGTCACTGTCAGTGATGCTTTGGTCGATTATATTCAGGCGCTGCTTGCCTACACCCGCCAGTCAGGACAATTTCAAACCGGTATTTCACCCCGCGCCGGTCTGGGTTTATTACATGCCGCCCAGGCCTGGGCGTTTATAAGTGGTCGCGATTATGTTGAGCCTGAAGATGTGCAGGCAGTGTTACCCAGCGTGGTTGGCCATCGTTTACAGGCCTTGGGTGATGCGTTGCCAGCAGACTGGGCGACCGACTTATTGCAGCAAGTTGCTATTCCTTAAAGATGTTAGCGGGTTTGCAAAGACAATGGCATCGGCTGACGGCAACCCGCGGCCGGCGGGTGTATATCATGCCCAGCCGCGCCGGTTATGGCTTTGCTGCATTGATTTTACTGATGTTGCTGGGTGCCATTAATTACAACAATAGTCTCGGCCATTTACTGAGTTTTTTGCTGGCCGGCATCGGCCATGTGGTGATGCATCACAGTTATCGTAATACCCGCTATGTCGATTGCCGGCCGGGTCAACCACAGCCGGCATTTGCCGGCCAGTCGCTGAAGCTGCCGATATATCTTGATAATCCCCGCAATCATCCGTTAACGGCCATCGATATTGCTTATTGTCCGAATGTCGCTAAACGCCGGTGGAATCCCCTGCAAAATTTTTCGCAATATCAAACGCTGGCCTGTGCCGGGCAAATTCCGGGACAACAATCCGTGCTGTTACAAATCGCTATCCCGACGGACAAACGTGGCTGGCAGGATTTAGGCCGATTGCGTTTATCCAGTGTGTTTCCGCTGGGTTTGTTTTTCTGCTGGTCTTTTGTCGATAGCAACCGCCGGGCGCTGGTTTATCCACAGCCGCAGGACCAACTGCCATTGCCTGATACTGGCGACAGTGGCGTTCAGCAACAGCAATTGCAACAAACCGGACATGATGACTTTGCCGGTTTTCAAAAATATCGTGTCGGTGATGCCCGACACCAAATCGCCTGGAAAGCACTGGCCCGTGATGATGTCATGCGTACCAAACAATTTTCTCAGCCCAAAGGCAGTCAGCTGACTTTGGACTGGCTGGCGGTTGCCGAGTTATCCGGCATTGAAAGCAAGTTGTCGCAGCTCTGCCAATGGGTTTTGCAAGCTGATGCTGCGGGCCGCAGTTACAGTCTGAATTTACCGAATCAGCAGATTGCCAGTGGTTTGGGAGATGCGCACCGGCAGCAATGTTTAAAGGCACTGGCGTTGTATGACAAATAAACCCATACCGCAAAGTGTGATTGTCTGGCTGATGGCGGCGCTGACCGTTGGCGCCCTGCCGCATTTAATTTATCAACCGCCGTGGGTGGCTGGCCTATTTGTGCTGATGATGGGCTGGCGAATAATGCATCACTGGCATGGCTGGCCATTACCGGCCCAAAAACGCAGTCTGAAATGGCTGCATAGTCTCGGCGCGGTACTGACTATTGTGTTGCTGTTTGCTAATTACGGCCTGACCATTGGCCGCGATGCCGGTGTGGCACTGCTGACGGTGATGCTGGCGTTTAAGGTGGTTGAAATTAACAGTCACCGCGATTTTTATATGGCCTGTTTTCTGGGCTTTTTCCTGGTCACCACCAATTTTTTCTATACCCAGAATATGCTGGTAGTCGGCTTGATGATCGTTGTAGTGATTATGCTGACGGCTTCGCTGATTCAGATTAATAGCCCGGTATTAAGCAGCAAAGCCCGGTTGAAACTGGCTGGCGGCATGGTATTGCAAGCCTTACCGGTGATGCTGGTGTTATTTGTGTTATTCCCACGGATTCCCGGCCCTATCTGGGGCTTGCCAGCCGATGCCAATGCCGGCAGTGAGCAATTACCCGATGGCATGACTTTGGGTAATTCATCACGTGGTTCCGCCACCACCGGCATGTCTGATGAACTGCTGATGGGCCGGATCAGCGACGTTATCCAGTCCGATGCGATTGCTTTTCGGGTGGAATTTGCTGATGACCGCTATCCGCCCAATAACGAACGCTACTGGCGCGGGCCGGTTTTGTGGACCACTGATGGGACCGGTTGGCGACCATTAGATCACGATGTTGTTAATCAATTCAGCCCGGCCTTATCGGTAACGGGGGAAGCCTATCGCTACACGATGACATTGGAGGCCCACAACCGTAACTGGTTATTTGCGCTGGATATGCCATCTGACAAACAATCAGAAATGGCGACGAAATTTACCGCCGATGGCTTGCTGACCAGTGAACGTAAACTGCGCAGTCGCAGCCAGATTGAACTGACCTCACACACGCAGTATTTATTTAATGCTGAACAAGAACCGCTGCTTAAAGCCGCTTTGCAGCTCCCGGATAATCAGCATCCCCGCACTAAACAACTGGCGCTGGAATTGCGACAAGCCAGTCAGGATGATGCCGATTATGTGCAGACGGTTCTGAACTACTTTAATCAACAACCGTTTTATTACACATTGCGACCAGCGGCGCTCAACGGTGATACCGTCGATCAATTTCTGTTTGAATCCAGAGAAGGGTTTTGTGAACATTATGCAGCAAGCTTTGCAGTATTAATGCGCGCTGCCGGCGTACCGGCACGAATTGTTACTGGTTATCAGGGTGGTGAAATCAACCCGGTCGATGATGTAATGGTGATTCGCCAGCGTGATGCCCATGCCTGGGCTGAAGTCTGGTTGCCATTTAAAGGATGGCAGCGCGTTGACCCAACCGCAGCGGTATCGCCCAACCGGGTGGCAATGGGTATTAATGATTTACTCCCTGATGCGCGCCGTTCGCCGGCTTTTCTGGGCGGCAACCTGGGTTTGGAAAATCTCTGGCAAGATCTCAAAAACAACTGGGGCGCGCTGAACAATGCCTGGGATATCTGGGTGGTCGGTTACGGGCCAGCTTTGCAAAAAGCCCTGCTCAGCATGCTCGGTATGCAACAACCCGACTGGCAGAAAATGGCGTTATGGCTGGCGATTTTGATTAGCCTTCTGTTTACCGCTATTGCCCTGTTGATGCTCTGGCAAAAACCGATTGCCGATCCGGTGCAGCGTTACTACCAGCGCTTTTGCCAGAAACTCGCGCAAAGCGGTGTACAACGCCAGGCCCATGAAGGCCCGCATGATTTTGCTGAGCGCGCTGCGGCCCGATTACCAGAGCAACAAGCACAAATCTGGCACATCAGTGCACTTTACCGGCGACTGCGCTACCGGCAGCAAAGCACGCTGCTCGATGAATTTATCAATGCGGTTAAGCAATTTTCAACACGCCGTTAACAGTCGCTTTTGCCAAGCGCCCTGCCAATAGCGGAAAATAGTGACTCAATGTATTGAGAATAGTTATGGCGCACGCAAATCCCCTGTTTGAACGCACCCATATTTTGATCGGCGATACCGGCATCGAACGGCTGCAAAACAGTCATGTGTTTCTGGCTGGTATGGGCGGTGTTGGCTCTTATACCGCAGAAGCACTGGCACGTATGGGCGTTGGTAAATTAACGCTGGTTGACCATGATGTGGTGTCGGGCTCCAATCTTAACCGGCAACTGGTGGCCCTGAAATCGACCGTTGGTAAACTGAAAGCTGACGTCATGGCCGCGCGTATCAGCGATATCCATCCCGATTGCCAACTGACCCTTGTGACCGATTTTTTAACGCCTGATAGCATTCCTCAGATGCTTGATAACGGGTATGACGTTATCATCGATGCCATCGACAGCATGAGCAGCAAATCGGCACTGCTGGAAACCGCCTGGCGCATGCAGTTGCCGGTATTTGCCAGTATGGGCGCTGGCGGCAAGCTGGATCCGACGCAGGTGCGTACCGGCGATTTAATGGATACCTCAATCTGTAAACTGGCCAAACAATTACGTTCCCAACTACGTAAGCGCGGTGTTGGTCGTGGTGTACAGACCGTTTATTCACTGGAACCGCCACTGCCGCCCTTACCACCTGAGCAGGTCAGTCGTGGTCGCGCCCGGGCTGTCAATGGCACCGTCAGTTATATGCCCTCAATTTTTGGCCTGACCCTGGCCGGTCTGGTCATTAACCACATTATTGGTGATGCGCGGCGTGAATCAGCTGACTGAAGATCCGACTAATGTGCTGAATTGCAACATAGCGATTCGACCAGCGATGGCACAGTTACTCAGCCAGTATGGGATTGAAATTGTTGCTGTAGCCGATGATGACGCCATTCCCGGCAGTTTTTTTGGCGAACGTGAAGCCGGTCTGAAAGGTAATCAGTTACTCATTCGCAGCGATACACCCGTACATTCAGCGTTGCATGAAGCTGGTCATTATATTTGTATGGACCCTTTACGCCGGGCAGCATTGGATACTGATGCCGAGGGCGATTATGACGAAGAAAATGGCGTCTGTTACCTGCAAATTCTGCTCAGTGATTATCTGCCCGGTGTCGGCCGCAAACGTATGCTCGAAGATATGGATAGCTGGGGTTATAGTTTCCGGCTCGGCAGTGCCAAGGCCTGGTTTGAACAAGATGCCGAAGATGCCCGCGATTGGTTACTCAAACATGAACTGATTGACAGCCGGCAACAACCTACTTTTTTGCTTCGCCAGTATTAATTCGTTAACGTGCTGATTTATTTATCCGAGGAAAATCATGTCTGAACTACAATCACCGGTCACCGAGTTACTAAAACAAAAACAAATTGCTTATTCAGTGATTGAAATCCCCTTAAGTGAAGACAAAAAGCCCATCCGTAATTTGGAAGAATGGCTCACCAGTCAGGGACGCGATCCGCATTCGGTGGTGCGCAGTCTGTTGTTTAAAACCGGCTCAGATACATTTGTGTTGCTGGCAGTGGCCGGCGGCGGTCGTGCTGATTGGGGCGTATTGCGTAAACACCTGGGCGAGAAAAAACTGCGCATGGCAGAGTTTTCGGAAGTATCGGAAGCGACAGGCTATGTGGTTGGCGCAGTGCCACCGATCGCCTTACCTGATGCGATTGAAGTGTTAGTAGATCAAAGCACCTTTCATTATGATGAGGTGATTATCGGCAGTGGCGTTTTGGGTTACGCCTTAGCGTTAACCTCTGCCGATCTACAAAGCCTGCTTGAAGGCGCAGCAGTCGGCGAATTTGTTAAAGACTAAAGTCTGACTGAATTTGGTTACGACCTGCCTGTTTTGCCTGATAAAGCATCTGGTCGACGCTATTGATAAACGCCTGCAGTTTATCGGTATGTTTGGGGATAATGGTATTGACGCCCAGGCTGATAGTCAGCACATTGCCAATTTTTGATTGCGGGTGTGGGATCTGGCATTTAAAAATATGTTGGCGACAGCGCTCGGCGATTTTGCTGGCAGCCACCGCATCGGTTTCTGGTAATACCAGCATAAATTCTTCACCACCAAAACGACCGAAAAAATCTTTAGTGCGGGTTGCCGTCCCGGCCAGCGACTGCGCCACTGTTATCAGACACTCATCACCTTGCAAATGACCGAAGTTGTCGTTGAATTCTTTGAAGTAATCGATATCCAACAAAATCACTGATAACGGCTGTTGATGACGCTGGGCATGATGCCATTCGGTTTCCAGCACACTATCCAACATACGCCGATTGGCAACGCCGGTAAGACCATCTTTATAGGAATATTCTTCCAGTTCCTTTTGTACAATCAGCAGCTTTTCTTCGGTGGCTTTGCGTTCACTGATATCAAACATAAAGCCAATCAGTGAATCAACGTCGCCATTGTCATTTCGCACTACATGCACTACATCACGGATCCAGACGTAATCACCGTTCTCAGTCAGGGCCCGATAATCGGCTTCATGGTCGGTGCCGGCCTTGGACTGCGCCACACAAAAATCGACGACCCACTGCCGGTCATCCGGATGCATACGCGATGCCCAATCCTCAACACTAACCCAGGTTTCCGGCTTCCAGCCCAGCAATGTTTCGATTTGCGGGCCAATATAGGTGAACTGCAACGTCGCCCAGTCAATTTTCCAGGGAATGGCTTTGGTCGATTCCAACAGCGTTTTATAAACACTGGGGTCATCGTTAAATTGGCCGACCGTCTCAGTCATCGCGTTGTTGCCTCACAAACATAAGCAAATTTTAGCCGAAAATCCGTTATTAAGAAGCTTTACTTAGCGGATTTTTCTCACCCGCACGCTGCGGTTTTTGATTTTGCCTTGCGCCAGGTAATCAAGTGCCTGACCCAAGGCGGATTTGGCAATCGCTACATAACTCGACATATCCATAATGCTGATTTTGCCAATGCTGCTGCCAGCCAGTCCGGCATCACCGGTTAACGCGCCGAGAATATCGCCGGGACGCATTTTTTGTCTGCGACCGGCATCTATCTGAATGGTCGCCCACTCAGATTGCAGGCTGTAACTGGCATCGCGATCCAATGAGGCCGGTACGTCACAACGGCAAGGCTGATTTAAATAGCGCTCAATCGCAGCCATGCGCGGCGCATCAGCTTCAACAGCCAAACTCATGGCCAAACCGGTTTCGCCAGCACGGCCGGTGCGGCCAATGCGATGCACATAGACGTCCGGATCGCGCGGTAATTCATAATTGACCACCATATCAATGGCTTTAATATCGAGGCCACGAGCGGCCACATCAGTGGCCACCAATACCGGACAGCTTTGATTATCAAAACAGGCCAGCACTTCATCACGGTCACGTTGTTCCAGATCACCATGAATGGCCTGAGCACTTATTTTTTGACTGTTTAACCAGTCAGCAACTTCATCACATTGTTTTTTGGTATGGCAAAACACAATCGCCGTGCGCGGCCGGTAATGTTCAAACAACGCCCGCAGCGTGTTATTGCGCTCGTGTTTTTTAATTTCATAAAACAGCTGTTCGATAACCGCCGGCTGATGTTCGCTTTCAACGGTAACGGTCAGCGGATCGCGCTGGAACTGGCGGCTGATTTTGGCAATGCCATCCGGATAAGTCGCTGAGAATAATAAGGTCTGCCGCTGCTTGGGGGTTTGGCTGAGTATGTCCTGCATAACGTCAATAAAGCCCATATCCAGCATGCGATCGGCTTCATCCAGTACCACCGTATTGAGACCGTCCAGTTTCAGAGTGTTTTTCTTCAGATGATCCTGGATACGTCCGGGGGTACCGACAATAATATGCGCGCCCTTTTCCAGCGAACCGATTTGCGGACCAATTGATTTACCGCCACAGAGCATCACCAGTTTCAGATTGGGAATAAACCGGGCTAACTTACGGATTTCTTTGCCAACCTGATCGGCAAGCTCGCGGGTAGGACACAGCACCAGCGCCTGTGCAGCAAACCATTGTGGTTTGATGTTTTGTAGCAAACCAATACCAAAGGCCGCCGTTTTACCACTGCCGGTTTTGGCACGGGCAATCACATCCCTGCCCTGCAAAATAGCCGGTAAAGACTGTGCCTGAATCGGTGTCATGGTTTGATAACCAAGGCTATCAAGCACTTCGATTTGGGCGGCGGGTAATGGTAATTTGCTGAATGACTGCTGAGACATAAGGGGCTTTTAAAAACGGAATTAGCCGCGCATGATAACAAAAAGCCTGTTGTCCGATGGACAAATCTTGTCTTTAGAAACAAAAAGTTAAATCAGGTAAATTTTGAACAGCAGCGTTTTTTTGGGGTCACAATGTAATTACCCGACTCAAGTTGAGGTCAAGGTTATGTTTGTTTTAAAACGCCCCTTATTAACCGTGTTGCCGGTGCTTTTCTGCGGTTTTTTATGGTTGATGCCACTACCGGTTTTTGCTGATCTGAGCATGAAACCGCGCACCTGCAGTAATTGCAGTGGCTTTGGCAGCCAACCCTCGCCTTATCATCACCAACCCGGCATCGGTATCAGTGGGCATAAATCGTTTGGTAATCACCAATACAAATCGCACCGCCCTCATACTTACAATAGCTTTAAACATTCCGGCGAGCACCATTATTACCGGCCCCAATACCGCCACCATCACAATGGCATCAGTTTAGGGATTGTGGCACCGATCATTTATTCAGGTAGTTACTACGGTGATGTGTCACCACGATCTTATTCACCGGCACCTGTCACCCGAACTGTGCCAGCGCCAAACCAACGAAATTCAGCAGGGCAAAATATTGATGCCTGGGCAGCACTGGGTAACTATCAAACCGATCGGGCTCTGGATGGTTTTGCTTATCAAAGTCAGCAAAATCCCCAAAATGCCGTGCCAAAAGTCGGCTATGCACTGGCCACCGCGCTAACCGGTGAATACGATAAAGCGGCGTGGGCTATGGGTTTAGCCTTGACAGCCAATGTCACTGATCTGCATTATTTTCAGGCCGATGCCAATATGCAGCTGGTACTGGATGACATGTTAGCCAATTATTCAAGCCAGCCCATCATGCGTGCGACTATTTTATATTTACAGCAAGATTATCAGGCTGCTGATAACGCGGTCGGAGAATCACTGAACCATTGCAACGATTGTCGTGGCGAGCAAAATTTACAGGATTTGATTCAGCGTAAGCTGAGTTAAAAGCCGGCAGAAAATTAAGATTCTCTGCCGGCTTTAATTTTAATCACCTTCGTCAAAGTCTTCGTTTTGTTTCGGGTTAGTTTTACTACGTGGATCTGTTTCCGAAGACTGTTCTTCATCGGTCAGTGATTTTGGCGAATCAATAACTCGTAACGGCGCAGCAGGGGCCTTACCTTCTTTGTCTTCACCGAAATACAAAGTCAGATGTGGGAATGGGATCTCAATGCCCGCCGCATCCAGATGCCGTTTAACCAGACGGTTATAAGCACGGCCTACGCCCCACTGCGAACCCGGCAGCGTTTTAATACGCACCCGAACATTTACGGAGCTATCTGCCAGCGCGGTGACACCATGCACTTCCAACTCATCGGTGAGGATTTTGCTGCGGTTATCATCATCGGCCAGTAATTCATCAAAGGCTTCACGCAGTTTGACGATAACTTCATCGGTATCTTCACGGTAAGCCACACCATATTCACCCACGTGATAAGCGAACTCACGCATAAAGTTGGAAACGGTATCGACCGATGAAAATGGAATGATATGAAAGGTACCGGACAAATCACGCAAGCTTAATGAGCGAATGGTCAGCTTCTCAGCAGTACCAGTGATACTGCCGGCGGTAACAATATCACCGACACTGATGGCATTTTCCATCTGAATAAACACCCCGGTAATAACATCCTGCACCAGTTTCTGGGCACCAAAACCAATCGCTAAACCGAGCACACCAGCACCGGCCAGCAGGGGTCCGATATTGATGCCAATTTCTGACAACACAATCATCACCGTCATGATAATCAGCGCGATTGCTGAAGCATTACGGAAAATGGTCAACAGGGTTCTTTCGCGCGCGGTGGGCGCATTATCGGCACTTTGTGGATTTAGACGATGTTCTATCCAGCTGGCCAGACCAATCCATATCAACATAGATGCCAGTAAAATCGCAGCAACTGTCAGCACCGTGGCAATAAATTGAATGCCCGCAGATGAGGCCAGCCAATCACGCAAATTAAAGAGGTGCCAGGCATCAAATACCACGGCAACCACACTGATAAGAATCACAATGCGCAGTGTCTGGAATACCCTCGGCACGAAGCCATTTAGACGGTATTCCAACATCGGAAAGCGGCTTCGCAAACTGTCACTCACTTTCAGTGGCCGGTTTAAGTACCAAGCCAATATATTCATCACCAGCATACCGACAGCGATGGCTATCAACGTCTGCACCGTTGCTATCAGCATTAATGGCAGCGCTTGTTTGGGTTCTAACAACAAACTGCCAGCCATCACTGCAAAGTAGACAATTGCCAGCAAATGCCAGCTGCGCGCCAGCATGCCGAGGCCAACACGAGAGAGACTGAAGCTGGCATCCATCGCAACGGTTTGCACCTGTGCACGAACCAGTTCTCGATTATGCAAAATTGTCAGCAGCGCATAAACGAAGGCAAACAACACAATCAGCACATTCAGTAATTGGGCCACCGCCGCTGACAACAAATTACTGGTCAGCGGCACCACCAGCAGCACACCGTAACCGATAAAATTGGTCAGCCGGTTCAGCCAGCTATGCCAATAAACTGCTGTATCGTCGTTCATTGGCAAAGGCCGCAAAGCAACATCTTTGACTGAGAACACGGTGCGTAGCAGCACTTTGAAAATCTCAATCATCAAAAAGGCATTGAGATATAAAGATTCAATGACCTGCATTTCGCCGCCATTGCCCAGCGCAAACAGCGCCACTGCATAACCCGTTACCCAAGCGAGGGCCACCAACAATAAATCAAGTATTACCGAGACTGTAATTGCCAGACTACGGCGAATTAAATGATTACCGGTATCGCCATCGGCCCAGGCATTAGCTTTGTTAAATAGTTTTCTGGAAATGCCCCGGGTTAGCCAGAACACACCAATGGTGACGGCAATGACGACTAATAAATGCAGTAAATTGGTCATCAATTCTGACCAGTCGCGCTCATTCTCGGTCGCGCCAATTTTACTAACTGCCTGAAAACTATCGCTGATGGTAGTAACTAAGTCCTGGGCGACTTGCTGGCTTTTATCTGCGATTTGCCGGGCGAAGGATGTGCCCTCTTCAGTTGTTTTTTCCGATTCAGCATCACTGCTTTCGGTCTCAGTCTTACCTGAAATTGACCGCAGTTCATCAATTAATTGCTGCCGGGATTCAGGATTTTCCAACACATCGGCCAGGGTTTCATAGGATGGTTTGCTATCGCTGGCTTGCCCAGGATTGACGGTCGCTTGTCCCGCTTGAGCGACAGATGTAATCGCAAAAAACAATGTTATCAGAACGGCGAAAAAAACCGGTTTCGTTGTCCGGTCAAAGGCAAATAGGTGCACAAAACACTCCGTTAATTTTTTTAAGTTCAGGCTGGGTCGTGCAGAACAATTGTCCGCAACCAGTATACAAACTCAGACCGTCAGCTTCAAATTGACAGGCAGATACAGCAGGCTATTGCAGCGAAAACTCACTGATAATGTCGATATTTCCCTGCTCGCTGACGCTGACCAGATAACCATCACCAGATTCAGCAAAACCACCCAGCAAAGCTGACAAATTGACCTGATGGGTGATATAAATTCGCGCTTTTTTGTCATGATCAGTGACTAAATGTCGCTGCAACGCCTCGGTAGCGATTTTTTTGGCATTAGCATTGCGGGAGCGAAAAAAAGCATCAATGGCCGGTAAAGACTGTGGTGTGCCAAAGCCCAATAATTCAGCAGTTTCCAGACAACGACACCAGCGACTGCTGTAAACCGTTGCTGATTCTATACCTGCCGCGCGTAATTTATCGCCAATTTGCCGTGCTTGTCTGCGGCCCTGCTCCGATAGGTTTCGCTGTGTATTACACTGCTCAAGCTGAAACCCTGCCGGGTCACCGATGCCGGGGGCCTGAGCATGCCTGAGCAATAAAGCGTGACCAGGCTGCGTCAAAACGCTCAGATCCGCGGCCTGCACCGGCAAGGTCATTAACATTAAATTTAAAAAAAGCAGTCTCAGCACGTGTTGTGGCCTAATTGTTAACATAATGCACACTGCAAGCCAAACTGCAGGTTGCCACTTTCGGAGAAAATTATGGCGGATAGCCCGTTTTACAAACGTGTGACCCTGATATTACAGGGGATTCTGGTGCTGGGTCTTGCCGGTGCTATCTGGGAACAGCAATGGCTCAATGTGGTGATCATTACCGGCATCATCATCCTCAGCCTTTACCCGGTGTTTCTGGCAAAGCAGTTTCACCTGCGCATTCCAACTGAATTTCAACTATTAACTATAGGCTTTGTATTTGCCGCTGTATTTCTCGGTGAAATACACGGTTATTACACCCGCTTCTGGTGGTGGGATATTGTGCTGCACGCCAGTTCCGGTTTTTTGCTTGGCATCATTGGCTTTTTATTGGTTTATGTCCTCAATGAGAGTGAGCGGATTGATTTGCATATGCGGCCGGGATTTGTGGCGTTTTTTGCATTTTTATTTGCTATCGGTATGGGTGCTTTATGGGAGATTTTTGAATTTTCCATGGATTCATTATTCGGCATGAATATGCAAAAACCGATGTTTGGCGACTATTCAGGCTTAACAGACACTATGTGGGATTTAATTGTCGACGCCATCGGCGGGCTGATCATCAGCGTGCTGGGCTATGGCTATCTCAAAACGACCGATGACAGCTCCTTTTTGGAGCGTATGATCCAACGCTTTATTCATACTAATCCACGACTGTTTAAACGCCGCTAAAAATAGGAAACTCATGGCAAATAAGGTTAAAACTGGCTATTTGCCACTGATCCGCCAGCATTTTGGGCTGTTGGCTATTAGTTTTATTGCGCTATTTACCGGCAATCTCGGCCAGAGCTTTTTTATCGGACTGTTTCAGCAGGATATTGCCCAGAGCCTGAATTTATCCGCCGGTGAGTTTGGCGGTGTTTACGCAGCCATCACTATGGTCAGTGGTTTTCTGGTCATGCATTACGGTGCCAAACTCGACTGGATTGCCCCCCGGCGCTATGCCCTACTGGTCCTGGCTGCATTATTATCCGGTGTTGCTTTGCTGACCCTGTCACCATGGCTAATCACTGCGGTTATCGGTCTGGGATTAGTGCGTTTGTGTGGTCAGGGCCTGATGACCCACTTTGGCAGTACGCTGGCCGGCCGGGAATTTACCAGTAATCGTGGCCGGGCGCTTGGCTTGGTGAGTCTGGGTATGCCAGTTGGCGAAATTTTATTACCGCTGTTTTTAGCAGTGCTTATTGGCTGGTTGAGCTGGCAACAGATTTGGTGGGCGATTGTGCTGATAATCGCATTCATGTGGCTGTTATTAATTTTATTCGCACCCTGGCCAGCGCCACCCGAAGTGCAACGAGATGCCAGTGGCAAACATATCCGTGGGCCTAGTCCGCTGCGAGAATGGCGTTTCTGGCAAATAATTCCACTGACCATGGCTTTGCCGGTAACGCTGACGGGTATTTTTATTTATCAGGCACAAATGACCACTGATTTAAATGCCACAACCACTGCTTATGCGTTGGGATTAGCGGCAATGGGCGTGGCGCGGTTTCCGGGATCTTTAATGGGCGGCCGCTGGGTTGATGAATGGGGTGTCACACTGCTCGCCCGAATCTATTTATTGCCCTTTGCATTGGCGATCATTGTCGCCGTCATTATCGGTGGCAATGCCGGCGTATTGATTTTGATGATTGGCGCCGGCATTTCACTGGGCATGTCATCACCGGTTGTCGACAGTTTGCTGGTGGTGTTGTGGGGCCGGGAACATTTAGGCCGAGTGCGCAGTGTCAAATCAGCGCTGATGGTGTTTTCAACTGGTCTGGCGCCGGCGGTGCTGGGCTTTCTCATTGACGACGGTGTAAGTTTTAACGGCATTTTGCTCGGCATGCTGGTATTTATGCTGCTGGGCTGGCTGTTGGCTCAAGAGCAAATACGTTTGGCGGCCAGACTTACAGCAAAGAGTCAGCATTAGCCGGGGTGTTTGCCACTGGCTATCTGGATATCAATCTCAGCCAAATTGGCTGCTCTAAAATTAACTGATTTTTTAGCTTAACCGGCCGATAATAATGTTGTCTTTCACAGGAGGACAACATATGGCCACTCCCATTCAACCGTTTGGGGAAACCGTCAGTCGTTTAGCCAAAGAACCGGCAAACAAGCAGGACGGTCCTTTCGGTCAGCAAATCGCAGCGCTTGCCAAAGCCAAAAAATTTACGGCCAGCGATAATCAAAACTTACTGAATAAAACCATCCTCGAAGGCGCATTAAGTAACAGCCAGAATCGCGGCGATAAAGCACTTTCACTACTTTTTAAAACCGCTTTGCAAGGCATCAATGACGCATTGAAACCAGAATTTGGTGATAATGCCATTCAACAGGCGGTGGATACGGGTGTCGACATCACACCTGAAGCCACTGCTGAACGGATTGTGCAAATGAGTACCGCCTTTTTTGGTGCCTACCTCAACGGCCGCGAAGACATGTCTCAGGATGAGGCTTTGCAAGCCTTTATGACAATTATCCGCGGTGGTATTGATAAAGGCTTTAGTGAAGCGCGCGATATTCTCAGCGGCCTTCAGGTACTGGAAGGTGACATTGCCAACAATATCGATAAAACCTACGAATTGGTGCAACAGGGATTACTCGGCTTTGTTGACAGCTTTTCGGCTGAATCCAAACCGCTCGAATGAATTTGGTGTTTTGCCAAGTATATTCAAAACACTTACTGTCGTTGCTGAAAAGCCATTAAATCGACGGGAGTAAAAGATGGATAAAACACTGGTGATTGGGGCCAACGGACAGATCGGCAGATTATTGGTAACTTTAATGGTGGCGCAGCAACTGCCGGTCAGAGCGATGATTCGCTCTGCAGATCAAGCGGCCTATTTTCAGCAGCTCGGCGCCGAAGTCGTGATAGGTGATTTGGAGCAGCCTTTATCTGATGATGCCTTTATGGACTGCGATAAAGTGGTATTTACCGCCGGTAGTGGTGGCAAAACCGGTGCCGATAAAACCATTCTGGTGGATTTGTGGGGGGCTTGCAAAGTGGTTGAAATGGCCATTAAACATCAGGTTAAGCAGTTTGTGATGATCAGCGCCCAAAATGCCGGCGACCCGGAGAATGGCAACCCGACCATTAAGCATTACAACATCTGCAAACATTTTGCTGACCAGTATTTGCTGGGCAGTGGTCTGCCCTTTACCATTTTGCGACCGGGTAAGCTCATCAATGACGCCGCAGCCGGTAAAATCACCACACAAATACCTGAAGACAACGGCCAACGGCTTATCAGCCGCGCCGATGTAGCGCAGTGCATTATCCATTGTCTGACGCACGATAACACCATCAATCGCATCACAACGTTGTATCAGGGCGATTTACGCATTGATGATGCATTTGCTTGATTTAATTTGACCGTCATTTGCCGGTTTGTTGTAATTTCTGGCCGCTGCAAGCGTCTTTAATTTACAGTAATAATGAAGATAACCTTATGCAACTTCGCCGCAAATTACAGGCCTATTATCTGACCGCGATTCTCGGCGTTGTCTTTGCGGTGCTGGGTTTTTCCTACAATACTTGGCGGCTGGAAAACTCTGAAAATAATAGCAATATCCGCACGGCGGCATTTGAATCATTTAAAGCGCTGGCTGAACTCGAACAAATAATTTACGCACTGCATTATGACCAGAATGCCGTTGATGGCAGCCCTCGTAAAGCCTGGGTTCAAGTAGGTTTAATTAATGATTTAAGCGTTATTGTCAGTGATGAAGTAAGTCATGAGGCTGATACATTATTACAACTCTGGCAGCAGAATTGGCCATCGGCAGCCACCGATAAATCAGTTGTTGATAAGCTGATCAGGCAAATTGATATCACAAGAGCAGCGATTAAGAACACCTTGTTATCATTGGATTAAGCAACCGCATTATCCGCAATCAAATATAATTGGGCATATAAACCTAACCAAAGGGCTACCCATGCCAACGTTACCTAACTGCCCCAAATGTGATTCTGAATACAGTTATCAGGATGGCAGCCTGTTGATTTGCCCTGAATGTGCTTACGAATGGCCCATGCAGGATAATGTTGTGACTGATGAACAGTCCGATAGTATTCATGATGCCAATGGCAATGCGCTGCAAGACGGCGATACTGTGACAGTTATTAAAGACTTAAAGGTCAAAGGCTCATCTCTGGTCGTCAAAGTCGGTACCAAGGTAAAAAACATCCGCCTTATTGAGGGTGACCACGATATCGACTGCAAAATAGACGGTATTGGCGCGATGAAACTTAAGTCGCAATTTGTTAAAAAAGTTTGACCTTGCTGGTCGTCTAGCCAGCGCCGACTAAATCACAAAACCTGCAATTAAGCCGCGTTATACTGGACATACTTATTTTTCTGGAAAGTTGATTTGCGCCATCAGCAAACCACATCCGAACGGCAAGACATTGAATCCGGCTCACCGGAATCCCGCACCAGCCGGCGACGTTTGCGTGCCTGCCAGGAATGCGATTGGGTAGTGGCGTTGCCGCCGTTGCGGCCCGGCGAAATTGCCGCTTGCCCGCGCTGTAATCATACCCTTGCCAAACGCCATTTCCGGCCAGTACAGCGCAGCATGGCATTGGCGGTGAGTGCACTGGTTGCGCTGGTTTTTGCCGTAAGTTTTCCGTTTGTCAGTTTTGCCGCCTTAGGCATTGGCCAACAAATCGACCTGAGTCAGACAGCAACGGAGTTACTCAGTTTTGATCAGCCGCTGGTGGCTATTCTGGTGGCCTTAACCATTGTCGTTTTACCGGCCATTTATCTGCTGGGGGTGGTCTGGTTACAAGTTGGCTTAATGCGCGCCGAGCCGCTACGTTTCAGTCGCAGTATCGCCCGCTCTTTAAAACATCTGCACCCCTGGATGATGGCCGATGTTTTCATTATCGGTGCGCTGGTCAGTCTGTTTAAAGTGGCGGGCGCTGCTGATGTTTCGTTAGGTATAGGCTTCTGGGCATTTTGCAGTTTTGCCATTCTACTGTTATTAACCATGCGATCACTGGATGATGACTGGATGTGGTTTGCCATTGCTGGTGAACCGATGGCACCGGAAGGCAGCCAGACCGGACAAACCGCTACTTCACAACATTTAACCGGTTGTAAAACCTGCGGCCTGTTGCAGCATTTACCCAATACCGGCAAAGCCTATTGCCAGCGTTGTGGCGAAATACTTCAGCACCGTTTACCGTACAGCGTTCAACGCACCTGGGCATTATTGGTCGCCGCCTGCATATTGTATATCCCAGCCAATGTTTACCCGATCATGTTCAGCACCCGGCTTGGGCAGACACAGCCGAAAACGATTATCGGCGGGGTCGTCGATATGATAAACATCGGTTCATGGCCAATTGCGCTGGTGATCTTTGTGGCCAGTGTGGTCGTTCCCGTTGGCAAAATTCTGGCGCTCGGCTGGTTATGTCTGCGGGTCGGTAAAAGCAGTGAAATCAGTCACCGCAGTCGCGTACGCCTGTACCGTGTTACAGAATTTATCGGCCGCTGGTCGATGGTCGACGTATTTGTAGTGGCGATTCTGGTGGCTTTGATTCGTGCCGGCAATTTATTGTCTATCAATCCGGGACCAGCCGCATTGGCATTTGCAGCAATGGTAATATTAACAATGCTGGCGGCTATCACGTTTGACCCACGTTTGATTTGGGATAAACCTGCCGACACTTCATCTCCCGCCATCAAGGATGCTCTGCATGAGTGACACCGGTTCAGCCGAAACGCCGCAAACGACCGATCTGCACCGCGCCATACCGGTTAAAGCGTCGCGGCTTTCGCCAATCTGGATTATCCCAGTGGTCGCAATGTTGATTGGTGCCTGGCTGATTGTTGACAATTATCGCCACACCGGTCCGCTGATCACCTTGACGATGTCTAATGCCGAAGGTATCGAGGCCGGCAAAACCAAAATCAAAACCCGTAATGTCGATATCGGTATGGTCGAAGAAGTCAGACTCTCCGACGATTTAAGCCAGGCACTGATTATGGCGCGCATCAATCATGATGCAGAAGAAATTTTGGTAAAAGACACGCGTTTCTGGGTGGTCAAACCACGTATTAGTCGCGAGGGGATCAGTGGTTTTGGCACCGTATTATCGGGCGCCTATATTCAAATGCAGCCGGGAGAGTCGGAGCAGCAGCAACGCGAATTTTCGGTACTGAATCAACCGCCTGTGGCCATAGAGGGTGTGGAAGGCATCCGCATCAAATTAATCAGTCAACTTGGCAACTCTCTGCGGACCGGCGACCCGGTCACTTATCAGGGTTATACCGTCGGTCGGGTAGAAACGGCTGAATTTAATAAAAACACCCGACAAGTCAATCACCAATTATTTATTGAAAGCCCTTATGATGTTTTAATTAGCACCAACACTCGGTTTTGGTCAGCCAAAGGCATCAATTTAGAGCTAAGCTCTGCAGGCTTTGAAGTCAACATTGCCTCTTTGGAAGCGCTGATCAGTGGTGGTGTAACATTCGGTGAACTGGCAGATTTACCGGTTACCGACGACGCTATCGGCGAACGTATTTACCAACTATTTCCGGATGAAGATAGCGCACGTCAGGGTATTTACAGTGATTATCTGGAATATGTCCTGCTGGTCGAAGACACGGTTCGGGGTCTTTCTGAAGGCGCGCCAGTCGAATTTCGTGGCATACGGGTCGGTACGGTGCGTAAAGTGCCATGGCGTTTCACCTCACCAGAGCGGCCCAGTCGTGAAAGCTTCGCTATCCCCGTTCTGATACGTATAGAACCCCAGCGTCTTGGTGGACAGGAAAAAATCGATCTCGATGAATGGCGTGAACGTATCGAAACCATGCTTGGTAACGGCCTGCGTGCCAGTTTAAAGTCTGGCAATTTGTTGACGGGCTCTTTGTTTGTCGACTTAAATTTCCAGCAGAATCAAACTGACGACTATGACAAGAAAACCTTTGAAGATCGTCTGGTGATTCCAACGACACCAACCGGTCTTGCGCAAATTGAGTTAAAAGTCTCAAATCTGCTCGACAAGCTCAACGCTTTAGAGGTTGAACCCATTTTGCAGGGCATGGATAACAACATGCAGCAATCAGAAACCCTGCTGCGCGAAATCCGTGATTTGACCAGCAGCGTTAACCAACTGGTCAATGACCCGCAAACTCAAAGCGTACCAGCCAATATCAACCAGACTTTGGCCGAATTACGCGAGGCAGTTAAAGGATTGTCACCCGATTCACCGGCTTATCGGGAGCTGAATCGCACCCTGCAAAGTCTGGATAAACTGATGCGCGATTTGCAACCTTTCGCCAAGACGCTCAGCGAACAACCGAACGCGCTGATTTTTAATCCACCGGCAGTCAGCGATCCTGTCCCGCCGGCGGCTAAACCCTAAATGCAGGTGCTCCCGTGATGAGATTTAAACCCTACTTCGCCCTGTTATTGCTGGTACTGCTGGCAGGCTGTGCCAAACAACCGGTCGAAAATCATCGCTACTTTTTACCTGAAGCCGATGCAATTCAGCAACAAAGTAGTGAACCGTCACCACGATTGCTGCAAATCAGTGAAGTGCAGCTGGCCGATTTTCTCGATGATGGCGGTCTGGTACTGCAACTCGACGATATCACTCTGAATCAGGCGAAAAATCATCTATGGGCGGCTGATCTTTCCCAGCAAATCAATCGGGGTTTACGAAACCGGTTAAATCAGCGCCAGCAAACATTCACCGTGGTCGGCCCGCAAACCGCCGGAGATCTACGTTTATCGCTGACCATCGATGCCTTTCACGGCCGTCATGACGGGCTGGCGCTAATGAGCGGTCAGTGGCAGTTGCAAGATATTAAAGGCCAGATCATCAGCTTAAAAAACTTTGATCTGCAAACCGAACTAGCAGCGTCCGGGTATCCGGCGCTGGTCCGCGCCCTCGGTAACAATCTCGATGATTTAGCCACGGCACTGACTGAAACACTGGCAGAACAGCCATAAAAAAAAGCCCGAAACGGGCTTTTTTTTATGGTGCAAATAAGACTGCTTACTTAATCCATATCTGCTTGGCATTAACAAACTCTTTGATGCCGTGCGGCCCCAGTTCACGGCCATAACCCGAACCTTTAACACCGCCACTCGGTAACCGGGGATCGGTTTTCACAATGCCGTTAATCGCCACCTGGCCTGACTCAATCTGCATTGCTAAGGTCTTGGCCAGTTCTGCATTTTCTGTCCAGATGCCAGCGCCCAGACCATATTCAGTATCGTTGGCCATTTCTAAAGCATGATCAACATCATCAGCCTTGATAATGACCATCACCGGCCCAAAGGTTTCTTCACGAAACGCGCACATGGTCGGAGTCACCTCGGTCAATAATGTCACCGGATAGAAAAAGCCGTCACCTTCCGGCAAATTACCACCCAACAAACATTTGCCGCCCGCAGCAACGGTATCTTCAACTTGCCGGTGCAAATTTAACTGTAAATCTTCGCGGGCGATCGGGCCGATATCGGTATTGGCTTGCAGCGGATCACCGAGCTGCAATTTACTGAGTCGCTGTTTGATCAATTCAACAAACCGGTCGTGGACGTTTGCTTCAACAATGATCCGTTTGGCAGCAATACAAGACTGACCAGCATTAATGATCCGCGATAAACAAATCACATCAGCCGCCAGTCCCAGATTGGCGTCATTTAATACCAACACCGGATCCGAGCCGCCAAGTTCCAATACACAGGGTTTAACTTCACTGCCGGCAATTGCAGCAACTTTTTTGCCGGCACCGCTGGAACCGGTAAATGACACGGCAGCAATACGTGAATCGCGAATCGCCAGCTCTACTTCCGGGGTTTCCAGAGGCAGATTAACCATAATATTATCCGGCGCACCGGCTTTTAAAAACGCATTGGCAATGGCCTGCGCTGATCGGGGCACATGCGGATCATGCTTCATCACACAGGTATTACCAGCCATCAGCGCCGGTGCTAAATAGCGAAAAGCCAGCCATAAGGGTGCATTCCACGGCAAAATGCCCAACAACGTCCCCAGCGGCTGATAGGTGACATAACTAAGGCTGGCATCCGATGGCAGCGTTTCATCAGCAAGATAAGCCTCAGCATGATCTGCATAATACTCGGCACAGTTAGCGGCCTTTTCGACTTCCGGTACACCTTCTTTAATGGGTTTGCCCATTTCCAGCGCCATCAGTTCGGCGATGTCGTGCTTTTCGGCGCGCAGTTGTCTGGCAACGGCTTTCAGCACATCAGCGCGCTGGGCAAAACTTTTGTCACGCCAATCGGCAAAAGCCCCGGTCGCTTCACCAATGCGGGCATACATTTCATTTTTATCAAGCGATGGGAAAGGTTCGAGCGGTTGCCCGCTATATGGGTTGGTTGCTGTTAGCATAATGTCCTCAGGAAGATTGTTTAGCGGTGGTTTTTTTATCGTCTTTGGCGGTTTCGTTTTGCCGCGCACTATCCAGACTCAGCAGTTTTTTGCTGTTGCTGGCTGGCTTAACAATAAAATCCCTGTCCATACTGAAAAACGATTCACAGCCATCTTCGGTGATATGGATGGTGTCGGAAATACCGCAGGTTTTATCACCATCAACGCCCCACATCCACGGAATAATATGAAAGGTCATACCCGGTTTAAGTACCGCGGATTCACCTTGTTTAAGACTGACGATATAGCCTTCATCCCAGCTGGGCGGGAAAGCGATGCCAATGGAATATCCCGAGCGGGTAACCAGCCGCGCACCAATATCGTTTTTGGTAATGATGTTGCGGATCATATTGTCGGCATCAGATACCGTCATGCCCGGCTGAAATTTGTTGTGCACCGCATCCAGTGCCATTTTCATGATTTCCTGTGCTTTGTACATTGATGGGCTGAGTTTGCCGAGCACAATGGTGCGCATCATCGCCGTATGATAACGCCGGTAACAGCCGCCTACTTCCAGAAACACATGATCATCGGGTTGAACCACGCGGCCTTCCCAGGTGGCATGACCAATCATGGTACGTGGGCCAGAGGTCACATAAGGCATCACCGCTGGTGGCTCACCGCCCGCTTTAAACATAGCAGAACTGATTGCCGCGCCAATTTCGTTTTCGGTGACCCCGGCTTCCGTTGCCTCAATACCGGCTTGCATACCGGCTTCGGTGGCTCTTGCCGCATTTTGCATCAGGGCAATTTCCATCGGTGATTTACAGACCCGGCCTTCTTCGACAATGCCAAAACAATCCAGCAATTTGCCATCGGTCAGCGTGGTATGAATGCAATCCTGATGATAAGCCGGGAAGAAATAGCTATTGCGCTCATAACCGATACGTTTTTTATCGAGACCAAATTCACGAAGTGCATCCACCAGCATCTGAATCGCATCACCGGTATCCGGATACGGCCGGGTGATTTCCACCCAGGTACGATGAATCACGTTGGATTCTTCCAGTTTCCGGGTGATCATAAACGGCTCGTCTTCGAGCGGCACCACCAGCGCCTGAAAGAAGGAATAACCTGTGGTCTGATAATCGGTCAGATACATGATGTTTTCCGGATCGGAAATCACCACCGCATCCATACATCGCTCAGCAATCCGCTCACGCAGTTCACGTAATCGTCGTTCGTATTCCTCAAAAGGAAAGGTCATATCATCGCGATGTCTCATGCCGCCTCCCGCATCATGACGTTATCAGTGGCTTTAATCAGAATTTGCAGACCTTCTTCCAGATCGGCTTTAGGCGTGGTCAACGGAGGGATCAATTTCACCACCCGGCCACCTGTGCCGCAACTGGCAATCATCAGGCCCGATTCAAAGCACTGACTGACAATTTCTTTGGCACGCTCACCATTACCAACATCCAGGCCCAAAATCATGCCTTTGCCGGTCAGATTGACCAATGGGTGCCGATCTACCAGCGGTTGTAGGGCATCTGCCATCATGACGCCATGGGCTTTAACGGTTTGCATCAGCTCATCATCATCAAAATAAGTCAGCGCCTGATCGCCGGCGATAAATGAAATATCCTGGCCACGGAAAGTGCCGGTATGCTCGCCCGGTGACCAATGCTCATCCAGTTCGGGCTTGACCAGATTCATGGCCATCGGCGTACCGAGGCCGCCGATGCCTTTGGCGAGGCAGATAATATCCGGATCCAGATCCAAATCATCAAAACTGAAAAACGAACCGGTACGGCCAACGCCGACCTGAATATCATCAACAATCAGCAAGGCGCCAACTTCTTTGGCTAGTTTTGCCAGGGCCTGCAGCCAATCCTTATCGGCCACTTTGACGCCGCCTTCGGCCTGAATGGTTTCCAGCAAAAATGCGGCCGGTGGTGCAATACCACTGGATGAATCGGCATAAATAGCACGGAGTTGATCGATGCTTTGCATACCACAACCCAATTCACAGCCGGGGCAAACCGTTTCGCAACCAAATGGAAAATGTTTGACATGATTTAACGGCACGCCAGCAGCATTACGGAAATATTGATTGGCAGTGGCGCTGAGCGCGCCCAGGGTCATGCCATGAAAGCCATGGCTGAAAGCGACAATATCCTGCCGGCCGGTCACCCGGCGCGCCAGCTTCATAGCGGCTTCAACAGCATTGGTACCAGTCGGACCCATAAACTGCATTTTATGCGGCATATTGCGTGGCTCAAGAATCGTCCGGGTGAAGTGTTCCATATATTGACGCTTGGCAGTGGTATGCATATCGAGACTGTGGGTGACACCATTGGATTGAATATAGGCAATCACCGCTTCAGTCATTCGCTGGTTGTTGTGGCCAAAATTCAGCACACCGGCACCGGCAAAAAAGTCGATATATTCACGACCATTTTCATCTGTCTGCCGTGCATTCAACGCCTTATCAAACACCACAGGATAGACCCGGCAATAAGCTCGAATAGCCGATTCTCTTTGTTCAAATATGCTCATCTACTTCTCCTCACGGTTTTACGTCTTGCCGACGTTGGGCAGTTCCTCCGGAACAGGTGCACCAGAAAGGCGCGCAAACATGGCTGTCACCAGCGGAATCAGCCGGTCGTTAAAATCGTAATGCGGGCTGTGACACGGCGCCTGATGTGCAGGCCCATCATCACTGCCAATCAGCGCAAAAGCACCGGGAATTTCCTGCAGGTAATAACTAAAATCTTCGGACGCCATAATCGGTAGCCGGATATCACTGTGCAGCGCATCAACGCCAAACAATGCCTGCCATTGCTGGCGCACCTGCAGTGCCGGCTGCGCGTGGTTGATAGTCGCTTCATAACGCGGGTAGATATTGACCTCACAATGCACGCCATAACTGGCCGCCGTTTGCTGGCTAATCTCGGTAATCAGACGATTCAGTGTTTCGCGCATAGCTATATCAGGCACCCGAATGCTGCCGCCAATTTTGGCCTGCTGCGGAATCACTGTCGGTGCGCTGGGCGCTTCTATAGAAGTTACACTGATCACCGCGGCTTGTTGGGGCGGTAAACGCCGGCTGATGATCTGCTGTAAATTTAAGGTAATGGCGCTGGCTGCCAATACCGGATCCCGACATAATTCTGGCTGACTGGCATGACCACCAAGACCATGTACTATCAGTTCAAATGTGCCATTACCGCACATCACAATGTCATCGGGACAGACCAGTTTGCCAAAGGGAATCGCTGGCCAATTGTGCCAGCCATATATCGCATCAATGCCTTCTAAAGCGCCATCGGCAATCATTTCCCGGGCGCCATGGCCACCTTCTTCGGCAGGCTGAAAAATCAAGGTCACCGGTCCCGGCAATAAATTTTCATGCAATTTCAGCCAACGCGCGGTGGCCAGTAATGTGGCGGTATGGCCGTCATGACCGCAGGCATGCATGCAGCCGGCGTGTTGAGATGTCCAGTTAATGTCGGTATTTTCAGTGATGGGCAGCGCATCAATATCACCGCGCAAGGCCATATGTGGTCCTTTGCCAGAGGGATTCAGCCAAGCCAGCGTGCCAGTACCGGCGCAGGCACGCCAGGGAATTTGCAGTGTACTGAGCATATCGCGGATGCGATCAGCAGTACGATATTCCTGCCAGCCCAACTCAGGATGCGCGTGTAAATCACGGCGTAACACTTCAGCGTTGGTGATGGTTTCCTGCCAGAGATCTGACATGGCCCCTCCCCTTGGATAGATCACAAAGCGCGATCCAATAACAACAATGCAGCTTAACACTGTAAAAATTTTCAGCTTAATGCAAGCAAAAAAATCAGCTTTTTGTAAATGCTAATCAATCACACCGCAAAAACTGTTTCTGCACAGCCGGTTGCCTGCGATATCTAATTGGATTTAACAAAGATGATTAAGCTGAGACTTTGGATACTAAGTAACAAAATTTTGGCACACTACCCATGACTAATAAACCTGACAAAGGTTCCAGATAAGTCAATCAGGATGAACGGCTAAGTCTTTCTAACTTATCAATATTATCTGTATTAAGTACTTTTAAAAAATCAGCATAGCGAGCGGGCTACCAATACTTTTCGATACTGATATTGCCTGCTTCACGGCGACTATGCCGGGTCAGGCCGCGCGCTAATAACACCTCGGTAGTTTCCTGCACCATCGCCGGATTGCCGCATAACAACACCTGACAGTCTTTATCGATCTCAATGCTCAGCGCCTGCTCGAGTTGCTGGTTATCAATAAGCTGAGGAATACGACCGCTCAGCGTATTTGGCGCGGCTTCTCTACTGACAATTGGCTGATAATGGAATTGCTCAGCATGCGCGGCTTTAACATCATTAATGGTGTCCTGATAGCTGAGCTCTTCAGCGAACCTTACTGCATGTACCAGACACACCTGATCAAATTGCTGCCAGACTTCAGGCGTTTTAATAATCGACAAAAACGGGCCTAAGCCGGTGCCTGTGGCCATTAAAAACAATTTGCTGGCTGGCGCCAGTTGTTTCAGCGTCATTAAGCCAGCCGCTTTGGGGGCCACCCAAACGTCATCTCCGGGCTGTAATGCAGAAAGTCGGGTCGATAACACGCCGCCCGGCACTTCGATAAAATAAAAATCCAGAACAGGCTCATCCGGCGCATTGACCAGGGAAAATGGCCGACTGACTTCGTCGCCATCAACATCCAGCGCCAAACGGGTAAACTGACCGGCTTCAAAAGGCGCAATATCGGCTTTGATCCGCAAGGAATGCAGACTATCGGTCCAGCGCTTATTTTCGACAACTTGCCCGTTTAACCACTTTGTCATGTCGTACTCCTGATATTTGCCGTGTTTTTTTAGACGATTATTTAGCCGCATTGTGACAGTTTCAGGCCAGCAACATTCCGATAAGACCGGCTAAAGCCTGATTTGTATTATCATATTGGCCAATAGTTTTTACCGATAACAGGATCTTAGATGAGCACGGTACTGAATTTGGCTGCTGTACAGGCAGCGCCGCTGAAAACCGACCCATTTCCGTTCTTTAGTGTTGAGCGCTCGATTAATGATGCGATGCTGGATCGGGTGCTGGCCAACTTTCCGGAGATCGGGGATGGCGGCAGCTTTAATGTCGAGGATGTGGCGGTTAATGATGATTTCAAAGCATTTTTAGATGCCATCGACAGTGCCGACTTCCGGCAAATTATTTGCGACAAATTCGCAGTTGATGTGATGAACCTGCCCATGCTGATGACCCTGCGTGGTTATTCGCGTGCCAAAGATGGCCGGATCCATACCGATTCAAAAACCAAGTTGGTGACCATCCTCATTTATTTAAATCCAGAATGGCCAGCCGCGACCGGTCGATTGAGAATGCTGCGTAATGAACATGATATGGAAAATCATGTCGCGGAAATCGCTCCCGGCCCCGGCACACTGGTCGCTTTTAAAGTTACCGACAATTGCTGGCATGGTTACCCTTCCTATGAAGGCACCCGACGCTCTATCCAGATTAACTTTCTGACCAGTGAAGCGGCCGGCAATAAGCATCGTTTCTTCCATAAACTGAGCGCTAAGCTGAAAGCCTGGCTGCGCCGGCGCAAGGTCAAATAATATGTCTTATTTGCAAGACCCCAGGGTTTTATTCGCAGCAGAACGAACATTACTGGCTTGGATCCGCACCGGGCTGACGTTTATCATGTTTGGGTTTTTGATTGAGCGTTCGGGACTGATATTAGAAATCTTATCTGATGGCCAACAAATCATTAATACCGAAATAACCTTCTGGCTGGGCCTGGCCTTTATTGTGCTTGGCAGCTTTACAGCCGTTTATGCCACCAGTCAGTTTCGAAAAGTGTTAAAAACGCTGGGGGAATCTGAATTTCCCGAAGGCTATCGCAGCCAGTGGGGTGTTGTTGTCAGTCTTATCATTGCCGTCCTTGGCAGTGCACTGGCTATCAGCTTATTTTTCACCAATAACTGAGTTATAAAAAATGTCTAAGTGGTTATTGTTAAGCATCGCCATTGTTGCCGAAGTATTTGGCACCAGTTTTTTAAAAGCCTCTGAGGGGTTTAGCAAATTCTGGCCTTCGGTGGCCGTCATTGCCGGCTATGTCATCGCCTTTTATTTTTTGGCGCTGAGCTTGAAATATATCCCGGTGGGCATTGCCTATGCCATTTGGGCGGGTGTCGGCGTGGTGCTGATCGCTTTAATTGGCTGGCTGGTTTTTGACCAAAAACTGGATGTACCGGCCATTGTTGGTATCAGTCTGATCATCGTAGGGGTCATTACCCTCAATGTATTTTCCGGCAGCGTTTCTCACTGATTTTGCCCGCTTTAACCTGTAATTTGAGTATTTAAATGAAGTCTAGCCCTGAACAACAACGTGAATTCGTTAATGGCCCGCTGATGGATCTTCGCCAACTAGGCAGCGCCCTGAAATACGTTGTTAAAGGCCGGTTATCACTACCCGGCGGGCATTTGCCGAAACCGGCGCATCAGGTACCAGAAGATTTTATCGGCGTTGGCGTGACCACCGGCGATGATCCTGCGATTGATGAGTTTATCCTTGCCAAATTGACTGAACTCAATTTGCAGCAAGTCCGACTGGACTTTACTTATACCGATTTGAATGGGCCTGTTAGCCGGCTGCTGGATAAATTACTGACCGTCAAAATCAACGTGCTGTTACATTTAGTGCAGCCGTTTCGTGAAGCGCAGCAAATGAAAACCCCAGCAGCGCAGGAACGTTGGCAGGCATTTGTTGAAACTGTCACCGAACAATTCGGTCACCGGGTATCTGCCATTGAAATTGGCGCCACCAGCAACCGCCGGCATTGGTCGGGTTATGACACGGAAAGTTTCTTCAATACCTGGCAAATCGCCCACGATATTATTCGCGAAAAGCGCATCACATTAGCCGGACCGAATATTTCTGATTTTGAACCATTGCATAATATTTCGGTGCTCAACCGACTGCGTCGGCAACAACAACTGCCGGATATTCACACCAACAATTTATTCAGCGAACGGGTGACCGAGCCCGAGCGTTATGATCATCGGATCTTGGGCACTAAACTGGCGCTGAAACTCAAAGTTAATCTGGTCAAAAAAGCCCGTTTACTGCAAAAAATCACCGGCGATTTCGGCGTCAAAAAATTTATTTCACCGGCGGCTTTTTGGACTCTGCCACGTATTGGCAGGGTACTGATTCTCGGTGAACAAAAACAAGCAGATTATTTAACCCGTTATTTCACGCTATTGGCGGCATCCGGTGCGACGCAGCAGGCTTTTTGGGGGCCATTTTTATGCAGCCGTGAAGGGCTGGTTGATGATGGCAGCGGTGTTTATCCCAAACTGGAACGCATCACCCATTACCAGTCCGTGCTTGGCCAACCGGGCGATTTTCGTGAGCGGCCGGCGTTTTATGCCATGCAGCAATTTATCCGGCAAATCCCCGGTAGTTTTTATCAAGGCCCGCTGGCGACCACTGAAAATCTTGAAGTCCATGCTTTTCGCCGTACCGATGCCTTAGTCCATGTTTTATGGACGATTAATGGTAAAGCCATGGCATTACACCAGCTTTATGATGCCGCGAGTTTAGCTAAAGCCGAATGCCTTAACCGTGATGGTGTTTTGCTTGATGAAATGCCGGAATTTGCCGGTGAGTCACCGATTTATCTGCGATGGCCGGTTGGCACATTAGTCGGTTTTCATGATCCGCGGGGTAAAGGCCTCGATGCCTGGTATCGTTACTTCCCCGGCAAACAGCTGTATCGATTTGACCAGGCAGGCTGGCAGGGTTTGCTATATGCCGATAATCAGGCTGAAGCCGAAAAATTACGCCAGCAATTACAGCCGGCACAGCTGCCCGAGCCCCAAGCCGACAACATCTTACGTAAAGCCCGCAATGTCATCTGGCGGATTGAAAATGTTTTGGACCGGCCGTTTATCGCCAAAAAACCGCTGAAAATGCATGTCCATAAACGGCTGCTGGATCGTTACCGGCCCAGCAAAGCCAAACGCAGCTGGATCGCTGCTGCGGAATTATTACGCCGCGGTATTCCAACGGCGAAGCCTATCGCCTATTTTGAAAAAACCGGCGACAAATCATTGCTGCAAAATCTGTATCTGTGTGAGCTGGTCGATCATGATTTCAGTGCCCGTGATTTAGTGACGGCATTCCGTGATGGTGCCAGCGACATTCAGGGTATTAGTGAAGCACAGGCGTATCCTCAACTGGCGGTATTTTTGAATGAAATGCATGCCCGTGGTGTGTTTTTCCGAGACTTGGCGGGCGGTAACATCCTGATTAAAAAACAAGCTGATGGTGCGCTGGCATTTACATTGATTGACATCAACCGGGCACGTTTTTTTAACCGCAATGCCACACTCAGCGAGCGTTTGTCAGATTTAGCGCGCATTTGTCACAAACTGCACTGGCCGGGTCGTGAGCAACTGGTGGGCGAATATCTGGCGCTTAACCGCAAGTTTGGCAAATCTTTTAACTGGCGATTAAAACTGCCGTTTTATTTGTATGATTTCAAGGTTAACTTCAAGCGCAAATATGGTCGCAAAGCCATCCGCCGCTGGTGGCAGAATCGTCAGCAACGCTAATAGCTGGCACCGGACAAATTAACGGCGTAAATTGGTGTCATAGCAACAGGGAGTATGCCAATGAACGTCGACATGTTGCAGAGCTTTTTGGGCTGGTCAGTACTGATTAACTATGTGCTACTGGCAGTTTGGTTTGTAGTTTTTGGCTGTTGTGCTGACTGGATTTACCGGTTGCATCGCCGCTGGTTTGTGTTAACGCGTGAGCAATTTGACGTGATTCACTACGCTGGCATGGCCCTTTTCAAAATTCTGACTTTTATGTTGTTTTTGGCGCCCTATCTGGCGCTTTGTATTGTTGACGGTTAAAGCTGTGCGTTATTGGCTGAAAACGTCCATCAAGTTATGGCTGTGCCTGTTGATGGTAGCAGGCTGCCAGCAACAGGATGAAACAGAATCGGCTCTTGACTGGCGTGCAGCCATGGATTTTCCGGTAAGTTTCAGTGGCACGCTGCCCTGCGCTGATTGTCCCGGTGTCGATTACCAGCTCAATTTATTTGCCGACCAATCCTTTTTTTTGCAGACAGATTATATTGATCGCCAGCCGGAGCGCTTTTATCAACTGGGCCGCTGGCAATTGCATGAACAAGACACTTTGGTGTTACTCAGTGATCTGCAAAATTATCGCTTTGCCATAAATGATGCTCAGCATCTGACTTTGCTTAATCAGCAAGGGCAAATCATCGATAGCGAACACAATTATCAATTACACAGCGATGCAAATTTCAAAGCCATTTATCCGACATTGAAGATGCGTGGCTTGTACCAGACTGACGAAAACGGTAGTTTTTTTAGTGAATGTTTAACCGGTCAACGCTGGTCAGTGGCGCCTGAAGCTGATTATTCAGCCTTAGAAAAGCGTTATGCCGACATGCGTCAGGCACCGCAACAATCGCTTCTAGTCTCGGCACAGGCCAAAGTACTGCCCAGTGACAATAATTCTTCAGAAAGTCGTCCAGCCGGCATACTGCAAATTACGACATTTACCGGTATTTGGCCCGGTGAAACCTGCGGCCGGCCGGGTTATAAAGAAAATCTGCTCGATACCTACTGGAAACTGACCCGCCTGCAAAACCAGCCAGTCATCGTCAGCGACAACCAACGTGAACCGAGTTTAACGCTGGCCAGCGGTAATGATCCGCAAATTTCCGGCTCCGATGGTTGTAACCGGATCATTGGCAGTTTCCAGCTAAAGGCCAATAAATTGAAATTCAGCAAAATAGCCAGCACCATGATGGCTTGTCCCGATGATACCAATATTGCCCAGCGTTACCACGGCGTCCTTGAACAAGTACAATTCTGGAAAATTCACGGGCAATATTTAGAGCTGTCTGATAAAGATGGCAAATTGCTGGCACGTTTTCAGGCGGTACATTTGTAATGCAGTTGATTTTTCAGGGTCAGAATATTCTGGAGGCGCATATTATCAGTGGATTGCTCACTGCAAATGGGCTTAATAATCATGTTGCCGGGCATTATTTGCAAGGCGCGGTGGGTGATTTACCCGCCAGTGATTTTGCCCATGTTTTTCTGCATGACACCGCCGATCTGGCGCTGGCCGAACAATTGATTGCTGATTATGAGGCAGGCCGCTTAATCGGGACTTGACGCAAAATATTGTCTGGCCGCAGTAATATCGACGTGGATTTGCTTGATTAATGCCGTCAGATCAGCAAATTTATGTTCCTCGCGCAGTTTTTGTAAAAACACGACCTGCACATGGGCACCATAAATATCCCGGTTAAAATCCAGTAAATGCACTTCCAGCAGCGCTTTATCGCCGCCAATGGTCGGCCGGGTGCCAATATTGGCAACGCCATTAACCGGCTCACCGTCAATACCAAATAGCTGGACAGCATAAACTCCTCGCAGCGGCACTTTACAACGATGCAGATGAATATTTGCCGTGGGAAATCCCATTTTCCGGCCACGCTTATCACCATGCGCCACCCGGCCACTCATCCGGTAAGGACGGCCCAATAATTTCTCTGCCACATCGAGATTGCCATCACGCAGCGCTTCGCGAATCCGGGTACTGCTGACCCGCATTTTATCAATAGCAAAAGTGTGCATATTGACCACCTGAAAACCGTTCTGCTGGCCGGCTTGCTGTAACAAGGCAAAATCACCCTGACGATTTTTGCCAAAACGAAAATCATCACCGACCACCAAATAACTTACCCGCAGGCCATCAATCAGTAATCGTTGAATAAACTCAGCGGCCGGCATATTGGCCAATTTGTGATCAAAGCGCAGCACACACAGTTTTTGGATGGAATAAGCCCGCAGCGCTTCGACTTTTTCACGAAAACGGCTGAGCCGCGCTGGTGCTTTTGCCGGCATAAAATATTCGTAGGGTTGCGGTTCAAAGGTAATGACCACCGCAGGTAAACCCAGCATATCGGCTTTCATCGCCAGTTGACTGAGCACTGCCTGATGCCCCAAATGCACACCATCAAAGTTACCTATGGTGGCAACGCAAGTGCATTGTGGTTCCGGCAGATTGTGCAAACCGCGAATAATTTTTGGCATATCTGAATAACGCTTAAACAAAACAAGAGAGCATAAGCACAAACGCAATAACATTCCAGCGGGCAGGCTCAGGGCTTGTTGAATTTTCTCATCCGCCTCTCCTGTAACTGGGAAAGTTCAACAAGCCCAAGTCATATTCTTTTATAATGATTTGCTGAAACTGTTTTTTTGAGGCCGTAATGGTAGCAAAACGCAAAAAACTGGATTATGAAGCAGCTGTTGCTGAACTGGAGTCGCTGGTCGAGCAACTTGAGCGCGGTGATATTACGCTAGAAGAATCACTTAAGTTATATGAGCGCGGGGTGTTATTAACCCGTGATTGTCAGGAAGCCCTGCAAGCCGCTGATCAAAAAGTACAAATGCTGGTTAAGCAATCGGGTAATCCCACTTTGGTGGATTTTGATTCAGATTCGGACGCTTCGTGACGGCAGCTTTCAATTTGTCCGACTGGATGTCGGTAAATCAACAACGTGTGGCCCGTGCATTAACGGCTCGTCTGAACTTGCAAAGTGATGCCCGGTCATTAGTCAATGCGATGCAATACACGACGCTGGATGGCGGAAAACGCTTACGGGCTATGTTGGTTTATGCTGCTGGTGAAGCCCTGCACAGTAATGAAAACGGTTTGGATGCTGCCGCTTGTGCTGTTGAGATGATTCACGCTTACTCATTGATCCATGATGATATGCCGATGATGGATGATGATGATCTTCGCCGCGGCCGGCCGAGTTGTCATAAAGCCTTTGATGAAGCTACGGCACTGTTGGCCGGTGATGCTTTGCAAACCCATGCCTTTCTCTCATTGTCTGACAATACATTACCGGCAACACAACAAATTGCCATGGTAAAAACCCTGGCTGAAGCCAGTGGTGTTATGGGCATGGCCGGTGGTCAGGCCATTGATTTACAAAGTGTCGGCAAAAAGTTACAACTCCCTGCATTGGAACAGATGCACCAATTAAAAACCGGCGCGCTAATCCGTGCCAGCGTCCGTTTGGGCGCTTTGGCTTCTGGTAAAGTAACCGAGCACAATTTACAGGTGTTAGATCAATATGCCGATGCTATTGGCCTGGCATTTCAGGTGCAGGATGATGTTTTGGACGTGATTGCTGACACAGTAACCTTAGGCAAACAACAAGGTGCTGATATTGCCCGCGACAAACCGACCTATCCGGCTATTCTTGGTCTGGAAACCGCGCAGCAAAAAGCGCAGGATCTGGTGGAACAGGCACTGGCAGCCCTGCAACATTTAAGCGGCCCAACCCAGGCTTTGTCAGGACTGGCAAGGTTTGTCGTGCAGCGAACTTTCTAATGTGAATATTTTGAGCCGATTGCTAGAACAGATTAATGACCCGCAGGATTTGCGGCAATTATCACGTAAGCAGCTGCCACAGCTGGCTGAAGAGATCCGTACACTTATCATTGAAAGTGTCCAGCAAACCGGTGGCCATATTTCTTCCAATCTCGGTGTCGTCGAACTGACGCTGGCGCTGCATTACGTTTTCAACACCCCTGAAGATCGTCTGGTTTGGGATGTTGGCCATCAGAGTTATACCCACAAAATCTTGACTGGCCGCCGTGATCAGATGCTTAGCATGCGCCAGCCCGGTGGTTTATCTGGTTTTACCAAACGCAGCGAAAGTGAGTTTGATACCTTTGGTGTTGGTCATTCCAGTACCTCTATCAGTGCTGCACTGGGCATGGCTATCGCCGCACAAGCCAATAATGATTCGCGTCGTGCAGTAGCTATTATTGGTGATGGCGCGCTCACCGCTGGCCAGGCTTATGAAGCATTGGCACATGCCGGTGACTTAAGTGCCAACTTGCTGGTAGTGCTCAACGATAATGAAATGTCGATTTCAAAAAATGTCGGCGGCATGGCCAATTATTTGGCGCGGCTGTTATCAGGTAATTTTTATGCTTCCGCCCGTGAAGGCAGCAAGAAAGTCCTGGAAAAAATCCCCACTGCCTGGGAAATTGCCCGCCGCGCCGAAGAACATATGAAAGGCATGGTGGTGCCCGGCACCTTGTTTGAAGAAATGGGCTTTAATTATATCGGTCCGATAGATGGTCATAATCTCGACACCTTGATCACCACACTGACCAATTTACGCCAACGCAAGGGCCCGCAATTTCTGCACATTGTGACCAAAAAAGGCAAGGGCTTTGCCCCTGCGGAAGAACAACCCTGTAAATATCATGGGGTCAGTCCTGCGGGCAGCGCGAAAAAAACCGGCCCCAGCTACACGCAAATTTTTGGCAACTGGTTATGCGATATGGCGGCCAGCGATAAGCAGTTGATTGCCATCACGCCAGCGATGTGTGAGGGCTCCGGCTTAACGGTTTTTGCTGAACGCTTTCCGGAACGTTATTTTGATGTCGGTATTGCCGAACAACATGCCGTGACACTGGCTGCCGGATTGGCCTGTGAAGGCAAAAAACCGGTGGTCGCAATTTATTCAACGTTTTTACAACGTGCCTACGATCAGCTTATCCACGATGTCGCTTTGCAAAATTTGCCGGTGTTATTTGCCATTGACCGGGCGGGGCTGGTCGGTGCTGATGGGCCGACACATGCCGGCAGTTTTGATCTGAGTTATTTGCGCTGTATTCCCAATATGCTGATTATGGCGCCGGCAGATGAGAATGAATGCCGGCAAATGCTGACCACTGGCTTTAAGCATGATGGTCCTGCTGCAGTACGTTATCCCCGTGGTAGCGGCCCCGGCGTGACAATTGATAACAGCTTATCAGTATTGCCAATTGGCAAAGCTGAACTTCGCCGCAGCGGACAAAAAGTCGCTATTCTGGCCTTCGGCAGTATGCTGAGCATGGCTCTGGAAGCCGGTGAAGCACTGGATGCTACAGTGGTCAACATGCGCTTTGTTAAACCGCTGGACACTGCACTGATTGATACCCTTGCCGCAGATTATGATTTGCTGGTGACCATTGAAGAAAATGCCATTGCCGGCGGTGCAGGCAGCGGTGTTGCTGAATACTTGCATGAAATGAATTGTGCAACGCCCATCAGGCATTTGGGGCTCCCAGACAGTTTTCTGGATCATGGCAATCATCAGCAAATGCTTGCCGATGTCGGGTTGTCAGCTAATGGATTAATCGATTTCATCAATCGTTTTTTTGCGTAATAATGGTCTGTTACCCAAACTAATTCCTGAGTATAATAGTCAACAATATGAGCGCGACCTATACCCTTAAAATCCTTGCTGATTTTGCTTCTGCCCACACCTTGCGTGATTACCCCGGTGATTGCCGACGTATGCATGGTCATAATTGGAAAGTAGAAGTTGAAGTCACTGCACGTGGTTTAAACGAACATGGCATGGGTATGGATTTTAAAACCATTAAAACGGCCACGCGTGAATTAGCCAAAACGCTGGATCATCGTTATTTAAACGATATTCCGCCATTTGATGAAATTAACCCCACTGCTGAAAACATTGCCAGATATTTTTATCAGCAGCTCAGCCCCATATTGAATAATGATATCGCCAGCGTTTCTGGGGTTACCCTCTGGGAAACTGACCGCGCCTGCGTTAAATATAGCGAGGAATAAGCCACAAATGACCGAACAAAACAAACCCGTAGCTGCTGCCGAAATCGAAGACGTTCAGAACATCAAAGACAAACGTCACATTGCCATCGATAAGGTTGGCATCAAAGATATCCGCCATCCTGTTGTGGTCAGCGACCGCACCACCGGTGAACAGCACACAATTGCCAACTTCAACATGTACGTGAATCTGCCGCACCAGTTCAAAGGCACACACATGTCACGTTTTGTTGAGATATTGAATCAACATGAACGTGAAATCACCGTTAAGTCATTTCATACCATGCTCGGCGAAATGACCGAACGCCTGGATGCGGAATCCGGCTATATCGAGATGAGCTTCCCGTATTTTGTTAACAAAGAAGCGCCGATTTCCAAGGTGCGCAGCTTGATGGATTATCAGGTCAGTTTTATCGGCGAAATCAATCAGGGTACAACCTGCATGACCGTAAAAGTCATCGTGCCGGTCACCAGCCTCTGCCCATGTTCAAAAAATATTTCTGATTACGGTGCCCATAACCAGCGTTCACATGTCACGCTAACGGTGAAAACTGACAGTTTTATCTGGATCGAAGACCTGATTGATTTGGTTGAAGATGAAGCTTCATGCCAAATTTATGGTTTGCTGAAGCGTCCTGATGAGAAATATGTCACCGAACATGCCTACGACAATCCAAAATTTGTTGAAGACATGGTCCGTGATGTGGCGGCTCGATTGAATGCCGATAAGCGAATCAAAGCCTACACGGTTGAATCAGAAAACTTTGAATCGATCCATAACCATTCAGCCTATGCCCTGATTACTCAAGGTTTTTAAGCTTCACATTGTTAGAAAATAGTGCCCGGCTGGTCCGGGCATTTTTTTAGAATTTTTGAATCAAATCCAGCCGCTCACCGCGTCGCTGCAAATCCAGATCCTGTAAAAAACTCATACCCAATAAGGCACGCTGTGGTTCAGGACCATCAAGGACAATCGCCATGACATTAAATCGCGTAATGTCACCCAGTTGCACCTTTGCCAAATTGACCTGATAACCCACCCCCTCACCAGAAGCCGTACGCACGCCAATTTTTGGTGCATTTAAATAATCTATCCCTAAACGCCGTGCGGTCGCCGCATTTAAAGCCACTGCTGACGCGCCGGTATCAACCAGAAAATCAATACCATAACCATTGATACTGCCGTTGGTTAAATACATACCATCCGTCGGCCACAAACTAACTATCGGCTGCGGGCTGGGCGGCGAAAATACCCCGCCGATCTGACTCCCCAAGGGAAAAGTCTGTTGTATCCCGTCAATTTCCAGAGTCGCCTGATCACTGTTTGCAGCAATCAGTTTGACGCCTTCCGGGCTGGTTTCGCCGACTTTCAGAATGCGCTGGGTATCGTTGATATTAATCACCGCCTGATCCCGGAACAAACCTGACACCTGGATACTTAACGCCGCTTCGGCCACCACAACGGCCGGCAAGATAATCGGTATAATGAGATATTTAAAGAATTGAATTCGCATGCTCATGGCACCTTTTTCCAAGCAGGATTTTTTATAAATGTCAGCTGCCAGTTATCCCACGGTCAGCGGCGTGATCCTCGCTGGTGGACTTGCCCGTCGCATGGGTGGTGAAGACAAAGGTCTGGTCCACTTTCAGGGCCAGCCGCTTATTAAGCACGTTATCAAGCGTCTGCTACCGCAAGTTGATCAATTAATTATCAACGCTAATCGTAATATAGACCGCTACCAACAATTTGGCTACCGCGTTATTACCGATTCACTGGCAGACTTTCAAGGCCCGCTGGCCGGTATGCTCAGCGGCATGCAGAACGCGCGCTCAGACTATATTTTAACGGTGCCCTGTGATGGCCCGCTGCTCAGTCAAAAACTACGTCAGCGCATGCTGGAATCACTTCTGCATAGTGGTAAAACGATCGCCGTGGCCACCGATGGCCAACGTTTGCAACCGGTTTATTGCTTAATGCCCCGTCATTTACAGGCTGATTTAGCAACATTTTTAAAAAGCGGTGAACGCAAAATAGATCTTTTCTTTGCTCAGTATCCGCTTGCCGAAGTTGATTTCAGCGATGAAATAAGCTGCTTTGTAAATCTTAACCACCCGGAAGATCTGGCTGCTTTACCGGTGAACTGCCCCCTGCCAATGCTCGGTATTTCAGCATTCAGTGGCACTGGAAAAACCACGCTGCTTACCCAGTTGCTGCCACGTTTACGGCAAAAAGGCTTAAGGGTGGCTGTGATAAAACATGCCCATCACCGTTTTGATATTGATAAACCGGGTAAGGACAGTTATGAAATCCGCGAAGCGGGTGCCAGTCAGGTGATCGTGGCTTCAAAAAATTTGCTGGCATTGATGCAAACGCCATTAGCTGCACGTGATGAACCTCAACTGGCTGAATGTCTGGCTAAACTTGATTACGAGGCGCTGGATCTGGTACTGGTTGAGGGCTTCAAACAAGCGAATTTTGCCAAACTGGAACTGCACCGGCCCAGTCTGGGTAAGCCACTTTTAGCCAATGAAGATCAGCACATTATTGCCCTGGCGACCGACGCAGCAGTCAGCGTTAATCGTGACTTGCCCGTGCTGGATTTAAACGATGTCGGTAAGATAGCTGAATTTATTGAAGAATTTTGCCAACAGGCCCAACCCGCTTATGCTTGAAAACACCCCACAAGACAGCTGCGCCGCCCCCGAAACCCCATCGGTTTTACGAGTTGATGCGGCGCGCCAGACTATTCTGGATCAAGTTGTTGCACTGCAAAGTCAGCAACTTTTGCCACTGCGTGACGCGCTGGGCAGAAATCTGGCTGAAGATATTATTTCGCCATCTGATGTGCCGCCGCATGCCAATTCAGCAATGGATGGTTATGCCATGGCCCATGCTGATTTAAAGGCTGAAGCCACCACTTTACGTTGTATTGGCAGTGCCTTTGCTGGTCAACCGTTTACCGGTCAAATCAAACAGGGTGAATGCATCAGAATCATGACCGGCGCGATACTGCCAGACACTTGCGACACGGTGATCATGCAGGAACAAGCCGAATCCAGCGGCGATGATATTCGTTTTCAGGGCCAGCATCAGTTTGGTCAAAATGTGCGTTTAGCAGGTGAAGATATTCAACTTGGCCAAACCGTCCTGAGCAAAGGCCGTCGCATCAATGCCGCGGATCTGGGTTTGCTGGCATCGTTGGGTATTGGTGAGCTTCGCGTCATGCGCAAGTTACGGGTCGCCTTTTTTTCTACCGGTGATGAGCTTAAATCTATTGGTGAGACCTTATCTCCCGGCGATATTTACGACAGTAACCGCTACACCTTGTTTGCCATGCTTGAGCAAGCAGGCGTTGATATGCTGGATATGGGCGTTGTCAAAGATGACCCTGAGGCGATTCGATCGGCTTTGCAATCGGCAGCTGATAATGCCGATGTGGTGATAACTTCCGGTGGTGTGTCGGTCGGTGATGCCGATTACATCAAACCGTTGCTCGCCGAACTCGGGCAGATGAATTTCTGGAAAATTGCCATGAAACCAGGCCGGCCGCTGACCTTTGGTCATCTGCTAAACACGCCTTTTTTTGGTCTGCCCGGTAACCCGGTCTCGGTGATGGTAACTTTTTATCAATTTGTCTTGCCTGCGCTGCAAAAAATGTCAGGTGCCACCATCAATGCGGCATTGCTGCTACCGGCAATTGCCGCTGCGCCGATCCGTAAACGGCCGGGCCGCTTTGAATTTCAGCGTGGTGTCATGGAAACGACTACTGATGGCCAGTTAACAGTCCGCATGACCGGCGAGCAAGGCTCAGGAATTTTAAGTTCAATGAGTCAGGCTAATTGTTTTATTTTGCTGGATGAAGACTGCGACGGTATTACTGCCGGCGATATTGTCACAATCCAGCCTTTTGCAGGTTTAATGTAATGTCAGACATCCACGATAAACAGCAGTTTGAATTTAATAAATTGCGTAAACGCTTACGGCGTCAGGTCGGCCAGGCGATTGCCGATTACGACATGATTCAGGACGGCGATAAAGTCATGGTCTGTCTGTCCGGCGGTAAAGACAGCTATACCATGCTGGATATCTTGCTGAACCTGCGCGATCACGCGCCGATCAACTTTGAACTGATCGCCGTTAATCTCGATCAAAAACAACCGGGCTTTCCCGAGGAGGTTTTGCCGAATTATCTGCAATCAATTGGTGTGCCTTATCACATCATTGAAAAAGACACTTACAGCATTGTTAAAGAAGTGGTGCCTGAAGGCAAAACCACCTGCGGTATTTGCTCACGGCTGCGGCGCGGCAGTTTGTATGGCTATGCACGGCACAACGGTATTACTAAAATTGCGCTGGGTCATCATCGCGATGACATTATCGAGACGCTGTTTCTGAATATGTTCTATGGCAGCAAAATCAAAGCAATGCCACCGAAACTGCTCAGTGATGACAAATCCAATATCGTGATCCGGCCACTGGCCTATGCCAAAGAGGCCGATATTGTGCGTTATGCTGAGGCCCGTCAGTTTCCGATCATTCCCTGCAACCTCTGCGGATCGCAGCAAAATCTGCAACGTCAGGTCATTAAAGATATGTTGCAGGCCTGGGAAAAACAATCACCGGGGCGTTTAGAAAATATTTTCCGCAGCATACAGAATGTTGCGCCGTCACAACTGGCCGATAACAATTTATTTGACTTTATCGGTCTGGAAACGCACAGACAACAAGGCACTAACGACAAAGATGCGGCCTATGATGATCAACAATTTCCAGCTTTGGCACGTTAATTGAAATAAATCTTCGCCGCCGCCAATAACTTATTCACGGTTTGCGGCATGTGTTACAGAGACTTTACAGGAGTCAGCGCTAAGTCATTGAATCCCTACAATTCTTATTTAAAGCATTGATTTTAAACGACTTTTAAAAGTGATTATTTTTTAACCAATTTGTCATCGTCTGTTATGAATGAATCACTTAGCGATTTTCACAAAGATTAACCACAGACTTATCCACAGAAAATGTGAGTAAGTCGCTAAGCTGTTGATTCCACCCTTTAAGCTGCTGAATTAGTTGCCTGGCGGGGTAAAATCTTCTGAAAATTCCAGTGCATTGCCATCCGGATCTCGACAAAAGAAAGCAGCCCGACCTGATTTGCTGCGTGAATATGGCATACCGGCTTTATCAAAATGTTCAGCCAGTTTTTCCAGATCTTCAACAACCAACGCCACATGCCGATCCCGGCCACCATGTTCTGGTCGTCCTTCCTTGGTATCAGGATTTGGCAACACCATTAAATGAATTTGCTGGCCATCACCCAAATCCAGCCAGGCGCCGTCAAAGGGAAACTCCGGCCTGCTGTGATTTTGTTTGATTTGTAAAATATTGCAGTAAAAATCCAGTGATTTTTGTAAATCAGCGACCAGAAAAGTCGCGTGCGCAATTGATTTGATCATTGCGAAGTTCCTCTTATATTAATGCTGTAAATTTGGGCCGGCAGATGGCGCAGTTCGACTCAGACTTGCTGCCGGCCACCTTCAATTCGCGCCACACCATAAGCCGCAACAATAATCAAAATACCGCCCAGCCAGTCAGCAATAGCCATGGTTTCATCTGTTAACCACCAGGCCGTTACGGCTGCTACCACCAATTCAAACAACATGATGACAGCCGCGCGATACACCGGCAAACGGCCAAGACCGAATAAAACGCTCACTGTCATCGCAACAATGGCAAGGCCACCAAAAGTTATCGCCAATAAACTTACTGTCACCGAAATGTCTGGCACGGCACTGCCTCGGATCAGAATGACGGCTAACGCTACCGCGACAACGCCCCAGTAAACGGCTGTGGTTTTGATATGCATTGGCACACCGGCAAGTTTGCGACTCAAAACATTATTAACGGCAAACATGATGCCGGCAAATAACGCCAGCCAGTCAGCCAAACCATGTGGCCAGGGCAAGCCGATCGCCGGTTGCCAGAGCATTATCAAAGTGCCGGTCATGGCTAAAATAAGCATTGCCATCGCTTTATGAGAAAGCGTTTCTCCCAGCCACCATCGCCCCAGAATGACACTCCATAGCGGTGCCAGGTAAAACAGCAGCATCACGCGCATTACTTCGCCTTCAATCAGCGCCACCAGAAAAGCCAGATTGGTGACACCGGCGGCCAAAGCCAGCCAGACTAAGTCCAACGGTAATTGTCGCCATGGCCAGTGACCACGCAGCGCCTGGGGCAATTGTAAAACGGCTGCCGACAGATAAATCAGCAGTGTGGTCCACACTACCGGCAGTCCAGCCGCTTCAAACAGCCGCATCGGATACCAGATAAAGCCCCACATACTGGCAGCAAACAACAGACTCAGAACAGATAGACGATATTGTTGAACAGTGCTTAGATTCATGGCAATGCTTATAACACGGGAGAAGCGCAAAGCGTTATAATGTAGCGTTTTTTGATCCGGCAAACTCACCTATGAATCCAGAACTGGCCAAGCTGCATCCTTATCCGTTTGAAAAACTGGCTGAGTTGCAAAAAGGTTGTCAGCCGCCGCAACATTTGCCGCATATTGCCTTGTCGATTGGTGAACCAAAACATCCAACCCCGGGATTCATCACCGAGGCAATAATTAGTCATTTGCATGGCTTATCCATCTACCCAACCACGGCCGGCAGCCCCGAATTGCGACAAACTATTGCCAATTGGCTGGATCAGCGCTTTCAGTTAGATGGCCATATCAATCCACAAACGCAAGTTCTGCCGGTAAATGGCACCCGTGAAGGCTTGTTTGCCTTTGCGCAGGCTATTATCGATCGTGATGATGACCCGCTGGTAGTTATGCCCAATCCGTTTTATCAAATCTATGAAGGTGCAGCGATCCTGGCCGGTGCCCGCATGCATTTGCTCAACTGCACCGCAGAAAACGGCTTTGTTCCAGACTTTGATAATGTGCCGGGCAGCGTCTGGTCTCAATGCCAGCTGCTGTATATTTGCAGCCCCGGCAATCCCTCTGGCGCGGTTATTGATGCTGAAGTAATGACGCGGCTGATTCAGCTGGCACATGAATACGATTTCATTATCGCCGCCGATGAGTGTTATTCAGAAATTTATTTTGACGAGGCATTGCCACCGGTAGGCTTATTACAGGCTGCTGTTGCTGCGGGTTATACCGACTTAAGCCGCTGCGTGGTATTTCACAGTTTGTCTAAACGTTCTAATGCACCGGGCCTGCGCAGTGGTTTTGTCGCCGGGGATGCCAGAATCATCAAAGAATTTTTGCGCTATCGTACTTATCACGGCTGCGCCATGCCGCCCGCCACCCAATCAGCATCGATTGTTGCCTGGAATGATGAAGCGCATGTTGCCCATAACCGCGCGCTTTACCGCGAAAAATTTCAGGCAGTACTGGAAATTTTGCAACCGGTGATGAAAGTCCGTCAGCCAGAAGCCAGCTTTTATCTGTGGGCTGAAACGCCCATCGCTGACACCGACTTTGCCCGTGAGTTATTTAATCAATTTAACGTCACTGTATTGCCTGGACGTTTTCTGGCACGTGATACCAAACACGGTAATCCCGGCATCAATCGCATCCGAATGGCGCTGGTCGCCTCGCAGGAAGAGTGTGTTGAAGCCGCCTACCGGATCCGCCAATTTATCGAATCTTTATCCTAACTGGAGCTGTTTTCCATGAGTGAAATTCAATCAATAATCGAAGCTGCTTTTGAGCGTCGTGCTGACATTACCCCGAAAAATGCTGACAGTGATGTTCGAAATGCCGTCAATGAAGCCCTGTCTATGCTCGACAACGGCACTGCCCGTGTTGCTGAAAAACTAAATGGCGACTGGGTCGTTAACCAGTGGCTGAAAAAAGCCGTATTACTGTCATTCCGTTTAAATGACAACAAGCCAATGGCGGGTGGTGAAACCCAGTATTTCGACAAAGTTGAACCGAAATTCGCCCGCTTCAGCGAAGCTGACTTTAATAAAGCCGGTGTCCGGGTGGTGCCACCGGCTGCTGCTCGCCGTGGCTCTTATATTGCCCCGGGCGTAGTATTGATGCCGTCTTACGTCAATATTGGTGCCTATGTTGATTCGGGCACGATGGTCGATACCTGGGCGACTGTGGGCAGCTGTGCACAAATTGGTAAAAACGTGCATTTATCTGGCGGTGTCGGTATCGGCGGTGTTTTGGAACCATTGCAAGCCGGCCCGACTATTATTGAAGATAATTGCTTTATCGGTGCCCGTTCAGAAGTGGTCGAAGGCGTTATCGTTGAAGAAGGCTCCGTTATTTCAATGGGCGTTTATATTGGTCAAAGCACCAAAATCTTCAACCGTATGACCGGTGAAATCAGCTATGGTCGGATTCCGGCAGGTTCAGTGGTGGTATCCGGTAACTTACCGTCAAAAGATGGCAGCTACAGCCTTTACTGCGCCGTTATCGTCAAACAGGTGGATGAGAAAACCCGCGGCAAAGTCGGTATCAACGAGTTACTCCGGGATATTTAATTTGGATTGACTCATTTACAGCGCTAGCAGTATCGGTTAGTTAGTAATCTGTACTCGTCATATACTTACATAATTGATACAATGTATCATTAAGTAATTTTAATAGCATGTGCTTCGTCAGACTTTATTAACTGTGTTTTAAGGGCCGTTATGGGCATGATTGTTTTTGGTATCAAAAACTGTGACACCGTCAAAAAAGCCCTTCGCTGGCTTGATGCGCATGACGCTGCTTACCGCTTCCATGACTTTCGTAAAGATGGTCTGCAGCGGCAGAACCTGGAAAACTGGCTGCAATCGGTTGACTGGGAAATTTTGCTCAACAAACGCAGTACCACCTGGCGTAAGCTTGATGATCCGCGTAAATCACAACTTGATAAAAGCACGGCTGTTGATTTGATGTTGGAAAACCCGACGTTGATTCAACGGCCGGTTGTTTGCGACGAAACTGGTTGCCATGTTGGCTTCAATGAACAGGAATACCAAAACCGATATGGCCACTGAGCTATCCCCCACTATCGAACTGACCCGCGATTTGATCCGGCGCAATAGCGTGACGCCGGATGATCAGCAATGTCAGTTAATGCTGGCCAAACGGCTGGCTGAAAAAGGCTTTAATGCTGAACATTTGCGGTTTGGTGAAGTTGATAACCTGTGGCTGCGTCGCGGCCATCAGGGGCCGTTGTTTGTGTTTGCTGGCCATACTGATGTGGTGCCCACCGGTCCGTTAGATAAATGGACCCATGACCCTTTTGCTGCCGAAATCATTGATGGCATGTTGCATGGTCGTGGCGCAGCCGATATGAAAGGCAGCATCGCCGCGATGGTGACAGCCAGTGAACGTTTTATTGCACGTTTTCCTGATCACCAGGGCAGTATTGCCTTTTTACTGACCAGCGACGAAGAAGGCCCGGCTACTGATGGTACCGTGCGGGTTGTCGAAACACTGCAAGCCCGTCAGGAACATATTGATTGGTGTCTCGTAGGCGAACCCACCAGCAGCGATAAAGTCGCTGATGTGGTTAAAAATGGCCGGCGTGGTTCTATCAATGGTTATCTGACCGTTAAAGGCAAACAGGGTCATATCGCTTACCCGCACTTGGCCGATAACCCCCTGCACCGCTTAGCACCGGCTTTAACAGAGCTCTGTGCTGAAGTCTGGGATAACGGCAATGATGATTTTCCGCCGACCAGTTTTCAGGTATCCAATTTAAACAGTGGTACAGGCGCTACCAACATTATTCCGGGTACTGCTGAGATGGTGTTTAACTTCCGGTATTCCACTGAAGTCACGCACGAACAGTTACAACAGCGGGTTGAGGCTATTCTTGATAAACATGGCGTGAATTATCAGTTGGATTGGGTGCTCTCAGGTAAGCCGTTTCGTACCGCTGGCGGTCGGTTGTTGGAAGCTATTCAGGATGCCGTCAAATCTGTCACTGGTTATGCCACTGAATTATCGACATCCGGCGGCACTTCCGATGGTCGTTTTATTGCACCAACTGGTGCTCAGGTCATTGAACTTGGTCCGTTGAATGCGACGATTCATCAAATAGATGAGTGTGTTTCGGTTGCCGATCTGGATATACTGTCCGCCGTTTACGAACAATTACTGGTTAATTTACTCAACTAATCATGCAAAATCGTCGTCCTCATTTTAAATGGCTTTATCTGCTGGCAGCCCTGGTGCTGTCATTGCAGAGCTTTGCTATTTGGCATGACACGGCGCATCCATTCCACACCGCCGACGCCCAGTGTGAGCGGCTGGAAATCATCAAGCACACGCCGGTGGTTAATGCCAATCCGCCGTTGCTGGTTTCAAGCATCACTGTTCTGGTGCACATTGTCGCCGTTACCGACCACCATCTGACGGTTAAAAATCGTCACCTGCCGCAGCTTATTCGCGGCCCACCTGTTTTCTCATAACGCCTTAACAATCATTTCTGTTTTTTAGGATCGCGCATTTTACCGGCAGCGATCTATGGTGTTATGAGGATTTTTTTATGTTTACCCCAAATAAATTGGCCGTGCTGCTGGGTGCAGCGCTGGCTGCGATGCCGTTGGCTGCAACGGCTGAAGATGCCGATGTGGTTAAAATTCCCGGCCTGACCGTAACCGCCGATCCGCTTGGTGCACGCAGTCCCGATGAATTAATTTTGCCGGTCACTGTGCTGGCTGATGAAGAACTTGATAAAAAACGTGCCGGCACACTCGGTGAAACCCTTGATGGTCTGCCCGGTGTCGCTAATTCGGATTTTGGCCCCGGCGTTGGCCGGCCAGTGGTGCGTGGCCTGCAAGGTTCACGGGTACAAGTCCTCGAAGATGGTTTGAAAACTGTCGACGTATCCGGTGAAGGCGGCGACCACACCATTGCTATCGATCCCAGTCGCGCGGAGCAAATTGAAGTTTTCCGTGGCCCGGCGACCCTGCTCTATGGCAGTGGTGCGGCCGGTGGCGTTATCAATGTTAAAAGCGATCGCTTCAATCCGGAGTTTGGCGATGCGCCGCGCGTTGATGGTGAAATGGGTTATGGCTTTAATGGCGATGAACGCAACGGCCGCTTAGGGCTGGAGTTGCCAGTTACCGACAGTTTTGTCTTGCGTACTGACTATAGTCTGCGCCACAGCCATGATTTTGATATTGATGGTTACCAACAGCAGGGCCAGACCGTTGGTGATAAGGACACTCTGCAAAACAGCGCTACGGATACCGATGCCTTTTCGGTAACCGGTTTATTTAAAGGTGATTGGGGCCATGCAGGTTTAGGTTACAGCCGCTGGCGGACCAATTACGGCATCCCGGAAGTCACACTGGGTATTGGTGAAGAAGAGCAGGAACAAATCCGCGCCGATTATGATCGCGTTGATTTCCGTAGTGAATTTAATAATCCCCTGCCCGGCTTTACCACTGCCCGGCTGAAAATGGCCTACACCGAATTCAGTCAGCAGGAAGTTGGTACCGAGCTTGATAATGGTCAGCCAGTTGAGAGCGAAGTCGAAACCAGCTTTGAAAATGATGAAACCGATTTGCGTCTGGAAATGGTGCATCTGCCGATTGGTTTATGGCAAGGCGTCCTCGGACTGCAATTTAATAATCGTGATTTTCAGGCCGATGGTGCCGGTCATGGCCATGGTGGTGATGAGCATGGATCTGAGGGCTTTTATGTTCGAGCCAATAAGACCCAATCTTTCGGTCTATTCGTACTGGAAGAATTACCGACTGATTTTGGCCGGTTAGAGTTTGCCGCGCGCATTGACCATGTTAATTCCGATCCATCCCGTTTAGATGAAGAACGGCATATAGATTTACCGAGTGGCGTGGAACTGGAACAAGCAGCGGATTTAGGCGATCGCAGCTTTACCCCATTTAGCCTGTCTGCAGGCTCTATTATTGATCTTGATAGCCGTCACCATCTTCGTCTGGCCGTCACTCGCTCACAAAGAGCACCATCTGCCGAACAGTTGTATGCTTTTGGCAGCCATGCTGCCGCCGGCACGGTGGAAATCGGTGACCCGGATCTGGATGAAGAAACCTATACCAATTTTGAAATCGGTCTGGATCGTCACGCGGGCATTTTCCGTTATGACGCCACACTGTTTTATAACCGCGTAAAAGACTTCATTTACACACAAGCCCAGGACGATGGCACTGGCAATGCTGTTACTATCGACGGCGACACGCTGGTATTTAATGAACAAGCCGATGCCGAGTTTTATGGTGCGGAGTTCACAGCTATTGCCGATGTCATTGATGGCCCTGTGCCACTCAGTGTTCGTTTCAGTGGTGACCATGTGCGCGGTAAATTGCGTGATGGCGGTAACTTACCGCGGATAAGCCCGACGCGTCTGGGTGTCGGTTTTGATACCGGTTATGGCGACTGGGATTTGAGTGTTGATTATCGCCGGGTGTTTAAACAAAACAAAACGGCCGTGGCTGAAAGTAACACCAGTGGCTACAACCTGGTGTCATTTGACCTGTTCTGGCGTCCTGACAGCTTTAAGGGCGGTGAGGTCTTTGTTCAGGGTCGTAACCTGCTCAATGAAGATGGCCGTCGGCATACCAGCTTCCTGAAAGATGAGGCGCCCATCATTGGTCGTACCATTATGACCGGTGTCCGTTTTGATTTTGGCGGTTGATTCAATTTAAGTCATCAGGAAAGCCCGGCCATCAGCCGGGCTTTTTTGTTGGTGATAGTCAAAATACAGCGGATTTGTTAATTTGCTGTTATTAATCCAAGGAGCCCATTATGGCTGACGAACAGGAAAACAGCACCCCGAAAGTCATTTATATTTTATATTTGGTGGGGATTTTACTGCCGGTGATGACGATCATTGGTGTGATCGTAGCTTATGTATTTCGTGGTGACGCCGGTGCCAATATGCAGTCACATTACACCTTTCAGATCCGTACTTTCTGGATCAGTCTGCTGTTGCAAATCATCGGCTGGCTGACGCTGGTTATCGGCATCGGCTGGCTAATTTTGCTGGTCTGGCTTATCTGGCTGATTGTTCGCTGCGTAAAAGGCCTGCGCATTGTCAGTAAAAGCCTGCCCTACCCTAATCCGAAAACCTGGCTGTTAGACTAGCTATACGCCACGATAAATAGCCAGTGGGCCGTTGGCCTGCTGGGTTGGCATGATTTCCAGTGTCGTTACATTAACGTGTTTTGGGGTATTCGCCAGCCACAAAATGGTGTCTGCAATATCCTGCGCCGTCAGAGCCTCGGTTTTGGCATAAACTTTATCAACTCGCGACGCATCATCCTTAAAACGGACCATCGAAAATTCAGTCTCGGCATTACCCGGTTCGATATTACTGACCCGCACGCCAGTGCCCAGTAAATCAGCACGCAAAGCCAGTGAAAACTGTCTGACAAACGCTTTGCTGGCACCATAAACATTGCCGCCCGGATACGGCCAATTACCGGCGACTGAGCCAATATTGATAATATACCCTTGGCCGCGCTCGACCATTTTTGGCAACAATAAATGGGTACAGCGCATTAAGCCCTTAATATTGGTATCCACCATACGCTCCCAGTCATCAAGCTCTGTAGCGTAGGCAGGTTCTAAACCCAATGCGAGACCCGCATTATTGACCAGCACATCTATCTCGGAAAATGCAGCAGGGATAGCATTTATCGCCGCTTCTGTAGACTGTCGATCGCTGATATCAAAAGCACTGATATAAACCTGTTCGGGCCCGCCCAGCTCAGTTTGCAATTTTTCCAGACGCTCCCTGCGCCGACCCGTCAAAATTAAGCGCCAACCGGCTTTGGCAAACAATCTGGCTGTCGCTTCACCAAAACCTGCAGTGGCTCCGGTGATCATAATAATCGGCGCTTTTTCAGTCATATCGATTTTCCGTTTTTTTGGGGGTTGCTCAGGCACCTTCGGCAAAGACAATGGTGCGCCGGCCACTGATAATAATCCGATGCTCAATATGGGCTTTTACGGCGCGGGCCAACACCAGTCGCTCAATATCCTTACCGATCATCACCAAATCTTCCGGGCTGTTATCGTGACGCACCCGTTCAACATCCTGTTCAATAATCGGTCCTTCGTCGAGTTCAGCGGTAGCATAATGCGCCGTGGCACCAATTAATTTAACACCGCGCTCGTAGGCCTGATGATAGGGTTTTGCGCCCTGAAAAGCTGGCAAAAAACCATGATGGATATTGATGACTTTGCCAGAAAATTCGCGGACAAAATCCTCGGAGAGAATTTGCATATAGCGCGCCATTACCACCAAATCAATTTGATACTCGGCAAGCAGCGCTTTGATTTTCGCTTCTTGTTGCGGCTTGGTGTCATTAGTTATCGGCAGATGATAAAACGGTTTGCCAAATTGCCGGGCCATATCGGCCAGGTCTTTATGATTACCGATAATCAACGGAATATGGCATTTCAGCTCACCTTCATATTCACGCAGCAATAAATCAAACGGACAATGCGAGGCTTTGGTCACCAGTAACGCCACACGGTAAGGTGTCTTGCTGTAACGAACCGACCAGTTGAGCGACATTTGTGTGGCCAGCTCTGTAAACGTGGATTCTAATTCGGCGTGCGGCATCTGATCCTCATCTTCGAGTTTCAGGCGCATAAAATAACGGCTGTTTTCGGTATCGGTGTATTGCTGACAATGCAGAATGTTATAACCGCGACTGGCAAAAAAGCCGGTAATGCCCGCCACCAAACCTCTCTGGTCTGCACACTGGATCAGAAAGACAATGGCTTTCATAGAACTGGCCCTGATAATAATAAAAATGCAGAGACTAGCATTTTGCCAGTTGTTTATGAAAATTATTAATATTCGTTATATTTATCAGCATGGCCTTTGACGAGATCTTTGGGGTATTTGGCGGCATTTTTTTGCATCTTACGACTGACCACGGCCGGTAAATCTATCTGCAGATCGTGACAGAGGTAGGTTAAGTAAACAGCAACATCGGCAATTTCATCTTCCAGCGCCTGACGCTTATCTGAGGCCAACATGGTTTGGATTTCATCCAAAGTCCGCCACTGAAACCATTCCAACAATTCCGCCGCTTCTATCGACAGCGAAATGGCGATGTCTTTGGGATTATGAAACTGTTCCCAGTCACGTTCGCGGCGAAAGGTGAGCAATTGTTGCTTTAAAGTGTCATCAATCATGATTTAAAAAGCTTTCCACAGTCTGACAAAAGGCTTCGGGTTGATCAGCGTGCACCCAATGACCGGCATTGGCAATCCTGAGCAATTGCACATTAGTGAACCACTGATGGATCTGCTGACGATCCTCAGTGCCAATATAATCAGAATCGCCGCCACTAATAAACAGCGTGGGCTGCACAATGGGCGTTGCTGGCGTGACAGCTTGCAGCAACGCAGGGTAATTACAAAATAAATGATTTAAATTAATCCGCCAGGCCAGCTGGCCGTCCTGCATGGTCAGATTCATTAATAGAAAGCTGCGCACGGCTTGCTCAGGGATCATTGTTGCCAAGGCCTTATCGACCTCATTGCGCTGGCTGAACTGCGCCAGGTTGACGGCCATCAGGTTTTTAAAAATCTGGCTATGACTATCCGGATACCAACGCGGTGCAATATCAACAATGATTAATTTATTAAGCCGCGACGGATAATCGATGGCAAATTGCATGGCGACTTTGCCACCGATGGAATGCCCCAGCAGGTCCACTTTATCAATGCCAAGTTCAGCCAAAACATCAGCAATATCAGCCGTCATCAATGGATAGTTTTGCTGAGGATGCTGAAAAGATCGACCGTGATTACGCAGATCAACGCTGATAACTTGCCGCGTTTTAGACAGCTGTTTAGCAATGCCACGCCAGTTGTCGGCTGAACCAAACAGACCATGGATCAATAATAAGGGATTACCGCCCTCGCCGGCGATTTGATAATGCAAGCTCATAAGGCCAGCAGTTTGCCGCTATAATAGCTAACTTTCAATATAAGGTTTGCAACAATGGATGAAGTGGTTTTAATGATGCTGGTCAAACAGTATGCCGATAAGTTTGGCATTACCTTTAGCTCCAAACACCTCGATGATGACGAAAAGAAAGCCAAACTGGTTAGCCTGATGCAAGAAGCACTGGCCGGAAAACGCGGTCCGGTCACGGATGCCGATTTAGAGGCATAAAAAAGCCATCGCTAAGGATGGCTTTTTTCGCAGCTCAAAACAATAGTTACAGCTTTTCAAATACCAGACAAGCGTTCGTTCCGCCAAAACCAAAGCTGTTCGACATAACGGCTTTAATACCAGCATTATCCTGTCTTTGTTGCACGATTTTCATACCCTCAGCCTGCGGATCCAAATTATCAATGTTGGCGGAGGCGGCAATAAAGTCATCCTGCAACATCAGCAAACTGTAAATCGCTTCCTGTACACCGGCAGCGCCTAAAGAATGTCCTGAGAGGGATTTGGTAGAGCCCACCCAAGGCATATTATCTTCGGTGAATACTTGCTTAATCGCGCCCAATTCAGCTAAATCACCCACTGGTGTGCTGGTGCCATGGGCGTTGATATAATCAATTTTGTCATTGCGCATGGTCGACATCGCCAAATGCATACAACGCTGGGCACCTTCACCAGACGGCGCCACCATATCGTAACCATCCGAAGTCGCACCATAACCGGTTAATTCGGCATAAATTTTGGCACCGCGTGCTTTGGCATGTTCATATTCTTCCAGCACCAGCACACCACCACCACCGGCGATGACAAAACCATCGCGGTTAGCATCATAGGCACGTGAGGCTTTTTCCGGTGAATCGTTATATTTGGTCGACAATGCGCCCATAGCATCAAATAACGAACTCATCGTCCAATGTTCTTCTTCAGCGCCACCAGCAAAGACAACGTCTTGTTTGCCGAGCTGAATTTGCTCCATGGCACTACCAATACAATGAGCGCTGGTGGCACAGGCGGATGACATGGAGTAGTTAACACCTTTAATCTTGAACGGTGTCGCCAGGCAAGCTGAAGTGGTACTGCCCATCACTTGGGTGACACGATAAGGGCCAACCCGTTTCAAACCTTTTTCACGAAGGATATCAGCTGCTTCTACCTGATTTGATGAGGAAGCGCCGCCAGATCCCATAATCAAGCCGGTGCGTGGGTTAGAAACATCCGCTTCGCTTAATCCAGAATCAGTAATTGCCTGTTGCATGGCGATATAAGCGTAAGCCGCGGCATCCCCCATAAACCGCAATACCTTGCGATCGATATATTCTTTAAAATCAATATCAAAAAAGCCGGCAACATGGCTACGAAAACCCATATCCGCATAAACTTGTTTGAATTTAATGCCAGAACGGCTCAACCGCAGCGATTCGCTGACCGTTGCAGCATCTAATCCCAGACAGGAAGTGATCCCCAAACCCGTTACAACTACACGTCGCATTGTCATATCCTAAAAATCATCCGTGGAAGTAAACAAACCAACCCGCAGATCTTTGGCAACATAAATTTCACGGCCATCAACTGATACTGTGCCATCAGCAATTGCCAGCACCAGTTTCCGGGAAATAACCCGTTTCAAATCAATTTTATAAGTTACTTTTTTAGCGGTTGGCAATACTTGTCCGGTAAATTTTACTTCACCAGAACCCAATGCCCGACCGCGTCCCGGATTACCATCCCAGGCCAGAAAAAAACCTACCAACTGCCACATCGCATCCAGGCCCAGGCAGCCCGGCATTACGGGGTCACCAGGAAAGTGGCAATCAAAAAACCACAGATCCGGATGAATATCGAGCTCGGCAATGATCTCTCCCTTACCGTAGGCACCTCCAGTGTTGGCGATATGACTGACACGATCCATCATCAGCATATTCGGGATGGGCAGTTGCGCATTGCCGGGTCCGAACATCTCGCCGTGACCGCACTGCAATAGCTCCTCGTAGGAAAATGATGCTTGCTTACTCATGAAAACTCTTGATTATCCCCTCAATTGGGCACGCTATGATAGCACGATCCACGCATGCTCATAAAAGCCGCCATTTTGCCAAAAAAAAACCACGACCAGCAGGCCGTGGCTTTCATTCAAATAACAAATTACTGCTAGTTAGAAGCAACCGTAGCAGAGGCATCTGGTGCCTGAACGTCCAGACCTTCTAACAACATACCCATGCTGTTTAAAATACGATACATGGCATAGCTTTCGTCATATTGTGCTTCGGTCAGTGAAATCCTTGACCGAAACAACTCATTTTCCGAATCCAGCAAGTCCAGCAAAGTCCGTTGACCTAAGCTGAATTGTTGTTGATACGCATCACGGGTTTTTTCAGCAGATTGTGCATAGGTTTCGAAATAGGCCATTTGATTACGCACTGTTTGCAGCGCGTTCCATGACAAACGGGTACTTTCTTCAACCTGACGGTGCGTGTTATTGCGAATTTCTGCTGCCTGATTAATCAATGCTGCCGTTTCTTCACGGCGGGCTTGATCCCGACCACCATTGTAAAGGTTATAACGTAATCTCAACATTGCCTGGAAATCTCGATCTGAACCACGCACCGCATCAATGTTGTTGTCCTGACGCGCACCAACTTCAAAATCCACACGCGGGAAGAATGGTGCCAAAGCGGTATCATGCTGATAATTGGCTGACTCAACATCAGCATTAGCAGATTTCAATGTCGGATGATTATTAACAGCAGTCGTAATTGCTTCTTCAACCGAGGCAGGAATTAAGCCAGTTGGTGATTCCGGATCGCTGAGCGAAGTCGGCATGACGCCCACCACTCGCAGATAGTTGGTTTCCGCATCACGTAAGTTGCTTTGCTCGGCCATCAGATTGGTTTCCGCCAAAGACAAACGGCCTAAACTTTGATCGCCATCAGCGCGCCGCCCCACACCCCGTTCAGTACGCAGCAAAATTTGATCATGAGTGCGCTGATGAGCTTCTAAGTTGTCTTGTGCCAGTTCGACAATTTTCTGCTGGCGCAGGACATTCAGATAAGCATCGATAGCTTCAAGCGCGGTATTTTCTGATGCGCTGTAAACCGTGAAAGCACGCGAGTTGGTACGGGCTTTTTGACGACTGACTTCATTTGAGGTCTGCATGCCGTCGAATAACATTTGCCGGGCATTTAAACTGGCTTCATTACGGTTATAGCCAACACTGTCACCATTGAGCGGATTATTCCGGGTGGCGGGGTTGCTGGTCCGCTCGTAACCGGTACCGAGCCCCAAATCCAGGGTCGGGAAATAACCCGCCCGGGCCTGATCGATTTCTTTGGAAACCGCTGCCCGTTCATGTACCGCAGACAAAACGTCCGGATTGGTTTTTAACGTTGTATCAACTGCTTCACGTAACGTGTCAGCAGAAGCGACATTGATGCCAGCAATTATTGGGATGGCGAAAATTAAAGTTTTCATAATGCATGTCCTATTAATTATGAGCTGTGTTGCTTGCGGCATCCCCTCACTCAACACAAATTTATTAACCAAACTTATTAAAAAGTTTTTCCTTAAACACACTGAATTTAAGTATATGCCTAAATTCAGCCTAAAAACACTAGCGTAAATCGCGAAATACGATGGCCAGTGACAGACGATCCGGTAAATTCATTTTTTGAAATATGGTGGTCAAATGGGCTTTTACGGTTCGTTCTGTAATATTCATTTTTCGGGCAATCATTTTATTGGTCGCACCATGACTGACTAAAGTAGCGACTTCCCGCTCTTTCGGCGATAAACTGTCAGCAGCTTTACGATGCGCATCGTCAATTTTTGGCGCATGATTCATTTCGTCGATGAGCTCGCTGATCAAATGTCGTTCAACCCAGACTTCGCCTTGCAGAATCAGGTGAATGGCAACACATAATTTCTCCAGCGGTAAGTCTTCATTAAAATAACCACGCGCACCTTGCTTTAAAGCCGCTATTTGCACAGAAACGGGCTGTTCCGGACCAACAATCAGAATTCGGCTGTTGGGTGCTGCAGCTTTTAATGCGGTCATCACCTCGGGTTGCTGTGCATCCAACAAACTTTGTTGGCAAATCAACATATCGGCAGCTTGAACGGTTACAGCCTGGTGCAGAGCATGGATATCACGATAAGCAAAACACAAATATTCTTTATTCAGCGCGGCACTGATTTCCCGTGCTTTGTCGGCGTCTGAAAACGCAAGATACACCCGGGGCTGACCGGTTAAATGCTGATTCATCTCAATACCCATACATTAGCGTTCCCGTAGCGCTTCATTTTTAGCTTTAAGGATAGGCTTAAGTATGTAATCCATCACTGTTTTTTTGCCGGTCAAAATATCAACAGTTGTGGTCATACCGGGAATAATCTCCAGGCTACCTTTATTGCTTTCGATCTTATTATCATTGGTACGCAGATAAATCAGATAGAAGCTTTCATCTTTGTCATTAGTAATCGTGTCAGCGCTTATGCGTTCCAGCTTGGCTGGCAGACCACCATAAATCGAAAAGTCATACGCGGTAAATTTCACCATAGCATCCTGCCCCGGCCGTAAAAAAGCAATATCTGCCGGCCGAATATGTGCTTCGATCAACAAGTTATCTTCCAAAGGCACAATTTCAACCAGATCTTCACCAGGCTGAATCACACCACCAACAGTATTCAGCAGAATACGCTTAATCTTACCTTTGACTGGCGAACGTACCTCTGTTCTTGTCACCCGATCCTGCAGTGCCGAGGTGGTTTCTTCAGTTCTGTTAAATTCGGCTTTAACTTCACTGAGCTCCCGCGCGGCTTCGGTTTGAAAGCGTGCCCGCTCTTCGGCAATTTTGCGGTTAACTTCATTTAAAGCTGATTGGATCCTGGGAATGGCCAATCGGTTGGCATCCATTTCACCACGCAAATCATTGACTGTACGTTTCAGACGCAGTATTTCAACTTCAGACATCACGCCTTGTGCCACTAAAGGCTCAGACATGGTTAATTCCTGATTACTTAGCTCATAACTGCGCTGCAGCTGTTGTTGTTTCGCACGGCGCTCAACCAGTTCCTGCTGACGTTGCTGGGCTTGCTGTTGTAAAACACTTACCGTGCTTTCTAAACGCCGCTGTCTTGACGCATAAAGTACTTGCTCGTCAGCAGCTAAAATAGGCTGTTCAAATAATAATTTTTCAGGCAGTACCAGCGGTTTGCCTTCACTCTCCGCTTCCAATCTGGCAACGCGTGCCATTAATTCCCAATATTTAAGCTGTGTTTCACGAAAAGATGATGAAAAACGCGTGTCATCGATTTTCATCAGCACTTCGCCTTTGTCAACAATTTGGCCTTCAGCAACCAGGATTTCGCTAATGATGCCGCCTTCCAGATTTTGCACTACTTGCAAACGACTCGACGGCACTACCTTGCCTTCACCGCGGGTGACTTCATCAATTTCAGTAACATTGGCCCACCAGCCGGCACAAATAAAAAACAACACCGTTAAAATCAACAATGAATGACCGCCGCGATGGGCAGACTCCATCGTCGCCGAGCTGACCTCGGACATAAACTCAATATCATCCGGATGGGTGCGCTTAAACAGTCCCATGTTTTATCCTTTTGAAACCCGGATATGACCGCTTTTCAGTGCCGTCATAATTTGCTCACGCGGACCATCAGCGACCAAACGGCCTTGATCCATCACTAAAATCCGATCGACCAAACTCAGTAACGACGCTCGGTGGGTGACCAGAAACAACGTTTTATCTTTAATCACCTCGGACAACTTGGCTTTGAATCGTTCTTCTGTGCTGTTATCCATGGCATTGGTCGGCTCATCAAGCACCAATACCGCCGGATCGGTCAACAAGGCGCGGGCAACCGCCACACTTTGCCGCTGACCACCAGACAACCCTTCACCACGTTCGCCTACCGGCATATCAAACCCGGCAGGATGGCGATTGACAAAAGCAGTGACACCGGCAATTTCTGCAGCCCGCAACACGGCAGTATCTTCAGCAAACGGCGCGCCCATGGCGATATTGTCGCGAATACTGCCAAAAAACAGCACCACATCTTGTGGTGCATATCCGATACTGTGCCGTAAATCGACAGGATCAATCTGCCGAATATCAGTATTATCGAGCAAAATAGAACCATCCAAAGGCTCATACAAACCCAGTAACAGTTTTTCTATTGAGCTTTTACCAGAACCTATGCGGCCAATCACGGCAACTTTTTCACCCGGATTTATCTTAAAGCTGACTGCGGACAGCGCATCCATCGGCTGATCCGGGTAACGGAAACTGACGTTTTTAAATTCTATGCCGCCTTTAAAAGCCGGCCGGTGCAAAAACTCCCGACCGCTGGGACGCTCTATCGGCAGATTCATCATCGAATTTAACGAACTGAGCGCTGCTTTAGAGTGATGATAACGGGTCAAAATCGCCGCTAACTGACTCATCGGCGCCAGTGCGCGTCCGGTTAAAATCGTGCAGGCAATCAGCGCGCCCATGGTAATTTCATTTTCGCTAATCAGATATACGCCATAAACCACCACCGCAATAGTGGTCATCTGTTGGACAAAGCTGGTCAGGTTAATCGCCGTCGTTGATAACAATCTGGCACGCTGACTGTAGCGGGCAATAAAGCCAATAGTCTGTTCCCATTTACGCTGTATCGGCGTCTCGGCGCCAATACTTTTAATGGTTTCCAAACCGGTCAGGGTTTCAATCAGGGTGGCACTTTTCTGTCCAGAATGACGGAATAATTGCTGAATAGTGCGGCCCAGCGGTATTTGAATAACCAGGCTGATTAAAATGGTGATAGGAATGACCGCCAGCGGAATGTAGGCGAGATCGCCTGCCAGCATCCAGATGACGGCGATAAATAAAAATGCAAACGGCAAATCAATCAGTGTGGTCAGTGTCGCCGAGGTAAAGAAATCCCGGAACGATTCAAATTCCTGCATGCTATTGGCAAATGAGCCGACCGAGTTGGATCTGGCGGCCATTTTGATGCCCATGACCCGCTCAAAAATTGTCGCGGAGAGGATGACATCAGCGCGTTTGCCGGCCATATCAATAAAGTAGCCGCGCAGCGTTCGGAGCAGAAAATCAAAAATAAACACCGTAGCAACGCCGATAGCCAGTACCCATAAAGTCGCCAAGGCATGATTTGGCACCACCCGATCATAGACATTCATAATGAACAGTGGCGAAGCCAGTGCAAACATATTGACCAAAATCGAAGCGACGAACACCTCGCTGTAAATTGGCCAGAAACGCATGATGGTGCCCCAAAACCAATGTCCTGTTCTTGGCACTGATGAGGTTTGGGTGCGTTTATCAAAATAATGCGCGGGTTTAATAAAAATGGTGTAGCCGCTGTACTGCTTTTCTAAATCGCTAACTTGAACGTCGGTTTCACCACTACCGGTTTCCGGGAAAATCACCGTCGCGGTTTTCCCTTTAAGTCCGGTAATGATGCAGGCAGTGGTGTTATCCAATAACAACACTGCCGGCATAACGAAGGGTGAGATTTTGCGTAGGGGACGTTTAACGGTTTTTGCCGATAAACCGGCGCGTTCTGCAGCGCGGCTGAATAAAGCTGGCGTCAGTTTATTATCGATCAGCGGTAAACCGGCAACCAGTGAATCGGCACTGTGCGGTTTATTAAGCATTTTGGAGAGTAATAACAGACAACCCAACAACGGATCATCCAGTGTCTGACGACCCTGATCCGCGTTCCATTGCTCCGTGTCATTAAGCTTGATGACTGGTTCGGTTTCCATCAAAATCCATTACTATCAGACGAAAAGTGTGATGAGTGTCACAGTTTTTTACTTTACTGTAAAGTCATTCACCCTTAATCTCAACAATAGCTTATAACATCGCATAATTACAGGGAATAATCTATATGGCATATGTTAGCCGCGATCCGGAAGGACACATCATTGCGCTGTTTGATACACCGCAAGCTGATGCCAATGAATTCATATCACCTAACGCCCCGGAATTATTAAATTTTTTGGGTCAGACAGATGATATTAATGCCGCTCGGACACTATTATCCAGTTCCGATCAGGCACTCATCAGGGTAATTGAAGATTTGATCAATACCTTGATCGACAAAGGGGTGATTTTATTTACCGACCTGCCGCCCGCAGCGCGGGAAAAACTCGCCAATCGCGAAAAATTCCGTGACCATCTGACTAGCCTGGATAACTTGATGAACGACGATCCGGGCTTGCTTTAAAAATTAATTATTTTTTAGGTCTGCGGCGGGTAACCTGCTGGCGTTTTTCCTGTTGCTTTTGACTGGCCTGATGTTGTTTTTCCCGAAACGGGTTATCACTGGTTTTAAATTCCACGATGACCGGTGTGCCATGCAGTTTCAGCGCGGTACGGAAATAGTTTTCCAGATATCGCCGGTAGCTTTGGGGTGTCGATTCCGTCTGGTTGCCGTGAATGATGATCCGCGGCGGATTTTTACCGCCCAGATGCGCATAACGGAATTTAATACGCCGGCCATTGACCAGTGGCGGCGGATGATCGGCAACGGCATCTTCCAATGCACGCGTCAGCCGTGGCGTCGGGATCTTGGTGAGCGCTGAGCCATAAGCTTGTTTAACGGATTTAAGTAATAATCCCACACCACTGCCATGCAACGCTGAAATAAAATGTGTTTTGGCAAAACTTAAAAACGGCAGCCGACGCTCAATATTGGTGGCAACCCATTCACGTTCCTGCTTTTCCAGACCATCCCATTTATTAACAGCGATGACCACCGCCCGGCCGCTTTCTATAATCAGACCAGCTAAATGCAGATCCTGCTCGACAATACCTTCTTGCGCATCCAACACCAACAGCACCACATTGGCCGCTTCGATCGCTTGCAATGTTTTCACAATGCTGAATTTTTCCAGTACTTCAGATACTTTAGAGCGTCGGCGGACACCCGCGGTATCAATTAAAATGTAATGGGTATTATCTTTCTCAAACGGAATATAAATACTGTCACGGGTAGTACCGGGCTCATCAAAGGCCACCACCCTTTCTTCACCGATTAAACGATTAACCAGTGTTGATTTGCCAACATTTGGCCGGCCGACAACAGCCAGTCGTATGCGCCCGTCTTCGGTATCCGCAACTGCATCAGCTTCTGGCTCGGCAGCAGGTGGTAACGCATTGATTACCCGTCTTAACAAGTTATCGATGCCGCGGCCTTGCGATGCAGAAATAACTTCTGGTTCGCCCATGCCCAACGAATAAAAATCCGCCGCCGCAATTTCCCGCTGCTCGCCTTCGGTTTTATTGATGACCATCATCACCGGTTTGCCGACATTTCGCAGCAGCTGGGCAATCAATTCATCCGAAGGCGAACGGCCATGCCGACCATCGACCAGAAATAAAATCAGATCCGCTTCATCAATGGCCAGCTGCGCTTGTTTACGCATCAGTTCCGCCATATTGTCGGTCTGATCAGTCAAACCGCCGGTATCAATTAAAATAAACTCGGCCTCTTCATGGCGAACCTGGCCATAAATCCGATCCCGCGTCAGCCCGGCAAAATCTGCCACCAGCGCATCGCGACTTCGGGTAAGACGATTAAATAAGGTCGATTTACCGACATTCGGACAGCCCACCAGGGCAACAACTGCTTTCACTTATGGGGTCTCAATAGCGGTCAAACGTCCGTCGCTACTCATTACGTACAAAATCCCGTCAGCAACGATTGGCTGACTGGTGATCGGTTCATCTGTAATTTCCTGACGGGCAACAAAACGGCCATCTGATCGGGCAAGCCAATGAAGATAGCCTTCCAAATCACCAACTACAATATAGTCGCCGACAATAGTCGGTGCCGTCACATTACGGCGCAATAAACGTGTTTGCCGCCATAATGAATCACCCGTGCCATCCTGAATGGCCCAGACATAACTGTCTTCATCGGTGACATAAACCGCTTCACCGCGGGCAACATCAAAGCCGGCTTTTATAGAAATTTCACGCTCCCACAGTTCGTTGCCGGTTCCAATATCCAATGCTGCCAGATTTCCCTGATAGGCTGCTGCATAAACGGTATTTTCAACCAGTTTCAGATCAGCATCGATATCAACCAATCGTTCCAGTTCTGTACGGCCACGGGGTACGGAGACGCTTTTTTCCCAGATAACTTTGCCATCAACTAACGATAAAGCCACCAATTTGCCATTATCGTAACCTGCCAGCGCCCGGTCACCGATGATTTCTGGTGCGCTAACGCCCCGTAAACTCAGCAGTGGCACACTGCGCTGATAATTCCACAAAACTTTACCCTCATCGGCGGAAAGCCCTGTCACCCGGCCATCAGCCGTACGTACCACCACTACACTTTCATTGGCTTTTGCCGGTGCAAGAACTTCACTGGTCAGACGTTGCCGCCATAGAATGTCACCGTTTTGGTCATCGAGGGCAATCACTTCACCCTGTTGCGTACCGATTAAAATTTTGCCGGCACCGCCACCGACACCAGCAGCAACGGCAACTTTCAGTTTTGTACGCCAGACACTACGACCATTGATTGCCTGATAACTACGAACATCACCTTGGGCATCGACAGTGAAAATATGCTCGCCCTGCAACCAGGGAGATAAATCGACATAGGCACTTTCAGCACCATCACCGGTATTTTCCCGCCACAAAACTTTCGGTTTAAATTCCGCTTCGAATTCAACCAGTGGTTCGGGCGGCGCTTCGTAGGTTTCTTCGACAAACAAATACTCTATTGCGCCACAGGCGCTGAGCAGACTTAGCATTATCGAAACTGATAAAAACTTTTTGATTTTCATTGGACAGCCACATCATCACGTTTCATTTGCAGCAAAGCATAACGAGGATCATTGCTGCTGAGACTGTTGAGGGCGCTTTGATACGCCTGATGGGCCTGCTCGGCGGAATTCTGGGCAGCGTATATGTCGCCTTGTAACTCGGCAAACAATGAGTCAAAGCCTTTGGTTTGGGCTTGTTCAGTCAGCTGTAAGGCCGTATCAAAATCACCGGCATCCATCGTTAAGCGTGCTAAGCGAAGACGAGCCAAATCCTGTTGCGCTGCTAAATCTGCATTATCAATGACCCATTGCAGTTGCTCCATAGCTGCATCCAAATCATCGTTATTAGCTAATTGCGAGGCTATTTCGGTGCTTGCAAATGCGGCATAAGGTGTTCCTGAATAGTCGCTTTGTAACTGATGGACCGTAGTTTTTGCCGATTCCAACTCACCCTCATTCATGGTGATCAGCGACTGCTGATAAATGCCGGCGGCCTGATCGGCCTGCGCGGCTTGGTAGCTGAACCAGTAACGACTGCCAAAAATGGCGACGATGCCTAATACAATGCCGGCGGCCACAGCCAGGCCATTTTCCCGCCACCACTGTTTTATCGCTTCACTTTTCTCTTCGTCGGACGCGTAAATATCCATTCTGACTCCTGTTTTGCTTAAGACTTGCCAAGCCGATCATCGTTAAAAAATAATGCTGCGATTATACGTTGTTACACGTCGGTTGTGGCAAAGCTGTCAGCCCTGCTGCTGATGCACCAAGTCAGTGCAGAAAGATCGCCACATGCACCTTTACTGTGCGCATCACGCACCAACCCGGCATCACACACACCTTAACTTATTGGTTTTATTGAAATTGTCTAAATTGGTGCAATATTTGCTATTTTGGTGCCGCAGCAATATAACAATATAAAAGGAACCAACCGTGCAAACTTCAACTGATGTGTTATTTATTTTGCTGGGTGCCATTATGGTGCTGGCAATGCATGCCGGCTTTGCATTTCTGGAAGTCGGAACCGTTCGTAAAAAAAACCAGGTCAATGCGCTGGTCAAAATCATTACTGATTTTGGCGTGTCAACCATTGCCTATTTCTTCATTGGCTACGGTATCGCTTACGGACTCAATTTCCTGCAACCAGCGCCAGTGCTGGTCGAAAACAATGGCTACGCACTGGTCAAGTTTTTCTTCCTGCTGACCTTTGCCGCAGCCATCCCGGCGATTGTTTCGGGTGGTATTGCTGAACGCGCCAGATTTTACCCGCAATTGATTGCCAGTTTTTTTATCGCCGGTTTTGTCTATCCATTATTTGAAGGCATTAGCTGGAATGGCATGTTTGGTATGCAGGAATGGTTAGCCAATAGCTTTGGTGCGCCATTCAATGATTTTGCTGGTTCTATCGTGGTACATGCCGTTGGTGGTTGGATCGCATTGGCAGCCGTTTTACATCTGGGGCCACGTCATGGCCGTTATGGTAAACAAGGTGAAGTATTTGCCCACCCGCCATCAAGCATTCCATTTCTGGCACTGGGCGCGTGGATCCTGACCGTTGGCTGGTTTGGTTTTAACGTCATGTCGGCACAGGAAATTGAAGGCATCAGCGGTATTGTCGCCGTCAATTCATTAATGGCAATGGTCGGCGGTACTTTGGCAGCTTGCCTGATGGGACGTAATGACCCGGGCTTTGTCCATAACGGACCATTGGCAGGTTTAGTGGCTATATGTGCCGGCTCCAATGTAATGCACCCGCTTGGTGCGTTAGTGACCGGTCTGATTGCAGGCGGGTTATTTGTTTATACCTTCACGCTGGCACAAAACAAATGGAAAATTGATGACGTATTAGGCGTCTGGCCGCTGCATGGTTTATGTGGTGTTTGGGGCGGGATTGCTGCCGGGATTTTCGGTCAACTGGCACTGGGCGGTTTGGGCGGTGTCAGCCTGATTTCACAGCTCATCGGTACAGCAGTGGGCGTAACCATTGCCTTTGTCGGTGGTTGGATCGTTTATGGTGTGCTGAAAAAATTCATGGGCATTCGTTTAACCCAGGAAGAAGAATACGACGGCGCTGATTTGAGTATTCATAAAATCAGTGCCAATCCGGTTAACGATTAAACCTGAAATGATAAGGCATTATCCGCTGACAATCTCAGCGGATAATGCCACCTTTTTGATTATCTATAAACTGGGTAAAACAAGCGAGTTCATCTGCTTCCTGTTCGATTAGATCCAGTCTGCGACGCGCATCTTCCAAACGAAAACCACTGCGGTAAACCAATTTATAGGCCTGACGGATATTGCGGATCTGCAATTCGCTAAAGCCACGTCGTTTCAAACCTTCCACATTGATGCCAACAGGTTCGGCCATGTGACCAGAGACCAGCACATACGGCGGCACATTACGGGAAATCACACTCCCCATTGCACTAAAGGCGTGGGCACCCAATTGGTTAAACTGACTGACCAGCGTAAAGCCACCGAGGATCACATAATTGTCGACCACCACATGTCCCGCCAGTGACGCATTATTGGCAAAGATATTGTCATCACCGATGATACAGTCATGGGCAATGTGCACATAGGCCATGATCCAGTTGTTATTGCCGATTTTGGTAATGCCGCCGCCTTGCGACGTGCCACGGTTAACGGTGACGGACTCACGGAAAAGGTTATTGTCACCGATTTCCAGCAGTGTCGCTTCACCACCGTATTTCTTATCTTGTGGCTCGGCGCCAATCGATGCAAACTGAAAAAATCGGTTGTTTTTTCCGATTTTGCTTGGCCCTTCAATCACCACATGCGATGCAATTTCACAACCGGCCGCTATCTCGACATCCGGCCCAATAACGCTGTAAGGTCCGACTTTGACATCTGCTGCCAATTTGGCTTTGGCATCAATTATTGCGGTTGGATGTATCACGATGGCATTTCTTGATTTACACACATGATGTCAGCGCTGACCACGACTTCACCATCAACCGTGGCTTCACCACTAAACTTCCACAAATTTCGTTTGTTTTTAATCAGTTTAACTTCCAAACGTAGCTGATCGCCGGGCTCGACCGGCTTTTTAAAGCGGGCATTATCAATACCGGCTAAATAATACAAAGCTTCATCAGAACGAATATGGTCGGCTGTTTTAAAGGCCAGCAAACCGGTCGCTTGTGCCAATGCTTCAAGAATTAAAACGCCAGGCATGATCACCCGTTGTGGGAAATGACCGGTAAACTGAGGCTCATTAAAAGTAATATTCTTGATGCCAACCAGATACTCACCAGGGATAAACTCAACAACCCGGTCAATCAGCAAAAAAGGATAGCGATGCGGCAGCAGGCGCTGAATTTCATGTATATCAATGGTGTTCAAACTGATTTCCTTGCATCTTTAGCGGTGTCACACCCGCGTAATCTTACTGGCACTAAGCCAAGCGGTAAAGCTTAATAACTCAGTTGGGCTTCTCAGCTAATAGCGCTTCTAATGCTTTTACCCGCGCTTGTAACTTTTCCAATTGCCGATAACGTATGACACTTTTATGCCAATCCTGGGTCGGTTCAACAGGTATACCTGATGAATAGCTTCCCGGTTGGCTGATTGATTTTGTCACCATACTCATACCGGTAAATTGCACACCATCACAAATCTCAATATGACCGGCCAAACCAGCACCGCCGCCAATCGCACAGTGCTTACCAACATGCGTACTCCCGGCAATACCAACGCAGCCGGCAATGACAGTGTGCTCATCTATGGTGACGTTATGGCCAATCTGAATTTGATTATCGAGTTTTACGCCATTACCAATGATGGTATCTTCAATAGCACCCCGGTCAATCGTTGTGTTGGCACCAATATCAACATCGCTGCCTATCTGAACACTGCCTACTTGCGGCACATTAATCCACTGCCCCTGATGCAACGCGATACCAAATCCATCGGCACCAATGACAACACCGGGATGAATTTTGGCGCGTTCACCAATTTTGACACCACGACACAAGGTGACGTTGGCAACCAAAACACTGCCTGCTCCAACACTTACATCATGCTCCAGAACACAGCCCGGACCGATTTGTACATCGGCAGCAATTTTGACATTAGCCCCGATATAACATTGCGGCCCAATGGCGGCCGTCGGATCAACTTCGGCATCACTATCGACCACTGTGGAAGGATGTATACCAGATCGTGCAATCTTGGTGGGCGGATATAATAAAGCAGCAATGCAGGCATAGGCGACGTAGGGATCATCAACAACAATGGCATTGCCGCTAATCATATCGACATCTTCTGCCTTGACAATGACAGCCCCCGCTTGCGTAGTTTTCAGAAACTTACGATATTTACTGTTAGCGAGAAAACTAATAGCATCGGCACCCGCATGTTGCAAGGTGCCGACAGTTTTAATCGGTAAATCTGCTACACCAACCAGCCGGCCATCAACCCGGGCTGCCAGTGCTGATAATGTCCAGACCACGCAGGCTTATCTGGCTTTCAGCTTTTCCAGCACTTTGCTGGTCAAATCAGCTTTATCGCTGGCAAAAATAACGCCTTGATACAGGACCAGGTCATACTTTTCCGCTTCGGCAATGGCTACAATGGTTTCAGCAATTTCTTCTTCGAGTTTGCGTAACTCTTCGTTACGACGAATCGATAAATCTTCGCTGTATTCTTCCTGCAAACGTTTTAATTCACGTTGATCACCAATAATTTTGCGCTCTTGCGCATCACGCTCGTCAGCACTCAAAATTGCTGCATCTTTTTGTAGTTTTTCTTGTGCAGCACGTACTTGGCGATTTTTGGCTTCAAGTGATTTACTACGTGCTGAAAACTCACTTTCCAATCGTTTCAAAGCCGCGTCTTTTTGCGGTGACTGATCCAGAATACGGCTGGCATTAACCACACCGATTTTTAAATCATTAGCAAAACTGGCTGGGCTGGCCACTAACAGGGCCAGTGATACCAACATTACTTTTACTGTATTCACTTTCAACTCCAGATAAATTAACTAAAACGTTGACCCCAGTGAAAACTGGAATGCTTCTTTCTCATCGCCACTTTGTGCATTAAGTGGTGCTGCAATACTGAACGACATAGCACCAAATGGTGAAATCCAGATAGCTGAGACACCGGTTGAATAACGCAATAAACTCGCATCAAAATTTTGATCAACATCATATACGTTACCGAAATCAATAAACGTACTGAGACGGAACGAACGCAAGGTTTTCTTCATAAACGGTACCGGGAAGATAACTTCCGCGCCACCCGTGACCAGCAGATTACCACCAATTGGCTGGTCATCACCGCTTGGTGTAAATTCACGCACACCCAGGGTATTGGCCTGATAACCCCGAACACTACGAATACCACCAGCGTAGAAGTTTTCAAAAAATGGCAATTCCGCTGTTGAGCCATAACCATCGGCATAACCCAAATCCGTGCGCAACGAAAACGTTAAATCATCGGAAATCGGTCGGAACCAGGTATTACGATAACGCAGTTTGTAATATTGTAAATCACCGCCGGGCACAGCAATTTCTGCACTTAAACTCTGCTCCATGCCACGTGTCGGCAACAATGCGTTGTCACGAGAGTCTCTCGTCCAGCCGATTGTGACCGGGAAGGATGTAAAGGCGTCACCTTCACGTTCGATGAACTCTTCATAACGTGGCACGATAAACCGTCTGTCACTTGGCAGATCAATCGCGGTACGTTCAAAACCCAATGCCAGACTGATACGATCTTCTTCAGTAATCGGAATACCGAAATTAATATCACCGCCCAATGTGTCAGTACTGTAATTGGCAAGGTTTGCTTCACGGGCATCCGTTTCGCGGTAAAACGCATTAAAGCCCTGGCTGATACCATCAATCGTCGCAAACGGATTGGTGTAACCAAAGCTGTAAACAGTATTAACGTCACTGTTATTGAAGCCTAAGCGAATATGCTTACCACTACCAAGAAAGTTACGCTGGGTCAGATTGGCGTTAAAAATAATACCGTCAGACTGTGAAAAACCAATACCCGCCGAGACACTGCCCGATGCGGTTTCGGTGACATCAAAATCCAGATCCACCTGATCACTGGTGCCGGTTACCGGAATAGTCTCAACGTTAACATCTTCGAAATAACCCAACCGTGAAATCCGCTCGCGGGATTGTTCAACTTTACCGGTATCGATCCAGGCCGATTCTTGTTGACGCATTTCCTGGCGAAGCACTTCATCACGGGTTTTGCTGTTACCGCTAATATTTATCCGTCGTACATAAGCCTTGCGACCCGGATCAATAAAGAAGGTCAAATCGACCTCACGCGCTTCACGATCAATCTCCGGCACGGCATTGACGTTGGCAAAGGCATAACCATCATTGCCTAATCTATCAGTAAGATTTTTAGAGCTGTCATTAATGGCTTTACGAGAAAAAACTGAATTATTACGAATGGTCACCAGATCAAATAAATCTTGCTCCGGCACAATCAGATTACCGGCGAGACGGACTTCATCAATTTTGTAACGTTCGCCTTCAGAGATATTAATGGTAATGAAGATTTGTTTTTTGTCATCACCAATGGTGACCTGCGTTGACTCTACCGCGAAATCTACATAACCGCGATCCAGATAAAATGACCGGATGGTTTCCAAATCCGCTGATAATTTCTGGCGGGAATACTGATTATCTTTGGTTAAAAATGACAACCAACCACCGGTGCTGGATTCAATTTCATCAATTAATTCATCATCATCGTAGTTATTATTACCGACAATATTAATTTCACCGATGGTGGCAACGACACCTTCCGCCATGGTAATGCGAATGCCTACCCGATTACGTGATAACGGTGTGACTTCCGATTGGATATCCACCCCGTATTTACCGCGACTGAAATATTGACGCTGTAACTCCAGTTCAACACGTTCCAGCATGGCCTGTTCAAACACCTGGCCTTCAGCAAAACCGATTTGCCGCAACGACTTACTCAGCTCATCACCATCTATGTCTTTATTACCAATAAATTCGATACTGGAAATCGCTGGCCGCTCACTGACCTTAATGACCAAAACACCGTCATCGCTTTCCACTTGTACATCGTTGAAATACTTGGATTTGAATAATGAGCGAATGATGCCCTGCACATCGTTGTCAGTCAGCTCATCACCAACTTTTACCGGCAGATAGTTAAACACCGTACCAGCGGAGATGCGTTGCAAACCCTCTACACGGATATCTTTGATGATAAATTCTTCAGCCCAGGCAGCCGAAGTAACGCAAAATAAGGCCAGTGCAGTGAGTAATCGTTTCATTGTTATTATCAAACAGTCCGCCGACGAAATCGTAAGTGTACCTGCAATGCCATAATTAGCCAAACAGTCTTGTTAAATCATTGGCAAAGGCCAGAAACATCAGCATTAGCAACAGGATCAGACCAATTTTTTGTCCCTGCATCTGTACCGCTTCAGAGACCGGGCTGCCCTTGATCCATTCGATAAAATACATCAATAAATGGCCGCCATCGAGAATCGGCACCGGTAATAAATTCAATATTCCCAGACTGATACTGATCATCGCCAGAAAACCAATAAAACTGATCAAACCCTGCTGGGCACTGCTGCCGGCAAATTGGGCAATACTGATGGGACCGCCCAGATTATCAGTAGAAACATTGCCCTGGATCATGCCCCACAAACTGGCCACCGTATTGGCACTGAAAGACCAGGTTTGTAAAACCGCTTCCGGAATCGCCGCTATCGGTCCATAACGCAGTTCTGACTGTAATTCGGCCGGCAGTTGTTGTTCACTGAGTGCCACACCGGCACCAATGCGGCCTTTACCCTGTTCATCTGGTTTAGGCGTCAGTTCGGCATTCAGTTGCTGGCCATCGCGCAAAAAGCTGATTTGCAGTGTTTGATTCGGTGAGGCCTGAATCAATGCCACCCAGGACTGCCAATCAGCAAGCGTTTGGTCATCAGCGCTAATTAATTCATCGCCAGCCTTTAAACCCGCTTCAGCCGCAGCGCCATCATTCATTACCTGCCCTAAAACGGCTGGCATCGGCGGACGATAAGGCTCAATACCAACTTCTTTAAATAGTTCTGTGACAGCATCAAGGCCGATTTCAGGCAACTGAAGTATTTTTTCATGACTGATGCCACCACTTAATACGGTAATCGTCACTTTATCGCCATCCTGGGCATGATTAAGCCAGCGCTGAAACACACTGTTCCAGGTCGGTGTTTTTTTACCATTAATGGCAATCAATTCATCACCAGATTGCAACTGCGCCAGCGCCGCCGGCGAGTCAGCAACGACCTCATCAATAATCGGTTTGCTGCCCGGCACACCCATCACTAATATTAGCCAGTAGGCAAGGATCGCAAATAATAAATTGGCGGCAGGTCCGGCCGAAACAATCGCAACACGTTTACCTAAAGACTGCCGGTCGAAACTCAGCGGCTTTTCGGCATCGGTGACATCTGTTTCGCGGCTATCAAGCATCTTCACATAACCACCCAGCGGCAAGGCAGCAATAACAAATTCGGTGCCATTTTTACCGGTACGCGACCATAACGCCTTGCCAAAACCCACCGAAAATTTCAGCACTTTAACGCCACAGCGTCGGGCTACCCAGTAATGACCATACTCATGGACCACCACCAGCAAACTCAGGGCAATAATGAAATAAAATAATGACTGCATCAGTTAATCAGCCCGGCAGCAGCCTGTCTTGCTGCCTTATCGGCGGCCAGTACTGTTGCTAAATCGTCAACTGGCACTGATTCAATACTGCTCAGAACCTGCTCAATAATCTCGGCAATCTCAGTGAAGCGAATTTGTGTTTGTAAAAAAGCATCAACCGCGACTTCATTGGCTGCATTCAAAATAGCTGTGCTGGTGCCGCCGGAATTTAAAGCCTGATAGGCAAGTTTCAGACAGGGAAACCGGTCAAAATCAGCTTCAGCAAAATCCAGCCGGCCGGCTTTCACCAAATCAAGTGGCGCAACACCGGAATCAATCCGTTTTGGCCAGGCCAGCGTATTAGCAATCGGTGTACGCATATCCGGATTACCCATCTGCGCCAGCACCGAACCATCGGCATAATCAACCATCGAATGGACAATGCTTTGCCGATGCAACACCACGTCAATCTGACTGCTCGGTAAACCAAACAGCCAGTGCGCCTCAATGACTTCCAGCCCTTTATTCATCATGGTGGCTGAATCGACCGAAATTTTCTGGCCCATTGACCAATTGGGATGGGCAACCGCCTGCGCCGGTGTCACATCGGCCAAATCGGCCACATCCCAGTCGCGAAACGGACCGCCTGATGCGGTTAAAACAATGCGCCTGATACCTTTATCGGCAAACTGATATTGCTGGCTATTACCCACCGGTAAACATTGCCAGATCGCATTGTGCTCGCTATCAACCGGTAATAATTCAGCGCCGCTTTCAGTCACTGCCTGCATCAATAACGCGCCGCTCATCACCAACGCTTCTTTATTAGCCAGCAAAATGCGTTTACCGGCTTTAGCGGCTGCCAATGTGGGCATTAAACCAGCCGCGCCGACAATCGCCGCCACCACAATATCGGTGTCATCCGTAGCCGCTATATCGGTCAGCGCCTGCTCACCGGCGCGGACTTCAATATTTAACTGTTGTGCGGCTAATTTTTCAGCAAGTTGTGTGGCGCTGTCTTTGTCGAGCATCACCGCAACTTTTGGTGTGAACTGACAACACTGGCTAAATAAAGCATCTACCGAGCGATTGGCCGCCAGGGCATAAACCTGATAATCATCGGCATGTCGTGACAACACATCTAATGTGCTGACGCCAATCGACCCGGTCGAACCTAAAATAGAGACTTGTTTTTTCACTAACGCACGCCCGCCAGGTACAAACCGGCAGCAAACACCGGACTGGCCGCCAATAAACTATCAACGCGATCCAGCATGCCACCATGGCCGGGTAATAACTGGCCACTGTCTTTAATGTGATAACTGCGTTTAATCAGGCTTTCAAATAAATCACCAATCACCGCAGCCAACGCCGCCAGTACGGTTAATGCCAACCAACTCAGCATGCCCAGCTCTGCCGGCAAGCCAATCGCTATACTGATAAAGAAGGCCACACTCACCAGCAACAAACCGCCGACCAAACCTTCCCAGGTTTTATTGGGGCTGATAGCGGTGGCCAGTTTGTGTTTGCCAAAGCGTTTACCAAAAATGTAACCGCCAGTATCCATTAACCAAACGACAACCAGCAGATACAACACGGTCTGCGGACCAATACTGGCAAGACCATGTAACCATAAAGCGCTGTATATAAAGCCAATTAAGGTCACGACCGCCAGTATAAAACTGACAAACTGATTTTGCAGTGCCTGATTGAAGAAACCGGGCAGTGGACAGTGAGCAAAAATCATCACCAACAGGCTAAGAATAAGCCAATAACCCAGAAAAAACAGCAACATGCTTTGACTACTGAGTGTCGGTAAACTCAGTAATGCCAGCAATAGCAGCAAAACGATACCGGTCGAGCGTAATAGCTTACTTTTTACCCCGATCATGGTGAGCCACTCCCAGCCAGCTAAACCTGCGGCAATAACCAGTAAGACTAAAAATCCAATGCTGGGCAACAACAAAATTGCCAAAATAATCAGCGGGATCAAAATAGCCGCTGTCAGCAACCGTTGTTTAAGCATCTTCGCGTCCCTGTAACTGCTCAGAAGTCCGGCCAAAACGACGTTCACGTTTGCCAAACCAGTCTATTGCCTGATCCAGCGCCTGAGCATTAAATTCCGGCCACAACGTATCGGTAAAATACAATTCGGTGTAGGCCAACTGCCACATTAAGAAATTGCTGATCCGCTGCTCACCGCCGGTACGAATAAACAAATCCGGTTCCGGCAAATCCGCGGTAATTAATTGTCCGGCAATATCTGCTTCTGTCAGTGAATCAGCGGTTCGCTGGCCATCAGCAACTTGTTGAGCCAGTTTTTGCACCGCTTGGGTAATATCCCAGCGCCCGCCATAGTTGGCGGCAATATTGATAATCAGACTGGTATTGTTTTGGGTCAGAGTTTCAGCGGCGTGGATTTTTTGTTGCAGGCTGTCAGAAAAACCAGCGATATCGCCAATAACTTTCAAACGAATATTGTTTTGATGCAGCCGCTTGACCTGATTATCCAGCGCGTGGCTGAACAACTCCATCAACAGATCAACTTCTTTACCCGGCCGCCGCCAGTTTTCACTGCTGAAAGCAAATAAGCTGAGCACTTCGACCCCACAGGCGACACAATGTTTGACGATGCCTTCGACGGCACGAACACCGGCACGATGGCCCATAAAGCGAGGTTGTAAACGTTGTTTTGCCCAGCGACCATTGCCATCCATAATGATGGCAATGTGCCGGGGAATAGATCTGGCTGACGCCTGCATAGTGTCCGCGACCTTTGCGGCTATACTTCCATCAGATCAGTTTCTTTTTCCGCCAGAACATCATCAATTTTTTTGATGGTGGTGTTAGTCAGTTCTTGAATATTTTCTTCGGCGACCCGTGCTTCGTCTTCAGAAATGTCTTTTTCTTTAAGCAGATCTTTAACTGTGCCATTGGCATCACGGCGAATATTACGCACAGCAATACGGGCATTTTCGGCTTCAGATTTGGCAACCTTAACCAGATCCCGACGACGTTCTTCTGTTAATGCCGGGATAGGAATACGAATAGTCATGCCGGCGCTGTTTGGATTAACGCCCAGATCAGAAGTCATAATCGCTTTTTCGATAACCGACACCATGTTTTTTTCCCATGGTGTGACACTGATAGTACGCGAATCTTCAATACCGACATTAGCAACCTGGCTTAACGGTACATCTGAACCGTAATACGGCACCATCACATGGTCTAACAGACTTGTATGGGCACGGCCGGCACGGATTTTTGCCATCGCCGTTGACAGTGCCGCAACACTTTTCTGCATCCGCTCAGCGGCATCTTTTTCAATTTCGTCAATCATCTTCGAATCCTATTTCACCAACGTACCGACATCTTTACCATAAATGATGTCAGTCAGATTTCCATATTGATGCATATTGAATACTCGTAACGGCATTTTTTGTTCCTGGCACATGACGACTGCCGTGGTGTCCATTACCGCCAGACGATTATTGATCACTTCATCATAACTGAGCGTTGAATATTTTACGGCATTCGGATTTTTACTCGGGTCATCATCATAAACGCCGTCGACCTGTGTGCCTTTCAGCATCAAATCCGCACCGATTTCTACTGCCCGTAAACTGGCAGCTGAGTCGGTGGTAAAAAATGGGTTACCCGTACCGGCAGCAAAAATTACTACCCGGCCTTTTTCCAAATGGCGAATGGCCCGGCGGCGTAAATAGTCTTCACACACTTCGTGAATGCGAATCGCTGACATAACCCGGCAAAACGTCCCGTTGTGCTCTAAAGCATCTTGTAAGGCCAGCGCATTCAGAACGGTAGCCAGCATGCCCATATGATCAGCACTGACCCGGTCCATTCCTTTAGCTGCCAAACCGGCACCACGAAAAATATTGCCGCCGCCAATGACGATGCCAAGCTCAACGCCCTGTTTGTTCAGGACGGTGATTTCCTCGGCAAAACGAGCGATAACTTCCGGTTGAATACCGTACTCGGCATCTCCCATCAGGGCTTCGCCGCTTAACTTCAGCAGAACCCGTTTGTATACCGGCTGATTGCCCGTTTCAGTCATTTATCAATTGCCTCGTGCTTGCGCCATAACTTCTTCAGCAAAATTATCGGCTTTTTTCTCGATACCTTCGCCAACTTCGAAACAGGCAAAACCTTCAACACTGGCGCCGGCTTTTTTAACCAGTTTTTCTACAGTGGTGTCCGGGTCTTTAACGAATGCCTGGCCCAATAAAGTCACTTCATTGACGAATTTGCTCATCCGGCCTTCGATCATTTTTTCAACAATCGCTTCCGGCTTACCGCTCTCACGCGCTTGTGTCGCGACAATATCACGCTCTTTTTCAATCAGTTCTTGTGACAGTTCATCTGGAGAAACCGCTTGTGGACGGCTGGCAGCAACATGCATTGCCAGATCACGGGCCAATTCTTCATCACCACCAGCTAATTTAACCATCGTGCCAATGCGATCGCCATGACGGTAAGCACCGATCACGCCATTTTCAGCATGCATCAGTGTAAACCGGCGCACTTGGATGTTTTCACCAATTTTAGCGATCAGTTCCTGACGGGTACCATCTATAGTGTTGCCACCATCCAAAGTCAGTTGCAACAAACTATCTAAATCAGCAGGTTGCTCGGCCAACGCTTTTTTTGCAACAGCGCTGACAAAACTCATAAAGTCATCCGCTTTGGCAACAAAGTCAGTTTCTGAGTTGATTTCCAGCATGACCGCTTGTTTGCCGTCATCGGTGGTTTCAATTGCGATAACACCTTCAGCAGCGACGCGATCAGCTTTTTTATCCGCTTTTGCCAAACCAGACTTACGCATAGCTTCGACAGCCGCTTCAATATCACCGTTGGATTCAACCAGTGCTTTTTTGCATTCCATCATGCCTGAGCCAGTACGCTCACGCAGTTCTTTTACCAGTGCAGCAGTAATTGCCATGATTTTAAAACCCTTAATATCTGTTTGTTTATGGTCGGCCGTAAGGCCACACATACAACACAGGCCCGCCTTGAAAGACGAGCCTGTTTATGAAGCGTCAGCGATTACTCAGCTGCCGCAGCTGCATTGTTTTCCGCAACTTCAACGAATTCTTCATTGCTGTCGCCAGTGGTAACGGATGCACGACCTTCCAGAATCGCATCAGCGATATTGGCAGTGTACAAACGGATAGCCCGCATTGAGTCATCATTACCAGGGATCACGTAATCAACGCCATCTGGGTTGCTGTTGGTATCAACGACAGCGATAACGGGAATGCCTAATTTATTGGCTTCCTGAATCGCGATGCGCTCATGATCAACGTCGATAATAAATAATGCATCTGGCAAGCCACCCATTTTGCGGATACCGCCAATGCTTTTTTCCAGTTTTTCCTGTTCGCGTGCCATGTTCAAAACTTCTTTCTTTTTCAAGCCTTCAGTTTTGCCGCTTTCGATCATTTCCTGAATGCTATCGAGACGTTTAATTGACTGGCGTACGGTTTGGTAGTTAGTCAGCATACCGCCTAACCAGCGACGGTTAACGTACGGCATGTTGGCGCGTTCTGCATCTTCACGAATCGCGTCTTGGGCGGCGCGTTTGGTGCCAACAAACAAAATACGGCCTTTCTTGGAAGCCAGTTTGCTGACAAAATTCAGCGCATCATTAAACATCGGCAAGCTGTTTTCCAGGTTGACGATATGAATGTTATTGCGTTTACCAAAAATGAATTGCGCCATTTTTGGATTCCAGTAACGGGTCTGGTGACCGAAATGCACGCCTGCTTCAAGCATTTGGCGCATTGTAATTTTAGCCATGATAATACCTTTATAGTTGGGGTTAATCCTCCATGTACCCCAGATATCGACTACGCTGAAAGAACTCAGGCAGCACCCCGATAACTGTGTCGGCACATGTGTGATTTAGCCCTGCAGCCCATGCCGCAAGGCGCGCATATTATTCCACACTTACCCGACAAAACAAAGTGAAACACACTTATCGTGTTGCATTACCTCATCAAACTGGCATCGGCTATTGTAATACGGCAAACTACATTGGTTTTAACCCATTAAATCAGGAACAACCAGCATCATGGCTGTGACCATTAAAAGCGCTGAAGAAATCGAAAAAATGCGCGTCGCCGGCAAGCTCGCCAGTGACGTATTAACCATGATTGGCGATCATGTTCAGGCCGGTATTACCACCGATGAGCTGAATCAAATCTGTCACGATTATATTACCAACGTACAAGACGCGATCCCGGCGCCGCTTAACTATCACGGTTTCCCCAAATCGGTCTGCACCTCAGTCAATCATGTGATTTGCCATGGCATTCCGAGTGATAAGAAACTCAAAGATGGTGACATCATTAATATCGATGTGACGGTCATTAAAGATGGCTACCACGGTGATACCAGCAAAATGTTCCATGTCGGCAAAACCTCGATTCTGGCGCAGCGCCTCGTCAAAGTTGCCCATGAATCAATGATGCTGGGTATCGAAATGGTCAAACCAGGCATTCGTCTCGGCGATATTGGTCACGTCATTCAACAACACGCCGAAAAAGAACATTTTTCAGTTGTTCGGGAATATTGTGGTCACGGTATTGGTCAGGTATTTCATGAAGAACCACAAGTTTTGCATTACGGCACACCGGGCACCGGTATGGCGCTGCAATCAGGCATGACCTTTACCATTGAACCGATGATTAATGCCGGCAAACGCCATGTCAGGCAATTACCAGATGGCTGGACCGTGGTCACTAAAGATCGCTCCTTATCAGCTCAGTGGGAACACACGATTCTGGTCACCGACGACGGGTTTGAGATTCTGACCCTGCGCGATGAAGAACGCTGAATAATAAGGTTTGATGATGGCATCGCCTGATCTTTCTATATGGGATTTCGGCAACGCTGGCAGCAGCGTCGACTGCCGGGTTTTGTTGAAAACCTCGCAGCAAAATCTCAAAGACCGGTTTTTTAATGATCATGCCGATATTGACTGGCTGGTGCATCAGCAAGCGCATTATGTTGACGAGATCCTGCAATTTCTCTGGCAGAAACATTTACCCGATGATGCGCCGGTCAGTCTGATTGCGGTCGGCGGTTATGGCCGCGCGGAGTTACATCCGTTTTCTGATGTCGATTTATTGATGCTGCTCGATGAATCGGTGGCCGAAAAACCACCGGAATCGCTGACCGCTTTTTTGACCGAGCTCTGGGATATTGGCCTGGAAATCGGCCACAGTGTCCGCAGTCTGCAGGAATGCCGTACCCAGGCAGAAGATGACATCACCATCGCCACCAATTTACTGGAGGCCCGGTTTCTCTGCGGCCATGAAGCCTTATTTAAAGATCTGCAACAACTGACCGTTTCTAATAAAACCTGGGATACCCGGCTGTTTTTTGAACGTAAACACCAGGAACAAATCGACCGGCACCGTAAATTTAACGAAACCGCCAATAATCTTGAGCCCAATTTAAAAGAATCACCGGGCGGTCTGCGGGATATTCAGGTCATTACCTGGGTGGCGCAACAGCATTTCGGCGTGCGTAATCTGGCCGGCTTAAATAAAAAAGGCTTTTTGGCGCAAAGCGAATTTGATGTACTCGATAAATCCCGCCGCTTTCTGTGGAAAGTGCGGTTTGCCTTACATCATGTTGACGGCCGCAAACAAGAAAAACTGATGATCGATCACCAGCGGCAAGTCGCCAGCAAGCTCGGCTATGAAGATACCGACGAGCGCATGGCGGTTGAGCATTTTATGAAAGACTATTACCGCTGCGCCCGTGCAGTGGGTCAGATGAATGCGCTGCTGCTGCAGATCTTTGAAGAAAACATTATTCAGGCCGATGCCGCCAAAGATATTCAGCCCATCAACCGGCGTTTTCAATCGCATAACGGCTATTTGGAAACGCTCAATGCCGGTATTTTTGCTTTTTATCCCTATGCGCTTTTGGAAGTGTTTTTGCTCCTGCAACAAAACCCGCAGCTTAAAGGCATTCGCGCCTCGACCATCCGACAGATCCATGCCCATTTACACCTGATTGATAAACGTTTCCGCGCCGATATTAAAAATCGCAGCCTGTTTATGGAAATCATCCGCCAGCCCAAAGGCGTCACCCATGAATTCCGCCGTATGAACCAACTTGGCGTACTGGGCGCCTATTTGCCAGCGTTCGGCAAAATTGTCGGCCAGATGCAGCATGATTTGTTTCATGCTTACACCGTTGATGAACACACCTTATTTCTGGTCGCCAATTTACGGCGCTTTTCCTGCGATGAATTTAATGCCGAATTTCCGCTTTGCTCCGAGGTGTTTTACCAGCTGGCCAAACCGGAACTTCTGTACATCGCCGGTATTTTCCACGATATTGCCAAAGGCCGTGGCGGCGATCACAGCGTGCTGGGCATGGCGGATGCCGAACAGTTCTGCAGCCAACACAGCATTAGTCATTTTGACACCGAGATCATCAAATTTTTAGTCCGTCATCACTTATCAATGTCGGCCACCGCACAGCGTAAAGATATTGAAGATCCGGATGTGATACGTGAATTTGCCGAACTGGTCGGCAGCGTCGAACGCCTCAACTACCTGTATTTACTGACCGTTGCTGATATTCGCGCCACCAACCGCAATCTCTGGAACAGCTGGCGTGATTCCCTCCTCAAACAGCTGTATCACAGTACCCGGCAATGGCTGGAACATACCGAAAAACAAGCCAAGAGCACGCAGGAAAAAAGCTACAAAAAATATCAGCAGGCGCTGGATGAACTGACCGAACTTGGCTTTAATCCACAGGCTGTTTCGATTCTCTGGCAGGATTACGGGCTGGATTATTTCCTGCGCCACAGCGTTGACGAAATTGTCTGGCACAGCCGCAGCCGGCTTGAAGATCCTGATAAAGAACCGATGATCATCGTCCGCCAGCACAATGAAGCATCCACGCTGGAACTGTTTATTTTCAGCCGCGACCGCCGTGGTTTGTTTGCTGCCATGACCTCAACGCTGGAACAACTGCAGCTGAATATTCTCGATGCCAAAATTAACACCACCGATGGCGGCAATACGCTCAACACCTTTATCGTCAACGGTGCCAGCCAGCGGCATGAAGATATCGTCAAAGCGATGCATAAGCAATTAACACGCGGTGAACTGACCACCGGCTACAAACCGCAAATCATGCCGCGCACTAGCCGCCTGTTTAAAACCGAACCGACCATTAAGTTTGCTGACAACCAACAGCAAAATCATACTGTGATGGAACTCTACACCCATGACCGGCCTGGCTTAGTGTCTGCTGTTGCCCAGGTGTTGGTCTCACAAAATCTGCAGCTGATAAATGCCAAACTCACCACCCTCGGCGACCAGGTAGAAGACGTGTTTTTTATTACCAACGATGATGACAATACGCTCAGCGACGACGAACAACAGCAATTACTGGTGGCATTAAAAAACAAACTGATGCAACAAGCCGAACAGCAAGCCTCGGCGGTGAGTTTTTAAAAAGGCCGTGCACTGGCTCCCCGTTTTCACGGGGATGACAATATTTAATGTCTACCTGCCTGTCATTCCCGCGCACACAGAGTCCCTCCCCGCGAAGGCGGGGACGGGAATCTAGCTCGGCATTCGAAGCAGAAACCTGTTGGACCTTTTCGATCACGTGCTCCTTTTCAAAGCTGTGCACTAGATCCCCGTTTCCATGGGGATGACAATATTTAATGTCTCCCTCCCCCGTCATTCCCGCGCAGGCGGGACAAAAGCGCATGGCGCGTTGAACAGCCGCAGGCTGGCCCGGAGGGTGAGCAAAGCGAATAATCCAGTTCCAAAGCCGTGCACTGGATCCCCATTTTCATGAGGATGACAATATTTAATGTCTCCCTACCTGTCATTCCCGCGCACACAGGGTCCCTCCCCGCGAAGGCGGGGACGGGAATCTAGCTCGGCATTTGAAGCAGAAACCTGTTGGACCTTTTCGATCACGTGCTCCTTTT
>JBBEBX010000010.1:0-21407 GCA_040882115.1 Methylophaga sp. | reverse complement strand
TGAAGCAGAAACCTGTTGGACCTTTTCGATCACGTGCTCCTTTTCAAAGCCGTGCACTGGATCCCCATTTTCATGAGGATGACAATATTTAGTGTCTTCCTGCCAGTCATTCCCGCGCAGGCGGGAATCCAGCTCGGCATTTGAAGCAGAAACCTGTTGGACCTTTTCGATCACGTGCTCCTTTTCAAAGCCGTGCTCTAGATCCTCATTTTCATGAGGATGACAATATTTAGTGTCTTCCTGCCAGTCATTCCCGCGAATGCGCCACTCCAGTGAAGCTTAAAACAAGTCCGCATACAAATCCCGCCAGTCAGGATTAAATTCTTCTATCAGCGTTAACTTCCATGCTCTGCGCCATTTCTTGAGTTGTTTCTCCCGGCAGATTGCTGAATACATGTCTTCACACACTTCAAAATAAACCAAATGCGCAACATTGTATTTTTCAGTAAATCCGGAGGCGAGGTGTTGCTTATGTTGCCATATGCGCTGCTGCAAATTACTGGTTACGCCAACGTATAAAGTGCCATTTCGACGACTGGCCAGAATATAAACATAGCCTTTTTTCACCTAGTTATACCCATCATCATTCCGACGTCATATAACCGTCATTCCCGCAACAGCGGGAATCCAGATTCCAAGTCTTGCAATGGCTCCCAACTTTCATGGGGATGAAACCTTTATGACCCGCTTGTCATTCCCTCGAACGCAGGAATCTAGCCCCCAAGCTGTGCACTGGGTCCCCGCCTGCGCGGGGACGACAATTGTGTGGATCTGCAACGTAAAATCCAACCATGAACGTCAATGTTTAATCAATTCCAATCCTGTCTTCCAATCACCATTTCCAGCGGCATATCCGCGTCATTCCCGCAACAGCGGGAATCCAAATTCCAAGTCGTGCAATGGATCTCCATTTCCATGGGGTGACACCTTTATCACCAGCGTGTCATTCCCGCGCAGGCGGGAATCCAGCACAGCTTTGGAAAACATCAAAATCTTGTATAGGAGTTACCAAATTTAAAAATGAAGACCTTCAGGTAATGCAGCAACAAAAAAGGGATGGCCGAAACCGACCATCCCTTCTTTTATCAAAAATATGACTTATTCGCCGACAGTTGCCTGCTCAGCCAACTGCGCGGCTTTGGCATCGCCAATGCCTTTAACATTGACAACATCCGCCATACTGGCAAATTCACCGTTACTTTCACGGTATTCAACGATATTCGCCGCCGTTGCCGGGCCAATACCGTCAATCATTTGCAGTTCATCGGCCGACGCCGAATTGAGGTTGATTTTGTCAGCAGCGAATGCTGCACCACTTGCCAGCGAGAAAGCCAGCAGAAAAGTTAAAATCCATTTTTTGAACATAGTCCTTACTCCTTGTTCTGATTAAAAACCGGCCTTCATAGCCGGTTTCGAGACTAATGCAATCAGGGCGTTGTTGACAAGTTTTTTTATCACATAACTTTAAAATCAGGCGTATTGCTGTTCCATCGCACGAATCAAATCGCTGATTTGACTGGCTGGTAAAGCATTGATCCCCGCCGCACCTTCACGGCCACCACCGGTTGCAAACTGACTGGCTACTAAGTTCGCCCCGCTGCGATTGGCGAGCGGTGCCCGGATACTAACGGTGTAATGCCCCTCATTAGCCGGCGTTAAAATTAAATGCGCCCTATCCGGATATTCATTGGCCAAATCATTGCCCCAAACACCACTTACCCGTCGTGCCCATGTTTCATTCGGCAATTCAAACACGCCAACGGCACTGGATTTATAAGCGGCTTTGATCCCCATGACCGCTGCCATATCGGTCTCAAAACCATCCTGCAAAGTCGAAAAAACATCATCACGTTCAGCGATAAAATCCAACGGCGAAGCAAACTGCACACAGGCCTGATACAAATTCGCTGGCGCATAAAACAAATCCGCCAGGTCGCTGCCATAGCCATTGTAATTAAGCAGCGTCCCCAACGTTTGCAGTTGCTGTGTTTCATGTTCAGATAAAGCAGCGGCAGCAGTCAGTTTTAAAGCGGTTGACGTTAAGTTATCGCCGAATGCCGCAGTAATTGCCCACAGATGAAACTGTCCCTGCAGATATTTATCTATGATCAATGATGTGCAAGTTGATGGTGACAGATCAATCAAAGTCTGAAGATTTGGGTGTGAAGGAATGTCACCGGCCTGATGATGATCGGCATAAAAAACACTGGCCCCTGCTGCTAGGATACGATGCAAATCAGAAGCATTTTTTTGCAGTGAAATATCCAGCACCGTGACCTCATCACCCGCTTCTGGCTCGACTTGCTGAAGCAACTGAATATCGCGCTTAACACCGGTCACCAAAACCGACTCGCGAGGCGCTGCCAACCGTAATTGCACCAATGCACAAATCCCATCGGCATCGCCGTTAAACACATCAAAAGATTGCATAGGCTTTAATCAAAAATCCTTATTTTTCTGTTTTTTTTATCTCAGTCGTTCCCGCGAAAGCGGTAACCCAGGCCCCAAGCCGTGCACTGGATCCCCATTTTCATGGGGATGACAATATTTAATGTCTACCCGCCTGTCATTCCCGCGCAGGCGGGAATCCAGTTCCCAAGCCGTGCACTGGGATCCCCATTTCATGGGGATGACATTTTTTGGATGTTTCTATTCTGACATTCCCCAACACGACGCTGTCATCCCGAGCACAGCAATCTGTCATTTCGAGCACAGCAATCTGTCATTTCGAGCGCAGCAATCTGTCATTTCGAGCGTAGCCGAGAAATCTCAATCACTCACGAATAATATGCTGAGAACGCAAATATTCAATCACCTGCTTTGCACAATCCTCAACACTACACTCCGCCGTATTCAGCGTGATTTCCGGCTGTTCCGGCGGCTCATAAGCTGAATCAATACCGGTAAAGTTTTTAATCTCTCCGCGCCGGGCTTTTTGATACAGCCCCTTGGGATCACGCTGCTCACAAACAACCATCGGCGTGTTCATAAAAATCTCGACAAACTCACCCTCGGGCATCAGATCCCGCACCATCTGCCGATCCGATCGGAATGGTGAAATAAACGCAGACAAAACAATCAATCCAGCGTCGGCAAACAGTTTAGAGAGTTCACCAATCCGGCGGATATTCTCCACCCGATCCGCATCACCAAAGCCCAGATCCTTGTTCAACCCATGCCGGACATTGTCACCATCCAGCAAATAAGTGTGATGACCCATTTCAAAAAGTAATCGTTCGACCTGGTTGGCTGTTGTCGATTTTCCCGATGCGCTTAACCCGGTAAACCACAATATGCACGGCTTTTGTTTTTTGCGCTCTGCACGCTGGTCACGCGACACCGCATAATTTTGCCAAACCACATTTGTACTCAAAAAAAAACCTCCCTTAACGAACTCTGTCACCTGAACCTTTGCCTGTGATCGTTGCTAAAATAAACCGAAAATAATCAAGCAACGACCACTGCTGAATCATTCGTGCATCCATTTCGGCAAGCTTAACGGGATCAGACATATCAACATCATTGATCTGCGCTAAGCCAGTAATACCCGGCCTTACCAAATAAACACCTCGTTTATCACGCTCGTTAATCAGTTCATCTTGACTGAAAAGGCAAGGTCTAGGGCCAACGAGACTCATATCGCCGACCAATACATTCCAGAGTTGTGGCAACTCATCCAGCTTGCTTCGGCGTAAAAAATGTCCTAATCGTGTGATAGAGGATCGACTGGCGAGATGACTGGCAACATCTGCAGTATCAATACGCATAGTCCGGAACTTCAACAAAATGAAAGGTTTCTTGTGACGACCAACTCGTTGCTGTCTGAATACTGGAAATCCAGTATCAAAATATCCAAGAATACATATCAAAATAAAAATCGGTAAAGTGAAAACCAAACCAAACCAAGATAATAAAATATCGAAAAATCTAATCAAAATAGAAGCCGTATTAACGAATAATGAAAAAACAGAATCTTAACCGATATATTTCAACAGCGGATAGCCATTGAAAGGTTCAGATTATTTAACTAGCAGTCCGAATGCTAGAATAACGACTATTAAATAGTCGTTTGTCAGCTATAGTGTCTGAAGGCATTTTTATTAAAGAGCCATTTTTTTCAATTGTTCATCAATGGTCAACTTAGGCGACCATCCCAGTAAATCCCGTGCTTTCCTGCTATCGATCTGTAATGAACCAAACAATCGTTCAGCAACGCCCGACTTCCCAAGTAAACCAGCTGTAAATCTCATCATTTTAGCCGGTACAGGTAATAATCTGGGCTTTTTCCCTTGTGCAGCGGCAAGCTTGTGAATCAGCTCTGTTGTTGAAATGTCCTCTCCATCTGATATGACAAATATCTGATTAGCGGCTCTCCGATCGTCAATACAATGACATATAAAATCGACCAGATTCTCAAGTGCAAGCAAAGACCGTTGATTATGAACAGCACCCAAAGGCAAAGGAATGCCCCTGGCAATCCAGTGTTGCATGCTGGCGAGATTTCCTTTCACACCCGGGCCGTATATCAATGGCGGCCGAATAATGACGATCTCCATACCCGTTTCTTCGGCAAGCTTCATCAAACCTGTTTCTGCTTCCATTTTGGAAATAGCATAAGGATCCGCTGGATTACAGCTATCTTTTTCGGAATAAGGCAAACGGCCAGTTGTGGACTCACCGAGGACTTTGATGGTACTAAGAAAAACAAAGCGTTTAACGCCTGCTTTAGCGGCCTGTCGGGCAAGGTTCAGCGTACTCGCTGTATTAATGAGTCGGAATAATTCCATAGAATCAGACTCATCATCTTTCATCACATGAACGCGACCGGCAGTATGAACAATAGTCTGGATATTTTCTAACGCCGGAAACCAGTCTTGTTCTGGTGATAAATCACCAACCTCAACGCAACCAACTTGTTCAGCCAAACTCCCACAATTATTCCTGACCGCTGCAACTGGCGTTATATCAAGCTCAGTCATAGCTTTTACAAGTGCACGCCCAACAAAACCGTTCGCTCCGGTAACCAGCACTTTATTCATTAGCAGACCTCTGAATTAATTCGATATATTCCGCTGCAATAAGTCGACTGATTATCTTTGAATCATACAGCCTCTGGCACCGTTGGTATGCGCGTTGCCCCATTTCAGTACAGGCTTTGGGATTGCTGATAAGTTGTTCCAGACCCAGGACTAATTGCTGAACGTTAGCAGGTTCGACCAATACTCCTGTCTCACCATCCTCAACGGCATCGACTAAACCAGTTATGTTAGTCCCCACTGTTGGTAGTCTCATGGCAGCAGCCTCTATGACCACCGTACCGAAGCCTTCTCTGTAACTAGGCAGACACAACAGGTTTGAGAGTGCCAGGTATTTTTCGGGTAGATTGGTCTCACCAACATGACGGATGTAGGGTCTGTCTGCCCATTCTTTTAAGTGTTCCGCTGTTATTGATTCTTCACATGGCCCGACTAGGATAAGTTTTAACTTGTCATAGCGCTTATCCAAAATCTCCATCGCTTCCAGAAGCTCATAAATTCCTTTTTCTTTGCTCAGCCTACCTATGAAAGTGATGACAAAATCATCTGCTGTAAGAGCTAACTCAGCCATTGCCTCATGTTTATGAACTGACCATTTGTTGCTATTAAATCTCTCAAGATCAACACCGGCAAGTGCCCCGTCACCAAGTACTTTAATAGATTCTGTATCCCCTACACCATGACTGTTCAGATATGAGCGCTGACTTTCACTGTCTGCATAACATCTGGTGTTAAGCATGACGATAACCTTGTCAAGCAAACGTAAAAGCTTTTTCGAAAATCCAGTTTTTGTTGCCCAGGTTTGGCCAGTAAAAGTATGCAGCCGGACTGGGACTCTCGCCAACCAGCCAGCGATAGCACACAATAAGCCCGCTTTTGGTGTAGTTGAATGGATAATATCGAAATTATGTTTTTTAAAAAGACGGTAAAGCCTGAACAATGAAACCAAATCTTCTAAAGGAGCTGGTTGCCGACTAATATTAAGTATTACACATTCCAGATCATGAATTGCTCTGAGCCCAGACCAATCACCAATTTCAGAACTAATAGCCGTGACATCAAAACCATCGTCAATCAGATCGCTAATTTGATGTTTTAATTGGTGATCGAGGAAGAAAGGCACCGTTGCGATTCTTGCTATTTTAATATTTCTATTCATTATTACTCAGGTTTATCTGGCAAAGCCGTTCAATGCCATCAACAAAAACGCTAAAGACCCTAAAATCAGGGCATATGGAGAAACAACTACTCTTAATTTCTCCCAAACAGGAATTGAATATGCAGCATAAGCCGTAAGAACAGACAGAAATAGCCAGGCAGTGTAAGCATAGCGATTGGAAAAATTAGCAAAACCGAGTATCAGAAAAGGAATCATTAGTATGATATAAACGCTCAAGAGTGAAGTAATTACCTTTTTTTTATTACTAAAATAGCGTCCAATCAAAGCAAAGCAAAGCCCAAGCCATGAAAAAATTAAAAAATCATAACGAACACCGCTCTGATATGCTTGGTTTTCTTGGTAGCCTGCCACAAAGTCGTACAAAGGCAAATCCAAAGCATTGGAAAGATGCATAACCATCACCTCTGAAAATCCACTTGCATAAGTTATTGAAAGGCCAACACTCATCGCAAACAAAATATGGAAGGGTATTAATAGAAGTGGAAACAGTACTAGATACATAATTGACGTAGTGTGTATCGAAATCGCCAATACTGAAGCAATTAAAAATTTCACCCAGCTTCTATCGTAAAAACTTAAGAAAGCATAGAACACAATAAATGCGGCCATACCCTGTCTAATCGCATTGATATGGGCAGAAACAAAAAATGGAGATACCAAGAAGGCCATTAAAATCAATGCTGATATTAACTGTTTATTTTTTTTCTCTAGCTGACTATCAAGATTAACGACTTTCCCTGAGATGACATTCGTCATTATGAATAAAGCCATGGAAATAACGAAAAAATAAAAAACAGTACTGTCACTTATCAGCGATATGATTAAACTAAAGACATTAAAGCCAGGCTCAACTGTTCCCCATAAACAATAACAATCAGCTATAACTGCATACCATTCAGCATATCTTAACGTGTCAGTGCCGACATCAAGATCTCTGGCTCCAACCAGAATCGCCAAGAAAAATTGACCCGAGTATATAAACCAATTTTCTCTGACATTTCTATATATCGTTGCTCGCCATGTTCCCGTTGCCACCACCTTCATGATGGCTTCCGAATTAATCTTAACAGCATAACTCTTCTAACAAACTTCAACAATGAAAACAGCACCAAGCCATAATATTGGAATACATTAATGGCTTTGCTTTCATAAATTTTGCGGTATGTCATAAGCTCGCCTTTTTGCATTACAACTAAATTTCCGCTTAAACCCGACTGACCATATGCAGCTTTATGTATTGAAGCCAGGGTCACCTCGAGGCGATAGACTTGTTCATTATTCAAACAGACCGTTAACCATAAAAGATAATCTTCAGCGTGATGCTGACCGGATTCGAAACGATAGGGAAGATTCGACTTCATCATCACGGTGGGTGTTGAAAAAGGGTTAGAAAATAAAGCCTGTGCTCGTGATATTTTTGTTACTTGCACGGGTTCTTTTACCCGCTCCTTCAATTGATTACTACTATTCCGCATTATCTTGTGACCGGTTAACACGACATCAGGATGACACTGCATCCACCGGAACTGAACCTCCAACTTTTCAGGATACCAGCTATCATCTGCATCCAAAAAAGCAATGTAGTCAGATTCAGACTGTCTAATCCCTTCATTTCGGGCATGAGCAGGACCATAATTCTGTTTCTGATGGACGATCTTTAGCCAGGCAGAACCGTAGCGATTCTGAAACTCACGCATTACTTCCCGAGTGGCATCATTACTAGCATCGTCAATAAGGATTATTTGCTCAGGCAACACTGTTTGTTGAAGTACCGACTCCAGCGCACGGCCCAGTGTAGAAGCGCAGTCATAGCAAGGAATGACGACTGTTACTGAAATTATTTCTTTCAAACCTCGTTAATTCCGCATATTTGTAAATATTTTAATAAAGAAGATAAGAAACTCTCTAATACACGTTTCTAATTTTTCTAACTTGGTGAGCTAGTTTTCATAAAATTTGTAATCTTGGAAAGATAACTAGCCAGTGGATGGCAAGAAGGCTTCACAATATCATGATTTCATGGAGGATTATGTGTCTTCATCCACAAAATTTGACAAGGATGCTGTTGAATAACTAAATGCATTTATAAACATAACAATTTTGATCACCCCTTTAATTTTCGACCATAATTTTCAACCAGGAATTATTTTTTAACTGTATTTTTTATACCCCGTTAAAGACTCGACCACTTAGAGAAAATGCACGTTTAATAAAACGTCTAACCCATATCATTTGCCCAATTGACGAAACATTAAAGCCATGAAATGGAGCCTCAGCACCACGCCACAGTAGACCGTAATCTACATAACCAATTTCAATTTCTTTGCGAAAATTAAGAATACTTTCAAACTCGACTACTAGATCTGAACGAATACTTTTTATTAATGCATCACCATTAAGAATATTAAGGAATGAAACCAGTGCATCAGGTTCGGCCAACGAATCAAAAGAAAAACTATCCATAATCCATTCTAAAACGGCATTTTTACAAGACTTATGTAACTTCTTAGCTCTTGTCTTCAAATCATTGAGTTTATGCTCATCTAATATGCCCAAGATTAGCATTTCCCGCATCTCGTCTAATTTTAAAGCATAAGTCTCAACCTCAGCCACATGATTCGAACTTTCATTAAAAAAGCAGGAGCAATCACGGAAGGTATACAGCATACTCTTAAGAATTAAGGATTCGCTTCTGGCACTTCTGGACCGCGACAATATTTTACCAAAATGGATAATCGATCCTGCTTGCCGAGCAGCCACAATTAACTGTTGATTGTAATCAAAAGATTCATAAACAAAATCATCTCTATACTGTGGACGAAGTGTCGTGTAACGAAAGAGCGCAGGAAGAGTATCCGTAGTACAAACGAAAGGACCATGAACGAACAAAGATGAAATTGCTTCTGGGTTTAGGAGCTTTAATGATTGCCTAAAAGTTTTCCAGTCATCTGCCACAAGAATACAGTCTATATCTGAAATCCCCGGATTTTTTATCGTTCCACACGGAATGACTTTACATCCATGGCTCCGAGCCAAAGAACTATATCGATTAATAACTATTTCATAATCATGTAATGTCATTTTGCTTTGCATAAAGAAGCACATCTCCAACAAATCTTTTTGACTCTCTCAAAAGCTCTTGATAGACGCTTTTCTTTACCGGGAACAATGACCCAGAAATCCTCTGTAGCCATAATGGTGAATACAAACATGACTCAAAAGGTATCAGTGTTTTTCTGACTACAACTGAAGATCTAGATAAATGCCATTCAGAACGCATTTTAGTGGCAAGATATATCGCTCGAAAATCTATAACATTGCCATAAAATTTTTCTGCTAAAGCCAAAGACTCCCTCTTATATAAAAACATTCCTTTATGCGACTGAAGAAGCAAAATAGGTACTAAGAACAAAGCAGATATTAAGCATTTGATTCGATATGGCGTTCTGTTAACTACAGTATCTTGAAAGAGAATTATGGAATTACACGTTTTTACTAACTTAGCTGCTGCGTTCGCCTTACTGAGCTGCAAATTCGGTGAAATTGAGAGTGTTGGACTGCCCAAGAGGATAACAGACTGACTGATGGCATCAATTGGCAAAGTACTTTCGTCGTAGTTCTCAAAATTTCTTTCATCTACTACATCAACATTGTGATGCATGAGTGGATCAATACGATGCAACTGGAATGTCAATCGCCGAAGACGATGGTCTATTAAGCAGCTATAATTTCCATCACGATTAGACGGAATAAAGGCAAGCAAATCTATATCACTAAATGCTGTAATAGTACCTGTAGCATAGCTCCCATGGAGTATGACACTGATATTTAAGTCTGACAGTTGCCTTTGGACAAACTCCCGTAGAAAATCACTGACAGCCTCACGTTTGCTCCTACAAGCAGTTTCGCCCATTACGGTTTTACTTAGTGTGATCAATCTAAAAATCCTTTATCGGTAATCAGATATCTCTTAAAAGCGAACTGATACATGATGGCCAAAAATAACTCGGTTATAACAGTTGCTATAGCAGCACCTTCGATTCCAAATTTTGGAATAAAAGCCAAGTTCAAAATCACATTTAAGCCAGCAGCCAACCCCATTAGCTTCACTTTAATTTTTATACCATCGCCAGTAACTAACATTGCTCCAGCGCTTGATGCAAAAAATCTAAAGGGAATAGCTGCAGCAAGGATCATAAGAAGCGTGACTGCAGAATCATATGCTTCACCAAATATAAAAGGCACTAACAAAGGTGCAAGTAACCAAAGCATAACCATTGCGATAATGCCAAGGCCAGACATGCCTACATTACCGATACGATAAGCATTGATGAGCCTAAGTTTGTCGTGATGCGCCCAACGGTGTAGTCTTGGCAACAAAAACTTCTGATAGAGTACACTTGGGAAAAGATAAATAGCCGACATAACGACAAATGCGACACTGTAAATTCCCGCAGCACTATCACCAATAAGATACTTTATAAGGATAATGTCGCTCTGAAAATAAATCAGATAAAAAATGCCCGCAAGACCGAAAGGCCACGTACCAGCCAAAACTTGAAACATGCCTAGTTCATCTTGATGTTTAAGTGGTTTTAAAGACATCTCAGAGTGCCCTTCCAAGACCAGCTTTCCATGCACAAATCGAACTAGCTGATAGCCACCAAGCCCTAGCAAAATTACTCCCACCAATGCAAAAATGATTGACGCCGATGTAGCAGTAAATACCTGCCGCCCCATCAAAAAAATCACAGCCAAAACGCCCAGGAACCGAAGTAGATTTGGCAACAGTTGCCAGATGGCTAGCCAACCGTGTCGCCCTTCAAGCTGATACTTTGCACTCGCAAGTACTACTGTCACTTGACCGATTATAAAAATAGTCAGAATAAGTAGTATTATGGTTGTCTCAACGTTATGTGGACCGAGCCATGCCCATGCTGATATACCACTCAAGACCAGTGCTGCACTAATAAACACAAAACGGATTGACGGTGGCATCCAACGTTTCGCAGCTTGGCCCTCTCGACCAAAGATACTCAGCCAATAGCCCTCAAGACCAAATCCAGCCAATGGCACCATCAGAGAAGCTATCGCCAATGCAGAAGCAAACGTTCCAAACTGCTCTACGCTGAGCGTTCGGGCAAGTAACACTTGGACACCGAAGTTCAGTAAAGCGCCAACAAAAGTTGCAACAAAAAGAAGTGCAACTGTTGCTGTTGACTTTTTGTATTTTAATAGCTGTTTAATAAGTTACGCTCTATCTAAATTTGATTCGAATACTTTTCCCAGAGCCTAGTTTATAGCTTCGTAAAACTTATTAAATTCTGGAAAGTATGTTGGTGATTTCTAATTAGTTCACGACATCCTGTTAAGAAATCTATGGAGAACTTGAGTCAAATGAGTTATTAAAAATTTCATTGACTTTGAATAAAGCCTTCTATTTCGGTGACCTTCATCCATACAAGATCGGTGTCACCATGGCTCTCTACATTCAATCTCAAAAGAGGCTCAGTGTTTGACGCACGCAGATTGAAACGCCACTCAGCAAATTCAATACTGATACCGTCAGTTTTATCAATTATCGGTTGTTGATTCGATTGCTCAGCTAAGTCTGAATTGAAGTAAAACGAAATAATTCGCTCCAGCGTGGCGGGAACATTATCAACGCGATAATTAATTTCACCACTGCAAGGGTATTTGAGTATTCGCTCATCAACTAATTGAGAAAGTGATTTGCCCGAAACACTGAGCAATTCAGAGACTAACAACCAGGGAATCATGCCGCTGTCGCAATAGGCAAAATCCCGAAAATAATGGTGAGCACTCATTTCTCCGCCATATACTGCATTTTCCAAACGCATCCGTTCTTTGATAAATGCATGACCGGTTTTGGATTGAATGGGTTTCCCACCAGCGGCTTTAACCTGATCAATAGTGTTCCAGGTCAGACGTGGATCATGAATAATTTTTTCGCCCGGGCATTTACGCAGAAATGCTTCTGCCAGCAAGCCAACAATATAATAGCCCTCAATAAACCGGCCGTTTTCATCAAACAAAAAACAGCGATCAAAGTCGCCATCCCAGGCGATCCCCATATTGGCCTGATGTAATTTGACAGCATCTGCTGTTACTGCCCGATTTTCTGGTAAAAGAGGATTAGGAATGCCATTGGGGAAACTGCCATCAGGTTCATGATGAATTTTGATGAACTCCACAGGGATATTTTTTTGCAAGAAAATGGTTTCAATTGCATCAATTACATGCCCGGCAGCGCCATTACCGGCGTTCACCACTAACTTGAGCGGCTTGAGTTTCTTTAAGTCTATATAAGTGAGCAGGTGATCAACATAAGGCCCGAGAATAGATTTTTGCGAATAAACGTCATTCCCGCGAAAATGTGAATCCAGCTTCTTTTCCGTCATCGCGAGGCCGCTAGGCCGTGGCGATCTGCTCTCTGTGTTTTCGGCTGCAATAGATTGCTTCGCTTTGCTCGCAATGACGGACTGATTTGCCAGTCCCTCACCTGTTATGTCAGCTGCGTTTATAGCATCTTTTGAGATTCCTCGACTTCGCTCGGAATGACAACCTTTTGTCATGCCGACCGCAGCGGAGGCATCTCGATAAGGCGACAAAACCGTCTCGGCCAAATCCCGAATATCATTTAAACCACTGTCACCGCTTATGGGCAACGCACCTCGGCCAACCAACTTCATCCCGTTATAATCTAGTGGATTATGACTAGCCGTAACCTCAATGCCGCCATCCACATCCAGATAAAACGACGCAAAATAAATTTCTTCGGTACCGACCATACCAATATCAATGACTTCAGCTCCGGCCTCTGTCAAACCATGCGCTAAAGCCAGTTTCAGCGGCTCACTGGTTTCACGAATATCACCACCGACCACGACCTTTTTTGCCCCCAAATGACTGGCAAAAGCATAACCAATGCGATAAGCAATATCCTCATTGAGTTCATCACCCAACTTACCGCGAATGTCATATGCTTTGAAGCAACTCAATTTCTCAGTGGATTGATACATTTTTAATTAACTTTGGGCGACGAATAAACTGAATAGTGCGGTCAACGAATTTGCCCATAAAAAAGACAAAACGACTTACCCTGCCATAATGCGCATCTAAAAAAGCCAACACCTCACGATTTTGCGCTTTCATATTACTCACACTTTGATTGGTGGTCCCGCCGAGACGCATTCGCGTAATAATTCTTGGCAAATAAACAGCGTTAACTTCGCTTTGTTCTAAAAATCGAAACAGTAACTCAACATCCGCTGCAATCTTATAACGCAAATCAAAATCACCGTATTGTTGATAAACAGATTTTCGGCAGAAAAAAGTAGGATGCGGTGGCATCCAACCACGTTTGAATGCACCAGGTCTAAACGCTCCAGGCTGCCAATATCGAACAATTTTCTTGGTATTCTGCTGTTGCACATAAACCAAATCTGCATAGCAGGCATCAACAGTTTGGTTCTGGAATATTCTAGCTATTTCTGAAAGCACATCATCAGCATCGAAAAAATCATCGGCATTCAATAAACCAATCACATCACCCGTTGCCATTGAGATGCCTTTATTCATTGCATCGTAAATACCCTCATCAGGTTCTGATACATATTTCGTCACAGCGTCTGAATTTTCAATTAGTTTCAAAGTGCCATCAGTAGAGCCACCATCAACAACTATATATTCGATATTTCCATAATTTTGCTCCCTGACTGAGGTAAACGTATCGATAATTGTTTTTGCACTGTTATAACAGACTGTGAGAATTGAAATCTTAGGCGGAATTTCTTTCATCTTTTCATCCTGATTTGATAACTTCCTAACCTCAAAACTCTATAAACAAAATTAACATATCGAATGATCCTAACTTTGAAGAAGTATCTATTTAATTTTTTTTCAACAACTTGATCAGCAGAAACATCCCCATTCTCAGGAATCGTAATTTGTTCATTTCTAATTTCAACATCGTATGGATTGAACCGCCAATAAGCACAGTGAGTACCAGTTCCATCAATCCCAAAATTCCTCACCAAGGATTGTGGAGGCATTACAGTTAGTTTCTTATTCATGAATAAGGAAGCTGACCAACGTACATACCATGAGTTATTTTTACCTCTGATCTGGTCTTTTAACATTTTAATAAAAGGTTGATGCCCAGCATTGTTAAATTGCTCAGCAATTTCATTCTGTTCAAGTTTTTTTAAAAGCTTAACTCCGTCAGTCTCCATCAATTCCCAAGCGCGCTCCCATGTACCCCAGCCCCAGCTCTGTGGAACACTTCTAAAAAATATCTGCTCACATACTTGTATAGGATACATGTAGCCCGAAACAGACCCAATCCGTTGATCAGTTTGGTACAAGTTAAGAGCTGAATTGATAAAAGAGAGGAAGTGCGGGGATGTTTGCAAATCATCCTCTAAGACAATCACCCGACCATACTCTCGGTTAAGGCAGGTCACACCATCAATAATTGAGTTAGCGAGCCCCCAATTAGTCTCTCTCTCAATAATATTAACCTCAGCAAACCCTTGAATCTGAGAGAGGTAACTCCTGACAGCTTTCACCAAGTCTCTATCAGCGCTATCTTTTGCACCATCAGAAAAAACAAATAGGCACGAATCTGATGCTTCAGAGTTTCTGGCCAGAGCTTCGACCGTCATTCTCGTATGTTCTGGCCGGTTATAGACAAATAAGGCAATCGGGGCTAAGTCTTTCGAGCTAGTCAATTTTAGGTCCTTGTGGTGAAACACCAATGATGTGCTTCCTAACACTCCTCCGGCAACTAACTAGCTTTAGAATACAAATACTGAACCAGCGAGGCATCGTTAGAATGATTCTCACGCATAAATTCAGTGCTTTAGCACTTTTTATAACGAGTAAAGATTCCTGAATTATTCTCTCTTCAGGCTTTATTTCAATACTTTTGAGTAAAAGACAGGACATGATGAAGCGCTTGTAATTTTTATTCACTAGTCGCGTCAAGACTTTTGAATCTAACCAGGCCATTTCTTTACTTGACCGGCATAGCATTGAATACATACCCAGACTAATTTTAGTGAACTGTTCGGGGCTAGATTGCCAACCATTGGCCGGCGTCAATCCGACCACATAGTTGCCATCAAAGTGACACCAATTAAGTCCTTTGGAAACTTCAAGAAAAACACCAACCTGGCAATAGCAAGTGCCAAAATATTTTCCAATATTGACGCTTTCCCATAAATTCTTCCTGAGAATGTACTTAGGAAGAAACGTTGGCAGCTCGTAATCATGGTGATTGAGATATTCATTCAGACCATGACCGTAAACATGATGAATCCCATATTCAGGCTTGTCTAAAGAAGAATCTTGATCATCACCTTCCAACACTTTTACATGATTAAGATATACAAAATCCAAGTCAGGTCGCTTTTCTAGCAAGGCCGTAACAGACTCAATACCCTCATGGAATATTTTGTCATCTTGCCCACATAGCCAAACATACCGTCCACCAGCTAATGATACTGTCTTGGCAAAATTTGCATCCATACCCAAATTTTGTTCGTTACTGAAAGCTTTTACTCTCGGGTCATCAATACTTTTTTGTGAAACATACTCCCACGTGCCATCCGTTGAGCCATCATCAGAAATGACTATTTCAAAATCCGACCTTGATGAGAGTATCAGTTCATCAATTAATGATTGTATATATGGAAAGCCATTGTAAGTCGGTACGCATATGGATATTAAAGGTCCAGAGCTAATGTTCATTGAAAACTCAAAGGTTAAATAAATTTTTGTTGGCTTATTTTGGAATCATCTTGAGTGCGAAAATAGATCTGGCACTTCGAATTAAAGATATAGCCGCAAGATATGAAAGCCCCGCTAGAGCCCAATCAACCCCAAAGGGAAAGAGCAGAAATATTAAAAGCGTATGTCCATTGATAGTCATCAATGCAGCATATATCGCCTTTGAAATTTTTATTGGCGTTTTTTCCTCTGACCAATTAGTTCTCAAACCGTATTTTTGCTCATTAGCTGTTGGGTTTGCTTGAAAATTCCGTTGTCTAGCACTATTCAGATCGTGATTGATTACCATGAAAAACATGAATAAAAATGAAGCCATTAACGATAGAATCCAAACTGTATGGTCCTCGTATCTGATACCTACTGCCAGGATAACTATGAAAATCTTAAAGAGATCGCTTGTGTGATCGTACCGAAAGGCTGTTTTTCTGATGGTGTTGGTCTTTCTGGCAACAGTTCCATCACAAAAGTCCAACAGCAGAGCGACTCCCCACAAAATTGAGAATAACAACCAGCCGTCATCTACAACCAATATAATCGCAGCACCTATTGATGCAAGTATCGACATGGTTGTTATCTGGTTCGGACTAATACCCGCTGCACTGAGTATCGCTGCAAATGGATAAGCAAATCTGTACATGAGCAATAGCAAGAAATTATTGCCTATTGCTGAACGATTGGCGTATTCATCAGAAAATATACCCATGATTTGGTGGAAAATTCTCATATCAGTGCGAGTCAGGTGGAGGATTCGATCTGAGCAAGACGACTTTTTGTGGTTTCGGATTTCAAATCACTGACCGTATCCACTTCTACCCATGCACTCGTTGTAGGGACCGATTGAACTGGATAACCGGCATCGATTACAGCTTGCAGTAAGTCAGTCATGTAGGCTTGCTCAACGGGCTTACCCAGTAAACCACTTCCTTGTTTTGCATCACTGAATACTTTCTTCAGCACTTCAACGCCATGTGAAGAAAGTTTAATCAATCCCATATACTGACCTTCTATATCCTGTAAAGAGTGTGGCTTCTGTCCTATTTCATAAATTCGACCGTCCGAGTGCAATTTCAGTGTTTCTGCATCGTCCAGCGGGTTTTCATTCCTAGCTCGCCAGTATGACTCCCATTCAAGGTCTATTGCCACCGCAATATCAGCATCAGAGTCAATAATCTCCAGCAGAATATCTTTAGAGTAAACAATATCACCGTAAGATATTAAAACATCACCTTCGAGATCAGCTTCAGCAGAAAATAATGTCCAGACCATATTTGTTTCTGCATATCTGGGATTCAAACGCACAGTAACTCCTGGCCGTTTCAACATCCCTGCTTTATAGCCGCCAATCATAAGTATTGGATGAATATTTGCAGTTGAAATTATTGCCAGTTGCCGGTCAATTAGGCTTTTACCATCTACCTCAACCAGACATTTTGGTTTATCGAGTGTGTATGGGCGTAAACGTGTGCCTTTCCCAGCCGCAAGAATTATAGCTTTTATATTTGCCTTATTTTCCACTGAACAACCTTTTAACTCTTAGAGTATCAATTCCATTAAATGATTTTTCACGTTCTGGATGCCACATCCAGCCTTCCCATGGCAACGTCTTGTGTCGGATAGCTTCAATAACACCATCGTCACGTGCCTCAGCCATGACTTCAAATGGCTCAGGACAGGTTTCAATACTGAAATTGTGATAACTATTGACCGAATCAGGTAAAAAAATTACATCTTCGACCTTCTGAACTAATTGATGACGAACTCTGACATGACCTTTCACAGGCACTAATTGTCCGCCTGCCCAGTGAGACATCATCTGCATCCCTCTACAGATTCCCAATAATGGAATCTTGTGGCTATTTGCCCAATCCAGGAGGTATTTTTCAGTTTTATCACGTGCTGGATATTCCCCAATATCATTCCCACCAGAGAGTACCAATGCTTTGGGCTGAATAACTTCAAGCCAGTTTTCAAGCGATGAATGATCCCAACCATCTTCTGATTCACCCTCCATAGATAAGGTGTTAGGAATGGGTATTGGTAGAAAACCAGACTGCATCAACCATGAAAGCAATCGCTGATCTAATGCATCACGAAATTCAGAACGGTCCTCAAAACGATCTATGCGCTGAGTAACGCCAACAATAATTTTAGATGTTGAATTAATGGTTAAACCTTACGAGCGATGAGAACGTATATGTTGCAGAACTGATTGGGGAAAAAGCGCATCAGAAAATTCTGTAGTCGTTGACCGAACCACGACAATCGGTAGCCTTCAGCTCTGGCCTTATTTTCATCAAATCTTTTGTGACTTTTAGCGCGGAATATCGTGAATTTATACAAAATCGGCATATTCTCTACTGGGCCAATAAAATCTATATCGAAGCCCGCATGCCTGAATAGTTTTTCATATTCACTTCGTGTCAAATTCATTTTATGAAATGATTTATTAGATTTATCGGCACCGTTTCGTTTGGCTTTTTTATCTGCTAGCCAATCGGTCAATCGTGTTTGAATATTATCAGCACGGAAAGATGCGCATACGGCACCACCATGATCCAATACCCTGTGAGTCTCCTGAACGGCTTTTTCCAGGCCATGCTCAAGATTATGATACAAACCAAACGCCAATAAATATTTGAAGGTATTGTCTGCATAGGACAGATTCGTTATATCACCGACTTCCGCTTTGAGAGTGGGATCAATGTCTTTCAGCTTATTGATGGCAACCTCAATGAAATCCATTCCGTTATTACCATAACCACGGTCATGGTAATAACGGAGAATGCGTCCAGCCCCACAACCCGCTTCGAGAATTTTTCCAGATTTGCCCTCCACCGTCATTTGAGCATATTTCAGAGGATATGCATCAAGATTCTCCATTGGGGCATCTGCTGGAATGTCCGCCCAACGCTTAGTCCAATAGTCCTTATTGTTTGCATATCGATATGTAACTCTCATGTTGACCTTCCTAAGGTTTAATTTAATTTGACAAGCTCGTCAAGCAATCTCGATATTTCTTGACTAACTAAGCTGTTCCCTTTATGCGAAAGATGCCCTCCATATTTGTCATTCACATAAAGTGAATCCAAAGAACGTTGTTTCAGGAAAATTTCAGTTAAATTGATGACATTCATCTCTGAGTTTAGTCCCTGAAAAAAATCCTCATAGGGGATTCGCGTGTTTCTGATAAGCTTCATATCCATCAATTGTGGCATCACCACTACCAGCGGTATTTGATTTCTTGACTTAGCAATTTCTTTAAATCTCAAAAGTATTGCTTTTAGCAAATCCGTAGACTTCTTATCTTGATATAAAGCATGAGCATGCCTAATGTTTTCTTTCATAATCAACGTAAATGGCAAACTCTCTACCATATCGTTTTTAATTCTAAAAATTCTGAGTAACGAACGAACCACAACAGCTAAGATTATCTTCGAATGCCTTAATGGATGTCTGCTGAAACTAAGAATGTAAGGAAACCTAAACTGCAGTCGACGAAACTTACTTTCATAAAAAACATCATGCTGACGGATATAAGGGAGTATTGATTCTAAGTGTTGGAAGTCTGAAAAGCTTCTTATCAGATTTTTTTGGAGCTTTACTTCCCCATTTTCTCCAAGTGTAAAGCGTGGCTTAAATGCGAAAGTATTTCCAAATTCCAGATAGTGCTTCCAATATGACTGAATACGGCAAATGGTCTCTGGCACGAAGCCCATTAAAACCACTCCAACTGATGTCGGTAAAGGCATCATTTCGTATCGCAATAACGCTTGGTCTACACCATAATTTCCGACACCATAATTCAAGACACCTAGAGCCTTGTCCTTGGCAAGTATTGCCTGCCAAGTTTCATCATCCATAACCTGTCTACAAAATGTGTATGAATCACCGAAAGAGGCAATCTTTGGAACTAGGTTAGAGCGAGAGTGGAGACGACTTCCCGTAGCATCAATATGAAACTGAATCTCTCTATTTCTACCATGTTCAGTTCCAGTGGTGTTCGGCTTTCTGACCCACCCCAAATCAGGATCAAAACTGTAATCTAGAAATTTAGTCAGTGCTTTTTCATCGAGCGCGGGTAACTCGTCATCTTTAGTGATTAGCCAAGGAAATACCTTTCTGCATGACCGAACAATCAGATACAAAATTACTTCTATGGCCAATAGGTAAAGCATAACGAGCAAAAACACACTCATTTTTCCAACATTGCTCTTTTTATGACTTCTATACCCATTACCTTGTCAATCAGTTCATTAAAATCGTCACGTTCTTCGTCATTATTAATGATTAATTCTGGGTTTTCTGGCTCTGGAAATTGGATATCCACACCTACAACATTTGTGATTTCACCATTGATAGCTCTGGCGTATAGATTCTTAATGTCACGCCTGAGCAGTGTTTCCATTGAAGCTCGCATATAAATTTCTGAATATCCCTTAATGTTTTCACGATTCCATTGCCTCCAATCTGGGAAAATTGATAGTACGGCTGCAATAACATGGATACCTTGTTCAGATAAAAATTTAGATAGTCGAGATAAGCGTTCTGCATTTTTTCTCCGACCGTCGATTGTGTGATCCACATCATTCCCGAAAAGCATTCTGATGACATCCCCATCAAGGAGCACGACCTGCTTTCCAGACTGCCTCATTTTTGCTACAACATGATTAGCTAAAGTTGATTTTCCAGTCCCGGAAAGCCCTATAATCCAAACAACCATATAGTTCCTATTCTAATGAAGTGGGTTGATCAATCCTGCAGCACAATCGAGCAGGATCTGATTAGCCTCAAGTAACGACTCAAAACGCTGTTCTCCACAACCAATTGCAGCTGGAATGCCAAATTCGGCACAACGAATTGCCATATGTGAATTGGCACCACCATACTTGGTAATTAGTCCAGCAATTTGTTGAGAGAAAATCCAATCAAAACCAGGGTCTGCATTCTCAATCAGTACAATTTTCCCAGACAGTTCAGGTGCTATTTTATCGGCTTCGATATGAGCACAAACAGCAGTGATCTTTTTGTGAGTAATAAAATTAGGATGACTGACTTGGAATGGTACAACATGCACACCAGCCTCATCGAACAATACCTGCGGCAATCGTATTGCAGAACTCAATACATGGCGCTCAGCCTCCTGTTCTGCAATCAAACGGAGTCGCTCTTCAATGCTACCTTCACTACTGTGAGTTATGGCCGCAAGCAGTTCTCCCAGTGGTACGTATGACATTTCCTCTCGACTTAAACCATGTTGCTCGCCAAAAGCAGCGATCAATTCGAGTATCTCGCTCACAGAGCGGGTAAAAACGAACTTTCCATATTCACGTCCCACCGTTGCTGCCTGAACATATTGCAAAAGACTTTCGGCATTCAGT
>JBBEBX010000009.1:0-227311 GCA_040882115.1 Methylophaga sp. | reverse complement strand
CCAGACCTGGTGCTACTAAACCCATCATTGCGATTGATAAAGTTTTCAGCTTCATGAAAGTTATCCTCTATATTATTTTTACTCATGATGATCAGCAAGTGCTGCACATTCATGAGCTTTGGACTTTATTCCGGTTTTGCCTCAAAATCATTAGGAGTCAATCCCTTGGTAATTAGGAATTTTTCCCGACACAGGCTGTAAACATTGAAAATACTGCCTTCAGCCCCCAAAAATAAAGCGGGAAAAATGTCCCGATTAGTCATTATTGATAACGTTATATTTAATGGCTAAACGTACCAATTCCACTGACGAATTAAAGCCCAATTTATGCTTTAGTACCGTCTGATAGTTGGCGACGGTTTTGTGCCCAAGATTAAGTCTGGAAGCAATTTCTTCCAGCATCAGTCCCTCAGCCAGTAATCGGAATACTTCAAATTCTCTGACTGTCAGCCGTCGGGTGGGATCATCACTGCCAGATACACTTTGCAAGGCAATGCGTTGTGCCATATCGGCACTGAGGAAGCTTTTACCGGTTAATACCACCTGCCGAATGGCGTCCAGTAAATCGTTGGCGTCTCCTGATTTAGAAACATAGCCCATAGCACCGGCGCTCATTGCCTGGACGGCTAACGTCGCGTTTTCATGCATCGAAAACATAATAACTTTGGCTTGGGAATAACGCACCCGAATACGGCGCAATGCTTCAAGCCCGCCGATCCCCGGCATGGTGATATCCATAATCAGTACATCTGGATCCATCTCGGTAAATAATTGGTAGGCCTGTTCACCACTGACCGCCTCTCCCACTACCTGCATATCCTGGTGGCGCTCTAACATTCTGGCGAGTCCGGACCGTACGACCTCGTGATCATCAGCCAGTAATATGCGTATTGCCTGCATTATCAAAATCCATCACAAAGGAATGCTAACTGTCACCGTCAATCCGGCACCCGGTGATGATAATACCGTAAATTCACCGGCCAGCGCTTCTATCCGCTCACGCATGGCGAGCAGGCCAAAGCCGGGGTTTGTTTTTTGGAAATCGCAGCCGCAGCCATTATCTTTAATACTGAAAAGCAGCTGCTGCGGCTTTTGCTGCATATGTATATTAACGCTCACCGCATCACCTGCATGCCGGACAATATTGGTCAGCGCTTCCTGCACGGCGCGGTAAACAGTCAGTTTTAGCGGATCTTGCAATAGGTCCAGATCGCCGTCAATTTGCAGGTTTAAATGATGCTCGGGATGACGTTGCTGCCAGTCATCAATAAGCTCCTGTAAACTCGCTGCCAGACCAACGCTGTCCAATGCGGGCGGCCGCAATCGCTGCAGCATCGAGCGGATAATATCGGTAAGTTGCCGGTTGATATTATCGATCGACTGTCCCGCCTGCTTGGCTTCTGCCAAATCGACTGCTGAGGCAATGGTCGCGGTATCAAAACGAATGGCTGTCAAATGCTGGCCAATTTCATCATGCAATTCCGCTGATAGTCGCTTGCGCTCAGATTCATGCATGGTCAGCATCTGATCATTAAGCTCACGCAATTGTTGGTTGTGATTTTGCAGTTGCCGGCCAATATCGTTGAGTTGATGACCGGCACTGAATATGCCTGAGACTCCAGCAAATGCCCGGCGTTTAGCCGGTGCTGTCTCAGACAGCTTGCGACTGATACGTAATAGTTTTTCTGCAGGATTGACGATTATTGAGGCTAATAAAGCTATCAGGATACTGCCCGCCAAAAACACCAACAGCAATGGCATTATCATTTCTTTACTGGTGTGCCAGATCTCATTAATCTCATTATTGAGATTATTGGTTATCTTGATGTCGCCAATGTTTTGGCCTGCCACATTGACTGGTTTGATAACAGTTCGTTGTTGTAACAAATTTGACAGGAAATCAAATAACCAACCCGGCATGGTCACCGGCGCTTCAGTATTGGTCGCTTTATTACTATCAAGTATCTGTCCGTCTGGACTGATAAATTGAATATCCAGATACTTTAAATACTGCAGCCGTTCCAACTGGAACAGCCGATTCAGGGCTTTTTCAGTCGGCATCAAACCATAGTGCTGAAAATCGACCCACAGCCGCATCGTTTGTGACTCAATCAAATAATCTGCCAATGCTGTGGTCATTGCCATATCAGCACCCACCCGCTCACGGATATCGCGTACCGCTAAATACTGGGCAATTGCCAACCCGATTAGAAAAACCGTTATAGCAATCAGATTAAAACGCAACAACAAACCCATATTTACTGAACCCTTAACGCCTGGTAACGGATCGCTTCAATATACTGAGCAGAGCAATGGTTTGTAAATTAAGCATGCTTCTGGCAAATTTCAGGCAAAAAAAAGCCCCGATTTATTCGGGGCTTTTTTAATGCGTTATCTGCGTATTAACGGTTGCAGATGTACATAGTTACTTCAAAACCGAAGCGCATATCTGAATATTCTGGTTTAGTCCACATGGTAATTACCTCCATTGATTTTCGGACAATTCCGAAAGCTACGATTCAAATAATACGCAGTTAGTGAAAAAGCCAATAGAGCATTTTGCGCGATATTACTCAGGATTTTCCTTAGGCATCCAGTAAACCACTACGGATGGCGAGGCGTGCTAACTCAGCCGAGTTCGACACATTGAGTTTTTGTTTAATATTAGTGTGATGAGTGCCCACCGTTTTCGGACTCAGACTTAAGATATCGGCAATCTCATTAACGGTTTGACCTTCAGCCAGTAAGCGAAACACCTCAAATTCACGCTGGCTAAGCACATCCAACGGATTCTCTGAACCGGTCAGTTTTTGCATGGCGATCTGTTGGGCAATTTCCGGTGCGATACAGGTACGTCCCTGCGCCACCATTTCAACGGCCTTGAGCATTTCTTCCGGGGCACTGCGTTTGGGAATAAAACCTAACGCACCAGCTTGCATAGCGCGGGTAGTAAAAACACTGTCTTCATGGACACTCAAGACTAGAATTTTGGCTCGGGGCTCGCGGGCGATGATGCGTTCAATGGCACCAACACCGCCGATCCCCGGCATGGAAATATCCATAACGACGACATCGGGGTGATATTTATTAAAATCCTGTACCGCCTGTTCACCACTGCCAGATTCGCAGACCACCTCGAATTTATCACCATCTTCCAGCAAGCGCCGGAAACCGGCACGCACCAGCTCATGGTCATCGACGAGCAATATTTTGGTTTTGGTCATACTCATGTCAGTTTTGCGCTCCAAGGGGAATTGTCACCGTGAGGTTTACACCTTCTCCAAGACGGCTGTCCAGTGTAAATGTGCCGCCCAGACTCTGCGCCCGTTCACGCATCCCCAAGAGGCCAAAGTCGACATCCGAATGAAAATCATGGACTTCCATACCTTTGCCATTATCACGAATATTGATTTCTAATTGCTCGCCGCTGGCCACTGTTTCACGGTGCACGGCAACACTAATGCGACTGGCAGCAGCGTGACGCACAGCATTGGTCACCGCTTCCTGCACCACCCGGAAAACTGTCATATTAATCGACTCATTAAGGCCGGTAACATCGCCCTGCACATCAAGGCTAAAGGTAATATCTGATTGCCGATCCTGCCAGTTTTTTATCGCTTCTTCGAGCGTTGCCAGCAAGCCCAAATCATCTAACGGACTTGGCCGCAGGCGGGTAATCATATTATGGACAACATCGTAAATATGACTGGCCGTATCGATAATCGCCTGCGAGCTCTGATACAGCTTGGGTTCGGTATCCTGAGTGCGATTACGGATCAGCACCGCATCCGTTTTGATCGCGGTCAGACACTGACCCAATTCATCATGTAATTCGCGGGCCAAATGCCGGCGCTCTGCTTCCTGAGCCTCGTCCATATGCTTGGTGAGCATCCGGGTTTCGTGCAGCTGTGCACGGGCTTTTTCTGCCTGTTGATGTTCGGTAATGTCACGGAATGTACAAATAACGCCAATGACGCAGCCATCCGTTTCCAGTAATGGCACAGTAGACATTAGCAGCGAGACTTTTTCTCCGTCCGGCTGCAATAAACTGGTTTCCAGATTTTCTACCGCCCTGCAGCCTTCGATGACACTGATGATTTGATTGCGGTTTTCATGTAAACCAAGTGTCGTTAACGACTCACCGATAAGCACCGTTGTTTGCCGTGCAAACAAACGCTCGGCAGTCGCATTACAAAATGTAATGTAACCCGCATGATCCAAAGACAAAATAGCATCACCGGATTGTTTGACCAGGGTTGCCAGCCGGCGGTTTTCGACACTACTGAGTTCCAGCGCTTCACCCATTCGGTTAAAGGTTTGGCTGATCTGATCCATTTCTGACAGCGCAAAGCGCGGTAGCCGCAAATGCAGGTCGCCGCGTTCAAAACCCGACAATGCATCGAGCAGTCGCTGCAATGGCCGCATAACCCAGCCAACTCCCCAATATAAGAACACTGCCAACACCATAAAAATCACAATACCCAGCGTCATGATGTCGCGAATATCACGCCAGCGTTCGGCAATTTCCAGCATTGGCGCGGCATAAATCACCATATGGCCTTCACCAAAACGCCGTGATAACGGTTTGATTTCCGGGAATAAATATTTCACAAACCAATCTGGCGGGATGTCTTGCATCTTTTTATCCGGCTGCCCCTCAAACATCAGCCCCTGCTGGTCAAACATTAAAATGTGCAAGCTGCGCATTTCGCTGAGCGCCATGACCATTTCTTTCATATGCTCACTGACCGCTCGATCACGATTCAGCCGGGTACCGGCAAGCGTCACGGTGATAATGTGCGCCGTGGTATCCATCGTGTTTTGCACTTCAGCCTTAACCGACTGTTTGGCATTGGACATCAGTACCCAACTGCTCGCCAGCACTGATAACACCAGAATCAACGCAAAAAACAGATTGACCTTAACCTTTAAACTCATTGGACTTCGGTTTCCGCACGGCCCTTAGCACCGGTATTGTCAACCCAGCGCAGTGTGATGACATCCCCCTGGGTACCGCCTTTCAGCTGAAAAGCAAAAAATGGATTACGTGCGGTTGCCGTTCCACATTTAATGGTCAGCACTTCCTTATCATTTCGCCAGCAGCGGATATCCTGAATAAATTCAGCAGCAATCAATTTTCCCTGAGTATCTTCCCCCCGGCCAGTGTGCATCGGGTGCGCAAGTAAAATTCGCACCAGGGTATCGCCATCCTGCAACTTGGCACGGATCCGATCTTTGCCTCTTACCGCCATCAGGCGCAGCCTCCAATATCAATTTCTACATAGCGCCGGGTTACGTAGAGTTTGCCCTCCGCGCGAATCACCGCCAGCATGTCGGAGTCTTCAGCAACTTTAAGCATGGTCTTAAAGGGCAACATGACATCGTCGTTAGGCACAAAACTCATTGCTAACGGTGACGGGTTTTTTTCCACCAGCAGCGCGATATGCTCTATTTTTCCCAGCGTGGTATTGATTTCCACCGGCACCGTTGCACCATTGACCGCGTAAGTTGGCGGTGAACCAACGCTGAAATAAACCGCTTCATCATCGATCATGTCGGCTTCGCCCAATAAGGCTCGCAAAGCATCTTCAACGGTTTTAGCACTGTATGCATCTCGCGGCCAATGCGCCAACAACTGTTGTGGCAGCATTAATCCGCTGGCCGCCACCATCGCCAGCGTGGTGGCTGAAACACCGCGTTTCAGCCAATAGCGGCGTGCAGCATTAAACTGTTCATTCATCGATTTCTTTCCATGGTCGCCAGTTGGGTTTCGACTTCACGTAAACGCGAGCTGATTTTCGCCCGCTGATATTCATCGCCACGGGCAAAATCCGCTGCGATGCGTAATTGATCTACCGCTGCCGCTAACTGGCCGCTGTGATAATAAGCTTCCGCCAGCCACATATGTGACTGGCTTTTATTGCCCATCTGTTCATGGGCTTTGCCGAGTAGCCGATATAAATCTCTGGAGCTTTCACCAACATCCAGCTGCCGCTGTAAAATATTAGCAGCTTTACGCGGCTCACCAACACGCAATAGTGCTTCAACTTGCTTCATCGACAAAGCCCGATCATCTGGGTACAGACCCTGATAATCTTCATAAATCGCCAACGCGGCTGCGGTATTGCCAACTGCCATTTCAATATCAGCCAGGGCCAATTGATAAGTTAAACGATCTTCATCTTTTTCGACCAGCGGCATCAACGCTTTACGTGCAGTAATAGGATTATTTGCCTTGATTAGCGCCTGCACATACCCATAGCGCGTGATGTCAGCTTCGTCAGCCTTTTCATCGGCCATTTTTTCGCTATACAGGCTGGTAAGCTCAGCCAAATTATCGGTCGTCATCACCCGTAGTTTTTCACGCATCAGATAAAACTTTTTGGTATCACGCGGCTTGGCAACTATCGGGTAATTCTCGGCACGGGCACGGGTTTCTGCAATACGGGAGCCGGTGATAGGATGCGTCCGCAAAAATTCCGGCACATGGCCACCGCCATAAAAACGACTGGCCACCTGCAATTTCTCAAAAAATTTGGGCATGGCATAAGGATCAAAACCCGCATTGACCAATGTTTGCATGCCCAGACTATCGGCTTCAGATTCATGAGCACGGGAATAATCCAGCTGCATTTGAAGCGCGCCGCCTTGCACCGCCATGATCGCTGCACTGCCGGCACTGGGATCAGCAATCCCCAACAAAGCTGCGGCAATCATCGCTGCCGTCAGCGGTATACTCATTCGCTCACCGCGTTCGTAGCTGCGCAAAATATGCCGCTGGGTTACGTGAGCAATCTCATGCGCCATAACGGAAGCAATTTCATCTTCGCTATCGGCAGTCAACATCAAGCCACTATGCACGCCGATAAAGCCCCCGGGGGCGGCAAACGCGTTTATCGACGGATCCGGCACCATAAAAAAGGTAAAGGGCAAACTCGGTGCATCACTGCTGGCAACTAAACGATTACCCAAGCCTTTAAGGTAATCATTGATTTCCGGATCCTGGACCAAATCTACCTGTTGCTGCAGTTGCCAGAAAAAATTTTGGCCGACCTGATACTCTTCCAGTGGCGATACCAAAGCACCGGCACTGTCACCCATTTCCGGCAACTGAATATTTGGATTGGCATGGCTGAACATCGTTGTCAGCGCCAAAATTGACATCAAAATAACTTTTTTCATAATGCCTTTAGACTCTGGCCGCTTTACCCGGTTCCGATATCAGCGTCATGCGAAAATACCGCAATGTGTTTATCATGGCAGTTCGAGACTCAATTTTTCGGGGACTTAAGTATGTCAGATTTTGCTGCAGAAATTGACACTTCCGGGCTCAATTGTCCGTTACCCGTGCTGAAGGCACGCAAAGCCCTGTCTGCTCTGGCTTCTGGTCAAAGATTACACCTTATCGCCACCGATCGCGGCGCCAATAAAGACATACCGGCATTTTGCAAAATGACTGGCAATACGCTGGTGGCTTCGCATGAGAGTGACCAGAAACTACATTTTATAATTGAAAAGGGCTAAAACATGGCCAAAAAACTTGCCATTATCGCCAGCAAAGGCACTCTGGACGGTGGATATCCGCCGTTTTTACTGGCTTCAACTGCCGCTGCACTGGGCTTTGAAGCCAAGATTTTTTTCACGTTTTACGGCCTGCAACTCCTAAAAAAAGACTTGTCACTGCAAGTATCGCCGCTGGGCAATCCAGCCATGCCGATGCCAGTGCCTGTTCCCAATCTGTTACAAATCATTCCTGGTATGGAAGCTTTTGCGACTTGGATGATGCGCCGTAAACTGAAACAAAAAGGTGTCGCCAGCATCGCTGATTTACGTGAAGCTTGTCTGGAAACCGATGTCGAACTGATTGCCTGCCAGATGACCGTTGATTTATTTGATTTTCAAGACAGTGATTTCATTGATGGCATCAGTCATGGCGGTGCTGCGACTTTCCTGGAATTTGCCAGTGAAGCTGATATAACGCTGTATATATAACGCTTTACCGGCAGGAGATTTGCAATGGACTTTATCTGGAAAACCTTTCTGAAAGGTCTGGCAACCCTGTTACCGGTTGGACTCACGCTATATCTGATTTACTGGCTGGCGGTGACTGCTGAAAAAGGCTTAAGCCCGATTTTAAAGACGGTGATGCCTGAGCATTTATATTGGCCGGGGATGGGGCTTTTGGCGGCTATCGCGTTGATTTTTGCTATGGGTATTGCTGTGAATGCCTGGCTGGTTCAACGCTTATTTGCACTGGGTGAATCTATGTTGGATCGTATCCCACTGGTCAAGTCCATTCACGGTGCGCTGCGCGATTTTATGCATTTTTTCTCGCGTGATCGTCAACGCGATAATCTCAATCATGCCGTTGCTGTAAGCATTGGTGGCGTTCAGCTCATTGGCTTTCAGGTCCGGGATGATCTGCATAATTTGTTGGACGGCAATGAAACCGATCCCAGTGATAAAGTCGCTGTTTATCTGCCGATGAGCTATCAGATTGGTGGCTATACTGTGTTGGTGCCACGCAGTCAGGTGCAACCCCTGAAAATGGGCAATGAAGATGCCATGCGCTGGATTTTAACCGCTGGGTTATCCACCAATGATAAAGACGCTGATAATCAAATTATCGTTGATAAAAACGGACTGTAACGTCGATTTTTGACCTTGGTAAAAATTGTCTTGACGCCATACCGAACAACGAAACCGCTACCGAAGCCACATACTTATCGATGAAGACAACTTTGATGGCCCTAACGCACGCATGCGGTTAAAACAGGTAAGCATATCCTGTTGCTCAGAGCAGGTAATATTCTCAGGCAATATTGAATAACGGTTACTTGAATTTGTTTGGTTTTACGCTGCCAAAGGTATAGGTTGAACGCTACTGCTATGTTTTTTTACTGCACCGTACAGTAAGTCAGGAGCTTTTTTCTCTATGTTGGCATTTTCTAACCCGGTTGGCGCCGGAACCTTATGGTTTGATAATCTGAACACTGCCGATGGGACGCCGGTTGCCTATGATCCCCAGGCGCGGGCTTTCCTGCCCATGCCGCCATTTTGTGCAAACCGCGAGATCATAGGTTGTAACTGGATTGCGCCTGAAGCAGGTGCTTTTTGCCGGGCTTGTGCCATGACAGCGTTGGCACCCGATCCGGAAATTCCCAACGCCATCGCCAATTGGGCAGAAACCGAGGCAGCAAAGCGCTGGGTGCTCGATAACCTTGGCCGCTGGCACTGGTTCCGGCCGGAAGATCCGGGATCGCGTCCGGTTTTTCATATGCTCGCCGATGGACATACATTAGCTGCCATGGGCCATGGTGATGGCATCGTAACCATTAGCGTATCTGAGGCCGATCCCGTGGTGCGCGTTACCCGCAGGGAAGCACTGGACGAGCCTTATCGCACCATGATTGGCCATATGCGCCATGAAATTGCGCATATGCTTTGGTGGCGCTTGAGCTTACGTGAAGACTTTCTCGATGCATTTCGGGAAATGTTTGGTGACGAGCGTGCCGACTATACGGAATCACTGCAGCGACATTACCATCAGGGTCCGCCAGAGGACTGGGAACTGTTTTATTTAACCTCTTACGCATCTTCACACCCGCATGAAGACTGGGCTGAAACAGCAGCACATTTGCTACATCTGACAGATATTACCGACAGTTTTGTGGCAACAGGTCTGGCGTCTCCAGAGCTGCCACGGCACGGCTGGGATCCCTACTCAGAGCCTGACTCTGGTTTGCTGATCAACGTGGCTGCGACACTCGTGACTCGCATCAACCACATCAACCGTTCTATGGGCTTATCAGACGTCTACCCCTTTGTTCTATCAGAAACCGGCCAGCGCAAACTTGCCTTCGTGCACGACTGGTTGCGACGCGGGGCTCAGGGGCGCTGATCTGCTGCTTTCCCGCCAATAATGGCGGGGTTACCTCCAAATATTTTTTTCTTACTGTGCTATGGTTGCGCTTGCAAACCAGCAGCTAGTCGCTATTTGTAGTGAAGCCGACTAGCTCAATTCTGAAAATTGGGAAGCTGATAAAGCCTCCCTGTCAAAGATTTACTCAATCTCCTCTGAACAATACTGACGATGGCTCAGCTCATCTTGTGTGCTTTTTTTCCAGTACGGTTTCTCTGAGGGGGCTCAACAGGAGAATGTTCTATGTCGATTACCAGTGAAACTGAGTTATCTGGAGAAGTATTATCCTGGCGCGATCCTAATATGGATTCGGTTCGTGGAACTGAGACGCCTAAGGATCCGAACAAAGGCTATATCGCCCTGCTTGGCTGGAGTGTCAATGCAATAAAAGCTGCGCAGCAGTTTGACCGCCGCTATATTGTCGTTGCGCCGGAATGGGCTGCAGATTTCTGTGCAGCTAACAATATACCTTTCATTCCATGGGATTTTATTCGTCTCAATGATCGGTCGCTGGAGATTGCTGAAGTTCTTAAAGCGGAAGGCGTTGATGTTGCCATACCGTTATTTGAGGAAACCGTTGAATGGTCTGGGGCCATCAACTCCGTACTTCTCGACAGCCCTCGCATGTACGGTCAGTCCATTCTGTTCCGTGACAAGGCTTTGATGAAGCGCCGTGCTCAGCTTGGTGGTATTCGCGTCGGGATCTTCGAAGAAGCGCACGAGAAAGAAGATATTGTCCGCTTTATGAAACGCGTCAATCAGACGCTACTCAAGCTTGATGGTGACCCTGATGATCCGATTCACGTTAAGGCCTTCGACAAGGCTGGTTGTCTCGGTCATCGAATGATCCGTACGATAGATGAGATCGATAATATTCCGGCCGAAGAATACCCGCTGCTAATGGAAAGCCACCTGGATGGCTGGGAATTTGCGGTTGAGGCCTGGATCCATGATGGCAAAATCCAGTTCCTCAATATTTCGGAATATGTAACCCTGGGCTACTCGGTATTCGTACCCGCTACTGAGGAACTCGAAAGCTGGCGCAACACGATCACCAAGCAGATCGAGTTGCTGGTCAAAACCTTCGAGATCAAATTCGGTTTGATTCATTCTGAGTACTTCGTCACTGCTGATGGTGAAATGTACTTTGGCGAAGTTGCCTATCGCCCACCCGGTTTCAAGGCTTTTGAGCTTATCGAGAGAGCCTACGGATTCAATGCTTACCAGGCTTCGATGCTGGTATTTGATCCGAAAAGCACTAAAGAAGAAGTGGCTGCATTCTTCCCCCACGAAGTCGTCGACGCCAAAGGCTACGCAGGTTGTTTTGGTGTCTACCCAAGACGCCGTGTGGTCAGCAAACTGGAAATGCCCAAAGAAACAATTGGGCATCCCTATTTTGAGTCACATGAACTGGTTGCACCGGCTGAGGAGACTGTTCCTGACCGGGCGGCCTTTGGTACGCATTGGGGTCTGATCTTCTTCTTTGGTGATGATCCCATCAAAATGCGGGATTTGCTGAAAGCCCAGGAGGAGTTGGACTTCTACGTTTAGTAGTAGTCAGCCATAACAATTCAGTTACAAACGGGCGGATCTGTCAGGATTAGAAATACTCAATTTTCTGATCCTGGTAGACGTGCTGTGATGGGATAAGTCAGTCGCTGTTTGGCAGCATAACTTTAGGGTACATCCTACTCACCTTTAGCTTTTTCGTGTCGCAAAAAAACCAACTGACAATACTTTGGTGAAACATTATTATTGGTGCCCCCGTCAGGATTTGAACCTGAGACCTTCCCCTTAGGAGGGGGACGCTCTATCCAGCTGAGCTACGAGGGCATCGGCGGAAATTATAACAGTCCTTATCTCACAACTTTAAATCCGCCTAATTTATCCTGGCTATGTCCTCTTTTGAATGGTTGCATATAAATTATGAGAGTTAAGCTTCAAATTTAAACCTTCAAGATGACAAATTGCCCGTTTAGAAGATGAACTGATAAAGTCTTAGGCTAAATAACATCACGTCAACACGACTGGTGACTATGTGCGATACACTCCAATTTGGTTTGGAAACTGATTCTTTTCCTCTTCGTAACCCAGCAAGGTCAGCCAATGACAGATACACGAAAATATTCCTCACAAGTTGTAGACGGCACTGGAAAAGCACCGGCCAGAGCGATGTTACGTGCCGTCGGGTTCAATGATGCTGATTTTCAGAAGCCGCAAATTGGCATCGCCTCGACCTGGAGCATGGTCACCCCCTGCAATATGCACATTAATCAACTGGCCGACTTCGCCTGCCAGGGCGCCGACGAAGCAGGCGGTAAAGGGGTTATCTTCAATACCATTACCATCTCTGATGGTATTGCTAATGGCACCATTGGCATGAAGTATTCGTTGGTGTCCCGTGAGGTCATTGCAGATTCCATCGAAGCTGTCGCGGGTTGTGAGGGGTTCGATGGACTGGTGGCCATTGGGGGCTGTGATAAAAATATGCCGGGTTGCCTTATCGGCCTGGCCCGTCTCAATCGCCCCGCCGTATTTGTCTATGGCGGCACCATTCAGCCTGGCGCGAATCATACTGATATTGTTTCTGTGTTTGAGGCGGTTGGAAAACACGCCCGGGGGGATATGACCGCGGCAGAATTAAAACAGATTGAACAGACGGCCATTCCCGGCGCCGGGTCCTGTGGCGGTATGTATACCGCCAACACCATGGCTTCAGCCATTGAAGCATTGGGCATGAGCTTGCCGAACAGCTCTGCCCAAGAAGCTATCTCTCCTTCAAAATCAGACGATTGCCGACGGGCAGGTGCTGCGGTGATGTCTCTGCTGGAACAGGACATCAAACCTACCGACATCATGACCAAGCAAGCCTTTGAAAATGCCATCACCACGTTAATCGCATTGGGCGGCTCGACCAATGCCGTCTTACATCTCATCGCGATGGCCCATGCCGTGGATGTTGAACTGACACTGGATGATTTTGCACGCATCGGCCGCGAGGTCCCGGTGTTGGCTGACTTGCGCCCCAGCGGCAAATATATGATGTCGGAACTGATTGCCATCGGTGGTATTCAACCGTTGATGAAAATGTTGTTGGCGCGAGGTCTGTTACATGGCGATTGCCTGACGGTGACCGGCAAAACCCTGGCTGAAAACCTGGCCGATGTGGCACCCTATCCTGCCAATCAGGACATCATCCGACCATTTGATAACCCCATCAAAAAAGACAGCCATCTGGTCATTCTCAAAGGTAATTTAGCGCCCGAAGGCGCGGTCGCTAAAATCACCGGCAAAGAAGGTTTACGTTTTACCGGCACAGCCCGGGTATTCCACTCTGAAGAACAAGCCCAGGAGGCTATTTTAGATGGCACCGTGGTGAAAGGGGATGTCATTGTTATCCGTTATGAAGGCCCTAAAGGCGGCCCCGGAATGCGGGAAATGCTCAGCCCGACGTCAGCCGTTATCGGCAAAGGCCTGGGTAACGATGTTGCCTTAATAACCGACGGCCGTTTTTCCGGTGGCAGCCATGGTTTTGTGGTTGGCCACATTACCCCCGAAGCCTTTGACGGCGGCCCTATTGCACTGATTGAAAACGGTGATGAGATTACCATTGATGCGGAAGCCGCTGAAATCACCCTTCACCTGAGCGACGCGGAGATCCAAGAAAGACGCAGGGCATGGCAACCTGTTCCTCCCCGTTATACACGGGGACTTCTCGCGAAATATGCCAGCACCGTCTCCTCAGCTTCTGAAGGCGCGGTCACCGATAAAAACCTGTGAGCCCTTAATCACCACTAAATTTACCGGGCACCTTTCAGCCATTTAATATGGCAACCAGATGGATTCAATAATCAACTGTCACCAGTAGCGTTTGAGAATCGATTTTCGAAACAGCTGATTAGTGGCGATTCAGGCAATGGCTAATCGGCATTTATTGCCTGACTAACGTCAGGGTGTTAATAAAAAAGAAGTCAGGCTGATGACCTGACTAAAAAACTACATAGAGAAACTCAAGAAGCTGCGACTTCAATTAAGGTATCGGCCTTTTGAAAGGCTACTGCAAACAATCTTTATGATGAAATGTGGACTTGTTCACGTTTTCTTATTAAAAACCCAGTTTTAGTGCTCATTCTTAGCGGCTTTCAAAAGTAAGTTATGCATTTCAGGCATTGCACCGATATGGGTTTGCAACTGGATTGTAAGGTTTGGCAATTGCTGACGCGCTATGTCTATCTCTGCCGGAATATCCTCAGCTACGTGACGGCCAGTATTCAAAAAATACGGTAATACGACAACACTGTCTGCACCAGCCTCAGCGCAGAAATGAATGCCATCGGGGATCGACGGTTCAGCCAATTCTAAAAATGCGGCTTTGACCATGGCAAAATCAGCATTTAAGTCCGCTTGTAATTGTTTCGCAAGCCGGACAACTTCAAGATTCGACGCAGCACGGCGGCTGCCGTGAGCCACCAGTAATAAAGCTTTTTTTGTAATATGTGTCGGCATTAATGATCAGTTGCTCCATGCGCCCCAATGCCGGTTTGAGAGCGAATATATTGATGTTCGAATAAGTCCTTTGCCTGTTGCGCCTGCGGACTGCGATCGGTAATGGAAAAAAACCAAATACCGATGAAGGCCACGGCTACAGAAAATAACGCCGGATATTTATAGGGAAATATTGCCTCGGCAAAGCCAAAAATATCCACCCAGACAATCGGCCCCAAAATCACCAGCACCACTGCTGTTATTAAACCGGCAAAGCCGCCGATAAAGGCGCCGCGGGTGGTCAGGTTTTTCCAATACATAGACAGCAAAAGAATCGGGAAGTTGGCACTGGCGGCGATAGCAAATGCCAGCCCGACCATAAAGGCAATATTTTGTTGTTCAAATAAAATGCCCAGCAAAATCGCCATTACACCCAACGCCACAGTAGCGATTTTAGAAACACGCATCTCCATTGGCCCGCTGACTTGCCCTTTTTTGATGACACTGGCGTAAAGATCATGCGAAATTGCTGAGGCACCCGCCAGCGTTAAACCGGCTACCACGGCCAGAATCGTCGCAAAAGCCACAGCCGAAATAAAGCCTAAAAACAAATCGCCGCCCACCGCCGCCGATAAATGCACGGCCGCCATATTGTTGCCGCCGAGTAGCAAGCCTTTTGCATCCAAAAACTCAGGATTTGTCGAGACCAGCACAATGGCACCAAAGCCGATTATAAACGTCAGGATGTAAAAATAGCCGATAAATCCGGTGGCAAAAAACACACTGCGGCGGGCTTGCTTGGCATCCGCGACGGTAAAAAACCGCATCAGAATATGCGGCAGCCCGGCAGTGCCAAAAATCAATGCGATGCCCAACGAAATAGCGGATACCGGATCTGAAACCAGGCCGCCCGGCGCCATGATTTCACTGCCTTTGGGATGCACAGCTATCGCCTGGTTAAATAATTCACTGACATCAAAACCGACATTTTTCAGCACCATAAAGGCCAAAAAAGTCGCACCGGATAGCAATAAACCCGCTTTGATAATCTGCACCCATGTGGTCGCCAGCATGCCACCAAAAGTGACATACAAAACCATCAATACGCCAACCAAAACCACTGCAAGTTCATAAGGCAAGCCAAACAAAATCTGGATTAACTTACCGGCGCCCACCATCTGGGCGATGAGATACAGGGCAACTACAGCCAAAGACCCAAATGCAGATAACGTTCGAATGGGTAATTGCCCAAGCCGGTAAGAAGCAACATCAGCAAAGGTATAACGGCCGAGATTTCGCAGCCTTTCGGCAATTAAAAACAAAATTAATGGCCAGCCGATTAAAAAGCCTATCGAATAAATCAGCCCGTCATAGCCGGACATAAAAACCAAACCGGAAATGCCCAAAAACGACGCGGCCGACATGTAGTCCCCGGCAATCGCCAAACCATTTTGAAAACCGGTAATACTGCCACCCGCCGAATAATAATCAGCTGCCGAGTGGGTGCGCTGTGCAGCCCAATAGGTGACGCCTAAGGTCGCACCGACAAACAGCAAAAACATCACCACCGCAGAGATATTTAATGATGCCCCAGCATCGCTTCCGGCAATAACTTCCGCCGCCCAAACGGTGGGGGTAAATAATGCTATTGATAGAAAAAAAACGGTTTGCTTCATAGCAGGCTGTCCTTGATTTGCTGATTCAGCGCGTCAAAACGGGTATTCGCCTGATGCACGTATACTCCCGTCAGCACAAATGCCATAACAATAATCATGACACCAACCGGAATACCCACTGTGATCACACTACCGGCAGCGATAGGCTTCGCCAGCACTGACGGTGCGAAAGCAATCAGCAAAATAAAGGCAAAATACATGAGCAAAATGACCGCTGACAGGCTCCAGGCCAAACGCGCCCTTTTTTTTGCCAATTCGGCAAACAGGGGGTCACGTTTTACTCTTTCGTATAAATCAGCACTCATGACAATCTCCAATCGGGCAACATAGCTGGCTGGATTTTTTTGCAAATAGCGGTGAGTATAACAGCTGGATAAACGGCATTAACCTGAAGCTATTTGCTGAAAAGCGTGACCCACTTCGCATAATGACAAAAACTGTTTATGATGAAATCTGCTTCAATTTGTTTGGACTCATGGAATTTCGTCCAATTGTTAAGTTTGACTTGTTGCGGGAGGCGACCTGAAAAACGTCAAAGTAACGAGGACATCTGCCCAGATGACCGAACAACATAAAAACAGCGTGCTGGCTCCTTTTGAAATAGCGCGCAAGCAGAGTATTCTCAACAAACCCAAGCAAGTTTTGATCATTGATGATCAATCGACCGGCCGCGCTATTCTCGAAAAAGTCATTCAACAAATCGGTGATAACATTCATGTCACCGCAATGAGCAATCCATCGACCGCACTGGAATGGCTGGATTTGCATGATGTGGATTTGATCGTCACCGATTACCGGATGCCGGAAATTAACGGCATTGAGTTTATCCGTCTGGTGCGGCAAAAAAACCATTGTCTGAATGTGCCAATCGTCATGATCACCGTGGTCAGCGAAAAATCGGTACGTTATGAAGCGCTCGAAGCAGGCGCAACAGCTTTTTTGATGCGACCCATTGATCAGATTGAATGTCGCACCAGCTGTCGGAATCTGCTGCAAATGCATGAACAACATTTGATCATTGAAGACCGTGCCAACTGGCTGGAACGTCAGGTTGAGCTTGCCACTGAGCAAATTGTTCAGCGTGAAAAAGAAACCATCATCCGGCTGGCCAAAGCCGGCGAATACCGCGATGAAGGCACCGGCAATCATGTTATTCGCATGGCGAAATACGCACGGCAAATTGCCGAAGCCTTGGACCAATTTGACGAGCAGGAATGTGAAGATCTGGAATACGCAGCGCCGATGCACGATATCGGTAAAATCGGTATTCCGGATGGTATTTTACTTAAACCGGACAGGCTCAATCCGCATGAATGGGAAATCATGAAAACCCATACGTTGATTGGCCACGAGATACTCTCCGGCAGTCAGTCAAAATACATGCAAATCGGTGCTATTATTGCCCTCAACCATCATGAGCGATTTGATGGCAAAGGTTATCCCAATGGTCTTACCGGCACCGAAATCCCATTAATTGCCCGACTGGTTTCTGTAGCCGATATCTATGATGCATTAGTGTCGGAACGTCCGTATAAAAAGTCCTGGTCAGAAACCGAAGCGCTTAGCTATATCGAGGCGCAAGCCGGGGCACAGTTAGACCCCAAATGTGTGCAGGCATTTTTTGATCGCTATGACGCAATCCGTGAAATTCAGGCTGATTATGCCGATGAGTAAGTAAATTTGATGGATCAGGCAGATAAACAAAATAGCTGGCTGCACAGGCTAAAAGAACGGCTGGCAAAAACCGGTGACAGCGAACCTGAACAGGCCATTAAAATCCGCCTGACAATCGGTTTGGGCATCATTATTTATTTTTGTCTGCCATGGAGCCCGGAAAAAGGATTTCTTGAAACGCTAATATCACTACCCAGCTTAACGACACTGCTTTATTACTGTCTGGCGTTGGGTATTGCAATAGCAATAATCGTCAACCCAAAGCCATCTCCGGTTCGCCGGTTTTTTGGCATGCTCATCGATCTCTGTGCATTATCAATTTTGATGTTTTTTGCTGGCGAAGAAAGCGTCTTTTTATTCGTTTTATATTTATGGGTCATTCTCGGAAATGGTTTTCGCTACGGCGTCCGCTATTTATATATTTCTTTTGCTATTGGCATTGTCGGCTTTACAGTGGCCGTGCTGGGTGGAGAATATTGGCAACACCCTCAACATGAACCTTTTGGCTTCAGCCTATTATTTTTATTAATACTGATTCCACTATATTCGGCATTTTTGATCACCAAACTACATGCCGCTATTGCGACTGCCAAACAGGCTAATGAAGCCAAAAGCCGTTTTTTGGCCAATATGTCCCATGAATTACGTACCCCTTTAAATGGGGTGATAGGTGTTGCCGATCTGCTGGGCGAAACCCAACTCAATCATCGGCAGCGTGATTTTGTCAGCATCATGCGGGCATCAGCACATACTTTGCTGGGCTTGATCGAAAACGTGTTGGATATTGCCAAGATAGAAGCCGGCAAAATCTTGATCAGTAAAGAGACTTTTGACTTACATCGCTTGGTACATGGTGTGATGGCCATGCAAATTCCAATGGGCGAAGCAAAGGGCCTGCGGGTAAGTTGCTATATCGATCCGACTTTACCATACAGTTTGGAGGGCGACCCCCAACATCTCCGGCAGGTACTGATTAACCTGCTCGGCAATGGTATTAAATTTACCGATAACGGCAGCGTTAAACTTCAGGTGTTGCCTGCCGATAAACAACATGACAAAACGCTACAAATTCGCTTTGAAATTATTGATACCGGTATTGGTATCGCAAAAGATGCGCAAAAGACAGTGTTTAATGACTTTACACAGGTTACCGGTGCCGGACAGCGGACTGGTGGCACAGGTCTGGGCACCACAATAGCCAAAGAACTGATAGAGTTGATGCACGGCCATATTGACCTTATCAGTGAAGTTGGCGAAGGCACGACTTTCTGGTTTGAACTACCCTTCAAACCATTGGCAACCGAAAATACGCAACTAGCGGAAACCCCTATGCTTATCCTCAGCAGCGAAGCTATTCAACAACAACTTGCCCCGACGCTTGCTGGCTGGAAAATCCAGTACCAACATGTCAGTACGACCGCCAAAGCTTTTGCAGAGTTGATGCGACTCAGCGACGCTGATTCCGCCTACGACACGTTAATGATTGATCAACAATGCATGCAGGAAATCAATCCGCAACAGTTCGCCAGCATGATTCATGATGAACCGCAACTGGCGCATTTATCATTAATTCTGATCAACCCCAGCGAGCAAAGTCGTCAAGATCCCAAACTACGCGAACATTTTGTTTGCATCATTCACAACATCCATGCCAAGCCACAATTATTCAATGCTATCCATGCCGCACAAAGCAGCCATTATGTGCAAGATGAAAAGGTAGTCACACTGGCGCAACACTATGCTGCCCAGTCGCATGCGCGACCACTGCGAATTTTGATTGCTGAAGATAACAAGGTTAACCAGCAGATCCTTGCCGGTATTTTGGAACACACAGGGCATCAAACCAGTTTGGCAGAATCTGGCGAACAAGCATTGGATATTCTTGCTGATGCACTCTACGAAATCGACTTACTGATTGTCGATATGAATATGCCGGATTATTCGGGACCAGAAGTTATTCGTGCCATGCGTTATATGGATACATCAATAAATTTGCCTGTCATTATGTTGACTGCAGACGCCACACCAGAAGCGCGTAAACGTAGTTTGGACGCTGGCGCCGATGCATTTCTCACCAAACCCATTGACTCCAGAATATTACTGGAAACAATCGCTAAATTGGCAGTGAACGTAACTCAAAGAAACATCACGCCAGATATTAAGCCAGCGATTGGTAATCAAGAATGGATTGACCCACAAACGCTCGAAGATCTAAGCCAACTGGGCGGTGGCCAGGATTTTTTAGACCAACTAGTAAATGGCTTTATAAGTGATGGTGAAAAACATATAGATAGCATTACTCAGGCTGCAAATGACGACTATCTGGCTTTTCGGGAAAGTCTGCATGCACTTAAAGGTTCAGCTGCTGAAATGGGCGCCCACAAAATTACTGAACTGTGCCGCCAAGCAGAAAATGTAAAACCACACATGTTAAATGAGCCGCAAACCAAAAAACTCATTGATTCCCTGTCAGAGGCCTTTGAAAAAACCGTTCATACATTAAAAACAACGGCTATTGAAAAGCGAGCTAAAGCTGAATAAACGCCTAAACTGCAATTCTTGCCGATTGACGTTGTACCAGCCTTTTCATCATCCGCAGATCCCGGTGAGTTAATTGTAAAGCGGCATCAACCCATATCTTGGTGACATCAATCAATTCCTGGTAACTGACGGGGTTACAATAATCTTTAACTTTGGCCATAGCCCGATGGCTCAATGCATGTTTATTTACACCATCAATATAGCGATATACCGCGAGTTCCCCTTGTCCGGGCTCTGCCAGAATATCTACCACGCCCATCTCATAAAGCGTCTCAGCATCATATAACTCGCCGCTCATGATCATTTTTTCAGCCAGCCTTGATCCGACTTTACGACTCAATAACGAAAAAGCGCCCATTCCTGGAAACAAATTAAAGATCACCTCTGGTAGTCCCATTTTGGTTCCACGTTCAGCGATTAATACATTACTGGATAAAGCGGACTCAAAGCCCCCCCCGAGCGCATCACCTTTAACAAGGGCAATTGTGGTTAGTTGCTCGTCTAAATGAGCTAAATTAGCGTACAGCACATCAACACAAAGGACGGCATAATCCATTAACGCTTGCCGGTCTCCCTGTTCAATCGCGTGGGCAAACTGATCCAGGTCACCACCCAAATTAAATACGCCATCAACATCTGAAGCCAGAATGAGAAAATCGTACTTATCCTCGTGTCCCGCAGCAATTTCGGCACGGACATCAGCAAAATACTCGGCAATATCTTGCAACAATGTTTTGGTAAAGCAAGGTCTTGGTTGCCCTTGCATTAGAAACCAGCTTGCTTTGTAACGGGCATCATAATGTGTATTTAATTGCTGATAACGCTTTGCTAGCGAATCATTTAATATTCCATCATTTTCTTTGAGTAAAGCCATGGCATTCATCATCATCTCCTTGAAACCCTAACGGGAAAACGACCCTGTTCCTCGTTGGCAGGGCAAGCATATTAAGGTCAAAGCATGAAATGTGCCGTATTTCGCAAAAAAGTTTTTAAGATGTCGTGACAAGAATTGTCAGCACAAAGATATATGATAATTTTATTATTAAAATCAGTTATATGAGGTCACTTAACGTTTTAACATGGGCCAGCACAGCTTGCTGCAGCCCTTCGATTTGATAGCCGCCTTCCATCACTGAAACCAGCTGGCCATGGCAGTATTTTTCGGCCAGTTGCATAACAAATCGGGTCAGCGCCTGAAAACCGTCATCAGTGATTTTATGGCAGCCAAGCAGATCATCGATTCGGCTGTCAAAGCCGGCAGACAGCAGAATCAGGTCCGGTTGAAAGGCTTTAGCAGCCGGCTGCAGATATTGCTCAAAAGCCGCCAGAATCTCAGCATCACCACTGCCGCAAGGTAAATGCACATTGATATTAAGCCCCTCGCCTTTACCACTGCCCGTCCTCTCCGGCAGGCCGGTACCTGGATAGGCATGCATATCGTGTGTTGAAAAAAACAACACGCTGGGATCGTCATAAAAAGCCCATTCCGTGCCATTTCCATGATGATAATCCCAATCAACAATCAGGATTTTTTTCAGCCCATATTGCTGCTGTGCATATCGGGCAGCAATAGCAATATGGTTAAAATAGCAAAAGCCCTCTTCCTGTCCGGTATTAGTTGCGTGATGCCCCGGGGGTCTTGAGGCACAAAAAGCATTTTTGATTTGTCCACTGATAACCGCATCGACACAGGCAAGAACGCCACCAGTTGCAAGCCGTGCAACTTCATAGGCAGATGCTGCGTGACGTTTTATTGACGCTTGATGTTCAAGGCTATGAATCGTACTCAGCCATTTTGGTTCGGCAGGATTAGCCGTCAGTATTTGCAATTTATTGGCAACATCAGCGTGACTTAATGTATGCGCCACGGCCATATAACGTTGTGGTGACTCCGGATGTGATGCCGAAATTTGATAATCAGCAAACCGGGCATCCAAAATGATTCCCGTTAACTGAGTAGATGACTCATCGGCATAAAGTTTTGCGGGTAGCAATGCCAGCGTGCTTAATTTGAGAAAATCACGTCTTTGCACAAAGCCCCCCCCCCAAACACTGTTTAATGCAGCTTATGGTGCCATGATTTCAGCTGATTCGCGTTATCTGCATCAAGAATGCCATCAATCGGTTGTGGCTTACCTAAGTGAAATCCCTGAACAAAATCGACACCAATTTCCTGCAATTTACTGAGTATTTCCGCATTTTCAACAAACTCGGCGATAGTCTCTAGCTTCATAACATGGCCAATATCATTAATCGCTTTAACCATTTCTGCATCAAAAGGATCATCAATAATATCGCGGACAAACATGCCATCAATTTTAATAGCATTGACCGGTAGATTTTTCAGATACCCAAACGATGACAAGCCGCTGCCAAAATCATCCAAAGCAAACTGACAGCCCAATTCGGTCAACGAATTGATGAAGAAAGTGGCCTCCCGAAGGTTGGCAATAGCTGCTGTTTCGGTGATTTCAAAGCTGATCAGCTGGGGTTTAAATTGTGCATTACTGAGCATTTGGACAATATGTTCCAACAAATGCCGATTACCTAAAGATGCGCCGGATAAATTAATCGCCAAATGTTCAATATCGGGCAATTGCTGATGATATTTATTCAGCCAGTTGATTGCTTCATCTATTACCCAGCGATCAACACGTTCCGATAAATTAAAACGCTCAGCGGTCGGCAAAAATGCGCCCGGCATAATCAATTTCCCCTGACGGGTGCGTAGTCTGACCAGCACTTCATAACGCTGCTTACGACCCGCTTGCAGGCTGATAATTGGCTGTACAAACAGTGCCATCCGTGACTGATTGAGCGCCTCCTTGATTTCGTTAACCCAGCGAAATTCGCCAGCTTGCTCGACTAACTGTGCATCATCATCCTGGTACAGATAAACACAATTACGACCGGATCGTTTGGCAGCAAAACAGGCCGAATCTGCCTGCTTGAGAATTTCAGTGGCATTAACCGTCTGCTGATCAATGCGGGTCATACCAATACTGACACCAATGGTAAAAATCTGTGATTCCCAGACAAACTGGAATGATTCCACTACCTTACGAATGTCGTCAGCCACCCGACTCGCCTGCTGGACATCACAATGTTCCATCAAAATGCCAAACTCATCACCACCTAAACGCGCCAGGGTGTCGTGTTTGCGGGTCAGGTTACCCAGCTGGAGACTTAACTGGCGTAGCAGTTCATCCCCGGCAATATGGCCACAAGTATCGTTAATAACTTTGAACTGATCCAAATCCAGGAAACATAAAGCATGCTGCGCGTCACTGTGCTGCGTTTCAGCAACCAAATCTGCCAGTCTTCGCTCAAACTCACTACGGTTAATTAAACCTGTTAAATCATCATGTCTCACGCGGTGGGATAATTCTGATGCCAGGGCGCGCGCCTCGGTGACATCTTCCTGAATAGCAACAAAATGTGTGATCTGCTGTTGCTGGTTTTTTATCGGCGCGACATATATCCGGGCCCAGTAGGCTTCGCCGTTTTTGCGTTTATTTTCCAGTTCCCCCACCCACTCCTGGCCATCCATAATGGTTCGCCACATCGACTTACAAGCCCCTTTCGTTGTGAAAGCAGATTTGAAAAGTCGTGGTGTTTTGCCAATACTCTCCTGCAAGGAATAACCGCTAATTTGCTCGGAGCGCGGGTTTACATATTCAATAATGCCTTCGCGATTGGTGATCATAATGCCATTCGGACTGGCTTCAACGGCACTGGATAATTTCACCATATGCGCGCGGTTTTCAGATAATTGCTGGTTTGCTTCACGTAATTCGGTGGTGCGTGATTCAATCATGCTTTCTCGCTGCGCCACCTCCCAGCTCAAATCATCTAACAGTGCCTGATTTTTTTCCTGCAATTTCAAGCCGTCAATAATGTTCCGATTGGCTCGTCTGGCAAGCGAAAGCATAAAACCAAAGTAAGCATATAGGCCAAATAACAGGAAGTATGGCAAAGCTTGCCATTGTGCCTGGGTAAAAATTTGATAAGCCGTTATCGACGTCAACATCAACACTGGCGGCACGGTATAAGCTAAAAAGGTACTGAATGATGCCGCCAGAACCGGAACAGCGGCAGCGATGACAGCACTGATAAGGATATAAAACAGCGTGTTTATCTGAATATCGTCAATCAGAAAATAGAACATGCTGGTACTGCCCCAGGCAATACCAACTAATAATGTGAGCAGGGTATAAATCTTTAGCCATTGCCGCGGATTCAACAGCTCTGGTCGACGATTAAACTGCCACCACACGAGCAGACGAACACAAGAAAACACCGTGATTGCCGTGGACCATATTACCAGTAGCTGCCCTTGTTCATGTTGCCAAAATAGCAGGGCAAATAGCCACGACACACTTATTACCGTAAGGTTTGAAAAAGGTGCTTGCTGGTATAGCAGTCGTGCCTGCTGTTTTATAATCGCGGCGTCTTCCATAACCTAAACCTATCTATCCATATATTTATTGCCATCTGCCAACAGCGTCTCAATCGGCGTGGGCACACCAATGCTATAACCTTGTGCGTAATCTACGCCAATTTCCTGGAGTTTGTGAAGAATAGCCGGACTTTCGACGAACTCGGCGATAGTGGTTAACCCCATCACATGGCCAATTTCGTTAATCGACTTGACCATCTCAAAATCCAGCGGATCTAACAGCATATCTTTAACAAACATGCCATCTATTTTCAGTGAATCAACCCGCAGTTTTTTCAAATAGCCAAATGATGACAAACCACTGCCAAAATCATCCAACGCAAAACTTACACCCAATGCACCCAATCGTTCGATAAATACGGTGGCAGCCCGCAAATTGGCAATTGCCGCCGTTTCGGTAATTTCAAAACAGATTAAATTAGCCGGCACCGGTAATGCCATAACAGCATCATAGATATAATCGAGCATATTTTCATCACTGAGGGTCAGCCCCGACAGATTAATCGACAGTCTATCGATATGACTTATCGAGTCGGCATTTTGCCCCAGCCACGCAAAAACTTTATTGACCACCCAGCGATCAATACGCGTCATCGAGTTATATCGTTCGGCTGCCGGCAAAAAAGCACCCGGCGGTGACAAACTGCCATCCCGGCGGCGCAAACGCAACAACACCTCATAGCTCAAGCCACTTTGTGCCGGATCAACCGGCACAATCGGCTGCACATAGAGTAAAAAACGATCCTGATCCAACGCCTCGCTGATTTCGGCGCTCCATTGGATTTCCCCGCGTCGCTGTTGCAAACGAGCACTGTCTTCGGTGTGCACTTCAACCCGGTTACGCCCTGAGTCTTTGGCTGCATAACAAGCATTGTCGACATTCCGCATTGCCTCGGTACTGTCTTTAGTATTCAAGTCAATCACCGTCAGACCAATGCTGACGCCAATCGTAAAGTTATAGCTTTCCCAGTGAAACCGAAAATCCTGCAACAGACTAATAATACCTTCACAAGCCTTATAAGCCTGCTCAATTGAACAGTGTTCCATCAGGATGACAAACTCATCGCCGCCCAAACGGGCAATGGTATCGCGAGAACGGATATTCCCCTGTAACAACGCACCTACCTGGCGTAGCAACTCATCACCGGCGATATGTCCGCAAGTATCATTAATGACTTTAAATTGATCTAAATCCAAAAAACACAGCGCATGTTCACCATGATCCAACCGGGAAGACTCGATCACCCGGCGCAGACGTAAATCAAATTCACGCCGGTTAATCAGGCCGGTCAGCAAATCGTGACTTGCCTGATAAGACGTTTCATCATTGAGCCGCCTGGCTTCGGTAATATCTACCTGCGTTGCCACCACATGACTGACCTGACCGTTAGCATCCTGCATCGGGGCAATCAGCTCTTGTGCCCAGTACAAATCACCATTTTTCTTGCGGTTTTGGACTTCGCCCCGCCATTCCTGCCCCATCAGAATGGTTTGCCACATTTCTTTATGCAGGGATTGCGGGTCGTCACCGGCATTAATCAAATCTGGCCATTTACCAACAGCTTCATCAGGCTGATAGCCGGTAATAGCGGTAAACTTCGGATTAACATACTCAATATAACCATCCCGGTCGGTGATAATAATGGCGTTAGGGCTGTGTTTGACTGCCAGTGATAACTTTTCCAGCATCAGTTGCGATTTCTTCTGCGCGGTAATATCACGCAAAATCCCTTCAACACCAACGACCTCACCCTGCTCGTTATAGGCGGGCATTTCCTTGACGGCCAGAGAGTGGATTTTTCCATACTTATCGCGCATTTCCACCTCATACGCCATAGTTTTACCTGACAGTGTTTGCGCGGTATAACCGTCAACCTTACGGTTCACTTCGGTATCGGGAAGATAATGGGAGTAGTGATCAATCAACTCAGTATGCTGATAACCAAGAATCGATTCAACAGAGGGGCTGACATAAGTAAAAACGCCATTTACATCATGGGAATACAATACATATTCGTCTTTAATGTTTTCAATCAATCGCCGGTATTTTTCTTCGCTTTTACGTAGCAAATAGATATTTTGCTCTAGTGCCTGCGTTCTTTCCGTTACTGCCTGACGAATTTGCAACACGCGGCCACTTTGGGACATCAGCCAAGCACCGATCAGACTGAACAATACCAAGGCACTGGTGATAATGCCGAAAACCGTCCAAGTGGTGTAACTTTGTAAATAGTGAGCACTTGGCTGATATTCAAACTGCCAACCTAAACCACCATCCAGTGATTCGCTTAACGTTAGGTTTAGTTGCGTTGAATACTGAGGCTCAAAGCCTGGCGTTTGGTATAAAACTTCGCCGTTTTCACGGTTTGATACGGTAAACTCAACCCAACGACTAGTTTCAGCAGCTGCCAGCGGGACAAAAAAATCATCGTAATCGAAAATATGCACCACCAGCCCCGATAGCAGTCCTACCCCATCACGTACGCCCAGCACAAACATAAACTTGCCGGGCAGCTTTGCTGCTAAATCCTCAAATATAGGCCCGGCTTTCAGGGTCTCAGGCATCTGCCAAACGGAATCACACAATAAACGATCGGCTTTTGACTGACACATTGCCTGACCTGCCAATGGCGGCAGCACCGCATCAGTTTGTTTAACCGGCTTGATATAACGCAGCCAAAAGGGGTTTTGGGTGTCGTGTTGGCTTCTTTCGATCCATAAGGCAGACGACACATCATGACGATGTTGACTAAAATCGGCGAGATAAGCCGAAAACTCGGCAAAAGTAACTTCTTCACTATGTAAAAAGTACGAACGCATGGATTGCAACAATAAAGCATGAAAATCCAGTTCACTTTCCATTAACGAGTGCGACTGTTTGACGTTAGCTTCAAACCGCTGCTGATTGACCTGCGCCTCATGCTGTTTGGTCTCCCAGACAATCACTAACAGCAGCGCCAGTAGTAACATCATAGGTACGGCAACGGTAAATTGCCGGTGTCGCCATTGTTCACGTGGTCGTGCCAGCAACATAAGTAACACCGGCGTCAGGATCACCACCCCCAGTGCACCGGACAACCACAAGATCAGTGCTGTTTGCCACCCGTCAGCCTGTGGCAATACCGCAAAATAAGCCTGCACCGCGATTGACAATAACGCGGGAGGCAATGCGGCGACCATCCCGCCCAGCAGAAAAAACCGCACGATATCGCCGTCCGTCTGTAAGGTCGACGGCCACACCGCATACTTTTGCAGCAAAAACCGGCCCAGCCCAGCATGTAATAACGCTTGTCCACCCATAAAAACACATAACCACCAACCACTGCTGTCGATGGGTGTGTAAAGCTGCCAGCCAACCAGAAAATTACCGATAAAGGCTGCCGGTAATAAACGATATCCCCAAATGAGTGCTGCTGCTAAAGTGATACCCGCAGGCAACCAGACAGGCACAACATTAATCGGCATCATGGCCAATGGCAACAATAACCACGCCAGTAAAAAATATGCCGCCGCCACCAGGCTATTCAGATATAAAAGACGTTTCCAGTCCACAAAGCCTCCGTTGCTTTACAACGAGTTTAGCTATTTTTATAACTAAAAGGTATGCCGATAAACGGTCACAGCCCATCAACTTCACATAAACTTTACCGGGGCATGTCACTCTACAAATAATTCGTAATGATAAGGATGCAAAATGGCAACCTACCTACTAACCGGCGGCACCGGTCTGATTGGCTGCGCCATCAGTGAAAAACTGCTTGTCAATGGCCACGACGTTATCATTCTCAGTCGCGATACTGACAAAGTGCATGACCGGTTTAATGACAAGGTCACAGCGATAAATGATTTACAGCAAATTCCTGCCGCACGACAAATCGATATCGTCATTAATCTTGCCGGCGCACCTATTGCAGATAAACGCTGGTCAGATAAACAAAAACAGATACTACGTGATAGCCGGATTGGTTTGACCAGGCAACTGGTCGGCTGGTTGCAACAGCGTTCGCTCAAACCCCATGCGTTAATCAGTGGCTCAGCGGTTGGCTGGTATGGCGATCAGCAGGCGGACATTGTCTCTGAACGCAGTGATTATCACGATGATTTTGCCCATCAGCTTTGTGAAGATTGGGAACAGGCGGCACTGGCTGCCACTGACATGGGCATTCGTGTGGCAATCGTTCGCACCGGTCTGGTGGTTGCTTCCAGCGGCGGTTTTTTAAGTAAAATGTTATTGCCGTTTAAACTGGGGTTAGGTGGCCCCATTGCCGATGGACAACAATATATGCCGTGGATTCACCTGGTTGATATTCGCGATTTATTTTTATTTTTGGCAGATCACGACAGCGCAAATGGTGTGTTTAATGGTACCGCGCCCAATCCGGTGACCAATAACGAATTTACCAAAACCTTCGCCTCAACGCTCAACCGGCCGGCAGTTTTTCGGGTGCCCGCCTGCGTATTAAAAACCGCAATGGGCGAAATGGCTACATTACTGTTAGGTGGGCAACGCGCCATTCCGGAAAAAGCGCGCGCGGCCGGCTTCGAATTTAAATACACCGAACTGCGGCCGGCTCTCGAAGCGGTACTCAATAAACAATAAAACGGAAAATTTATGAGCAAACGTGCAATTTTACTGGCCAATCTGGGCTCACCTGATAAGCCTGATACGCCATCGGTTCGCCGTTATCTGAATCAGTTTTTGATGGATCGTTATGTGATTCAAGTGCCCTGGCTTTTGCGGCGCATGATTGTCAGTTTATTTGTGTTGCCGTTTCGTCCCAAAGACTCTGCACAAGCCTATCGCAGTGTCTGGCTGCCTCAGGGCTCGCCATTAATCGTTTTATCTGAACAATTGCAACAAGCATTGCAGGCTAAAGTCGATATGCCGGTACATTTGGCAATGCGCTACGGTAATCCAAGTATTGAATCGGCGCTGCTGAAGATTGCTGATGATCCCAGCATTAACGAAGTCTTGTATATGCCGATGTATCCGCATTTTGCTGATAGTACAGTCACCACTTCAATTGTCGAAGCTGAACGGGTGATTGCCAAACACAAGCTGACTTTCGCTCTGAAGGTACTGCCGCCGTTTTATCAAGATAAGCAATATATTGAAGCGCTGTATCAACAAACCCAAGAACATTTACAGACTGATTTTGACCATCTGGTGTTGAGTTATCACGGTCTGCCAGAATCGCATATCACCAAACGCGATCCATCCGGTGAACACTGCCTCAAACGCGCAGATTGCTGTATGCAGCCTCATCCCGCCCAGGCAACCTGTTATCGGCATCAGGTAATGATGACCACCCAGGCTTTTACCGAACGGCTGGGATTACCTGCTGAAAAATATTCCGTCGCGTTTCAGTCGCGTTTGGGCCGGCAAGTCTGGCTGGGGCCAAATACCGAAGATGTACTGATTGAACTGGCCGGTAAAGGTGTCAAAAAAGTACTGGTGATGTGTCCGGCATTTGTCACCGATTGTCTGGAGACCCTTGAAGAAATTGCCATTCGCGGCGAAGAGGTATTTATTGAGGCTGGCGGCGAATCTTTGACATTGGTGCCATGCCTGAACACCCATCCCGCCTGGGTGGATGTGCTCGCTGACTGGGCGGAAAATCGCTGATCAAACTCTGCCAATAAGCGGCTGCCGGACCACACCACTGGTGTATTCACCGCCCGGGCCATATGAACTGACTTCCGGATCACGACCGCGCAAAATGCTTATCGCTCGTTGCAGGTATTGGCGATTAACATTAACAATACCGCCATTAATTTGATTATGTTCGCGGCACCGTGCGGCTTGTATCTTTAACTGCCCGAGCAGTTTATTGAGTGCCATGGCTTCGGCATCGGTTTGATTAACAACGAACGCTTGCATACCCTGTTTGCCTGCCGGAAAACCGGCAGTTTTCAGAATCAAATCACGTTGCCGGCCTAACTGCTCAAGCTGCTTGATTAGCGGTTGTTTGGCACGAACACATTGTGCTAATTCGGCGCTGTCGGCCTGTGTTAAAGCACCGCGCTCAGTTTCCAGAATGGTGGCCAGCTGTTGGGCCAATTGTAATTCCGCTTGTAAAGTGGAACGTAGTTGTTGTGCCGGGGTCATCGACATGGGTCTGTCCTGCTTAGAGTTGACCCTCAAAATCAATCATATTCTGTGCCAGTTTTTGCGAGTCGACCTGATATTCGCCATTTTCGATAGCACTACGCAGATCGGCAATGCGCTGTTTGTCGACATCCGGCATACCGGCAATCATCTGCTGCAGTGCTTGCAACTGGTTGGCGTCATCGGTCAGGCTGAATGTATCAGACGCCGGCGCAGCATCAGTGCCAGCGCTGGTTTTGGCGGCACTACTTTTATCATCAACCGAAGTGCTACGCGGGTTATTAACCCCGCCCGGCGCATTAGATTTGATGTTGTTAATTTCTGACATTGCTGTCTCCAAATGAGCTTATACAATAGTATCGGCAACGCTTTGACAAACTTAAATAATTTTCTGTCTACATTGTTTCGATGCGCACCACACCGGCAGCATCAACGACACCTTCAACGATCCTTTCTGAACTGCTGTTTTTTACCCTGACCCGCTGACCAAGGCCGCCATTGGCTAAAGCCTCGCCGCGCATACGCACTTCCATATTGCCTACCGTAGCTACCAGGGTAATTAAATCACCACGATTCACCAGAATTTGCGCTTTAAACTGACTGGTCTCAACAATACTGCCCATCGGCAGCGGTGATTTTAACTGTTGGCCAATTAAAGCTTTGGCATCGGTTAAATAGCCTTTTCGCAAACTGGCAATATCCCGCTGCGCCAATTTTATGTCATTTGCCGACAAAATGTGATCTGCAGATAAGGCGCGCCGGGTTACCACAACATCCTGCATCACTTTAATCTGCGTTGAGACATACACTGTCCAGCTAACCGGTTCATGGCAACGCACCCCAACCGTTAACTGCCCGGAACGCATTTGCTCATGATTGGCAAACGTATCCAGCGAACTCTGACAAGCTTGTAAACGTAAGCGTTTATCCAGGGAGCTGATACTGACCTGTGGATTACTAAAGCGTGACTGTGCTTCACTGATAGCATGTAAATATGCCGCATGTTCGACTTCATGCAAGGCATGTAAGGAATCGGCTTGCACCGGCAATGTCAAAAACATGACGCTGCTTAAAAATGTTAAAAGCGTAAATAGACGCGACATAAGGCATAACTCCACTGCAAAGTGCTTCGCGATGTAACTTTTTCAATACATTTGCAAGAGTCATACCTGAATGAATGCTACAGAAAACGGCCACGCCGCCGATAAATGCTAAAAATATGAGGACACCGTATGACCAGTCTGCTTGATGGTATAAACCAACGAACCCGTATGGCCGGTCAAAACCGGTTGGAATTACTATTATTCCATTTGGGTGGCCGGCAACGTTATGGCATTAATGTTTTTAAGGTTCGCGAAGCCATTTCCTGCCCATCGCTGACCCGATTTCCCAATTCCCATCCGGTGGTTCGCGGTGCTGCCAAAATCCGTGGCAAAACCATTAGTATTTTTGATTTATCGCAAGGCATTGGCAAACCACCAATTACCGACCCGACACAGAGCTTTGTCATTATTACCGAATACAACCGCTCAGTGCAGGGTTTCCTGGTCAGTCAGGTAGATCGTATCGTCAACACCAGCTGGGCCGATATTTTACCGCCACCCTCCGCTTCTGGCAGCAATCACTATATGACGGCCGTCACCCGTATCGATGATGAACTGGTACAAATCATCGATGTTGAAAAAGTCATGGCTGAAGTACTGGGTATGGATGATGTGGTGTCTGCCGATTTAATCGCGCAATACAGCCGCCACAATGCCAGTCAGCAATTGCACGTGCTGGTCGCCGATGATTCCAGTGTCGCCCGAAATCAAATTCAGCGAACCATGGCGCAAATCGGCATAGACTGCACGCTGGTCAATAATGGCAAACAAGCGCTGGATTTATTACAGGAATGGACCGATCAGGGCATCGACATCAATAAGCACATTGCGCTGCTGATTTCAGATATCGAAATGCCAGAAATGGACGGCTACACGCTGACCAGTGCCATCCGACAGATCCCTGCGCTGAATGGTTTAAAGATACTGCTGCATACTTCGATGAGCGGCACTTTCAACAACGCATTGGTGGAGAAAGTGGGCGCCGATAAATTTATTGCTAAATTCGCACCAGATGATCTGGCGCTAACGGTACAGGAAATGCTGATGCCGGAATTAAAAAAGGCGCCCTGAGGCGCCTTTAGTTTGCTATTGCGGCAATAATGGTCCTCGGCCGCTGGTATCTGCCGGCATCGGGATCTGTGACTCTCGCTCAGTTACCATATCGGCTTTGGCGCGCATCAGATTGGTACCGACAAAGCCACCAACACGATAAGCCCAGTTGGCAAATTGCTTATTAAGCTCAGCAATTTCCTGTTCAACGGCATCGCGGCTTTTCAGCTCATCCAATTTGGCAATATCGGCCGGCACATTGTCAGTAGCCGAACCATCATATTCCACATGGAAAGTCGCATAGTAGAAACCATCAATAAACGAGGTTTCCGCGGTGATTTTCAGACCGTCATAGGTCAAAAATTCAGCGGTGACCACTTCAGAATCACCTCTGCTGAACTCATCAATCGGCGTGACATCTTCCAAACGCAATTGATACAGCGAACCGGCAATGTCATAGCCAAGTTGCTGGTATTTAAATACCGTTTGCTCACGATCTTGTGGCGTACCAAACTTGTCTTTTTCGCCGAGGTTAATCAGCGTCGCGGTATCACCATTTGGCTGAATAATATCGACCCGGGCAATCCGTTCACGGGCAACATTAATGATTTCCCCATCAATCCAGTTAAGCATCACCGGACTGATTTGCAGATAGCCCTCAGCTAACCAGGCTTGCTCTTCACCACTACGGCGCACGTATGTCTGCCGTGGTCCAGTCTGCACGGTGACGTCACGCGTTTTACCAAGCACAACCCCGGCAATTATTTCATCATCATTAAGCATTTTGATTTCTAATGCTTCACCGTCAGTATCCAGACCGAGTACTGCGTGCAACGCTGGATCATCGGTTTTAGCTTCGAGGATCCTGGCATCGGCAAGGTCAATCAGCATCCGTTTGACCAGATCAAAGTCGGCTGGATAGTTGTAATAATCATCAACCGTCCAATCTTCGCCTTCATCCCGGGTCAGTGAAAAATTGCCCTCTCTGCCCTGAAAGGTCAGTTTGTTAACATCACTAAGCTGCTCGAACAGCTCGGGATATAACAGTGCAAAATCATCAGCATCATCACTCTGATAAATAGTGACTAACATCAGAAGCACCATCACCCCTGTCAAAATGGCAAGAATGGTCAGACTATTTAATTTTTTTAGCATCGGTTGAAACCTGTATCCTGAAAAGACTTAAACACAGCGCTGAGCGCTCAGACCTTAAACCGGCCTTTACTGCGTTTGCGAATCCTTAGCCAACCGGTAATCACCGCCAGAATCGCTACCAGAATCGGCACGACACCGATGTTAACGAATTTAACAGTGGTTTCCAGCGCATCAATATCACGGCGTAAATTACCTTTTACCTCACGGAGTTCCAGCTCAGTGCGATCTGCCAGCAAGCGTGCTTCGTTGATTTCTTTTTGCTGTTCGGCGGTCAGAATCACCTCACCGCTACCAGTACGTTCCACCTGCATCCGGGCGATTTTCTGCTCGGTTTCTTGCAGACGACGTTCCAGCTCACGCTCTTTAGCACGGTAACGACGCTCCGCTTCACGTTCGATTTGATTGACCAGGGTAAATGGCCGCGAGAAACCAGAACGCGAACGCACACTGATAAGACCTTCTGTACCGGTCAACTCTTCAACTGCGTTAAAAATAAAGTCGAGGTTGTTGGATGTGTTGAAAGCCAAATCTTCGCCATAAAAATCCTGGACTTGTACCCAGAAACGATCATCGAGCATATCGACATCCGCCACCGCGATAACATCAATTGGCTGTGCAGAGGCATCTAAATGGTCGGGCATTTTTTGCACTTGACCACGATTATCGGGTGCACCGTCCGGATAAATTGACTGCACATCGCCCGTCACCCGCACCGCCAGAGGGTAGCTGATAGTGCCCGCTTGATATTTAGTCAGTAATCCCACCGGATCATTACGGAATTGCACCACCCGTTTATCAACCAGCATCGCTTCTTCGCTCGAACTGATCAGCGGCGTCATGGTGGTCGTTGCCCCATCTAACTGCTTGAAATGACCCGCTGTTGCCAGGTTAATTCGACGCAGTCTTTCGGTTATTGGCTGCTGTTTATTGAGATTTGTCTCATCCAGACCTAACCACAGTACGTAATCAATTGGCTCACCACTGCCGAAATCGACTTTACGTGCCGCTTTGCGATCAGCGACCACATCTTTGTTATCGCGCTCAAAACCCCAGGCTGCAAATAATTCCGGCATATTGGAGCTGCGCACAGCGGTCATGGCTGCCATCGGGTTTTCCGGATCTTTTTCCGGCACATCGACTTCGGCAAAAGGATCAACAAAACTGATGAGTTTGCCGCCTTTCAGCACATACTGCTCGATGGCATACAACGTTGCCGCTGTCAGTTGTTTAGGGTGCACCACCATCAACACATCGATTGACGACGGAATACGACGGATATCAGCCGGCAAACTCGACACATTAAACATCATCCGCAGTTGCCGCATAATCGGCCAGGGTTCATTACCCTCATCCGTTTGTACTTCACCCTTGAGCGGATCATATTGTTCACCGTCGATAGGTAACGAACTGAGTACACCCAGGTTTTTACGTTCGACATCTGACAACTGATAAACCAGTCGGGTCAGATCGTATTCCAGCGTATCTTCTTTCTCAGGTTGGAAGAATTTGACCAGCTCTAAACCATCCAGTTGGTTGGTGCCCGCCAAACCGAAAAACAACGGATCTTCTTCACCCTCAATTGGAATTGACTGCAAACCGTATTGTTCGGCGCGATGTTCATGATTGGAATACGGCTTGGGCTCAATAATTTTCAGCTTAATCATGCCACCGGAAGCACGCTCATATTCCTGCAGCAATTCTTGTACCCGCTGCGCGTAACTTTTCAGCGACGGCAACGCCTGCGCTACTTGTTCTGAGTAATACAAACGCAAGGTCAGCGGTTCTTGTAATTCCGAGAGGATATTCAAGGTACCGTCAGATAGCGTATATATATTGTCCTGCGTCAAATCCACGCGTGCTGAGCGCAGATTACCGTTGACCACAATGATAAATGACACAAACAGGATAATGGCGAGGATTAGCCCTGTTGTTGATAACAGTTGTTTATTCATCTAGCTTGCTACTCCTAGTCGGCCTTACGGGCATAAACGATCAGCGCATTGGCAAACAGCCAAATGGTGATCAGCGCCGCGAAATACAGCATGTCGCGCATATCAATCACGCCTTTCGAAATGGCGTCAAAATGCGTTAGAAAACTGAATGAGCTGATGGCATTAACCAGCGCTTGCGGTGCCCAGCTGCTGAAGAAATCCAGCACGATACCGAAACCTGCCAATACAAAGATCAGACTGACAACCAGGCTGATAACAAAAGCAATGACCTGATTTTTAGTGGTTGCCGAAATGCACGACCCAATCGCTAGAAAACCACCAGCCATCAGCAGGCTGCCCAGAAAGCCGGTGAAAATCACACCGTTATCAGGATTGCCCAGGTAATTAACAGTGATCCACAACGGGAAATTCAGAATCAGCGCCAGACCGGTAAATGCCCAGGCGGCCAGAAACTTGCCGATGACCGCTTCAAACACCGACACCGGCAACGTCATCAGCAATTCAATAGAACCACTTTTACGTTCCTCGGCCCATAAGCGCATCGAAATCGCCGGAATCAACAAAATATACAACCACGGATGCATCGAGAAAAACGGATATAAATCCGCCTCACCGCGGGCGAAGAAATTACCAACATAAAACGTTGAAAAACCGGCCAGCAACAAAAAGATAATGATGAAAACGTAAGCGACCGGGGTGGCGAAATAGCCGTTAAACTCACGTTTCATGATGAACCAGATATTACGCATATTCATCATTGGGCTCCCGCAGTGTTTTTGGTAGTAATGGCACGGAACACTTCATCAAGACGGCCATTTTCGGCATATAAAGAAGCGATTTCCCAACATTGCTCACGGACTTTTTCCGATAAATTAACGGTGATATGTTTGCCGTCTTTCGGGAACACGCGAATGCCGTGACCACTGCCAAGCACTTCCGTTTGGGCAACAAAATCGAGGTCACCGACAAATTTGGCCAATGCGCTGTTATCAATGCTGTTAACCGTCAATACCACCGCGTTGTGATAACGCGACATGGCTTCGAGCTCAAACGGCGTTCCATCAAATTCGACCTTGCCACGGGAAATAACCACGTTGCGGGTACACAGGGCATGGACTTCTTCAAGAATATGCGTGGAAATAATGATGGCTTTGTCGTGCGCCATTTCATTAATTAAGGTGCGCACTTCGTATTTTTGATTAGGATCCAGACCGTCAGTCGGTTCATCCATAATCAGTACCGGCGGATTATGCAAAATTGCCTGGGCCAGACCGACACGGCGTTTATAACCTTTGGATAATGTTTCAATCGGCTGAAACATGACCTCCATAACGCGGGCTCTTTCAGCAGCAGAAATCACCGCATCTCTTTTTGCCTTACCGGAAAAACCCCGGATATCAGCAATAAATTTCAGAAAACTATCCGGCGTCATATCCGCATAGGCGGGTGCACCTTCAGGCAAATAACCGATGCTGGCTTTAGCGGCTATTGGCTTTTCCAACACATCATATCCGCAGACGCTCACTGAACCCTGCGTTGGCGTTAGAAAGCCGGTAATCATTTTCATGGTGGTGGATTTACCGGCACCATTGGGTCCCAGAAAACCCAGCACTTCGCCTTTTTTTACTGAGAAATTAATGCCGTCAACGGCTTTGATCTCGCCGAAATGCTTAGCCAGATCATTGATCTCGATTGCTGATGTCATACCTAAAGCGTCCCCCGCTTTTTAAAAGGGTTTTTTGTAAACCGTGCATTATTCAGACCCAACGCAACTGGCGTCAAGTCAGATTCACTTGCTCCTGCAACTTTCACTTCAGCATTTGTCTTCCTGACCACCTGCGCTTAAGCTAAAGGTAGCATTCATTTTTACAAGAGCCAGCCCATGACCTTTACCAGCCATTTTCAGTCCCTGCGCCAGCGCCTTGCCAATCTCAAAGACAACGTCACTGACGAAACGACTCGCACCCGGTTCAGCTTATTTTTAGCCGTTACTGTTGGCGTTATTCTCAGCATCATGATTTTGCTGATGTTGTGGTGGAGCAACACACCAGCAGCATTTTCACCCGTTGATGAGGCCCGTAAACAGGCTGCCGTCCAACAAGATGAAATCGTTACCGGTTACACCAGTACGGCAACCGTCATCCGATTAGCCGAAACCTTATTGAATAAACCGGGTGGCTACCTGAGTAACGATGTCACGCCGCCCTCGGTTTGGATGGACAACATGCCGAATTGGGAGTTCGGCGTGCTGGTACAAATTCGTGATTATGCCCGGGCACTGCGCAATGACATCAGCCGCTCGCAATCACAATCGACCGAAGATAAAGATTTAATTATCGCCGAACCGCAATTTAACTTTGACTCTCAATCTTGGCTGTTTCCGCCAACCGAAAGCGAATACCGGGAAGGTATCGAAGCCCTGCAAAATTATTTAAACAGATTGGCTGACAGCAACAGTAATGCTCAGTTTTATGCCCGTGCTGACAATCTTGCTGCCTGGCTGGCAATCGCTGAAAAACGCCTCGGCAGTTTGTCGCAGCGTCTGTCCGCAAGTGTTGGACAAGTCCGCATTAACACTGACTTGGCGGGTGACCCCAGTGCCCATCAATCCACCGTCACGGCATTAGAGCAATTTCGTCAAACGCCCTGGCTGGAACTGGATGATGTCTTTTACGAATCACGCGGCAATGTCTGGGCACTTATCCATTTATTAAAAGCGGCTGAAACCGACTTTGCTGATGTGCTGCAAAAGAAAAATGCGCTGGTCAGCTTGCGGCAAATTATCCGCGAACTGGAAGCTTCGCAAAAAACCGTGTGGAGCCCGATTATCTTAAATGGCAGTGGCTTTGGCCTATTGGCCAATCATTCGCTGGTCATGGCCTCATATGTGGCCCGCGCCAATGCGGCAATGATTGATTTGCGGCGGTTATTGGAACAAGGCTAATACCTAATGAAACTAAGGGCCGCATTGATAACGGCCCCTTGCCGGGTATTTATTCTGCGTTCGGGTAAAACAATTGCTGACCATTAACCATAAAGTCAGCAATTAATTGTTGCCCTGCCTCACTGGTAATAAAGTCAGTGTATTGTTTGGCCAGATCGGTGCGGACATGGCTGTGTTTTTGCGGGTTCACCGTCATGATGTGATAAGGATTGCCCAGCGCCGGATCGCCTTCATTCAACACCACCAGATCCATCTTTTCAGCAAAGGCAATTTGCGTACCCCGATCAGTCAGTGCGTAGCCGAGCTTTTCATCGGCAAGCTTTAACACTGCGCCCATGCCCTGTCCGGCAGCGATATACCAGCTGCCTGTTGGCTTAATTCCGGCTTGTTGCCAAAGCTGCAATTCTTTTTTGTGGGTACCGGAATCATCACCGCGCGAGACAAAATCGGCGCCGCTTTCCGCAATTTTCGCCAGTGCTTCAGTTGCTGTTTTAGCCGACTTGATACCGGCCGGGTCATTTTCTGGGCCGACAATGACAAAATCGTTAAACATCACCGCCCGGCGATCGACAAAATAACCCTGCTCAACGTATTTCAGCTCCGCCGCAGGCGCATGCACCAGCGCGATATCGACATCACCATTAGCACCCAATTTGAGGGATTTCCCAGTGCCAACGGCTATCACAGCCACTTGCACACCGGTTTCAGATTTGTAGTGGTCATGCAGATATTTCAGCAGGCCCGAGTTATCGGTACTGGTGGTGGTCGACATTTTCAGGATTTCTTGGGCTTGTATCGCTGATATATTCAACGATATCGCCAACAATCCCATTCCTACCAACAGCCATCTTTTCATGATTATCTTTTAAAATTTGAGATTAAAACGCCCACTGACTGCGCACCAGCACAATACGCGGTTCCTGACCATCATTGGGACCACCATCGACATTTAATACATTAATGTAATTGGCTGAAAACCGCAGCATCGGCACCGGATACCAGTTGACGCCAAAGGTCAGGCTGTCAATTTCACCACCAAAAATATCTTCATCCGTCAGATCTAAACTGCTGTAACGGGCGACCAGCTCCCAGGCACCAATACCGCCATCACCAACACGTTTATTAGGCGATGGCGTGCCAAAATCACCGTTTGCATAATTTAACGAATCATCTGTCAGGAAAAAGCCAGATTGCAGATGCCAGCCGGCAAAACCGACATCTTCGCCAATGGTGCGCTCGACACCAGTATGCATATATTCTGCCTGTGCTGACCAGCGATCCCGCACGGCCGCCCATTCAACACCTGTACTGGTATACGTTCTGGCCCCTGGAATGATGCCGGTATCGACAATATCAAAACCGGCCACCCGCGCTTCCGGCTGTTCACTGAATCGTAATGTCGCCATATCATTTAAGTGACGGTGAAACGAAGCCACACCAAAATGCAGTACGCGATTGTTGCCATTAATTGGCGCCGCAGTCAGTCGCGAGCCAATACCCCAACCTTCGTTATTTTGTTCGCGTTGCTCATTGGCATCATCACCGAATACACCTGCTGCGGCACTCCAGTGCTGACGTTTAGTATCGGCCTGAACACCAATAAAACGATCACCACCAAAGGCGCCTAATAAACTACGTTCGATCAACTGAGAATTACTGGAACTACTGCGGTATTGCAGGCCCAGCGGAATTTCCATCAAACCGACTCTGAGCCGCGCTTGTTCAAAACCGGTATAAGCGACAAATGAATCTCTGAGCTTACCGCCATCGGAAAAATCATAATCAAGCTGAAAGTCCCAGTCGCCGAAGATTTTACCTGTCCACGCCAGACGCGCCCGGCGAATATCAGTGCCATCGGCAATTTGCGGTTCGCCATCATAATCGGCCATATCGACCATTAACCGGCCACGCAACCGGGTTTCAAACTGGCCATCACGGCTTTTTACGCCAATACCACCTCGCGTGGTGACTTCAACACCACTGTCTGTTTGTTTTTTGATTTCAGCCAGTTGTTGCTGATCGGTGGCGGTTTGTTGTTTCAGGTTGGCAAGCTCGGCTTCACTGGCTGCCGCCTGCTGTTTGACCGCGGCTAGTTCCGCTTTCAGATTCTGTAAATCCGTCGTTGTTGCAGTTTCCTTGTGCGCAAGTTCGGTTAACAATCGCTGATACTGCGCATCACTGACCATGCCATTTTCATGCAGCATATCGACCAGCAATTTTAGTTCGGAAGCATTAGCAGGTAAATTTACCAGTCCCAACATGGTGGCCAGAACAATTTTTTTCAGTGAATGCATGACAGTTCTCTCTAAAAAGCTGTAACTCAGGACCAGCAAAATCCTGAACAGGTATAGGAATTTTTCCTACCAGTAAGCTTAGAGAGTGGGTCTTAACTGAAACTTAAAGCGATGAACCGTTTGTATTATGAAGGATGCCGTTGCCACTGACCCGATTTACCGCCGGCTTTTTGCTCCAGCTGAATATCGGTCATGACCATGCCGCGATCCACGGCTTTGCACATATCGTAGATGGTTAAAAGTGTCATCTGTACGGCGGTCAGCGCTTCCATCTCAACGCCGGTCTGGCCTGCGGTTGCCACCGTTGCCTGACATTGCACGGTATTGGCCGCTTTATCGATCTGAAATTCCACCGACACTTTGGTTAAGGCCAGCGGATGACACAGCGGGATCAAATCACTGGTTTTTTTGGCCGCCATAATGCCGGCGATTCGGGCAATGCCCAGCACATCGCCTTTTTTATGGTTGCCCTGCTCAATCAATGTCAGCGTTTCCGGCAACATGACAATTCTGCCACTGGCCACAGCATGCCGCGCGGTGACTGATTTCGCGCCGACATCCACCATATGTGCTTCACCGGCTTGATTAAAATGGGTTAATTCTGACATGGTCAGTGTTATCCTTTAGTTTTCATTAATCGCAACAATAAACCAATGTCTATTCAAGTCAAATTTTTTGCCAGCCTGCGTGAACAAGTAGGCCTCAGCGACACCGAAATCAATGCGGCCGACACCGTCAGTGATGCCTGGTTGCAAGCTACCAATCAGCAAGATCTGCCAGAGCGGATTCTGGTTGCAGTCAATCTTGATTATGCAACGCTTGATACGCCCATCAAAGATGGCGATGAAGTAGCGTTTTTTCCACCGGTGACCGGCGGCTGAGATGGCTACGCAGATCCTCGGCAGTGATTTTCAGCCTTATCAGTGGCTCAGTGAATTTGCTGAGCAATTACCGGTCGGTAAATGCGGTGCTTCGGCAAGCTTTATCGGCAGCATGCGCGATTTTAATGATGATGCCAGCGTCACCCGCATGACGCTGGAGCATTATCCGGCGATGACCGAAAAATATCTGCAGCAACTCGAACAGCGCGCCCATGAAAAATGGCCACTGGATGCCTGTTTAATTGTGCACCGTGTTGGTGATATTGAAATCGGCGATGCCATTGTTTTAATCGGCTGCTGGTCGGCGCATCGCCGCGCTGCATTGGATGCCTGCGCCTGGTTGATTGAAGAACTTAAATATAACGCGCCTTTTTGGAAAAAAGAACAACGTCCAGAAGGTGACGTATGGGTCAGCGATAATTCCGATGGTCATTAAACTCGGCTTGTTTGTCTTGTCAACCAACAGCAGTGGCAAATGGTTTAACAACCCGTTGATTCTGACGCTGCAAACACTGTTTAACAAGCGCCATAGCGTAAGTTGCGCTTGTCTAAGAATGTCTGTTTCGCTATAATTCAGACTCGTTAGTTAGCTAATCATCTGTACTTTTAGTACAAACGATGATAACAAGCAAACCGACGAAACAATGGTTTCACCACATCTTGCTCGCTTCCTGAGCCCTCTGTTGTTCCCCCATTATTCCAAGTGACTACGAACACGAAAACGCCTGTCGTTGACTGTCTGTATTTTGCTTAAACCAGCTGCTCTCAGCAGTTACCTAAAATTGCAGTTAGAACGTCACGGCTTCATCTATGTCAGCCGTGCATTTCAGATTTCAATTCGTTATTCATTTAATTTATGGAGAATCGATAAGTGCTGAAATATGCCATCCTCTCAGTATCACTGATTACCGTCATGGCCGGTGCCATGATTGCCCCGGCAGTTGCTTCTATTGCAGCCGCTTTCCCCGACGCCACCGCTTTACAAATTAATGTTCTCACCTCGCTGCATGCTGGCATGGTGGTGCCTTTTTCATTTATTTCCGGTTATCTGGTCAGAAAATATTCTAAAAAGAATATCCTGATTGTTTCGCTGATTTTATATCTCATCGCGGGTCTGGGCGGTGCAGTCTCCCCTAACATCTGGTTTATGTTGGCCACTCGCGCATTACTGGGGATATCAGTTGGTTTGATGATTCCGATTTCACTGACGCTCATTACTGACAATTATCACGGTGAGGAGCGGACACAAACACTCGGTCTGCAAAGTGCCGCAACCAATCTCGGTGGCATTATCGCGATTATGGTCTCGGGCTTTCTGGCACTTTATGGCTGGCAGTTTTCGTTTATGGCTTATGGCATGGCGGCCCCGATTTTGATTCTGGTGCTTCTTATCCTGCCTAATAAAGCGCCTCAGCCATATGTTAAAGATTCTGCCAATAATAAATTCGACCCCAGGATATTTTTACTGGCTATTTACATGGTCATGACCTTTGTGGTGTTCTTCGGAATTCCATCCAACATGGCGCTATTCCTGGAAGAATTGGATGTCACCAACACGGTGGTCAACGGCATTATTATCGCCACCTGTTCAGTGGGTGGTTTTCTGGGTGGCTTATCGCTGGCCTTTTTCAGACGTAAATTCAAAACCTTTTTCGTGCCATTGCAAGTCACCTTTATGGCGATCGGCTTTTCACTGATTGTGTTTTACGATCAATCGCTGATAGCAATGGGCATTGGTGTACTGATTTTAGGTTTTGGTTACGGCAGTACGGTGCCGGTCATCTTTGACAGTGCCAGTAAAATTTCTACCGGTAATGCCATGGCGATGGCCACTGCGCTGTTAGTCAGCAGTATCTATTTAGGACAATTTATTTCACCGGTGCTGCTTGGTACCGTGTCACGTCTGTTTGGTGATGGCAGCGTGCATTTCTCTTATCTGATGATGGCATTAGCTCTGATTTTTGTGGCAGTGATGCTGATGATTAATAAATTTCTGCACATTACCGGCATCAAACACTGGCTCACCCGCAACAGCTCTAAACGTTTGTTTGCGGAAATCAGTTCACAGCAGTCTGATCTGCAAATGTCAGTTGAAAAACTAAACACGCGGCTGGATCAAATGCAAAACGCTGAAACCGATCGCAATATGCAGCAGCTCATGGAAATGGTTGAAAAACTGCATCAGAAAATTGAAATGCAGAACAAACAACAACCCCAGAACTAATCATCCAGCGCTAACGAGGAGAAATTATGAGTAGCAAAGTTATTGCCTGTTTAGACAGCTCCCCTTTTGTGGAATCTGTGACCGACGGTGCCGCCTGGGCCAGTAAAACGCTAAATGCACCACTTACTTTATTGCATGTGCTGGATCATGAAGCCATCGAGCAAGACAACACTACATCTTCAGATGCGGCAGCGCACAAAAAAAGTAAAATTCTGGAAAAGCTGGCTGAAGTTGAAAAAAAACGGCATTTACTCAGCCGTGAAAAAGGTCAACTCGTGCTCGATTTTGCCGAGGAAAACCTGAAAGAAAATCATGGCATTGATGGCCATAAACGGCTTGTCGAAGGTGAGTTTATAGACGTACTGGCTGATTTGCGTGATGAGTTACGTTTGCTGGTCGTTGGCAAACGCGGTGAATCCAGTGAAGGCGAAGATCTGGGTAGTCATCTCAACAAACTTATCCGGGCCAGTCACCGGCCGACGATGGTGGTCACCGAAAAATTTGTCACCCCTGAAAAAATCATGATTGCCTTTGATGGCAGTGAAACCATGGTTAAGGCCATCAACACCGTTGCCAACAGCCAGTTGTTTAAAGCGCTGGAATGTCATGTTGTTATGGTTGGTGCAGAGACAGATGAACATCGTGAACAATTGAACTGGGCTGAAACAACGCTGATTGAAGGCGGTTTAACCACTAAAGCAACACTGCTGGTTGAAAATGTCGTCGATAAAAGCCTCAGCCAATATGCCACTGACAACAACATCGATATGATGGTCATGGGCGCATACAGCCATACCCGGTTTCGTCAATTACTGACCGGCAGTCATACCGCCACATTACTTAAGCAAACCAATCTAACGTTGCTTATTTTGCGTTAACTGGCATCACCAAATTCCCCGTGAAAGGGCTATTGTTTAGAATCAGCCTCCAGGCCTAACTCAGGCCAGAGCGAATCGATCCGGGCTACCACAGCCGGATCTTTTTCAATTGGCCGGCCCCATTCACGGTTGGTTTCACCGGGCAGTTTATTGGTCGCGTCCATGCCCATTTTCGACCCCAATCCCGATACCGGCGACGCAAAATCCAGATAATCAATCGGCGTATTTTCCACCAGCACCGTATCGCGCGCTGGATCCATGCGCGTTGTAATCGCCCAGATCACATCCTGCCAATCACGCACGTTCACATCATCATCGACGACGATCACGAATTTTGTATACATAAACTGTCGTAAAAATGACCAGACGCCCATCATTACCCGCTTGGCATGACCGGCATATTGTTTTTTCATGCTGACCACCGCCATCCGATACGAACAGCCTTCAGGCGGCAGATAAAAATCGACAATCTCCGGAAACTGCTTTTGCAAAATCGGCACAAACACTTCGTTTAACGCGACACCTAAAATCGCCGGCTCATCGGGCGGCCGACCGGTATAGGTACTGTGATAAATTGGATTTTTGCGCTGGGTAATCCGCTCGATGGTAAACACCGGAAAGCTATCGACTTCATTGTAATAGCCGGTGTGATCGCCATAAGGCCCTTCCGGTGCCAAATCGTCGGGATAAATAAAGCCTTCCAACACAATCTCGGCATGCGCCGGCACCTGTAAATCACTGCCGATACATTTCACTAGTTCGGTTTTACTACCCCGCAACAATCCGGCAAACGCATATTCAGAAAGCGTATCCGGCACCGGCGTCACCGCACCTAGAATCGTTGCTGGATCACAACCTAACACCACAGCAATCGGAAACGGTTCTCCCGGATGGGTTTGCTGCCATTCTTTAAAATCCAGCGCACCACCACGATGTGATAACCAGCGCATGATTACCCGGTTTTTACCGATGACTTGCTGGCGGTAGATACCGAGATTCTGCCGGGATTTATGCGGCCCTTTGGTGACCACCAAACCCCAGGTAATTAACGGCGCTGCATCTTCGGGCCAGCAAAGCTGAATCGGGTATTGGCTGAGATCAATAGCGTCGCCTTCGATCACCTCTTCCTGACAAGGCGCTTTTTTAACGACCTTCGGCCCCATATTCAACACCTGCCGGAAAATCGGCAATTTATCCCAGGCATCTTTCATACCCTTCGGCGGCTCCGGCTCTTTTAAAAAAGCCAGTAACTTACCAACCTCACGCAACGCCTCAACCGAATCCTCGCCCATACCCAGCGCCACTCGCTTCGGTGTACCAAACAGATTGGCAAGCACCGGAATCTTGCTGCCCTTCGGATTCTCAAATAAAAGCGCCGGCCCACCAGCCCGCAACACCCGATCACAAATCTCCGTCATCTCCAGATGGGGATCAACTTCGGTGGTAATGCGTTTGAGTTCGCCCTGTTTTTCAAGGCCGGTGATAAAGTCACGTAGGTCGGTGTATTTCATGTATTAGATGTAATCTGATTTTGTTGGGGATAACTTTGAACCGTTTTCTGATGGGCCATAAAAAACCAAGACTCTATTGAAGTACTAACACAATGTTACGATAGTTTAACTAAAATCAGCTTGACTGCCCTAAAGAACGAAAAAAAATGAATCACTATGGCCAAACTTAGTTTAGAAGCATGGAAGAGTTGGAAGCAGGCACAACAGAAGTATGATTATTTTGTTGTCGGTTTAACCACAGCACTTCTTGCATATCTCGGAGGAAGTTTTTCTCCAGAACCCTTCGCATTCTCGCAAAATACTTTTGAGCTAATATCTCTCACGTTTCTCTTGGCATCAATTGTCACTGGAACATTAAAGCTTGAAAGTGATCTTTCAGTTCAATCAACAAATTTAAGGAAAGTAGAAGCACAAGAACAGCTAGATGTGGTTAATAGAATATTAAATTTCCCCGCTAGAAGCATGGATCTTGACACTGGTATGGAAATTTCTCTAACTGAAGCAAAAGAAAGACAAATTATCCTTCAAGAATTTATTTCAAAAGCTGGAAAAGGGCTTAACAAGGTTGGAAAAAAGAGTGAAAATCTTTTTATTGCTCGAAATATATTTTTACTTTTGGGGTTGGCGTGTTTGGTAATTTCTAAATTTATCAGCCTCTATCTCATATACCAAAATGCATAATAAGAAGTGCTATTAACAATGGGCAGACAAGGTAATCTTGATCACTGCAAAACTTATTACTCATTGCGTGATGAAAAGCCTTATGTTCATTTTTTGCGTGGCCAAAAAACGAACCAAAAAAGGCCAGCCCATGCTTGCCCTGCGGGTTCCCTGCGCTTCTCGATCTGCTCGGGCATAACGGTGAACTCGCTTCGCTCAGACAACCGTCATGCTTATCCGATCAGCTCTGCGATGCTCGGCTTCGCATAAGGGCAATTCAGGGAGTCGTTTAAGTTTGGCGCCAAAATCCCCTTTTGGGTTGCCGATAAAAATGGTTATCTCAGGATTAGAAATCGGAATGTCTGATTCGTGGCATTCATGCCTCTCTCCCTTCGGGCGCTTACAGGTCCGTAGGTTGGGTTGAGTTCATGAAACCCAACATTCTCAAAGTAAAATACAGATTTGTTGGGTTTCATTGCATTCAACCCAACCTACAGGTGAATTTTCCCCAATCCCGTCATACGCTGACGAGTAGCGGCTTTTTGTCAGGATTAGAAACTTACCTGTCTGAGCGCAGCGAGTTTGGTAAGTTTCCCTGACAAAAAACGCAACGCAGTGGAGCCGCAGGCCAGCGTATCGGGTGCCCTTTTCTTTGGTTCGTTTCTTTTGGGCAAGCAAAAGAAATGAACGCCCCGCGGCAGCGCCCCAAATCAAAATTTCATGCAAATTGTTGGGCTTCGCAAGCTCAACGCCAACCTACCCTTGAGATAGAGGTTTCATCTATCACCTTGCGTTTTAACACGCCCAACCCAATATATTGAGAATATGCTTAAATAAAGCTGTGAAGTCAGTCAGTTGGAGGTTGTTATGGCTGGAGGATGGTCCCGTGATGGGGCAGTACAAGATCAAATCGATGCCAGTGTTGAAGACGCTATTAGTCAGGCGCGTTCACGTTTGCCCAAAGGCGAGAGCCTGACGCATTGTGAAGAGTGCGATAAGCCGATCCCGGAAGCGCGTCGTCAGGCTGTTGCCGGCGTAAGATTATGCGTGAAGTGTCAGGAAATCATCGATAAGGAAAATAAAAACGCTGGCTTGTTTAACCGGCGTGGCAGTAAGGACAGTCAGCTACGCTGATACCGGTGTTGGTAACACCAGCTGAGGGCACTTTTGTGCCCTTTTTGCTTTCTGATAAACCTGAATGCTTAAAAGTCGGCCTGTATTTGTGCCGCTGGATTCATTTTGTTTTACCAGTTACAGTTCGAGAGCATTTTATTTGCCGCACATTGCGGCTTGCAGAATTTGCCTGAGTTTTTATCAGGTCACCATGATAAAGAGAGAGAACATGAAAAAATTATTAGTGATGTTGCCTTTGATTTTAAGCGCCCCGTTGGTGCTGGCGATTGATAGCCAGGATGAAGAAAACTATAAACAGAACTACAGCGAACAATTAAAGCCGATAGTGATTAAAAAATTGAGTGCTGACAGACCAGAAATGACTGCTCAGGCGCTTAGAGCCGAGACCAATGCCTACGTCACAAAAATGGCGGATTGCCAGTTAAAAGGCCTTGAGGTCTTCCCTGAAGAATATCGCGAACAAGCCATTTTGCCAGTCGCTAAAGGTGCTGATATCGCCACAACCACGCAGGCTTTAAATCAGCAAATGATGGCGGATATCGAAGCGGGTAAGCTTTCTAAAGATCAGGCGATGACGATGATTGGCAATGCACAGGAAACCGTGCAAATGTGCCTGAATTCATAATTCGTTTAAGCAGATGTAACGCATAAAAAAGGGCCTTTCGGCCCTTTTTTTGTTTAAGCAGCAATTCCTGAATGCCTGAGCAAGGCATCAATTTGCGGTTCGCGGCCACGGAATTCGATAAACAATTCCATTGGTTCACGGCTGCCGCCCTGTTCCAGAATCGCTTCGAGAAATTCCAAACCGGTTTGCCGATCGAAAATGCCTTTTTCTTCAAATTTGGAAAACGCATCAGCCGATAATACTTCGGCCCATTTGTAACTGTAATAACCAGCGGCATAACCGCCAGCAAATATGTGCGCGAAGCTATGGGCAAAGCGATTAAATTTCGGTGGTTTGACCACTGAGACTTCGTCACGGACTTGTTCGAGAATTTTATCGACCTGATTGGCTTCATCTGGCTGAAATTCCAGATGCAGGCGGAAATCAAATAACGAGAATTCCAGCTGACGCAGCATCATCATCGCTGACTGGAAATTGCGCGCGGCGATCATTTTCTCGTACAGATCATCGGGCAATTTTTCGCCTGTCTGGTAATGTCCGGAAATCAAATCCAGCGCTTCCCGCTCCCAGCACCAGTTTTCCATAAATTGGCTGGGTAATTCGACCGCATCCCAGGCCACGCCATTGATACCCGACACACCCGCTGCATCAATTTTAGTCAGCATATGATGCAGGCCATGACCAAATTCATGGAACAAGGTGGTGACTTCATCATGGGTAAACAGCGCCGGTTTATCACCGACCGGTTCTGAGAAATTACAGGTCAGAAAGGCCACCGGGATCTGAATGCCATCGCGGGTTTTACGACGCACTTTGCATTCATCCATCCAGGCACCGCCACGTTTGTGCTGACGGGCATACATATCTAAATAGAACTGGGCGCGGACTTTGCCATCATCGCCGACGATTTCAAAAAAGCGCACATCCGGATGCCAGACATCAACGTCTTTGTTTTCGCGAATATCTAATCCATACAAGCGGTTAACCACTGCAAACAGGCCGTTAACGACTTTATCCTGCGGGAAATAGGGTTTTAGCTCTTCCTGCGAAATCGAATAACGCTGCTGGCGCAGTTTTTCGGCAAAATAAGTGACATCCCAGGCTTCAAGACTTTCCAGACCTGATTCCTGTTTGGCGTATTCACATAATTCGGCGTATTCCTTTTCGGCAATCGGTTTGCTGCGCGCAGCCAAATCACTTAAGAAATCCAGCACCTGCTGCGGCGTTTTTGCCATTTTGGTGGCTAAAGAACGCTCGGCATGATTGGCAAAACCTAACAGCTGCGCCAGTTCATGACGTAATTGCAGAATGTCCTTCATTACCTCGGTGTTATCCCACTGACCGGCATGCGGGCCTTGATCCGAAGCTTTAGTGGCAAAGGCGGTATACATTTCTTCGCGAAATTCGCGGTTATCGGCATAACTCATCACCGGCATGTATGACGGGAAATCCAGCGTAAACAACCAGCCTTCCAGACCCTCGCGTTTAGCCATTTGCTCGACCATACCAATAGTTGAGGGTGGCAGGCCCGACAGCATGCTTTCGTCGGTAATGTGCTTTTTCCAGGCGTGGGTGGCGTCGAGCAGGTTTTCTTCAAACTTGGCGCAGCGTTCGGTCATTTGTTGTGACAGCTCTTTAAACCGCTGGCGATCAGCAGGGCTTAATTCGACCCCCGACAGCCGGAAATCACGCACGGCATTGTCGATGACTTTTTTCTGCGCCGTATCAAGCTGGTCATATTCGGCGCTCTGCTGCAGCGTTTTATAGGCCTGATACAAGTCTTCGTTTTGGCCTAATTCAGTACCAAAATCGCTGAGTTTTGGCAGACAGGCGTTGTAGGCTTTACGGAGTTCTTCTGAATTCATTACCGAATTTAAATGGCTGACCGGCGACCAGACTTTGTCGATTAATACGTCCAGTTCTTCCATCGGCACCACCAGCGTTTGCCAGGTCGGTTGCTGCAAATCCGCCAGCGTATCGTTAACTATTTGCCGGGCCTGGGCTAAAGCTTGATCCACCGCAGGTTCAACGTGTTCCGCCTTGATCTGGGAAAAAGGGGGTAAAAATTCGTGATCTAATAATGGGTTACTCATAGCCTTTTGATTCCTGTGATTAGTCATATTGCCGGTGATAACCGGTTGCTACGTCATATTTCTGCAACCAAAAGGTCACATCACTGCAATAGTCTTTCGTTAGTGTGCGCTCAAGTTAAAGATAGGGGCGCATTATGCAAACACAAGTAAGTCCTAAACAAAAACTGAAAGTTCGCAGCGTCTGGATCTCAGACATTCATTTGGGTTTTCGGGGTTGCAGCGCCGAGTTGCTGCTGGATTTTTTACATCATACCGAATGCGAGTATTTGTATCTGGTCGGCGATATTATCGACGTCTGGGAAATGAAAAAACGCATGTTCTGGCCGCAGCAACATAATAACGTTATCCGCACTTTGCTCGGTAAGGCCAAGCACAATACCAAGGTGGTTTATATTCCCGGCAATCATGATGAGGTTTTTCGTGATTACGACGGCATGGTGTTTGGTAATGTCGAAATCAAACATGAAGCTATTCACACCACCGCTAATGGCCGCAAACTGCTGATATTGCATGGCGATGAATTTGACAGTGTGGTGAAGATTTCGCCGATGCTGGCAAAAATCGGCAGCCGCTTATATGAGTTTTTGCTGCGCGCCAATCGCTATGTCAATTGGATGCGGCGGAAAATGGGCTTTTCTTACTGGTCTTTGGCAGCGTTTTTAAAACACAAAGTTAAAAACGCGGTGCAATACATCAGTAATTTTGAAGAAGCCGTCGCCCATGAAGCGGCACGCCAGTCCGTTGATGGTGTGGTCTGTGGCCATATTCACCGCGCAGAAATCACCCAGTTGCACGGTATTGATTATTACAATTGTGGCGACTGGGTAGAAAGCTGCACGGCATTGGTTGAACATCCGGACGGCCAAATGGAAATTCTGACCTGGACGGAAATGGTCGCAGAAACCAACGCCATCGCCCAGGCTGCCTGATGAAAATTGTCATTGTCACCGATGCCTGGGAGCCACAGGTCAACGGCGTTGTGCGAACGCTGGGCAAAACCCGTGATTATTTACAAAGCTTTGGTCACGAGGTTTTTTTAATCACACCGCAACAATTCAAAACCGTGCCCTGCCCGTCTTATCGCAGTATTCGCTTGTCATTATTCCCCTATCGCGGCATGAAAAAATTAATGCGCGAATTCAATGCCAATGCGGTGCATATTGCCACTGAAGGTCCGCTGGGTCAGGCCGCTCGGCGCTGGTGTTTACGTCACAATATTCAATTCACAACCTCTTATCACACGCAATTTCCTGAATATGTAAGACTGCGGGCGCCGATTCCGCTGCGCTGGAGTTATGCGTTTTTAAGACGCTTTCATAAACCGGCAGTACGCACATTGGTGCCTACTTTATCTCAGCAACAGCGTCTTATCGGGCGTGGTTTTCAAGGCGTAGATGTTTGGGGGCGCGGTGTCGATACCGCTATTTTTAAAGCTGATAACCCCGTTACGCTGGATTTGCCCAGGCCCATTTTCGTCAATATGGGCCGGGTTGCCGTTGAGAAAAATATCGAGGCTTTTCTGGCGTTGGATTTGCCAGGTAGCAAGCTGGTCATTGGTGATGGCCCGGATTTAACCCTGTTACAAAAACGTTACCCGCAAGTGACTTTTGCTGGCGCCAAATTTGGCGGGGAACTGGCCAGTTGGCTGGCTGCCTGCGATGTGTTTGTGTTTCCCAGTAAAACTGATACGTTCGGGCTGGTGATCTTAGAAGCCATGGCTTGTGGTTTGCCGGTGGCAGCCTATCCGGTTACCGGACCGCTGGATATTATCGAAAACGGCAGTACCGGCATTGTTGATAACGATTTACAAATCGCCGCACAACAGGCTTTAGCACTGAACAAAGCTGATTGCATTCATTTTGCCAGCCTGAATAGCTGGACCGCATGCAGCCGGGTGTTTGAATCAATGATGTTTGATAATTCGCCGCAAACCACAGGCACTTTAGCGATCAGCTCTGCCGGTTAAAAAAAGCACATCGTTGTAAATACGCTACATTGGCGCCTCACTTATGACTTCAATACAACAGATCACTTGATCGCCGTTGAGTGCGCGTGAGATTATCTGGCGAACTGTGCACTTTTTCAGGGATCGGCCTCATGACATTTTTTAATTCCTCGCGCGCTTGGGCAATGATTGCCATGCTGACTTTGTTAAGCGGTTGCGCCAGCACCTACGATAATCCTCAGGATCCGTACGAAGGCTACAATCGTGCGATGTACAAATTTAATGACACGCTGGATAAAGCAGTTATTAAACCGGTGGCGCAAGGTTATGATTTTGTTGTCCCTGAGCCTATCAGTTGGGGTATCAGCAATTTCTTCAGCAACCTTAATGAAATCACAGTAATCATCAATGATTTGTTACAAGGTAAGTTCGAACAGGCAGCACATGATGCCGGCCGTTTCGGCCTGAACAGCACCGTTGGTGTATTCGGTATTTTTGATGTTGCCGGTCATGCTGGTTACAAGAAAAATAACGAAGATTTCGGACAGACATTAGGGGTCTGGGGCGCGGAACCCGGCCCATATATAGTGTTGCCTTTGTTTGGCCCTCGTAATGTGCGCGACACATTTGGTCTGGTCGGCGATATGTTTACTGATCCGGTAATGTATGTTGAAGGCGATGACGCGCGTCTGGCACTGGCCGGTACCCGCTTGATTGATACTCGCGCTAAATATCTGGGCTCCAGCAAAGTGCTCGATGAAGCCTCTGACGACCAGTATGAATATATGCGTAATGCTTATTTGCAACGTCGGCAATATCTGGTTTATGACGGCAACCCGCCTAACGCCGATGACAGTAATGAAGACTTTGATTTGTTTGATGATATGTAATAGATGTCAGCAGACAACTGAAAAAAAAACCGGACCCCGTCCGGTTTTTTTATATTTAATTAATGCTGCTGATATTCGGTAATAGTCGCGTTCACCAGTGCTCAGGTATACTGAACGCTTTAAATTTAAGCAGATAAATTACCCCCGCAAATGACACTGGACGCTGACAAATTAACCTCGCTGGCAATTGCCGTCATTGATACTGAAATCAGTGCAGTGCAAGCCTTGCGCGCGCGGATAGATACAACGTTTGTTAAAGCCTGTGAATATTTATTGGCCTGTCAGGGCCGTATTGTCGTTATCGGCATGGGTAAATCTGGTCATATCGGCGGCAAACTGGCCGCAACGTTGGCCAGCACCGGCAGCCCGGCGTTTTTTGTGCATCCCGGCGAAGCCAGTCATGGCGATTTGGGTATGATCACCCGCCAGGATGTGGTTATTGCCCTGTCCAATTCCGGTGAAACCAGCGAAATCCTGACTATTTTGCCGCTGATAAAACGTCTTGGTATTCCCCTTATTGCTCTGACCGGCCGGCCGCATTCAACCCTGGCCAAATGTGCCAGTGCCCATTTGGATGTCAGTGTCGAAAAAGAAGCCTGCCCTTTAGGTCTCGCGCCAACGTCCAGCACCACCGCAACTTTGGTCATGGGCGACGCTTTGGCTATTGCCTTGCTGGAAGCGCGGGGTTTTACCGCCGAAGATTTTGCCTTGTCTCATCCCGGTGGCAATTTGGGCCGGCGTTTATTACTGCACGTCAGCGACATTATGCACAAGGGTGCGGCCATTCCGCAGATCCATGAAAATGCCCTGCTCGGCGATGCGTTAATCGAAATGAGCAATAAAAGTCTGGGGATGACCGCAGTAGTTAATGATGCCGGCGAGCTGACCGGTATTTTTACAGATGGTGATTTACGCCGCGTCCTGGCACAAACGGTTGATATCCGCACCGCCAAATTACAGGATCATATGACCCGTAATTGTAAAACCGGCCGCCCGGAAATGCTTGCCGCCGAGACACTGGCATTAATGGATCAACATAAAATCAATGCCCTGCTCATTATCAATCAACAGCAACAACTGGTTGGCGCGATCAACATGCATGATCTGCTACGCGCCGGTGTTGTTTAAACAGGAAACCCCATGCAAGACATATTGGCCCGAGCCAAACAGATAAAACTACTGATTTTAGATGTCGACGGTGTGCTCACCGATGGCCAGATCATTATTGGTGATAATGGTCAGGAATATAAGGCATTTAATTCCCGTGACGGTCATGGCATGAAACTGCTGCAATATACTGGGGTCGAAATTGCCATTATCACGGGCCGTACTTCAAAAACCGTCACGCATCGGATGGAAGGTCTCGGCATTAAACATGTGTTTCAGGGGCAGCGAATTAAATTACCGGCATATGAAGAACTGCTGCACAAATTAGATGTACAACCTGAGCAATGTGCTTATGTTGGTGATGATTGGGTGGATCTGGCGATTATGAGCCGCGTCGGTCTGGCCATTGCCGTGCAAGATGCCGATGCCCGGGTCAAACAACATGCCCATTGGATCACCCCCTCTCGCGGTGGCAAAGGGGCTGCTCGCGAGGTCTGTGAACTTATTATGGAAGCGCAAGGCAGCTTACAGGATCAATTTGAACGCCATTTTTAACTTGTCATGGCCACTGCGGCTGATTTTGGTAGCGGCAACTGTGCTGACTTTGTGGCTATTATTTGACAATGATCCGGCGCCGCAACAGTCCGGCGATGAATTAGTTGAACGCAGCAGCGATTACGCTATGACTGATTTTAAGATGACTGTCATGGATATGAATGGCCAGCCGCAACGTATTATCAAAGGCAGCGAAGCATCGCATTATCCGGATGGCGATCGCACCGAGATCATTAATCCCGACGCATTGCATCTCGCCGTCGATAATGATGACTGGATCATGCAGGCCGATCGGGCCGATACCAGTGGCAAAGCAGAACACATTGTGCTGACCGGCAATGTTATTATCACCAATAAAGATCAGCCGGACATCCAGTTACTGACCGAGTTATTAAATCTTGATACGGTTAACAACACGGCCTACACCGACCGACCGGTATTAATGCGCTCGCCCAATGGCGATACCCATTCCGTGGGTTTCCATGCGGCGTTGCAAGAAGAAACTATAAACCTGCACTCCAGGGTACGAGGACAATATGATGCGCCTGCTGCAAACTAGTCTGCTGTTATTTTGGCTGCCCTTATCGGCCTGGGCGCTTCCAAGTGATCGTGATGAGCCGATTAATATCGAAGCCGATCATGCGCAGATGGATGATGCTGCAGGTGTCGCACAATATAAAGGCGATGCCATTTTGACCCAGGGCACCTTGCGTATCGAAGGTGACATCATCACCTTTTATTACGATGAAAATAAACAACTGAAAAAAGCGGTAGCCGAGGGCAAGCTGGCCACTTACAAACAAGTTCATAAACCCGGTGAAGCACCAGTCCGTGCCCGCGCGTTACGCATGGATTACATGGCCGCTGACGAAAAAATCTTTCTGATTGGTCAGGGTTATGTCTGGCAAAACGGCGACGAATTCAAAGGCAACCGTATTGAATATGATATTGCCAAAGATATCGTTTTTGCCAACTCCGGCCCGGTCGAAGTCGATGGTGAAATGCAAACCAGTGGCCGTGTGCATATCACTATCCAACCGCCCGGCCAGCGTGAAAAAAATAAACCACAAGCCAATCAGCCAGCACCGACGCCTGTTGAGCCGATTGCCGCACCGGCTCAAACCAGTGATACCGATTATCCTACCGGCATCATTGAAACGGCATTGAATGTGCGCACTGGTCCCGGCGTGCAATACGAAAAACTGTCGACCTTTGCAGCCAATACTGAGGTTTTGATCCTGACCCGCCAAAATGAATGGGCACAGGTCAAAGGCCTGATAAATGGCGAATCAGTGATTGGTTGGGTTAATCAACGCTACATCAAAGAAAACTAAGCCCGGCTGTCTATGAGTACACTCTCTGCACAGCAGCTTGCCAAGCGTTTCGGCGACCGGCAAGTGGTAAAAAATATCTCATTGGAAGTCAGCAGCGGTGAAATTGTCGGCCTGCTCGGCCCTAATGGCGCCGGCAAAACCACCAGTTTTTATATGATTGTTGGACTGATTCCGGTGGATCAGGGACATATTTTTCTGGATCAGCAAGAATTAACCCATGACCCGATTCATCAGCGGGCGCAACTGGGCATTGGCTATTTGCCGCAGGAGGCGTCGGTATTTCGCAAACTCAGCGTCGAAGACAATCTGAAAGCGATTATCGAAACCCGCAAAGATCTGGATGCCAATGCGCAGTATGATTTATTGGAACGGTTGCTTGATGATTTTCATATCAGTCATATTCGTGGTTCTTTAGGTATGGCTTTATCGGGCGGCGAACGCCGCCGCGTCGAAATCGCCCGTGCTCTGGCGATGGAACCCAAATTTATTTTGCTTGATGAGCCTTTTGCCGGTGTCGATCCGATTTCTGTTTTGGATATTCAAGGCATTATTAAAGAACTGGCCGATCGTGGCATTGGTATTTTGATAACCGACCATAATGTCCGGGAGACCCTCAGTGTCTGTCAGCGGGCCTATATCTTTAATGAAGGCGAAGTCATTGCCCTCGGCACGCCCGAGGAAATTCTCCAGGACCAAAAAGTGCTGAGCGTTTATCTGGGACGCGAATTTCGGCTTTAATAGCAGAAATGTTGGCCGGTTGAGATGCATTAAATATGTCAATAAGTAAGCCTACCCCTCATTTCCTGCGATATTTATTACTAATACTGTTGTTGTGCAGCAATAGTGTCCATGCCGGAATGCAGCAATTATTTGTCGATAATGGCTGGTGGCGCTGGCTGGTGCTTGGCTTAACCATTTTGGCGATATTTTTGCTATTGGGTTTTAGCCTGAATCGCCATCATGCCAGGCAACTCAGCCAACTGGTGCAGCAAAAAACGGCGGAGCTTGAAGCCGAACTACAGCATCGCGAAGCACTGGAGTTACACGCCAAACGCGAAAGTGACCGTTTGCAAACCCTGTTGGATAATACGCTGGAAAGCGTTATTACCATTGATGCCGCCGGCAATATTCAGCACTTTAATCATGCCTCAATCCAGCTCTATGGTTATCAGCCAGAAGAAGTTATCGGTCACAACATCACCCAACTGATGCCTGCTAAATACCGGCCGATGCATGAACAAGGTATGGCCAGGTTTTTAAATACCGAACAGTCGAAAATAATCGGTCAGGCGGTACAAGTTGAGGCGCTGCACAAAAGTGGTCAGGTCATTCCGATTGAGCTGACGTTGAGCGCTTTTCACTGGGAAGACAGCTATTTTTTCACCGGTATCGCCCGCGATATTTCACTGCGTAAAGCCGAACATCAGGCACTGATTGCCGCCAAAGAAGAAGCCGAAAAAGCCAACCTGGCAAAATCCGAATTTCTATCGTCGATGAGCCATGAACTGCGTACGCCTTTGAATGCCATCCTTGGTTTTGCACAACTCTTAAAAAGTGATGCCAACGCACCGCTTGGCGAGGAACAAAAAAGCAACGTCAGCATTATTCAGCAAAGCGGTGAACATTTGCTGAAACTGATTAATGATGTGCTGGAGTTGTCAAAAATCGATGCCGGCAATATTGAAGTGTCTTTGGAACCGGTAGATATCAGTCAGGTGATTGTCAATTGTCTGCCACTGTTGCAGTCACAGGCCGATGATAACGAAATCCGTGTTGATGTTGCACCGCTGCCCGCCCAGTGGGTGATGGCCGATATTACCCGGCTGAAACAGGTACTGATAAATTTGCTCAGCAATGCCATCAAATATAATCGCCGGCGTGGCATGGTCAGTATCAGCAGTGAAGTGATTCACGGGCTGCAAAGGCTGCGCGTCACCATTGCCGACAGTGGTATCGGCATACCGGCTAATCGCCAGTCTCAGTTATTTACTGCCTTTGACCGGCTCGGTCAGGAAAATTCCGGTATTGAAGGCTCTGGTGTCGGCTTGGTGGTCACTGAAAAACTGATCAGAGCCATGAACGGCTTTATCGGTTTCGACAGTCGGGAGGGCGAAGGCAGCCGCTTCTGGATTGAATTGCCGTTGGCAGCTTGCCCGGCAGACCTTAGCGCAGGCCATCAAGATGCCACCGACAATCTCCGCCAACAACTGACTGATGGGTCAATCCGCAAAGTACTGTATATCGAGGATAATCCGGCCAATATAAAATTAATGCAGGCCTATTTCCGCCAGCAACCGCAGTTTGAGCTGCATAGCTGCAAAATGGCTGAGACGGGATTGAAGGTGATCCAATCGCTGCTACCGGATCTGATTTTGATGGATATTAACCTGCCCGGCATCAGCGGTCTGGAAGCCACCCGGCAAATTCGCCAGCTACCGGATATGCAAAAGATTCCCATTATTGCTATCACTGCTGCCGCTATGCCTTATGACCAGCAACGTGCTAGTGGCTTATTTAATGCCTATTTAACCAAACCACTGGATTTTACTGAGCTCGATAAACAGCTCAGCCAGCTCAGTTAGTTATTCCGTGGCCAGCGGTGGATGGCCGGGCAAATCCGGCATCAATAATCGCGGCTCGATCATGGTGCCATTCAGACTTATCCCCAGATGCAAGTGCGGCCCGGTGACGCGCCCGGTAGCACCGACCGTACCGATTCGGCTGCCCTGTCTGATCTTGTCACCCGCTTTAACGTTTATCTCATCTAAATGGCAATAAACGCTGATAAGGCCCTGGCCATGATCAATAAAAATGGTCTTGCCATTAAAAAAATAATCACCGGTATCAGCAACTTTGCCATCAGCCGGTGCCATGATCACCGTCCCGGTTTTGGCGGCGATATCAATACCGCCGTGTGGTTTACGCGGCTCACCGTTAAATACCCGGCGCCGGCCAAATAAACCACTGATTCGCCCTTCCACCGGCCAGACCATTTGCCAATCCGCTGTGCTGCTATCATCAAAGTTGTTCAACACCGCCTGAATCCGATCGGTTTCCCGGTAAATACGTTTTAAAGATTCAGGATCCGGCGTCACCTGGTTTTGATCTTTTATGTTGATATGCTGCGTTGGGTATTGTTTATCACCGATATCGAATATTTGACTGCTGCGGCTCGCGACATCATCAACAGTTATTCGGTGGACGCCAGGCTTGGCATCTAACGGAATCCCGACCAGTGCATACCAGCGCTGCTGATGCTGTGTCACTAATACCGGTTTTTGTTGATAATAAACTTTGGGCGCTGGCGCGTTGGATTTCGCAGCGATATCAATAACGACCAGTCCACCCGGCACAGCAAGCGTCTGCGGCAAAGCCATTGCCAGCAGCGGCAAGCTACTCAACAGCAAAAAACAGAGCGCTTTAAACATCGTGTTTGTCAGTGACCTTGCAATCCAGCTGGCCCTGATGCAAGCGAATTTTCAGCGTCTGATTGATCGACACTTCAGCACTGTTAGTAATCACCGAGCCATTAATGGCATCGGTGGTAATACTGTAACCACGATCCAACGTATTTAGTGGACTCACCGCTGATAAGGTACGAATTTGCTGCGCCAGATGTTGCCGGCAGGCTTGCAGTTGTCCGCCAATATTTTTCTGTAATAACAGATGTAAATCCTGCACACGCTGCTGGCGCTGCGCGAGCTGTGCGCTATGTTGCTGCAAAACACGATGCCAGGCACTTTGTAACTGCCGCTGACGCTCAACAAGTCGCTGTTTTTGTCGATCAATCTGCGCCTTGGGATGTTGCAAGCGTGCTGTTAAATAATCAGTCTGCTGTTGTCTGGCCTGCAAAAACCATTGCATCGCTGCCTGTTGCTGGCTGCTGAGGCGACGGATCATTTGCTGTTGCAGCCGCAGTTGCTGCTGCGGTTTTGGCAGACGTTGCTGTAAATAACGCAGGTGTCGCTGCTGCTGTTGTAACCAGCCATTCAGACGCAGCGTTAACCGCTGATATAGTTGCTGTATATGACGGTTTAACTGGCCGGCATCAGGCACCGCTAATTCAGCAGCAGCCGACGGCGTGGGCGCTCTGACATCAGCAACAAAATCAGCAATACTGAAATCAATTTCGTGACCAACGGCGCTGATAACCGGCAAGCCACAAGCAAAAATCGCCCGCGCCACCCGCTCATCATTGAATGACCATAAATCTTCCAGCGAACCGCCGCCCCGACCAACAATCAAGACATCACATTCCTGGCGCTGGTCTGCGGTTTTGATTGCTTCAGCAATCAATGCCGGCGCCGTTTCGCCTTGCACCGGCACCGGATATAAAATGATTTTGATGGCCGGAAACCGGCGTTTTAACACACTGAGAATATCGTGTACTGCCGCGCCATCAGCCGACGAAACAATACCAATCGATTGTGGCAAGGTCGGTAACGGTTTTTTATGGGCCGTATCAAATAAACCTTCCTGACCCAAGCGCGCTTTTAGTGCTTCATAAGCGCGTTGCAAGGCACCGCTGCCCGCCGGTTCCATATGCTCAACCACCAGCTGAAATTCGCCGCGGCCTTCATACATCGTGACTTTGACGCGCAGCAAAACTTGCATGCCATTTTCCGGGGTAAAACGCAGTTGCTGATTACGACCACGAAACATCGCGCAGCGCACCTGCGCAGCAGCATCTTTTAAGGTGAAGTAAATATGCCCTGAACCGGGCATCGCTAAATTAGATATTTCGCCCTCCACCCACAACAGCGGAAACGAACCATCCAGCAACAGCCGGACCTCTTTGACCAGTCGGGACACCGGATAAATATCTTTGACGCTGCGCTGGGCTAATTTTGACTGCGGATCAGATGAGACAAGTGCTGCCATAAGTCCCCAAGTTCCTGATATAATTTGCCGATCATACTACAGGAAATCAGGAACCCACCCCATGAGAATTGCGCAAGAAGCCCTGACATTTGATGACGTGCTGTTACTACCAGCCTACTCAAATGTGCTACCGCGTGATGTCAGCCTGACCACACAGCTTACCCGCGACATCACCCTTAATATTCCGCTGATATCTTCGGCGATGGATACTGTCACCGAAAGCCGTCTGGCAATCGCCATGGCGCAAGAAGGTGGTATGGGTATTTTGCATAAAAACATGACTATTGAGCAACAGGCTGAAGAAGTCCGTCGCGTCAAAAAATTCGAAAGTGGTGTGGTCCGCGATCCGATTACGGTTAGCCCTAACACCACCATTGGTGAAGTAGTCGCACTGACCCGTGCCCACGGTATTTCCGGGGTGCCGGTAGTTGATGGTGATGACCTGGTTGGTATCGTCACCAGCCGCGATTTACGCTTTGAAACCCATTTTGATAACCCGGTGTCATCGATCATGACCGGTAAAGACAAATTGGTTACCGTCGGTGAAGAAGCCAGTCGTGAAGATGTTTTAAATCTGCTGCACAGCAATCGCATTGAAAAGGTGCTGGTAGTTGATGATAAATTTCACCTGCAAGGCATGATCACCGTTAAAGACATCCAAAAACAATCAGATAATCCCTATGCGTCAAAAGACGCTCAGGAACGTCTGCGTGTCGGTGCTGCTGTCGGTATCGGCGCCGAAAGCCAAACCCGGGTGGCGGCTTTGGCTGCTGCCGGTGTCGATGTCATCGTTGTTGATACTGCCCATGGACATTCGCAAGGTGTGCTGGATATGGTGCGCTGGGTCAAACAAAACCATCCTGAATTACAAGTTATTGGTGGCAATATTGCTACCGGTGACGCTGCTAAAGCGCTGGTTGAAGCCGGTGCTGATGCTGTCAAAGTTGGTATTGGCCCTGGTTCAATTTGTACCACGCGAATCGTTGCCGGTGTCGGTGTGCCGCAAATTTCTGCAATCAGCAATGTGGTTTCAGCAATAGAAGGCACCGGTGTGCCGGTGATTGCCGATGGTGGTGTACGTTTTTCCGGTGATATTGCCAAAGCGATTGTCGCCGGCGCCCACTGCATCATGGTTGGCGGTATGTTTGCCGGTACTGAAGAAGCACCAGGCGAAGTCGAGTTGTACCAGGGCCGAGCTTATAAATCCTACCGCGGTATGGGCTCATTAGGTGCGATGTCCCAAAAACAAGGTTCCAGTGACCGGTATTTTCAGGAATCCAGCGAAGCCGACAAACTGGTACCGGAAGGTATTGAAGGGCGTGTTCCTTTCAAAGGGAATTTAAGCCCACTGATCCACCAATTGATGGGCGGTCTGCGCGCCAGTATGGGTTATACCGGCAGCGCCACCATTACCGAAATGCGTACTAAACCAGAATTTGTCCGCGTCACTGCCGCTGGCATGAATGAAAGTCATGTGCATGATGTAACGATTACCAAAGAAGCGCCGAATTACCGCGTTAGCTAAGCCTATCCCGGCCCCGAAAGGGGCCGTTTTCATTGTCAGCAAGAGAGCGTCATGAGCAGCCTTATTCACGATCACCGCATTCTAATCCTCGATTTTGGATCGCAGTACACCCAATTGATTGCCCGCCGCATTCGCGAAGCCGGGGTGTTTTGTGAGCTGCGCAATCCAGAGATCAGCGCTGAAGAGATCCGTGAATTTAATCCCAAAGGCATTATCCTCTCCGGCGGCCCCGATTCGACCATCGGCGACGCCGCACCGGCAGCACCGCAATGCGTCTTTGAGATGGGTGTACCGGTATTAGGTATTTGCTACGGCATGCAAACCATGGCCATGCAATTAGGCGGTCTGGTGGAGTCGTCTTCCCATCGTGAATTTGGTTACGCGCAGATTCGTGCCCGTGGTCACTCCACGCTGCTCCGTGATATTGAGGATCATGCCACCGAAGAAGGCTTCGGTATGCTCGACGTCTGGATGAGTCACGGTGATCGCGTCATGCAATTACCTGAAGGCTTTAAGGTCATCGCCAGCACCGACAGCGCACCGATAGCCGGTATGGCCGATGAGGATCGTGGGTTTTATGGTGTGCAATTCCATCCGGAAGTCACTCATACCACCCAGGGTCAGCGCATGATCGAGCGGTTTCTGACCGAGATCTGTGGTTGTGAATGCTTATGGACGTCCGCCAATATTATCGAAGACAGCATCGAAACTATCCGCCAGCAAGTCGGTGACGATGAAGTGTTGCTGGGGCTATCGGGTGGTGTAGATTCATCAGTGGTCGCCGCTTTACTGCATAAAGCGATTGGCGATCAATTAACCTGCGTGTTTGTCGATAACGGCCTGCTCCGCCAGCAAGAAGGCGATCAGGTGATGGCGATGTTTGCCAGGCATATGGGCATTCGCGTTATACGCGTTGATGCTGAGGATCGCTTTCTTGATGCGCTGACCGGCGAAAATGATCCGGAAGCCAAACGCAAAATCATCGGCCGTGAATTTATCGCAGTATTTGATGAAGAAGCCGGCAAACTGAAAAACGTTAACTGGCTGGCGCAAGGCACCATTTATCCCGATGTTATCGAATCTGCCGCGGCCAAAACCGGCAAAGCCCAGATCATCAAAACCCATCACAATGTTGGCGGTCTGCCGGAACATATGAAGCTCAAACTGATTGAGCCATTGCGTGAATTGTTTAAAGACGAAGTCCGTAAACTTGGCGTTGAACTCGGTCTGCCAAGAGATATGGTCTATCGCCATCCGTTTCCGGGGCCGGGTCTGGGTGTACGCATTCTCGGTGAAGTCAAAAAGCAATATGCCGATATTCTGCGTAAAGCCGATCATGTTTTTATCGAAGAGCTACGCAAACACGACTTATACGACAAAACCAGTCAGGCGTTTGTCGTGTTTTTACCAGTGAAATCGGTTGGCGTCATGGGCGATGGCCGCCGTTATGATTATGTCGTCTCATTGCGTGCCGTGGAAACTATCGACTTTATGACCGCTCGCTGGGCACATTTGCCCTATGATTTTCTGGATTTGGTATCACGCCGAATCATTAATGAAATCGAGGGTATTTCGCGGGTCACCTACGATATCTCCGGTAAGCCGCCAGCAACTATTGAATGGGAATAAGCGGCCGGCATTTTTTGATTTACGGTAAGGTGCAAGGCGTCGGTTACCGTGCGGCTGCCGCGCGTGAGGCCAGTAACTTGCAGCTTACCGGTTGGGTGCGTAATCTGCCTGATGGCCGGGTAGAAATGCTGGCGCAGGGTGAAAACAATGCACTACAGGCTTTGCAAAACTGGACTGAGAAAGGGCCGAACTTTGCGACCGTAGAAAATGTTATGACACAACCAGTGGCGATCAATGCTAATTTAACCAGCTTTGAGATCCGCTGAGTAACGGAGCAGACAATGGCCCAAAATTTTAACAGTCAGGGATTTTTACTGCGTTTTATCTTTGCACTGATTCTGGTGTTCGTCACCTTTAATCCCAGTGGTTTTAGCTATTACCATTGGGCCAGTGAGATTTTTGCCAGCTCAGAGTCGTCAATTTCGCCACCATTCGCACTGATTAGCATTGTTTTACTGATTGGCTGGACCATCTACTTACGCGCGACATTAAGATCCCTGGGTGGCTTTGGCCTGATTCTGGCATTTGCCTTTTTTGCCATTATTATCTGGTGGCTGGTAGATTTAGGTGTACTCGGTATTGATCGTTTTTCGGTATTAACTTACATCATTCTGCTGCTGACTTCGGCTGTTCTGGCGGTCGGTATGTCCTGGTCACATATCCGTCGCCGGCTGTCCGGTCAGGCGGATATGGATGATGTTGACGAATAAATTTCACTTATTTGCCATTCTTGACGGCTTCTTAATTGCGGATTAACAGACCACTTTCATCGTAAAACTTGGTAACATCTGCGTTGCTCTATTAACGCGGTGTATTGCCATGTCTATGCAAATCAAAAAATATGTCAGCTATCTGTTGGCGGTAGCGCAGGATATTGGTCTGATTATCGTCGCTATTGCCACGTTGGTGGCGGTCGGTATCGAAATTAACGTCATGGTACAAAACGGCACTGTATTACTGACCGACTTGTTGTTGCTGTTTATCTATCTGGAAGTGTTAACCATGGTAGCGGTGTATTACCAGTCCGGTGAGCTGCCAATCAAAATCCCGTTATATATTGGTATTGTGGCGTTGGCACGGTATCTGATTCTGGATATGAAAAACATTGATACCTGGCGGATCCTGGGCATCACGCTGGCGATCCTGCTATTGGGTTTATCGATTATTGTTATCCACTATTGCAAAAGCAATTTGCCCGATAAAACGCTTAGCAAGCGCGCAGATTAAACATCACGCTAATGTTCATAGGCCATTAATTTACCGTGTACGACGTATTTGAGTATTACTGGTAACTGATGCAAATGTGACCATTGCCCGTCAAATTGAATCACTGCAAGGGTTGCTGGCCACATCACATCCGGTGCCACGCTAAAATTACTCAGCTGCTTACCAGTCAAATCCATTAATAATTGACTCAGTCCGGGATTGTGGCCGACCAGCGCCACACTGCTGGCGGCGTCCGGTGCCGATTGTAAGCTTGCCAGTAAATCGTCGGCTTCAGCCAAATATAAATTGCCGGTAACATTTTGCACCGTATCCTGCTGGCCAAGCCGCAGCCGGATAATATCTGCCGTTTGCACCGTACGGCGGGCGGATGACACTAACCAGCAATCAGGCGATATCGCGGTTTGTTTCAACCAATCAGCAATACATCGGGATTGACTTTCACCGGTACTGGTTAATGGCCGGTCAAAATCCTTAAATTGCGGCTGCCAGGTGGCTTTGCCGTGACGTATTAATAGTAATTGCTTGGCTTGAGACATGTTATATCCCGTTAAAACGGACAAAAAAAGGCGCCGCAGCGCCATTTTTACTTACTTATAGAATATTACACATCATAAGTGGATGCCGAGACATCGCCGCCACGCCCGGTCCAGTTAGTATGAAAAAACTCTCCACGCGGTTTATCCAGCCGCTCATAGGTATGCGCACCAAAATAATCCCGTTGCGCCTGCAACAAATTGGCCGGTAACCGTTCACTGCGATAGCCATCATAAAACGACAAAGCACTGCTAAAGGTAGGCACCGGTACACCCAGACTGACTGCCATACCAACCGCTTTACGCCAACCCGGCAGTGCATCGGTAATCGCTTGAATAAAGAAATCGTCGAGCAATAAATTTTCCAGATCCGGATGCCGGGCAAAAGCATCACGGATATTGCCCAGGAACCGGCTGCGGATAATACAACCACCACGCCACATCAGGGCGATACCACCATAATTTAATTGCCAGCCATAAGTCGCTGCCGCTTCACGCATCAGCATATAACCCTGAGCATAAGAAATGATTTTTGACGCATACAGTGCATCGCGAATGGCGTTAACCATCTCTTGTGTATCGCCTTCAAATTTGCCAGCCATCGCCGGCAGTTTTTTCGACGCGACTACCCGCTCATCTTTTCGCGCCGATAAGCAACGAGCAAATACGGCTTCACCTATTAACGTTAGCGGAATACCCAGTTCCAGGGCATTCATGCCGGTCCATTTACCGGTGCCTTTCTGGCCGGCAGTATCGAGAATATGATCAACTAACAGGCTGCCATCAGGTTCTTTGACTTTAAGAATATCGCGGGTAATTTCAATCAAATACGAATCCAGCACGCCTTCATTCCATTCGGCAAATACCTGCTGAATGGCATCACCGGACATACCGAGACCTTCGCGCATCATTTGATAGGCTTCGCAAATCAGTTGCATATCGCCATATTCAATACCGTTATGCACCATTTTCACGTAATGACCGGCGCCATCATTACCCACCCAGTCACAACAAGGTTCGCCATCTACCTGGGCGGCAATACTCTGAAAGATCGGTTTTATCGCTGGCCAGGCTGCGAAGTTACCGCCAGGCATTAGTGATGGGCCTAAACGGGCACCTTCTTCTCCACCAGACACGCCACTGCCGATAAATAAAATGCCTTTTTGATGCAGCTGATGGGTACGCCGATCACTGTCATTAAACAGTGAATTACCGCCATCAATAATGATGTCGCCCTTTTCCAGATACGGCACTAAAAGCTCGATAAACTGATCAACTACCGGCCCGGCTTTAACCATCAGCATCACCCGGCGAGGGGCTTTTAATGATTCAACAAACTGTTTGAGATCGTGAAAGCCAATAATATTGGTATCTTTGGCTGGGCCATTAATAAATTCATCAACTTTACTGGTAGTACGATTATAAACGGCGACCGTAAATCCTTTGTCATTCATGTTCAGAACCAAATTTTGGCCCATTACTGCAAGGCCAACCAGGCCAATATCTGCTTGCCGTTTTTCGATTGCTGTCATGATTAATTACACACCTTTATATATTCGCCGATGGCTTCGCGAGACGAGCCCACCACAATTCTGCAGGAGCCGGCATTATCACACTCCATGGCGCCGGCCACTTCGATTAATTCGCCCTGATACGCCTGCCCCACATAGGTATGGGTAAAGCAAATGACTTCCGGGGTACGCGGGTTATCAATTAAATAACGCGCCGGAAAATCAAAGGCATAACGGTCATCTATCACCCGGGCTTTGGTGACCTGACTACCACGTTTCATAAAATGCCGGTGCTCAATTTCTAGCTCATTATTTAAACAGACCATGCCGATATCAAACTTACTGCCATCAATAACAGCTTTATTGAATTTGCGTTGTTCATGCCAGGCAAAACTTTCATAATCCAGCTCACTGCTCCGGCGCTGGTAATTGTCCTGCATCAATTCGGCATCGAGGGGTTGCAGATGACCGGCAAATACAGCTTGTTTAACCGCCTGACGGACTGCATGAAATTGCTGACGGCCATAGACCACTAAATCAATATCGGAATCGCGGCCTTGCTGATTGATTAGCATTGAGCCCGTGATGCCCAACTGCTGACTATCAATACCGGCAGCGGTCAATATTTCGACGAGCTTATGCATTTTGGTGGTCAGTAAATCCTGTGGCGGATTTGCCAATAATTGCTGTAATTGTTGCTCTGGTTGGTGATGAGCAACAACAGCTGCCGGCGATACGGCATGAAATGCGGCATCAAATTGCCCGGAATGATAAAGATACTGCGGGTAATGGCGGGTCAACAGGCGGTTGGCGGACTCGGTATCGACTTTTTGCCAATGACCGTCAGATTTTACGTAACGTAAAAAAGCGCCAATTTTCTGTTGATGCGGATGATAAGAAATCACCGCAAAGATCAGGCCTTCAGCGGTTTCAATGAAGTCTTTCGGTAAGTATGGAAAATCAGCCGCGCGCAAGGTTTCCTCCTGAATACCATGCATGATGCCACAGACTGGCTAACGTAACTTGCCTGATATTCCAAAGATACCGCGGATTGCCGACATTAATAATACTATCAGCCAAATATCGACTATCCAGCGACCTAACCCACCCGGCAAACGACCATTTTGCACATCGCGTAGTACCTGACTAACCGAAACGCCTTTACCGTAAAGCTGTACTTCCATGGCTTTACGACTGGCTGCTGGCATTAATTCTGACTGACTCCAGCTGACACCTTGCAAAGACATCAACTCCCAGCTATCGAGCAAAAAATTACCACGCCACATGCCATTTCGGGTTTGCAGAACCGGCTCATTGTAATGCACACCAATATTCTGAATTTGCGGCGGAATACCTGCGGCAGCGCCCAGGGTATCGACATACTCACCTTCTTTGCTCAGCAAAATCAAAGCATCATCAGTGGCCAAAACCAGCACATGTTCCAGCGCGACGGCGCCAATTAAAGGCCTTGGCAGACTTAACAGCGGTTCAGCATTGATATATAACTGTTGAGCGACAGCGACAATGACATGACCTTCCAGTAAAAAAGCCTCGTCCGTTTGCAACTCACCGATTTGATAATGCTGTTTCAACCAGTTGGAATTGACCATGAGTTTATCCAGGCCCAGTGATTTGTCATGATTCAACAGCAGCGCGCTGCCCAGCCAAAACAGTGAAAGAATAACCAACAGTATTTGCAGCAGCCTTAACAGCGCCTTTGTTGCCAACAGTTTCATTTAAATGTTTCAGATTCCATACGAAAAGCATTGCAAGCTTACCGGATTTGAGCAAAAAAATGGCAGACTACTGCGCACTTTTTGAATTCGTTGTATTTTTACCACAACCTCAGAATCAGTTATATCAACATCTAAAAGATTGTTCACTATTTTTCTGCCAAAAATATTTGTCGTGCATAACAAAAAAATGTCGCTCACTCATACAAATGAGAATGATTCGTGTTATATTCCTGAAAACTTTTTTTGCTGACCACAATAATTAAGGACACGTAATGCCACTCGCAACTCAACGCCGACCGCTGACAACACTACTTTCCGATGTCATTCACAGCTCAAAAAACGAGAGCCGGCAGCCTTTATTAGCCGCAACGTTTATTGGCTTACTAAGTGCAAGCGGTCAGGTGTTTGCAGAAGATACGCAAAATAACAGTGAACCCGCTGCTACATTAGATCCCATGACGGTTCAGTTTCGTGGTGAGCAAGTAGACAGCCCAAAATATTCCCGCTCACTGTTGGAAACACCGCGCATCATCAATATTCTCTCTGCTGATTTACTTGAAGAACAAAACGTCACTTCTTTACGAGATGCCTTCCGTAATGTAACAGGTATTAGCTTGCAGGCTGGTGAAGGTAACCCACCCGCAGGTGATCAGCTGAAAATCCGTGGTTTCAATGCCCGCGACGACATTAATGTTAATGGCGTTAGAGATATGGGTAACTACTTCCGCGACCCGTTTTATTTGGATCAATTAGAAGTTATTAAAGGTCCTAACTCAGCATTCAGTGGTCGTGGCTCATCAGGCGGTACCATTAACTTTGTTACCAAAAAGCCATTCCAGGAAGATTTCAACAGACTTGAACTAAGCGCCGGTACTGATGACCTCCGACGTGCAACTATTGATGTCAATAAAACCATTGATGACAATAGCGCTTTCCGAATTAATTTACTATCTCACGCTTCGGACTTTCCAGGCCGGGATGTCGCTGAAGAAGAGCGCCAGGGTTTTTATGGTGCTTACACTTGGGGCTTTCAGGAAGATACACTGGTAACAGTGGATTTCTTGCATACGCGCCAAGATAATTTGCCTGATGCCGGTTTGCCGTTTGATCGTGGTACACGTCTCAATGAGGGTGCAGGAACGGGGAAAATTCCATCCGGGCTCGACTATGACAACTTTTATGGCCATACCGATGACTATCAGGATGTTGACGTCAATCAATTTGGTGTTGCCATTGAACACAGCTTTAATGATCGCGTCGCGTTGAGAAACCAGCTTCGCTACTCAGCGGTTGACCTGGATTCTATTGTCTCGTCACCACGAATCATTACCACAAACGGTAGTCTTGAAAATGCACAGGCCCGAGGTGATTTAAAACCTCGCGATCAAGAAGACAGAGCCCTGTTTAATCAGACAGATCTGCTTGTTTCATTTGATACTGGTAGCTTCAGCCATGATCTGGTTGCCGGCGTTGAGTTCGGTTATACCGATGCTGAAAATCAACGACGTCCAGATGTGAATGGACCTGCAACAGATTTGTATGATCCTCAACGTCGCACTCGCCCGGCTGCACCTTATGACGGCACCTCTCATCGCTTTGAAACACAAGAAGCCGCCGTTTATTTATTGGATACCATTGCCCTGTCTGAACAGTGGGACTTGCATGGCGGTGTGCGCTATGACCGTGTTAAAGCGGAAGCCAGCGAAAAAGGTAAGCCTGACAATATCAAACTTGAACGCACCGATAATGAATGGAGCGGTAACCTTGGTTTAGTGTTTAAACCGAACAACTGGACCTCATACTATGCATCGGTTGGTACGGCCTATCAGATTTCGGGTAATTATGATCGTAACCAAGTGCAATTGGCTGGTGGTGAAGATGATTTTAACGATCCAAATGGGCGTACCAGAGTTGCCGACCCAACTACCTTTAATATCGAACCGGAAGAAACCGTCGCTTATGAGCTGGGTGCAAAATGGGATGTACTGGATAATCTGATGTTAAATGCAGCGATTTTCCGTACCGACAAGACCAATGCACGTACCCCATCTGTTGATGGTACAACCGAAGTTTTGAATGGTGAACAACGAGTCGATGGTTTTGAGCTGATTGCAGCGGGTAATATCTCTCCTCGCTGGAATCTATACGGTAGCTATACCTATATGACCTCAGAGCTACGTAAATCAAACATTCCGTTTGAAGAAGGTCAACGCTTGGGCGGCACACCTCGGCATTCTTTGAGCTTGTTCTCAACGTATGACATCACACCAAAATTCAGCTTGGGTGGCGGTATGTTGTTTGTATCGGATCAGGATAGTAATGTGCAATCTGAACCCACTCCGCGTCGTATAAAAGTATCAATCCCGAGCTATACCGTGTTTGATGCATATGCTAAATATCAATTAACGTCTGACGTTCAGCTTCGCCTGAATGCACTGAATATTTTTGATAAAGAGTATATTGCACAGATGGCTGAAGGTGGTGCTCAGGGTATTCCCGGTGCCGGTCGGCAAATTATTGGTACAATCCGTTACGACTTTTAAATCATGACCGGATAAATGCTAATAACGATTGACAACGTACTAACCGACAAAGAGCTGGCTGCGATTCGCAGCCAGCTCTTTTCTGTTAACTGGGCCCAGGGCATTAGTGCAGGCCCACAGGCTAAACTGGCCAAACATAACCAGCAATTAGCCGAAGATGCACCGCCACTGCGTGAGTTAAGAATGATTGTGATGCGGGCATTAAACCGCTGTGAAAAGCTTATTTCTGCTGCGTTACCTTTCAAAATCCTACCACCCAACTTTAACCGCTATACCGGCGAGACGAATTATTACGGGCCACATACCGACAGTACTTTGCGGCCACTGCCAGATGGCAGTTACTTGCGTACCGATATTTCGGCAACGTTGTTTCTATCAGAGCCCGATGAATATGACGCCGGTGAGTTATCGATTGAGGATTTTTACGGCAGCCATCACATTAAGTTAAAGGCTGGCAGTATGGTGCTCTACCCTTCCGGATCTGTCCACGAAGTTAAGCCAGTCACCCGTGGCGAGCGACTGGCTTGTTATATGTTTATGCAGAGTCTGATAAAAGACACCGAGCAACGTCGGCATCTGTATGAAATGGATTTAGCCTTGATGGCACTCAGGCAGCGTTATGGTGAACAGGACCCTGAGCTTATCCAGCTGACCGGACTCTATAACAATCTGGTCCGACGCTGGTCTGAATGCTGAGTTACATCATATAACGCATCGGCTGCTGCTCTGCAGCTTCACGCTGACGCATGCTAAACATCGCTTTGCTGATATCAATGGCGTAATTGGCAAATTGCTGTTCGGTCATTCGCAGGGTCAAAGCCCCCATATTGATATGGATCATTTTGCAATCCGGGCAAAATTGCACATCGCAACCCGGCGAACTGAAAATGGTTTCCGGCTGGCAGCTATTGGTCTGTTGCATAAATACTCCTGTTATAAAAGCTCACTGACATCACAACTGGCAAGATGGCCGCGATGAAGCTGATAACTTAACCACCATCGCTTTGCTAGTGACTGCCAAAGTTGTTGTTTTAATGGATGCTCATCCTGCTCGGTGAGCAGCCGGTAATTGCGGGCAATTTGCAGTGCCAGACAAGCACTGGCCTGTTGCCGGTAATGACTTTCAAGATGGGCATTGGCACTGAGCAGTAACTGGGCGGCCCAGTTTTCTTGTTGGGGAATATTCATCAATGATTTTTCAAGCGACTGGCGGCGGCGGCCAGCAGCATGCTCCATACACTACGTTTGGAAGAGGAATCGAGACAGTTGAAATCGGCGGCATGCAACTTACCCTGACGGATCAGCATTTCCAGCCGCTCTTGGCGAAACGCCAGATGAATAGTCTGGCGTTCAGAGGAAGGTTTATTGAACTGCATCGGGCGTCACCTCAACGGTCAGCAATCAGCTGAGATGCAGTATAAATAGCAATTAATCTAAATGCAAATCATTTTCATTTAGATATGTTGGGATGCATTGATTAGTCGTTATTACGGCGAATATGAGCCGGTACCATAATAGCCATAGCCGCGAAACGGCCAGTCATGTTTTGGGTTATACGGGCGTTTACGATCGGCATATTGCTCTGGCCATACTTGGCTATCAGTGAGCGTCACTACTGGCATACTCAGGGTTTTCTGATCGACTTTGCGCGATTGTTCACCGCTTACGCTGCCTACCACTGTGACCAGTGCACCTTTTTCATAAATCAGCGGGTCCAGAAACCCATCCGTTTGCACAACAAACCGGCCGGCACTATTGCCGGTTGTGATCGGTATGCCATAACGCGTCAACGGAAACTGCACCATCGTCAGTTCGGCCTGATTTTCCCGATTAATAACGTCGGCAACAACACCGCCCCAACGCACCACTTCACCTTGATACTGACTAACATTGGGCTGCACCTGCGCATATTGCAGATCTCTGGCCGGTGGATTTTCAATAGACGGATTCATCGCGGCACAGCCACTGAGCATGGCTGCCAATAGGACGGTGGTATATTTCATCGCTAATATCCTTTCAATCAAGATAATGGATCGACTACCTGGCCAGCGGACAAGTTCAGTAAACCGCTAGCGTGAGCCTTTTTGTTTACGTAACGCCTTTTTTTCGGCTTTCTCAGCACGACTTTGTTCCAGCAAAACTAATTCCTGCTGCATCATTTCCGGTGTTTCCAGTGTTAGCGGCCCTAATTTGCCGGCGCGCAGTTCGGTCAGCAGAATTTTGCTGATACGCTCTAAATCCGGTACCCCACCAGATCGCAAACAGCCCCGTTTAACGGCAAGCTCGGCCAACAAAGCCGTTTCATTGGCAGGCAATTGTTCAAGGTTAAACCTTGCTTGCAAAACATCAGGATATTGCTGCATGAGATAGGCTCCCGCATACAGCGCAATATCTTCATTTTCGAAAGCGGTTTCTTTAATGGCGCCGGTGATGGCCAGTCGATATCCGGTACCTGGATTTTCAAGATTCCCCCAGAGCACACCTGGTGTGTCATGCAACACCATGACATCATCTATTTTGATGCGTTGTTGCATTTTGGTGATTGCCGGTTCATTACCAGTCCTGGCAATGAGCCGACCAGCCAACGTATTAATCAACGTCGATTTACCGACATTGGGAATACCCATGATCATGGCCTGGATTTTCTGCACGCTGCTGGCTTTATCGGGCAACATTTGCGTGACCAGTTGCAAAAGCATCGGCCGGCAATCATGTTGCTGAGCACTGATTGCCAACGTTTTAACGCCTTGCTCTTGTTCTAAATATGCTTGCCAGATTCGCGTCAACGCCGGATCGGCGAGATCGGATTTGTTGAGCAGTTTAATGCACGGTTTGTCGCCACGCAGCTTGCTGAGCATCGGATTCGCACTGCTGAACGGGATCCGGGCATCCAGCACTTCAATGACCAAATCGATTTCCGGCAGCCGTTTTTTTATTTCCAGTCCGGCCTTGTGCATATGACCGGGAAACCATTGAATTGCCATGCGTAAACCTATTGAAAGTAATTGATGGCTATTATACGGTGCTACCGACTACCCGCTTAAATACTGTGCGATATCAACTTCATCAATCTGCTCCGGTGGTAAAAACCTTTGGGCATATTGCAGATAAACGCCACTGCGTAAAAACAGCTCAAAGACATCCCGATCAACATGCTGACGCTCGACCATTTTGTGCAGAATGTCGACAGCGATGCTGACTGGTTTGGCTTTTTTATAGGGCCGGTCGGCGGCGGTCAGCGCCTCAAAAATATCCGCCAGCACCATGATCCGCTCCGGAATCGACAAGTCATCAGCTGTCAGCCCGCGCGGATAACCGGTGCCAATCATCGTTTCGTGATGCGTCGAGGCATAACGCGGCACTTTGGATAATTCGGGCGGGAATGGCAGATTTTCCAGCATTTTGATGGTGCTGATAATGTGCTCATTGATTTTGAAACGATCTTCGGGCGACAGTGTGCCAGCACGCACCGTCAGATTATGCAGCTCACCGAGATTATAAAGATGCTCAGGGACCTGCATCTTGATACCGAACTTCGGATCAAAGTCGATGTCATGTTGATGCTCAATGATGTGTTCTGCTTTATCAGCCAGTAAATATTCCGTTGCCGGTAACTTGGCCGGTTCGCCAACATAGCGATCCTCCTCAACCGGCGATAAACCAAGCCGATCATCAAAATGCCGCAGCCAGGTGATTTCGCCCAGTGATTGCAAGCGCTCAATTTGCGTATCATCCATCGATTCGCTGCCAATATTACAGTGGGCAATAAAAGCAAAATCTGATTGCAGTTGCTGCTGCAAGGCATCACATTCGGCGCGGAATCGCGCTTCACTGGCCGGCTCAGCGGCACAACGCTGTAAACAGGTAATTTCGGCATCACGCCACAATACTTCAAAGCGCAAGCGGATCTCGTGAATACGGTTATAAATGGTTTCCAGCTTGGTGCCTTTGTCGACAATATGCTCGGGCGTGGTGATTTTGCCGCAGTCATGCAGCCAGGCACCGATACGGAATTCGCGCCACTCTTTTTCATCCCGAAAACGGAAACTGTTAAACGGCGCATCATGGGTTTGTTCGGCTTTTTCAGCGAGCATAAAGGCCAGCTCTGGCACCCGTGCGCAGTGGCCGGCAGTATAAGGTGACTTATCATCGATTGCCTGAGCAATTAACTCAATAAACGCCTCCATCAGCGCTTCCTGAGCTTTTTCGTGTTCCTCGATGGAATGCGACATGGCCATCATCGACGTGGCCAATTCACTGATTTCAACAATATTACTGCGTACTTGCTCGACTTCGCTAAAACGGCGCTGTTTGATGCGCTCACTGTCCAGAGCCAAATTACGCACTGCCCGGACAATCGGTGACGCAAATAACCAGCTTACCGGCAGCAATAGCAATAAAATTGCCGCAGTCACCCAGATAGATTTTTGCACTTTATCCAGTGCTGGCGCCATGACGCTGGCAACCGGCGTGATAATGGTAAAAAATTCATTTTCATCGACGCTGTCGGTCATCGGCTGGATATAGACAAAATAGTCTTCACCATTGAGCTGCATGGTTTGAAGCGTTTTTTGGTTCTGGTAATTATCTTCATCAAGCAATTCCGGGTAGGGCACAGCGCCCGCTTTCATGCCACTGCCATCTGATGCAAGCCATTTATCGTCAAGCGCCTGTCGATGCTCATCACTCAAATTGGCCAAAGCCAAATTAAAAATCTCTGCCAGTCCGGGTTTATCACGGTTAATTAAAAAATGCAGACTGGTCGGCAAAGTACTGTCAGCGCCAGTATCAATATTGCTATTTACCGTTAAATCATCAAAAAAATACTGTTCGGCGGTGTATTGCAGAATCGCCGCACTATCCATTCCGACATCGGCATCACCATTGCGCACTGCCGCCAGAACTTGCCGCACAGAAGCCACTTCATGAATGTCGATGTCTGGAAAACTTTCCCGCAAATTGCCAATCAGTGACCAGCCCGCCGGAATCGCAACTATTTGACCTTTTAACTGCTCAAGACTGGTGATTTTTTGTTGATGACGAGTAACCACGCCATAAGGCAAATCAACAAATGCATCGGTCATCTCTCCCAAAGCCCGGCGATACTGATTATCGTAAACCGGCTGAATGACGTCCAACTCGCCTTCAATAAACATGGCTGCCATTTCCCGCCAGCTGAGACCGTTTAAATAACGCAGCTGTAAACCGGTCATCTCAGCAATATAGTTGAGCACATCAATCGCGTAACCATAAGGCTGGCCAGCGACGGCAAAATTCACCGGTTGCCAGTCGGTTTCATTGGAAACCAGCAGGTATTTATTGGCCTCGATAATTTTTTGTTGTGCGTCATTTAGCGGCAGTGCCGGTGCTGGTGGCAAGTCATTACTGGCAGTGACCGGTTGATTTGAAGCAATGATTTCGCCGCTGTTCTGATACAGATAAATTTCGCTATCGGCGCCTAAATCCTGGATTTTGAAAAAATCGGACAATGACGATAAGGCAATATCCATGGCCAACACCGAATCAGTTCCGGGAATTTTGGTGGAATAGGTCTGACCGGGCGATTGAATATGCTGAAATAAATACGGCTCGGTTTTAAACACCTCGCCTTCATTGGCATGGGTAAACCAGGGCCGGTTACCGGCATTATAATCGGTCGGATGCTGGCGGCTGTCACGTAACTTTAAATCCGCATCATAGTAATCAAAACGCCGCTGCCGCTGATCCCCCCGGCCGCTGACAGTTATGGTTACCCAGCGGTCATCCGCTTCGGCACGCAGTTGTTCACGTAATTTATCAGCGGCTTCTAAATTAACCAGCTCATAAAAGTCACCGTCCTTATGGCCTATATAAATCGCATAAAACATCGTATTTCGCCGCATCACTTCGGCAAATAAACGTTGGGTCTCGGCAGAGATCTTTTTGCCATCCAACAAGTGCGGAAACTGGGCAATGACCCGGGTAGCCGCAATTGCCCGGCTGTCGACCGCAGCAATATAATCCCGGGTACTGGTCGCGGTTTGCTGATACACCGCGGCGGTAGCTTCAGTGGCCAGGGTTTTATTGAAAAAATACTGCAGACCAATCGCCACACTGGCAATCAGCAAGCTGGAAATAATAAAACCGGCGATCACCGTGGCACGAATAGATATCCGCAAACCCCGCCCTTCAATAGGTAATGCCATACCGGCCCTCGTCTGTCGTGTTCTTTATAGCTTTGATTAAACCGCGTTTCACCGTTCTATACAACGATTGCGCGCTAGCGAACATAATAACTGATATTTACCAATGATTTTTGTGTCACTGGTCCCCAGCGCCGGGCATATTCCAATAATCGCCATCGCTGATAAGCAGCCCAGATTTCTCAGCACCAACAGCTTTTCATTTAATAATGGATGGTTTTCATCGCCCGTCAATTCATCGCAGCTGACAAGGTATAATACGGCCTGTTTTACAGTGACAAGGGCGCTATTGGTTTCGGATAGTGCACAACAACGCTTTTTTCAAAGGGTCAGACTCAGCGCATGCGGGCCAGAATAAGACACTATTTCATATTTAGTTGTGGCTGGCTGTGTATATTGCTGGGCATCATTGGCGCGTTATTGCCAATCATGCCAACCACGCCGTTTATGATTCTGGCCCTGGCTTGTTTTGCCGAAACCTCACCGCGTTTTCATAAAATTCTGATCACCAACCGCTGGATTGGCCCGCCATTGAAACAATGGGATCAAACCAAAACTGTCCGTCGCCGTACCAAATATCAGGCGGTTGCCATGCTGGTGATTGCTTTCAGTGTCTCGATTGGTTTGCTCTGGGGCCGCTGGCCTTACCAATTGGCGTTGCTGGCTTTGGCCACCATCATGATAGGCTTTGTGCTGCGTCTTAAAGAAGCCGAGCCCAAATATGATGATTAAAACGCTGATGCAAGCGCGGCATAGTACGCGTGCTTTTCTAGATAAGCCGGTGTCGGCAGCGGATATTGAAGATTTGCTGGATACTGCAAGACTGGCCCCTTCTGGCGCCAATACTCAGCCCTGGCAAGTTGCCGTGTTAACGGGCAATGCAAAACAACAACTGTCCGAAGCCATTCAACAGGCTTTTTTCAACGGCGCTGCATCTCATCCTGATTACAATTATTACCCTACTCAGTGGCAAGCACCCTATACAGAGCGGCGCCGGGCTTGTGGTTTGCAGCTGTATCAAAGTTTGCAAATTACCCGCGGTGACAAAGCGGCACAAAATGCCCAGTGGGCAGCCAATTACCGGGCTTTTGATGCGCCAGTGATGCTGTTGTTTTTTATGGATGGCGCCATGCAAACTGGCTCTTATTTAGATTTCGGTCTGTTTTTACAAACACTGATGCTGGCGGCAACCGAAAAAGGACTGGCGACTTGTCCGCAAGCGGCCCTGGCCGAATATCCTGATATCGTTAAAACCCAGCTTGCTTATCCAGCGGACAGTCAATTGATTTGTGGTCTGGCCTTAGGCTACGAAGATGCCGCAGCAGCCGTTAATCAATATCGCACCGAACGCATCACGGTAGGCGAATTTACCCGATTTTTTACTTAAAGTTTGGAGTTTTTGATGAATTTATCGACTTTTATTACCACTTTGAATGAAACACCAGCGCAAATCAGTTTTGCCGATACCATTGCGGTGATTGATGACAATTATGATTTCACGCCAACCGCCTTCAAAAATGCGGGTTTGGAAAATCAGGCGGGGCAAAACAATGGTTCATGCAAAATTTTTGCTTTTGGGTTGCATCAGGATCTGAACGAGGCACACACACTGGCCTGCTTTGGCGATTTTTATCGCAAAGATGTGCTACTGAATCCGAAGGGTGATGATCATCAGAATATTCGCCTCTTTATGAAGCATGGCTGGGATGGCATCAGCTTTGCTGGTGAGCCGTTAAGTCCTAAATAAAAAATCGGGCAGCCGCTTAAACAGCTGCCCGAGCTTTTTTACAGCAGAACCCGTTCGATACCACCGGCCTTAGCGTTATCGATAAAGCGGGTGTGCCAGTTATCGCCAAGCACATGCTTGGCAACTTCAACCACAATATAATCGGTCTCAATACCGGTATCTTCAGTGTAGCGAGATAGCCCCTGCTGGCAGGCCGGGCAAGAGGTCAGCATTTTCACATTGCCGTTTTTGGCTTTTTCTTCACCGGTCAGTTCCATGATGCCTTTGGTTATTTCCTCTTCCTTGCGGAAACGAACCTGCGTGGCAATATCCGGCCGTGCAACGGCAAAGGTACCGGCTTCACCACAACAGCGATCATTGAGCGTCACTGGCTGACCTAACAAACTGCCGGCCACATTGGTTGATTTATAAGTTTTCATCGGCGTATGGCAGGGCTCGTGATACAGATATTGCACCCCGTCCACACCTTCCATCTTGACACCTTTTTCCATCAGATATTCGTGAATATCCAACAGCCGGCAGCCTGGGAAAATCTGTTCAAATTCATATTTCAGCAGCTGATCCATACAGGTACCGCAAGACACGATAACGGTCTTGATATCCATATAATTAAGTGTGTTGGCAACACGATGGAATAAAACCCGATTGGCGGTAGTAATAGATGCCGCTTTGGGATCATCACCAATCGATGCCTGCGGATAACCACAGCACAGATAACCCGGTGGCAATACCGTCTCGGTGCCTACTTCGTACAGCATAGCAAGCGTGGCTAAACCGACCTGACTAAACAGCCGTTCAGAACCACAACCGGGGAAATAAAATACCGCATCGGATTCTTCGTTGACCTTATGCGGATCCCGCAGAATCGGCACCATTTTGTCATCTTCAAGCCCCAGCATGCCGCGGGTAGTCTGCGTTGGCAGATTGCCGGGCATTGGTTTTTTAACAAAATGCACGACCTGCTCCAGCATCGGCGTTTTACCAGTGGTCGGTAACGGCCGCTTTTTCTTGCTGTTCGCCAGCAGGCCCATGTATTTCGCTGCGCCATGCGCCAAACGCTGCGCTTTGGCGCCCATTTGTACCAGCGTTTTGTGCATCAACTTAACCGTCAGCGGATCTTTGGCATTCAGATAAGCCATCGCACTCATGGTGCCAACACTGAAATTACGTTTGCCCTGCTTTTTGAGCACAGCACGCATTTTCATAGTGACATCACCAAAGTCGATATTGACCGGGCACGGATTCAGACAGCGATGACAGATGGTGCAGTGATCAGCAACATCGTTCATTTCATCAAAATGTCGCACGGAAATACCACGCCGTGTTTGCTCCTCATAAAGAAAAGCCTCCATAATCAGCCCGGTACCCAATATTTTATCGCGCGGCGAATACAGCAGATTGGCGCGCGGTACATGGGTGGTACATTCTGGCTTACATTTGCCACAGCGCAGGCAGTCTTTGATGTCGTTATTGATTTCTCCAAGCTCACTGGCTTCGAGGATCAAAGCTTCCTGTTGCAGTAATCGCAACGATGGTGTGTAGGCTTTATCCAAGCCAGATCCGGCCAATAATTTACCGGCATTAAAACGGCCATTTGGATCGACTTTTTGTTTGTAGCCGGCAAAGGCATCAATGGTGGCCTTGTCCAGATACTGCATTTTGGTCAGACCAATGCCGTGTTCGCCGGATATCACGCCGCCCAGTTTGCCCGCCAGCGCCATCACCTGATCCACGATGCGTTCGGCTTCATGCATCATCTGATAGTCATTGGAGTTGACCGGAATGTTGGTATGTACATTACCATCGCCGGCGTGCATATGTGTAGCGACAAATAACCGGCTGGAGCGGTTTTCAGCGTGAATTTCATCCAGCTGGTTACGCAGTGCTTCCAGTGCCTGGCCCTGAAATAACTCTTTCAGTGGTTTTTCCACTTCCTGACGGTAGGAAATCCGCAGATCCCGACGCTGTAAAACACGGAACAGCGTGTCGCCTTCATTGACGGCGGCTTTGGCATCATCAGACAGCAAATCACCCAGCTCAATCGCTGACGTATCGAGACTGTCCAACACTTGCTGCCAGCGGGCTTTGACTACCTGTAGATGCTGACAGGCGGTGTCGATTTTAGACTGAAGAATGGCATCATTCTCAGCGCTGTCATCGAGCTTTTTGGCCGTTTGTTTCAGCTCTTTGGGCTGGCTTTGTAAATAAGTCAGCACCGCATCAGTGGTCTGCAATTTATTGCGGGTTGAATGGATAATATTGATACGTTCAATACCATCGTTATATTCCGATAAACGCTCCAGCGGAATCACCACATCTTCATTAATTTTGAAGGCGTTGGTGTGTTTGGCAATCGCCGCGGTGCGCGCCCGATCCGCCCAGAATCGTGCCCGGGCTTCGGGGCTGACCGCGACAAAACCTTCGCCATCACGAGCATTGGATAAACGCACAACTTCTGAGCAGGCTTCGGCGACGGCATTTTCATCATCACCAACGATATCAATCAGCAGCACCATTTTCGGCGCGATACTGCGCGGTGCTTTGGTGCTGTAATCAACGGCTTTAACGTAACGCTCGTCAAGATGCTCCATACCAGCCAGCAGGATTTTCTTATTGCTGTCGAGATAATTTTTGGTCTCAACAATGGCCGGCACCGCTTTACTCAGATCGTTACCAAAAAACTCCAGGCAAACGGTGCGAATATAATCCGGCATCCGGTGCAATACAAAAACCGATGAGGTAATCAGGCCATCACAGCCTTCTTTTTGGATACCCGGCAGGCCGCCCAGGAATTTGTTGGTAACGTCTTTACCAAGACCCAGTTTGCGTAATTCACGCGCTGGGATGCGAATGACTTCCGGCTCTTCAAGCAGTGTTTTGCCATCAGGCTGAAAACGGCTGATCTTAAATTCAGCCATTTCAATATCATGGATTTTGCCCATGTTGTGGTTCAGCCGTTCGACTTCCATCCAGGTCGCATCGGGCGTCACCATTCTCCAGGACACCAGATTATCAAGCGCGGTGCCCCACATAACGGCTTTTTTACCACCGGCGTTCATGGCAACGTTGCCACCAATGGTGGAGGCATCTTGCGAGGTCGGATCAACGGCAAACACCAGACCATTTTTACCGGCCAAATCAGAAACCCGACGAGTCACCACACCGGCTTCAGCGCGCACCGTAGCAACCTGGTCATCACGCCCTGGTAACTGGCGAATTTCAACAGCGCCCAGCCCTTCCAGTTTTTCAGTATTAATCACCACACTGTCGGCAGTTAACGGAATCGCACCGCCGGTATAACCGGTACCGCCCCCACGCGGAATGACTGTCAGACCCAGTTCGATACAAGCCGCAATAATCGCCGCCATTTCGGCTTCACTGTCCGGGGTAATGACCGCCAGCGGAAACTCTACCCGCCAGTCAGTTGCATCAGTAACATGGCTGACCCGTGACAGACCATCAAACTTAATATTATGTCTCTTGGTGGTCCGACTCAGTTTGCGCAACACCAGTTTACGGCGCTCGGCGGTGGCCAGCAGATCCCGTTCAAATTTTTCAACGGCAGTCCGCGCTGCCTGCTCCAGCTGCAATGCCAAATGATTTTCATTTTGCGTGGCGCGGTTACGAATTTGATCCAGACGATGATGCAAAGCGTGACGCAGAGACTGCCAGCGTTTGCTGTTTTCAACCAGGTCATCCTGAATAAATGGGTTGCGCGTGATCACCCACATATCACCGAGCACTTCAAATAGCATCTTGGCGCTACGGCCGGTTTTACGTTGTTCACGCAATTGCTGCAGAATGTCCCACATCGGTTCACCCATATAGCGAATAACAATTTCGCGATCTGAGAATGAAGTGTAGTTGTAGGGAATTTCGCGTATTCGGGTTGACATAGCGGGTCAGCTAATCCTTTTCGGCAGTTTATAAAAATATAAGGGTGAATTTTAACACGAAGCCGGATAATATAAGGCCTACAAATACCATGCCTTTTGGGTATTAACGAATAAAGCAGGCCATTTCATGGATTTTATACAGATTATTGCCCTCGCTGTTTTACAGGGCCTGACTGAGTTTTTGCCTATTTCCAGCTCAGCGCATCTGATCTTACTGCCGATCATTGCCGGCTGGGAGGATCAAGGACTGGCGTTTGATGTGGCGGTGCATGTGGGTACCCTGGCGGCGATTATTTTTTATTTTCGGCAACAACTGCGCACTTTAATAAATGATTGGCTCAGTTCGATACAGCGCCGGCAAACCGTTGGTGACAGCAATTTGGCCTGGGCAATTGGTTTTGGCACCATTCCGGTGGGCATTGTCGGTTTCTTCTTTAATGATGCGATAGAATTTATGTTGCGCGACCCCCTGGTCATCGCGGCGACAACGATTGGTTTTGGTCTGTTGCTCGGCTGGGCTGACTGGCAGGGTAAACGAGTGCGAGATGAATACAATCTGCGCTGGCAAGATGTATTATTTATCGGCGTCGCTCAGGCAATCTCGTTAATTCCTGGCACATCACGCAGCGGTATTACCATGACCGCTGGTTTGATGCTCGGTTTAACCCGGCAGGCCGCCGCCCGCTTTTCGTTTTTATTATCGATCCCGGTGATTTTCCTGGCCGGTACATTGAAAACCACAGAGCTGATTTTGGCCGATACAGATGCCAACTGGTCAGTATTATTTTTTGGTGCCGCTTTTTCAGCAATCAGTGCCTATCTGTGTATAGTTATCTTTCTGAAATTACTGGAACGCATCGGCATGTGGCCGTTTGTCATTTACCGTTTAATTCTTGGCGGCATCCTGCTCTGGTTGTTTCTGTAAATGATGTTGACAGTAGCCGCCTGAATCCGTAATATTCACCCTCTTTATTTAGACCGCCTGCGTATTTTTTCAGGAGCAACCCGCGGAATGAAAACCTTTAGTGCAAAACCTGCCGAAGTTCGTCGTGACTGGTTCGTCATCGACGCCAATGGCAAAACGCTGGGTCGCATGGCGACCGAAATTGCCCGTCGTCTGCGCGGCAAACATAAACCAATCTACACGCCACACGTTGATACCGGTGATTATATCGTCGTGATTAATGCAGAAAAACTGCGTGTTTCTGGTAACAAGATGCAAGACAAAATCTATTACCACCACACCGGTCACATCGGCGGTATTAAGTCTATTTCTCTGGCAAAACAGCTGGACAAAGCACCTGAACGTGTTATCCAGACTGCGGTCAAAGGCATGTTGCCGAAAAACCCTCTGGGTCGCGCGATGTTCAGCAAGCTGAAAGTATATGCTGGTACTGAACATCCTCACGTTGCCCAACAACCTCAAATGCTGGAAATTTAAACGGATATCGTTATGGCAGATATATATTACGCAACAGGCCGTCGCAAAAGCTCCACTGCTCGGGTTTTCATGAAACCAGGCACTGGTACTATTTCTATTAACACCCGCACGCTGGAAGATTACTTCGGCCGTGAAACATCACGCATGGTAGTTCGTCAGCCGCTGGAACTGGTGGAAATGCTCGACAAAGTCGATCTGAAAATCACTGTTCGTGGCGGTGGTAACAACGGCCAGGCCGGTGCTATCCGTCATGGCATCAGCCGCGCATTGGTTGAACTGGACAGCGAATTGAAAACTGAACTGCGTAAAGCTGGTTTCATTACCCGCGATGCACGTGCAGTAGAACGTAAGAAAATCGGTCTGCACAAAGCCCGTAAGAGACCACAATTCTCTAAACGTTAATCGTTTGGACAATTCACAGCTTTTAAAGCCACCCACCGGGTGGCTTTTTTTTTGCCTTGCCCTTTACAAATTGTGACGCTAGTAATAAGAATGCAGTAAACCTATTAGCAAGGAGCTGGCTATGGTTCGTTTAACACTGCTTTTCAGTATTGTTGCCTGTTTGCTGTTGCCATTCAAACTGATGGCGCAACCACCTGAAATGGCTGTATCAACCGGCGTCTTTGAAGTTTTTGAAAGTGATGAGCATAGTGCAGAATTCGGTGCCGAATATCGTTTTTCACCACAGTCATGGGATCTGATCCCGGCAGTCGGCATTAGTGCCAATACTGATGGTGGTTATTGGGCCCATGCCGGTCTGCGTTATGATTTTTCGCTCAGTGAAAACTGGCTGTTAACACCACAACTGGCGATAGTAGCTTATCAGGATGGTGGTGGCATCGACTTGGGAAGCGGCTTTTTATTTCGCAGCGGCCTGGAATTCGGCTATCGCTTATCCCCTTCGTCAAAGCTTTCTGTGACACTGTATCATATGTCCAATGCTGATCTGGCTAAAAACAATCCTGGCTCGGAATCGCTGATAATCAGCTACAGCTTCACGCCTCCAAGTTGGCTTTAACCACGTTTATAAAGCTGCCCTTTACCTTCCGGCTGTGTTTTAAAACGGCGATGTACCCATAAATATTGTTCAGGCGACTGCCTGACCTGCGACTCAACCCAGTCATTAATCCGCTGCGCATCTGCCAGTTCATCGTCGGTCGGATAATTTTCCAGCGCCGGGCTAATATCAATCAGATATCGACCATCGGCTTGCCGAATAGGTACATAGGGCACGACGGCCGCACCGCTCATTTTGGCAATCCGGGCAGTGGCCGGAATAGTTGCTGCCTGCACGCCAAAAAATTTGGCAAATACACAGGTACGCCGGCCAAAATCCTGATCCGGCGCATACCAGACCACTTTGTTCTTTTTCAGCGCTCTGAGCATGCTGCGCATATCGGCCTGTAATATCGTGCCTTCACTATGAAACTGCCGATATTTAAGCATGACCGCATTAAATAACGGACTCTTCAGTTCACGAAACATCACATAAGTTGGCTGCTTGAGCATCATCAGCCGGCCACCCAATTCCATACTGGTAAAGTGGCCAGTCAGCAAAATAACGCCTTTGCCTTTGGCCAGTGCCGCTTGTAAATGCTCAAGTCCGCGATAATCAACGCGTTTGGCTAATTTCTCATCTGAAGCCCACCAGCTGAGCGCCGTTTCCAGCGGCATCATGCCCATGGTCTGCATATTGCGCCGCAGTAAATCCTGCCGCTCAACCGCTGATAATGCCGGAAAACACAATTCCAGATTACGCCGGGCAATACGCGCCCGATCTTTGGCAAATAACCACATCAGTTGGCCGATCAGTTTACCAATCGCCAACTGCCAGCTGGCCGGAAGAATCACAGACAAGCGCATTAAACCCAGACCCAGCCAATTGGGCCAAAAGCGGGGATGTAAAAAACGTTTTTGCAAAATTGTCATGATGGCTATCGGCTGGAAAATTGCGCCTATGCTATCATCCTCCCGCATTAACCGCCCAATAACACGATGCTGCGAGTCTGTTTTGAAGCTGATTTATACCCTGCTGTTTTATCTTGCTATCCCATTTTTATGTCTGCGTCTGATCTGGCGAGGCTTGCGGGCACCAGCGTATTTTAAACGCTGGAATGAGCGATTTGGTTTTATTGTGGCCAGAAATACGCGGCAACCACTCATCTGGGTACATGCAGTATCAGTTGGTGAAGTTGAAGCCAGCCGGCCACTGATAAAAGGGCTACGGGAGATTTATCCGCAGCATCAACTGTTGCTCACCACCATGACCCCAACTGGCAGCGAGCGGGTCAAGCGGTTGTTTGGCGATAAGGTGCTGCATTATTATTTGCCTTACGATTTACCGTTTGCCATTCGCCGGTTTCTGAAAGCCATGCAGCCACAATTTGGCATTATTATGGAAACCGAACTGTGGCCAAATTTATTAATCACTTGCCAGCAACAAAACATCCCGCTGGTCATTGCCAATGCCCGCTTATCAGCACGCAGCGCCAAAGGCTATCAACGTGTAGCCAAATTCAGCCGGCAAATGCTGCAAAGTCTGCCCTTAATTGCCACCCAGACGCAGATTGATCGGCAGCGGTTTCAGGCTTTAGGTGCAGCTGTCGATCGGGTGCATGCTGTTGGCAATCTCAAATATGAAATCAGCCTGCCCGCCAGTCTCAGCGAACAAGCGGAAGCGATGCGTGCGATGTGGGGTAACCGGCCGGTCTGGATCGCCGCCAGTACTCATGAAGGTGAAGAAGAAATCATTCTCAATGCGGCCAAGCAAGTGCGTGGCAAGTTTGCTGATTTATTACTGATCATCGTGCCGCGCCATCCGGAACGGTTTGATCGGGTCGCCGGACTCTGTCGGCGTAATGGGCTGAAAACATTGCGCCGCAGCGACAACAAACCCTGCCCGTCATCAATACAGGTGCTGGTGGTCGATACTATGGGTGAATTGCCGTTATTTTATGCTACCGCCGATATCGCCTTGATTGGTGGCAGTCTGGTCCCCCATGGTGGCCATAATTTACTGGAACCTGCCGCCCTCGGCCGGGCTGTCGTAACCGGACCGCATTACTTTAATTTCACCGAAATTACTGAGCGGTTTCTGCAATTTGGCGCAGCGGTAAAAGTTAATAGCAGCGCCGATTTAGCCACCACCATTATCGGCCTGTTGGCCGATCCCAAACAGCGCGCCGAAATGGGTGAAGCCGGTCAGGATTTGATCAAACAAAGTCAGGGTGCCAGTCAGCGGTTATTGAATTTAATACAGCGACATATTCAACATGGCGGATGATGCCTACTGGATGCAGCAAGCATTAAATTTAGCGGCGCAGGCACAAGCCGCCGGTGAAGTACCCGTCGGTGCCGTCATTGTTCATAACAATGAATTATTGGCTGAAGGGTTTAACCAGCCAATCAGCCGTGCTGATGCCACCGCACATGCCGAAATTATTGCCCTGCAAGCCGCGTGTCAGAAAATGCATAACTACCGTTTGCCGGGCGCCACTATGTATGTGACGTTAGAGCCCTGCGTGATGTGTGCTGGCGCCCTGGTGCATGCCCGCATCGAACGTCTGGTGTTCGCCGCCAGCGAACCGAAAACCGGCGCTGCCGGCAGTTTACTGAATGTATTTAGCTTACCCAATATCAACCATCGGGTGATTTGTGAATCCGGCTTACTAGCTGAGCAAAGCAGTCAGTTACTGCGTGATTTTTTCCGGCAGCGGCGCTAATTTTGTGGGCCACTTCCGGGCACTTTTATTGACCAGCAACGACAATCAACATTAGCCCGCCTAAACTTTAAGGGATGCAAATCAGTCCTTATCAGGTGATAATTCTGTGCCATCAACAACAAAGTATGCATTTGAAAAAACTCTTTGTTTTGCTTCTCTCACTCACGGTTCTGGCTGCCTGCGATGATGCGCGGACGCACCTTGAGCAAATTCAGGAACGTGGCGAATTACGTGTGGTAAGTCGTCAGGGCCTGACCAGTTATTATCAAAAATCCCCTCAGGAAATGGCCGGCTTTGAATATGAGCTGGCCCGGCAATTTGCCAATGAGCTGAATGTTGATCTGAAAATTATTATTCCTGAAAGCCTCGGCGATATGCTGCGAATGCTGGACCAGGGTGAAGCGGACATTGCCGCTGCCGGCCTGACGGTTACGCCGGAAAGACAACAAAAAATGCGTTTTGGACCGGTTTATCATGAGGTCAGTCAGCAATTGATTTATCGCAATGGTGCCAAACGGCCACGAAATATTGCTCAGCTTGGCAATGGTCAGTTGGAAGTGCTGGCCGATAGCAGTCATGTTGAGCACTTACAGGCGCTAAAAAAAGAAGTACCCGGCCTCAGCTGGGTTGCCAATGATGATATCGATAGCAGTGGCTTGCTGGAGCTACTGCAATTGGAATTAATCGATTACACCATTGCCGATTCCAATGAAATGTCTGCTACGCAAGGGCTTTACCCGGAATTACGGGTCGCCTTTGATATTTCTGATCCACAGCCCTTGGCCTGGGGTTTGAAAAAAGGCCGCGATGTCAGTTTGTATCGGGAAGTCATTAACTTTTTTGATGCCATTGAGGAAAACGGTTTTCTGAACCGTTTGACTGAGCGTTATTACGGCCATATTCGCCGCTTTGATTATGTTGATACCCGGACCATTCATCGTCGGGTATTAACGCATTTACCTGCCTACCAGGATTGGTTTATGCAGGCGGGTGAGCAATATGACTTTGACTGGCGATTATTGGCCGCTATTGCCTATCAGGAATCTCATTGGAATCCCCGGGCGGTGTCCAACACCGGTGTTAAGGGACTAATGATGCTAACCCGGGCCACCGCTGAAGAAATGGGCGTCGCAGATCGCGAGGATCCCAAACAAAGCATCATGGCCGGGGCTGCTTATCTGGATTTAATGCGTGAGCGTTTACCTGAGCGCATTCAAGAGCCTGATCGCACCTTAATGGCACTGGCTGCCTACAATATCGGGATGGGCCATCTGGAAGACGCCCGTATCCTGACTCAAGGCCATGGCGGTAATCCGGATCGCTGGACGGATGTCCGCGAAAGTCTGCCTTTACTGGCGCAAAAAAATTGGTTCGAACAAACCCGTTACGGCTATGCACGTGGTGGTGAACCGGTGCGCTACGTGGCGAATATTCGCCGCTACTACGACATTATGTTGCAACATAATACTGTCAATCCGGAGTTGATATCCCCTGTCGAACCGCCGGCTGGCCCCAGCCAATCACTGCCAGCAGCTTTATAAATCACATAAAAAAAGCCCGCATTGAGCGGGCTTTTGGTCTGATTATAACAATCGGTTATTTTTCAGCGGCTGCCTTAACAACCAAATGGTCGACAACATCCAGCATGTCTTCAAGGCTGCCGGCCTGCGGCGCATCGGTCCGGTATTTACCATCGACGATCATTGCCGGGACACCGGTAATACCAGACGTTTGACTCATGACCAGTGCTTTTTTGACTTGAGTTTGCACGACAAAAGAATTCATCTGTTTGGCAAACGCTTCACGATCCACACCCTGCTCTTCAACAAAATCCAGTAACTCGTCTTCTGTGTTAAGGCGGCGTTTTTCAACGTGAATGGCGTGGAACAATTTTGGATGCAACATTTCCAAATCACCGGTTTGCTCAGCGGCATAAAATACTCTTGCAAGTTGCAACCAGCTATCACGGAAAATCGCCGGGACCAGCTTAAACTCCACATTGTCAGGCAGCGTTTGTTTCCACTCAGAGACTTGAGGATCCAGGCGGAAACAATGCGGGCAAGAATATGAAAACAACTCGACCACTTGTACTTTCTGGCTATTGTCATTGCGTGGCATTTGTTTGCCAGCTTCAGCATAGTGCTGACCCTGTTGATAATCGGCCGCGCTAACGCCTAACGGTAACAACCACATCGCCGGTAACAGCAGTAATGTTTGCATCATTTTTTTCATCATTGTTTCCTTTGTTTACAACGTGCCGTAAGAATGCAGGCCCGATAAGAACATATTGACACCTAAAAAGGCGAATAAGGTCACGAACAAACCAACTATTGCCCACCAGGCCATTGGAACGCCACTCCAGCCTTTAGTCATACGCATATGCAGCCAGGCAGCATAATTCAACCAGACAATCAGCGCCCAGGTTTCTTTTGGGTCCCAGGACCAGTAGCCGCCCCAGGCTTCTGCCGCCCATAAAGCGCCCAATATCGTTGCCACGGTAAAAAACGCAAAACCCAAAGCAATGCTTTTGTACATCACATCATCAATCAGACTCAGTGACGGCATTGCCTTAACCCAGGGACTGGTCGGATTTTTTTCCTGGCGCCAGGCCACCAGCAGATACGCCACACCAATCATGGCCGCCATGGCAAACGCACCATAGCCGATAAAGTTAGCCGGGACATGGATTTTCATCCAATAGCTTTGCAATGCCGGTACCAATGGCTGAATCTCATGCGCATTGCGCTCAAACATATACCAAAGCTGAAAAAACACCGCGGCAGAAATCACCAATAATACAAAACCGCCCAGCTTACGGGTCTGGTAGCGACGCTCATAAAACAAATACAACAGCGCAGTAACGACAGCAAACAGAATAAACACTTCATATAAATTGCTGACCGGAATATAGCCGATATCCTCGCCCATCATATGAGTTTCTCGCCAGCGCACCATCAGCCCGGTCATGCCAAAGCTGGTTGCTGTCCAGGTCAGCGCTGTGCCGATTTTTTCCAGATAATCTGAACGCCGCAATAAGCCAGCAAAATAAGTCAGCGTCGCCGCCAGAAATAAAGCGCTCATCCACATCAACGCAGACTGGCTGGCAAGCAAATACTGCAACCAGAAATTATTATCGGCCCGGCTTAAATCACTACCGTACAGCTGCAAGGCCAACAAACTGAGTGCCGCCACCGCAATACTGTGCCAGCGAAATGCCGGCCAGAAGTGTCCCAAAAATGCCATCGAAATGGCAGTCATGATCAAAATAGTGGTTTCGTAAACGTCCAGTTGTGCGTGATAAAAGTAAAATATACCAATTGTCGCCAGCAGCAATAAAACCGGCCACCACCAATCTCTGCGCAAACTTTTTTGTGTTAATTCAGTTGTTATCATCAGCTTCTCATTATTCGGACAGCCTGCCGCATTAGGTCGCCTGCGACCCGGCAGAGTTCCGGTTGGCACCGGCCAGCAACTGTTGCTGGCTGGCAAAAATCGCATCAAATTCCCGTGGGTTGCGATTGCTGGTACCGGCCATTAACACGCTGCTGCCATTACCATCTGCTTCCAGCCATAACCATATGCGACGCTGCGGTAAATAAAACAGTAAAAACACCCCGACCACCAGCAATAAACAGCCAAAATATACGGTATTTTTGCCCGGTGCTTTGGCGATCTGCAAACCTGTCGACTGAATATGTTCAAAATCATTCAGTTTTAAAAACACCGGCGAGCCATAACGCGGCAAACTGCCAATAGCATCAACGGCATCCTGTAAAAACTGTACCTGTTCTGGATCTTCCGGATCCGCATTGACAGCAATTTCGGTGAAGTACATGCGCGCCAGCATTTCCCGCAGCATGCCCAGATAGGCAGGCGCCAAATTATCACGCTCGGCCTCTGGCAATTCATTTTCGACAAAGTTACGCACTTCATCAAAACCGCCGCGCATAAACATTTTAATCAGCGTTTCCAATGTTGATTGCAGGCTCTCTTCCAACTGTGGATCTTTGTCTGGCAATACCGATAAAGCATCCAGCATCATGGCATTGGCTACCCGCCCGGTTTTATCGGTATCACGCAATGCGGCACTGAAAGCGACAAATCTATCCAACTCGCCGTTTTCATCGGCCGGCAAGTACAGATAGGCAAATTCTTCTGCCGGACTGTTACGCACACCGCTTAAATAAAATTCCCGCCCGTCACGGGGCACCGGCAGCATGTAGTTTTCGTACTCACGGGCTTCACCGGTTGGTGAACGCAATTTAAAACCAATACTCGGGCCGAAATTACGAAGATTATCCGGATCATCTGCAGTCGGATCAGCGTTAATATTAAATGGCCGGAAGCTGGTCATTTCTAACTTTAGCGTGGAATCGCCCCAACGCAGTTCGCTGTTGGCAAACACTTTGGTATCCAAAGACACCGGCTGTTCACCGATTCGCGTATCCAGCGGCCAGGCATCAATACTCAGGTTAGAGCCACCATCACCAAAACTCGCCTGATAAATCGCATGACCTTTGTAAATCAGCGGATGATTAACCGAAATCGTCTCCGCCAGCGGTGAATCACGCTCCGGATCATGAATCAATAAATCAGATTCAAACGATTTCGGCTGGCCATTTGAATAATGCTCAATCCGGAAATCTTCCACCTCAATGCGAAAAGGCAATGCCTGCAGCAAATAACCATCGCGTACCGGTAAAAAAGCGACCTCGGCACCGCGGCCCTCCGGAATGCTGACACTGCCCCGAAATGCCAAGTCACTGACCGGTAATCGGCTTTCAGCAGGAATATCGCGGATCGCCAAATCGCGGGTTTCGATTTTCAGCTTACCCTGCCATTCGGCGAGTTTCAGCGGCATATTGCTGTCCATCAGGCCACCGATACAAATCACCACGATGGCGATATGGGTAAATAAATACCCCAGCCGATTCATGCCGCCGCGCATTGCCGAAATCAGCACCGCACCATTTTTTTCGGTCAACCGGCTACGAAATCCCTGTGCTTTTAATTGCTGTTGATAAATCGGGGTTAACGCAGATACCGTCTCTGGCGCTGACCATTCAGCATGATGCTGCATCAACTTCAACGATTTTTTTTGTACCTGCGTTCGCAGTTGCCAGATATCCCGAATCATTGTCGGCGCATTACGCACCACACAAACGCTGGTTGACACGACCAACAAGGCCAGAATCGCTAAAAACCAAACGGCACTGTAAACATCGTATAAGCCCAGTTTTTCAAAAACTTCAAACCAGAACGGGCCAAATTTAATGACATAATCGGTATAAGGCTGATTTTGCTGCAGAACGGTGCCAATCACTGATGCAATCGCCAGTGTTAACAATAGCGTAATGGCCAGATCCATTGATCCGAGGAAATGCACCAACCGCCGCCGAAGTGGCAGGCTGTGCAAGCGAGAGTGGGCTTGGTCAGACATATGCGGCAAATTAGAACCGGCAACTTACATTAAGTTGCCGGCAAAGGCAGCTAAATAGCTGCAAAAGGCAGATCAGTGCAGACCGGAAACATAAGCGGACACGGCTTTGATTTCTTCGTCAGTCATTTTCTTGGCGATATCACGCATCATGCCGTTAGGGTCATTAGCGCGTTCACCACTGGCAAATTTATATAGCTGACTTTCAATGTATTTGCTGTACTGCGACGACAACATCGGCCATTTCGCAGATGGGATGCCTTTGCCGTTAGGGCCATGGCAGGCCATACAGGCTGGCAAACCACTTTCGGCATTACCACCACGATATAATTTGCGACCCGCTTCCAGATATTCATCTGATACGGCGCCGGGGGCAATTTCCTGCGAAGCAAAATAAGCCGCCAAATCCAGCATATCTTGTTCACTCAGCGCCTGAGCGATCGGATACATGATGGCGTTTTCGCGTTTACCGCTTTTGAATTCGGCCAACTGCTTGGCAATATAACCAGCGTTCTGTCCGGCTATTTTAGGAAAGTCAGGCGCCAAACTGTTGCCATCGGCAGCGTGACAGGCAACGCAAACGGCCGATTTTTCTTTTCCTGCAGACACGTCACCAGCAGCGGTGACCAGCGTTGTAAAACTTAGTGTCAGGCCCGCGACGACTGCCAAAAGCACATTTTTCATGGTGATTCCTAGATGCTTACTTTTAGATACAAAAACTCGCAATATGGTACGCTTATTGAGATATTTTTGCACCTGGAAAGCTTCCATGTCTGAGCTCTACCGCCGCGCCCAATATACCGCCAGCGCTACCCAATTATCGCAATTGCCCCCTGATCAGGGTATTGAGGTTGCTTTTGCCGGTCGATCCAATGCCGGCAAGTCCAGTGCTATCAACACGATTACCCAGATTAGTGCCCTCGCCCGCACCAGTAAAACGCCGGGGCGGACGCAAATGATCAACTTTTTCACACTGGATGCTGAACGGGCCCTGGTCGATTTGCCGGGGTATGGATATGCCAAAGTGCCGGAAAAAACCAAACTACGCTGGCAAGAAACACTGGGCAAATATCTGGAAACCCGTCAGAACCTGCAAGGCCTGATGCTGATGATGGATTGCCGCCACCCGCTGAAAGAATTTGATTTACAAATGCTGCAATGGGCACAAGCGGCCGAATTGCCTGTGCATATTCTGCTGACCAAATCTGACAAACTCAGTAAAAATGTCGCTGGCAGTACATTGCAACAAGTGCGCAGCAACCTGAAAAAAACCGGTAGTGACGCCACGGTACAATTATTCTCGTCGCTGAATAAAAGCGGTCGCGACGAAGCCATCGCCAAACTCGATGACTGGTTTGCCGTCAATACTGCTTCCGAAATCATAGCCCCTTAACGGACAAACTTTATGTCTGCCAGCCGACGTCAGTTTTTAACCCATCTGATAGCCGGCGGCGCCGCGGCTGGCAGTTTCAGCATGCCGGTCTGGTCGGCCAATGCGCTCAGCCAACAACTGCCAGAATCCATGCAAAAAGCGGGCGGTGAATTTACCAACTATGGCCAACCCTCTGCACATGAACAGGCAGTTATTCGCTGGATAGCAGCCAATCCTGATATGCCTGGCAACGGTGTGTCCTGGACACCGTTACATGATTTGCAAGGCACCATTACCCCCAATGGTCTGCATTTTGAACGGCATCACAATGGTGTGCCGCAAATTGATCCGGCTAAGCATCAGTTATTAATCCATGGGCTGGTCGAGCAGCCTTTGACGTTCAGTATTGATGCACTGAAGCGTTATCCAATGCAGTCACGTATTTGTTTTATCGAATGCGGCGGCAACAGTAATGCCGGCTGGCGCAGCGCGCCGATTCAGTCACAAGCAGGCTACACCCATGGATTGGCTTCCAATGCAGAGTGGACGGGAATTCCTTTAAAGGTTTTGCTGGAAGAAGCAGGTCTGAAGCCTGATGCCAAATGGGCAATCGCTGAAGCGGCAGACGGTGCCAGCCTCAATATTAGCTTGCCAGTCGATAAGTTAATGGATGACACACTGCTGGCGCTTTATCAAAATGGCGAACGGCTCAGACCCGAAAATGGCTATCCGCTGCGGCTGATTTTGCCGGGCTGGGAAGGCATTACCCACGTCAAATGGCTGCGGCAACTACAACTTGTCGAGACGCCAGCAATGACCCGCGATGAAACGGCGGCCTATACCGATTTAATGCCTGATGGCCGTGCCCGGCAATTTAGTTTTGAAATGCAGGCTAAATCTATTATTACTTCGCCTTCTGTAGGCATGACTCTGCCCGATAATCCTGGCGTTTATCAGGTAACGGGGTTGGCCTGGTCTGGTCGCGGCAAAATCAGCAAAGTTGAGGTGTCCGCTGATGGCGGTGACAACTGGGTTGAGGCCGAATTACAGCAGCCGGTTTTATCCAGGGCCTTTAGTCGTTTTTCCCTGCCATGGCAGTGGCATGGTCAATACGCTGTACTGCAAAGCCGGGCCACCGATGAAACCGGCTATGTGCAACCCGATCGCGAAACGTTATTAGCTGAGCGCGGCAAACATGGTTTTTACCATTTCAATGCCATTATCAGCTGGGAAGTCAGTGAAGACGGAAACATCAGCCATGTTTATGTTTAACAGGCTGCTGCCTTTATTGCTGCTCGGCCAGATTAGCATCAGCAGTGCTCAGATCTACGCACCCAACCTTGGCCAGCCCGCCGCGGTACTTGCGCAGCAGCCACAGTGGCATTTGACGATCTTGCCCGATGGCAGCAATCTACCGCAGGGTAAGGGTAATGCGACTCAGGGCAAACAAATTTTTGCCACGCAATGTGCTGCCTGTCATGGCCCGGCAGGGATCGGTGGCAGCGCACTGGCATTAACCGGTGAAGTAGGCACACTCACCGACGAATATCCGGAAAAAACAGTTAACAGTTACTGGCCGTATGCAACCACATTATTCGACTATATTCGCCGCGCCATGCCGCCGCAGGCCCCCTATTCATTAACCGCTGATGAAGTCTACGCTTTGACAGCGTATATCCTGAGTCAGGATGCTATAATCGAGGCCGATTTAGCGCTGACGCAAGACAATCTGCCCCTGGTAACGATGCCAAACCGTGATGGCTTTTACAGCCCGTCACCGAACCCCTGAAAATCCAGTAAAACGCCAATTTAAGGATCATTTATGACCCCACGCTACACTTCTACCGCGACACCAACTGCCGCGTTGTATGAGGCGCCGACGCTTGACATGAATATTGACGCTTTGGCTGAAGATATTAAGCGTTACTACGGCATTCATCTGGCACAGGATAAAGGCTGCGCTTCCGGTCATTATCTGTACTCTGCGTTGGCGCTCACCTTGCGGGATCGGTTGTTTGAAAGGATGAAGCAAACCAAACATACCTACGCCGAAAGCCATTGCAAACAAGCTTATTATTTGTCGATGGAATTTTTAATGGGTCGGGCGATGGGCAATGCCGCACTGAATCTGGGCATTGAAGACGACCTGAAAAAAGCGTTGGTTGATCTGGGCCTGAATTTTGAAGAACTGGCCGAAATGGAACATGACGCCGGTTTAGGTAACGGTGGTCTGGGTCGTCTGGCAGCCTGTTTTATTGATAGCTGCGCCACGCTGCAATTACCGGTTACTGGTTACGGTCTGCGTTATGAATACGGCATGTTTCAACAACGCATTGAAAATGGCTATCAGCAGGAAATGCCTGATCACTGGTTGCGTGACGGCAACCCATGGGAGTTGGAACGACCGGAATTTACCCAACGGGTTAAGTTTGGCGGTCATACTGAGTTTCATCGTAACGCCAGCGGCTGGATGGAAGTGCAGTGGGTTGATACCAATGATGTACTGGCCGTGCCTTATGACTTGCCGATCCCGGGTTACCGCAACGGTACCGTCAATAAACTGCGTTTGTGGAAAGCGGCTGCGACTGACGAATTTAACCTGGAAGATTTTAACGCCGGCTCATATACCGATGCTGTTGCCGCCAAAAATGAAGCAGAAAATATCAGCATGGTGTTGTACCCCAATGATGCCAGCGAAAACGGTAAAGAACTGCGCCTGCGTCAGCAATATTTTCTGGCCTCGGCTAGCTTGCAGGATATTCTGGATTACTGGGTGACCAATCACGGTGATGACTTTACCCATTTTGCCGATAAAAACTGTTTTCAGCTAAACGACACTCACCCAACGGTGGCTGTAGCCGAACTGATGCGACTGCTGATTGATGAACATGGCTTAAGCTGGGAAGCCGCCTGGGACATCACCAGCAAAACTATGGCTTACACCAACCACACACTATTGCCCGAAGCGCTGGAACGCTGGCCGGTCAATTTATTCGGTCGCCTGTTGCCACGGATTCTGGAAGTCATTTACGAAATTAATGCCCGTTTTTTACGGGAAGTTGCCAATCACTGGCCCGGCGATCGCGAGCGTTTAGCGCGTTTGTCGATTATTGAAGAAGGCCCACAACAACAAGTGCGTATGGCGCATCTGGCCATCGTCGGTAGTTTTTCAGTGAATGGCGTCGCCGCGTTGCATTCCGAGCTTTTGAAAAAAGGTTTATTTAAAGATTTCTTCGCGCTGTGGCCGCATAAATTCAATAACAAAACCAATGGTGTCACTCAGCGCCGCTGGATGGCCTGGTGTAATCCAGCGCTCAGCGAACTGATTTCAGCCAAAATCGGAGAAGATTGGATCACCGATTTATCACAACTGAAAAAATTGGCACCATTGGCAAACGATCCCGCGTTTCAAACGCAATGGTCTGCGGCCAAACGCATCAATAAGCAAAAACTGGCCGATTTGGTCAAACAAAGCTGTGGTGTCACCTTTAATCCCGATGCTATGTTTGATATCCAGGTGAAACGTATCCACGAATACAAACGTCAGTTACTGAATGTGCTGCATGTGATTCATTTATACGAACAGATCAAAACCGGTCAGACCGAAGGTATGGTCAAACGTTGCGTGTTATTTGGTGGTAAAGCAGCGCCCGGTTATGTCATGGCCAAGCAAATCATTAAGCTGATTAATAATGTTGCTAATGTCGTTAATAATGATCCAAACGTCAGCGACTGGTTAAAAGTGGTGTTTTTACCCAATTATCAGGTCTCGGCGATGGAAGTCATTTGCCCGGCTGCTGATTTATCCGAGCAGATTTCTACTGCCGGTAAAGAAGCCTCTGGCACCGGTAATATGAAATTTATGATGAACGGTGCCATCACCATCGGTACGCTAGATGGCGCTAATATCGAGATCCGCGAAGAAGTTGGTGATGATAATTTCTTCTTATTTGGCCTCGATGAACAAGAAGTTGAAATGACTCGTCAGCATTACAATCCACAGGCGATTATCAACAATGATCCGGATCTGAAACGGGTGGTGGATTTATTGCGTGGTGGTCACTTTAATCAGTTTGAGCCGGGGTGTTTTGACAACCTCATTAATGCTTTTACCAGCTCTTATGATCCCTGGATGACCGTTGCTGACTTCCGCAGTTATATAGATGCTCAGCATCAGGCCGGACTCGCTTATCAAGACAAAGCCCGCTGGGCGAAAATGAGCATTATCAACTCGGCACATAGCGGCAAGTTCTCTACGGATCGGACCATGAATGAGTACAATGACGAAATATGGAAACTGGAAAAGATTGCGCCCAAGCCGAACTGATTAACGGCTGGCATGGTAAATAATTTAGCAACCCGCCCTAGCCGGGCGGGTTGCTAGTCCGTATAATGCAACGCCTTGACGTGACAGCTGTTTTGTCACACTCCCTTTTATGCGCCTGTAGCTCAGTTGGATAGAGTATCGGTTTCCGAAACCGAGGGTCACAGGTTCAATTCCTGTCAGGCGCACCATTTTCCATTTTTTTGTATAGGTCAGAAATTGTCGCCGGCTTAAAAAGAGCCTCCCGGCTAGAAACCAAATCAATTTCAAGGAATGAAAGTGTTTAAAAACATTGGATGGCTTTTACTTTTTTCCATGATGATGACAGGGTGTTCAATAAAGCAAATCGTTGAACCTGCTGAAATTCCCCAAGCAGCTGAACTGTGCATTATCGAGAACACTGATACACGAGAAGGATTTCTTAAAGAATTTCAGTCCACACTATCTGCCCGTAAGATTCAACATCGGTTAGTCTCAGAAAAAAACGTCCCTGAAAGCTGTGAATGGACCGCCACTTATGTCGCCAGATGGACTTGGGACCTAGCGCTTTATATGTCCTACGCGGAAATTAAAATTTTCCGTAATGGCAACCTGGATGGCGAAGCCATTTATGACTCCACTCATGGTGGGGGCAATATGGGGAAATTTATTGATGCCGAGCCTAAAATTCAGGAGTTAGTCAATGAATTGATGCAGTTCGAATCATCATCAGCCTTTGGTTTGTTTTTCAGCTAACCGCACTGATACTTCCATACTCAACATTAACCATAGAAAAACGGTTTATATGGAACGAGTTAACAGGGATGGTGGGATGATTCTGGTCACTGGTGGAGCAGGCTATATTGGCTCGCACACCTGTGTTGCGCTGGCTAACAACGGTTACAAACTGGTTGTGCTGGACAATCTGTCAAACGCTTCCGCCCAAGTACTGCCTCGTATCGAACGTATTACCCAGCAAAATATCACCTTTGTGCAGGGCGACATTCGCCATCGTGAAACACTGGAATCTGTATTTCGTCAATACAACATCACCGCCGTTATTCACTTTGCCGGTCTGAAGGAATTGAATGAATCAGTTTACCAGCCGATGCCGTATTACGATAACAATGTCAGTGGCACGATCACCCTGTGTAATGTGATGGCTGAGTTTGACTGTAAAACACTTATTTTCAGCTCATCAGCAACAGTTTATGCCGAAATATCCAACCAGCCGATACGCGAGGATTTTCCGCTTGCGGCAAATAATCCCTATGGTCGTTCCAAGTTAATTATCGAGCAGATATTAACCGATTTGCATCATGCCGATCCGGCCTGGTCTATTGCCCTGCTTCGCTATTTTAATCCAGTCGGCGCTCATTCATCAGGACTGATTGGCGAGCATTCAACGGCCATGTCCAGCAACTTGATGCCAAGTCTTTTGCAAGTAGCTATGGGCAAGCGGGATAAGTTGTTTATTTATGGGAATGACTACGAAACAAGAGATGGCACCGGTGTACGTGATTACATTCATGTAACAGATTTAGCCAATGCCCATGTCAAATCACTTGAAAAAATCATCAATAGCTCAGAAGTACTGACGTTAAATATCGGCACTGGCCGCGGCTATTCTGTGTTGGAAATGATTTCAACGTTTGAAAACGTTTCCGGGCACACAATCCCTTTTCAGATTGTTGCTCGCCGAGCCAAGGATCTGGCTAGTTGTGTTGCCGATCCGTCGTTAGCTATCGAGACTTTGAACTGGAAAGCCGAGCTGGATATCAACAGGATGTGTGCTGACAGTTGGCACTGGCAGACACACAATCCTGATGGATATGCGTAAACAGGTTATGCATTAACTCGCGTATTTTCTGATTTTCTTATGGAGTGTTTCAGACGCTACTTTCTGCAATAAGCTTTCATAACCAGTGGCTTGCTTTAATGCCTTACTCAGCCATGCTGCAGAATCCTGTGCCACTTTATCCAGACTGGGATCCATATACATAGCTTCCAGCTTGGCGGCTGCAACATCCAATAATGCCGGTTCTGTTCTTTGCTCATGGAAGATCGCTCTGGCAGCCAGTCGTTGTGCATAAACATCATTAGTCTCTAATAATTTGATACAGCTAATGACTTCGGCCGGTAATTTAGTATCGGTTAGCTGTACCGTGGCGAGTTTATTTTGGATAGCCTGGAATTGCGCCAAATCTGATTTTGCTTTTGAAGCATGACGTTTTAACTTGCCGTTTTCCGCCTTATTCGCCAGCAATTGCAAAGTTGGCTGATATTTAGGGTTGCCGCTGTAGCCCAAGGCTCTGACTTCATAGGACAGAACGCTCAATTCATCGCGTCCGAAATATTTCGTCTCTTGGGCAGCCAACACATCCTTTTCCAGGGGATCAAACAATAACGGATCAGAAAGCCCCGACCATTGCAGCCGTTCCAGCATCTGTTCTTTTTGTTCAACACTGCCGGAGTCCATGATTTGCAGTTTGTGCTTAATACGTTGTTCATCTGTCTCAAACGCCTGCAGCAATCCGCTGAAAGCCAGCAAAACCAAACCGATAATTAATTGTTTCAAATCCACTTTATACATCCTTGTAGTTGTTTAAATTATTGCCATTTTTTAAAAATTAGCGAGGTATTAATCCCACCAAAGGCAAAGTTATTGCTCATGACCGTATCGGTCGCGATAGTCCTTGGTTCATTAACGATGTAATCCAAATCAGCACATGCCGGATCAATTTCATCCAGATTTGCCGTGGCATGAAACCAGTTTTCGCACATCATCTGAATCGCCACCCATGACTCCAAAGCGCCACAAGCACCCAGCGTATGTCCAGTAAAACTCTTAAAAGAACTAATCGGCGTATTTTTTCCAAAAACAGCGGCTGTCGCTGTCGATTCAGCAATGTCACCGCGATCCGTTGCTGTGCCATGTGCACTGATATAACCAATTTCATCGGCGTTTACATTTGCACAACTAAGCGCTAATCGCATGGCTTTTTCCATGGTTACAGCTGAAGGCTGTGTGACATGACTGCCATCGGAGTTGGTACCAAAACCAATCAATTCAGCATATATAAAGGCATTGCGGGCTAAGGCATGATCCAGTTCTTCCAGAATCAAGGTGCAACCGCCTTCGCCGATCACCAGACCATCTCGTTGTTTATCAAAAGGCCGGGGTGTCAGGTCAGGTGTGTCATTTTTAATACTGGTGGCATAGAGCGTGTCAAACACCGCCGCTTCAGTCGCACACAATGCTTCACAACCACCCGCCACCATAATGGTCTGATGACCGTATTTAATAGCCTCATAGGCATAGCCTATGGCTTGGCTTCCAGAGGTACAAGCACTTGAGGTCGTCAAAACCCGCCCCCGTAATCCAAAATAGATACCAATATTGACCGGCGCAGTATGCGACATCATTTTGATATAGGAGTTGGCATTCAGGCCGTCGCTGGTATGGTTCAGCAACATATTGCCAAAATCAGCAATAGCATCAGTATCGCCGGCAGATGAACCGTAGGCTACACCTACTTCACCACTACCGAGGATGTCATGCCCCAACAATCCGGCATCTTCCAGAGCCAACTCGCTACTGCGAACCGCCAACTGCGCCACACGGCCCATGCTGCGTAAGTCTTTACGTTTGTAGTGAGCCGGCATGACAAAGTCTTCAACCGGCGCGCCCAGTCGCGTATTGAGTTCGGTATATTTATCCCATGCATCAATACGCTGAATACCGGTTTGCATGTTTTGTAGCCGCGCACTGATGGCAGGCCAATCATTGCCAATGGGTGAAAAACCGGCCATGCCGGTTATAACAACACGCCTCATTTAACACATACCGCCATTAACAGAAATCACCTGGCGGGTGATATACGCCGCTTCTTCACTCATCAAAAAGCTCACTGTTCCAGCGACTTCTTCTACCGTGCCGACTCTTTGCATAGGGATCATTTTCATCGCTTCTTCCATGTGAATATCTTCTGTCATTTCCGTATCGATCAACCCGGGCGCCACACAGTTGACGGTTATTTTCCGTTTGGCCAGTTCAACAGCCAGCGCTTTGGTTGCGCCGATTATTCCCGCCTTTGCTGCACTGTAATTGACCTGGCCACGATTTCCGACAAGCCCGGAAACCGATGATAAGGTGACAATTCTGCCCGATTTTCTGCGACGAATCATCGGCATGATAATGGGTTGCAGCACATTATAAAAACCATCGAGATTGGTTCTGATCACCAGGTCCCATTCATCACCGGGTATCGCAGGAAAAGCATTATCTCTGGCAATGCCGGCATTACATACCACGCCGTAATAGGCACCATGCTGCTCGACATCCTGCTCCAGGATTGATGCCGTTTGTTCGCGATCCGCAATATCAAATTGCAATACCCGAACCTGGCGTCCCAGCGTGATTATTTCCGCTGCGACGGCATCAGCTTGTGCTTTGTTGCTTCGACAATGCAGCACGATATCGTAACCTTGTCTGGCGAGACGTAGTGCTATCGCTTTACCAATCCCTCGGCTCGACCCGGTGACTAAAATGGCTTCACTCATCGAATAGCTTCCTTTATAAACTGACTGGCATCGTCAGGTTGGTACACATTAAGATTGGCCGATGCAGCAATCTGATCTCCACGCAATTGACCATGGAAAACATGCAGACCATTTTCGGCCTGCATTTCACATTCCACCCGGATGGACAGGGTTTGGCCAATAACAAACCAATCGGTGTTGCACTGGTAACGTCGTGTGCCCAGCAAAAAACCCAACTTGGGCGGTTGAGATTGTTGTCGTTGTTGTAAACCGGCATACGCCGCAATGGCCTGGGCTAAATATTCCACACCAATCCACGCGGGAACGCCCTTTTCTTCGACAAACATACTTTGTGAATGAATATCCACTTCGGCTTCTAGCCATTGTTCATCGTAAGCAGTCACTCTCGTTAATAGTGACATACTGCCTGAATGTGGCACCAGATCGGCTACCTGATATAAGTCAGTCATGATGCGCGTTCCAAAATCAACGCAATATTGTTGCCGCCAAAGGCAAACGAATTACTCAATACATATTTATAAGTTTTATTGGTTTGATTTGCTGTGACTAAATTCAAATTAGCAATAGTCGGATCATGCTCGCCATCCCATCGGTGTACTGGGGCAAAGCCTTGATCCTCCGCCAGCATCAGCCAGCAAATTGCTACCTCAATGGCCCCGGCAGCACCTAATGTATGTCCGGTGAATGGTTTGGTGGAGCTGCATAACACGTTTTGACCGAATAGCTGATTAACCGCGATCGATTCCATCTGATCATTTAACGTCGTGGCGGTACCATGCAAATTTATATAATCAATATCCTTAGCCTCAAGCCCGGCATCTTCCATCGCAAGCCGCATGCAGCTTGCTGCCCCTTCGCCATTCGGTTCAGGCGCCGAAATATGATGGGCATCACTGCTTTCGCCAATGCCTCGTAAAATCACACCTTGCGGCTGTTTGGAGAGCATAAACAAAGCCGCAGCCTCGCCGATATTGATGCCGTTACGGTTTTTACTGAATGGATTACAAACTTCGGTGCTAACAGCTTCTAAAGCAGAAAAGCCCTGAACAGTGAGCCGACATAAGGTATCAACGCCGCCCGCGATCACAACATCACATACCCCAGCCGTGATCAGCCTTTTGCCACTGGCAAGTGCCTTGGCCCCTGAGGAACAGGCAGTTGAAATCGCGTAAACCGGGCCTTTGACACCCGTGAGCTCGGCGATGAACTGCGCCGGATTGCCCATTTCCTGAATATTATAGTGATAATTATCTGGCAAATTGCCGGACTCAATAGCGCATTTGATTGCCGGTTCAGCATCGGCAATCCCAGAAGTGCTGGTACCAATCACAATACCAACGCTATCAGCGCCAAAACGCGCGATGGCCTCTTCAACCTGGTTTTTTATTTGCAGATAAGCCGCTAGGGCGAACTGATTGTTACGACTTTGCCAGCGAAGCGATGTTAAGGGGTTAGCCGGCAAGTCATCATGACAAATCCCCAGAGGTAATGGCGTCGCACCAAAAGAATCGTCGATGGTTAGAAAATTCGCCTCCGATAACAGGTTTTTTTTCAGCGATTCGCCACTGTTGCCTGCGGCGCATAATAAACCAACGCTATTGAGGAACACATCGTTGTGCTTCACAACCCCTCTCCTTCAAGCGGTTGTATCTGCACCTGGTAATGATCCCGCAGGTTTTTAATCAACACACTGTCTTCTTTGTATTGCACATCCAGTCGTAAACGCTTGTTTTCTGATAATTGCCGAGACATGTTATCCAGCGCTAAAAGCCAACCATCAGAAGCGGCATAACGATTTATCAGAGCCGCTTCGGGCCATAAAGCAAACTGCATGACCGTCATGATTTGCTCAGCCGGGATGGTGATATCGGTCATATTCCGTTGCTGAAATTCCGCGCCATCATAAGACATTTTCAGCACTGTCATGCCGGTAGGCATCAGTACTAGCACATTAAACTTGTCCGCTTTGATATCCGTTAACAGCAGAAATTGCTGTTGTTTACCACCGGCAATAAATGTCAGTTTCTGCTTTAGCAAAATGGGTTCCGGCCCGGTTGCTGGTGAAAGCAACAGCAAGTCCTGGTGCGTATTCCATTGCAACGGATTCAGGCTGCAACCACTAATAAAAGCAGCACTTAACAGTAAACCGGCAATTATATATTTCGACATAGCTCTGCTAACGCCGTTAACCGCTTGGAATCTTTTACAAACGGGTTTTCGATATCCCAGGCATAGCCCGCCAAAATAGAACTAATCATTCGTTTTACCGGAGCATTTTTCTGTGTGGTGAAAATCACATCCTGTAAACGGCCGTCATACCAGCCTTCAACAAATTCCCGAAAGGTATTCACACCTTGCTGTAATGGAAAGACAAACTGCTGCTGCCAATCGGGTGTGCCGCCCTGCAATTGCTGGTTCAGCACCTCAACAGCCAGGCTGGCAGATTTAAACGCGATGGTCACGCCCGATGAAAATACCGGGTCTAAAAACTCACCGGCATTGCCCAGCAAAGCATAGCCCGGTCCGTACATTTGCGTCACATCACAGGCATAACCGGTCAGCGATCCAACCCGCGTATCAAAATTAGCCGATGCCAGTAAATTGGCCATCCAGCCGGACTCGGCGATCAGCTGTTTTAATTTGTCCTCATCCGTTCCCGGCAACGCATCAATAAAGGTTTTTGAGGCCACCACGCCGACCGAGGCCCGACCATTGCTGAAGGGAATCAGCCAGTACCAGACATCACGGTGCTGAGGATGCACGGTGATCAGAATTTTATTGCAATCATAATCTGGATCGCTGATGGCATTTTCTACGTGGGTAAATAACGAGGTTCTGGGCTCAAAATTGGCCGCTTTCTCCAGATTGAGTAATTTGGGTAGCACGCGTCCATAACCGCTGCCATCAAGCACGAATTTTGCGTGAAACTGCTGGCTGTGTCCGGCTTCATCCACACTCTCAATCGTTGCCACGCCCAGATTTTCGTCATATTCAAACCGGGTAACCGACTGACCATAACGAATATCAACACCCTGTCTGGCCGCTTCATCCGCCAGCACTTTATCAAAAATATCCCGTTGAACCTGAAAGGTAGTGCCCCAGCCTTCGGAAAACTTTTCGTTAAAATTAAAAAATTCATAACGATCACCACAACTGAATGCAGCACCGTCTTTGAATTGGAAATCAGCAGCTTGCACCGCTTCCAGCATGTCAGCCTGCTCGAGGAATGCCATGCTTTGTGGCAATAAACTTTCCCCTATTGAAAAACGGGGAAAATGGGTTCGCTCCAGCACCAGCACGTTATAACCCTGTTTATTCAGCAATGCCGAGGCGACAGCGCCCGAAGGCCCTGCGCCAATGACAATGACATCGAAAATCCCTTTTTGTGTGGCCACTATTCAACTCCCTGAGAAGGCTGGCGTAATAACGTCGTCAATATCCAAATCATCGCCAACCCCAAAAAAACGGTCAGCCCAAAATGCTGCAACACCGGCGTTTGGCTGAGTGAAAGCAGACCAAAAGCCAATAAACTGGTTATCACCGACAAGGTCACAGCCAGCCAGGTATTGGCAGCCTGTTGTGTTTCTGTCAAAAAAACCCCCATATCCAGACCAATCCCAAGCACCAGAATCAAGGCCATGATATGAAATAGATTGATACCAGAGAGGCACAGCATCAGAATGCTGAGCGTAAATAACGATGCCAGCATCGGCGGCAGGATAATTCGCCAGGCGGCTAGTTTATATCGCGAAAACAAAATCACAAACACCAACAGGTAGGCCAATGCGATCCAGATCATAATCTGCTGACGATAATCGGCCATCAAGCTTGAAATCGCCTCAACCTGATCGACCAGGACTACCTCAGGGAAATGCTGGTTTAAGTTCAACTGCTGGGCTAACTGTCTGGGCTGGCTCGCGGTGAGACTGACCATGGTGGCAAAGCCATTATGCTCTGTCTGAACAATTTGCGAACTTAACATGCCACTTAAATCGTTGTTTGCAAGCTGTTCGGCTGTTAATCGATTTGCCAGATCCTGCTGCATCATCTCCATTGCCTGTGCTGAAGCGGCATCTGTCAGGTTCAGCGTCGTAAATAGCTTGCTCAACTCAGCGTTATAAAGCGTTGCCACCAAATCGGCATTACTCTCTTGCCTTTTCAAAGAAGGTAGGCGATCTGCTAATAAACTAAAATTAACCAGAATCCCGTTATCAACCTGCTGATTTAGCCAGGGCCTAATGGCTTCTTCCTGTTGCAGGCACTGCTCTAATTTATCGCAGGAAATTAACAAAAATTGGGTGCTGCTATTCAAGCCCAAACGTGTCTGGATTTGGGTCTCCTGTTCTAGTAAATGGGCAGGAGAGGTTTGCAGCAACCGTATGTCATCTTCGGTTTTTCCCGTCCAGATTATGGCGATTGCCATTATGGTCAGTATAGCGAGCACATACTTGAACCCGTTATGTTGAGCAAGCGCCGGGCAGGCTGCTTGCCACTGTTGCAATCGCCTGGCGGCACGCAACTCGTTAAGCGAATCATTTTTTGTAAGTCTGGGTAACGCGATGACGACGGTCAGCCACGCCGCGATCAGCCCAACGGCCGAAAAAACCGCCATTTGTCTTAACCCCGGAAAGGGCGTCATCGCAATCGCGGCATAAGCCAGCACACTGGAAAACAGCCCTAAAAAAAGGCCCGGCATGATACGCGGCAAAACCCGCTGATGACGTTGTCTGTCACAAATAAAATGTAACGCGTAGTCAATCGCCACCCCAATCAGCCCGGCACCAAAAGCAAAGGTCACAATATGTACCCGTTCAAAAACCAGCATAACGACAGCCGTTGCCACCGCACAGCCCACCAAGATAGGTAGTAACAAAATCACTACCAGCCGCACACGGCGAAACACCCACAGCATTAATAAAAGAATGCCTGCCAGCGAACCCAGCCCAATGGTCGAGATTTCTTGTTCTGCTTGACGAGCCCCGGCATCCGCATGCACCAGCAACCCCGACGGCTGTAGCTCAATACCCTGTTCGCTAAAGCGTGCGTTCAGCTCATCAAAAACCGATAACACGGCTCGTTGCACGCTGATGGAAAAAGCATCGCCTTTAAGCTGAAGGATCAGTAGGTTGCTATAACCGTTATCGTCGGGAACGGCTAAATAGCCTTGCGCATCGATGTCTATGTTTATCAGTGGTGTCTGGGCGCTACGCCAGGCAGATGACAGGCCAAATGGATCGGTTTTGAGATTTTGTCCGCCCATTTGCATGGGGCTGTAAATCCAACTCAAAGCTCGGTTGGCCACAGCATCCGTATCCTCATTTTGCAGTGCCATCCGGATCTTTTCAGTCAGCAACACATAACGATAGGCATCTGCAGCGTGTTGGGATTGTTCGATTTGCTGATCCTCTATCTGCCATAGAACAGAATCAACTTCCGGGATCTGTTGATAGCGCTCGGCAATGGTTTGTGTGGCTTGCTGCAGTTGCTGTTTATCCTGACCTGAAATCAGAATAATTAAACGCTCTGCAAAACGTTGTCCTATTTGATCCGAAGCCTCACGAACAAGGGGCTGTTGTTGTGATTGTGGCAGCAAACTCATCATACTGGTATCAATAACGGGTTGCTTCATCCACACCAGACACAGCAGCGCTATAACCAGCAAACCCCATACGATAGCGGCAACTTTCGACGCCAGTATCCGAGTAATCATTGTTGCAGATTCAGGAAATCAATCCGGGTGATATCCCCGTTTTTTTCATGTAGAACCACTTTACGCATCAATGTATCGCCAGATAATTCCACATGATTGATAGCTTGTTTGAGGGTGGGCTTTCTAGGTGTCAGCTTGACCTCCCAGTCGCGGTTATTCTGGTAATCACCATTGGCAAAAAAGTAATCTGACAAGGCATTCCAGTCGGCAGTCAACACGGCAAAGAAGATTTCTGTCAGGACTTTGGCCGCAGGATCCTTATCAGCTTGCAGCGAGATCAGTTCCTCACCGCCCTGACTACTGGCGATACTGCTTGGCTTCATGAGCAGTTCATTTTCAATCGGCATTTTGGTCTGCCAGCGAATAAATTCATTGCGTTGATAGTTGAAAATCCCACTGGACAGCAGCGTTGTATCAAATTCTGCCAGATACTTTTCCTGCTTGAATTCGCCCTGCAAGCTCTCAGGTGATTCGGTTAACTGCGTGAGCAATTCATAAGACAGCTCTGCATGAGCCGGTGACATGACCAACCACAACAGCATTAACCAGCGTTTCATGGTTGCAATCCCAGCTTATGAAATAAAATGTCAGGCGAGACAAATAACATTTCTTCGGTTTGCATATCGACGGCCACCTGAACGGTGTACCCTTTTGTTAGACGTTGACCGCTCTGTGCATCTTCAATCAGATAATCAATTTTTAAACGGTTTTCCCATTCGGTTAATGTGGCAATCACCCGGATCTTTTGCTGAAACCGCAAAGGCTTTGCATAACGCATGCGTAAATCGATAACCGGCCAGCCAAAGCCCGATTCATGCATCTGTGGATAGTTATAGTCAATCGAATCCAATAAAGCGCAACGGGCTATTTCAAAGTACTTCGCATAGTGGCCATGCCAGGCAATCCGCATCACATCCACATCATGAAAAGGTACCTCAATTATCACTTCAGCTTGTCTCATTCAGATTTCCTGTTGCTGTCGGTTGCGGGTGACCAGAATGGATAAAAATTAAACCACTGCAGCGGCGCTTTCAGGCAATAATGCTGTAAACGCTTGGCATATTGCTGCACGACCTTATCAAGATTTACCTGCCTCTCACGGCGGGACCAGCTTAATTTCTCGGCAAAGCGTTCAATATAAATATGATAGCCATCCGGATGTTTCAGGCAGAACATCAAAAACACCGGACAGCCCAGCAAGCCCGCAAGAATAAATCCACCTTGGGGCATCGGTGCTGGCGCCCCCAGAAAATCCACTTCTGAAACCCGTTGCTCCCCGGTAACCGGTGTACGATCGCCGGCTATTACCAGAAATTCTCCAGCCTCGACTCGCTCAGACATCAACATGGCAAAAGCAGGCGACATCTCAGTAACTTGATACATTTCGACCTGTGTCTGTTGATTTACCTGCTGTATCAGCGAATTGAATTTTTCAGCATGCCGGGTATACACCAGCAAGGTTAATTTCAAATCCGGTTGTTGCCGCGCCAACGCATTACAGACTTCAGTATTGCCCAGATGCGAGACGATGATAATACCGCCCTGTTTATTGTCGATCGCCTGTTCAAACAAACCATCAGTTTGAAAATGCACATCATCCAAGGTGATTTGCCCCATCCACACCAGAAATTTGTCGAGCAGCGTTTCCCCGAACATCAGAAAATGTTTGAAAGACGATAGTGGTTTTTGTACCGGTAAATAGGATTGAATGCGTGCCAGATATTGCTGGGAAGCCTGCCTGGCAGGCTGATTTCGGAGATAATAATAAGCTATCACCGGAAACAGAAAAATCCGAAAGCCCCACCGCCCCAGCAATCGATAAACCAACAACATCAGCTTCATACCGAAGACCGTGCCTGACTCGCTGATCCTGGACCAGTGATTGCGCTTAGTCATGGCATTTTTGCCATAAAAGCCGCGGCAGACGCCAAAGCATGCCAAAAAACAAACGTGTATGCATGCCGGTGATGAGCACATTATCTTTCCACAGATTAAAATGCGACACGCCATCAATCGGGTAATGCACTTTAGTGGGCAGGTTTTTTACCGCACCCTTTTCCCAAACCCAACGCACCATGATTTCCGGGTCAAACTCCATGCGATTTCCACATTTTTGTTCAGCTAATAACTGAACCAGTGGGGCCACAGGATAAACCCGAAAACCACACATACTATCTTTGACCTGTAGGGAAAGCGTATTAATCCAAATCCAGATATGGGTCAGATAACGACTGTAAAAACGCAGTTTGGGCACCGAGGCATCATATTCCGGATATCCAGTCACCAATGCCTGAGGGAACTGTTCTGCCGTATTGATGAATAATTCAACATCATTCAAATCATGCTGCCCATCAGCGTCCACTTGTAGTGCATGGGTGAAACCTTGTTGGTTCAGCCAAATCAGGCCGGCTTTTACTGCAGCGCCTTTACCGCCATTCTGTGGCAGACGGATTAATGAAACATCATCTGAATGATTTAACTGCAGCTGAATTAATGTCTGTTCACAGGCAGCGTCACTACCATCGTCCACCAGCAGGACCGGATATTCAAATAACAGGATATTCTTCAGAATTTCGCCAATCGCATGTTCATGGTTATACACCGGGATCAATATGGCGGGTTTAAAAGCCTGTTTAGCTGTTGTGTTATTCATAACAGATCCTGCCGTTTGAGTGAGTGCCCGCTTCTGATTGATAGCTGAAAAACAGTTTTTGCTTTTCAGCGTCATAGCGCAGGCTGATGGAAACCCGTTGCGCCGGCAGTAGCAATAATTGAAACTTTAATGCTTCGAGCTGTTTGAATTTTCCCTGCACCGGAAAATATTTTCTGCCATAAAACGCCGCCCAATGCACCTGAACGACCCCGGGTAAAATCGGCTGCTGAGCAAAATGCCCATCAAAATAGATTAACTGCTCCGGCAAACGGCAATCCAGGGTGATTTCATCATTCTGGTGTTTCATGCTCAGGACTTCGGGCCATTTCACCGCATGTTTGGCAAACAGCTCAATTAAATTCTGCTTAGGCAATTTACCCTGCGAATTAAATGGCAAGGCATCTACAAAACGCCAACGCTTAGGAGTCACCACCGCTTCAAAATGGTCGCTTAACTGTTTTTTTAATGCGGCAATCACTGATTTTCTACCAGCCTGGTGCAGCAGTGCATTTCCGGCATCGCTGAGTACAATAACAGCGGCCATTTCTATTCTATGACGCGCCAACGTTAGCACTTGAGCCTGCTTAACCAGGTCTGAAGCTTGTAACAGCGTATTCATTTCATTTAGCGAAACACGCTTACCTTCTACCTTGACTATCTGATCTTTTCTGCCCTGCAGATTAAAGCGATCCTGTGGAAAAAACTCGACCTGATCAGCAAGGTTGACCTGTATTGCATCATGGCTGAACAACACACTTAAACTACCATCATTGGCTTTACTTAATTCAACATGCGCCAACGGCTGCCACAAAGCTGATTCATCGTCAGATTGCTGACGACGCCATGCCAAAGCACCGGTCTCAGAACTGCCATAAATTTCAGTGACCGGCGCCTGCAGCATATCAGCGACCTGCAAACTGTTTTCCAGACTGAGCGGCGCCGTTGAAGAAATGACGTCAATACATTTACGCTGAATCAAGTGCCAATCCTGAAGCTGATTCATCCGTCCCAAATGCGAGGGACTGGAGACTAAACTAAAACTGGGATATTGCTCGACAAGGGCAATTAAATCTTCTGGATACTGACTTAGCTGAGTGGTAAACGCCTGCTGATAACAAAATGGCCTCAATAAACGAAAGGTCAGACCATATAAATGCTGATGGGAAACAGTAGTGGCTACGATGGCAGCGGGTGACTCCGGCATCAAAACATCAAGTGCGGCCAGTTCTTCTTCAAGTTGTTGCATCGTCTTGCTGATGGCTTTGGGCAGACCGGTAGATCCTGATGTATACACTTCTAGAGCCGGATGATCTGCAGCAATCATCTGCCAATCTATCTTCTGCTGTGAATACGCATTTTCAGACAGCTGAAGTACCGAATCAATCTCAAACTCGCCGATAAAGCCATCAACTTCTGCCGCGAGTCGTGCCACGGTGTCGGGCAAGTTATCCCCGGTCAGACAAGCTGTTTTGCCAAGCTGCCATAACGCACAGATTATGGCCAGACATTCCGCAGCATCGTGATGAAACACTGCCCAACGTTGCCCATCATGGGTTTGCAGCAATGTCACCCAACTGACAACACGCTGTTCAAATGCGGCTGCAGTAATTTGCTGCTTGCCGGATAAAGCCACCCAACTCTCAGCAGGTCGCAGCCACCATTTCGATAAGGGCGTTAATACTGGCATATTAAGCTGCTTTTACCCGTTGTCTGACCAACCATTCGCCCAGCATCAGACCGCCTATCAGAAAATACGCCACCACACCGTTATACCAAAGCCATAAAGCATCATCAGCCAATAGCACGGTTATCAATGCTAGCGTGGCATTAAAGGCAAAAAACAAACACCATATCTGCGTCACCTTGCGGGTATAAGACACGGCTTTGGCCGGCAAATCCGGTTCCCGAATTCTTGCCATTCTTTCGACGAAACTCATTTCTGTGAACAAACTGGAGGCAAACACCACTAACAAGCTCAAGTTGATAATGACCGGATAGAGTTTCAGGCCATTTTTTTCACCCAGCCACCACACGACAGCGCCAATCACGATAACGGCCAGACATAAAAAATAGCGTTCCTGAGCTGATGAGGCCGTAATCCAACGCAACACCAGCAACCCGGCCAACATAGTCAGTAACCAACCATAGGCATCATGCTGTATCCCCCAATAAACAATAAAGGGATACAGAATTGATAAGAGTATTAAGCTGATTTTTACGAATCGGTTCATTCAGCTGATTGGAGCAACTTCTCAACCTGTTCAACGATGTCCTGCACGGTTCTGACAGATTTAAAATCATCGGGCTGAATTTTTTTCTTGGTCATTTTTCGCAGTTCAATCACCAAATCAACCGCATCGATACTATCAATGTCCAAATCCTCGTATAAATTGGCGTCAGGACTAATATCGTTAGCATCAATCTCAAATAACTCTTCAAATACCGTCACTATTCTGTTGTAGATTTCTTCCTGACTCTTCATAGCGTTCACTTATTTGGTTCGGTGGGATTCAACCAGCGTTGCTAAAGCATTGACGCTGGCAAAATATTGGCGGGTTTCCTCGGAATCTGCTTTCAACTTAATGCCATACTGTTTTTGTAGGGCCAGGCCAATTTCCAACGCATCAATAGAATCCAGTCCCAAACCATCCACAAAAAGCGGCGCATCATCTTCGATGTCTTCCAGCTCAATATCTTCAAGATCAAGGCTGTCGATAATCATTTGCTTTATTTCACGATTAAGATCACTCATGTAATCTAATTTCCTTATTAAAAAAGCCGGTTAAATCGGCTGTCAGGTTTCTGGCTGCCATAGCAGGTTTCACATTCTCTATATAAGTTGCTATCGGCATAGGCGGCTCGATCCTGATAATAAAATGTGGACGTTGTTGAGGAATACGATACCAGGCCTCACCTTTGGTTAAGGTCACCGGCTGACAGTCAATGATGACCGGTGTCACATCCACTTTTGTTCGAACTGCCACATTGGCCGCCCCACGTTTTAAACTGATCTTCCCCCCCGGTATAGAGCGGGTACCCTCTGGGAAAATGATTAGCGCATCACCTCTATCAAACGCTTGCTGCGCGGCCTCAATCACCTCATCAAACGCATCATCATTGAGAATATACCCGGCGGCTTTTACAGGGCCATAGGTAAATGGGTTACGTAACAACGCTTTTTTTACAACACAGTTGGCATTGGGAACCAGCGAAATCAGAAAAATCACATCAATTAAAGAGGGATGATTTGCCAGTATCAATTTGGCGCCTTGCAGCCGGTCTCGCCCATGTATCTGGTAACTGAGTACACCAAGCAACCTCATCAAGCCGATATAAAACCGAAACACATAATGAATACATGCCTTACCGCGACGTTGCTTTTGCACCGATGTACCCGGTAGTACCATCAAAATCGGTGCCAACAGCAATGAAATAAATACGCTGCCAACTCCAAATAAAAAAAAGCTTAGCGCTGTTGCAAAAAAGCGCCAGCCGCGATCAAAAAAAGATGTCATTGCCCGGCGTCCAACGCCAAGTGCCAATTTGCCTGATTCACGCTCATGACCAGACTGCCTTTTCCATCCATCAATAGCTTGATGAATTGAAATATCTCCTGGTAAGTACTGAGCTCAGAACACGCTTGCGTCATTGACTGTAAGGTTAAATTTGCCTTTGCATCATCAGGGCGGCTCACCACAAAGGCTAATGCCAGCGGAAATGGCGCACTGAATTCATAGGGCTGGTACAAGGCGGGTAACGGAATATCGTAAACCACACAGAAAACACGCTCATGTCCCTCAAGCTGTGCGGCAGCTTCAAACAAAGTTTGTAATAACAGGCCATTCATTGCGGAAATCGCTGTTATCGGTGATTTATCTTTGCGAGCAATGGAAATGATGCCGGCCACGGCGTTATGCACGGCTAAACTGAAACCTGTGGGTGAAATCGGCTGGTCCCGGGCGATCTCCTCCAGCAACGACAGCGTTAAACCGGTATCGCCATGCCGTGAAGCAAAAATACCCGGCATAGATTGGCTTTCTGCCAACACATTCAGTGTCGATGCGGCTGCATATTTACCCAACGTGGTAAAACGCCGACGCAGTAAAGCCGGTATCTGTTTTAAAGCCGGGGAGGTTTCTGCAAGGTCATCATCTGACAGGCCATCAAACCATGCCTGCCAGGACGCTTTGGTATCGAGTCCGGGAGCCAGTGCTGACCAGGTTTCCAGACTAAGGCTTACCACTGCACATACTCAATATCCGTCATTATTATTAAGGTTCCAAGATCCATCTCGGCTATTTCAGTTTAATTCATCGACTGAGGGATTTTACTTTGCCAAGGTGTTTATGCAAGTCCAATCTGCCATTGAGCACCAAACCCGACTCACCTATACTTGCGGCTTTCTTAATATCTACATGGAGGTAACCTTGTGAAACAACTACTCATTTTATTAACTGCGTCTGTTTTAATTTTTTCTACTCCGGCTCATAGTCGGGATACGCAACATATGCTGTCTATCGAAGCAGCAATGAACTCAGCAGATTTTAAAGAAAAACTCGATCCTGCTATTCGTTTTTATTTTGGTAATCAGGCACACTCAGAAATAGAAAAATCGTTTGGCAAATTTGTCAGCAACAAAAAAACCAACGCGTTTGGTAAGTCTGATGAAGCGGCTTGTGAATGGGTATTACTCAGCGCCATGCTTTCATTGCAGGATAGAGTGAAAGCCGAAGGAGGTAACGCGGTGATCAATATCAACAGCTATTACAAAAAGAATACCTTCAGCAGTGAAACAGAATATGAATGTCATGCCGGTGCCATTATGGCTGGCGTAGCCCTGCAAGGTGAAGTGGTCAAAATTGCCGAATAAACCATCTGAATTTCCTCAACTTTGGCTTGCCAGAGTTGAGGAAGCGTCAGAGCAAAAAGAACAGTCGTGCAGACGTTTGTTATCAGCATCTGAATACAAACGCTATAAGTTAATCAAATTCCCGCTCAAGCAACGCCAATATTTATTGAGTCGATGGCTGATACGCCATGCGTTATCCGCTACTTATAACCAGCCTATGGATTTCTGGGATATTGAAGAGAGGGTCGGTAAATTTCCAGTCATTCATAACTTACCACCTCAAACATATTTAAGCCTTTCGCACAGTAACGACAACGTTCTGTTTGCCATTTCTAATCTAGCGATTGGTGTAGATATCGAAAAAGTCTCCAAAAGAAAAAATATTGCTGAAATGGCCGAGCTTTTCATGACGCCAGACGAATTAGATTTATTTCATAAGCAAGCCAGGTCAGAGTCATATTTCTATAAAACCTGGTGCCTCAAGGAAGCCTATTTCAAATCGCTGCCATCAGCTGAACAGCAAAATATTTCTCTACGAAAAATCGACACATCGAAAATACGCTCAGAGAACAGCAATCAATTGATTATAAACACCCATTCAATTAAATATGCGCTTGCAATTTATAGTGAAAAAAATCTCAATGCTAAAGGTCTTTCCTCTAAGCTAGTGACATTTCTCCGATGAGTTCGGCCGATCTTTAACTGGTCAGACATTATCTTGAAATCCTCATGCAAAGATTTCCAGTGAGCTCTAAACCTTGCTTTATAGTGCCCATCCATTGGCAAATCACTCAGTGCCTGAGGCCATGATGCACTCGCGATTTCCATAACTTCCTCAAAAGTAAACAAATCTCATCAAGGGAGTGTTACTAATTCTGGGGAAAGGTCATAATCTGCGGCGCTTAACGTCAGTGTATTGTTTCCAACTCAAATTTCAGGCTCAGCCAACCATCATTAAGCTCAGCGGAAACACTCTCTGTGGTTTGTAGCTGTTTAGCGTTTAGCTCACCGTTTTGTTTGATGAATTCGATAACGGCTTGCTGCCTGTGCTCTGCCAGTGTCTGCAACTGTTCAATAGTTACCGGCTCGGCTTCGATCAGCCGTTCTTTTAATGCTGCGTTATAAGCCAGCACATCCAACTGAGCTTCTGTTTGCTCGTCGGTTTCTTCACCCGTTAAAAATTCCTGCCGAATACTTTGCAGGTCAGGGCTCAGGCCGGCTTGACGATATAAAGCCTGCAGCACTTGCTGGCGTTTTACAGCGAGCAGCTGACTGGATTCCGTTTCATTCAAACGCTTCTCGATTCGTGCTTCCACATCCGTCAATTTTAATGCTTGCCGGTCGGCAGATTCAGTAAACGGTGCCGGGATTTGCAGTGCCAGTTGTGGTCGTTGTGACAATGCTTCCACCAACTTAAGCAGTTTTTCCTGCTCGGGTGGTGCCAGATCACTGCGGCCGGCACGAAAGCGGATCTCATCAATCGGCTCATCGTCGTTGCCAATGCCGATCAGTCGTCCCAGAAAGCGGAAAGGTGCTGTCACAATATTCTTCAGTGCATTGCTGATAGCCCCACGAATGACCGGGCCCATTGCGAATTGTGGGTCATTTACATTACCGGTCACGGGTATATTGAGTTCGATCACGCCATCGCTGTTTTTGAGTAATCCCACGGCCAGATCCAACGGCAAATCCATGGCATTTGGCGACGCCACCCGTTCACCTAAACGAATATCGCGGATCACAATGTTGTTGGATGCCGTTAACTCGCTGTCGACAATCTCATAGGTCAGATCAATATCACCCTTTCCTTCTGCGATCTCCCGACCGGCAAACTTGATGGTATAAGGACTCATTGCTGGCAAATCCAGATTACTGAACGCCAGTTTGATCGTCGTCTGGCCCGTGACATTAAGTGGATGCATCGCGCCATCAATTTCCACCAGCCCAAATTCGTCGACCTGACCTTCCAGTGCAATATCCACCAGTTGTGCTGAGCGGGTCGAAAAGCCGCTTATCTCACCATTCAAACGCTGCATATGTGCATCAAATACAATTGGCAGATTCTGATCAGTAAACTGTGAACTGGCATTGTTGATCTCAACCCGTCCCAGCGAAAACTCATAACCATTCGAGTCATCTGAAGCCTCCTTTGCCCCGACTTCGGCCTCCTCTGTTACTGGTTGCTCTTTCATCAACAACGCCACATTGGTTTCACCGTTTTCGTTAATTAATATCCGGCTATAAAGCGCAACGACAATAACTTCTGAGATAGCCAGTTGTTGATTGGCTTGCGAAAAATCAAAGCTGTTGATAGTTAACGTATCGAGGCCTAATAACTTTTCATCAAGCAACTGGTTATCCAACTGCATCTCCGAAAGTGTCAGGTTGCCCTGTATGGCAAATGGCTCTTGCTGATTGGTGCTGATGCTGATGCTGATGCTGATGCTGGCAGTCGAATCAATTTTGCCACTGACCATTTCGATATGGGCATATTTATTTAGATACGGCTGTACCGGCAATAATGATAATTGTTCAATGCCCGTATCGGCTTTTACCGCCAATGCCGGGAATAACTGCAAATCACCTTGCACCGAAATATCACCCCCTGATTCCAGACTGATATTGGTGCTAAAAGGCATCTGCTGATCTTCTGCCAGACTGAAATTCTGCATGTCAGCAGACAACATCAGTGCCAGATTTAACGGGGTCGCTGGTGTTTGATCTTCCAGTGTCAGCTTGGTGTTAGCGATTGCCAGATTGGCAATAGTCAGTTGCAACGGCTGTAATTCACTCTGTTTAGGTGCATCGTCGGCATCTTTATCCAGTAATGGCGCAAACAGCTGCAGCCAATTGATTTCGCCCTGCCTGTTTTGTGATACAGCCAGTTTGAAGTCGTTAAGCGCCACTTTTCCAATGCTGAGCTTATTATCAGGAAGGGCAAATTGCCCATTGCTGGCTGTCAGCATGCCGCCCTGCAATATGGCTGCGGATTCGCCCGGCTGATGCAGACTGAATTCGGACAGATCCAGATTAATCTCACTCAGCTCAATATTCGCGGTATCGGCGAAATCAAGATCATAGGCCAACTGTAAATCCAGCCGGCCTTGTTGCAGTTCAAATGGCAGTTGGGCTTGCAGATAACGATACGGTGTCTGCAAGCTGAAGTTTTGCAGCTCAGCCTGACCGGTAAACTGCAGCTTTGATAACAGCATTGTGCCGTTCAATGTTAGCCTGGCGTCATTTTCCAGCGTGATGACCAAATCCTTGCTCGCCGTTTGCCCGGCCGCTGTTGAAAAATGATCCAGATGAATATTTATCGGGCTCAACACAGTTTCAAAACGCGTTGCGGGCACATCATCACGATAAGCAAGTTGACCATTGTTATAGTTGAACTCGCCGATTTCCAGCGTGAGAAGCGGATCATCCTGCTCGCTGACTTCTGACTGATCGGTATTTTCTTCTGCTATCTCGTCTTCAGCGGTGGTGTTCCAGCTGTCGGCTAACCGGGTCAGCGTGTTGTCGCTTGCCGAGTAACGCCGGAAATGCAACTTTGGTGCATCGACAGTAATTTCTTCAATTCTCAACTTGAGTTGGAATAACTGGAGAGGTTGCAGGTTGAGATAGAGCCGGTCCCAGGCCGCCAGCGGTGCATTCTGCTCATTCGAAAGTTGCAGCTTAACGACCGACGCTTCAAAGGTATAAGGATTTAAGTGAATCTTTTCGACTGTGGCTGCAACACCAAGTCTTTGTTGCAGTGTCTTCACCAATTGGCGCTCTGCCAGCCAGGGCATCAGCAAAAAGCCGATTAAGGTATATAACACCAAAATACTGACAACCCAGATCAGCAGACTTCGATATTTCAGAAAGGTGGTTTTGGCAGATTTCATTACTGATAGCTTATCTCAAAGACCGAGACAAGCCAGTGTACCTAAATAATTCGGTTGGGCGTAACCGTCTGACGCAATCTGGTTGCTTTTGCCTCGCGATTCAAACCAACGATAAGCCATAAAATCATCATTGATCCGACAGCATCCAATGCAATTCTTTATTTTTCATTGAATAAGCCTAATCAGCATTTTCATAAAACATTGAATCCTTTACCTGATATCTGTAGAAACTCGTAAAACGGTCTGGAGAAAATGCTAACCAGTGAAGCTGATACGCAATTACGTGCCGCAATGAACAATCCACAGGAATTAATATGCATCAATATGTTTCACCTTCCAAGACCGAGGATCATAAGTTAAATAACTGTCAGGCTCGGGCGCGATATATTTTTTTATCTTTATTTTTAGGCATTAGCACGGCCTCTGCAGCTGAGAATTGGCAAAATCCCCAATATATTCAGCAAAGCTTCGAACACATAGCGCTGAGCAGCGAATTTAGTAAACATCCGCCACTGCTACGCAAATGGCGTCAGCCTATTCGGTATCAGTTCCAGCACGATGTTGCCGATAAACAATTGCACGAGCAATTAAGTGCTGTGCACTTACAGCAACTATCGGCAATTACCGGCCATTCGATTCAAGCTGCAACTGACAACGCTTCAGCCAATTTACATATAATCTTTACTGATGAAGCGCGCTTGGCCGGCTATTTAAGTAACGCGATGCTCCTGGATGATACGACCGTTACACAACTCAGTCGCAACAGCGTTTGTATCGCCAACTTTTCGGTAAATAATAACGGTGAAATTGAGCAGGCTTTGGTGTTAATTCCGGTTGATCGGGCCCGGGCTCATGCCAAGCTATTAGCTTGTATTGTTGAAGAGCTGACCCAAATCATGGGCTTGCCCAATGATGATGTCGCCGTATTCCCTTCGATTTTTAATGATCGCAGTCATGATAATTTTTTGTCAGGACTGGATTATATTTTACTGAAATTGCTGTATCAGCCAGATTTAACAGCGGGCATGAATGCTTCGCAAAGCCGCGCCGCTATCAAAAAGATTATGCAACAGCCCGCTTTTGAACAATGGCTGCAACAAGCAGATGTTGAGGTACGTGCTAACGGCCTCTATCCTTTGATGGAATAACGCTCAATCAGCAGATACAAAAAAGGCCCTCGAAAGGGCCTTTTCTGCGTTAAGACGAGGTTGTGTTATTCAACAACAACGAAGTCTACACGACGATTTGCTGCACGACCTGCGTCAGTATCGTTACTGGCAACCGGGTAACCTTCACCCATACCAACTGGAACTAAACGGCTTGAGTTAACACCGTTATCAACCAGATACTGAACAACAGCTTCTGCACGACGTTGTGAAAGATCCATGTTGTATTGTTCACTACCAATACTATCGGTATGACCTTCTACACGTACTTCCAGAACTTCGTCAGTTTCTTGCATCAAGGCAACTGCTTCGTCCAGAGTCATTTCAGCTTCTGGGGTCAGCACAGCTTTGTCAAATGCAAAGTTAACACCGGTCAGGGACAAGATGTTCTCGCCACCTAATGGGCAACCATCAGCATCAACGATTACACCTAATGGGGTACCAGGACACAGATCTTTATAATCTGGCGTACCGTCACGGTCTGAATCTAACGGACAACCGACACGATCAACTTCAACACCTTCAGGTGTATTGGCACACATATCAATACCGTCTACAACACCATCGTTGTCGCTATCAAATGCACAACCATTTTCATCTGTCAGAGCGCCTGCTGGCGGTGGTACATCACAAACAGGTGCTTTTTCAGCCATTGGCGCAGCTGTTTCTTCCTGACCGCAAAGCAGCAAACCAAGCTGTGCACCTGTAGCAGCACCACCAACAGCACCAGCACCACCAGAGATGGCACCAACACCGGCACCGCCCACGATAGCACCACCAACAGAACACATCAGATAATTACCTGAAGCACGTTGATCCTGGCTAGCACAAGCCGCCAAAAACATCATGGTGAGCATAACTGCACCAAGTTTAAATAGTCTTTTCATGAGCGATTCCTTTTTATTTACTGCAAACTTCGTATTTTCAGACGTAACAACAACCTGCTGTGGTTTTTAAACAACACCTTGTTGTATTTGCCTGACATTATCATAATACAAATTACAAAACCAGTCTAACATATTAAAAAAAAACAAATATCGGTATTAATGCCAACGCCGTCACTATATGCGGCCTATCACCCCATCGTTCTCTGGTTCCAATGACAAGCCCGCCATACCTGGCTCTTCAGGTATTTCACCAGACTCAGCGCCCAGCTTAATCATTAACCGGACTTCGTTGGTGGAGTCGGCATTTTTCAGGGCATCTTCGTAGGAGATCTCACCTGCTTTGTACAAATCGTACACTGCTTGGTCAAATGTCTGCATGCCCAGTTCCCTGGAACGTTTCATCACATCTTTAACTTCTGAGACTTTGCCTTTTTCGATCATGTCACCGACAAGTGGCGTATTAAGCAGTACCTCAACGGCCACACAGCGGCCGGTGCCATCTTTTCTGGGGATCAATCGCTGCGCCACCACAGCTTTTAAATTTAACGACATATCCATAAACAATTGTTTATGACGATCTTCGGGGAAAAAGTTAATAATCCTGTCCATCGCCTGATTGGCGTTATTTGCATGCAGCGTTGACAGACATAAATGACCAGTTTCAGCAAAGGCGATACCGTAATCCATCGTGTCACGTGAACGAATCTCGCCAATCATAATGACATCCGGCGCCTGACGTAATGAGTTTTTTAAAGCAATATCATAGGACTCAGTATCAACCCCCACCTCACGCTGGGTAACCACACAACCCGCATGTTTATGGTTAAATTCAATCGGATCTTCAATGGTCAGAATATGGCCGGCACTGTTTTGATTACGATAACCAATCATCGCCGCCAGTGTGGTTGATTTACCGCTACCGGTCGCACCAACAAAAATCACTAAACCGCGTTTGGTCATGGCCAGTTCTTTAATGATTTCTGGCATTTTTAACTGTTCAAAGGTCGGGATCTCCTCCTTGACCAGCCGCATCACCATGCCAACACGACTACGCTGATATAAAGCACTGACCCGGAAACGACCAGCGCCTTTGGTATCAATCGCATAATTACATTCTTTATCACGCTCAAAAACTTTCTTTTGCTCGTCATTCATCGTGCTGAGCACAAGATTACGCGCCTCTTCGTCAGTTAACGGCTCCTGACTTAATGTGGCCATCCGACCGTTGACCTTCAGGGTTGGCGGCCTATCGGCGGTGATGAATACATCCGACGCTTCGTGTTTGACGGCCGCCTTTAAGATAGTGACGATTTCCATAACAGTCTCCTAACGAAACAGGTCTTTATTAATGGCACGCGGTAACGCTTCGGCTTTGGTAATTTGCTGGCGCCGCACCTGTTCCTGCAAACATTGATCCAAAGTTTGCATACCTATAGACGCCCCAGTCTGTATGGCAGAGTACATTTGCGGCACTTTATCTTCGCGAATCAGGTTACGAATCGCCGGGGTACCAATCATAATCTCATGCGCCGCAATGCGACCACCACCGACTTTTTTCAGCAGGGTTTGCGAAATAACCGCTCGCAGAGACTCTGACAACATTGATCTCACCATATCTTTTTCCGCAGCCGGAAATACGTCAATAATACGGTCAATGGTTTTCGCCGCTGACGAGGTATGCAGCGTACCGAACACCAAATGGCCGGTTTCTGCGGCAGTTAATGCCAAACGAATGGTTTCCAAATCACGCAGCTCACCAACCAGAATAATATCCGGATCTTCCCGCAAAGCACTGCGCAGCGCTTCGCTGAAACCCAGCGTATCGCGATGCACCTCACGTTGGTTAATCAGACATTTCTTACTTTTATGAACAAATTCGATGGGATCTTCAATAGTCAGAATATGTTCATTATCTTTTTCATTACGATAGTTAATCATCGCTGCCAGCGTGGTTGATTTACCACTACCGGTTGGGCCGGTGACCAGCACAATACCGCGATGATTGTCAGAAATTTGTTTGAAGATTTCCGGTGCACCCAGTTGTTCGAGCGTTAAGACCACTGAGGGAATGGTCCGGAAAACCGCCGCTGCACCGCGATTTTGATTAAAGGCATTGACCCGGAACCGGGCTAAGTTAGGCACTTCAAACGAAAAATCGGCTTCAAGAAATTCTTCGAAGTCTTTGCGCTGTTTGTCGTTCATGATGTCGTAAATCATGCCATGGACTTCTTTGTGCTCCATCGGCGGCAGGTTGATACGTTTAACATCACCATCAACGCGGATCATCGGCGGCTCACCAGAGGAAATATGCAGATCCGATGCGTTATTCTTTGCACTGAAGGTCAGCAATTCAGTAATATCCATGGGCTTTCCCTACTAATTAAATGATTGTTACCGGCCATTGACCGCACAGTGAATATAGCTAAGGTAGCGCGCTCTCAAAAGGCTTGCAACATGGCAGAGATAAAAAATCGTTTACAGAACGTTCTGCAGCAAATCCGTGAAGCTGAAACGGCTGCAAATCGCCCCCCAGAATCAGTCAAACTGCTGGCTGTCAGTAAAACCTGGCCAGCTGACAGGTTGCGTGAACTGGCGCTGGCCGGCCAGCAGGATTTTGGCGAAAATTATTTACAGGAAGCGCTGGGCAAAATCACTGATCTGGCCGATTTAGCACTGATCTGGCATTTTATCGGGCCAATACAATCCAATAAAACCCGGGATATTACTGAACAGTTTGATTGGGTGCACAGCGTCGATCGTTTGAAAATCGCCAGGCGCCTCAGTGAACAACGTGCCGGTGATTTAGCGCCGCTGAATATTTGTTTACAGGTCAATATCGATGCCGAAGACAGTAAAACCGGGGTTACCGCAGATGCCTTGATGGATTTGGCAACAGAGGTGCACAAGCTGCCTAATTTGCAATTGCGCGGCCTGATGGTGATTCCAGAAGCGACTGATGATGTTGATGCACAGCATGATGCTTTCAGGCGCAGTTTCCAGCTGTATCAGGCTTTACAACAACAGTTTGCGAACATCGACACATTATCGATGGGTATGTCGGCTGATTTAACCGTAGCGGTTGCCGAGGGCAGCACCATGGTGCGGATCGGTACGACACTATTTGGCCAGCGGCATACACAGAAACCTTGATAAACAGTACACTGACCAGACTGGATTTTAGGTAAGACAACTCTATGAATAACGGCAAAATTGTTTTTATCGGCGGCGGCAACATGGCGCGCAGCCTGATTGGTGGATTAGTTGCTGACGGACTGCCGGCCCAGCAAATCCATGTGCTTGATACACAAACCGCTGTATTGAAGGCCTTACAGCAGGATTATAACGTTCATATCCATGATGACTTAGCGAATGCGGTGCAATCCGCTGAGGTCATTGTGTTGGCTATCAAACCGCAGCAAATGCAGGATGTAGTCAAAGCACTATCCGCTGTTTGGCCTGACAATGCAGTGTTAATCTCGATTGCGGCCGGTATCCGCCTTGGTGATCTTGACCGCTGGTTGCAGCAACCTGCGGCGGCGATTGTTCGCGCCATGCCTAATACACCGTCGCTGGTGCAGGCAGGTGCCACTGCATTATTTGCCAATGGCCAGGTTAATAAACAACAACGCGAACAGGCGGAAGGGATTCTGCGGGCCGTTGGTCTGGCGATTTGGCTGGATGATGAAACCAAAATGGATGCCGTGACAGCTTTATCTGGCAGTGGCCCGGCATATTTCTTTTTGGTGATGGAAGCCATGGAAAATGCTGCCATTGAATTAGGTTTGCCACAGGAAACAGCAAGGCTTTTATGTCTGGAAACGGCATTCGGCGCAGCCAAAATGGCCCTGGAAAGTGGCGTGCCAGCCAACCAACTGCGTCAGCAAGTCACCTCGCCGGGCGGTACCACCGAACGCGCCATTCATGAACTGGAAGACGGTGGTCTGCATGGTTTATTTGAAAATGCGTTAGTCGCTGCGGCGCTGCGTGCCCGCGAACTCGGTGATCAACTGGGACAAGACCATGACTGACGGTTACCTCAGCAATCCGCTGATTTTTATTATTGATACGCTGTTTTTTCTCTATATGATCATAGTGGCATTGCGTTTACTGATGCCATGGATCCATTGGCCTACCAATCAACCTTTGACGCAAATGGTGATCCGCGCTACCCAGCCATTGGTACAACCGATGCGTAAAATTCTGCCACCGGTCGGTAAACTGGATACTGCGGTGCTGTTGTTATTACTGCTTATTGGCTTGTTAAAACTCATTCTGATTACAGCGTTGCAGGGTAACGTGCCAAATATTCTGGCGCTGATTCCGTTTACGCTGGCAGAAGTGTTCATCCTGTTTATTACGCTGTTTACGGTAACCATTATTATCGAAGTAGTGCTTAGCTGGCTGACACCACCAGGCAATTACAATCCGATGACCGAATTGCTGGTGCGTATTAACGCACCATTGCTCAATCCAGTGCGCCGGATGTTGCCCGATATGGGGGGCTTGGATTTATCACCGCTTATCGTCATTATTGGTTTGCAAGTGCTGAAAATGCTGGTAGTACCGCTGCTCATCGGCAGTGTTTAATTGCTTGCCAGCCAGTTGCTGATTAAAATGCCTGCTTACTATTCAGATGACCGCTGTTATGCCCGATAATCTGCTGGCCGATTCGGTTGGCCTCGTCAATCCGCAAACGCTGCATATCACTGAGCCACTGGCTTTGGATTGTGGACGCAGTTTGTCGCAATTTGATCTGGTTTATGAAACATACGGCCAGCTCAATGCCGACAAGTCGAATGCGGTACTGATTTGTCATGCCCTATCCGGCGATCATCACGCCGCCGGCTATCACAGTCTCGATGATAAAAAGCCCGGCTGGTGGGACAGTGCCATTGGTCCGGGGAAAGTCATTGATACCAATGAGTTTTTTGTGGTTTGCCCAAATAACCTGGGTGGCTGCAAAGGCTCTTCGGGACCCAATACGCTGAATCCGGAAACCGGCAAATTATATGGCCCGGATTTTCCCATAGTTACTGTCACCGATTGGGTGAACAGTCAGGCAATTTTGGCCGATTCACTGGGCATCCAACAATGGGCCGCGGTAATTGGTGGCAGTCTGGGGGGTATGCAGGCAATGCAATGGGCGATTTCCCTGCCAGATCGCCTTCGCCATGCCTTAATCATTGCCGCCGCGCCAAAATTATCGGCGCAAAATATCGCTTTTAATGAAGTGGCACGCACCGCCATTAAATCCGATCCGGATTTCCATAATGGCTATTACGCTGAACACGACACCCTGCCCCGGCAAGGTCTCGGATTAGCGCGGATGCTGGGCCATATCACCTATTTGTCAGATGAGGCGATGGGCCAGAAATTTGGCCGCGAACTGCGCAGTGGCAAGATCCAGTATGGTTACGATGTCGAATTCCAAATCGAAAGTTATCTGCGTTATCAAAGCTCCAGTTTTGTTGAGCATTTTGACGCCAATACCTATTTGCTGATGACCAAAGCACTGGATTATTTTGATCCTGCCAAAGCCTTTGACGATGATCTCAATACCACCATGCAAGGCATTAAAGCCAAAACCTTAGTAATGTCATTTACCAGTGACTGGCGGTTCTCGCCGCTGCGTTCGCTGGAAATTGTTGACGCCCTGCTCAGTGCCGGTAAGCAGGTAAGTTATGCCGAAATTGAAGCCCATCAGGGACATGACGCGTTTTTAATGCCGATTCCGCGCTATATGGAGATTTTTGGCACCTATATGCAGCAAGTTGCCAAAGAGGTGAACAGCTGATGACATTACGCGTCGATTTACAGATCATCAGTGACTGGATCCCGGATGGCGCCAGCGTCCTCGATTTGGGCTGCGGTAATGGCACGTTGTTGCATCATTTACAGGATCGCAATGTCACCGGCTATGGCCTGGAAATTGATAACAGCAAATTTGCTGATTGTCTGCGTGCCGGTATTAATGTCATTCAGGCAGATTTGGATGAGGGGCTCAGTCAGTTTGCCGATCAGAGTTTTGATTATGTGATTTTGTCGCAGACCTTGCAGGCGATTAAGCGGCCGGACTTTTTATTGCAGGAAATCATGCGCGTCGGCCGTCACGGTATTATTGGTTTTCCCAATTTTGGTCACTGGCAGTGCCGGTGGCAATTGAGCTTAAGCGGCCATATGCCGGTCTCCAAAAGCTTGCCCAATCACTGGTTTGATACGCCAAATATCCATCTCTGCACAATTCGGGATTTTGAGCAGCTCTGCCGTGACAATCAGTTCAACATCATCAATCGCAGCGTCGTCAATCACGAATATAAAGACACGTTAGCCATTCGGCTGCTGCCAAACCTATTTGGCGAAACCGCCGTTTATCTGGTGCAAAACCAACACAAATAATATGAAAAAATATCAACACGATTTTATTGAATTTGCTTTACAAACCAGCGTGCTACGGTTTGGTAGTTTCACCCTGAAATCCGGCCGACAGAGCCCTTATTTTTTTAACAGTGGCTTATTTAATAGCGGCGCCAGTCTGGCGCAATTAGGCCGTTTTTATGCGCAGCGAATCGTCGATAGCAGTTTAGCATTTGATGTGTTGTTTGGCCCTGCATACAAAGGCATTCCGCTGGCATCCACGACGGCGATTGCACTCGCTGATCAGCATCAGATTGATATGCCCTACGCCTTTAACCGCAAAGAAGCCAAAGATCATGGTGAAGGTGGCCAATTAGTCGGTGCGCCGCTTACCGGCAAAGTGCTGATTATCGATGATGTGATTTCTGCCGGCACGTCAGTCGGTGAATCAGTCGCTATGATCCGTGCTGCGGGTGCCGAACCTGCGGGCGTAGTGATCGCGTTGGATCGTCAGGAGCGTGGCAAAACTGAAAAATCGGCCATTGCCCAGGTGGAAGCCGATTACGGTATCCCGGTTATCAGCATTATTTGTCTGGCTGATTTACTGCAATATCTCGATGGCCAAACTGAGCTGCAAAGGCATCGCGATGCGGTCGCAGCTTATCGAGCCGAATACGGCGTTTAAACCGGGCCAATAATAAGTCGTACAGCGATCAGAATCGTCACCACTTCAAAACAACGTTTTATCCAGCGGTTGCCCCAGCGCAGCGCTAAATGCGAGCCTAAATAACCGCCGATCAATGAGCCCAGCAATAAAGCTGGCAGCCAGTCCCAGCGAATATCACCCAGAATGCCGAGGGTAATGGCGCCGGCACCATTCCAGAATAATCCGACCAGAATCAGCGTATAAGCTACCGCCCGCTGATAATCCATACCAAACCATAATACCAGCCACAACGTGACAAATAAGCCGGTACCGGACGTCAGCGAGCCATTTAAAAAGCCCAGAAAAAACAGCATCAGGCCACCGCGTAAATAACCAGGTAAATCCCGGTGTACTGGCTGATATTCCTGACCCAGTTGTGGTTTTAGATATGAATAAATGCCCAGACTGCCGGTTAATACGCCTAAGGCGATTTCGGCAATGCGGTCCGGTACCAGCAAAATCAGACTACCGCCCAGCACCACGCCCGGTAAACCGGCTATCAGCAAAAGCAAAACAAATTGCCGTTCCAACCGGCTGGTCGACATATAACGCAAGGCTGCGCCAACGCCGAGCGCCACACTGGCAACTTTATGGGTAGCCAGCGCCACCGCAAAACTCAAGCCCAGAAATATCAACACAGGAAACTGAATTAAACCAGCACCGCCGCCACTCAGGGCCGAAAAGGTATTGGCCAGCAGAGAAATAACAAACAGAATACAATGCTCAAGCAGCGTCAAAGTTTAAGCCGTTTTATCAAGTCGGAGAATTAGGATGATACGCAAACACCTGCTAAGCAGCAGCTTTTTGTTAAGTTTTTGTCTGGCCACCAGTCACGTTTATGCCGGCCAATTATTCCGCTTTAATGATGACAGCGGTACGCCTACTTTGAGTAAAACACTGCCGCCGGAAGCCGCGCAACATGGCTATGATATTCTCGATGATCAAACCATGCGTTTAATTGAGCGGGTGCCGCCCCCATTAACTGAAGCTGAACTGGCTGAACAGGCTGAACATCAGGCCGCTAAACAGGCGGCTCAACAAACCGCCGAGGCCGAAGCAAAACAAGCAGCTGTTCAAAGACGCCAGCAAAACCTGCATGATCAAAATCTGCTGAATATTTATCAATCTGAGCAGGAATTACTGGCAGCTCAAGATAAAGATCTCAGTTATCGGCAAAACCGGCTGAATGTGCTCAATGAAAAGCGTCCGATTCTCGAACAAAGACTGGCGGCCGTTCAACAGCACGCCGCAGAGAAAGAGTTAAGTGGCGATCCTATTACTGAAAATTTGCAAAAGCGGCTGACCGCAGCCGAGCAGGAATTGAGCAATAATCAGCTGATCATTCACCAACTGGAAGCGGAAATTCAGATGCTCAGCCAACAGTATGAGCAGGATCGGCAACGGCTAAACGAATTACTGAGCGCCCGGCAGCGTTAAACCAATATATCCAGTTCGCTTAACAGCAACTGATTCTCAGTGTGGGTGCCGATGGTTATCCGCAGAAACTGATTAATGCGCGGTTTATTAAAATGGCGAATAATAATGCCTTTTTCGCGAAGTGCCGCAGCCAACTGTTTGGCATCGTGTTGAGGATGGCGGGCAAACACAAAATTGGCCGCCGACGGCAACACCTCAAAGCCCATTTCCTGCATGGCCTGACTGACCAGATCCCGCTCTGACATCACTTTACTGCGGCAATCTTCAAAATATGCGCGGTCTTCAAACGCCGCAACACCAGCCGCAATCGCCAGCGTGTCCAGCGGATAAGAGTTAAAACTGTCTTTAACGCGAATCAGCGCCTCAATCAAATCCGCATGGCCGATAGCAAAACCAATCCGCATGCCGGCAAGTGATCGGGATTTTGACAGACTCTGTGTCACCAGAAAATTCGGATATTTTTGCGTCAGCGGGATAGCTGATTCACCGCCAAAATCAATATAAGCCTCATCAATCACCACCACCGAGTCACTGTTATTTTGCACGATCAACTCGATATCTCTCAGTGCCAGTAATCGGCCCGTAGGTGCGTTGGGATTCGGAAAAATAATGCCGCCATTAGGCCGCTGATAATCGGCAATTTGCAGCGAAAAATCATCTGCCAGTGGCAATGTCTGAAAATCAATGCCGTAGAGCTGGCAATACACCGGATAAAAGCTGTAAGTAATATCCGGAAACAAAATTGGCTGCGAATGCTTAAACAAACCATAAAACACATGCGCCAATACTTCATCAGAGCCATTACCAACAAACACATTGCTGCTATCTACTTTGTGATAATTGGCAATCGCCTGACGTAGCGGTCCACCATCAGGTACCGGATACAGTCGCAAACGATCCGTTGCCGCCATTCGAATGGCATCGATAACTTTCGGCGACGGCCCGAATGGGTTTTCATTGGTATTGAGTTTGACCAGATTGGCGCCGCGCGGTTGTTCGCCGGGCACATACGGCTCAAGTTGATGGACGAAATCACTCCAAAAACGGCTCATATCAATCTTTTAAACGATATTCAGCGCTACGGGCATGGGCGGTCAGGCTTTCACCACGCGCTAAAACCGAGGCAATTTTACCCAGTGTTTGTGCGCCATCAGCCGACACCTGAATCAGGCTGGAGCGTTTCTGGAAATCATAAACCCCAAGCGGCGAACTGAAACGCGCGGTGCGTGAGGTTGGCAGAACATGGTTCGGGCCGGCACAATAATCACCGAGCGCTTCCGGTGTATAACGCCCCATAAAAATCGCCCCGGCATGGCGGATTTGTTTGGCCATTTCCGGCGCATTATCGACCGACAATTCCAAATGCTCAGCAGCGATAAAGTTGGCAACTTCAACCGCTTCAGCCATATCGGTAACCTGAATCAAGGCGCCACGATTACGAAGTGACGTGCGGATAATGTCCTGCCGCTCCATCGTCGGCAGCAATTTATCGATTGAGGCGGCGACTTTATCGAGAAAATCCGCATCCGGCGATACTAAAATCGCCTGCGCATCTTCATCATGTTCAGCCTGTGAAAACAAATCCATGGCGATCCAGTCCGGATCGGTTTTACCATCGCAAATCACCAGAATTTCTGACGGTCCGGCAATCATATCGATCCCCACCGTGCCAAAAACCATACCTTTTGCAGTGGCCACGAAAATATTACCCGGACCAACAACCTTATCAACCTGCGGAATGGTTTCAGTGCCATAAGCCATCGCGGCAACGGCCTGTGCACCACCAATGGCAAAAATCCGATCCACACCGGCAATCGCTGCGGCCGCGAGCACCAATTCATTCACTTCATCATCTGGTGTCGGCACCACCATGATCAGTTCCTGAACACCGGCGACTTTGGCCGGAATGGCATTCATTAATACCGATGAAGGATAAGCCGCTTTACCACCCGGCACATATAAACCGGCACGATCCAATGGCGTTACCTGCTGGCCCAATACCGTGCCATCGGCTTCAGTATATTGCCAGGATTCCTGTTTCTGATGCTGATGGTAACGGCGCACTCGCTCAGCTGCTTTTTCAAGGGCTTCACGTTGGGGTGCCGGAATAGATTTCAGCGAGGCATGTGCCCGTTCCAGCGGAATTTCCAGTTCTGATAACCGGGTTGCCTTAACGCGATCGAATTTTTGGCTGTATTCAACGACCGCCGCATCCCCACGCTGTTTCACATCCGCCAGAATATTCCGTACGGTATCAGTTACTACAGTATCGGAAACACCTTCCCAGGCCAACAAATCAGATAGTTTTGACCAGAAATCGGCTTGCTGAAAATTTAATCGGCTGACTTCAAACATTTTTTCTCTCAATAACGGCTGCACGGATTTGCTCAATAAACTTTTGGATACGTTGATGTTTGGTTTTCATTGATGCTTTATTGACCACCAAACGCGAGCTGATATCCGCAATATGTTCTAAAGGCTCCAAACCATTGGCACGCAATGTGTTACCGGTATCGACCACATCAACAATCCGATCAGCAAGACCAACCAGCGGTGCCAGTTCCATCGAACCATATAATTTAATAATATCGACCTGCTGCCCTTGCGCGGCATAAAAGCGACGGGTGCTTTCGACAAATTTGGTAGCCACTTTTAAACGCCCCGGTGGCAGCGGCGCATCTTTACGGCCAGCGGTCATCAATTTGCAGCAAGCAATTTGTAGATCTACCGGCTCATACAATTCGGCATTCGGATGTTCCATCAACACATCTTTACCGGCGACCCCCAAATCTGCACCACCGTATTCAACGTAAGTTGGCACATCCGAGGCGCGAACAATAATCAAACGCACATCCGGTTGGTTGGTGGCTAGGATCAATTTACGGCTGGTTTCCGGATCATCGAGCGGCTCAATACCGGCTGCTTTCAGCAGTGGCAAGGTTTCTTCAAAAATCCGGCCTTTTGACAGCGCCAGCGTTAACATCTCAGCCATGCGCGGCACTCCGCAGACCGGTTGGGATACGCCGGATACGCGCGCCCAATTGCTGCAGTTTTTCTTCAATACATTCGTAGCCACGATCGATATGGTAAATCCGCTCGACCACCGTCTCACCATCTGCAACCAAAGCCGCCAACACCAAACTGGCAGAAGCCCGTAAATCAGTGGCCATCACTGGTGCCGCGGTCAGCGCTTCCCGGCCTGTGCAAACTACTGTATTGCCTTCAATTTGCAGATGGGCGCCCATGCGCTGCATTTCTTGCACATGCATAAAGCGGTTTTCAAAAACTGTTTCAACAATGGTTGCCTGACCTTCGGCAACAGCGTTTAACGCAGTAAACTGGGCCTGCATATCGGTCGGAAATGCCGGATAAGGGGCCGTGCGGATATTGACCGCTTTAGGTCGTTTGCCCTGCATATCCAGACTTATCCAATCCGGGCCGACATCAATTTTGGCACCGGCTTCTTCAAGTTTCAGCAACACCGCTTCCAATTGATTGGCATCGGTATCTTTTAATTTAACCCTGCCCCGGGTAATAGCTGCTGCGACCAGATAAGTACCGGTTTCAATACGATCCGGCAGAATGGCGTATTCGGTGCCGTGCAGTTTTTCGACGCCGTTAATTTCTAAAGTCGCAGTGCCAGCACCTTTAATATCGGCACCCATTGAAATTAAATAATTGGCAAGATCGACTACTTCCGGCTCACGCGCTGCGTTTTCGATAATGGTTTTACCTTTGGCCAGCGTTGCTGCCATCATCAAATTCTCGGTACCGGTCACCGTCACCTGATCGAGAAAAATATGGGCGCCTTTCAGGCCATCGCCACTGGTAGCACGAATGTAGCCATTTTCTACTTTGATATGCGCGCCCATGGCTTCCAAACCACGTAAATGCAGATCCACTGGCCGGGAACCGATAGCACAACCGCCCGGTAACGACACATCGGCTTTACCGTATTTCGCCAGCAACGGTCCCAATACCAAAATAGAGGCCCGCATGGTTTTCACCAGGTCATAAGCCGCTTCGGTGATAGTTAAGGTCGTCGGATCGATTTCCACACCAGAGCGTTCATCAACGGTCAAAGACACACCCATCCGGCCAAGCAGTTCAAGGGTGGTGGTAATATCATGCAGATGCGGCACATTACCGATGCGCACCGGCGAATCGGCCATCAAAGCACCCATTAAAATCGGTAAGGCAGCGTTTTTTGCCCCGGAAATACGGATCTCGCCGTCCAGCGGCACGCCGCCTCTGATTATCAATTTATCCATAATGTCTCTGCTTGGTTAACGGCGGGCGATTAGCTGGCGCGGGTTTTCAGGGATAAGGCGTGTAACTCACCACTACTGAATTTATCACCTAACGTCGCTTTGACCATTCGATGCTGTTCAATAAGACTTTTACCGATAAAGGCCGTGCTGGTCACAATAGCCTCAAAATGCTGACCATCATCACCTAAAACGTTTACATCAGCACCCGGCAGGCCCTGTTCAATTAGCTGTTTGATATCACTTGCTTTCATGATGCACTCTTTGCTTGTAGGGGCAGAATGACATCGAGACCACTGGCCTCTGCCATCGCCAGCATTTGTGCCGGCATCTGTTCAAATGTGATGTCTTTACCACTGGTTCTTGCTTCGCGCATCCAGCGAATTAGCAAAGCAAGCCCCGCACTGTCACTGCGGCTGACCGCTGACAAATCGATACGCAAAGCAGCCAACTGACTGAACAGGGTTTCACTTTGTTCCAGATACTCCGGCACCGCATCAATCGTTAAATCACCGCTGACCCGCAAACACTGCGCCGTATTGTCCAGCGTGATGCTCATGATTTGGCTTTTTGGTTGCGCTGTGCCAAATCATCAATCAGTTTTTCGATGCCGCCGTTATTAATGTCGCGACTAAAGGTTGATCTGTAATTGGTCACTAAACTGATGCCTTCGATTTTAACATCGTAAACTTTCCATTCTTCCGCTGCGTTCAAATACAGGGACAAGGTCATCGGGATACCCGGGCCACCACTTTGAACAACTTCCATCGGCACATTGACGCGCTTTTTGCTCAGATCATCACGAAAAGGCAGAAAACGAATCTCTTCATCGGTGTATTCCAGCATGGCGGTTGAATAAGTGCGCACCAGTAACACGCGAAACTCTTCAACGAATCTGGCCTGTTGGCATTCATTGATGTTATTCCAGTTTTTACCTAAAGCCAGTTTCGCCATACGGGCAAAATCAAAATTCGGGATCAGAATTGCTTCTACCAGGCTATAGATTTTGCTGGGATTGGCTGCCAGTTCAGCTTCATTTTCTGCCAGGGCCGCCAACATATCATCCGAAGCCTTTTTGACCAGCGCTTGGGGCTCAGGCATATCTTCAGCATAAACATTGAATGTGCTTAGCGACATCAGCATCGCTGCCAGCAACAATGCACTGATTTTAAAATTATTTACCAATTGCATGATTATTCACCTTCTGCCTTGCTGTATAAGAATTGCCCGATGATCTGTTCCAGCACCACGGCCGGCTGGGTTAAGGTAATTTCATCACCATCGGCCAGATAAAAATCGTCGGCACCTGCTTCCAGACCAATATATTGTTCACCAAGCAAGCCTGCAGTGAAAATACTCGCGGAGGTATCCAGCGGTATATTGTCATATTGCGGATAGAGATTGATTGTCACTACCGCATCATAAGTTTCCGGGTCTAACTTAATATCAGCTACCCGACCGACTCGAACACCAGCCATGGAGACCGGCGATCGCGGTTTTAAACCACCAATATTTTGAAAATTAGCCGTCACCTGATAGCCCTTCTCATCGGTAAAGTCGCCCAAGTTGCTAACCTTCATTGCCAACATAAACAGCGCAGCTAAACCTGCAGCAACAAACAGGCCGACCAGAATTTCGGTTTGCTTACTTTGAATCATTTTCTTATTCTCCAAACATCAACGCTGTCAGTACAAAATCCAGTCCCAGAATGGCAAACGCAGAATGCACTACTGTGCGCGTCGTTGATCGGCCAACCCCTTCTGACGTTGGCACCGCATCATAACCTTCAAACAAAGCAATCCAGGTCACCACAAAACCAAACACAATACTTTTAATGACGCCATTTAAGATATCTTCATACCAGTCGGTTTTGGCCTGCATTTGCGACCAAAAAGCGCCATCATCAACGCCCAACAAACCATGTCCCACCAGAAATGCGCCTAAAATGCCAACAGCACTGAACATCGCCGCCAGCAGTGGCATAGAAATCAGCCCCGCCAGAAAACGCGGCGCAATCACCCGGCGAACTGGATCCACTGCCATCATTTCCATACCGGACAGCTGTTCGGTGCTTTTCATCAAGCCAATTTCCGCCGTCAATGCAGAACCGGCACGCCCCGCAAACAGTAAGGCACTAACCACCGGACCGAGTTCACGAACCAATGACAACGACACCAGCACACCCAATGATTCTTCAGCACCAAAATCAACCAGCGTATTGTACCCCTGCAAGCCGAGCACCATACCGACAAATAAACCCGACACCAGAATAATCAGCACTGACAGCACACCAACATAAAATAATTGCTGCACTACCAATGAAAAACGCATCATCAATTCGGGAATGCCGGTAACAATTTGCAACAATAACAAAGTGGCTCGTCCCAGTCGCTCCAGGGTCCCTAATGCCCAGCGGCCCAGCGTCCGAATAAAATCAATCATCGGCTTTCCTCGCCCGCCAGTAAATCATCAGCAAATTCTGTCCCCGGATAATGGAATGGTACTGGCCCGTCTGGCAGGCCCTGCATAAATTGTTCTACCCAATCAGAACCAGATTTCTGTAACTGCTCTGGCGTGCCCTGATCGACTACCTTACCGCCCGACAACAAATAGATATCGTCAGCGATTTGCGTCGTTTCAGCGACATCATGTGACACCACGATACTGGTCAAGCCCATGGCATCATTAACGCGACGGATCAAATTAACCAGCGTGCCCATGGAAATCGGATCCTGTCCGGTAAATGGCTCATCATACATGATCATCATTGGATCCAAGGCCATAGCACGTGCCAGCGCTACGCGGCGGGCCATCCCACCAGATAACTCGGCAGGCATCATATCGCGGGCATTACGCAGCCCCACGGCCTGTAATTTCATCAGCACCAAATCTCGAATCATCGATTCTGGTAAATCGGTGTGTTCATAAAGTGGGAAGGCAACATTCTCGAAAACATTGATATCCGTCAGCAAAGCGCCGCTTTGAAACAGCATCCCCATACGTTTACGCAGGGCATATAACGCTTTGTGAGATAACTTATGGACATCTTCGCCATCAACAACAATGCTGCCGCGCTGAGGTCGCAGCTGGCCACCAATCAGTTTCAGCAAGGTGGTTTTACCAGTGCCACTGGGGCCCATGATGGCGGTAACTTTACCGCGATAAATATCGATATCGACGCCGTCGAAAATCACTTTATCACCGCGGTAGAAATGCAAATCTCTGATTTTGATCAGTGGCGTCATAGCCCTGCCGATAACTTGAAAATAAAGGGCTTAATTTTCGGTAATCCGCAAGGTTAAGTCAAATCATACTATGGAACAGCACTGCGTTATCCGTTAAAGTAACTGACCCAGTTTCAGGAAATTCAGGAAAAATTCACCCTTGGCATCTGTTCAGAGTACGTTCAGAATCCCCATGGTAATGTTTTTCCACACCACAAAAAAACGGAGAAAATAATGAAGAAGTTGTTACAGTTTTTTGCCATCGCCCTGACGGTAGTCCCCGTCATGGCTAACGCCCACGGTCCGACCCGGCAAATGGTTGAAGAGAAAATTGTTATCAATGCGCCGATTGATAAAGTCTGGGCTATGGTCAAAGACTTCTCAGCAATTGATCAGTGGCATCCTGCGGTGAAAAGCGTTGAAATGAAAGACGATAAAACCCGCATCCTGACGCTGAATGCGGAAGGCAACCCAACCATTACTGAAGAACTGGACAAAGTTGACGAAGAACGTAAAACACTGATTTACACCATTGATGAAATGAGTGTCGTCAAAACCATTACCTTTAACAGCAAAGACACGCCTTACTACACGCTGCCGGTATCTACCTACAAATCGTGGATGTATGTCAAAGAAGTTGACGGTGGTACCGAAGTGAAATGGCGCGGTAAATTCTACCGTTCATTTATGGATAACCCACCGGTACCTGAAGGTCAGTCAGATTCTGAAGCCGTTGAAGCCATTACAGCTGTCTACACCAGCGGTTTGGAAGGTTTGAAAAATGTTCTGGAAAAATAATGCGCGCTAATGCGACTTATAGCATCACCAAAGCGGCCCCTCTGTGGGCCGCTTTTTTTCTGTGGGTGATGTTGCCATTAACAGGCTGTAGTGACGGGTCGCAATATGCCTATATCACCAACCAGCTCAGCAATAATGTCAGCGTCATTGATCTGCAAAACCGGCAAGTCAAATACACTATTGATGTTGGTGACGCGCCCGCTGGCGTTGCACAAAGCCAGGATGGCCAAAAAGTCTTTATAAGTAATGCTGATTCACAAGACATTTCGTTTATTGATACCACACTGATGCAGGAAACCGACCGGCTGAAAGTCGGTGATGGCCCGGTGGGTATTGCCAGTAATGATGATGGCAGTGTGTTATATGTGGCTGACTGGTATCAGCAGCAGATCAGCGTGATCGACACCAAAGACAAAAAAATAATCAATACCATTGCCGTCGGTCAATCACCTGCCGGTTTAATTGTTGATGACGCTAATCAGATATTGTATGTCGCCAACCGGGACGGTAATTCGGTATCGGTTGTTGATTTAACTACGCAACAGGCTGTTGCCGAAATTGCTGTTGGTAAAGCCCCGTTTGGCCTTGCCCTGAGTCAGGATGGCGACCGCCTTTATACCGTCAATGTGCAAGATAACAGCGTTAGCGTTGTTGATACCGGTGCACAAAAAACCATTGAAACCATTGCCGTCGGCGAATGGCCTTATTGCGCGACGCTAAGTCACGATGACAACACTTTATATGTCACCAATCAGGACGAAAATACCGTTTCCAAAATTGATTTAAGCAGTAATGAGGTTACTGCGGTAATTGATGTTGACGATACACCGGAAGGCATCGATATCAGCGCCAATGGCCGTTATCTCTATGTGGCTAACTGGGGCAGCGGCAAGGTGTCAGTGATTGACACCAAAACCGATAAGTTGATAGAAAACATTGCTACCGCACAAGGCAGCCGCGCTTTCGGCAACTTTATTGCAGGTCCCTGATTACCGATGACCGCCTGCGTGGTCAGCTTCACAAATGAAGCGTTTTCCGATAAGGCGCAACAATTGGCCGACTGGCTGGCTTTACCGCTAAGCAATAAATCAAATGCTGTTTTGCAATTAACGGTTAACGAACATGGATTAAGTTTATGGGCACCGGCGCTCGGTGGTCCGGTGCAGGTCGACTTCAGTGGTGGCAAAAACGCCCATCGCCGGCAATTTGGTGGCGGCCGCGGTCAGCCGCTGGCCAAAGCTATCGGTTTAAAACCGGGCTTTAATCCGACGGTTATTGATGCCACCGCCGGCTGGGCCAGAGATGCGTTTGTTCTCGCCAGTCTGGGCTGTCAGTTAACCTTACTGGAGCAGCAGCCACTGTTAGCCACGTTAATCGAAGATGGCTTAAATCGCGCAAAAAATGACAAAGATATCGCCGAAATTGCCGCACGAATGGCGTTATTGAATGTGCATGCGGTCGATTATTTAACGGCTTTGCCTGAAGCCAACTGGCCAGATGTTGTGTATCTGGATCCGATGTATCCCAGCCGGGATAAAAGCGCACTGGTCAAAAAGGACATGCAAATCCTGCATCAATTAGTTGGCCATGATGAAACCGGTGAAGTCTTACTGGCTATCGCGCTGCAACGCGCTAAAAAACGCATTGTCGTTAAACGGCCAAAAGGCGCGCCATTATTAAATGCCGTTAAACCAGTCGCTGATGTTGCCAGCAAAAACACCCGCTATGATATTTATGCGCCGATAAGGGCTTAACCGCGTTTTTTGGTTTGTTTATCCAGTTCGCGTAAGCGGCTCAATTTTTCGCCAATCTTGATTTCCAGACCACGATAAACCGGCTGATAATATTGTCGTTCGCCCATGGTTTCCGGAAAGTAGGTCTCCCCTGCTGCATAAGCATCCGGCTCATCATGGGCGTAACGATAAGCCTTGCCGTAATCCAGTTGTTTCATCAATTTGGTTGGCGCATTGCGTAAATGCAAAGGCACTTCAGCGCTGCCATGGGTTTGCACATCATGCATCGCCGCTTTAAATGCGGTGTATACGGCATTACTTTTTGGCGCACAAGCCAAATATACGACGGCCTGGGCAATCGCCAATTCACCTTCCGGTCGGCCCAGCTTTTCCAGACTGTCCCAGGCGTTTAACGCCAGCTCCAAGCCACGAGGATCGGCATTACCGATATCTTCCACGGCCATGCGCACAATTCGCCGCATTAAATACACCGGATCACAACCACCATCCAGCATCCGGCACAACCAGTACAGCGCCGCATCCGGGGCGCTGCCCCGTACCGATTTATGCAGTGCAGAAATCTGATCGTAAAAAGCCTCGCCGCCTTTATCAAAGCGCCGAAAGCTGCCGGATAACACCGCCGTTAAATCTTCTACGGAAACCGCAGTTTGCGATTTGCTGTCAGCCAAATCGATAGCAATTTCCAGCAGATTCAACACCCGCCGGCCATCGCCATCAGCGCTTTCAGCAAGCTGTTCACGCAGTTCATCATCAAGACTGATGCCGCGAGCGGCCAGACCGCGAATCCCATCGTCCATCGCCCGGTCGATGATCAGCCGTAAATCGGCAGCTTCCAATGATTTGAGTACATAGACCCGCGCCCGTGACAAAAGGGCATTGTTCAGTTCGAAAGAGGGGTTCTCAGTAGTGGCGCCGATAAACGTAAAAGTGCCGTCTTCGACATAGGGTAAAAACGCATCTTGCTGGGATTTGTTAAAACGATGTACTTCATCGACAAATAACATGGTGCGCCGGCCGCGTTCCTGGGCAATCAATTTGGCCCGGGCAACTGCTTCACGGACTTCTTTAACACCGGCCAACACCGCTGAAATAGTGATAAATTCGGCATCACAATAGCCGGCAATCAATCTGGCCAGCGTGGTTTTACCGGTACCGGGCGGCCCCCAGAAAATCATTGAGTGCGGCTGACCACTGGCAATTGCCTGGCGTAGTGGTTTGCCTTCACCGATCAAATGCTGTTGACCAATATAGTCATCCAGCGTCTGCGGCCGCATCCGGTCCGCTAACGGGCGACCGGTGCTGGGCTGCAGATTATCAAACAGACTCACTTACGGCGCATCTCCCACGACGTCAACACCGGCTGGCGGAATAAAGTTAAAACGATCGGCCGCCAGCGGAGGATTTATTTTCACTTCGGTAAATTGCAGATTGGTTTGCTGGTCAAAGGCATCGGTCATCAGCATTTGCTGCAAACCGGTTTCATCAAAGCCCAGTTGTACCCGCTGAAAATTGGATTCAGCATCTTTGGGCGTTAATTCCACCCACTGCAAATTATCGCTTTTTTCAACCGCCGTGATGTTATAGGCATCTTCCGGCATGCTTTTGCCAGATAACAAACCAGCTGGTGTATCGGCCAGCGTTTCATCCTGACTCTTAACAGTGATTTGCTCTAAATCTTCATCATAAAACCAAATCCGCTGACCATCCGCGACGATTTGCTGTGGATAAGGCGTGACATAATCCCAGCGGAATTTACCGGGACGCGATAGCAAAAATTCGCCATCAGCCTGTTCAATAATATTGCCTTCGGAATCCACCACCGTTTGCGTAAACATCGCCTGAAATTCACTGACCTCAACAACGAATTGATTCAAACGGCTAACCGCATCTTCTTCAGCCTGCACAGAGCCCATACTCAAACTCAGCACCCCAGCCAGCATCAGCGAAAATTGCTTCAACATATAAACTCCTGATAGTTAACCACGCTGATTAGACTACAGCGGATCGAAATAGGTGCATTAGTCGCGCGACGGTGGCGCTAAGACTTCACGACCGCCGTTACTTTGCATCGCAGACACGACGCCGGCCGCTTCCATGGCCTCAACAATACGCGCCGCCCGGTTGTAACCAATTTTTAAACGCCGCTGAATACCCGATACCGAGGCCCGCCGTGATTCAGTAACAATCTGCACCGCCTGATCGTAAAGCTCATCCTGCTCACCATCAGAGGCATCGCCAAATACACCGCCGTCACCATCTTCCGCGCTGAGCGCTTTGGTGATTTCTTCCAGGTAATCCGGCCCACCCTGACTTTTCAGGAAATTGACCACGGCATGCACCTCATGGTCATCAACAAAGGCGCCATGTATCCGCTCCGGCAAGCCACTGCCCGGCGGTAAAAACAACATATCGCCCTGACCCAACAATTGTTCGGCGCCCATTTGATCCAGAATAGTCCGAGAGTCGATTCGTGATGACACCTGAAACGCCATACGTGTGGGAATATTAGCCTTAATCAGACCGGTGATAACGTCTACTGATGGCCGCTGCGTGGCCAGAATCAAATGGATACCCGAAGCACGGGCTTTCTGTGCCAGACGGGCAATCAATTCTTCGACTTGTTTGCCCACCACCATCATCATATCGGCCAATTCATCGATAATCACGACAATAAATGGCATTGGCTCAAGCGTTGGGATCGGCTCACCGGGCAGAATTTCGGCCAGCGGATCGGTGATAGGCTCACCTTTATCGATGGCATCCTGCACTTTCTTGTTGTAGCCGGCGATATTACGCACACCCAGCGCGGCCATCAGCGGATAACGCCGTTCCATTTCGGCCACACACCAACGCAATGCATTAGCAGCCTCTTTCATATCGGTGACTACCGGCGTCAATAAATGCGGGATATCTTCGTAAATCGACAACTCCAGCATTTTGGGATCGACCATGATCAGCCGCACATCTTTGGCAGTCGATTTATAAAGCAGGCTGAGAATCATGGCGTTAACCGCCACCGACTTACCGGAGCCGGTGGTACCCGCCACCAACAAATGCGGCATTTTTTCCAGATTAGCAACAACCGGGCGGCCAGCAATATCTTTACCCATCGCAATCACCAGAGGTGATTTATTGTTCTCGTAATCACTGCAGGCGAGGATTTCCCGTAACCGGACAATTTCACGATGCTCGTTAGGGATTTCCAGCCCAACAACCGGTTTGCCGGGGATAACTTCAACGATACGCACACTGCTGACTGATAAAGCCCGCGCTAAATCTTTTGCCAAACCACTGATACGGCTGACTTTAATACCGGCTGCCGGCTGCAATTCAAAACGGGTGACCACCGGGCCAGGCTGCACTTCAACGACCTGCACCTCAACACCGAAATCTTTCAGTTTCAGCTCTACCTGACGGGACAAGGCCTGCAGCACTTCTTCGCTGTAACCCTGCTGAGCGGCTTTGGGCAGATCCAATAATGACAGCGTTGGCATACCGGGCGCATCCGCTGTTTCAAACAACGGCTTCTGGCGTTCTTTTTCTTCACGTTTACTGGCCACCACCCCTTGCGGTAGCACCGGCTCAATACGCACTTTGGCTTTGTGCTGTAATTTTTCTTTTTGCTCTAAAAAGCTTTCTTCACGCTGCTGGCGATTACGTTTGGCCTGAATTTCCGACTGCATATCGCGGCTGCGGCGGGCTGCCCAGGTCATCACCACCATAGCGGCGGCGCCTAATCTATCTATCACCATTAACCAGGACAATCCGGTAAACAAGGTAACGCCGGTCAACAGCAAAGCCAGCAACAATAAACTGGTCCCAGATGCACCAAATACTGCCTCAAAGCCATGACCCACGACCTCACCCAATACACCACCAGCGCCCAATGGCAGTAATTCGGCATAGTCCATCAGACTTAATGTCGATAAACCACTGGCCGCCGCCAACGCCATCAACAAACCGATACCTTTTAATACCCAGAAATGCACAGCATCGGCACTATCGGCGCGTTTACCCCAGCTAAATAATAACCAGCCGGAAAAACCCAGCATTAACGGCGCTAAATAAGCCGGAAAACCAAAACCATAGAGCAGCGCATCAGACAGCCAGGCACCAACAATACCGCCGCTATTGGCCACCACATCATCGGTGCCGGTGGTTGACCAACCCGGATCGGTCGGCTCGTAACTTGCCAGTGATAATAATAAGTAGGCGGCCAAAGCCAAAGCCAAAATCAATGCTGCTTCCCGCAGTCGAAAGCCGACTGCGCTGGCGGTGACGTCTTGTTTCGCTTTGTCGTTTACCCGCGTCGCTTGTGCCAATGTAATAATTCCAGTGAAGCCAATAGATTATCGGCAGATTCTAACACAGCTTTTCAACTACGATGCTTGTCCAAATCCATAGCAATGGTTACTCTAATCGTCATCTTTAACGAATTGCGGAGAATGGTTTTATGGCTGACAGTAAACACAGTCGTTTATTGATTTTAGGCAGCGGTCCGGCAGGCTATACCGCTGCGGTCTATGCGGCGCGTGCGGCTTTGGATCCAGTGCTGATTACCGGCATTGAACAAGGCGGTCAGTTAACCACCACTACTGATGTTGATAACTGGCCCGGTGATGCTGAAGGCGTCCAGGGCCCTGAGCTGATGCAGCGCATGCAAAAACATGCTGAGCGCTTCGGTACCGAAATCGTCTTTGATCACATCCATACTGCTGATTTAAGCAAACGACCTTTTACCCTGACCGGTGATGCCGGCACTTACACGACCGATGCGCTGATTATCGCTACCGGTGCATCGGCCAAATACTTGGGTCTGGACTCTGAGGAAGCCTTTAAAGGCCGTGGCGTTTCAGCCTGCGCGACTTGTGATGGCTTTTTCTACAAAAACCAGCCGGTCGCCGTAATTGGCGGTGGTAATACCGCTGTTGAAGAAGCGCTGTATTTATCGAATATCGCCTCGAAAGTCACGGTTATTCATCGTCGTGACAGCTTCCGTGCGGAGAAGATCCTGATTAATCAACTGATGAAAAAAGCCGAAACCGGCAATGTTGAAATTATCTGGAACAGCACCCTTGATGAAGTGCTCGGTGATGATGCCGGTGTCACCGGTATGCGCGTCAAAAGTAACGATGGCAAAACGCAGGATATTGCCGTACAAGGTGTATTTATTGCCATTGGTCACCAGCCCAATACCTCGATGTTTAAAGGTCAGCTGGATATGCAACACGACTACATTATTTTGAATAAAGGTCAGCAAACCAGTATTCCCGGCGTATTTGCCGCCGGTGATGTCTCAGATCCGATTTACCGGCAGGCCATTACATCCGCTGGTGCCGGCTGTATGGCGGCACTGGATGCCGAGCGTTTTCTGGAAAGCCAGAAATAACCAACAAGGCAGGGACAACCCTGCCTTTTTTGTCTGTGGAGGGATCTTATGGCTTTGTACCAACATATTTTGATTGCGGCTGATTTTTCAGCGCATACCGATGAGGTCATTCAGCGAGCCCAATCGCTGGCTGGTCCGGAAACGCAGTTGTGTTTATGCCATATCGTTGAAGATTTTCCACTGACCGATTTTGCTTATGAACCGATGATTAGTGTCGACAGCGATATGCGCGAATCTCTGCTGGAAGCCGGTCAACAACAACTGGCCGAAGTTGGCAAACGTTATGGTATCGACGCCGACCATCAGTGGGTAGAATTTGGCAGCCCGGGTCGTGACATTGTCCGTATTGCCGATGAACACGATGTCGATTTGATTGTGGTCGGCTCTCACGGCCGGCATGGCATCAAAGTGTTGCTCGGCGCCACGGCCAATGCCATTTTGCACCATGCCCACTGCGACGTTTTAGCTGTACGTCTGCAAGATAAAAATTAAGGCAGCTGATGACGGGGCGAATCGCCGGGCTCGGCCCGTTTTTACTGGTTGCATTTATCAATGCCATGGTCGATCTGGGCCATAAGATCACCATTCAAAACACCTTATTTAAGATTTATGATGACGCCACGCAGGTTGCTTTGACGGCGGTCGTTAATGCATTGATATTACTGCCATTTATTTTGCTCTTTACCCCCGCCGGTTTTTTATCGGATCGCTTTGCCAAACCGCAAATCATGCGCTGGGCAGCTTTGTCGGCGATTTTTATCACGCTGCTGATTACCGTCAGTTATTACCAGGGCTGGTTTCAATTGGCGTTTGCACTCACCTTTGTGCTGGCCGCACAAAGTGCTGTTTACTCCCCCGCCAAATACGGCTATATCCGCGAAACAGCTGGCGAACAACATTTAGCGCCGGCTAATGGTTTTTTGCAGGCCACCACCATTGTTGCCATCCTCACTGGGATTTTTCTGTTTACTGTGCTGTTTGAGTTATTGCTGGCAGATGTCAGCTATGCCAATGAGGCTGAGTTGATTCAGCATATTGCACCACTCGGCTGGTTGTTGGTGGCATTGTCCTGCATTGAATATTTTCTGGCCCGGCGGTTGCCGGTGTTAACAGCCGCCAGTCCCGATAAAGCTTTTAACTGGCCGGCTTACCGCCGCGGCCATATTCTGCGAAAAAATTTACATACATTAACGGCCAATCAGCTGATTTGGTGGTGCATTCTTGGCCTGTCTATTTTCTGGGGCATTTCGCAAACCATGTTGGCGGTATTTCCGGCCTTTGCCAAAATCATCCTCAATGAAACCAATACGATCGTTATTCAAGGATTACTCGCCTGCTCTGGACTAGGTATTATCGCCGGCTCGTTGCTGGCAGGACGTTTATGCCGGCACAAAATCCGCTATCCCTTGCTGTTGATCGGTGGCCTTGGCATGTTTGCCATGCTGGCGCTGATCCCGCTGTTAAGCAGCGTAATTGGCTTTGCTCTGACCATAATTGGTTTTGGTGTATTTGGCGGCTTATTTATTATTCCGCTTAATGCCTTGATTCAACGCGAAGCGCCGGCTGAACAACTGGGCACAGTGCTTGCCGGCAATAACTGGATCCAGAATTTAACCATGGTCAGCTTCCTGCTTTTGACATGGCTGGCCGCCAGTGGCCAATTCAGCAGCATACAATTTTTAAGGTTTTTGCCGTGGCTGACGCTAATACTGTTAATCCCGGTACTGTTGCAGTTGCGCCGAAAAATCAGTTGATTATTTAATGTCTGTTTGCAAATAATCATCGTAAATCATTATTGAAGGTTAAATTTGTGGCAAAACAGTCGTCGTTCCCCCCTGTCTATACCGATGCTTTTCAACAAGCATCCGAACACCTGCGTCGGGCCCTGCCACTGATTAACCGTTATCAAACGCCGATTAACCCGGTCAATTACGCTGTCTGGTATGAATATGTGTCCGGCAATAACCAAGCACTGGTTAATGCTATCGATACCCGGCTGACCAAGGGTGAAGAAATCAGTTCTGAGCTCACTCAGTATTTATATGAGAAATATGTGCTGCTGGGTATGCCGGAACGTCTGGAGCAAACCAATAACGGCCTGCGGCTGGTGGTGGACAACACTATCAATAATATTAACCGCGCCGAAATGGCCGCCGGCGACTTTGCCTCAGATCTCAATCAAAGCCAGAGCCTGCTGGAAAATTGTGACGATATTGCCGATATCAAGAGTGTGCTGGCCGGTATTCTTGAAAACACCCGCAAACTCAGTCAGTCCAGCAGTGGTTTAAAACAAGAACTGGCTGAATCCACGCAAGAGATCCTTAAACTGCGCAGTGAGCTGGAGGCGGTCAAACAAGAAGCTCGTATTGATGGCTTAACCGGTCTGCTTAATCGCGGCAGCTTCAATAAAGAACTGTCACAGTTATGCCGTACCGGTCAGGTTAAATTTGCGTTGATGTTGTTTGATATTGATAATTTTAAATCGGTCAATGACCGCTTCGGTCATGCACTGGGCGACAAATTGCTGCAGTTTTTTGCCACTTTGCTGAATAAGCATTGTGATGATTTGCATATTGCCGCCCGCTTTGGCGGCGATGAAATGGCCATGTTATTGCTTCACAGCAATACCCATGAAGCACACACGATTGCCGAAGCGATTCGCAGCAGTTTTGCCGAGAGCCGGCTGAAAAAGAAAGGCAGCCAGGAATCGATCGGTGAAGTCACGGTATCCATCGGCGTTGGCATGTTTCAGGCAGGAGATTCACCGGTAAGCATTGTAGAACGTAGCGATCAGGCGCTGTATGAGGCAAAAGCCGCTGGTCGCAACCGGGTGGTTGTCAGCAGCTCAGAACCGGTAAAAACGGCTATTTAAATATTCAATTACCTGTTGCTGTTGCGCCGGCGTCCAGTTGGCGTCAGCGGCAATCGCACAATTGGCCACCCGCTTTTCTAATCCGGCCAGCGTTTTTACTTTTCGATCAGCACGGCTGTATAAACCATTGCCATCACCACCGCCGGTTAACGCGCCATGACATTGCAGGCAACTGGCATCATGCAGCGCCTTACCATCGGCCAGCAAGACACTGCTGACCGATAACAATAAGCCGGCGATAATGACTTTAACGTTCAAGCAGGCCGTGCCTGTAAAGCCGCGATCCGCAATGAAGCCGGCGGATGTGAGTCATAGACCGCAGATACCAGCGGATCGGGTGTTAAGGTGCTGGCGTTTTCTTTATAAAGCGCCACCAGAGCAGTTACCAAATCATCAGCGTTCGACACCGACGCGGCATATTCATCGGCTTCGTATTCGTACTTGCGCGACAAATGTGTCAGCAACGGATGCAAAAAGAAGCTAAATACCGGGATCACCACCATAAATAAGACCAAGGCCATTGCCGCATTCATGGTATCGACACCGAGACCGGTATAAAACCAGCTTTGCACCGATGCCCAGCCGAGCAGCGCCAGACCAATCAGGCTTAATACTGCCAGCAGCAGCATGTTTTTAATCACATGCTTGCGACGGAAGTGGCCCAGCTCATGCGCTAATACCGCTTCAATCTGATCTTCATTGAGTGTGCTCAACAGCGTGTCAAAAAATACAATGCGCTTATTGTTACCCAAGCCAGTGAAGTAAGCATTGCCATGACCACTGCGCCGCGAACCGTCCATGACAAAAATGCCCTGGCTCTTAAAACCACACCGTTTTAATAAGCTATCAACGCGGCTTTCCAACTGTTGGTCGTCCAGTGGCGTAAATTTATTAAACAGCGGCGCAATAAATGCCGGATAAGCCCACATCATAAATAACGCAAAACCCATCCAGGCCGCCCACAAATACAACCACCAGAATTCGCCGGTACTGTTCATCAGCCATAAGGTCGCCCAGATAATCAGCGCACCCATCACCAGCATCAGCAACATTTGCTTGGCAAAATCACCGAAAAACACCCCCGGCGTGCTGCGGTTAAAACCAAATTTATCTTCCATAACAAAGGTCTTAAACCAGCTGGTCGGCAACTCTAATAACGAGCCAATCACCAGAAAACTCAAAACAAATAAAATACCCGTGACGGTCGCCGACAACCCCAGACTTTGCCATGCCCCAGAAAGCCAGGCTAAACCGCCACCCAACGTCCAGGCCAGCAAAATTACCGCGCCGTATAAGGCTTCAGTGCGTTTAAACTTGCCTTTAGCTACGCTGTAATCAGCCGCTTTCTGATGCGCTTCGAGACTGATTTGCTCACTAAAAGCCGGCGGTACTTGATCACGTTTTGCCAGCACATGACGTTTTTGGCGTAGCGACAGCCAAATTTCAACGCCCGTCATCAGCAACAAGGCAATTACAAATACCCAGGTAAACTCATTCATCATTATTCAAACCAATTAAATTTCTAAAATGTGTAGTGCAGAGTAGCCTTTGATACAATCGCTGGCAATATAGTTCACCCCTCGCCGGCAGCAGAAAGACGGAGACCATGGCTAAAAACAAAAATAACCTTATATGGATAGACCTGGAAATGACCGGTCTCGACACCAATAACGATTATATAATTGAAATTGCCACCGTTGTCACCGACAGCGAACTTAACATCCTCGCCGAAGGCCCAATCATCGCCATCAAACAGCCCGATGCGATTCTTGACGGCATGGATGAATGGAATACCAAACAGCATAATCGCTCAGGTTTGGTTGAGCGGGTTCGCAACAGCACTTACAACGAACAACAGGCTGAAGCCGAAACCCTGGAATTTCTGCAGAAATACGTCCCCGCCAATGTCTCACCAATGTGCGGTAATAGCATTTGTCAGGATCGACGCTTTATGGCGCGTTGCATGCCAGCGCTGGAAGCCTATTTCCACTACCGTAATCTCGATGTCAGCAGCCTGAAAGAACTGGCCCGCCGCTGGGCACCAAAAGTCGATAAAGCCTTCAAGAAAAAATCTTCACATCTGGCCATGGACGATATCAAAGACTCAATCCGTGAATTGCAGCATTACCGCGAACATATGATGAAGCTGCCCGCTGCTGAATAAGGGTCTGTTTAGCGTCTGCTTCACAACGATTTCACGATAGCCGATCGACACTTTGCGGTGAAATTCCCTGAAGTGTTGATATGGCCCATTTAAAGCCCCACTTGCCCGAAAAAATCTGTGTTATTTGCCAGCGGCCGTTCAGCTGGCGCAAAAAATGGGCAGCCTGCTGGGAAGACGTTAAATACTGCAGTGAACGCTGCCGCCGGCAGCGGAGCAGCGCATGACATTCTCTGACGGTTTTCCGAAAAACATGGTGCTGCTGGATTGCGAAACCACTGGCGGTAATCCGCAGCGGGACAGGATGACTGAACTGGCGCTGATTTTTGTCGAAAATGGCGAAATTACCGGCCGCTGGCAACAACTATTTAATCCCGGCCAGCGCATACCGCCGTGGATTTCTGAGTTGACCGGCATTACCGATTCAATGGTGGCCGGCCAGCCAAGTTTTACAGAGCTTGCCGAAACCATTCAAAACCTACTGGTCGATAAAGTTCTGGTCGCCCACCATGCCCGCTTTGATTACGGTTTTTTGCGCGCAGAATTTCAGCTGGCGGGGATCACCTTTCTTGGTAAAACTTTGTGCTCGGTAAAACTCAGCCGGCGTTTTTATACCGATGCCAGACGTCACGGTATTGATGCCATCGTCGCAAGGCTCGGTCTGCACATTGAAAATCGTCATCGGGCCATGGATGATGCCGAGGTCATCGGCCATTTATTTGCGCAAATCAGTACAGATTACCCTGACGATGAAATCAACGCCGTCTGCCGGCAATTGATGCAGCAAACCCGTCTGCCCAGTCAGCTGGACCCGGCAGAAATCGACAAATTGCCCGAGTCACCCGGCGTCTACCGGTTTTATGATGAAAACGGTGCGCTGCTGTATATCGGCAAATCCATCAATATCAAACAACGGGTACTCAGCCATTTTGCCTCGCAGAGCAGCTTACGCAGCAGTGAAATGCAGCAGCAGTTAGCCCATATCGACTTTATCGAAACCCCATCTGATTTTGGCGCGCAATTACTGGAAAACCAACTGATTAAATCAGAAACGCCTTTGTATAACCGCCGGCAAACCAAAGCCAAACGCTTGTTCCAACTGGCGCTAACGACCGATAAACAAGGCTATCAGCAAATCAGTATTGAGATGGCTGATCTTAATCAACCACCTGAGTTTGCTAACCGATTTGGTCTGTTTCGCAGCCAGCGACAAGCACAGAAAAAACTATTACAACTGGTCAGCGATCATCAGCTTTGCCAAAAACTCACTGGTCTTGAGCCCGCCAAAAAAGGCAGTTGTTTTGGTTTTCAACTGAAAAAATGCAAAGGCGCCTGCACCGGTGTTGAAGCTGCCATGATTTACAATTTGCGCTTACAAACGGCGTTGAGCGGCTTAAAAAATCAGGTATGGCCGTGGTCAGGGCCGATTCTGGTCAAAGAATTATCAATCGATGGTGATGACGATAAAAGCCATTACCATTTAATCGATCAGTGGCTGTACCTTGGCCGGGTGAATGATGCAGAAAGTGCGAAGCAAAGGTTGAATAAGATTGCCGATGCACCGCAATATTTTGATCTGGACGCCTATAAAATTCAGTTGCGGTTTTTGCTAAAACTGAAACCCAAACAACTGCAAATCCAACCTGTTCCAACATTCGCCGAGGTGTGGTCATGAGCCGAACCCATCAACTATTAGGCTATGCCGGCCTGATTCCGTTTATCGGCCTCGCCCTGCTCAACGCCTTCGGCGGATATCCCACCAGCAGTGAATGGTTACTGACTTATGCTGCGTTAATTTTCAGTTTCCTCGGCGGGCTGCTATGGCTGGTGTCAATGCAATATGAATTGCCACGCCATGTGCCGATAGTCAGTGTTGGTTTAATGCTGTGGGCATGGTGCTGGTTATTATGGCCAACATTCAACTGGTTTTGGTTGGCCGCCTGGTCGTTTCTTGGTCTGTGGCTGTATGAAAAATATTATTTCGCCTCGGTCTATAGCCCAGCATTTTTACACATGCGTGCCCAGTTATCACTAGTCGCCGCATTGAGTCTGATCACAGCGGCATTGGTTAACGCATGAGTAAAGCCGCATCGCGCTTATTGCTTATCCTTGGCGATCAACTCAATCGTCAAAGCTTGATATTTGATGATCTCGCTTCTGAAACAGATCAGCTATTGATGGCTGAAGTAAGCGGCGAATCCACTGAGATCATGTCCAGCAAACAACGGACAGTAGCATTTCTATCTGCAATGCGGCATTTTGCCGAGAATCTGAAAACAGAAAAACTACCTCTGCATTATTACGCTTTAGAAGATGGCCTTAAAACCTTCAGCGACGCCTTGTCTCGGCATTTAAAACAACAGCCGTTTGCGTCAATTCGCTGCGTGTTGCCCGGCGATTATCGGGTGATGCAGGAAATCGATGACTGGGCTAAAACAAATAACATCGACATCGAATGGCTGCCCGACCAGCACTTTATCGCTAAGCGTGGTGAATTTAAAAACTGGCTGGCTGCGCGCAAACAACCGCGTATGGAATATTGGTACCGGCAACTGCGTAAAGACCGCGATATCTTGATGGACGGCGATAAACCAGTTGGCGGTCAGTGGAATTTTGATAAAGACAATCGCAAACCGTTTGGCAAAAATGGCCCGACTCACGTGCCTGAGCCAACTCTGTTTAAGCCCGATAAAATCACCGAGCAAGTTATTAAAGTCGTCAATAAACACTTGCCCGACTTACCCGGCAAACTGGATGACTTTACCTGGCCAGTCACCAGACATCAAGGACTCCAGGTACTGACCGATTTTATCGAGCAGCGCTTAAAACACTTTGGTGACTATCAGGATGCCATGTGGACCGAGCAGCCATGGCTCTATCATTCCAGAATATCGCTGGCGCTGAATCTGAAATTAATCTCGCCCCAGGAAATTATTGATGCCGCGGAAAAAGCCTATGAAAACCAGCAGGCACCATTAAACGCCGTTGAGGGTTTTATCCGGCAAATCCTTGGCTGGCGAGAATATGTCCGTGGCCTGTATTGGGCCCACCGTGATGACTGGCTGCAGATGAACGCGCTTGATGCCCGGCGTGATTTACCCAAACTGTATTGGGATGCCGATACGCAAATGACCTGCCTGCAGCAGTCAGTATCGCAAGTACTTACTCACGGCTATGGCCATCATATTCAAAGGCTGATGGTGACCGGTTTATTTGCATTGCTGTGGGGCGTCAAACCCAAAGTCATCCATGAATGGTATCTGGCGATGTATGTCGATGCCGTCGCCTGGGTGGAAATCCCCAATACGCTCGGCATGAGTCAATATGCCGATGGCGGTATTGTCGGATCCAAACCGTATATCGCCAGCGGCGCGTATATCGACCGGATATCCAATTACTGCAAGCAATGTCCGTTTGACCCGAAACAGGCCCACGGTGATAAGGCCTGCCCGTTCACAACTTTATACTGGGCATTTGTTGATAAACATCAGGACTTGCTGAGCCGCAATCCCCGCCTCGGTATGCAAGTCAAAAACTGGCAGCGCAAAGACGCTGACGAACAAGACGCTATTTTGAAACACGCCGACAAACTGCACCGGCAACTTCCGTAGGATTTGTAATGAGTAATATACAAGCCGTCTGGCTACGTAACGATTTACGATTGGATGATCACCCGGCGCTTTATGACGCTCAGCAGCAAGGGGCGATTCATGTGGTGTATGTGGCAACGCCCAAACAGTGGCAACAACATCATGAATCACCGGCACGGCTGGGTTTAAAAGCAGCGGCGCTAAAAGATATTGCCGCGCGGCTGGCTGATTTAGGTATTCCATTCACACTGCTGGAAGCCGACTGGTTTAAAGATGTGCCGGCTGTTTTAGAAAAATTTTGCGCTGAGCAAAATATCAGCGACTTATGGTTTCAACTGGAAACGCCATGGGATGAAAATTCGCGTGATGAGGCGGTTGAATTAACCTTGAAAAAGGCCGATGTCGGAGTACATGCCCTGCCTTCTGATTTGCTGGTGCCTTTGCCTGTGAAAACCCAGCAGGATGACCCGTTTAAAGTCTTTACGCCCTATTACCGCCGCTGGCTGCAAATCCTCGAAGACATTCATCGCGCACCTTATCCTGAGCCAAATTCACAGGGCAAAGTACTTGCCAAGCCTGAATTAAAATGCGACTGGGCAGGTGAATTTCGTGAGGATCTGTGGCCAAGTGATGAAGCAAGCGCCCTGTCACGTTTATCCGCGTTTGGCGAATTGAAAATTCAGGATTACAAAAAACAACGCGATTTTCCGATTAAACCGGCGACCAGCGTGCTGTCACCGTATCTTGCCAACGGCCAGCTTGGCCCGCGCCGATTACTGGCGACCGTGCAATTTTTCTGCGGTGAACAAAACCGAGACTGGCGCCATGATGACTGGCTGCGTGAACTTGCCTGGCGCGACTTTTACCGGCAACTGCTGCTGTGGTTTCCACGGGTCAGCAAATTGCAGCCCTTCAAACCCGAAACCAAACACGTTAAATGGCGCGATGACGAGGCCGGGTTCAAAGCCTGGTGCGAAGGCAAAACCGGCTTTCCGATTGTCGATGCCGCCATGCGCCAACTCAACCAAACCGGCTGGATGCACAATCGTCTGCGGATGATTGCTGCCAGCTTTTTAACCAAACTGCTGCTGACCAACTGGCGGCGCGGCGAAGATTATTTTCTGGATAAATTGATTGATGGCGAATTTGCCTCCAATAACGGCGGCTGGCAATGGAGCGCCTCCACCGGCGTCGATGCCGCGCCTTACTTTCGTGTCTTTAACCCGACACTACAGTCAGAGCGTTATGATGCTGAAGGCAAATTTATCAAACGCTTCGTACCGGAACTCGCCGATGTGCCCGCCAAACAAATCCACAATCCGCCAGCAGAATTACGTGAAAAGTGCGGCTATCCGCAACCTGTAGTGGATTATAAACCTGCCAGACAAGATGCCATTGCGGCGTTTAAGGATTTGCCGGAGACCGAATAACACGAATCAATTGTGTCTGCCCCTGATAGGTCTAAACTCTCTCACTTAGCTATTTAATATGCGTTTTTTTGTATGAGCGAGATGCTCATTCAGAGAATCCAGTAAATTTTTGAATTCTGCCGATTGCGCACCTAATGTCGTATTGCTGACAAGCTCTGCAAGCACGTCATCTTTTTTGAGACATCTATCTAAAATGGCACTTTTAAAATCTGTAGAAAACAACTGGCTAACCTTGCCGCCTAGCGCTTCAACTAATTCTTTTTCGGGATCGGGTGCCATCGGTAGTTCGTCCAGCGTTTTAAGTACTTTTTGAAACGGCGCTATATACGCCCCTCTTTCTTTGGCAATTTCAAAAAGCTGATGCTCCAGATTTTCTTCTGTTAATAATTCACCCATCGCCCGGTAAAAATCGGCTGTTTCGATGATTGATTTTAAAATTTGCTGCGCATCGGCCTGCTCATCAGTGCGTATTATTGTCATATCAAACTGTTCCTAAGGTTGCTGTTGGCAACTCGCCAACAATGACTTCGATTGCTTTAGGGATGACTGCAAATTCTGCTGGCGTTTTGGTTTTAGATTCACCATCGGCTTCCAACGCTCTGGGTTTAGAAGTCTCAATACTGAATTTTTCAGATGCGCTGCGAACGATGCGGTCGGTCGTATCCATAGCGCCGTTACGTAATTTAGGCCCCAGCAACAAAAGCTGCCACCAGCATTGCGGCTTGATAAAAAACAAATTCAGCTTTCCTTCAAGCAACGTTGATCTTTCATCAACGATATTGCCACCACCATAAAACCGACCATTGCCTATTGCCAGATGAATCACTTTAGTCGAGCAGTGCCAGTCATCTGTTTTAATATGTACTGTAAAGCTTTTGTTACGCTTTATCGCTTTAAAAAATGCGCCAAGATACGCGAACACGCCAAAGAACTTTTTGCTATCAGAGGTGAGTTCACGAGTCACATCAACTCCTAACCCTACATGCGCCACATTAATAAAAAACTGTTTATTGACCTTACCCAAACTGATGCGCTCCCGCCTGCCATCAACGATAAGTTGCGCTGCGGCTAACAGCTCCTCCGGGACACCAACAGAGCGGGCAAGATCATTGGCCGTTCCCATCGGAAAAATGGCCAATGTGCGTTGACAGGTGTAAATCGCTTCCAGAGCTGAACTAATGGTGCCGTCACCACCGGCCAGAATAACGATGCCGTCTTCTCGTTCATACTCTTCAATGAGCGAAACCAAATGTGATTCGCTTTCAGACTCACAAACGGATACCTCGATGCCCGCGGCTTCCAGCAATCTCACAGCTTCTTCCAAGGCCTCGGCCTGTCCATTCCGGCTATGGGGATTAATGATTAACAATGCGTGCTGCAAGTAGTTATTCCCAAGTTAAGAAAGCTTTATTAGTCAATCTAATATTAAAACGTTTTTAGAAAACGATAATTAACATAGGCAACCAGCGGCAGCATTAATCAAGATTAACAAGGTACCAAACCGCGTCAGATAATCAATTTGGATGATCTCTGGACTCTTTTTGCAGATGTCGCATGATTTCTGATTTTGGAAAAACGTTAAACATTTCCAGCTATTAGGCTTAACCTCATTTTTTCTTGATATTTTCCCGATAAATATTACATGGTCAGCCACATATACTCGCTGCAGATTTAAATTTCGTCACGATACCTATTAATTGAAATTTACTGTATTCGCTAGAGTAGACTATGACTAAAAAAAGGAAAGTGCTTGCATTTGGTGTTGAACCCAATCACGCAAAATATCGTCTTCGAGTTGCACGTTATCCCGCCCTCGCCAAAGCCATCAGCCAGTTTGCTCAAAATTCCTCACATCAAAATAAATTATCCCTGTTAGATATCGGGGTCGGTTATGGTCGAACCTTTCGGTATGTTGCTGCTGAAAAGGTCGAAGATAAACTTGACTGGCATGGCATTGATATTCGCAGAACGCCGCAGGATAAACTCGCCGGCGCTGATGCTTACAAAATTAAACTTGCTAACCTCGCCGAGGGCTTACCATACGACGATAACAGCTTTGATATTATCGTTGCGGAACAAATTCTTGAACATCTTCATAATCCGGCTTTTGCAGTAAGCGAAATATCTCGTGTCGCCAGACCCGGAGCCCTGGTGATTATTGGTGTACCCATCTTTGTAGGTTGGTTTGCCTCACTCAGAAATTTATATATCAAATGTTTCCCGGGTGTTTTTAAGTGGTCTGGCTCTGATCATCATCAGACCTTCTCTTTAGGCACCATCAGAAAATTACTTCTGGAAAACGGTAATTTTATCGAACAGAAGGTACGTGGTTTCAGGGTGTTATCGGGTGGTATTTTCAGGCCACTGGAAAATTATCACTGGTGGTATAAATTTCAGGGAATTTTAGGCAAGAAATTTCCAGCAATAACCGTTGAAGTTCAATTTTGCCTGCAGCGGCCTGGGTACAGCAGCTGAACGACACAATCAGTTTCGGCAGATCGGAAAAACGTTGCTTGCATGCAATAGCAGCTATTAAAGGTTTATCATAAAAACTTCATAGCTAACACACATTGAATCATTCATGACCGCCAAGCCGCTCAACATTTTGATTGTAGAAGATCAGGTAGCGCTCGCTGAAAACCTGTTCGAGTTCTTTGAAGACAGTCATTACGAACTTGATTTTGCCGCTGATGGACTCACTGCCCTGCATTTACTGGCAACAAATGATTACGATGTTATTGTGCTGGATATTATGCTCCCAGGACCGTCCGGGTATGAGATATGCCAACGCGTCCGTCAGGATTTACAAAAGCAGACACCGATCATCATGGTAACGGCTAAAGGTACCTTGCCAGATAAGGAAGAAGCCTTTGGTCTCGGTGCTGATGACTATTTGGTCAAGCCCTTTGATCTACGTGAACTGCAATTACGTATTGAAGCGCTGAGCAGAAGGCAACAAGTCAAATCTAATGTAAAAACCATTGGTAAGTTGCGCTTTGAGCCTGGCAGACTGATGTTAAGTTATGGCGAGGTTGCCAAGGTTGAGCTGAGTGGCATCGCAGCCAGAATTGTTGAGGCGTTATTTGATGCCCATCCACACTATTTATCCCATGAAGACTTATGCCAGCAAGTTTGGGGCAATGCGGATGTTGAAACGCATACGCTTCGCACTCACATCTATAGTTTACGTCAAATTCTGCAAAAATCATTGGGACATAACCTGGTAAAAACCATGCACGGTAGGGGTTATCGTTTACAAACACCGGAAGAATTGGCTGGTTTGGAATGAGTTTATCTGTATCGACTCGTTTTTATCGAACCATCTTTTCAGTCAGCTTTTTAACCTTATTTATTTCCCTGGTCATCATTGAAGTAATTTATGAGGATATGGAATCCACTATCCTTGATGTTGAACTAAGCCATGAATTTGATTTTTACAGAGATAAAATTACCCAACCCGATTTTCAGACATGGCAAACCGCAAATATAGACGTGGTTTTTATAAGTGAAACGTATACGAAAGAAATTCTGTTACCTACTCAGTTTAAAGGGCTAACAGCACCTGCATCTAAAGAAATCGAAACAAAGAACCACACTTTTTTAGTACTGGCCAAAAAAGTGTACGGGCCCGACGGTACGTTATTTATTTCTAAAGATATTACGGCAATAGAAGATCGTGAGAATTTGTTTCAGCTAGGGATGCTGGGGGTCGTCGTTGTCATGATTGTGATTGGTTTTTTATTATCACAAATGGCGGCACGAAAACTGGTAAAGCCATTGCAAAAACTGACGTATTCCATTCAAAAGACCACGCCAGGTACATCCATGCAACGGCTGAAAACTGATTATAAAGAGCAGGAATATGTCGATATTGCTGATGCCTTTAATCGTTTCCTGAACACGATGGAGGACTTCGTAAACCGCGAAAATATATTTATCAAAACTGCCAGCCATGAACTACGAACGCCTATCGCCATATTATCGGGCGCTTTGGATGTTATCGAAAAACGTCAACAATTATCAGCTGCTGACCAGCAAACACTTAAACGTATTCGACAAACGGTTAGCAACATGCAAATTGAAGTGAATACGCTGCTGGAATTGTTACGTAATGAACTCCCTGTCAGTGATACAGAAATTTCGCTGGGTGATTTAATAAACGAATCAGTGACAGAGATATGTAGTGAAATGCCGCAGTCGGCTGACCGCATAAATCATATCAAGACAATCCATGAGCACAGTATTATATGTACGCATAAACCCTTGCTCAGAATGCTTATCCGTAATTTGCTTCACAATGCGTTGCAACACACTCAGGGAGAAGTGTTAATTCAGGCCGAAAAGAATGCCATTAATGTCGCCGATTTTGGTACAGGTTTGCCTTTGGAAGTACATCAACGTCTCACAAAACATCCCTCTGGGTTGCAAACGCAAAATCATGAGGCGCGTTTTGGTTTACTGATTGCACAAATGGTCAGTGAAAAACTTAACATTAAACTCAACGTACTTCATTCAGATAGCAGCGGCGTCACCATGCAAATTTATTTTCCACCGAATGATTGAGTGTTATTCAAATAGAAGTACTTAATCGAACATAGCTGGCAACTAGCTTTATTAACAATAAGTATTTAATGAGTACGAATGGTTATATCCATGATTTAGTTGCTGCCTGGTATTTTTAATTTTATTTATCTCGATGTAGTATTAAATTAAATCAAGTTGGCTGACACTGACCCCTTGATTATTGAGGAAAAATTTCACGCGTCTTTGTGCTGTATAGTGGATGAAAGTGTGTCGCTAAGTTGACCATGTTTTTAATACGCATCGCACATTAATTGTGCTTAGCTATCAGTTAAGCATTTCCCGAACGGCATCCCTTCCTGGCGCGATGCCCGTCAAAACAGTCGATTTAACCGGCTCGTCAAATTCATACTTTAAAACGTGAGGAAACCCATGAAGTCATTAATCACATTTTTATTTACATTCAGCCTGCTGGCTTGCGGCGGCACGGAAATAGCAGAGAAAAAAGTCGCGGTGCTGGATATGGAGATGTTGAACCTGACGCTGAAATTAACTGACCCCAAAAAGAATGCTGACATTGCCGCTGCAGACCAAAAAAATGTTGAACTGGTCCAATCACTGGTGCGTAAAGGTTTTGAAAAACGTGACAACTACACGCTGATAAAAATCAGTGACGAAGTACACGCCAAAGCAGATAAAAGCGTTGGTTACCTTTTTGACAGACCGGAAGCCGCAGCCAAGTTGGGGAAAACAGTCGGTGCCGACTATATTGTGGTTGGACGTTATCATAAACCGACCTACCTATTTTCTTATATCATGCTGCGCGTTGTCGACGTGAACAGCGGTGAATTGGTGCAAGAATTTAAATCAGAAGTGAAAGGTCGACCACAAGAAACTATTCCAAGAAACATCGAAAACTTAATGATTGAAGTGGATGAATTACTGTCTGCGCAATAAATGCGGATGGCGGCCTGATTAATTCGTTCGCCGCACACCGCAAATGCAATCAAGTTGGCTGACACCTTGATCGCATTAACAAAAAACTGTTTATTCACTTTCCCTAAACTGATGCGTTCGCGCCTGTCGTCAACGATGACCTGCGCTGCCGCTAACAGATCTTCAGGAACGCCAATAGATCGGGCAAGGTCATTGGCCGTGCCCATCGGCAAAATAGCCAATGTGCGTTGACAGGTATATATCGCTTCCAAAGCTGAACTAATGGTGCCATCACCACCAGCCAGAATCACGATGCCGTCTTCCCGTTCATAATCTTCAATCAGCGACACCAGATGTGCTTCGCTTTCAGACTCACAAACGACTACTTCAATGCCTGAGGCACCCAGCAGGCGCATGGCTTCTGCCAAGGCCTCGGCTTGTCCGTTCCGGCTGTGCGGATTAATAATTAATAATGCGTGCTGCAAAAATTTATTCCCTTGTTAAGGTAGCTTTATTGCTCAATAGGGCGACAAAACGCTTTCAGAAGACGATTGATACCAGATGCAAATAGCGACAGCATTAATCAAGATTAACAAGGTAACAAAGGGAGTCGTGCAATCAAGTTTGGTTGACGCCTTGATTCTCTTCTCCCTACCATAAAGGAAGCTTCCCTTTTATTTCTTTAATTTGGAATTTTCTGCCTGCAAGTCAAGTTAGTGACATGTTAATTTCCTATCGCACTTGGTATCTTTGATATTTGCGCATTATCACCTGCAAACCATTTATTAGATTCAGGTGTAAAGACAAGGTAAATCGCGCACCCTTGAATAAATAAAAGCACTAATGAGAGCATTACTAATAGTTGATTCGTTTGCAGCGTATTCGTTATATTTGGCACGGAAGATATAACGCCTATGAGATAAAATCCGAGCATTACAGCGCGCATTGCCTTGCTACCAGCCCTAGATACTTTTACCGTTAAATAGAAAGTGATTAAGAACGATGTTGCAAAAGTTGCTATTACAAACGGCCCACCCATCATGCCAGTCAAGACAGTGCTTGACGCTGTTGCTGATACTTGCTCAACTGCACGGTCGTAATTTAAAACAGTACTGATAAGAAAAATCCCGAGATATACAAACATTAACACCTCGAAAGTCCTCACAGTTTTAGGCGGGGCACCAACTGCACTTGGCTTCAAAGAAGGTAACCAGTTTGCCGCAAGGATGCCCGATAAAAACATTAACACTGTGACTACCAATCCATATATTGCAAAAACTATCTGAAGTGCATTAGCCCCAGTGGATAACTTCGCGCCAATCCACGGCCCAACAAAGTAACTCCACAAAGCATAGATAACTGATACCACAACAATTGACTTTAATGCCGCCCAAAAACGGGTCTTTTTCATGTCATTAGACGTCAGACTTGCGACAAAAACCGCGGGGGCACACGCCATGACCACTGGGAGAACAAAAGAGCTCGCTATAATCCCCGCATTATATTTTCCAGTTGTGGATAGTAGAATAAGTGCAACAATAGAAAGCACTACAGCGAAAATAATTAGCAACACGCAAGCAACCATTAATCTTCCGATGAAATATATTACGACCTTCATTTTTCTATTCTCCTTTTATTAGCTCTAACGCCTGTAAATAGTGGTAGAGCAAAATGAAGTTTGGCTAACGGAAGCTCATTATTTGGGATTATTCTGCAAGTTCAAAGTGAAGTTTAAAGGGTCAGCCAACTTGATCAAGATTGACTTCACAACCAAATTGGCCGCCCCCTTGATTTCTTTATAAGTCATCAACTCAAGGCATGATGCTCCTCGAATCACATAACGCTTTGCACATTGGCACAAGGTACGAGCTTCCGGCGCCGAAGGCAGCGAACTACTGCAACTTGTTAGGTGTATTTTAAAGAGTCCCACTTGCAATAAGACCACCATATGCAGCAAATCCTAAAGATACAAGACCCGCCAGTAATGCTGTTAAAGAATACCTTTTATTATAGGACTCAGAGTTACTTTTACACGGGCTATTCCAATCAGTGACCATTTTCAAAGTTAACCAAATTAGCATGGCTGCCGGAACACCGGAAAATTCAAAGTAGATTAGAAAAGTGAAGAAAAAGCGTTCTACTACCCCAACGATCCATGAAGGTACATCTCGGAGACTATTAGTTTTCTCTGCTTGTGGTCGACCACCGATCCAAAGATGCATTAACTTAAGAAATACCCAAGCACCTATCCCACCACCTAATAGCGATACAGAAAATCCAATAAGTATTCTTTCTTCCATAGCAGTCCACTCTCCTCAAAGGTAGTGAGCATCTAAAGGTATCAAAGGGTCAGCCAACTTGGTTGTTATTATGTTTTTGAGGCACTAGTCCAAGTTCCTTGAAACCTCTCAACGGACTTTACTCAGCTTATATAGTTACAGCAAGCATTTATGGCATTTGCTTACATGGCATAAGGGCCAGTTAAAGATGGTTAGATAGCCAACTTAATCATCTCTATATGAGATATACCATCTTCGTCATACGGCTCGTCGGAAGCATGAAAGCCCAGTGACCGATAGAACTTTTGCAAGTAAACCTGAGCTGAAATCTTGATGCCATTGCCCGGGAAGTTGATCTCGGTGAATTTTATGGCTTCTTCCATCAAAGCACGGCCAATGCCTTGTGCCCTGAATTTTTTAACAGTCATCACGCGGCCAATAGATGGCTGGCTGCTTTTAATCCCCGGCTCAATAACTCTGGCGTAAGCTGCCAGTTCTCCATTTACCAATGCAGATATATGCCAAGCATGAAGATCCAACTCATCTGTTTCCTGATAAGGGCAGTGCTGCTCAACAACAAAAACGGCTTCGCGCGCTTTGATGATCTGGTATAGCTCGATTGCCGTTAAAGACTGCAACCGGGACCACTTAAACTCAAGTTTCATATCATTCCCGCTTCTAATAAACGGACCTCACCGTATGCCATGCAGGTCAGAAAGCTTAAGGTGTCAGCCAACTTGGTGTCTTTGGAATGATGCCTCTCACCCTTATTCCAATGGATAGCTGGGTTTTTGTTTGCTCTGATCGCATATCCAGTTGACCCAGAGTTTGTTATCGGTACCTTCTTGCAGCGTCAGGTAATTTCGGGCCCGGATATATTGGTCTGAACCAAACGGTTTGAGCATGAAAATTTTGATGGTTTCGTCTTCATTGAGAAATTCATCACGATCATTGGTTACAGCCATAATGCCTAACCAGGCAATACGGCTTGGAGAGGGATGTAAGATGCCAGAAGAAACCAACTGATGAATTTTCAACGGCCGGTCATGCTTGCGTGAATCATTCACCACACCGAGGCAGCCCAGATGGACATCACCCGATAGGATGACGGTTTTCTGGTGCTTTGCGCCGTAACGTTTTTCTGCATTTTGCAGCAACCGCATGATTAACTTTGCGCGTTCTCCCTGATGTTCTTTGGAACGCCAATGATCTTTCAAGTCATCGGTCAGCTCCTCTTCCCAGGGCGTGCTATCAAAACTGGCTTCGGTAAATGAAAAGTCGCGATACACTACTGGCACGGCTGACATCAGTAACAAGTCGCCGTCACGGGCTTTTTGATCCAGATACGCATTAATGACTTGCCACTGGTTGCTACTCATTACTTGTTCAAGCGTACGTTCGGCCCGATTGTCGAGGGCCAGAATATGATAGCCACGGAATTGAAAACCAAACGCATAGTGATGGGCCTGGTTATCCAGCAGGCTCTGATTTTGGCGACTGCGGATTTGGAATAACTCAAAATACTGCTTGGCAATCTCGTAAATGCCCTGATAGACATCACACTGCTGCATCTCTTGCGGATAGCTGCCCCAGCCATCAAATATGTCATGGTCATCCCACATCATGACGCTGGGAATTGAGGCCATCATCAACGACATGGCCGAGTTATCCCAACGCTGGCAATAGAGGTGTTCATAAAAGCGATCAACCTGATCGCGCATAGTGGCATTGAAGCTACGAGCGATTTTGTCTGTTTTATCGAGTACTGACCATTTCTGTAATTCCGGCACCGCTGACCAGATTTCATCGGCATAGAGTTGATCACCGCCCATCATCAGCAATGCAAAAGGCGGCTCATCCGGATCATAATGCCGGCGTTGCATGTCTTCCCATAATGCATAAGGTTTCTCGGTTTTGGTCAGAATATCGGCGCTGGAGAAACCATTGCAGGAGGTGTATGCAAACAGCGGCTTTTCCTGATTGCCCGGCACATAAAAAGTCCAGCGGTCACGCGCTTGTTTATCACTGGCTTTACTCTCATTAAGGCTGATGGTATAGCTGACAAATTTACCCTGCACACCCGCCTGAATAGCTTTCTGAGCACGCCAGAATTTTCCTTTGGGCGTGGTGCGAATCAATGTTGCCTCAACGGCATCAGCATCCAAAGTGACGGTTGCCGTGGTCACGGATTTTTCAGTTAAAAAGCAGACGGTGTAATCAGTATCCGATTCCACGCCGAGCAAAGGACCAACCTTTAGTGTTGAAGACATTGCATCCCTCCTTGGTGATAACTGGTCTGGGGCTATCATCTTTATTAACGGGCAATTGCCAGAACAACAACTGCCCTATTAATTAAAGAAACTTCACTCTATTGATTTTTGAATTGTTAGAAAAAGTTTTTTTAAGAACACTAAATGGAATTGAATACTAAGGCAATGCTGGATATTCCTCAGCTTTTCTCGGGATGACAAATTCTCCCTTTGCACTGTGCCTCGGTGGTTAATTGCTATCAGACTTATCGACTAAGGTAAATTGCCTGGTTAATTGGATTGCTCATGGTGCTCGCTCTGGATTCCCGCATTCGCGAGAGTGACAACTTATAGCGGATTGCCGCGCCGCTGTGCTCCTCGCAAAAACGAATATTTAAGTGCCGATGACACCACCATCGTTTTTGGTGATGAGTACGGTCGCAGATCGTGGCCGGCCATTGGGCAGATGATCGGGCCAGTTACTGGCGGCATTGGGTTTGGCGGGGGACTTCTGGATGCCTTGCTGTTCCAGCACATTAAGCATTTCGCCGGGATGCTGGATATTAACCCACATGGTTTTCATATCCGGCGTCATAATCACGCCGGTGACTTCACAGCCGACCGGGCCGGTCAGAAAACGACGAACTTCGCCGGTGGCCGGATCGGCTGCCAGCATCTGATTATTGCCAAACTGTTTGAACGCCCCGTTATTTATAACGCTGGCACTGACATCGGTCTGAATCCATAACACGCCGCGATCATCAAAATACAAACCATCAGGACAAGCAAATTTTTCGCCCTCGCCTTCGCCGCCTAACACAAATACCTGCCAGTTAAATTCGGTGGCGGTGGCATCGGTTTCAGTAAATCTAATGATATGGCCGAAGCTATTTTGATTGCGCGGATTGGCGGCATCTTTAGCCGCTTTATCGCCGGTACCACGCTCGCTGTTATTGGTCAGCGCCACAAACACCTCACCAGACTCGGGATGCACAGTGATCCATTCCGGCCGATCCATTTTGGTGGCGCCAACAATATCTGCCGCAGCACGGGCATGAATCAGAACATCGCCTTGATCGGCAAAACCGTTTTCCGGCGTTAGCCCATTTTCGCCAAAAAGCAGCGGCAACCAGCGGGCTGTGCCATCAGCTGCAAAGCGGGCCACATGCAAAATACCGTCATCCAGCAGGTGGCCATGTTTTGCGCCCAAAGTACCATCCCACGAATCACGAGTGATGAATTTATAAATGTATTCAAATTTGGCGTCGTCACCGGAATAAAATGCCACACGGCCATCTTGTCCGACTTTGTGGGCAACATTTTCATGGGCAAAGCGGCCTAAAGCTGTGCGTTTCACCGGCATGCTTTGCGGGTCATAGGGATCAAATTCGACCACCCAGCCAAAGCGATTCGGCTCGTTGGGTTCAACGTCCAGATCAAAACGCTTATCAAACTGCTGCCAGCCGTAATAACTGAAACCCAGTTTATAGCGCTGCCGGTGGCGCACGGTAACGCCATTTTCGGGTTGTTTACGACCGGCAAAGTAGTAATAAAAGTTTTCTTCGCAGGTTAAATATGTGCCCCACGGCGTTTTGCCATTGGCGCAGTTATTGAGCGTGCCCAGTACTTTCAGGCCATCCGGATCTGCCGAGGTTTTCAGTAAATCATGACCCGCAGCCGGGCCGCTGACAGCCATTTCAGTATTGCCGGTTAAGCGTCTGGCATACGCCGATGGCCGGACGATTTGCCACTCGCCATCAACCTTTTTGACTTCAATCAGCGATACGCCGTGGGCATTTTGTTCTTTGGCGACTTTGTCAGCATTGTAGGTTTCTGGTGAATGCTTATGGCTGCCATCCGTGTGAATCACATCCAGATCCAGATATTCATGATTCATCACCAAGAGGCCATGGTCGTTATTGTCTGAGCCTTTGGGCAGCGGGAAATATTGCAATGCATCATGATGCATACCGGCCTGTTGTAACTGATCAGCGGCGTTGTTGCTGGCATCCATTTTAAACGCTGGTCCATTCGAAACCGGCTCGCCCCAGCGGTAAAACACTTCTGCCTGATAACCATCGGGCACCACCACTTCATCGAGTAAATCTGCCGTTGGGATCGGTTTAAAGCCCAATAAAGCAGAATGATGGCTGCTCGCTGCTCGCAAACTCAGTGGCATGGCAGCACTTATCAGGCCGCCCAGCCCCAGCTGCAACAACTGACGACGGCGCAGCTGAATATTAATTAAATCCTGAAAATGATTGCCTGACATAGAAGTTTTAACGCTCAAATAACGATACTGTAATTACTGCTTATGACCATCTGATTACTGCGCTTGCTGCGCCAGCGCCCAGTGAATATGCTCATCGACCATCTCGCTGACCGTGCCCAGCTTAATTTGTAACGCTTGCTGAATAGTTTTATCCGGCTTGGCGTTGCCGAGCGCCACAGCGATATTACGCAGCCAGCAATCGTAACCAATACGGCGGATTGGGCTGCCTTCCAGCTTTTGATAAAACTCGGCCTCCGACCAGGCAAATAAATCCAGCAGCTGCGGCGCATCAAGATTTTCGCGTGGCTGAAAGGCGGTTTCCAGACTGGGTTTGGCAAATTTATTCCACGGACACACCAGTTGGCAGTCGTCGCAACCATAAATCCGGTTACCCATCATCGGCCGTAATTCGACCGGAATGCTGCCGCGAAGCTCAATGGTTAAATAAGAAATACAGCGCCGTGCATCCAGCTGATACGGGCCGACAATCGCCTGCGTCGGGCAGATATCAATACAGGCCGTGCAGTCGCCGCAATGCGCCGACACTGGCTGGGTTAATGGCAGCGGCATATCGGTGTAAATTTCACCGAGAAAGAAATACGAGCCATGCTGGCGATTCAACACATTGGTGTGTTTGCCGATCCAGCCCAGACCTGATTTTTCAGCCAACGCTTTTTCCATGACCGGCGCGCTGTCGCAAAATACCCGATAGCCCATTGGGCCCAGAAGCTTTTCTATGCTTTGTGACAGGCGAAGTAAACGCTTACGCATCAACTTATGATAATCACGGCCCAGCGCATAACGCGACACAAACGCCTTTTTATCATCGCCAATCACCTGCCACGGCTCGGCCGTGTCATCAGGCCAGTAATCCATCCGCGCGGTAATCACCCTGACCGTTTCTGGCAATAATTCATCAGGCCGGCTGCGCTTGCTACCATGTTTGGCCATAAAGCCCATTTCGCCGTGAAAGCCTTTAGCCAGCCAGTCCTGCAAACGTTGTTCGGCGCTGCTCAGATCAATATCGCTGATGCCTAACTGCTGAAAGCCGCAATCCTGCGCCAGTTGCTGAAGCTGATTCAGCAAATCGCTGTCGGGCTGGGCTGTATTTCGTTCGACCATGGCAGCTATTATAGTGGACAGTGCGCTTAACTATTGGAAACACGATGTTTCATTTACCAAAAGCTTTATACAGTGCTGAACAAACCCGCGAGTTGGATCGGCTGGCATTAGCACAATGTCAGCTGTCATCGGCCATGCTGATGGCGCGCGCCGGCCAAGCGGCTTTAAATTTAATTCAGCAACAATGGCCGGCTGCTGGCAGCCTGTTGATTTTTTGTGGCAGCGGTCATAACGGTGGTGATGGTTTTGAGCTGGCGCGGCAGGCGGCAACAAAAGGCTTAACTGCCCATATCGTTTTGGTCAGCAAGCTGGAAAGCATGCCTGATGAAGTTCATACGGCTTATCAGGCGGCCATCAAGCAAGGTGCGAAGACACTCAATATTAATGATGATTTACCTGCCACCGATTTACTGGTGGATGGTTTGCTGGGCACTGGCCTGAGTCGTGAAGTAAGTGATGACTTCGCTTTAGCAATTGAAAAAATAAATGCCCAGGCTGAAACACCCGTATTAGCTTTGGATATTCCATCGGGCCTCAATGCCGATACCGGCAGCATTATGGGCTGCGTGGTCAAAGCCGATATCACCTTAAGTTTTATTGGACTGAATATTGGTTTATGTACCAACGATGGTTCGGATGTTTGTGGTGAGCTGGCATTTGCTGACTTGGCTGTACCCCGGTCGGTTTATCAACATGTGTCGCCACTCGCTGAAACCCTTAATATCAATGATCTAACCGAACGACTGCAGCCCAGAAAACGCAATAGCCACAAGGGTCATTTCGGCCATGTATTGGTCATCGGCGGTAATCAGGGCATGTCCGGCGCGGTGAATATTACTGCGCAGGCGGCGGCCAGAACCGGTGCAGGTTTAGTCACGGTTGCTACGCATCCAAGTCATGCTGGTTTTATGAATTTTCAGCGACCGGAAATCATGTGTCGTGGTATTTCACAAGCAGAAGATTTAAATGATTTATTGGCAAAAGCCACGGTCATTTGCCTTGGCCCCGGGCTGGATCAGGATGATTGGGCACAGGCGATTTTTCATAAAGTCATTGCCAGTGATAAACCGATGGTCGTCGATGCCGATGCATTGAACTTACTCAGCCAGCATCCGCGAAACCGGCCAAACTGGGTTTTGACACCTCATCCGGGTGAAGCAGCCAGTTTATTGGGCATTAATAATAATGCTGTGCAAAATGACCGGCCTGCAGCCGCGATGGCGATGCAAAAACGTTTTGGCGGCGTGGCCGTTTTAAAAGGCTGTGGCAGTTTTATTTGCGCAGAAGATGGTCCGCTAAAATTATCACCTTACGGTAATCCGGGCATGGCCAGCGGCGGCATGGGCGATTGTCTGACCGGCATTATTGGCGGTTTACTGGCGCAAAAATTCACCCTGGCAGATGCTGCACAAACCGGTGTTGCTTTGCATGGCATGGCTGCAGATAATGCCGCCAACGATCTTGGCGAACGTGGTTTATTGGCCCTGGATCTGCTGCCTTATTTACAACGATTACTGAATTTAAAAGATTTCCCCGCATGTGGTTAAAAAATGAACAGGCAACGCTGGCGTTTGCCGCAACACTGGCAGCCGCCTTGCCTGCTAACGGTTTGACGATTCATCTGCATGGCAATTTAGGCGCCGGCAAAACGACGCTGGTACGCGGCTTACTCCAGGCGCTAGGCCATCAGGGCAACGTCAAAAGCCCCACCTACACGCTGGTAGAACATTACCAACTGGCCGATAAACCGGTGTTTCATTTTGATCTTTATCGTCTCGCCGATCCTGAAGAGCTGTTGTATTTAGGCATCGAAGATTATTTAACGCCGGCAGCCCTGTTACTGATCGAGTGGCCAGAGCAAGGTGGCGAACTACTGCCTAAGCCGGATTTGACAGTGAATCTGTCTTATCAGGCCGATGGTCGTAACCTGCAACTTGATGCACACAGTCCAGCCGGACAAAAAATCTGCGACAAACTTCACAAATAGTTAAGCTTTCATCTCTATCTTGTTTAAATATAAACAAAAAGCTTGATTTTTCTGCCCAGCAATTTCACAATTAGACCTCGATATAAAAAGCGGAAACTGAAAATGCGTTATCTGCTGATAGCATTAATGATATTTGGCCTGACATTGCCGGCCCATTCGGCGACGGTAGAACAGATCCGCGTGTCCCAAAATGATCAGATGACCCGGCTGGTATTTGATTTAGATGAGTCGGTCAGCTACAAAACATTCACGCTGCAAAATCCAGCCCGGTTGGTCATTGATATCAATGGCGGCAATACCAACAAAAAACTCAAACTACCGGCGCTGGATAACACACCGGTTAAGAATATTCGCCAGGGCCAATTAAATCCTAATACGCTGCGTCTGGTGTTGGATCTGCATAAAGAACAAGAATTCGATAGTCGAAAACTGGCCCCTAAGGATGATTATCCGCATCGGTTAGTGATTGATTTAGCCAATGACAGACCCAAGTTCGCTGGCAGCAAACCCGCAACCAAAGAAGCATCAACCCGTAGCGAACCAACACCAACAGAAACTGAAAAAGTAACCCAAGCGCCAATACCCGTTGCCGCGCAAACTATCAAAAGCTCGCCAGTGTTACCGCGCCGCGATATCGTTATTGCTATTGACCCCGGTCATGGCGGTCAGGATCCGGGCGCGATCGGTCCTCGGGGCACCCGCGAAAAAGATGTGGTGCTGCAAATATCAAAACGCCTGGAAACACTGGTTAATAATGAACCGGGAATGCAGGCTTTTATGACCCGCGACAGAGATATTTTTCTGACGTTACGCCAGCGCATTCAGCGCGCCAAACAAAATGGCGCGGATATGTTTATTTCGATTCATGCTGATGCCTTTACCAATCGCAATGCCCGTGGTTCTTCGGTCTATGTGTTATCTGATCGTGGCGCCAGTAGTGAAGCAGCGCAAATTCTCGCCGATCGTGAAAACGCCGCAGACTTAGCAGGCGGTATCAGTCTTGAAGATAAAGATGATTTGCTGGCCTCGGTATTACTGGATTTGTCACAAACGGCCAGCCTGGAAGCCAGTCTCGAGGTCGGCAATACCGTGCTTAGCGGCCTCAAACGGGTCGGTAATGTCCATAAAAAACAGGTCGAATCAGCAGCGTTTGTCGTGTTGAAGTCGCCTGATATTCCATCAGTTTTAGTCGAAACGGCGTTTATTTCTAATCCGACCGAAGAACAAAACCTGAACAATGCCAACCATCAGTACAAACTGGCAGCGGCGATGATGAATGGTATTCGTACGTATTTTCAGCGTAATCCCATTACCCAACAAGCCAGACCGCAGCAACATATTGTCAGCAGTGGCGACACATTGAGCGGCATTGCCCAGCGCTATCAGGTGAGAATGGCTGAACTGAAATCCAGCAATAACCTGCATGGCAGCAGCCTGCGCGTTGGTGAAGTACTGCGTATTCCATAGTCGCTGTTAGTCCTGCCGCAACTGCTAAACTACCGGGTATGTTACCGCCCAAACGAATTCATGCGCTGCCGCTGCAACTGGCCAACCAAATTGCTGCCGGTGAAGTTATTGAACGACCGGCTTCGGTGGTCAAAGAACTGGTTGAAAACAGTCTCGATGCCGGGGCAAGCAATATAGTTATCCGCATTGATGGTGCCGGTAGTCAGCTGATTAGTATTCGTGATGATGGCAGTGGCATCCACCCCGAAGATTTACCGCTGGCTTTAAGCCGCCATGCCACCAGCAAACTCTCCAGCAGTGAACAATTAAGTCATATCGTCAGTCTCGGTTTTCGTGGCGAAGCACTGCCCAGTATTGCTTCAGTTGCCAATTTGACACTGACTTCGCGGCAGGCCGACAGTGATTGCGGCTGGCAAATCAAAGGCGACCAGCAACAGCTTGTACCCGTCGCCCATCCATTGGGCACCACTGTAGAAGTTCGCGATTTATTTTTTAATCTGCCGGCCCGGCGGCGATTTTTACGCAGCGCTCGTACTGAACAGCAACATATCCTTACCACTTTACAAAGACTGGCTTTGAGCCGCTTTGAATTAGGATTGGATTGCCAGCTCAATGGCCAGCAAAAGTTATCACTGCCTGTTGCTGATACCGATAAAGCCAGACAACAGCGCATCGCCAAACTGTGTGGCAGCCGCTTTGCCAGTCAGGCGATCTTTGTCGAAGCACAAGTTGATTTTATTGGTCTGACCGGCTGGCTGGCACCAGCCAGCGCGCATCGGCCGCATAATGATATTCAGCACTTTTTTATTAATGGCCGGGTGATTCGCGATCGGCTGATAAGTCATGCGGTGCGTCAGGCATTTGCCGATAGCTTACCGGCTGGCCGTCACCCGGCTTATGTATTGTATTTAGAAGTGCCGCTGGATCGGGTCGATGTCAACGTACATCCCACCAAACATGAAGTACGGTTTCGTGAAGCGCGGCTGATTCACGGGCTGATCACCCGGATTATTCGTGATTGCCTGACCGAAAAAACCGTTTCGTCCGTTACAGCGCCTGAAATAAAGCAGAATATTCCGCAAAAAGTCGCCGAAACCACCAGCTTTTATCAACCGCAGCCATTAATACCATCCGCTAACCCGGTAACATCTAATGCGCTGCACATTGTGGCGGGATGTTATGCATTAACCATTAAAGCGGATCAAAACTGGCTGATTGATCTGAGCCGCGCTGATCAACAGATCCGCCAGCAGCAGCTCAGGCAATCTCTTGAAAATCAAACTGTCACCGGTCGGCCCGTGCTGGTACCAATTGATTTTCCCGCCAGTGACCAACAGCGGCATGCAGTCATTGAGCACGAGGATTTGTTGACCGCCTGTGGTTTGCAGCTGCTGACCACCACACAGGGTATTCAAATCCGTCAGTTTCCGGCTTTGCTTGGTGCCGTGCCGTTGCGGGATTTATTAGAGCAGGTATTAGTGGTGTTAACGTCACCATCTGCAGACTTAACCGGACTGCAACAAGCCCTGCTCAATCTGCTGCCACGACAAACCTTATTTAGTCAGCAACAGGCCGAAACTCTGCTCAAACAATTACAAGATCATTCGTGGTCAGAAGCCGAATGGGCGCGGCAACTTGATAAATCGGTGCTTGCTGACTTATTCTCGACGCAGACCCATCACAACCCGAGGCGCTAAAATGGCTCATTTTGCCCGATCCGGTTCCGCTTGGCTGGCAGCGTTGCTGGCTGTGGCGATCTTATTGATGTTTGGTTATTTATTGTTTACCGATGGCAAAAGTCCATCTAAACAAGAATTGGTAGATCCGCCCATAGAGCTGGCTGAGCCGGACTTGCCACTGGAAACCATTGAGGTCGATGACGATCTGCCAAACCAGCAAGAAATCCGCGAAAATGAAGCCAGTGCCTTTGTTGATAATCTGGCACCAGAACAGCAAAAAGCTGTCACCATCAACGAATATCAAGATCAATTTGTCCGCCCGGACAGCATTATTGCCTTGCCAAGACTCGAAGAGCGGGTCACTACGCTGGAAAAATTAATGGCGGATAACAGTCTGCAAGACGACACACCGCTGACGCTGAATTACATTGAAGAAAGCCGCGAGAAAACGACTATCAGCGATATCGGGAAACGCGAGGAAGACCACATCGCGCCCATCACAGTCGTCACCGAATCGGGTGAAGAAATCACTGCACCGTTAACGGATTTACTGAAACGCGATGATGTTGATGTGACCGTCACCGAAATTCGCCGGGAAAAAAAACAACGTCAGTTGACGGCCGGAGAGCTGGCTGACTCTGGCATTGCCAGTGATCAGGCAATGAATGTCACGATTAATCGCGGTGTGCAGGAAATAGCGATTAAAGACATTCTTGGCGACGATATGATGACCGATAACAGCCTGCTGTATTTACACCGTGTGACTGAGGCCGATCGGCAAGGTTTATGGGGCATTGTGCAAACGGGGCTGATTGAAAAATTCCGCCGCGGCATGCGTCTTGAAGGTCTGGGCCGGCAGTCAATGGTTAGCGTCATCATTCCGCCTGATGCCGATGAGCCGTTGCCTGATGGCTTTAGCTCATTTTTGGGTAAAATTCTGGATGGTAAAGTCAGCACCAGCTATGTCTATAACTTCAGAACCAACAGTATGGGCCGGGATCCCAATCTGGTTTACCCGGGCCAACAGTTGATTTTGATTAGTTTCAGCCCAGATGAATTACGGGACATCTATATGTATTTCGCAGAACGGCGTGGGCAATCGGTTAAAACCTTCGCGATCGGCGACTGATGTGGCTGGAATTAGCGATGATTGGCTTTGTCTTGCTGATCATCGCTGTGGCCTGGCTAACGCCGTTAGACTAAACAATCACCTCATCCTGACTCGCTTGCCGGAATTTGCCATACCGCAACATGACGCTGGGTAATACCAGCAAATTCAAAACCGTTGACGATACCAGACCACCAATAATAATTGCCGCCATCGGCCCCATGATTTCCCGGCCCGGACTATCGGCATTTAAGGCGATCGGCAGCATCGCCAGCGCAGTGACCAGGGCAGTGATTAAAATCGATGGTAGCCGCTCCTGAGCGCCACGAATAGCTGTTTGCATATTCCACGGTGCACCTTTTGTTTCAACCAGGTAATGATAATGCGACACCAGCATGATCGAGTTACGCAGTGTGATACCAAACAAGGTCACAAAACCAACCAATGAGCCAATCGATAGCACCCCAGTGGTCATCAACACGGCAATGACACCACCCACCAATGAAAATGGCAGATTGATTAATACCAGCAACATATTGGGCAAACTACGCAGTGCCATATACAGCAGCAGTAACACGGCAATCCCGGCGAGGCTGGAGTGAACGATTAAGTCCTCCCGTGATTGCGCTTGCGCGACTGCAGCACCGGTAAATTCCGGATAAACATCAGCGCTGAATTCAACGTCGTCATGTACTCGCTCACTGAGCTCAGCAAAAAACGAATTCAGATCCCGGCCACTGACCGCACAAGTCACAGTTTGCAGACGTTGCCCGCCCTGATGCAATATCGCATGACGACCGGCGATTTGATTCAGTTCCACCACATCGCCCATCCGAATCATAATGCCGTCGGCACTGCGCAGCGGCAGCTCCAGTATTTGTCGTGGTTGTTTGCGCAGCGCTTCCGGCAATACCACCACCACATCAAACAAACGATTACCTTCATTAATCCGGCCAACATGGGCACCGTCATAAGCGGTTTGTAAGGTATCCATGACTTCAGCCGGATTTAATCCCCAAAACGCCAGTTCATCCAATTTCAGGCGCAATTGCACCTGCGGCTCACCGGCCGGCGCGCGAATTTGTATATCGGCTGCACCGTCAATTTCGGCCATGACAGCGGCAACTTGTTTGGCTTTTTGATCCAGTTCATCGAGATCTTTGCCAAAAATGTTCACCACTACAGGCGAGGTGTAACCAGAAATGGTCTCATCGATACGTTCCACCAAAAAGGTATTGACCTCCGAGGCCATACCCGGAAAGGCCTCCAGCACCTCGCGGATTTCATCGAGGATCGCCTGCTGCTCGGGACCACTTAAGCCGGGCTGCAAATCAACTTCATATTCGCTGTAATGGGTGCCAAAGGTGTCGGCACCGCGTTCAGCACGACCAGCCCACTGCGAGGTTGCCCGCACACCGGGAATGTCTGCCACTCGTTTCTCAATCAGACCACCGGCACGCAGCGATTCTTCAATAGACGTACCGGGAATACTCGCCGTATGAATGATGTAATGTCCTTCACGCAGTTCTGGTAAAAAACCGCCACCGAGAAACGGCAAAGTGGCGATGCCGCTTAAACAGAACATCATCACGCCAAATAAAACCAGTTTCGGATAACTGCTGACCGAACGCAGCAAACGTCCATATGCCGGCGTCATTTTGCGGATCAGCGGCGGCTCACGGGTCTCTTTATTCATCTGCTTGCTAAGCAGCACATGGCACAATGCTGGCGTCACTGTCAGCGCCACCAACAAAGACGCAAAAATCGCCAGAATATAAGCTTCGCCGAGCGGCTGAAACATCCGACCGGCAACGCCACTCAGGGTCAACAGCGGCACAAACACCAACATCACGATAAAACTGGCATAAACCACCGAACTGCGCACTTCCATTGATGCTTCATAGACAACCTGCATGGTCGGTCTGGGCACCGCCAAAGCGGCATTTTCGCGTAAGCGCCGAAAAATATTTTCGGTATCAATAATGGCATCATCGACCACTTCACCCAGGGCGATGGCTAAACCACCGAGCACCATAATATTGATGTTGATGCCCATCTCCAGTAGCACAATCATCGCCGCAAACAGCGATAAAGGAATGGCTGTAATCGAAATCAGTGCGGTGCGCAGATTAAACAAAAACAAAAACAACACCAGCAGCACCAAGCCGCCACCGACCAGCAAGTGATGCTGAATATTGTCCAGCGAGCTTTGAATATAGTTGGCAGGCCGGAATAAATCGTCATGTAACGTGATGCCATCGGCTTCAAAACCGTCTTTAAATTCGTTGAGTGCCGCTTCAATACCTTCGGTCACCGCCAGCGTATTAGCCTGATATTGGCCGATCACCATGATGACAATGCCCGGCTCGCCACTGATTGCCGCACCACCAATTGCCGGCGCGGGTCCTGAGACGATATCAGCCACATTGCCCAATAAAATCAGATCATCGCCTTGTTTACGGACCACAACTTTAGCCATGGCTTCCGGCGTCATCGGCTGACCCGAAATCGTCAGCATCATCCGCTGGTTGTGGTTTTCCACATACCCCACACCGCGCAGCCCGGTTGCCCCCTGCGTCACGCGGGTAATGTCATTTATCGACAAGTCATAGCGTTTTAATGCCTGCGGATCGACCTGAATCTGTAGTTGTTTTTCCTGACCGCCGAAGGTGTTGATATCGGCAACGCCGGGCACCGTCAGCAAACGCGGTGACAATGTGTAATCCACCAACGCGCGCAGCGACATCAAATCTTCCGTATCACTGGTCAGGCCGATGGTCATAATGGTGCCTGATGACGACTCCAGCGGCACCATCAAAGGATTAATACCGGAAGGCATACTTGATTGCACACTGACCAGTCGCTCGGAAACCAATTGACGGTTAATAAAGGTATCGGAGCTGTCTTTAAAGGTGATGATGACTACCGACAATCCTGGCGTTGATGCGGAACGAACAAACTCTACATCCGGCAAGCCACCAAGGCCACTTTCTAACGGCTGGGTAACCGATATCTCGACCTGTTCGGCGGTCAGTCCCTGTGCTTCGGTTTGAATAATGACTTGTTTTGGCGCGAATTCCGGAAAAATATCCAGGCTGGCATTTGATAATTTATAAACGCCATATCCCAACATTAACAGCGCTAATGCCAGCACCACACCGCGAAACCGAACCGAAAAGGCAACTACTTTCGAGAGCATGTCTGACCCCTGCTAAATCAATGACCAATATGAAAGAAGTGACTGGCGTTTAATCGTCATCGTCTTCTTCCACTATCTGCCATTTAAATTCTTCAGAGAGCAGCGTTTGTGCACCATCCACGACCAGAACCTCAGCAGGTTTAATCAAACCACTGTCATCAAATAAACCTTCTGCGGCGGGCAGTGTATTTTTCAGTGATATCCGTTGGTAATTGCCTGCCTCTCTTTGTATGTAGGCCCAGGGTTGGCCGGCATACCAGATAATTGCGTTATCGGGGATCATCACACCCTCAATAGCCGTCTGACTCTCCGGTACCCAGACATCGAGGCGCATACCCGCCCGCAAACGACCGGTATCCAAGCGAAAATAATGGGTTTCCCCCTGCAAACTGCTATCGACACTAATCGCCGGTGCGACGTAATAGGCCTTGCGCGCTTGTGCCCGATTACCTTCCGGCGCCACACGGATAATATTGACATCGGCCTCAAGCGGCTCACCGACCGGCATCGTCACCAGTAATAAACTGTCTGAGCGTTCTACCAATCGTTTAAATCCGATATTTTCCGGACCCAGAATCCACTCAACCATCGAGGCATCCCAGTCCTGACGGACAATACGCTGTAAATTGTCGACTTGAACCTGCGTTTGATTAAGCGCTGCTTTGGCTTCTTGCCAGCTAGCTTCGGCAGCTAACACCTCTTTATTAGCAATACTGCCAGTGGCCCTGGCTAATTTTTGCAAACGCTCCAATGCCTGACGACTGGACTGTTCGCGAACTTTTGCCACATTGACAGCTGCTTGCAATTGTCTGAGTTGGGCACGTTGATTAAGCATCGGTTGAATGCTGACTACCGTGGCACGCGCACGGTTTTCCGGGAAGAAGCTGCTTTGTTTTATCGTCAGTGTTTCAATGCCGGCCAGTTGCTGGGCAGTTTCATCCAGTAAAACCGTCATCGGCTTCACCGCCTCAGCTTCATCGTCGTCATCATGCTCCTCATCGGTTTGTTGTGACATCAGCCACTGTTGCAACGGCTGATGCCATTGCACATCTGTTACCAATGGCCCCAACAAAACACCCAGAATCAGCGCGAACACTAACGCCAGCCCCACTCCCCAGCTTTGTTTTTTTATCATTATTAATTCCGTGCATATCCCAGCTAATCGGCGCCATTACATCATGATGCCCTTATTGCCACAAGCTTACTAAACCAGCCGCCAGGCGATTTGCTTGACAGTATCTGGGCAAGCAGGTTTAATACGCCACCTTGTTGGCTCGATAGCTCAGTTGGTAGAGCAAGGGATTGAAAATCCCTGTGTCCCTGGTTCGATTCCAGGTCGAGCCACCACGAATTCAAAGCTCGGTTTGCCATGCATACCGGGCTTTTTTATTGCCTGTAATTCTGCCATGACCTCTCCAGACTAATCTTTGAAAATAAACTCAAACTGAATTTGTAAAATTAACCACCGAGACACAAAGGGCACGGAGCTTTACAAAAGGCTGTCTTTGCCAGGCGGCTGTATCGCCGAAGCAATCTATTCAACCGAATAAAACCAATAGATTTCTTCGCGTTGCTCGCAAAGACAAACGAACTTGTCACAATAAAACCATCCGCAGATGGGCGCAGATCTATTCCAGTGTCATTCCTGAGAATGCAGGAATCCAAAGCGTAGCCGAGAGGCGTGTAGAAATATCGCTAACCTGGTCTTAATGCTCATTAATTCAAGAATTATCACTTAAGATTTAGCCTCTGTATTACCTCCCATCAATCAGCATAATCTGTCGATAATCCCCGCATCCACTGTGTTGCCGTGGTTAACGATATGGATAAACAGGCTGACAAAGCCATCGTTGTTGTAAAAAACACACACATTTAGGTAAAGATGCCAAATCTGCCGTCTTTTTGTTGTAAAAGTGTTGCAAAGGTAAATTGGATGTGGAAAATAGACATCCAACCGCGATTGAATCCGGTTACGAGAGAAACTTAAAGTAATCTGTTAACAACTATAGAAGGTGAACAGACATGAAAAAAACTACATTAGCAACACTGGTCGGCGCAGCAGCATTTGCAGCAGCCGGCGCAGCCAACGCGACAATCGTCGTTGGCGGTGAAAACGGTTACGAATTCAGCGTAGACGGTAACATCAACCAATTCTTCACATATGCTGACAATGAAGTTACTGACGCTGCCGGCAACAAAACTGATGTTAAAAACTCAGGTGTTGAAAACGGCCTGTTGCCAACATTCTTTGGTTTGAATGTTAAAGCCCCTGAAATCAATGGCCTGACCATTGGTGCCCGCGTTTCTCTGTCACCATCAACCAATGGTGGTAGTTACCCTGCCAACAATTTTGGCCAAGGTAACGCGATGGAGCAACGTGAAGCGTTTGCGACTGTTGACGGTGGCTTTGGTCAAATCATGATGGGTAAAGCTTTAGGCTTGTACTCTTCAAACAACATCCTGTTAGACCAAACACTGTTCGGTGTTGGTGCGACTACCGGTAACAGCAACGTTACTACTTTAGGTCGTATCGGTTACGGTTATGACTATGCTGATTGGCGTTCACAAATTCGCTGGACCTCAAATGACATGAGCGGCTTCAAAATTGCTTTAGCAGTAGTTGATGCTGAACAAGTAGCTGCTGACCAAACTGAAAATGACCCACGTTTTGAAGGTCAGCTGAGCTATGCAACTGCTTTCAATGGTGGCAGCACTAAGTTGTGGTTAGATGGTATGACCCAATCAGTTGAAACTGCTCAAGGTGACATTGACAGCGATGCATGGACTCTCGGCGGCCAGTTAGTACTGGGTGGTTTTGAAGCTGTTGCTGCTTACTACGACAACGAAGGTGTTGGCGCTGCTGGTGGTTTAGCACCTATTGGTACTGCAGCTGAAGTTATCGGTGGAAGCTATGAAGAAGTTGAAGGCGATGGTTACTACGCACAGTTAGGTTACCGTTTCGCTGGACAAACTTTTGTCGCAGGTTCATATGGCGAATCAAAACTTGATTTCAGCACCGGTGAAACTGAAAACGAAATGTGGACAGTTGGTGTTTACCATGATGTAACTGCTAACCTGAAACTGGTTGCAGAATATTCTGCACTTGAAACTCAAACTGATAACACTCTGGCAGAAACTGACACAGATGTGTTCTCTGTTGGTGGTTTCATCAGCTGGTAAGACCATTTAGTTAGAATCTTCGGATTCGACTTAAAAGTCTGAAAAAAGCCTCAACCTTCCGGTTGGGGCTTTTTTTTGCCTGTTGATCCAGACTTTGACTGGTAGTTTAGAGATGCCGCCACTTTGGTCGGCATGACAACTCACTAATTCCCTAGGCGAAAAGCGTGAGTAAGACCTAAGGTTTGTCGTCCACGCGCATGCGGGGACCCAGTGCAGAGTAGACTGCCGCGGCAATATAGCCGCCTCGCAGTGACAATTATTCTAAAAAACTCTTTGTTCTATGTCTCTGTGGTTAATTTTTATTGCTTTGTCACCCCGAGCGATAGCCGAGGGGTCTCAAAAGCTGTGGTGAGATGCCTCCGCTGTGGTCGGCATGACATTTAGACAAGTATGATATCTCCGTAGTACGCATCACTGAAACTTGCTCTGCACAACAATTTTCAATAGTTTTACAGCTAATATCTTTATATCTAAATGGACACTTATGAATAACAAATTCTCAACGTTCCTGTCGGCCATTAAAGTCGCATTAGATGCTCATGCCGATGAAGTCGCTGAACTGGATCAGACCATTGGTGATGGCGATCATTTGATTAATCTGCAACGTGGTTTAGATGCACTCATCAAACAAGCTGATGATTTGAACGCGATGGACCTTTCTGCCGCGTTCAGCAAAATCGGTATGACATTAATGTCGACCATGGGGGGCGCATCGGGCTCTCTATTTGGCTCAATGTTTGTGTCGATGGGTAAGGTGTCAAAGGATAAACAAATAGATTTTGCCAATATGGTGACAGTGTTTTCAGCCGGTGTGGAATCAATTAAAGCACGTGGTAAAGCTGATATTGGCGAGAAAACCATGCTGGATACGTTGATCCCAGCCATGAATAGCCTGAAGGATAGTGTCAGTCAGACTGCAAAAGTTAACGATGCCTTAGCCGATATGAAACAAGCCGCTGAAAAAGGCATGTTCTCCACCAAGGATATGCTGGCTACCAAAGGCCGGTCTTCATTTCTCGGCGAACGAGCCCGTGGGCATATCGATGCCGGTGCCCGAACCAGTCAGCTAATGTTGTGTGCGATTGCCGATGTGATTCTTAGTAAGTAAATCCGCAGATTACGCAGATGGGCGCAGATTGGTGCTCCCACGGAGGGCTGTGGGAGCAAAATTTACCGATTCCAAAAACCCCGAACCAAGTGAAGAGTGAATGGCCATTTCTGCGCCAATAATGGCTTATGTTTGCATGTCCTTTTGCATAATAATCTGCGTCCATCTGCGTAATCTGCGGATTTATCCTTCTCTGCGCCTCTGGTTAGTTTTTTAGCAACCCCATCGAAGTGCAGCGGTGTGAACAGGTGCATCCCACAGCGTGATCAGTTCGTCGTCCAATAAAGTCAGTGTCACTGAACAGCCAGCCATATCCAACGATGTGGTGAAATTACCGACCAGCGAGCGGTGAATGTCGACGCCTTTTTGCTGCCAGTATTTGGCGGCAATATCAAAGACCAGATAGAGATCCATCAATGGCGTGGCGCCTAATCCATTGATATGCAACAATACTTTTTGACCGGCTTTGGGTTGTAACTCTTTATCGATGGTATCGGCGAGTTGCTTAACCAATTCATCGGCTGATGCTAAAGGCACGATTTCCCGGCCACGTTCTCCGTGAATGCCGACGCCCATTTCGATTTCGTTTTCGCCAATGGTAAAAGTCGGTTTACCGGCTGCGGGCACCGTACAACTGCTTAAAGCCAAGCCCATCGAGGCGGTATTTTTAGTAACTTTGTCGCCCAGCGCTTTACAGGCCGTGAGATCCCAGCCTAGTTCAGCTGCTGCACCAACAATTTTTTCGACAATCAGCGTACCCGCCACACCACGCCGACCAGTGCTGTGATCAGCTGGTAAGGCCACATCATCGGCGACCAAAATGGTGGCATTTTCAAATTCGAGCATTTCTGAGGCAATTTCAAAATTCATGACATCGCCGGCATAATTTTTAACGATAAATAAAACGCCTGCGCCATTTTCAACCGCTTCAGCGGCCGCCAGCATTTGATCAGGGGTTGGCGATGTAAACACCTGCCCCGGACACGCCGCATCCAACATGCCTTTACCCACCAGCCCGGTATGCAACGGTTCATGGCCACTACCACCACCTGAAACTAATGCGACTTTGGGCTTATCTGCCAGATTTTTACGACTGACAAATCTTGGGTTGGCATTAAAACTGACAATATCCTGATGCGCTGTTGCAAAACCATGCAAGCTTTCATCAAGCAGCGTTTCAACATCATTGATAATTTTTTTCATGGTGCCTTTCCTTATAAATTAAGCTTTTTACAAACTGGCTTTCAGTGTCTCGGTAATTGCCCGAATATCCGGCAAAATCCAGTCTGGTGCATAGTCCACTTCGGCGACATCAGCCTCACTGGAAACCCCAGTTAGCACCATCAAACTGCGCATACCGGCATTAACTGCGCCAAGGATATCGGTATTTAAGCGATCGCCAATCGCAATAGTGTTGTGCTGATCGGTACCGAGGATTTCCAAGGCCTGTTGATACAAAATCGGCTCCGGCTTGCCAATCACAATCGGCGTTTGACCGGTTGCCGCGGTGAGGGCAGCCAGCACCCCACCATTCCCCATGACTTCACCCAACTCGGTTGGCAAAGTGGTATCTGCGTTGGTGGCATAAAATGCCGCACCGGCGCGGATATTGAGTGTTGCGGTGGCCAGCTTATCCCAGGTCAGTTTGCGATCCAGCCCGGACACCACAATATCGGCACCTTCATTATTGATACCTTTCTCGGGTTGATTGACCTGATATAAATCAGTCAGCGTAAAGCCTTGCTGCTGCAGCGGTTTGGTCAAACCCTCCTCCCCGATCACATAAACCCGGCGCTGATCAGCTGACAGGTTCTCTTTTAAGTAACGGGCCGTTGCCATGCTGGAGGTAAGGATTTCTGATGGCGATACCTCAACCGACATAGCCGCTAATTTATCAATGTATTGTTGCTGCGTCAGGCTGGCATTATTGGTCGCTAACACAAACAAAATTTGTAACTCGCGTAAGGTGGCAAAAAAATCGTTCAGCCCCGGCAGTGGCTGGTTGCCATGCCAAAGCACACCGTCCATATCGATTATAAGGCCGCCAATATCGCTGATAGTCTGTGTCATAAAAATACCCAATCTGACTGAAAACCGGCAATAAATACCGGACTGTAATTGAGGCAAAGCCTCGCACAATTGAATTGAGCCTGTCTAGAAAGGGCTTGTCTATCCTCCATATTCCACCACTGCTGGCGGCTATTTTTGTGTCCGGCAAGGCGGAAATTGCGCCGTGTAGTTATTCTACATAAGCAATTGACAAATGGGTCTGGAACCCATTTGAACAGCTTTGCTGGCCGCGAAGCGGTGAAATACAGGGATGTATTTCATACAACGCGGCCGGGCGCAAAAATAGTCCCAGCCCTTCGGGTTGTGTCTGAAAAACCACCACTCCGCGTTACTCGTCGTTTGTTTAGAATGACTACAAAAACGCCTGGAGCGTTTTTGAGCGTCAGCCCCAAAGGGGTGAGATACAGGGACGTATCTCACAAACCGCTCTCCTCGCGCCTTGATTGACGCTTTTTCAGTTCACAACAGTGGCGGAGATGGAGGATAAATAAGCCCTAATGCCTGCGCCAACAGTGTGCACTATGCCGTAAAAATTGACAGGCCCGAAGCAACTGCTTTATAGTCTGCGGGCGTATTTTCAACGTAAAACCATAAATTAAATCAATTTTTAGGAGCATGTCAGCATGGCAAAAGCACTTATTCAAATGGCTCTGGATTCTCTGGATTTCGACCAAACCCTCGCACTTGCAGAGCAAGTTGCCCCTTATGTCGACATTCTTGAAGTCGGTACCCCTTGCATCAAGTATAACGGTCTGGAGATCGTTACTGCGCTGAAAGCCAAATTCCCGAACAACCTGATCCTGGTTGATTTGAAAACAATGGATGCTGGCGAGTATGAAGCAACACCTTTCTATGAAGCAGGTGCTGATATCTGTACTGTACTGGGTGTATCTGACAAAGCGACAATGGGCGGCGTTATTAAAGCAGCCAACGCTAACAACGCAGAAGCTCAAATCGATCTGATCAGCGTTAAAGACAAAAAAGCAGTTGCAACTGAAGCTGCTAAAAACGGTGCGCAAATCATCGGTGTTCACACTGGTCTGGATGCACAAGCTGCTGGCCAAACACCATTTGCGGATCTGCAAACAATCGCTTCATTGAACCTGGGCGTGCGTATTTCTGTTGCCGGTGGTCTGAACAAAGACACCATTCAGAAAACTGTTCAAGCTGGTGCAACTATCGTTGTTGTTGGTGCGGCTATCTACGGCGCGCCATCTCCAGCAGAATCAGCTAAAGAACTGCGTGCATTGGTTGACGCTGCGTAAGCGGAGCTTGACCTGCACGATATAAACTAAACGAGTGGCTCTTAGCCACTCGTTTTTTTTATCAAAGTTCATTCACACCGGGTTATGCGCACCAGATTAAGACAACGCATGTTGTTGATTGGTGACAGTGGTCAAATCTAACAAAGCAGGTCTATAATCAGAGATCTACTGATACGGGTTGGCTTGCCACAATAAACCTAAAATAGTAATTTACCCGTTGCACCAACCTCTCTAACTGTTGGGCAGATGGGGTTCGAATAAAGGTAACAGGGGTATTTCTCATGAGTGAAAAAGGTTTATTAGCGTCTATCTGCGGCTTTTTCAAAGGCTTGTTTTCATCATCTGACAGCAGCGATTGCTGCGGTAATGATGCTGCAAAAAAATCAGCGAATGATGGCCTGACAGGCGTTGAGCGTTATATCCGTAACAAAGCGCAAAACGGTCAGCAGTTAACCGGCGTTGAACGCTACGTCCGTAGCAAGATGAGCAATAACAAGCCCATGACTGGTGTTGAGAAATTCATCCAGAAAAATGCTAATGGCAAGCCAATGACCGGTGTAGAACGTTACATCCGCAGCAAAGCTTAAACATTTAAGCCAGCTCGACCTTCATCAGCGGGGGATCGCTGATGAGTTATGTTCTGAAAACTGCCGGCCTGGGCCGGCAATTTTTACTGAGCACGCCCAACAGTGACAAAAAACTATTTTAATTAGCTACAAAAAAGGTAATCACATGGCGAACTTACTTGATCAACTGAAGCAAATGACCGTGGTCGTGGCAGACACCGGTGACATTCAAGCCATCGAAAAATACACGCCGCGCGATGCGACAACAAACCCATCGCTGATCACAGCCGCTGCGGAGATGCCACAATATCAAAGTATTGTTGACGATACGCTGAAAGCTGCCCGTCAATCTTTGGGCGATAATGCTTCTGCAAAAGAAGTCGCAACACTGGCATTTGACCGTCTGGCAGTATCTTTTGGTCTGAAAATTCTCGACATTATTCCAGGTCGTGTTTCGACAGAAGTTGATGCGCGTCTGTCTTATGATACCGAATCAACCATCGCCAAGGGCCGTGAAATTATTGCCCAATACGAAGCCGCTGGTATTTCTAAAGATCGCATTCTGATCAAAATCGCATCTACTTGGGAAGGTATCCAAGCTGCCGCGGTATTGGAAAAAGAAGGCATTCATTGCAACCTGACTTTGCTGTTCGGTCTGCATCAAGCTATCGCTTGTGCTGAAAATGGCATTACGCTGATTTCACCATTTGTTGGTCGTATTCTGGACTGGTACAAAAAAGACACCGGTCGTGATTCATATGCATCAAATGAAGATCCAGGTGTATTGTCAGTGACTGAAATATACAGCTACTACAAAAAGTTCGGTTACAACACTGAAGTTATGGGCGCGAGCTTCCGTAACGTTGGTGAAATCACTGAACTGGCCGGCGTTGATTTGCTGACCATTTCACCAAAACTGCTGGATGAATTGCAAAGTACTGAAGGCACACTGGAACGTAAACTGTCTCCTGAAGTATCAGCAAAAGCTGACATTCAGAAAATCAGTATGGACAAAGCCACCTTCGATACGATGCATCAGGAAAACCGTATGGCTGCTGAGAAGCTGTCTGAAGGTATTGATGGTTTTGCCAAAGCGTTGGAATCATTGGAAGACCTGCTGGCTAAACGTCTGGCAGAACTGGAAGGCTAATCGCAGTTTATTAGCACCCGTCCAGCCGGTCATTTTAACGGCTGGACAACACAGTCTCTTAGAACAGCATGCTGTTCTGATTGCTGATTAGAAAGTCCCACAATAAACACGGGATTATTTTTAAATTAATAGGAGAAAAAAACATGGCTGAAATTCAAATGGCTCTGGATTCATTGGATTTTGACGCAACTATGGCGCTGGCTGAACAAGTCGCTCCTTACGTCGATATTCTGGAAATCGGTACACCTTGCATCAAGTACAACGGTCTGAAACTGGTTAAAGCCCTGAAAGCGGCTCACCCAGATAAGAAAATCCTGGTTGACCTGAAAACTATGGATGCTGGTGAATACGAAGCAACTCCTTTCTTCGAAGCTGGTGGTGATATCACTACTGTTCTGGGCGCTTCTGATATGGCGACCATGAAAGGCGTTATCAAAGCAGCAAACGCAAACAATGCCGAAGCTCAAGTTGACTTGATCGGTGTTGAAGACAAAGCTGCTGTTGCTAAAGAAGCAGCTGCTAATGGCGCGCACATCATCGGTGTTCACACTGGTCTGGACGCACAAGCTGCAGGTCAAACACCATTCGAAGATCTGAAAACCATCACTGGTTTGGGTCTGAATGTTAAAGTTTCTGTTGCTGGTGGTATTAACAAAGACACTATCCAAAGCTGCGTAAAAGCAGGTGCGGCTATCGTTGTTGTTGGTGCGGCTATCTACGGTGCACCATCTCCAGCAGAATCAGCTAAAGAACTGCGTGCATTGGTTGACGCAGCATAAGGATTAGTAAAATGACAATGCATCGTGATCTAGTTGTAAACAAAATCACTGATATCCTGAAAGCGACTGACAGTTCACTTGAAGCTGAATTTGTTGCCATGTGTGATGATGCCAAACGCATCTTTATCACTGGCGCAGGTCGTTCAAGACTGGTAGGCAACTTCCTGGGTATGAGGTTGATGCATAGTGGTTATACTGTCTATGTTCAAGGTGAAATCAGCACACCAAGTATCCGCGAAGGCGATTTATTAATCGTTATCTCCGGTTCTGGTGAAACAACTCAGCTGGTTTCGTTTGCCAATAAAGCTAAATCTGAGAACGCAAAAGTGGTTTTGATTTGTTCAAAATCCAGTTCAACGATTGGTGAAATTGCAGATAAAACAATTCAAATTGGTACCGATCAAAGCTTTGCCCCAACTAAGGGCATGCCGATGGGTACCATGTTTGAACTGTCTACCTTAATTTTCCTGGAAGCGATCGTTTCTCATCTAATTCATGAGAAAGGTATTCCGGAAGAGGAAATGAAATATAGACACGCTAATATGGAATAACCACTTTCCTTATCTGTAAGCGAAAAAAGGCAGCCTTCGGGTTGCCTTTTTTTTGTCTGAAAAGCGCTGATTACCGAAACAATTGAACTGCCAATAGAGTGGCTCCACTTATCGCTGTATAATGATTCGTTTACGCAAATTTGTAGTCCAAAACCATGACCGCCAAAACACTTTACGACAAATTATGGGATCAACATGTGGTGCGCAGCGAAAGCGACGGCACCGCCCTGCTTTATATTGATCGTCATTTAGTTCACGAAGTTACTTCGCCACAGGCCTTTGAAGGCCTGCGTCTGGCTGGTCGCCTGCCTTATCGCTTAAATTCAATTTTGGCGACTCCGGATCATAATGTACCGACCAGTCACCGGGATCAGGGTATTGCTGATCCGATTTCGCGCTTGCAAGTGGAAACGCTGGATCAAAATTGCGCACAATTTGGCATTACCGAATTTGGCCTTAATGATATGCGTCAGGGTATTGTCCACGTGGTTGGCCCGGAACAAGGCGCCACCCTGCCCGGTATGACTGTGGTCTGTGGTGATTCGCATACCTCCACTCACGGCGCATTTGGTGCCCTGGCGTTCGGTATTGGTACCTCTGAAGTTGAGCACGTCATGGCAACCCAATGCCTGATTCAACGCAAATCGAAAAACATGCAGGTCCGTGTTGAAGGCCATGTGAATCCGGGCATTACCGCCAAAGATATCGTACTGGCCATCATCGGCGAAATCGGCACCGCCGGCGGCAATGGTTATGCGATTGAATTTGCCGGTGAAGCCATTCAGGCTTTATCAATGGAAGGTCGCATGACGGTCTGCAATATGACCATTGAAGCCGGTGCCCGTGCCGGCATGGTTGCAGTTGATGACACCACTATTGATTATTTAAAAGATCGGCCGTTTGCGCCCAAAGGCGACAACTGGGGCAAAGCGGTAGCTGCGTGGCAGGATTTGCATTCCGATGCTGGCGCCCATTTCGATAAAGTCGTGGTGTTAAAAGCTGACGATATCAAACCACAGGTCACCTGGGGCACGTCGCCAGAAATGGTGGTGCCAGTCGATGCCAATATTCCCGATCCGGCTGCTGAACAAGATGCCGTCAAACGCAACGGTATGCAAAAAGCGCTGAACTACATGGGTTTATCAGCCAGCCTGCCAATCACCAATATTAAATTAGATCGGGTATTTATTGGCTCTTGCACCAATTCACGTATCGAAGATTTGCGGGAAGCAGCGGCAGCTATCAAAGGCGGAAAAGTCGCCAGCAGTATCAAACAAGCCATGGTGGTACCGGGTTCGGGGTTGGTAAAACAACAAGCCGAACAAGAAGGCTTAGATAAAGTGTTTATCCAAGCCGGTTTTGAGTGGCGCGATCCGGGCTGCTCAATGTGTTTAGCCATGAATGCCGATCGTCTGGAAGCCGGTGAACACTGCGCCTCGACATCAAACCGTAACTTTGAAGGCCGTCAGGGTCAGGGTGGTCGCACCCATTTGGTCAGTCCGGCGATGGCGGCAGCGGCGGCTATTGCCGGCCATTTTGTTGATATTACTGCCCATTAATGGCCGCTGATTATCAGTCTGCAGCGGCGGAGCTTGTTACGCTGCGCGACTTTTTGCGCTGGACGACTTCTCGCTTTCACGAAGCGCAGTTGTTTTACGGCCATGGCAATGATGATGCCTTTAACGAAGCGACGCAGCTAATACTGCACAGCCTGCAATTGCCGGTCAGCGAAATGCCGGACATATTTCTTGATGCACGCTTAACGGCTGACGAAAAAAATAGCCTGCTCGGCCTGATTAAACGGCGTATAGATGAACGACTGCCGGTGCCTTATCTGACCCATGAAGCATGGTTTTCTGGCCTGCCGTTTTACGTCGACGAAAGAGTGTTAATTCCCCGCTCACCTTTTGCCGAGTTGATTGCCAGTGATTTTACACCGTGGTTAACGGCACCAGAAAATGTCACACATATTCTGGATATGTGTACCGGTAGTGCCTGTATTGCCATTGCGCTGGCGTATGCTTTCCCTGAAGCAGCTGTTGATGCCGTGGATATCAGCAGCGATGCGCTGGACGTCGCCAAAATCAATCAATCAAAACACCAATTAATGGAACGACTGCAATTAATTGAATCTGATTTATGGACGAATCTGGATAAAAACCAGCAGTATGATTTAATTGTCAGCAACCCGCCTTATGTCGGTGATGCCGAAATGGCGACCCTGCCAGCCGAATATCGTCATGAACCGGCCGCTGCATTGCGGGCAGATGACAATGGTCTGGCATTAGTGGAGCAGATTATTATTGGCGCCGCAGAATTTTTAACGGCCGAAGGCCTGTTATTTGTCGAGGTTGGTAATAGCGACCAAGCCGTTTCCGAAAAATGGCCCATGATAGATTTTATGTGGCTGGATTTTGAACAAGGCGGCCATGGCGTATTTATGCTGACCCAGCCGCAATGTCTGGCTTTTACTAGCAATAATTAAAAAGATTTTAGCTGAGTTCCGGCTGGTATTGCCTGACACAGCAACGTCCGGCCATTTTCGCCTGATACATGGCCCGGTCTGCCATTTCGAATAAACTATTTAAGTTGTCTTGCTCATTGTGGCGTAATTCCGCGACACCGACGCTGAGGGTAATATCCAGATTCGCCGGCTTAAAGCGTGACAATCGTTTTTGCATTCGTTCCATCAGCGCCGCGGCGCCTTCAGCATCACAGTCTGGCAATAACATGACAAATTCTTCGCCGGCCCAGCGCGCCACCATATCCACATCACGAACATGCCTTTTTAACCAGTTACCGAGTTCCGCCAGCACCTGGTCACCTTTGATATGGCCGTGCTCATCATTAAGCGCCCGAAAATTATCGAGATCCAGTACCGCCATCGACAGATCGCGTTTAAAGCGATACGCCTCACTGAAATATTTACCGGCAAATTCGCGCAGGGCGTGACGATTAAATAACTGCGTCAGTTGATCTAACATCGCCAGACTGTAAAGCGAATTTTGCTGGGCGCGCAGTTCGCGGACATTCTGATAGCTGGTGATATGGTTAAACACCCGTTGCCGTAGTTCTTCACGGACGATGGGCTTTGACACAAAGTCATTAACACCGAGGTGGAATAACTCTATCTTGCGGGAAATATTATCAAAACCAGAGGTAGCGATAATCGGTACATTGCCGTATTCCTCACGTAATCGGCGGATTTTGCGCACCAGGGTAATACCACTCATGCTGCCTTCGAGCATGATATCGGTGATCACCAGATCATAATCACCGCCGCTAAACGCTTCCCATGCTTCTTCGGCAAAGGTGTAAGCATCAACATCGAGCCCCATATCAGTCAGTAAATCAATGATGATGGTTTGTAACACCCGCGAGTCTTCGATAAACAACACACGGCCCGATAAATGACGCGTTTCACGCTCGGCCAGTCGCTGTATATAGGTTTCTAACTCATGGCCATCGTGTTTGCTGAAGATATCGGTGGCACCGGCCAGCAGCGCTTGTTTAAGCGTACGAGCCGTATCATTTTCGGTCAGTACCAGAACGGCAACAAAGTCATAGCCATTGATAGACCTCAGCTGGCCACAAAACTCACTGCCGGCAATATCCGGTAAATCATCGCTGCAGCAGACTAAACGAAACCGCGAGGCATTCGCCAATACCAATCCCTGTTGGCCATTTTCTGCCAGTTCAACACTGAATCCAGCAGACTCCAGAATTTTTTTCGCTTTATCACGAAACTCGGTGGACGCATCCACCACAAGCGCATTGAGTTTTTGCACAGGCGATTCCTTCTCCATTGCTAGGGCTTGCTTATCTTCCATATTCACCACTGCTGGCGGCTATTTTTGTGTCCGTCAAGGCGGAAATTGCGCAGTGTAGTCATTATACATCAGCGATTGACAACACCGCCGGGCGCAAAAATAGTCCCAGCCCTTCGAGTTGTGACTGAAAAAGCGCCACTCCGCGTTGCTCGTTGTTTGTTTAGAATAACTAAACCGCTCTCCTCGCGCCTTGATTGGCGCTTTTTCACCTCACAACAGGGGCGGATATGGAAGATAAACAAGCCCTTGCCATTCTGCCTTTTCATGCGGGTAAACGGCAAGCCTTATTAGTCTGTAAGATTTTGCCGGTAAATTCACTGCGCAAATAAAAGCCACGTGGGTTTTGCTGGATGAGACTGCCATCGTCGGCTACCGCCTGCGCCATAACCCGGCTATTGGCAGCTTTGGGACGAATTTGTAACACCTGGCCTTGACGCGCGGATAAGCCGGCCTGACCACTGAGCACCAGCGCATCCATCAACTCTTCCCAGTCCTGTTTTAATAAAGCTGCCTGCTCAGTATCCGGCTGCCATAAAAAACCTTCACCAACGTAGCGCTCAGCAAGTGGAATCGTATTATCTGCCTCTATCGGCAACCATAATACTTTAGCCAGTTTGCGGCGCAGCCAGCTGTCTTGCCAGCGCAACTCACCGGTTTCAGTCAGACTGACGGTACATACATAGGTCGATTCTTTAGGCAAACCATTAGCGGCAAGCGGCAAGGTTTTCAGCTCAATACCGAGTCCTGTGAAATCAGGTTCGGCATGACTGCCGGCATCGGCACCGAGTATTTTTTCCAATAAACTGCCGACCCAGCCTTTGTGACGTCGTAAATCTGCCGGCACCGCAATATTTAACTGAGATGCCAATTGCCCCAGTGTCTGTCCGGCAATAGCCTGACAGCGCTGCAGTAATTCAGCTTCGGATTGTGGCGGAACTTGGCTGCGGTAAATTTCATCTGACATACGGGCATGATAATCTAGCCCGTTGGATTCTGCTTGAGACCAATATTTTGACCGCACTGACCATCGAACATCTTAATAAAACCTATGGCAATGGCCTGCAGGCGCTGAATGATATTAACCTTAACGTCGAACAAGGCGATTTTTTTGCTCTGCTCGGCCCCAATGGCGCCGGTAAATCAACGACGATTGGTGTTATCACCTCGCTGGTAACCAAAACCGCCGGCCGGGTGCAAGTGTTTGATGCCGATTTAGACGACAATACCGAACTGGCCAAAAGCTACATTGGCCTGGTGCCGCAGGAATTTAATTTCAACGGCTTTGAGCAGGTCAAACATATTTTGCTGACTCAGGCCGGCTATTACGGTTTATCAGCAAAAGAAGCTGAACCGCGTGCTGATGCCCTGCTTAAGCAACTGGGTTTATGGGATAAACGCGCGACCCCGTCACGCGCTTTATCGGGCGGTATGAAGCGCCGGCTGATGATCGCCCGCGCGCTGGTCCATAATCCGAAATTATTGATCCTTGATGAACCGACTGCCGGTGTTGATATCGAACTGCGCCGGTCGATGTGGACGTTTTTACGCGATATCAACCGTCAGGGCACGACCATTATTCTGACCACACATTATCTTGAAGAAGCCGAAAACCTCTGCCGCAATATCGCCATTATTGATAAAGGCCGGATCGTCGAAAATACTGATATGAAATCGCTGCTAAACCGTCTGGATAAAGAAACCTTTGTCCTCGACTTGCAACAGCCGCTGACCGATAGCAACTTATTGCAGGACATTGCCCATCATCAGGTAGACAGCACCACCATCGAAATTGAACTCAATCGCAGTGATAGTCTCAACGGCCTGTTCAGCGTGCTTAGTGAGCGTGGCATTCACGTTGCCAGTATGAAAAACAAAGTTAACCGGCTGGAAGAGCTATTTCTGAAACTGGTTGAACCGTCGGAGAAACAATGATGTCAGCAAGCCGTCATCCACAACATTGGATCGCATTTAAAACCATTGTTACCCGCGAGATCCGCCGCTTTTTACGGATATGGGCGCAGACCCTGCTGCCGCCAGCAATTACCATGACGCTGTATTTCATCATTTTTGGCAACCTGATTGGCACCCGTATTGGTGATATGGAAGGCTTCACTTATATGCAATATATCGCGCCGGGCGTGATTATGATGGCGATTATCAACAATGCCTACGCCAATGTGGCGTCATCATTTTTCAGTGCCAAATTTCAAAGCCATATTGAAGAACTGATTGTCGCGCCGGTGCCCAATTATCTGATTTTGGCCGGCTATGTGGCCGGCGGCACTACGCGCGGTCTGCTTATTGGCGTGATTGTCTCAATGGTGGCTTTGTTCTTTACCGATTTAACCATCCAGCATTATTGGATTACTTTTACCATCGTATTGCTGAGCGCTGTGCTATTTGCACTGGGCGGTTTTATCAACGCTGTTTATGCACGCAGTTTTGATGAAATCTCGATTATTCCGACCTTTATTCTGACGCCGCTGACTTATCTTGGCGGTGTGTTTTATTCAATTAATTTATTGCCTGAATTTTGGCAGAACGTGTCGTTACTCAACCCGGTTTTATACATGGTCAACGCATTTCGATATGGCCTGCTGGGCATTTCCGATGTCTCGGTGTATTGGGCGTTTGCCATTATTGTGCTGTTTATAGCAACGCTGACCTGGTATGCCCTGCACTTGCTGCATAAAGGCACTGGGTTGCGCAATTAAACTTGATGAACCACAGAGGCACAGAGAAATAAAAGATAACTATCCGCAGATTACACAGATTTGCACAGATGATGTTTTTTGATTTCTGTAAGATAAGTTGGGTTTCGCAAATCCAACCCAACGTACCTTTCTCGCGAAGATCCGATGAAACAATAATAATATTATCCCCATGAAAACGGGGATCCGGCTGCACGGCCGTTTACCCCACACTAGATCCCGGATAAACAAAAAACGTTTTCCGGGATGACTGATTTTAGTTATTCATCTGCGTAATCTGCGGATACTCAAAAAACTCTGTGCCTCTGTGCCTCTGTGCCTCTGTGCCTCTGTGCCTCTGTGCCTCTGTGGTTAATATTTGTCAGCCAATCAGCTTTAATGCATTACGAACAACATCCGTGCCGGCCCCCGGCAGATGCGCATTTTCACTTAAATAACGCCGCCAGCGTTTTGCGCCGGGTTGCCCCTGAAACAGCCCCAGCATATGCCGGGTAATAGACTTTAATGGCCGGCCTTCGCCCATCCGCTGCTCAATATACGGCAACATCTGTTCGACAATTTCCGGCTCGCTGGCAACCGGTGAATGATCACCGAAAATCCGTTGGTCAGCGGCCGCCAGCAAAAATGGCTGGTGATAAATAGCCCGGCCGATCATCGCACCATCGACTTTTTGCAAATGTTGCAAAGCCTCATCAATGCTATGAACACCGCCGTTAATATCGGTATGTAGCTGCGGAAAATCGGCTTTAATCTGATACACGCGGTCATAGTCCAACGGCGGGACATCCCGGTTCTGCTTTGGGCTTAAGCCCTTTAGCCAGGCTTTACGGGCGTGCAAAATTAATGCATCGGCGCCGGCTTTATCAATAGCGCTGACAAATTGATAAAGAAATTCATAACTATCCTGCTCATCGATACCCAGCCGGGTTTTGACGGTCACCGGAATCGAAACCGCGGCCTTCATCGCAGCCACGCCGGCGGCGACCAAATCAGGACTGGCCATTAAACAGGCGCCAAACTGGCCGTTTTGTACCCGATCACTGGGGCAGCCGACATTCAGATTTACTTCCTGAAAACCAGCCTCTTCAGCTAATTTGGCGCAGGCAGCTAAATCATCGGGTTCGCAACCACCAAGTTGCAAAGCCAGTGGATATTCCGCCGCATCATGATCCAAAAACCGCGCAGCATTACCATGCAACAACGCACCTGTTGTCACCATTTCGGTATACAGCAGGGTATGTCGCGACAATAATCGGCATAAATAGCGAAAATCCCGATCGGTCCAATCGAGCATCGGCGCCACTGACAGGCGATGGGCGGTTTTCAGTTCAGTATGCACAAGCAGGCTTTTTGATTTTAATCGGCTATTTTCGCAAATCAGCCGGTAAAATGCCCGCATGAATGTTTTTTACTTAACCTTTGCATGAGCACCTTTGAATTGAACGGCATCAACATTGCCGTCAAACGCAGTGCCCGTCGCAAAACCATTGCGTTGAAAGTGCGCGGCGATGAAGTATCACTGCATCTGCCGAAGCGGATGCCGTTATGGCTGGGCAAACAATTTGCCGCTAAGCAACAAGACTGGCTACACGCCAGACTGTTAGTAACCGGCCAACAAACCAAACGAATATTTACTGCTGATAGCGAACAGCCCTTTCTGGGAAAAGACTACCCTTTACAGCTAAATCCCGATTTAAAACAACGCCGGCAACTGGTTTTCGACCATCAGCAGTTTTGTCTTAAATTACCGATTAATGCAGATGCTGAGGCAATTAAAAACACGCTGTTACGTGGTTATAAACAATTGGCTGAAGCCTACTTGCCGGATAGATGTCAGCAACTTGCCGATCTCACTGGCCTGCAACCGAAAAAAATCCAGCTGCGCAGCTACAAAGCCAGGTGGGGAAGTTGTAATGCCCGCGGCGAAGTGCAACTGAACTGGCTGCTGATTCAAGCACCACCAGCGGTGATTGATTACGTCATCATCCATGAGCTGTGTCATTTACAGCAGATGAATCACAGCGCCAATTTTTGGCAATTGGTTGAACAATTTGCTGCTGATTATCGTGATCAGCGCAACTGGCTGAAACAACATGGGCAGTTGTTAATGCTCTAGATAACCTTGATTAACTTGTTTTTTTTCGACTATCTATTATCATATGCAATTCGGGTAAGGAACGCTGCGACAGAGACACCTCTGCTAGGCTTACCCAACGTAATCTCTAAACGGCGTTCATTATTAACAGGTCACTGGTAGTAATGGACGAAGTTTCCGAACTTTTCTCATAGTCCGACTATCTGTACCTACATTAAATAATGAGGAAGTTGTCTATGAGTAGTGCTTATCTTTTTACCTCTGAATCAGTTTCAGAAGGTCATCCAGATAAAGTCGCTGATCAAATCTCCGATGCCGTACTCGACGCAATAATTGAAAAGGATCCTCAGGCACGTGTTGCCTGCGAAACCCTTATCAAAACAGGTGTCGCTATTGTTGCCGGTGAAATCACCACATCTGCCTGGGTGGATCTCGAGCAAATCGTGCGCGATACCATCTGCGAAATCGGTTACACCAGTTCAGAAGTCGGTTTTGATGGTCAGACCTGCGGCGTCATGTCGGTTATCGGTAAACAATCCCCCGATATCAATATGGGCGTTGATCGCGGCAGTGAAGATGAGCAAGGGGCTGGTGATCAAGGCCTGATGTTTGGTTATGCCAGCAACGAGACCGAAGTGCTGATGCCGGCACCAATCACCTACGCCCATCGTCTGGTTAAACGTCAGGCACATATCCGCAAATCCGGCGAACTGCCATGGCTGCGTCCCGATGCCAAAAGCCAGGTCACGTTTATTTACGAAGACGGCAAACCGGTTGGCATTGATACCGTCGTGTTATCGACGCAGCATAATCCGGAAATCAAACAGTCTGATTTACACGAAGCGGTGATGGAACACATCATCAAACCGGTCTTGCCGGCAGAATGGCTGACCAAAAACACCCGCTTTCATATTAACCCGACCGGCCAGTTTATTATTGGTGGCCCTGTCGGTGACTGCGGCTTGACTGGCCGGAAGATTATTGTTGATACCTATGGTGGCATGGCCCGTCATGGTGGCGGCGCGTTTTCCGGTAAAGATCCATCCAAAGTCGACCGCAGCGCCGCCTATGCCGGTCGTTATGTGGCGAAAAACATTGTTGCCGCAGGCCTTGCTGATCGTTGTGAAATTCAGGTGTCTTATGCCATCGGTGTTGCCCATCCCACTTCTATCAGCGTCGATACTTTTGGCACTGGCAAAATCAGTGAAGAAAGATTGGTCGCGCTGGTCCGTGAACACTTTGATCTGCGTCCGGTAGGCCTTATCAAAATGCTTGATCTGGTACGCCCCATTTACCAACAAACCGCCGCCTACGGCCACTTTGGCCGTGAAGAAGCTGACTTTAGCTGGGAACGAACCGACCTTGCCCCAGTCTTACGCGACGCTGCCGGTCTCAAATAATTAACAGGATATTTATCATGCAATCACAAACTGTAGAAAACTTAAAACCTGACTACAAAGTCGCCGATATCAGCCTCGCGAAATGGGGTCATCAGGAAATTAAAATTGCCGAAAGCGAAATGCCCGGCCTGATGGCGCTTCGTGAAGAATATGCCGGTAAAGCACCACTGAAAGGCGCCCGCATTGCAGGCTGCCTGCATATGACCATTCAAACCGCTGTACTGATTGAAACGCTGGTGGAACTGGGCGCTGAAGTACGCTGGTCGTCATGCAATATTTTTTCAACACAAGACCACGCTGCCGCAGCTATTGCTGATCAAGGCATTCCGGTATTTGCCTGGAAAGGTGAAACCGAAGAAGAAGCAGTCTGGTGTATTCGTCAAACGATCATTGGCACCGACGGCTGGCGGCCAAATATGATTCTGGATGATGGTGGCGATTTAACCACGATGATGCATGATGACTACCCAGAGTTACTGGCTGATGTTAAAGGTCTGTCGGAAGAAACCACTACTGGTGTACATCGTTTGTACGAAATGATGAAAACAGGCGCTTTGAAAGTCCCAGCAATCAATGTTAACGACTCCGTCACCAAATCTAAATTCGACAACCTGTACGGTTGCCGTGAATCCCTGCTCGACGGTATCAAACGCGCTACCGACGTGATGGTTGCTGGTAAAATCTGTGTGGTATTAGGCTATGGTGATGTCGGTAAAGGCTGCGCGCAGGCATTTCGCGGCATGGGCGCTACTGTATTTATTACCGAAATCGATCCGATTTGTGCATTGCAAGCGGCGATGGAAGGTTACCGGATTGTCACTATGGATGAAGTCGCTGATAAAGCCGATATCTTTGTAACCGCCACCGGCAATATCAATGTTATTAACCATGATCATATGGCAGCGATGCGCAATGAAGCTATCGTTTGTAATATCGGCCACTTTGATAACGAAATTGATGTTGCTTCACTGCGTAACTACGAGTGGGAAAACATCAAACCACAGGTTGACCATGTTATTTTCCCTGACGGTAAACGCATTACTCTGTTAGCCGAAGGCCGTTTGGTGAATCTGGGTTGTGCTACTGGCCATCCAAGCTTTGTCATGTCAGCTTCCTTTACTAATCAGGTAATGGCACAAATTGAATTGTGGGATAACCACAAGAACTACGAAAACAAAGTCTATGTATTGCCGAAACGACTTGATGAAAAAGTCGCCCGGCTGCATTTGAGCCGAATTGGTGCCCATCTCACCGAAATGACGGCGGATCAGGCAAAATATCTGGGTCTGGAACAAACCGGCCCTTATAAACCAGATCATTACCGTTACTAAACTAAAACGGGGCTAACTTTTCAGTTAGCCCTTTTTCTTTGTAGAGAAGTTAAACAAAACCATGGCAACATCACCTGTTATCAGCTGCGAGTTTTTCCCACCCAAAACCGATAAAGGTGTCAGTAATTTATTACGGGTGCAGGCGGATTTGGCGGCGCTGAATCCGGCCTTTTATTCGGTCACTTTCGGTGCCGGCGGCTCCACGCAGGACAACACCCTGGATGCTGTAGTGGCGATTCAGCAGCGTGCTGCTGAAACCGGCATCGATGCGGCGCCGCATTTATCCTGTGTCGGTTCGTCCAGCGAACGCATCCGCAACATTTTGCAAACCTACATCGATAACGGTATTTCCCGGCTGGTAGCTTTACGCGGTGATTTACCGTCGGGTATGCGCGACCCAGGTGACTTTCGTTATGCCAATGAACTGGTGGAGTTTATTCGCCAGGAAACTGGTGACCATTTCACGATTGAAGTCGCCGCTTATCCGGAAGTCCACCCACAAGCGCAGGACGCCAACAGCGATTTTGATAATTTCAAACGCAAAGTCGATGCCGGTGCCGACAGCGCCATTACCCAGTATTTTTACAATATCGATGCCTATTTGTATTTTGCCGATCGCTGCATGCAAGCCGGTATTGAGATCCCGATTATTCCGGGCATTATGCCGATCAATAATTATTCACAACTGGCCCGGTTTTCAGCCGCTTGTGGCGCTGAAATCCCCCGCTGGCTGCGCAAAAAGCTGGAAGCCTATTACGATGACATCCCGTCGATGCAGGCTTTTACCACCGATTTTTTGACCGATTTCACCGAACAATTACTGGAAATCGACGTCCCCGGGCTACATTTTTACAGTATGAACAAATCTGAGCCGGTTCTGACCGTCTGTGAACGACTGGGCTTGATCGACCGCTAACCGTTAATATCTGGCAAATGAATTATTTTGCTGAATCTCTGCTGGCCGCGCTGCAACTGCTGCTGAATCTGGATGCCGATGTTTGGCAGGTTATCACCACTTCCGTAATGATCTCTGTGATTGCTGCCATCCTGGCAGCCGTGCTGGCGGTGCCGGCCGGTGTGATGATGGCGATAAATTCATTTCCCGGCAAAAACAGCCTGCAACATTTGCTCAATACGCTGATGGCCATGCCCACCGTGGTCATTGGCTTATTGCTGTATGGCCTGTTGAGCCGGATGGGACCTTTGGGTGACTGGGGATTGCTGTATACACCAACGGCAATCGTCATGGCGCAGGCGATTCTGATTTTGCCGATCATGATGAATCTGACCATTACCGCCGTTAAAGGTGCTGATCCACGTTTGTTGCCTACCCTGAAAAGCTTAGGCGCCGACCGCAGGCAGCAGACATTGCAAATTATGCGCACCGTGCGGCTGGCGATTGTCATCGCCATTATCAGTGGCTTTGGCCGGGCGATTGGCGAAGTCGGTGCAGCCATGATGCTGGGCGGCAATATCGAGGGTTATACCCGCACCATGACCACCGCGATTGCCCTGGAAACCAGCAAAGGCGAATTTGAACTGGCGCTGGCATTGGGGATCGTCTTGTTGCTAATCGCTTTTTTGCTGAATTTCACGCTTTCCGCTCTGGATAAACGTATCCGATGAACGCCTGTTACCAACTCAACGACGTGAAAATGTTTTACGGCGCGCACTGCGCGCTGGATATTCCGGCGCTGAGCATTGAGCATGGCCAGACGCTGGCGATCCTTGGCCAGAATGGCGCTGGTAAATCTACTTTGTTATCACTGCTGGCTTTACTAAGTAAACCCGCTAATGGTGAGTTGTCATTATTTGCTGAGTCCACCAAAAGAGTCACCCGGCGGCAACGTCAGCGTATTGGCCTGGTTGCCCAGCAACCGTATTTACTGCCGGGCAGTGTCAGCGATAATATTGCCCTGGCTTTACGTTGCCAGCAGATCGCAAAATCCGAGCAGTCACAACGCATTGAGCAGGCTCTTAACGCCGTAAATTTAACGCACCTCGCCAAGCAGGATGCCGCCACCTTATCCGGCGGTGAGTTAAAACGCGCTGCGCTGGCGCGGGTGCTGGCCTATCAGCCTGATATTTTGCTGCTTGACGAGCCTTTTTCGCATCTCGACAGTCAGCATATCCGCCAGCTCGAAGATTTAATTCAACAGCTCAGCAATGACCAGCGCACGGTGATTTTTACCACCCATGACCGAATGCAGGCTTATGCGCTGGCCAGTCAACATATTCATCTGCTCAATGGCCGCCTCACCGAAACGCCGCTGTTGAATTTATTTCACGGTCATTTCAGTGGTGACTGTTTTGATACCGGCAAACTCAAACTGTATGCCAATCCGGCGCAAACCAATGCCCGGCATATTGCCATTGATCCGCGGGAAATCATCATCAGCCGCCATCCCGATAAAGACAGCAGCGCCCGCAATCAATTGCAGGGACGGCTGATTCAGATTGCTGAAGAAGGCAGTGAAGTACGTTTAAGTATCGACTGTGGTGAAGCATTTCAGGTGATTATCAGTCCCCCGTCACTGCAGCAACTGCAGCTACAGCTTGGTGACTTGCTGTGGCTGAGTTTTAAAGCCAGTGCTGTGGCACTGCTTTGACCGGCGTTTATTTTTACAAGCCATATAGGCAACGGCGCCGGCTTTGCGGTAACATTGACTCATGGTCATAACTTCTCGTCGTCCAATCTAAGTGAAACCCTCGTTACAGCTACGTGTAGGCCAAAGTCTATCGATGACACCCCAGTTGCAACAGGCGATCCGCTTGTTACAACTCTCATCGCTGGAATTACAGGTCGAAATCCAGGAAGCGCTGGAATCCAATCCGCTACTTGAAGTCGAAGAAGACTATGATTACGACGCACCAGAAACAGCCACGCAAAGTAATGATGACGACAGCCGCGAAATCAGTGAGCTGGAAAACCGCGATATCCCCGAAGATTTGCCGGTCGATTCCCAGTGGGAAGATACCTTCGAACATCAACACAGCGGCAGTCTTAGCAGCCCCAGTAATGCTGATGGTGAATTTGAGCGCGACAGTCAGGATGACAGTGGCGATAATCTGCAGCAGCACTTGCTCTGGCAAATGCGCCTGACGCCGTTTACCGAGACCGAACAAGCCATTGCCACAACCATTATTGATTCGATTGAAGACGATGGTTATTTAAAGTGCACGCTGGAAGACATTCAACAAAGCCTCGGTGAAGAATTTGCTGAAATTGAACTCGACGAAATCGAAACGGTGCTGCACCGGATCCAGCATTTTGACCCGGTCGGTGTCGGCGCCCGCAATTTACGCGAATGTTTGCTGATTCAATTACGGCTTTATGATGCCGCCGCTTTGCAGCATATAGATCTGCTGACTGAGCTTATCGACAAGCATCTGGATACGCTGGCGAAACGGGACTACGCACTGATTAAACGGGCGCTGAAAGTCTCGGATGATGAATTAACCGAACTGGTACGTAGCATTCAGTTACTTAATCCGCGCCCCGGCAGTTTGATTCAAACCGACAACACTGAATACATTGTCCCTGATGTTTATGCCAAAAAAATCAATGGCCGCTGGCGCTTGTCGCTAAATCCTGACAATGCGCCGCGCCTGCAAATTGCCGATCATTATGCACAGTTGATTAACCGTGCTGACAGCAGCGCCGAAAACACCTATCTGAAAAACAATTTGCAGGAAGCCCGCTGGTTTTTGAAAAGCCTGCAAAGCCGCAATGAAACGCTGATTAAAGTCACCGAAGCCATTGTCGAACGGCAAAAAGACTTTCTGGATCATGGTGAAGAAGCAATGCGGCCACTGGTACTGGCTGATATTGCCGAAACGGTGGAAATGCATGAATCGACTATTTCCCGGGTGACCACCCGCAAATACCTGCATACCCCGCGTGGTATTTTTGAATTGAAATTTTTCTTTTCCAGCCATGTCGGCACTGAAAGTGGCGGTGAATGTTCGGCAACCGCGATCCGCGCCATTATCAAAAAACTGGTGGCGGCAGAAAATCCAAGAAAACCCCTGAGTGACAGCAAAATTGCTGATATCCTCGGTGAGGAAGGCATCAATGTTGCGCGACGGACCATCGCCAAGTACCGCGAAACATTGTCAATACCGCCTTCAAACGAGCGTAAGCGACTGGTATAGAACCAGTTTTCATCCACCAACAGGAGTGATGCATTATGCAATTAAACCTAAGCGGACAACATCTTGATATCACCGACAGTCTTCGGGATCATGTTAATAAAAAATTTGAAAAGCTGACTCGACATTTCGACCATATGACCAATGTGCATGTGGTGTTGGCCGTTGAAAAGGATCGCCAGAAAGCGGAGGCCACGGTGCATGTTAGCGGCGCCGATTTGTTTGCCTCAGACGAACACGACAATATGTATAGCGCCATCGAAAATCTGGTCGCCAAGCTTGATAGGCAGATCATTAAACATAAAGATAAAATCACTAATCACCATCAAGCCGATGGTGCCATGCAAAAGCACAACGCAAGTTAAGGTCTGATTTATGCTCATCGCTGCGCTGCTAGTGAATGCCGACAACATCAGTTATCACGACGAAGCCACCAGTAAAAAACGGGTGCTCGAAAATTTGAGTCGTCTGCTGGCGGCCAACAGCGAGGCATTATCCGCCGAGAAAATCTTTCAGGTACTGCTTGAGCGCGAACGCTTGGGCAGTACCGGGCTCGGCAAAGGCGTGGCAATTCCCCATGCCCGCGTTCCCGATTTAATCCATACCGTTGCGGCCATGTTGACACTGTCTGAACCGGTTGATTTTGAAGCTTCTGACGGCCAGCCAATTGATATCGCTTTTGGCTTGTTAGTCCCGGAAGAAGATTCAGAAAATCATTTGCAACATTTATCACGGCTGGTAACGCTATTCCGTGATGCCGAATGCTGCAGAAAAATTCGTCAGGCAGGTAATGCTGAAGCCGTTTTCGAATACTTGTTGTCGATCGACGAAGACTAACGTTTGTTTGTCTTTTATACTTATTAATCATGTCTGACAGCAACGCTGTCATCCAACGCCATGCGGTGATGGTGCGCTGGCAAGATCACGGTCTGTTAATTTGCGGCCCTCCCGGTATTGGCAAAAGCAGTCTGGCATTGGCGATATTAAGCCAGAGTGGTCAGTTAATTGCTGATGATTGTGTTGATATTATTCGCCGCGAAGGACAGTTAATCGCCCAGTGCCCGGCTGCCCACATCGGTTTATTGCATAGCCGCGAACTGGGTTTGCTGGATATTCGCAGCCTGTTTTCAGATAATGCCGTGCTCGCCGAAATCCCCGTTGATGCCATTATCGAACTGTTGCCGGAGTCACCCAAACAGCTTGAATTTTCTCCGGATGCATCAGAACAAATACTGGGCATCAAAGTCCAAGTACTTGCCTTGAGTTTACTCAACCCACTCAGTCTGACCGAACGTATTGCCCTCTGGCTACGTCAACGATTGGCAAAAAACGACGTCTGACATTTGCGAAATCACCTGATATCTATTACATTCAAGACCGTTACCCGCCCTGACAAACGGCCCAGAGACAGTAAATGACGGTAGGCATTTTAATCGTATCGCATAATCATATCGGTACCGAGCTCATCAATACCGCAAGGCAAATGTTGTCCTGCTGTCCGTTGCCGACCAAAGTGATTTCCATTGAAGTCAAAGACAACCCCGACGCCATTCGTAAGCAGTTAAATCGCGATTTAATGGGACTGGATCAAGGCAATGGCATATTAATCCTGACCGATATGTTTGGCTCGACGCCCAGCAATATTGCCTGCGCGGTGTCGGATCGTAACGATATCCGCATCGTGTCCGGCTTAAACCTGCCGATGCTGGTCCGGGTGCTGAATTACCCCACGCTCAATCTTGAAGAGCTCGAAATCAAAGCCATCAGCGGTGGCCAGGAAGGCATTGTGCGTTGCCACCACTCCGGATATTTGTCATGACCAAACAAACCTTCACCATCATTAATAAGCTTGGCTTGCATGCCCGTGCGGCGGCTAAATTCGTCACCACGGCATCAACCTTTGATGCTGATATTCTGGTGCGGCGTGACGGCCGTGAAGTGAATGGCAAAAGTATCATGGGGGTAATGATGCTGGCAGCCGCTAAAGGCACCGACATTACCGTTTGCGCTGACGGCAATGATGCCGATGCCGCGCTGAAAGCCATCGGTGAATTGATTGACAATTATTTTGAGGAAGGCCAATGACCCTCGAATTACAAGGGCTGGGCGTCTCCCGCGGTATTGCAATAGGCCGTGCCCATATTCTGTTTCATAACCAGCCGGATGTCCGGGAATATCTGATCCCGGCGTTTGCGATTGAACAGGAAGTCGATCGCTTGCTGGATGCCATTGAACAGGCCAAACAGCAGTTAAAAGCCATTCGCAATCATATTCCCGCTAATGCCCCATCGGATGTCATTGCTTTTATTGACACCCATATTCTGATGCTTAATGACTCGTCATTGAGCAAAGTACCAGTCGATATGATTCGCCAGCGACGTTGTAATGCCGAGTGGGCTTTGCAACTGCAACGCGATGCGCTGATCAACGTTTTTAATGAAATGGATGATCCCTATCTGCGTACCCGTCGTGATGATGTGGATCATGTGGTTAACCGTGTACACCGAATCCTCGCTGATCAGGAAGTTGCCGATCACGAAATTCCCGATGGCCGGCTCAAAGGCCACATCATTATTGCCGAAGATTTAACGCCGGCAGATACAGTATTAATGCAACATCAAGGTATTGCTGGCTTTGTCACCGAACATGGTGGTGCTACTTCGCACACCACAATTCTGGCCCGTAGCCTCGGTATTCCGGCGATTATCGGTGTCGAATCGGTGCGCCGTTATGTACAAGATAATGAACCACTGATCGTTGATGGCGAAGCCGGCATTATGATTGCTGGCGCTGACGATGCTACTACGGCGGAATTCCAACAGCGGCAGGTTGCGTTTTATGAACATATTTCGTCATTAAGCCGCTATAAATCACAGCCCACCAAAACCCGTGACGGCAAAGCGATCACTTTGCTCGCCAACGCAGAATTACCCGAAGATATCAGCACGATTTCAGCTGCCGGTGCCCAGGGTATTGGTCTGTATCGTACTGAATTTCTGTATATGAACCGGTTGGCGCCACCGGAAGAAGAAGAACAATTGGCCGCTTACCGTGATGTCGTCGAAGGCATGAACAATCAGCCGGTCACCATTCGTACCTTTGATTTGGGTGCTGATAAAACGGTGGATGGCGGCCGGCAGCTTTCCCAAAATGTGGTCACCAACCCGGCGCTCGGCTTGCGGGCCATTCGTTTATGTCTGGCACAACCGGCGATGTTTCGTACCCAATTACGGGCGATTTTGCGGGCATCAGCCTTTGGCAAGATCAAAATCATGTTTCCGATGATTTCGACCATGCATGAGCTGCTGCAAGCGCGTAATTTGCTGGAACAATGCAAAGTCGAATTAGAACGTGAAGGCCTGGAATTCGACCGGCATATTGAAATTGGCGCTATGATCGAAATTCCGGCCAGTGCCGTCTGTGCAGATATGTTTGCCCGGCATGTTGATTTCCTGTCGATCGGTACCAATGACTTGATTCAATACACTCTGGCGATTGACCGTATTGATGATCACGTCAACTATCTTTACGATCCGTTGCATCCGGCCGTACTAAAACTGATTCACATCACACTTGAGGCCGGTAAACGCCACAATATTCCGGTATCAATGTGCGGTGAAATGGCGGGTGACCCGCGTTTCACACGGCTATTGCTGGCGATGGGGCTGGAATATTTCAGTATGCATCCCAATGCCCTTTTGGAAGTGAAACAAATCATTAACGAAACCGATTTGGGTCAGTTGCCGACCAATACCCTGCAGATCATGGATGTTTCCGATGCAATGGAAGCCGATATGCTGCTCGAACAAGTCAACGCACCAGAACATGATCATTAAGACTCGCTTATCTTTTACGGCGATCTAATTAACCGTAAAGATAAACCGGCCTTGGATTTAACGCTATCCAGTACCGGCCCCACAGGCTAAAATACATCACAAACCAACCCCCAAACACCGACGCGCTGTGGAGCCGGTTATGTCTGAGCTGGATCAATACCATGCTTTAAATCATTCGCTCGATACTCTGGCCGATGCGCTGCAAAGTGGTCGCTTCGTCAGGATGCGGCGTTTATTAGCCAGTTTGCATCCTGCAGAAACGGCACATTTACTGGAATCACTGCCACCAGCTGAACGGAAAGTCTGCTGGCCCATTATCAATCCCGAACTGCGCGGTGAAGTGCTGTCGTATATCGGTGAGGATGTCCGTACCAGCCTGATGGTTGATATGGATACCGCTGACCTGCTCAGCGCGACCGAAGATCTTGATACCGATGACGTGGTCGATTTGCTGCAGGATCTGCCGGATCATGTCATGCAGGAAGTGCTGCGGGCGATGGACAGCCAACGTCGCCGCCGCATCGAACTGATTCTCGGTTTTGAGGAAGATACGGCCGGCGGTTTGATGAATACCGACGTGGTGACAGTACGTTCGGATATTACCCTTGAAGTGGTGCTGCGCTATTTGCGTATGCTCGGTGATTTACCGGAAAACACCGACAGCTTGTATGTCGTTGATCATCAGGACAAATATCTCGGCACTTTGCGTTTATCACAGGTGGTCAGTCGCAGCCGTTCAATGACGGTACGTGAAGTGATGTCGCATCAGGTGGAAGCCATTCCGGCCAATATGTCTGATGCAGATGTTGCCCACCGCTTTGAAAAACATGATTTGATCTCCGCACCGGTGGTCGACAAAGACAATCATTTGCTTGGCCGTATCACCATCGATGACGTGGTCGACGTTATTCGCGATGTCGCCGAACATTCGATGCTGAGCATGGCCGGTTTGAGTGAAGATGAAGATACCTTTGCGCCGGTGAAAAAAAGCGTGCATCGCCGCTCGGTGTGGCTGGGTATCAACTTAATTACCGCCTTTCTGGCTTCCTGGGTGATAGGCTTGTTTGATACCACTATCGAAAAAGTCGTTGCCCTGGCGGTTTTGATGCCGATTGTTGCCAGTATGGGCGGTATTGCTGGCAGCCAAACACTGACGTTAGTGATCCGTTCCATGGCACTCGGTCAGTTGAATGACAAAAACCAACGCTGGCTGCTGCGCAAAGAACTTGCTGTTGGTGCGCTCAATGGCATTATTTGGGCGATCGCTATCGCTGTTGTCACCTATCTGTGGTTCCAGGATGTTGGTATCGCGATTTTGATTGGGGTGGCCATTATTATTAACCTGGTGGCCGCGTCACTGGCCGGCGTCACCATTCCGCTGGCGCTGAAAAAATTTGGTATTGATCCGGCGCTGTCGGGCAGTGTGCTGCTGACTACGATTACTGATGTGGTCGGTTTTATGGCCTTCCTCGGATTTGCTACGCTATTTATTGTTTAATTATTGACCGGAATTTTTTATGTCAGGCAACAGCTTCGGAAAACTATTCACCGTCACCACTTTCGGTGAAAGTCACGGCCCTGCACTGGGCGCTATTGTCGATGGCTGCCCGCCGGGTATGGCGCTGTCTGAAGCCGATTTACAAGGCGATCTGGATCGGCGCCGTCCCGGCAAAAGCCGCCATGAAACCCAGCGCCGCGAACCGGATCAAGTGAAAATCCTGTCAGGGGTGTTTGAAGGCAAAACCACTGGCACACCGATTGGTCTGTTGATCGAAAACGTTGATCAACGCTCTAAAGATTACGGCAATATTGCCGAGCAATTCCGCCCGGCCCATGCCGACTACGCCTATCACCATAAATTTGGCTTTCGCGATTATCGCGGCGGTGGCCGTTCCTCTGCGCGCGAAACAGCTATGCGCGTTGCTGCCGGCGGCATTGCCAAAAAATACCTGCGCGAACGCTATGGCATTGAAATTCAGGGCTATATGGCCCAGCTTGGCCCGATCAAAGCGCAAACCCTGGACTTCTCACATCTGGATAACAGCCTGTTTTTTAATCCTGACCCGGCAATTGAAAAACAGCTCGAAAATTACATGGATGACCTGCGCAAAGAAGGCAATTCTATCGGCGCGCGGATTAATGTTATCGCCCGTCACGTGCCGCCGGGCCTGGGCGAACCTATTTTTGACCGGCTTGATGCCGATATTGCCCATGCCATGATGAGCATTAATGCTGTCAAAGGCGTAGAAATTGGCGCAGGGTTTGAATCGGTCACCCAGAAAGGGACCGAACATCGCGATGAAATAACCCCAGAGGGCTTTCTCAGCAATAATGCTGGCGGTACGCTGGGCGGCATTTCCAGCGGCCAGGATATTGTGATCAGCATGGCCTTAAAACCGACTTCCAGCCTGCGTATCCCCGGCCGCAGTATTGATGTAAATGGTGATCCGATAGAAGTTGTCACACATGGTCGTCATGACCCATGCGTCGGCATTCGGGCAACGCCGATCGCCGAAGCCATGCTGGCATTGGTGTTAATGGATCATATGCTGCGTCACCGTGGCCAGAATGCTGATGTAAGTACCGACACGCCGATTATCCCGGCGCAAGCCTAGGATCTGATGCCACTTTTGCAAGTCCCATACTGGCGACTGTCAGGCTTTTATTTTTTCTACTTCGCAACGCTCGGCGTGCTGGTGCCCTATTTTGGGCTATACCTTCAATGGGAAGGTTTTTCTGCCCGGCAAATCGGTGAACTGACCGCCATCTTGCTGGCGAGCCGGATTATTGCGCCCAATGTCTGGGGCTGGATCGCCGATCATCAGGGCCAGCGAATGAAAATTGTTCGCCTCGCCAGTTTTGTCGGTGTGCTGGCGTTCAGTGGTATTTTCATTAATCAGAGTTTTCTGTGGATGGCGCTGGTGCTGATGACGTTCAGTTTTTTCTGGAATGCCACGTTGCCGCAATTTGAAGTCACCACCTTGCAGCATCTTGGTGAGCACAGCCATCATTACAGTAAAATCAGGCTTTGGGGCTCGGTGGGCTTTATCGTCATTGTTTTGTTGCTGGGCTGGCTAACCGAAAAATTTGATGCTGGCATCGTGCCTTATGCCTTGCTGCTCAGCACAGCTGGGATCTGGCTGGTCAGTTTGACTGTGCCGGAGTCGGCAAGCCGGCATTTAAGTCTCGAGCATGTGCCGTTGAAAACCATTTTAAAACAACCTTCGGTTCTGGCTTTTTTAGCGATTTGTTTTCTGATGCTGCTGGCGCATGGGCCGTATTACACGTTTTACAGTATTTATTTAGAAATGCATGGCTATGGCCGCAGCCTGATAGGTGTGTTGTGGGCATTAGGCGTTGTGGCTGAAATCGGGGTGTTTTTGCTGATGCATCGCTGGTTACCTAAGCTTGGTATCCGCATAGTGTTGTTGACCAGCTGCCTGCTCAGTGCACTGCGCTGGACACTGATTGCTTTATATCCGGACAATCTACCCATGCTGATTGCCGCGCAAAGCCTGCATGCAGCCAGTTACGGCATGTTCCATGCCTCGGCGATTGCCTGGGTACATCAACATTTTACCGGCCGTAATCAGGGCCGTGGCCAGGCTTTGTATAGCAGTGTCAGCTTTGGCGCCGGCGGCGCAGCAGGCAGTCTGCTCAGCGGCTACCTATGGTTAAAACCGGGACCATCGGCAACCTATTTACTGGCTGCCGTCGTTGCGCTGATCGCCTTTGTTATCGGTTATCTGTGGCTAAAGCAGCATCCTGCATACAGCAATAAAATGGCTGAAAACCCGCATTAAATCTGCATTGTGCGCTTCCCAACACTCTGTTAAAGCGGCTATAATTCAGGGCTAATTAATCAACAGACTTTGTGGATGGCCACCAGGCCATCGCTGACCAGGTGGGATATGCATTTCTCAATCAAGAAAGGGCTGACATTGCCCTTAGCAGGCGCGCCCGAACAAACCATCATGGATGGCAATCCGGTGCAATCGGTCGCCGTTCTGGGTAATGAATATGTGGGTATGCGGCCCACCATGCTGGTTGATGAAGGTGACCGGGTAAAACTCGGACAGCCGCTGTTTGAAGACAAAAAAAATCCCGGCGTATTATTTACTTCACCCGGCGCGGGTATTGTTAAAGCGATTAATCGGGGTGCCAAACGCGCTTTGCAATCAGTGGTCATTGAGTTGGATGGCAATGAAGCAGTCAGTTTTGGTTCGTATGCCGCCAGCGAACTCGTCAAACTGGATCGCCAAACGGTTGAACAACAATTAGTGGCCTCCGGTTTATGGCTGGCACTGCGTACCCGTCCCTACAGCAAAACCCCGGAACTTGGCAGTGAGCCCCACTCCATCTTTGTCACAGCAATTGATAGCAGCCCGCTGGCTGCTGATCCGGCATTAATTATCAACACTTATGCCGAAGATTTTAAGCATGGCCTGACGGTGCTTAGCCGGCTGACCACAGGCAAAATCAATTTGTGTCAGGCCCCGCAAACAGCATTGCCGGCACCCGATGTAGCCAATCTTGATACGTACACTTTTTCCGGCCCGCACCCCAGTGGCCTGGTGGGTACGCATATTCATTTTATCGATCCGGTTGGCGTCAAAAAAACCGTTTGGCATATCAATTATCAGGACGTCATCGCTATCGGTAAGCTGTTTACCAGCGGCCAATATTGGGTAGAGCGAATCGTTTCTCTGGCCGGACCATTGGTCAATAAGCCGCGCTTGATCCGAACACGGCTGGGTGCCAATACTGAAGAGTTGGTACGCGGCGAAGTGCAAGATGTGCAATCGCGGGTAATTTCCGGTTCGGTGTTACATGGCCACACTGCCAATAACTGGGCAGCATATTTGGGCCGTTTCCATACGCAGGTTTCAGTGATTGCCGAAGGCTACCATCGCGAATTACTGGGCTGGATCCGTCCGGGTGGTAAAGATAAGTTTTCAGCATTAAATGTGTTCTTCTCAAAAATCCTCGGCAAGAGAAATCTGGCCCTGACCACCTCACAAAATGGCAGCCCACGCGCCATGGTACCGGTTGGCGTTTTTGAATATGTGATGCCACTCGATATTTTGCCAACACAACTCCTGCGCGCTTTATTGGTCAGAGATACGGACTCGGCGCAGGCTTTGGGCTGCTTAGAACTCGATGAAGAAGATCTGGCGCTGTGTTCTTATGTTTGCTCCGGCAAATATGATTATGGCCCGGCGCTGCGGGTCAATCTCACGCAAATTGAAAAAGAAGGTTAGCTATGGCGCGCGTCAGAAGATTTCTGGACAGAATTGAACCGTCATTTCAAAAGGGCGGGCCGTATGAGAAGTTCTACGCCCTCTATGAAATGGTCGACACCTTTGTTTACACGCCAGCCGATACCACCCGTGGTTCGCCGCATGTACGGGATGGCATCGATCTAAAACGGGTGATGAGCTATGTCGTTGTGGCGACATTCCCGGTGCTGCTACTGATGCTCTGGAATACCGGCTTTCAGGCCAACAGTGCCATGGCCGATCTGGGCATGTCCACCGTTGAAGGCTGGCGCGGCTGGATCATGAATACTCTGGGAATTACCTACAATCCCAGTAGTGTTTTCTCCAATATGTTCCACGGGTTGCTGTATTTTCTGCCCATTTATCTGACCACGTTAATTGCCGGCGGTACCTTTGAGGTGATTTTTGCCGCGGTGCGTAATCATGAAGTCAACGAAGGCTTTCTGGTCACATCAATGCTTTACACACTGACCCTACCGCCCTCCACGCCGCTCTGGCAAGTGGCACTGGGAATTATCTTTGGTGTGGTTATTGGTAAAGAAGTGTTTGGCGGTACCGGTAAAAACTTCTTAAATCCAGCGTTGACCGGCCGGGCATTTTTGTATTTTGCCTATCCCGCTTCTATGTCTGGTGATGCAGTATGGACGGCAATTGACGGTTATACCGGTGCTACACCTTTAGGTCTGGCCGCATTAGGCGGTGTTGAAGCCATTACCGAGGCCGGCTATAGCTGGGGCCAAACCTTTATCGGCATGATGCCGGGCTCTTTGGGTGAAACCTCAACGCTGGCAATATTGTTTGGTATGGCATTCCTGCTGATAACGCGGGTGGCCTCCTATCGCATTATGTTTGGGGTGTTCCTCGGCATGTTCCTGACCACAGCACTGTTTAATTTAATCGGCAGCGACACTAATCCGATGTTCAGTATGCCGTGGTACTGGCATATGACACTGGGCGGTTTTGCCTTTGGTATGGTGTTTATGGCAACAGATCCGGTGTCAGCAGCGATGACCAATAAAGGCCGCTGGATTTACGGCATTTTGATTGGCTTTATGACCATTTTGATCCGCGTCATTAATCCAGCGTTCCCCGAAGGCATCATGCTGGCTATTTTGTTCGGCAATATTTTTGCACCGCTAATTGATCATTTTGTGGTGCAGGCCAATGTCAAACGCCGACTACAACGAGTTTAACTATGACTGAAACAACGCAGAAAACGGGCTTTTTAGGCAGGCTGATGGCTTTGCCTAATGATGATCCGCGAAAAACCATTTTCATTGCCGTGTTGCTGTGTCTGATGTGCTCGGTGCTGGTATCAACTGCCGCCGTCGCCTTAAAAAGCCAGCAAACCGTTAATAAGAAAAATGATATCCGCAAGAATATTCTGGCAGTGACCGGTCTTTATGAGCCGGGGATGGATATCGACGCGGCGTTTGAGCGCTTTGATGTGCAGTTGGTGAATTTAGATGCCGGTCAATACGCTGATACTGATGTTGATTTGGATCCTGCAACCTTTGACCAATATAAAGCCGCTGCCACCCCTGAATATGGCGTCAATATTGATGATGATATTGCCGGTATTGGTAATCGCGCCAAATATGCACCCATTTATCTATTACGCGATCCCGATACCAATGCCGTGCAACAGGTCATTCTGCCGGTAAGTGGTTATGGTTTATGGTCAACCATGTATGGCTTTTTATCGTTAGAAGCTGATTTAAATACTATTGCCGGCCTGCGTTTTTACCAACATGCAGAAACGCCGGGCCTTGGCGGTGAAATTGATAACCCCCGCTGGCGCGCCAAGTGGGAAGGCAAAAAACTTTATGACGACAACGGCAATGTTGAACTGCGTGTAGTGCGCGGTTTCGTCGATGAAAATGCCAGCAATGCCGAATACAAAATTGATGGTTTGTCCGGTGCCACATTAACCAGCCGGGGTGTTTCTAACATGATGGTTTACTGGTTGGGCGAACAGGGTTTTGGCCCGTTTTTACACAATTTACGCACTGAGTTGGAGAGTAACTGATGGCAAGTCAGGCGAAAAAAAATATTGTTGATCCTTTAATCGACAACAATCCGATTACCTTGCAAGTGCTAGGGATTTGCTCAGCACTGGCGGTCACCACCAATATGACTGCCGCACTGATTATGTCGATTGCCCTGACCACGGTGACAGCCTTTTCTGGCGCGATTATCAGTTCGATTCGGGCGCATATCCCCAGCAGTATTCGTATCATCGTACAAATGACGATTATTGCCTCTCTGGTCATTATTGTTGATCAGGTGCTTAAGGCTTATGCTTACGAGGCCAGCAAACAATTGTCGGTATTTGTCGGCTTGATTATTACCAACTGTATCGTTCTGGGCCGCGCCGAAGCTTATGCGATGAAAAATCCGCCGGTGATGAGCTTCCTAGATGGTCTGGGTAATGGGTTGGGTTACAGCCTGATCCTGATGGCCGTGGCTTTCTTCCGCGAGTTATTTGGCGCCGGTAAATTATTTGGCCAAACCATTATTCCGGTTGCCAACGAGGGCGGCTGGTACGTACCGAATGGCCTGATGCTGCTGCCACCAAGCGCTTTCTTTATTATTGGTTTGATGATTTGGGCAATTCGCAGCTGGAAACCACAACAGGTGGAAGCACCGGATTATCAAATCCATCAGGTGCACCGGACGGAGGTACTGTAAGTGGAACATTATCTCAGTCTGTTTATCCGCTCGATTTTTGTCGAGAATTTGGCCCTGGCCTTTTTCCTGGGCATGTGTACCTTTCTGGCGGTTTCCAAAAAAATTGAAACGGCGCTGGGCCTGGGCATTGCCGTTATTGTGGTACAAACCATTACGGTGCCGGCTAATAATCTGATTTATCAGTATTTGCTGCAGGAAGGCGCGCTTGCCTGGGCCGGTCTGCCCGATGTTGATTTAAGTTTTCTCGGCCTGATTAGCTATATCGGCGTCATTGCCGCCATGGTGCAAATCCTCGAAATGGCCATGGATAAATATGCGCCGGCACTTTATAACGCGCTAGGTATTTTCCTGCCGCTGATCACGGTTAACTGTGCCATTCTCGGCGGTACGCTGTTTATGGTAGAACGTGATTACAATCTGGCTGAAAGCGCCGTCTATGGCGTTGGTAGTGGTTTTGGCTGGGCGCTGGCCATCACTGCCATTGCCGGTATTCGCGAAAAACTGAAATATTCCGATGTTCCTGATGGCTTGCAAGGTTTAGGCATTACCTTCATTACCGCCGGTCTGATGGCGCTTGGATTTATGGCCTTCTCGGGGATTCAACTGTAATGGAAATCATACTCGGTATCGTTTTATTCACGTTGATCATCATGCTGCTGGTCGGCGTCATTCTTGGTGCCCGTTCTAAGCTGGTAGCCACCGGTGATATTGAAATTGTTATCAATGACGAAAAAACCATTCACACGCAGGCCGGCGGCAAATTGCTCGGCGCGCTGGCCAATGCCAATTTATTCGTTTCGTCAGCCTGTGGCGGCGGCGGTACCTGTGCGCAATGCAAAGTAAAAATCTTCGAAGGTGGCGGCTCGATTCTGCCCACTGAAGAATCACATATCACCAAGCGTGAAGCCGCAGAAGGCGATCGCCTGTCTTGTCAGGTGGCAGTCAAACAAAATATGCGTATTCAGGTACCGGAAGAAGTATTTGGCGTTAAAAAGTGGGAATGTACTGTTCGCTCTAATGACAATGTTGCGACCTTTATCAAGGAACTGATTCTGGAATTGCCAGAAGGCGAAGATGTTAAATTCCGCGCCGGTGGTTTTATCCAGATCGAGTGCCCGCCGCATACGGTTGAATACAAAAACTTTAGCATTGGTGACGAATATCGCCCCGATTGGGATCGTTTTGATCTGTGGCGTTATAAATCAGTCGTTAAAGAAGATGTGGTGCGGGCCTATTCGATGGCCAATTACCCGGAAGAAAAAGGCGTCATTTTGCTGAATGTGCGGATTGCCTCACCGCCGCCTAACAATGATGATGTACCGCCGGGTATTATGTCTTCGTATATCTTTAACCTGAAAGCCGGTGACAAAGTAACGATTTCGGGACCATTTGGTGAGTTTTTTGCCAAAGATACTGATAAAGAAATGGTATTCATCGGTGGTGGTGCCGGTATGGCGCCGATGCGCTCGCATATTTTTGATCAACTGGGGCGCATCAAAACCAAACGCAAGATCACTTTCTGGTATGGCGCGCGTAGCTTGCGAGAAATGTTCTACAGTGAAGATTTTGATCAGCTGGCCGCCGAACATGACAACTTTACCTGGCATGTGGCCTTATCTGATGCATTGCCAGAAGATAACTGGCAGGGTTACACCGGTTTTATTCATAATGTGTTGTATGAAAATTACTTAAAAGATCATCCGGCACCAGAAGATTGTGAATATTATATGTGCGGTCCGCCAATGATGAATGCAGCGGTTATTAAAATGCTGGAAGATTTAGGCGTGGAGCGGGAAAATATTATGCTCGACGACTTCGGGGGCTAAATGTCGACGTTTATCGCTGCTTTTGTGTTGTTATTAGTCGTCGTCGCCGGCATGGCGATTGGTGTAATATTCGGTCGTGGTGCTATCAAAGGCAGTTGTGGCGGCCTGAATCAGGTCGGTTTGTCAGGTAGCTGTGGCGGCGCTTGCAGCGTCGAAGAAAAACAACAATGTGCGGCACGTAAACACGCACAGGATAACGCGTAAGTTACCGCTGAGGAGAGAGCAGCATGCTGGCATCACTGAAAGTTAAAGATCATATGAACGGCACCAAACTGACGTTCACGCCGGATATGGATGTCCTCAAAGCTATCCATCAGTTGATTGAGTTCAAGATTTCCGGCGCGCCGGTCATCGATCACCACGGCAATCTGATTGGCTTTTTATCTGAAAAAGACTGTATGCAAGTCGCGCTGAATGCTGCCTATCAGGGTGAGTCGGCTGGCAAGGTTTCAGAGTACATGCACCACAGTGTCGAGACGATAGATTATGAGTCTTCGATCATTGATGTCGCAGAAATCTTTCTGCAAAAAGCGTTTAAATGTATGCCGGTTATAAAAGAAAACCGTCTGGTGGGCTCGATTACCCGACAAAATATTCTGAAAGCATTGCAAAAAACGGCTAATCCGGAATCCGTCAAAAAACCTAACAGTCAGCAATCTACCAAACAAAATATTCACGTTAGCAGTCCGAATTAACCGTCAGCCATATTTGCAAGCAGCCGCCTCAAGCGGCTGTTTTTGTTTCAGGACTTGCCATAAAACTGACATCTTGTACTCTTAATCAATATTTTCTGGCAGAGCAAATTATGATTTATAACAGCATTCTGGACACCATCGGCAATACGCCTATCGTTCGGCTTAACCATATCGCCCCCAAAAACGTCGACATGTATGTCAAAGTCGAGTCCTTTAACCCGATGGCATCAGTCAAAGATCGACTGGCGATTGCCGTCATTGAAGATGCCGAACAACGTGGTGTATTAAAACCCGGACAAACTGTTGTTGAAGCGACTTCTGGTAATACCGGTATTGCACTGGCTATGGTTTGCGCCGCCAAAGGTTATCCATTTGTTGCCACCATGGTCGAGACATTTTCGATTGAGCGCCGCAAGATCATGCGAGCGCTGGGCGCCAAAGTTATCTTGACCCCAGCCGCCGAAAAAGGCACCGGCATGGTCAAAAAGGCCAAGGAGCTGGCTGAGAAACATGGCTGGTTTTTAGCGCGCCAATTCGAAAACCCAGCCAACCCCGCGTATCACCGCAATACCACCGGTCCGGAAATTCTCAGTGATTTCGCCGGCAAACGCCTTGATTACTGGGTATCGGGCTGGGGTACCGGTGGCACATTGACGGGTGCTGGTGAAATGATCAAATTAGCCCGTCCTGATACCAAAATTGTTGCCACAGAACCCGCTACAGCCTCGATGCTGGCGGGTGATGACTGGCAACCGCATAAAATTCAGGGCTGGACGCCGGATTTTATTCCGGACATATTAAATCGTGAAGTTTATGACGAGCTATATCCAGTGACTGATGAAGAAGCCAAAAACTGGGCACTGCGGCTGGCCAGCGAAGAAGGCATTTTTGTCGGTCTATCCTGTGGTGGCACCTTAGCGGCCGCCATGAAAGTCGCCGAAAAAGCTGAATCTGGCTCAGTAATTCTGGCCATGTTGCCCGACACCGGCGAACGTTATTTATCAACCTATCTATTTGAAGGCATGAATGAAGGATCTGATGATGACTGGTTAGCCAGTCTCAACTGATAAGTCTTACGCTCAATATTAATCAGGCGGCACTTTTGTTGCCGCCTGATTGCCATAAAAATCACTCCAGCACCTGCGCCACCGCCAAAGACCAACAACAGGTGTGGTTAGCACCAACAATAATATGACTGGTAACTTTATCCAACTTTTTAAGACGCGATAAATAAGACGTTAAAACTGATCCGGGTACCACATCATCCCGCTCCCCAATCAAATGGATCTGCGGTACTGCTTCCAGCGCTTTGCTGAAATCAATTGGATTCAGTGAACCCGCCAATGGCTGCGAGGCGTTATAGTCGGTCCAACATTTGTGATCTAAATTACCAGCAACGGTGACTAATAAAGCCACATCTTGTCTTTTAGTCGCGATAATACTGGCTACCGCGCCACCACCGGAAAAGCCGATCAACCGTACCGTTCTCGCCCGATAACGGATTTTCAGTGCGGTAATCGCCCTGTCCATCGAATCGATAACCGCTTGAGAATAACGATGAGAGGTCCAGACGGCCTTACCACAACTGTTAAACCGGTGGCCATCCAGATATTGGCAAGGTCGAGCCAAATACACTGAATTACCGCCGGTACTACGGACCAAATCCAGCGCAATGCCGGGTTTGCCATCACCTTCGATAAAAATATTCAGGGTATCGGTAAAATGCAGGGTCGCCGGCGCAAAGCCCATAACCATATGGTTACCGCCGGTAAACAGCATGCGTTTCCACGGTGCCGATTCTTGAGCTTCAACCGGCGAGACAAACAGCAAGAGCATAATGAGCAGTTTCATACAGCGCCTCCCTATAAATGGGTTCAGGCAATGTGCTGCATTAAAAGTGCCATAGTTAATCGTAAACAATCAGTCTCGACTTTGTGCGTCGACTAAAAACAAGGTTACTATTCAGTCATGAAGCCACAGATTCAGCGTTTTGCAGTCAGCAAAGAATACTTTTTTATTGAAGGTTGTTATATCAATGAGCTTGCCAATTCAGCGCAAGATCCCGCCGTTTCTATCGCGCGTGCACGCGTAACGCGCAATATCACCACCCACCGGCACCAATTAAGTGCAACGACTGAACGTTACGTCATACTCGAAGGCCAGGGGGATGTTGAAGTGGGCGATTTGCCAGCGCAAACTGTTTTCCCCGGCGATGTCGTGATAATTCCGCCCGATACCCCGCAGCGTATAACCAATACCGGCGCTGGTGATCTGGTTTTTTTAGCGATTTGCACACCGCGATTTGAGACCGAAAACTATATCGCTCTTGATTAATTACTGAATGCTTGCCAGGCACGCTGTTGCATAATAAACTTGATTTAAGGTTACACTTATTCAAGGTGTTTATGTCACAGATAAATTCGCACGGCGGCCGCCGACCTGGTGCTGGCCGTAAAAAAGGCAGTGCTAAAGCCGAGCCCAGCGTGGTGATGCGTATACCGCAAAGCCAACAGCTGATAGTGCGTGATTTGATTAACGCCCATAAAGCGAATTTACCGATACCGTCCCGGTTCCTGGCACTCACCATCAGCCGTCCGGAGGCAACACTTAAAAATATCAATCTGCCGTTGTTTAGCTCCAAAGTGGCAGCGGGTTTTCCATCACCTGCGGATGAGCATGTAGAAACACGTCTGGATCCCAATGATTTTTTAATCGATAACGAAGAAGCCACCTTCTTTGTCACCATTAAAGGCCAATCAATGATTGATGCCGGCTTGCTGCCAGGTGACAAGGTGGTCGTTGATCGCTCTAAAAATGCACGTAAGAACAACATTGTCTTAGCTGTCGTTGACGGTGAATTCACCATCAAACGACTCGGCAAAAGTCCGGATGGCCGGCCGCTGTTATTACCGGAAAACAGCAGCGGGGCTTATCAGCCGATTATCATCAAAGATGGGATGCAATTTGAGATCGGGGGTGTCGTCACCGGCGCTTTCCGGCGGTTTTAAAATGGCCATTGCCACAAGGCGTATCGCACTGGTTGATGTGAATAATTTTTATGTATCCTGCGAGCGCGTCTTTGCTCCCAAGCTTAATGGCCGGCCGGTGGTGGTGCTCAGCAATAATGATGGCTGCGCGGTAGCGCGGAGTAATGAAGCCAAGGCTTTAGGCATTCCAATGGGCGCCCCATGGTTTAAGTTTGCCGATCTTGCCCGGCGACATAATATTATTGCCCTGTCTTCCAACTATGCTTTATATGCTGATATGAGTAATCGTGTCATGCGCATTCTCAGCCAGTTTTGTCCGGATCAGGAAGTGTATTCCATTGATAAGAATAAGTTGTATAGTGGGGACGGCCAAAACACTGGCAAAACTGGCAAAACTGGCCAATCATTGTGCTAAAAAGCGTCGTCAATTTAAGGACGTTTGTGATTTTGCAAGCATAAGCAATGCCCGTTTGGACGAGATCATGGCGCAACTGCCCAGTGACGAAATTTGGGGTATTGGTAAAAATCTCAGTAAAAGACTGCGTGACAATCATGGTTTACGGTCAGTATTGGATATAAAGCAGGCCAATCCGGACGTATTGCGCCGCCAGTATAGTGTTGTTATGGAAAAAACCATTCGGGAACTCAACGGCGTTGCTTGTATTGAAATTGAGCAATCACCAGCTGCAAAAAAACAAATTATCAGTTCTCGTAGTTTTGACAGCCCTGTAACCGATAAACAAAGCCTCGCTGAAGCAATTACGCTTTACGTCAGCCGCGCCGCCCGTAAACTTCGTCAACAACAATCAGTCTGTGCTGCCGTACACGTTTATATAAGAACCGGTGTTTACCGGCAGGGAAAAGATTTTTATCGTGGTCAAATGACACTGCCTGTTCCCATGACTGACAATGGCAGTCGCCAGCTATTGAAGGTTGCACTGAGAGCATTAGATCAAATTTATAAGCCAGGTTACCGCTATGCTAAAGCCGGTATTGTATTAAGCCAAATCGCTGTCCAAACGGAACAGCAATTACTCTTATTCGCCGATAAGCCTGCCGTTCGTAATGATCACCTGATGCAAACACTGGACAGTATTAATCGGCAGATCGGCCGGGACAGCCTGAAAATTGCCCGGGAAGGTTTTCAACGCACGTGGAAAATGAAACAAGACCAGAAAAGCTTCGGCTATACCACCAACTGGCGGGATAGTTTATTGATAATGCACTGATAAACATAAGACAAAATTACTATCTCTTGTCCCCGGCTCAGTAAATTGCAACTCATACGCATTGTTATGCTTAACGCCCGAAAATAAAGTTTTAACAAGCTTTTGAACGCTTTTTAAAATGACAGACTAATATGTTTTTTTACTTCTTTTGACCTGTACCGTCTATTTTGCCCTTGTGAATTAGTTATCCTTATAAATTATTTGAATCTGCGAGCAACTGCACAATTATGACTCATTAAGCTTATATTGATATTCGGATGTCTGTAAAAAAGACCTAATCAAACACAGGTAAGTTGCTCGGGAGTTCAGGGGAGACTCGGTTATGCAAGATAATAAAACCACTCCGGACAGTATCCTGGATACTGCGCTTGAACTGGCGGCAAATCAGCACTGGGAAGCTGTACGCCTCACAGATGTAGCGTTAAAGATGAACCTGAGTCTTGCCGATCTGCATCTGTATATTAACGAAAAAGAAGATCTTATTGATCTGCTCTGGGATCGTGCTGACCGTTATATGCTGTTGAAATGTCAGTCGGCTGTTTTTGATAACCCCGACTTTCCTGCACAGTTTGAACATTGCGTTATGACCTGGCTGGACAGTCTGGCACCTTACCGTAATACCGTTACGCAAATGCTTCAGGTCAGACTTGAACCTGGTCATTTGCATATCCAATTACCAACGTTATTTCGAATCAGTCGTACCGTACAATGGATGCGGGAAATTTGTGGACGAGATGCAACTTTCCTAAAAAGAGCTTCTGAAGAAATCGCACTTACCACTATCTTTGTGACGACTGCATGCTTTTGGCTGAGGGATAAGAGTATGAATGCCAGCCATACACGAAGCCATCTTTCATATACTATTCGGAATGCGGTTAAGCTTGAAAATTTTTGGCCGGGTAACAGTAGTACGTGACAGCGTTTTTAATTATTCACTCGAATTTTATTCATGCCGCTGTTACAGACAAAAAAATACCCGGTCCTCACAGAGGTCCGGATATTTTTTTGTATTAAAGCCTGGCAGTTATATACAGGGAGGTAATGGTCGCTATCGCTATCCTGCTAGCGCGACACTTGAACCTCCCTGTTCATCGTATGCCGATAACGCAGGAGCAGTTATCGGTGACCTACTTTGTTTGCCCCATCCCTGGGGCAAATCGCTACGCGACCTGCCTTC
>JBBEBX010000008.1:272-73005 GCA_040882115.1 Methylophaga sp. | reverse complement strand
AGAGCGTTTGCCAGAACCTGCCAGCAAAGAAGCGAGAATTATACAGATACTCGCTACGGTGTCAACGCTAAAAACGGAATTTATACAGCTTTATTTGTTGACTAACTAATAAGCTAAATTGAATCAGCTGTTTAGTGTGTTTCTAATACTTATATAAATAAAAAAGCCGGCAACAAGCCGGCTTTTTTATTGGGATTTGCGCTGAGTTTATTCAGCAGCAACCTCTTGTGCATTATCTGGACGATCAACCAATTCAACAATGGCCATTGGCGCTTTATCACCGTCACGAAGACCGGTTTTAAGTACACGCACATAACCACCTGGACGGTTCGCAGAACGTGGACCTATTTCGTTAAATAGTTTAGTGACAACATCACGGCTACCCAGTCGCGAGAAAGCCAGACGACGATTAGCAACACTGTCCGTTTTAGCAAGTGTAATCAGCGGCTCAACCACACCACGCAGTTCTTTGGCTTTCGGCAATGTTGTACGAATAACTTCGTGTTCCATCAGCGAGGCAGCCATGTTTTTAAACATCGCTTTGCGGTGGCTACTGTTACGGTTTAATTTACGACCTGAATTACGATGACGCATGGTTGTTACCCTATTCTTTTATGCTGAAATGACTTCAGTATTATTTTTGCTCTAATGAAGCAGGTGGCCAATTATCAAGATGCATGCCTAATGACAAGCCTTTTGACGCCAGTACTTCTTTAATTTCAGTCAGTGATTTTTTACCTAAATTAGGCGTTTTCAACAATTCCATTTCTGTACGTTGAATTAAATCACCTACATAATAAATATTTTCTGCTTTCAAACAATTAGCTGAACGGACTGTTAAATCCAGATCATCAATTGCTTGCAATAATGCCGGATCTACCGCAGGTTGCTTGTGCTCAACAACACTTTCTTCAATGACAGTGAAATCAACAAAAGCTGTTAACTGATCACTTAAGATAGTTGCTGCATACTTGATTGCATCTTCAGCTTCAAGCGTACCATTGGTTTCAACGTCAATAATCAATTTATCCAGATCGGTGCGGTTTTCCACACGGGCACTTTCAACACTGTACGTGACAAGACGAACCGGACTGAAAGATGCATCCAAATATAACTGACCAATCGCCCGATCTTCATCTTCACCCAAAGTACGCGTATTGGCAGCAGAGTAACCGCGACCTTTCGCAACTTTAAAAGTAATAGATAAGCTACCGCCGGTCAGGTTGGCAATAACATGTTCTGGGTTTGTTACCACAACATTGTGTGGCAATTGAATATCAGCAGCAGTTACAGGACCAACACCACTCTTGTTTAAACTCAACACAGCTTCGTTAGCATCATGTAACTGAACTGCAATACCTTTCATGTTCAACAAGATGTCTAAAACATCTTCCTGCACACCATCGATAGCTGAATATTCATGCACAACACCGTCGATTTGCGCCTCGACCACCGCGGCACCATCCATTGAAGACAACAGAATGCGGCGCAGGGCATTGCCCAAAGTATGACCGAAACCACGTTCCAGCGGCTCCAGAACAAGACGCGTACGTGTGTCACTAAACTTCTGGATATCAACAATCCTTGGTTTAAGAAATTGACTCGTATAAGTCGTCATGCAAATTCCTCTGATAAATCTCTGACGAGATTTAATTAAAACTATTTAGAGTAAAGCTCAACTACCAGGTTTTCTGACAGTTCTGCCGGCAGCTCGTCACGTTCAGGGGCACGTTTAAAAGTACCTGATAACGTTTGACTATTGACTTCAATCCATTCTGGGAAGCCCAACTGCTCAGCAACAGACATCGCATTAATAATGCGGTCTTGTTTCTTAGCTTTCTCGCGGATTTCGACGACATCACCCTCTTTTACTTGATAAGAGGCGATATTGACGACGCGGCCATTAACCATGACAGCTTTGTGTGAAACCAACTGACGTGATTCAGCCCGTGTGGCACCAAAACCCATACGGTAAACAACATTATCTAAACGTTGTTCCAAAAGATTCAGCAGGTTTATACCTGTTGCGCCTTTCTTCTGATCAGCTAACTTGTAATAGTTACGGAATTGCTTTTCCAGAACGCCATAAATGCGGCGAATACGCTGCTTAGCACGCAACTGCGTAGCATAATCAGAGTCACGACCACGGCGCGCACCATGCTGGCCTGGTTTTTGATCAATCTTGCATTTGCTTTCCAGTGGATTACCACGGGCCTTCAGAAAAAGGTCTGTACCTTCTCTGCGACTCAGCTTGCAAGTAGGGCCACGATATTTTCCCATTAGTCTTACTCCAAGAACCTGTTAAACGCGACGACGCTTTGGCGGACGACAACCATTGTGCGGGATCGGTGTCACGTCAGTAATATTTGTAATTTTAAAACCCAGATTATTCAGGGCGCGGACTGCTGATTCACGGCCAGGACCTGGACCCTTGATTTCAACATCCAAATTCTTCATGCCAAACTCTTTAACTACTTCACCGGCTTTCTCAGCGGCAACCTGCGCTGCGAACGGGGTACTCTTACGAGAACCACGGAAACCGCAACCACCAGCTGTGGCCCATGACAAGGCGTTACCCTGACGGTCAGAAATAGTGATGATGGTATTATTGAAAGAAGCGTGAATATGAACAACGCCATCCACTACATTCTTTTTGACACGCTTACGTTGTCGTGCTGATGCATTTGCCATCGAAGACTTCCCTTACTTAATCATACGGCGCGGACCTTTACGGGTCCGGGCATTGGTTTTGGTTCTTTGGCCGCGAACTGGCAGCCCTCTGCGATGACGCACACCACGATAGCAACCCAAATCTTTAAGGCGCTTAATATCCATCGACACTTCACGGCGCAAGTCACCTTCAACAGAAAACTTAGCCACTTCAGTACGCAATTGCTCTACTTCGGCTTCAGACAAATCTCTGATTTTTGCATCAGGTGCAATGCCTGAGGCAGCACAGATTTGTTGAGCACGAGTACGGCCAATGCCATAAATCGATGTTAATGCGATTACCGTGTGCTTTTGCACAGGGACGTTAATACCAGCTATACGAGCCATTCAATTACCCTAAATTTCTCAGGAGTGAACAGCGAATTGTATCATACAAAAACACTGCTCAACAACAAAGTAAATACGATCCGTCAGCTTAACCCTGACGTTGTTTATGACGAGCTTCTTTACAGATAACTCGTAACACACCATTTCTTTTCACGATTTTGCAATTACGGCAAATCTTTTTAACCGACGCTTGAACTTTCATCAAATTTCTCCAGCAAACTTGTCGCGAGCACTTAGCTTAAAAAGCCAGTAGTCCCATTGTTATTTTTGTTTGATTTGCGCATCAAACTTTCATACTGCTGCGACATCATGTGTGATTGCACCTGAGACACAAAGTCCATTATGACGACCACAATAATCAACAGCGATGTACCACCAAAATAGAACGGTACACTCCAATAAAGAATCAAAAACTCTGGCAACAAACACACTGCCGTAATGTAAACCGCACCGGCCAGAGTCAAGCGCCCCATCACTGAATCAATATAACGTGAGGTTTGCTCACCCGGACGAATCCCAGGAATGAACGCACCCGACTTTTGCAAATTCTCCGCTGTATCTTTCGGGTTAAATACTAACGCCGTATAGAAAAAGCAGAAAAAGATAATCGCAAAAGCATAGGCCAGCACGTACATCGGTTGACCTGGCGACATTAACGTTGAAATATTCTGCAACCAACCCAAACCGCCAGAAGTGCCAAACCAGCCGGCGATAGTTGCCGGAAACAAAATAATACTTGATGCAAAGATTGGTGGGATAACACCTGCCATATTTAATTTCAATGGTAGATGCGTTACCTGACCAGCCATCATTTTGCGACCCTGCTGACGCTTAGCGTAATGCACCGGAATCCGGCGTTGACCACGCTCAACGAATACAACAAATGCAGTCACAGCCAGAGCCATTGCTAACAAAGCTATTACCAGAAACGTATGCAACTGACCGGTACGGGCCAATTCCAATGTCCCGCCAACCGCTTGGGGCAAACCAGCAACAATACCAGCAAAGATGATTAATGAAATACCGTTACCAATACCACGCTCGGTAATTTGCTCACCCAACCACATCAGGAACATGGTGCCGGTTACCAACGTCACGATCGCAGTGATACGGAACAGCATGCCCGGGTCAATAACCACACCCATACCACCGGCTTGCTGGCCTTCCAATGCAATCGAAATACCAATCGCCTGGAACGTCGCTAATAAAAGCGTGCCATATCGTGTGTATTGCGTAATCTTACGCTTGCCTGCTGCACCTTCTTTTTTCAGTTGTGCCAGCTTGGGATGCACAACCGTTAACAGCTGCATAATAATAGATGCAGAAATATACGGCATTACACCCAATGCAAAAACAGACAAACGTTCCAAAGCGCCACCTGAAAACATGTTAAACATATCCAGAATGGTGCCGCTTTGTTGCTCAAACATGATCGCCAAAGCAGCCGGATTAATACCCGGCACAGGAATAAAAGTCCCTAACCGATATACCAATAAGGCACCCAGCACGAACAGCAGACGACTCTTCAATTCAGCGAAGCGTCCACCACCCAGCATGCCTGCAGCTTGTTGTCTGTTTTTTTCCACTTAGGCTTACTCTTCGACCTTGCCGCCAGCGGCTTCAATCATTTTTTGCGCGCCTGCTGTAGCCACAATACCTTTCAAGTTAACTTTAGCTTTCAATTCGCCAGAGTTAATAACTTTTACACGCAAAGTGTTTTCCGGCACGGCGCCAACTGATTTCAGTGTCAGCAAATCAATCAGATCTGCTTCAATGTGATTCAACACATCCAGGCGAATCTGGGCAGTTGTTGCCGATTTGCGTGATGAAAAACCAACTTTCGGCAAACGACGCTGCAAAGGCATCTGCCCGCCTTCAAAACCACGTTTATGAAAACCACCTGAGCGGGCCTTTTGACCTTTATGGCCACGACCTGCAGTTTTGCCTAAGCCAGAACCGATACCACGACCAACGCGTTTTGCGTCTTTTTTGGCACCAAATGCTGGTGCAATAGTATTCAGTTTCATATTAAGCTTCCTCAACCTTGAGCAAATAAGAAACACGGTTAATCATGCCGCGATTTTCTGGGGTATCAATCACCACAGCGCTGCTACCGGTTTTACGTAAACCAAGGCCAGCAACACAGGCTTTATGCTTTTCAAGCCGGCCGATGGTGCTTTTTACCAAAGTCACTTTTAATTTAGAACTCATTGCTTTATTCCGTGATATCAGCAACTGACTTGCCGCGTTTGGCTGCAATTGCTTCTGGGTTATTCATATCGGTCAGGCCTTTAATGGTGGCACGCACCACATTTAACGGGTTAGTTGAACCCATTGATTTGGCCAAAACGTTGTGGACACCGACAGCATCAAATACCGCACGCATCGCACCACCGGCAATTACACCGGTACCTTCCGATGCAGGCTGCATGAACACTTTAGCGGCACCATGACGTGAAGTAAGCGGATGGTGCAAAGTGTCACCATTCAACACGACTTTCTGCATGTTTTTGCGAGCTTCATCCATTGCTTTTTGAATCGCAACAGGCACTTCACGGGCTTTACCCTGGCCAAAACCAACCCGGCCATTGCCATCACCAACAATAGTCAGTGCGGAGAAACCAAAAACACGACCGCCTTTAACCACTTTCGCGACACGACGGATACCGACTAATTTTTCAATCAAGCCATCAGATGCGGCTTGGCGTTGTTCATTCTGAGCCATGTGACTTACCTTATTAAATTAGAACTGCAGGCCGCTTTCACGCGCCGCATCTGCCAGGGCTTTTACCCGACCGTGATAACTGAAACCACTGCGGTCAAATGCCACTTCGGTCACACCATTTTTAACAGCACGCTCGGCAACAACTTTACCGACCAATTCTGCGGCAGCTTTGTTACCCGTTCCCGACAGCGCTTTCTTCACTTCAGGATCTAAAGTTGAAGCGGCAGCAATAACTTTGCTGCTGTCATTATTTAATACTTGCGCATAAATATGACGCGGCGTTCTGTGAACGGTGAGACGGTATACTTCCAGCTCTCTGATCTTGGCGCGCGACCGAGCCGCTCTGCGTAATCTTGAAGATTTCTTATCCATAGTTGAGCCTAATTATTTTTTCTTAGCTTCTTTACGAGCAACATATTCATCTGAATAGCGCACACCCTTACCTTTATAAGGCTCTGGTGAACGGTACGCACGAATATCTGCCGCCACTTGTCCCACTACCTGTTTATCGGCACCGGTGACTACGATTTCTGTTTGACTTGGGGTATCAACCGTGACGCCATTTGGCACGTCATATTGAACCGGATGGGAAAAACCCAGTGTCAAATCCAGTTTGTTACCTTGTGCTTTAGCACGGTAACCGACGCCAACTAAAGTCAGACGTTTTTCAAAACCTTGTGACACACCTGTAACCATATTATTAATCAAGGCACGTGCAGTACCGGTTAAAGCAACTGCAGTTTTGCTATTTGATTTCGGCTTGGTGGTCAGTGCTGCACCTTCTTGTGCCACTTCAACTTCTGGGTGAAGGGTACGAGTCAGTGTGCCTTTGCTGCCTTTAATCGTGATCTCGTTATCTTTCAGCGAGATTTCCACTCCTGCCGGAATTTGCACTGGCGCATTTGCGATACGTGACATTGTTATTCTCTCCGAAAATTTAAGCTTAGCTTACCGAGCACAGCACTTCGCCGCCCTGACCTAAGGCACGGGCTTTACGATCAGCCATAACACCTTTTGAGGTCGAGACGATTGCCACGCCCAATCCACCAATCACTTTTGGCAATTGACTGGCTGAGCGATAAACACGTAAGCCTGGACGGCTGACACGGTTAATCGTTTCGATAACCGGCTTACCTTCGAAGTATTTCAATGTTACTGAAAGCTGCGCCTTACCCGCTTCTTCACTAACATTGTAAGCAGCGATGTAACCTTCTTCTTTAAGTACTTCAGCGATGCTGATTTTTACTTTAGAAGATGGCATTTTAACATCAACTTTGTTGGCCTGTTGGGCATTGCGAATGCGGGTCAGCATGTCGGCAATTGGATCTGTCATACTCATTTATTTTGCTCCACAAATCAGGTTGGCAATTACCAACTGGCCATGACCAGGCCAGGAATATCGCCTTTCATTGCATGTTCACGCAATTTATTACGGGCCAGACCAAACTTACGGTAAACACCGTGTGGTCGACCGGTAATTTCACAGCGATTACGCAAGCGCGTCCGGCTTGAGTTACGTGGCAGCGCATGAAATTTCTTTGCTGCTGCTTCGCGCTGCTCAACGTTCAATGACATGTCGAGCATTTGCTTTTTCAGCTCAGCGCGCTTTGCCGCGTACTTTTCTACCAGTTTTGCTCTCTTAATCTCGCGATTAACCATGCAACGTTTAGCCATAATTTATTCCACCCAGACTCGGTTTATTTTCTAAAAGGAAACTTGAACGCAGCCAACAAAGCGCGGGACTCTTCTGCATTTTTTGCAGTGGTCGTGATGGTAATATCCATACCGCGGGTTTTGTCGATCTTGTCAAACTCAATTTCTGGGAAAATAATTTGTTCTTTAATTCCCATACTGTAGTTTCCCTGACCATCGAACGATTTCGGGTTCAAACCCCGAAAATCACGAATACGAGGAATGGAAATACTAATCAGCCGATCTAAAAAGTCATACATACGCTCACTACGTAACGTGACTTTACAACCAATCGGCCAACCTTCACGCACCTTGAAACCGGCAACTGATTTTTTAGCCTTGGTAATAACTGCCTTTTGACCAGCAATGCGTTCCATATCTGAAACGGCATTTTCCAACACTTTCTTATCAGTCAACGCTTCGCCCACACCCATATTTAAGGTGATTTTGGTAATGCGAGGCACTTCCATAACAGACTGGTAGCCAAACTGCTCTTGCAGCTGCTTAACTACTGTCTCACGATAATAATCTTTTAATCTGCTCACTGTATTATCCCAACTCTAGCTCAAGCGCCAACGGTTTCGCCGTTCGACTTGAAGACGCGAACTTTGCGACCATCTTCGAGAATTTTGAAACCGACTTTGTCTCCCTTGCCAGAGGCAGGGTTTAACAACGCCAGGTTCGACCCATGAATTGGCATTTCTTTCTCAACAATACCACCTGTGCGACCCATCGCCGGGTTTGGTTTCATATGCTTTTTGACAAGGTTAATACCTTGCACAACAAACTTGCCACCTTCGACCCGACGCAGGACTTCGCCTTGTTTACCACGGTCCTTACCGGCCGTGATGACGACTTGATCGCCTTTAACTAATCTTTCCATTTCCAGCGCTCCTACTTAAAGTACTTCCGGTGCCAACGAAATAATCTTCATGAATTTTTCACCACGAAGCTCACGTGTGACCGGGCCGAAAATACGCGTACCAATTGGTTGATGCGCAGCGTTCAACAATACCGCAGCATTGCTGTCGAAACGCACGACAGAACCATCTGGACGACGCACGCCCTTACGGGTTCTAACGATAACGGCATTATGCACGTCACCTTTTTTCACTTTGCCACGCGGTGCAGCTTCTTTAATAGTGACTTTAATAACGTCACCGATGCCCGCATAACGACGGTGTGAACCGCCTAAAACTTTGATGCATTCTACTCGTTTAGCACCGCTATTGTCGGCCACATCGAGACTGCTTTGCATTTGAATCATGGTCTAAACTCCAAACTGAATTTTGCTTATTTCGCACGTTCGATAATATCGACCAGCTTCCAGCACTTTGTCTTAGACAATGGACGCGACGAGGTAACACTTACTACGTCGCCAATGTTGCAATCATTGTTTTCATCATGCACATGCAGCTTGGTAGAACGCTTTACATATTTTTTGTAGATCGGATGCGCAACACTGCGTTCAACCAGAACCGTGATGGTTTTATCCATCTTGTCACTGACGACACGACCCACTAAAGAACGTGCTATGTTTTCTTGTTCACTCATTTCAGTGCCCTATTATTTCTCGGTCTGTACAGTCTTGATACGCGCAATGTCACGGCGCACACGCTTCAACTCACTACTGCGTTGCAGCTGACCAGTGGCGTGCTGCATCCGCAAATTAAACTGCTCTTTATGAAGCTCAGCCAATTCTTTGGCTACATCTTCTGCAGATTTCTGTCTGATTTCGCTCGCTTTCATTACAGTATCGCCCGCGTTACAAATGTCGTTTTAACAGGAAGCTTTGCTGCTGCAAGACGGAATGCTTCACGTGCAATCTCTTCAGAAACACCTTCCATTTCATAAAGCATGCGGCCTGGCTGCACATTGGCAACCCAATACTCCACATTACCCTTACCTTTACCCTGACGAACTTCCAGTGGTTTGCTGGAAATTGGCTTGTCCGGGAAAACACGGATCCAGATCTTACCGCCACGCTTAATATAACGAGTCATCGCACGACGTGCGGCCTCGATTTGACGGGCAGTAATGCGACCACGATCCAATGACTTAAGACCGAACTCACCAAAGCTAACTTTGGCGCCACGGTGGGCCAAACCCCGGTTACGCAGCTTCTGCTGCTTTCTAAATTTAGTTCTTTTTGGCTGTAACATCGGTTATAACCTTATTTCTCTGTTACAGGTGAGTTTGGCGCAGTGGCGTCAAAAACTTCACCTTTAAAAATCCAGACCTTAACGCCAATGATGCCGTATGTGGTTTTGGCTTCTGCCGTACCATAATCGATGTCCGCACGCAGGGTATGCAACGGAACACGGCCTTCGCGGTACCATTCGGTACGTGCGATTTCAGCACCATTCAGACGACCGGCAACATTAATACGAATACCTTCAGCACCAAGACGCATGGTATTGGTGACGGCACGCTTCATGGCGCGGCGGAACATAATGCGGCGTTCAAGCTGCTGAGCGACACTTTCTGCAACCAGGGTTGCATCCAGCTCAGGCTTACGAATTTCTTCGACACCAACATTAACAGGAATACCCATGATTTCTGACGCTTCGCGGCGCAGCTTATCAATATCTTCGCCTTTTTTACCGATCACGATACCTGGACGGGCAGTGTGAATGGTAATTTTGGCATTCTTCGCTGGTCTGTCGATTTGAATTTTACTGACAGAGGCATGCGCTAGCTTTTGTTTCAGAAATTTACGAACCTTAAGATCGGTATTTAGCATTTCTGAAAAATTGGCTGAATCTGCATACCAGATCGAATTCCAATCTTTAATTATACCAAGTCTGAAACCTGTTGGGTGAACCTTTTGTCCCATAAGTATTCTCTCTTACTTTTCGTCTACAACCACAGTGATGTGGCTTGTACGTTTAAGGATACGGTTACCACGGCCTTTGGCACGTGGTGACATACGTTTCATAGTCGGACCGTCATCAACCATGATGGCTGAGACATACAACTCATCAATGTCTGCCCCATCGTTGTGTTCCGCATTGGCAATTGCAGAGTCCAGCACACCTTTAACCAACCCGGCTGCTTTTTTCGGGCTGAATGCCAGTAAATTAATTGCCCGCTCTACCGGCAAACCACGGATCTGATCTGCCACTAATCGCACTTTCTGTGCAGAAATGCGTGCATAAGTGAGTTTTGCTTTCGTCGCCATATCTAAACCTTATCGCTTCGCTTTCTTATCAGCGGCATGACCTTTAAAGGTCCGTGTTGGTGAAAACTCACCTAACTTATGCCCTACCATATCTTCCGTAACAAACACAGGTACGTGTTGTTTACCATTGTGAACAGCCAAAGTCAGGCCAATCATTTCAGGTGAAATCATTGAACGACGCGACCATGTTTTGATCGGACGTTTGTTGTTGGCTTCGATCGCTTCCAAGACCTTCTTTTCAAGGTGCTGGTCTATAAACGGACCTTTTTTAATTGAACGCGGCATGTGAAATTCCTAGCCTTCTTTATTTACGGTTACGACGACGTACAATCATATTGTCTGTACGTTTATTCTTACGAGTTTTGTAGCCCTTAGTTGGCACACCCCATGGTGTAACAGGATGACGACCACCAGAGGTACGACCTTCACCACCACCATGTGGATGGTCTACCGGGTTCATAACCACACCACGAACGGTCGGACGAACACCGCGCCAGCGTTTGGCACCTGCTTTACCCAATGAGCGTAATGAATGTTCACCATTACCAACCTCACCCAAAGTCGCTTTGCATTCCAAAGATACTTTACGGGTTTCGCCACTACGCAGACGAATCGTTGCATAACCGTTTTCACGGGCAACATATTGAGCACTGCTACCGGCGCTACGTGCAACTTGCGCACCTTTACCGGGTTTCAGTTCGATACAGTGCACTGTGCTACCCAATGGAATAGCAGACAACTTCAGGCAATTACCTGCACGAATCGATGCTTCTTCACCAGAATCCAGTCGATCACCAGCAGTCACGCCTTTAGGGGCAATGATGTAACGCTTTTCACCGTCGGCGTAATTCAGTAATGCAATGTGCGCAGTACGGTTTGGATCGTATTCAATACGCTCAACCGTTGCTGGAATACCGTCTTTATTACGTTTGAAATCAACCAAACGGTAACGCTGCTTGTGACCACCGCCTTTATGACGCACAGTGATACGACCCGCATTATTACGGCCACCGTTTTTAGACTTCTTCTCTACCAGCGGCGCGTGTGGTGCACCGGTGTACAGATCAGGGGTACTGATTTCTACTACAAATCGGCGACCAGCTGATGTAGGTTTAGCTTTTCTTAATGCCATTCCTGGTTCCTCACCCGTATTCTATTTATTCGCCAAGGAAGTTGAGATCAGCACCTTCGGCCAATGTCACATAGGCTTTTTTCCAATCACTACGTTTGCCGAATGTACGGCCGGTGCGCTTGGTTTTACCTTTGACACTGCTGGTGTTGACAGCTGCAACTTTGACATCGAACAGTCTTTCAACTGCAAATTTAATCTCTGTCTTATTGGCATTTGGCAGCACTTTCAGTACTACCTGATTATTATTTTCAGCCACGCGTGTTGCTTTCTCAGCAACAACTGGACCCATAATGATTTTGCTTAAACGTTCAGCATTCATGCGAATGACTCCTCAAGCTTGCGAACTGAGTCTTCACTCATCACAACTTTTTCAAAACGCAGCAAGGCAACCGGATTGACATGCGCTGCATCAGTTGCAGCAATGTCATACAGATTACGTGAGGCCAAAGCCAAATTACCGGCTGCATTTTCAGTGACAATTAGTGCATTGGTCAGACCCAAAGACTGCGTTTTAACCAACAGATCTTTTGTTTTTGGGGTATCTAACTCAAACTTATCAACCACGATCAGAGCATCGTTACGACGCAGCTCAGACAAAATTGATGAAATCGCATTGCGATACATCTTACGGTTAACTTTCTGACTATAGTCACGGTTTTTTGCTGCGAAGGTCACACCACCACTGCGCCACAATGGGCTACGAATAGTACCGGCACGTGCACGACCACTACCTTTTTGAGCAAATGGTTTTCTACCACCACCACTAACTTCTGAACGTGTTTTCTGGGCATGAGTACCAGCACGACTACCAGCCATATATGCGGTTACCACTTGATGCACCAGAGATTCGTTGTATTCGCGGTCAAGCAAAGCATCAGAAACAGTAATGTTTCCTGCTTTTTTCTTGCCGTCAAATGAATGTAACTGAAGATCCACTTTATATTCCCCTCAGAATCTTTAGGCTTTCACAGCCGGACGAACCACAACATTGCTACCAGTCGCACCAGGCACCGAGCCTTTGACTAATAACAAGTTACGTTCAGCATCGACTCTGACGACAGACAGGTTTTGCAAGGTGCGTTGTTTATCACCCATATGGCCTGCCATCTTCTTGCCTTTAAATACCCGGCCAGGTGTTTGACATTGACCAATAGAACCCGGCGCACGATGTGACAGCGAGTTACCATGAGTCGCATCACCACCGCGAAAACCATAACGTTTTACAACGCCGGCAAAGCCTTTACCTTTTGTCAGGCCTGAAACATCAATTTTTTGACCTGCTTCAAACAAATCAACTTTAATTTCAGAACCAACTTCGTAGCTTTCTAAAGCTTCAACGCGAAACTCACAAACCTTACGACCGGCAGCGGCTTCTGCTTTAGCAAAATGACCTGCTTCTGGCTTGCTGACACGTGATGCTTTACGAGCACCAACAGTTACCTGAATCGCGTTGTAACCATCAGCATCAGCTGTTTTCAACTGACTAATACGATTAGGCTCTACTTCAATTACCGTAACCGGCGTTGAAACACCATCTTCTGAGAAGATACGTGTCATACCGCGTTTACGACCGATGAGTCCGATTGTCATGACCCAACCCCTCTTAATTCAACTTGATCTGGACATCAACGCCAGCGGCGAGATCCAGCTTCATCAGAGCATCAACTGTTTTATCAGTTGGCTCAACAATGTCCATCAGACGCTTGTGGGTACGGATTTCGTACTGGTCACGGGCATCTTTATTGACGTGTGGTGAAACCAAAATAGTGAAACGTTCTTTCTTGGTGGGCAATGGAATTGGACCATTAATACGCGCACCAGTACGTTTCGCAGTTTCAACGATTTCTTTAGCTGATTGATCGATCAAACGATGATCGAAAGATTTCAGCCGGATTCTGATTGTTTGAGTAGCTGCCATTTTTATTACGCCGTAATTTTACTAACGACACCAGCACCAACGGTGCGGCCGCCTTCACGAATAGCAAAACGCAAACCTTCTTCCATCGCAATCGGTGCAATCAGGGTTACGTCCATTTTTACGTTGTCACCCGGCATGACCATTTCAACACCAGATGGCAGTTCACAGGCACCAGTCACGTCAGTTGTACGGAAGTAAAACTGTGGACGGTAGCCGTTGAAGAATGGTGTGTGACGACCACCTTCATCTTTCGACAGAATATAAACTTCTGCTTCAAATTTTGTATGTGGCTTGATAGTGCCCGGATGTGCCAGTACCTGACCGCGGTCAACATCTTCACGCTTGGTACCACGTAGCAATACACCAACGTTATCGCCTGCCTGACCTTGGTCCAGCAGTTTGCGGAACATTTCCACACCAGTACAGGTGGTTTTTTGGGTGTCTTTAATGCCGACGATTTCTAATTCGTCACCGACTTTAACAATACCGCGCTCAACACGACCCGTCACTACAGTACCGCGACCTGAGATTGAGAATACGTCTTCAATCGGCATCAAAAAGGCACCGTCAATAGCACGTTTTGGCTCTGGGAAGTATTCATCCATCGCTTCAACCAGTCTAACGATTGATGGAACACCAATTTCTGAGGTATCGCCTTCCAGGGCTTTCAGTGCAGAGCCAACCACGATTGGTGTGTCATCTCCCGGGAAGTCATATTTGTCCAACAACTCACGAACTTCCATTTCAACCAGCTCAACCAGCTCAGCATCATCAACCATGTCAGCCTTATTCAGGTAAACAATGATGTATGGCACACCAACCTGACGTGACAGCAGAATGTGTTCACGGGTTTGTGGCATTGGACCGTCAGCTGCGTTAACAACCAAGATCGCGCCGTCCATTTGCGCTGCACCAGTGATCATGTTTTTGACGTAGTCAGCATGGCCCGGGCAATCTACGTGAGCGTAGTGACGGTTAGCAGATTCGTACTCAACGTGGGCAGTTGAGATGGTGATGCCGCGCTCTCTTTCTTCTGGCGCGTTATCAATATCCGCATAGTTTTTGAATTCGCCACCTGATGTCTCAGCCATGACTTTGGTGATTGCCGCTGTCAGGGTTGTTTTACCATGATCAACGTGACCAATGGTGCCCACGTTGACGTGGGGCTTGTTCCGTTCAAATTTTGCCTTGGACATCTCGTCTACCTCGTTAGAACTTTATATTTACTTCGATTTGTTAATGATCGCATCTGCAACATTGCTTGGAATCTCACTGTACTTGGCGAACTCCATTGAGTAAGTCGCCCGTCCTTGTGTTGCAGAACGCAAATCAGTTGCGTAACCAAACATTTCTGCCAACGGCACTTCGGCCTTAATAACTTTGCCACTGATGACATCATCCATACCGTTAACAACACCACGGCGGCGATTCAAATCACCCATGACGTCACCCATATAATCTTCCGGAGTGACCACTTCAATATTCATAACTGGCTCCAGCAGCGCCGGGCTCGCATCGAACGCGCCATTCCTGAAAGCCATTGAGCCTGCCACTTTAAATGCCATCTCATTTGAGTCGACATCGTGGTAAGAACCGTCAAACAATGTAACCTTGACATCCTCGACAGGATAGCCGGCTATTACACCATTTTTCATCTGCTCTTGTATACCCTTATCTACAGATGAAATGTATTCTTTTGGTACCGATCCGCCGATCGTGGCGTTTTCAAAGGCATAGCCACTACCTGCAGGCATTGGCTCCAAACGCAACCATACATGACCATACTGGCCACGACCGCCACTTTGGCGGACAAACTTGCCTTCAGACTCAACCGTTTTGCGAATCGTCTCACGATAGGCAACTTGAGGTGCACCAACGTTTGCACTCACACCAAACTCACGCTTCATGCGGTCGATAATAATATCAAGATGCAATTCACCCATGCCGGCGATAATGGTTTGTGCAGACTCTTCATCGGTGCTAACACGGAAGGAAGGATCCTCCTTGGCCAGCTTGCCCAAAGCAATGCTCATTTTTTCCTGATCAGCTTTGGTTTTTGGCTCAATAGCTACTGAAATAACCGGCTCCGGAAATTCCATTCGCTCCAGGGTTATCACATGATTAGGATCACAAAGCGTATCACCGGTAGTGGTATCTTTAAGACCAATCGCCGCAGCAATATCGCCGGCAAATACTTCGGTTAGCTCTTCACGACTATTGGCATGCATTTGCACCAAACGGCCGATACGCTCTTTTTTGCCTTTAACCGGATTAAATAATGCATCGCCTGACTTCATGACACCGGAATAGACACGGAAAAAAGTCAATGTTCCGACAAATGGATCGGTTGCAATCTTGAATGCTAAAGCGGCAAACGGCTCTTTGTCATCAGCATGACGCGTATCGGTGGTACCCGCTTCAACGTCAAGCAGCCCTTTGATTGCTGGCACTTCAGTCGGTGATGGCATATATTCAATCACCGCATCGAGAACGGCCTGAACACCTTTATTCTTGAAAGCACTGCCACAAAATGCCGGCACAATTTCATTGGCCAATGTTTGCAGACGAATGCCCTGCTTGATTTCTTCCTGAGTCAACTCGCCTGACTCAAGATATTTGTTCATTAATTCTTCATTGGCTTCCGCTGCCGCCTCAACCAGGTCGTCACGATACTGCTGACACTGCTGTTGCATTTCAGCAGGAATTTCACGGGCATCATAAGTCACGCCCATGTCATCCGGGTTCCAGTAAATCGCTTTCATGCGAACCAGATCCACAACACCTTCAAATGTTTCTTCAGCACCAATTGGTAACTGTAAAACAACCGGACGGGCACCCAATCGTTTTTTGATTTGCTCGACAACACGTAGGAAGTTAGCGCCCTGACGATCCATTTTGTTAATGAATGCTAAGCGGGGAACATGATATTTATTAGCTTGACGCCAGACGGTTTCAGATTGTGGTTCAACGCCACCAACCGCACAAAAGACTGCGACTGCGCCATCTAACACACGCAATGACCGCTCGACTTCGATAGTGAAGTCAACGTGGCCCGGGGTGTCGATGATATTGATTCGATGTTGCGGAAATTGTTGATCCATACCGGCCCAAAAGCAGGTGGTCGCAGCAGAAGTAATGGTAATACCACGCTCTTGCTCTTGCTCCATCCAATCCATGGTGGCGGCACCATCATGAACTTCACCAATTTTATGCGATATACCCGTGTAAAACAGCACGCGCTCAGTCGTCGTGGTTTTACCCGCGTCGATGTGCGCCATGATGCCGATATTACGGTATCGATTAATAGGTGTGGAACGTGGCACGATAGCTACTCTTTACGATCAACAATGTTAAAGAACAAACCTTGCCCGGAACCAGCCGGGCAAGGGGACCAAACTTAAAATCTGAAGTGTGAAAACGCTTTGTTGGCTTCAGCCATACGGTGCGTGTCTTCTTTCTTCTTAACAGCGGTGCCTTTGCCTTCATAAGCATCAGACAATTCACCGGCCAGGCGCTTACCCATGGATTTCTCACCACGTTTACGGGCAGCATCAACTAACCAACGCATTGCCAGGGCAACACGACGCTCAGCACGCACTTCAACAGGAACCTGATAAGTTGCACCACCTACACGCCGAGACTTAACTTCGACCATAGGGCTGATGTTTTCAATGGCTTTTTGGAAAATCTCCAAACCATTACCACCTTTGCTTTCAGCAACGGAGCTTAATGCACCGTAGGTGATTTTTTCAGCAACTGATTTCTTACCATCTTTCATGATGACGTTAATGAATTTAGTCAGACCAATGTTTGAAAACTTTGGATCTGGCAGTACTTCACGTTTGGCAACAACCCTTCTTCTTGGCATCTCTGTTTCCTAATTCTTTAGCTTTGGAATAAACGTCTGGGCTTAGCCTTTAGGACGTTTAGCACCATATTTTGAACGACCCTGACGACGCGCTGATACACCAGAGGTATCCAAGGCGCCGCGAACAGTGTGATAACGAACACCCGGTAAATCTTTAACACGACCACCGCGAATCAGCACAACACTATGCTCTTGCAGGTTATGGCCTTCGCCGCCGATATAAGAAGTAACTTCAAAGCCGTTAGTTAAACGTACACGAGCAACTTTACGCATTGCCGAGTTAGGCTTCTTAGGAGTGGTTGTATAAACACGTGTACATACACCACGACGTTGCGGGCATGCCTGCAATGCTGGAACGTTATTCTTTTTCTTTTGTTTTAATCTTGGTTTGCGAACCAACTGGTTTATTGTTGCCATCAAATACAGCCTTAACAAATATCTAGCGATGGTAGCCTGCGATACTATTATTCTCGCATTACCATTCGAATAAAACGGGCACCCTTAATGGATGCCCGACAAAGAAGAGGGATTTTACCCCGCTTCAAACGGACCCGTCAAGACCTTTAACCGGCCTCGTTGGTTTCTTCCTCGTTGTTTTCAACAACTTCCACGGCTGGCGCTTCTACTACCGGTGCAGGATCACCATAACGACGGCGATGACGCTCTTTATGATAAGCCAAACCGGTACCCGCAGGAATCAAGCGACCAACAATAACGTTTTCTTTCAGACCGCGCAGCGGATCACTCTTACCGGTAACAGCAGCATCCGTCAGAACGCGAGTGGTTTCCTGGAACGATGCCGCAGAAATAAACGACTCCGTTGCCAGCGATGCTTTGGTAATACCCAACAACAGCGGCGTAAATAAAACTTCGACTTTATCCTGGGCGCGCATATCATCATTCGCTTCAAGCACACGGTCAAATTCAACCTGCTCGCCTTTCAGGAATTTGCTATCACCAACAGCATCAACTTCAACTTTACGCAGCATTTGGCGAACAATCACCTCAATGTGCTTATCATTGATTTTAACGCCTTGCAGTCGGTAAACCTCCTGCACTTCACTAACCATGTAATTGGTCAGGGCTAACACACCTTTAAGTCGCAGGATGTCATGTGGATCTTCCGGTCCATCAACAATCATTTCACCCTTTTCGATGTGCTCACCTTCAAACACGGCAATGTGGCGCCATTTCGGGATCAGCTCTTCATGCGGTTCACCCTCTTTCGGGGTAATGATCAGCCGTTGTTTACCTTTAGTTTCTTTACCAAAGCTAATGGTACCGCTGATTTCTGCCATCAAAGCCGGATCTTTTGGCTTACGGGCTTCAAACAAATCGGCAACCCGAGGCAGACCACCGGTGATATCACGGGTTTTACTGCTTTCCTGCGGGATACGTGCCAGGATGTCACCGACTTCCACTTCCATACCGTCTGTAACACGAACAATCGCACCACCCGGCAGGAAATATTCTGCTGGAATGTCAGTACCGATGATGTTGACGTCATTACCATGGTCATCAACCAACTTAACCATTGGCCGCATATCTTTGGCTGCAGAACTACGTTGCTTAGGTTCACGAATAATCAAGCTGGTCAGACCAGTGACTTCGTCAACTTGTTTATCAACGGTGACACCTTCAACCAAATCACTCAAACGGATATGACCTTTCACTTCGGTCACAACCGGATGTGTATGTGGATCCCAGTTGGCAACGATTTGACCGGCATCAACCGCATCATTGTCAGCAACCGTGATTTCAGCACCGTATGGAATTTTATAACGTTCCCGCTCACGACCATTTTCGTCGATCAGATGCAATTCACCAGAACGTGAAACCGCAACGAATTTACCGGCTTTGTTCTCAACCGATTTAATGTTGTTGTAGCGAATACGACCTTTGAATTTCAGGACAACAGAATTATCTGCTGCGGTACGTGACGCCGCACCACCGATATGGAAAGTACGCATGGTCAGCTGCGTACCCGGCTCACCAATTGATTGTGCCGCGATAACGCCGACCGCTTCACCAACATTGATTTTATGACCACGACCTAAGTCACGGCCATAACAGGCGCTACACACACCATAACGGGATTCACAGGTGATGGCACTGCGCACCATTACTTCGTCAATACCTTCTTTTTCCAGTTGGGTCACGGAGGCTTCGTCAATCATGCTGCCAGCTTCCAGAACCACATTGCCATTACTGTTAATTACTTCTTCAGCAACAACACGGCCTAAAACCCGTTCACCCAGACCCTCAACAACATCACCGCCTTCAATGATTGGCGTCATGCTGATACCTTCTGTGGTACCACAATCTTCTTCAACGACCACCAGATCTTGTGAAACGTCGACCAAACGACGCGTTAAGTAACCTGAGTTCGCCGTTTTCAATGCCGTATCGGCCAAACCTTTACGAGCACCATGGGTAGAAATAAAGTACTGCAGAACGTCCAAACCTTCCCGGAAGTTGGCGGTAATAGGGGTTTCGATGATCGAACCATCTGGTTTTGCCATCAAACCACGCATACCTGCTAACTGACGAATCTGCGCCGCACTACCACGAGCACCGGAATCGGCCATCATATAAATCGAGTTCATCGATTGTTGTTCGACCTGGTTTCCGTCTTTATCAGTGACAATATCAATACCAATACCATCCATCATGGCCTTGGCAATTTGATCATTGGTACGTGACCAGATATCGATGATCTTGTTATAACGTTCACCATCGGTTACCAAACCAGATGCATACTGGCTGGCGATTTCTTCGACTTCAGCTTCCGCCTTGGCCAGGATTTTCGCTTTGGACTCAGGAATCACCATATCGTCGGCACCAACCGAAGCACCGGACTGCGTTGCCTGGTTAAAGCCCAGATACATCAGCTGATCGGCAAAGATAACAGTATCTTTCAAGCCAAGACGACGGTAGCAAGTGTTAATCAAGTCACCAATGGCTTTTTTGGTCATGGTGCGATCAACTACTGAGAACGGCAGACCTTTAGGCACGATACTGAACAAAATCGCACGGCCCACTGAGGTTTCAACACGGATACGACGGTTTTGCTCAAGCTCCGGTTTGGTAACATCGGTTTCATCAATACGCACGGTAACTCTGGCGTGCAATGACACCGCTTTATTATCATAAGCGCGACGCAGCTCGGTGATATCGGCATAACGGCTGCCTTCACCTTTTTCGTTAACCAATGAACGGGTCATATAATACAGACCCAATACCACGTCTTGCGACGGAATAATGATTGGCTCGCCATTGGCAGGTGACAAAATATTGTTGGTCGCCATCATCAAAGAGCGTGCTTCTAATTGCGCTTCCAAAGACAATGGTACGTGAACAGCCATTTGGTCACCGTCAAAGTCAGCGTTAAACGCCGCACAGACCAGTGGATGCAACTGAATGGCTTTACCTTCAATCAACAACGGTTCAAACGCTTGAATACCCAGACGATGTAATGTTGGTGCACGGTTAAGCATGACCGGATGTTCGCGAATTACTTCTTCGAGAATATCCCAGACTTCCGGGCCTTCACGCTCGACCATTTTTTTGGCGGCTTTAATAGTTGTAGCCAGACCCTGACGCTCTAATTTGCCGTAGATAAATGGCTTGAATAATTCCAAAGCCATTTTTTTCGGCAGACCGCATTGGTGCAGTTTCAGGTAAGGACCTACAACGATAACTGAACGGCCTGAATAATCGACCCGTTTACCCAGCAAGTTTTGACGGAAACGACCTTGCTTACCTTTAATCATATCGGCCAGCGATTTCAGCGGCATGCGGTTGGTACCAGTGATGGCACGACCACGGCGACCGTTATCCAGCAAGGCATCAACTGATTCTTGCAGCATGCGTTTTTCGTTACGGACGATAATATCCGGTGCATTCAGATCCAGCAGGCGTTTCAGACGGTTGTTACGGTTAATAACACGGCGATACAAATCGTTGAGATCTGAAGTCGCGAAACGGCCACCATCCAGTGGTACCAAAGGACGCAAATCCGGTGGTAATACTGGCAATACTTCCATAACCATCCACTCTGGTTTGTTACCAGATTCCAGGAAGGCTTCCATCAGCTTCAGGCGTTTGCTGAGCTTTTTGATTTTGGTTTCTGAGTTGGTTCCATTGATATCTTCACGGATAACGTCAGTTTCTTTGCTCAGATCGATGCTTTTCAGCAGTTGTTGAACAGCTTCAGCCCCCATCCGTGCATCAAAATCATCACCATATTCTTCCATGGCTTGTAAATACATATCGTCAGACAGCAACTGGCCTTTTTCCAAAGGTGTCATGCCTGGATCAACGACGATAAATGCTTCGAAATACAGAACACGTTCGATATCACGCAAAGTCATATCCAGGAACAGTGAAATCCGTGATGGCAGCGATTTCAGAAACCAGATATGGGCAACCGGCGATGCCAGTTCAATATGCCCCATGCGTTCACGCCGCACTTTAGCAACGGTAACTTCAACGCCACATTTTTCGCAGATAACACCACGGTGTTTCAGACGCTTATATTTACCACACAAACATTCGTAATCTTTGACCGGGCCAAAGATTTTGCAGCAGAACAGACCTTCACGTTCTGGCTTAAAGGTACGGTAGTTGATGGTTTCCGGTTTTTTGACTTCACCAAATGACCAGCTACGGACCATTTTTGGTGACGCGAGGCCGATGCGAATCGCATCAAACTCTTCCGGCTGACTTTGTTGCTTGAGCAAATTAAGCAAATCTTTCATATTTTTTCTCCGCTGTCGTTTGCACGACAAAAATCCTGATTATCGGGCTACTGCTTATTCTTCGACTAAGTCGACATCGATACCCAGCGAGCGAATTTCGCGCGTCAGTACCTTGAAGGATTCCGGCATGCCGGCATCCATCCGATAATCACCATCAACGATGTTTTTGTAGATCTTGGTACGGCCATTCACATCGTCCGATTTCACTGTCAGCATTTCCTGCAAGGTGTAAGCAGCACCGTAAGCTTGCAGTGCCCAGACTTCCATCTCACCAAACCGCTGACCACCGAACTGCGCCTTACCACCCAGCGGTTGCTGTGTGACCAGGCTGTATGGACCCGTTGAACGGGCATGCATCTTGTCATCAACCAAGTGATTCAGTTTCAGCATATGCATGTAACCAATGGTTACCGGACGATGGAAAAACTCACCAGTACGACCGTCAATCAGCTTCGCCTGACCACTACGTGGCAGACCGGCCAGCTCCAGCATATCCTTGATCTCGCCTTCATCAGCACCGTCAAATACCGGTGTCGCCATCGGCACACCGCCTTGCAAGTTGCCGGCAAGTTCAAGGATCTCGTTGTCGCTTAACGATTCCAGATCTTCTTTTTTACCGCTGGTGTTGTAAACGCGGTTCAGGAATTCTCGCAGCTCAGCGATATCACGCTGCTGTTCGAGCATTTCCTGGATCTTATATCCAAGCCCTTTAGCAGCCCAACCCAAATGCACTTCAAGGATCTGACCGATATTCATCCGTGACGGAACACCCAGTGGGTTCAGCACGATATCAACCGGACGGCCATCCTGGGTATACGGCATGTCTTCAACCGGTACGATGTTGGAAATAACACCTTTGTTACCATGACGACCAGCCATTTTATCACCAGGCTGGATACGACGTTTAACAGCCAGGAAGACTTTAACCATCCGTTGTACGCCGGGCGCCAAATCATGACCTGAAGTCAATTTGTCTTTTTTGATTTGGAAGGCTTCATCCATATCCTGACGATACTGCTGAATTTGCTTGGCAGCATTTTCCAGCATGGTATTCAGCTCATCCGCTTCCATTTGAATATCAAACCAGTGACTGTTCTCAATGTTTTTCAGGATGGATTTAGTAAGCTTGTCGCCTTTTTTCAGACCAGGGCCTTTTTTCGCGGCTTTGCCAGTCAGATTACGTTCCAGACGGGCAAACACGTCTTCAACCATGATCCGGTGCTGATCTTTTAAATCTGTCCAGACTTTTTCCAGCTCAGCTTTTTCGATTTGCTGGGTACGATCATCTTTCTCAACGCCATCACGGGTAAATACCTGTACGTCAATAACCGTACCGTTAATACCGGAAGGCACACGCAATGATGAGTCTTTAACATCCGCGGCTTTTTCACCAAAGATTGCTCTTAACAGCTTCTCTTCCGGCGTCAGCTGAGTCTCACCTTTTGGCGTCACTTTACCGACCAGAATATCGCCTGGTTTAACTTCGGCGCCGACATAAACAATGCCTGACTCATCCAGTTTCGCCAGCGCACTTTCGCTGACATTTGGAATATCACTGGTGATTTCTTCAGTACCCAGTTTGGTATCACGCGCCAGACAATTCAGTTCCTGAATATGAATGGTTGTAAAACGATCTTCTTCGACAACGCGCTCTGAAACCAGAATCGAATCTTCGAAGTTGTAACCATTCCAGGGCATAAAGGCGACCAGAATATTCTGACCCAATGCCAGCTCACCTTTATCGGTAGATGGACCATCAGCCAGGGTATCGCCTTTACCAATAACATCACCGGGTTTAACGATTGGCCGTTGGTTAATACAAGTGCTTTGGTTAGAACGGGCGTATTTGATCAGGTTGTAAATATCAACACCTGATTCATTGCCTTCCGTTTCATCATCGTTAACACGAATAACAATACGGCTGGCATCTACTGAATCAACAGTACCACCACGTTTCGCCGTGACCATAACGCCTGAGTCAGTAGCAACAACACGCTCCATACCGGTACCCACTAATGGTTTGTCGGTACGTAATGTCGGTACAGCCTGACGTTGCATGTTCGAACCCATCAAGGCACGGTTGGCGTCATCATGTTCCAGAAACGGAATTAATGATGCTGCAACAGATACAACCTGACGTGGGGACACGTCCATCAGTTGTACTTGTTCTGACGGCATTAACGAAAATTCGTTTTTATGACGGCATGGCACCATATTGTCGGCAATGGAGTTGTCATCATTCAGGTCAATTGTTGCCTGAGCAATTTTGTATTCACCCTCATCAATCGCTGACAAATAAATAATTTCAGTGGTGGCTTTGCCGTCGATAACTTTACGATATGGCGTTTCAATAAAGCCATACTGATTGGTCCGCGCATAACACGCTAAAGAGTTAATCAGACCGATGTTCGGGCCTTCAGGTGTTTCGATTGGGCAAACACGGCCGTAATGGGTCGGATGTACGTCACGCACCTCAAAACCGGCACGCTCACGGGTCAGACCACCAGGTCCTAAAGCCGAAACACGGCGTTTATGCGTCACTTCTGATAGTGGATTATTTTGATCCATAAACTGTGACAGCTGACTGGAACCAAAGAACTCTTTGATTGCCGCCGCCACTGGTTTGGCATTAATCAACTGCTGTGGCATCAGACCTTCAGATTCGGCAATGCTCAAACGTTCACGCACAGCACGTTCAACCCGAACCAAACCAACACGAAATTGGTTTTCGGCCATTTCACCAACGCTACGCACACGACGGTTGCCCAGATGATCGATATCATCGACCACACCAAAGCCGTTGCGAATGGAAATCAGTTCACCGATAACAGCAACAATGTCTTCTTTCGACAAAATGCCTTCGCCATCAAGCTCTTCCCGGCCCAGGCGACGGTTAAATTTCATTCGGCCGACATTAGACAGGTCATAACGCTCATGGGTGAAGAACAGGTTGTTAAACAGGTTTTCAGCCGCATCTTCTGTCGGTGGTTCACCGGGGCGCATCATCCGGTAAATTTCAATCTTGGCTTCTAAATGACTACGGGTTTCATCAAGGCGCAAAGTGTCAGAAATATACGGACCATGATCCAGATCATTGGCGTAAATAGTTTCGATCACATCGATACCAAAACGCTCAAATTTTTCCAGTATATCGGTGGTGATTTCATCATTGGCGTTAGCCAGCAACTCGCCGGTTTCGTCATCAACAATGTCTTTGGCAATCACTTTACCGACTAAATAATCATCGGGTACATCCAGCGATTTCATGCTGGCTTTTTCCATCTGACGAATATGACGGCCGGTAATTTGCCGCTCAGCTTCACAGATGATCTCGCCGTCTTTGCTGACGATATCAAATGGTACTGACTGACCACGCAAACGTTGTGGCTCCAAAGCTAATTGAAAGCCTTTTTTCTTGCGGGTAAAAATGTCGTTCTCGAAGAAAATCTCCAGGATTTCCTGATTGCTGTAACCCAATGCTCTTAACAGGATCGTTGATGGCAATTTACGACGACGATCGATACGAACAAACACCGCATCTTTCGGATCAAATTCAAAATCCAGCCAAGAACCACGGTAAGGGATCACGCGGGCGTTGTAGAGGATTTTGCCAGACGAATGCGTTTTACCGCGATCGCTATCGAAGAAAACACCAGGTGAACGGTGTAACTGAGACACGATAACCCGCTCGGTACCATTGATGACAAAGTTGCCTTTTTCAGTCATCAATGGGATTTCGCCCATATATACTTCCTGCTCTTTAATGTCTTTGACGACTTTTTGTTTGGCAGGGGCGTCTTTGTCATAAATGACTAAACGCATTTTGACTCTCAAAGGTGCAGCATAGGTAACGCCGCGTAACTGACATTCTTTAACGTCAAACGCAGGCGTGCCCAGCCGGTAGCTGACATATTGCAGCTCGGCCATGCCGGTATGACTTTTAATCGGAAACACCGATTCAAAGGCAGCATGCAAACCGACCGCGCCACGTTCATCGGCAGCGATGCCCATTTGCAGGAAATCCTGATAGGAATTGACCTGAGTTGCCAATAAGTTAGGGACGGTCAAGACACTTGGACGCTTGCCAAAATCTTTACGAATCCGTTTTTTCTCGGTAAACGTATAAGCCATGTATTACACCTCGAAGAAACACCTGATTTCACGGCAGCGAAATTCAGGCAGGGTCATGTATGAGTGGCCGGATATTACGATCGGCCTGCAACGGAAAAAGGCCGGTGGCCCAAGGCCACCAGCCATTCTCTAATTCGTGGTGGTACTGCTACCACGAATATCGGGCTGCTTACTTAATTTCAGCAGTTGCACCCGCTTCAGTCAGTTGCTTCAGAACATCTTCAGCTTCTGATTTGCTTGCACCTTCTTTAACAGTTGCAGGTACGCCTTCAACCATGTCTTTCGCTTCTTTCAAGCCCAGACCGGTGATGCCACGAACAACTTTAATAACGCCAACTTTATTTTCGCCAAAGCTAGACATTACTACGTTAAATTCAGTTTGTTCTTCAGCAGCAGCAACTGGCGCTGCGGCAGCAGCAGCAGCGACAGGCGCAGCAGCAGTTACACCGAATTTTTCTTCCATTGCTTCGATCAGATCTACGATCTCAACAACTGTCATATTGGAAATCGCTTCCAAGATATCGTCTTTAGATACAGCCATGATATTTACCTATATTCAAACTTGCAGAATAAAAAAATTGCTTATCCACTAATGGATTAAGCAGCTTGTTTTACGTCGCGAACTGCCGCGAACGTACGAACCATCTTGCTGGTTGGCGCTTGCAAAGTACGGACAAATTTCTCGATTGGTGCTTTAAGCGTACCCATGAACATGCTGATAGCCTGATCTTTGGTTGGCATTTTCGCCAGACGCTCAAGTTCTGATGCTGGCATTAATTTGCCACCCAGAGACACCATTTTAACTTCGAGTTGTTTGTGATCTTTCGCAAAGTCACCCATAACACGCGCAACAGCACCTGGATCTTCCATAGAAAAACCAAATACCAAAGGACCAATCATGCCTTCTTGCATACAGGCAAAATCAGTACCTTCTACTGCACGACGTGCCAACGTGTTACGAATAACGCGTAAATAAACATTCTGTTTACGCGCTTCAACACGCAGGGCGGTCATTTCTGACACGCTCAAGCCATGATATTCTGCGGCGACCGCAGCATATGCGCTTGATGCGACTTCAGCGACCTCAGCAACGACGGCCTTTTTTCCTTCGAGATTTAAAGCCACCTAAGACCTCCTTAGGTTCACTGCCTAACTGCGACAATGAATAGTTGCTAACACGGAAATGTTGCCATTCCCACCTTGTTACGGCATCCAACCTCAGAAATTCTGCAGCTGAACCCGTCTGCGCAGGCTGATCCGAAAATCAATTAAATTTACATGCCTGCGGTCTTAGACGACCTCGCCTCAGCTTACGCTGAGACGCGGCGGTCCAATTCTTTAATCCGGTTTAAGCTAAGAACGCCTTATCAACAGTCACACCGGCACCCATGGTGCTGGACAGACTGATCTTCTTGATATAAACGCCTTTGGCTGAACTCGGTTTTAATTTGTTCAAGTCTTCCAGCAATGTCATCAAATTCTGACGCAATGCTTCGGTATCAAATTTGGCATTACCAATCGGGCAATGAATGATACCGGCTTTATCAGTACGGTAACGGACCTGACCGGCTTTGGCATTTTTCACTGCTTCAGCAACATTAGGCGTGACGGTACCTACTTTTGGGTTTGGCATCAGACCACGTGGGCCTAAAACCTGACCTAATGTACCGACAATACGCATTGCATCAGGTGAGGCGATCACAACGTCAAAATCCATGTTGCCTTTTTTGATGTCTTCGGCCAGATCTTCAAAACCGACGATATCAGCGCCTGCTTCTTTAGCAGCATCAGCATTGGCACCCTGGGCAAATACAGCAACCCGGACAGTTTTACCGGTGCCGTTTGGCATTACGGTAGAACTACGTACGACCTGGTCTGATTTACGCGGGTCAACACCTAAGTTAACCGCAACATCAATTGACTCAACAAATTTAGCTGAGGCATTGGCTTTCAAAAAGTCTAATGCTTCAGTTAATTCAAATAATTTACCGTCTGTCAGTTTTTCACGGATAGCACGGCTTCTTTTACCCAACGCAGCCATTATTCAACCCCCTCAGTCTTCAAGCCCATGCTACGTGCAGTACCGGCAATCGTACGTACTGCCGCATCCAGATCAGCTGCAGACAAGTCCGGCATTTTTGTGTTGGCAATTTCTTCCAACTGAGCACGGGTAACACTACCAACTTTATCGGTATTCGGACGCGCACTACCACTTTTCAGGCCGGCTGCTTTTTTCAGCAAAATCGCCGCTGGTGGGGTTTTGGTAATGAAAGTAAAGCTTTTGTCGTTATAAACGGTAATAACAACTGGTGTCGGCAGACCCGGCTCCAGTGTTTGTGTCTGGGCGTTAAACGCTTTACAAAATTCCATGATGTTCACACCATGCTGACCCAATGCAGGACCAACAGGTGGACTTGGATTTGCCTGACCCGCTGCAACTTGCAGCTTGATATAGGCTGTTATCTTTTTAGCCATTATTTACTCCTTAACGGGTGCAAGCGCCTTGCGGCTCCCCGGTTTAAATCTCAGTCCGGTTAACCTTTGGCAACCTGACTGAACTCAAGTTCGACTGGTGTTGAGCGGCCAAAAATGACCACTTCAACGCGAAGACGACTTTTCTCGTAGTTGACTTCTTCGACAACGCCGGTGAAGTCATTGAACGGACCATCGGTAACACGTACCACTTCGCCCGGTTCAAACAATACTTTAGGCCGTGGACTTTCAACACCTTCCTGCACACGTTGCAGAATCTGGTTGGCCTCTTTTTCTGAAATCGGTGCTGGCCGATCGCCGGTACCACCGATAAAGCGCAATACGCGTGGCAGGTCATTGACCACATGCCAGGTTTCGTCATCCATTTCCATATTGACTAATACATAGCCAGGAAAGAACTTACGTTCACTTTTACGTTTTTGACCTTCCTTCATTTCCACGACTTCTTCAGTCGGGACCAGGATTTCGCCAAACTTATCTTCCAACTCGAGACGATGAATGCGCTCTTCCAGGGAACGTTTCACCTGCGCTTCATAGCCGGAATAAGCTTGTATTACATACCAACGCTTGCTCATTATTTATCCTGCTTTAGAAAGTCAGTGTGCGAACCGCCCACCCGAGCAGCGAATCAAATGCCCACAGCATAATCGCCACAACGATAACCATGACAATCACTATCAGAGTGGTTTGCAAAGTTTCCTGACGTGTTGGCCAGACCACTTTGCGCACTTCAACTTGTGTGTCACCGATATAAGACATTGCCGTAGCACCTGTCGTTGTCTGTGACGCGATCAGCAACGCAACAATGCCCGCACCTAAAAGGCCGAGCACACGATACAATGTTGAATACTCTGAATAGGTATAAAACAAAGCAATCGCAGCCACCACGAGGGCAACTGCGACTATCATTTTAAGTTTATCTGCCATTGTTTTTCGTTATTTATCCATTGGGTGAAAACATGATGGCAGGCCAGGAGGGAATCGAACCCCCAACCTACGGTTTTGGAGACCGTCGCTCTGCCAATTGAGCTACTGGCCTAACACTTGCCCTCACAATGGCTAAGCGCCCTTGCGCTTAGCCACCTTAAACAATGCTATGCCGTAATTTTACTAACGACACCAGCACCAACGGTGCGGCCGCCTTCACGAATAGCAAAACGCAAACCTTCTTCCATCGCAATCGGTGCAATCAGGGTTACGTCCATTTTTACGTTGTCACCCGGCATGACCATTTCAACACCAGATGGCAGTTCACAGGCACCAGTCACGTCAGTTGTACGGAAGTAAAACTGTGGACGGTAGCCGTTGAAGAATGGTGTGTGACGACCACCTTCATCTTTCGACAGAATATAAACTTCTGCTTCAAATTTTGTATGTGGCTTGATAGTGCCCGGATGTGCCAGTACCTGACCGCGGTCAACATCTTCACGCTTGGTACCACGTAGCAATACACCAACGTTATCGCCTGCCTGACCTTGGTCCAGCAGTTTGCGGAACATTTCCACACCAGTACAGGTGGTTTTTTGGGTGTCTTTAATGCCGACGATTTCTAATTCGTCACCGACTTTAACAATACCGCGCTCAACACGACCCGTCACTACAGTACCGCGACCTGAGATTGAGAATACGTCTTCAATCGGCATCAAAAAGGCACCGTCAATAGCACGTTTTGGCTCTGGGAAGTATTCATCCATCGCTTCAACCAGTCTAACGATTGATGGAACACCAATTTCTGAGGTATCGCCTTCCAGGGCTTTCAGTGCAGAGCCAACCACGATTGGTGTGTCATCTCCCGGGAAGTCATATTTGTCCAACAACTCACGAACTTCCATTTCAACCAGCTCAACCAGCTCAGCATCATCAACCATGTCAGCCTTATTCAGGTAAACAATGATGTATGGCACACCAACCTGACGTGACAGCAGAATGTGTTCACGGGTTTGTGGCATTGGACCGTCAGCTGCGTTAACAACCAAGATCGCGCCGTCCATTTGCGCTGCACCAGTGATCATGTTTTTGACGTAGTCAGCATGGCCCGGGCAATCTACGTGAGCGTAGTGACGGTTAGCAGATTCGTACTCAACGTGGGCAGTTGAGATGGTGATGCCGCGCTCTCTTTCTTCTGGCGCGTTATCAATATCCGCATAGTTTTTGAATTCGCCACCTGATGTCTCAGCCATGACTTTGGTGATTGCCGCTGTCAGGGTTGTTTTACCATGATCAACGTGACCAATGGTGCCCACGTTGACGTGGGGCTTATTCCGTTCAAATTTTGCCTTAGACATGACCAGTCTCCCGCCTAATAACTTTTTAAAATTTAAAAAATCAAACAGGCAAGTTTAACCCTGCCCAATCAAAACCAAATATGGAGCCCGTAATCAGAATCGAACTGATGACCTCATCCTTACCATGGATGCGCTCTACCGACTGAGCTATACGGGCCGTACTTCCAAAACTAAACTGGAGCGGGTGATGGGAATCGAACCCACATAGTCAGCTTGGAAGGCTGGAGTTCTACCATTGAACTACACCCGCTTAATAGTAAACTCGCAAAAAAATGGTGGAGGGAGAAGGATTCGAACCTTCGAAGGCAGTGCCGTCAGATTTACAGTCTGATCCCTTTGACCGCTCGGGAACCCCTCCACTAAAGAGGACGCATTTTCCGTAAAACCCCGACTGCTGTCAACCACTATCTTGCTTATTTCAAAAGATAAGCTTACAGGGCGCACTGCACCGATGCGCTCAGCATAGTATACTCGACGGCTATTTTTTGTTGAATCCCCAGGAGTCACAATGGAGCAATACCGCGGCACCACAATTTTATCTTACCGGCGGAATGGTCAGGTAGTGATAGGCGGTGACGGCCAAGTCAGTCTCGGCAATACCATTATGAAAGGTAATGCCCGAAAAGTGCGCAGACTGTATCGCGATCAGGTTATTGCCGGTTTTGCCGGCGGCACCGCCGACGCTTTTACCTTATTTGAACGTTTTGAAGCCAAACTGGAAAAACATCAGGGCAATTTAACCCGCAGCGCCTTGGAACTGGCCAAAGACTGGCGCACTGATCGGATGATGCGTCGTCTTGAGGCTTTATTGGCGGTTGCTGATGCTGAAGCCTCGCTGATCATTTCCGGTAACGGCGATGTCATTGAACCCGAAAATGGCCTGATTGCCATTGGATCTGGTGGCCCTTTTGCGCAGGCAGCTGCCACCGCGTTATTGCAAAACACCGATTTAACGGCACGTGAAATTGTAGAGAAAGGCTTGAATATTGCCGCCGACATCTGCATCTATACTAATCACAACCTTTCTATCGAAACCCTGGATACCTGATTACTTCATGAGCCATTCATTTACTCCGAAAGAAATCGTCCATGAACTGGACAAACACATCGTCGGTCAGCAAGAGGCCAAACGCGCTGTCGCCATTGCCCTGCGCAATCGCTGGCGTCGCCAGCAATTAGCGGCTGATTTACAACCCGAAGTGACGCCGAAAAACATTCTGATGATTGGCCCAACCGGTGTTGGTAAAACGGAAATCGCTCGCCGTCTCGCATCACTGGCTAATGCACCATTCATTAAAGTTGAAGCCACCAAGTTCACCGAAGTGGGTTATGTGGGCCGTGATGTTGAATCCATCATCCGGGACTTGGCGGAAAGCGCCATGAAAATGCTTCGCGAAAAAGCCATTAAACGTGCCCGGCCACATGCTGAAGATGCAGCAGAAGAACGCATTCTTGATGCTTTGCTGAGGCCCGCGCGTGGCAGTGAAGCGGATACCAGCTCGGAGACCCGGCAAAAATTTCGCAAAATGCTGCGTGAAGGCAAACTAAACGATCGCGAAATTGAATTAGAACTGGCCCAGTCACAAATGGGCGTCGAAATCATGACACCGCCGGGCATGGAAGAAATGACCAGCCAGTTGCAGGAAATGTTTCAAAGCATGGGCAAACAGCGACACAGCACCCGTAAGCTGACTGTCGAAAAAGCACTTAAATTATTGACGGATGAAGAAGCTGCCAAGCTGATTAATGAAGAAGACCTGAAAGCGGACGTCATCCACACTGTGGAACAAAACGGCATTGTCTTTATCGATGAAATTGACAAGATCACCGGCCGTAACGAAGGTGGCAGCAGTGCTGATGTTTCCCGCGCCGGGGTGCAGCGTGATTTATTACCGTTAGTCGAAGGCAGCAGTGTCACCACCAAATATGGTGTGCTGAAAACCGATCACATTTTGTTTATTGCTTCAGGTGCTTTTCATTTGAGCAGACCATCAGATCTCATCCCGGAATTACAGGGCCGCTTACCGATTCGGGTCGAACTTGATGCTCTTAAAGCAGCAGACTTTGTGCGGATTCTGACCGAACCCAGCGCCTCTTTAACCGAACAGTACATCGCATTAATGGCAACCGAAGGTGTTGCGCTCAGTTTTACCGAAGACGGTGTACAACGGATTGCCGAGCTGGCTTATCAGGTCAACGAAAAAACCGAAAACATCGGTGCTCGTCGTCTGCATACGCTGCTGGAGAAATTATTAGAAGAAATTTCCTACCAAGCTGGCGAACAAGCAGGTCAACAATTTGTCATTGATGAGGCTTATGTCAATGAACAACTGGGTGAGTTGGCGCAGGACGAAGATTTATCACGTTACATTCTTTAAGGAATTTTATGGCCGACACGCCGCTACCCACAGACATTTCGTTGCACAAGCAATCCCGTAAACTGGAACTGGTTTACGATGCTAAACATTATCTGCTGTCTGCCGAGTTCCTGCGTGTCCACTCGCCGTCTGCTGAAGTTAGAGGCCATGGACCAGGGCAGGAAGTGTTGCAGGTGCAAAAAGAAAGCGTCGGCATCACCAATATCGAGCCGGTTGGTCATTACGCCATCAAGATTTACTTTGATGACGGCCACGACAGCGGCCTGTTTTCCTGGGATTATCTTTACGATCTCTGCATTCATCAGGACGAATACTGGCAAATCTATTTGGAAAAATTGATGGCCGAAGGTTACGAACGCCAACAAGATGCCTGAGAATAATTATGGAAGATAACAACACCACCCATTTTGGCTATAAGCAGGTGCCGGTTAATGAAAAGGCCCGCCATGTTGCCGAAGTCTTTCACTCTGTCGCCGGCCGCTATGATCTGATGAATGACCTGATGTCGATGGGCATTCACCGTTTATGGAAACACCTTACCTTGCAGCAAAGCGGTGTGCGCCGTGGTGCCAAAGTACTGGATATTGCCGGTGGCACTGGCGACTTGACCGCTAAATTTGCTGATTTAGTGGGCCCGACAGGCAAAGTCGTGCTCGCCGATATCAATGCCTCGATGCTCAACGTCGGGCGGGATCGGCTCACTGATAAAGGCAAAGTCGGCAACATTGAATACGTGCAGGCAAATGCCGAAGCACTGCCGTTTCCTGATAACAGTTTTGATGTCATTACCATTGCTTTTGGGCTGCGCAACGTGACCGATAAAGACAAAGCACTGCGTTCTATGCTGCGGGTATTGAAACCGGGCGGGCAATTACTGGTGTTGGAATTTTCCAAACCTGCTGACTGGCTGGCACCGGTTTACGATACCTACTCGTTCAAATTATTGCCCAAACTGGGTAAGGTCTTTACCGGCGATGCCGAGAGTTATCAGTATCTGGCCGAATCGATTCGCATGCATCCCGATCAACAAACATTAAAAACCATGATGTCTGATGCCGGTTTTGAACGCTGTGAATTTTTTAATATGACGGCAGGCATTGTCGCACTGCATCGTGGTTATAAATTCTAATGCCGTTACGTCCGCTGGAATTTGCCCTTAATCAGGCTTTATCTGCAGATGCTGACAGTCAGGCCAAGCTACATCAATTTGAGCAGCGCAGCATTCATCTGGATATCACCGATTTTCAGGTATCGATCTTTATCCAGTTTAAAAATGCCTCATTAAAACTGGCTGATGGCCGTGATAAAACCGCCGATTTGATGATCGCCGCTGACAGCGCCGCGCTGATTAAAGTCGCCCGTAATCCCGACAATTTGTTCTCAGCACAAATCAAAATTCTTGGCGATGTGCAGTTTGCCAAACAATTGCAGGATTGGCTCAATGGCTTTGATTTTGACTGGGAAGCGCAACTGGCCAAAGTCACCGGCGATACACTGGCCTACCCCATTGCGCAGGGTTTGCGTCAGGGATTTGGCTGGTTGAACAGTAGTGCCGACAGTTTCCAGAAATCTTTGGCCGAATATCTGCGCGAAGAAAGCCGGCTGTTACCTGACAAAGCTGAAACCGACCGATTTATGCAAGACATCGATAGTTTGCAGGCTGCCGCTGACCGTTTGGAAGCACGTATCCAGCGGCTGCAAAAAAAACACCCACAGGATAAAGCATGAAATTTGGCCAATTAAACAGACTGGTGCAAATCAACCGGGTATTTGCCCGTCATCGTCTTGATGAATTTATACTGGCCATCCATATGTTCCGGCCGCTGCGTTTTATCAGCTGGTTGTCACCGTATCGCTGGCGTAAAGCCAGCCATCAGCCGCGTGGCGAAAGACTGCGGCTGGCATTAGAAGATTTAGGACCGATTTTTGTTAAATTCGGGCAGATTCTCTCCACCCGGCGCGATTTACTGCCGGACGATATCGCCGATGAACTGGCGAAATTACAGGATCGGGTCGCACCTTTTCCGAGCGAACAAGCGCTGGCATTAATCCGGGCGGCATATCCCGAGGATCAAATTGATCAATTATTTGCCAATATCGAAACCGAGCCATTGGCGTCGGCTTCCATTGCACAGGTGCATGCAGCAACTTTGACCGATGGCAAACAAGTCATCATCAAATTAGTACGGCCGGGCATTGAAAAAGTCATTCGCCGTGATGTCGACTTGCTGTACACCATGGCAGGTCTCGCCGAGCGTTACTGGTCAGAAGGCAAACGGTTACGCCCCCGCGAAGTCGTCGCCGAAATGGAGAAAAACCTGTTCGACGAATTGGATATGCTGCGTGAAGCCGCCTCGGCATCACAGCTCAAACGCAATTTTACTGATGCTCGCCTGCTCTATGTCCCCGAAGTCTATTGGTCATTAAGCCGGCCAAATATTCTGGTGCAGGAACGAGTATTCGGTGTACCTATCAGTGATATGCAGGCTTTGTCTGATCACAATATTGATTTTGAACGGCTGGCTGCAATTGGTGTTGAGATATTTTTTACACAGGTATTTAAAGACAGTTTTTTCCATGCCGATATGCATCCCGGCAATATTTTGGTTGATGCCAGCGATCCTGCCAATCCTCGGTATATCGCCATTGATTTTGGCATTATGGGTACGCTGGCACCGGACGATCAACGGTATCTCGCCGAAAACTTTTTAGCGTTTTTTAACCATGATTACCGCCGTGTTGCTGAACTCCATGTGCAGTCAGGCTGGGTGCCGGCCGATACCAGACTGGATGAATTTGAATCAGCTATTCGTAGCGTTTGCGAACCGATTTTTGCCCGCCCATTAAAAGAAATTTCTTTTGGCCAGTTATTGCTTCGGCTGTTTCAAACTGCCCGTCGTTTTGATATGCAGATCCAACCACAGTTAGTTTTACTGCAAAAAACGTTGCTCAATATTGAAGGCCTCGGCCGGCAGTTATATCCCGATCTGGATCTGTGGCAAACCGCCAAACCGATTTTAGAAAAATGGATGCAGGAAAAACTCGGCTGGCAGGCGGCGTTAAAATCACTGCAACAAGAAGCACCTACCTGGGCCGAAACGCTACCTACCCTGCCCCGCCAGCTTTATGAATTAACCCGCAAAGCCAATCAAGGCGAATTGCAAATGCAATTATCGTCTCGTGATTTACAAAAAATCCGTCAGGAAATCCAGGACAGCAGTTATCGAACCGTGACAGCAATTGCCGGTTCAGCATTTATTATTGGCGCGGCCATTTTAAAAGGCTTGGATGGCTACGCGCCGTCGATGATAGCTGGTCTGCCAGTGCTCAGTTGGTTGTTGGGTATCTGGGGTGGATTATTACTTTTTTTCAGTTTCAAAAAGCATAAATAATCATGTTTAAATGGATTGGCGTAGCACTTGGCTTTATTGTGTTTGGATTTATTGGAGCGCTGCTAGGGTATTTTGCCGGCGCTGCGGTTGATCGCTTTCGTCAACTGGGGGCCGGGGCCTTTAATCCGGGCACAGCCTTACAACGACAAACGGTTTTTCTGGAAACCCTGTTTACTTTAAAAGGTTGGCTGGCAAAAGCAGACGGTGTGATCACTCAGGATGAAATTACCCATGTTGAGGCGTTTATCCAAAAAATTGGTATGTCAGCTGAGCATCGTCAGCAAGCCATCCAATTATTTAAAACCGGGGCAGCTGCAGAGTTTAATTTAGCCGACACCATGCAACGCTTTAATGAGCATTGTGGGCGTACCGCCAACCTTCGTCACACGTTGATGGTTTACTTAATTGTCATGGCCATGGCTGATGGCAAAGTCGACCAGGCAGAGCAAACTACGCTGCAGCAAGTCGCTGGCTATTTAAATTATAGTGACCGTGAATTTAATCAATTGTTAAACATGGTCATTGGCCAGGCACATTTTTCCGGCTCGTCCTCACAAACCAGCCCATCAGCTCTGCAAGATGCTTATCAGGCGCTGGGCGTCACCGCTGATAACAATGAACAGGAAATTAAGCGTGCTTACCGCAAATTAATGAGTCAACATCACCCCGATAAATTAATGGGTCAGGGTGTGCCTAAAGATATGATTGATGTGGCAACCGAAAAAACTAAAGAAATACAACTGGCTTATGATCTCATCAAAAAACAGCGCAATATTTAGTCGTTAAAACAGACCGCTAATAACCCCATCATCATCAATATCGATACGTTCACTGGCCGGATGCCGGGGTAAACCGGGCATCGTCATAATATCGCCACATAACACCACGACAAAGCCGGCACCATGCGACAGACGCACATCACGAATGGTCAAGCTGTGATTTTCCGGTGCACCGCGCAATGTGGCATCGCTACTGAAAGAGTAAGGCGTTTTCGCCATGCATACCGGTAAATCCCCATAGGCTTCGGTAAAGTCACTGAGTTTTTTCATGACTTTAGGATCTGCCAACACCTGCGTTGCACCATAGAGCTTTTCAGCAACAGTTTGGATTTTGTCCCATAACGGCATGGCATCCGGATACAACAACTGACAATCTTTGCCGGTTTGCTGATCCAACATGGCAACGACCGTTTCCGCTAATTGCTGGGCACCGGCACCGCCTTCGGCCCAATGTCTGGCCAATACCACTTTACCGCCCATTTCAGTCACGGCTTGTTCGATCATGGCAATTTCACTGTCACGATCGTGGATAAAATGATTGATGGCCACAACGCACGGCAGCTTGAACTGTTGCTGCAAATTATTCAGATGCCGCTTTAAGTTTGCCAGGCCTTTTTTCAGGGCTTCAGGATTATCATCAGTGATTGATTTAACATCCATACCGCCGTGGTATTTCAACGCTTTAACCGTCGCTACCAGCACGGCCATATCCGGACGGATACCGGCTTTACGGCATTTAATATTGATGAATTTTTCAGCGCCCAAATCGGCACCGAAACCGGCTTCGGTCACTACATAATCGCCAAGTTTTAAGGCCATCTTGGTGGAAATTACCGAATTACAGCCGTGGGCAATATTGGCAAACGGGCCGCCATGGACAAAGGCCGGATTGTTTTCCAGCGTTTGTACCAAATTGGGTTTAATGGCCTCTTTTAGCAAAGTGGTCATCGCGCCCTGTGCCTGCAAATCACGGGCATAGCGTGGTGTACCATCAAAACTGTAACCAATCAGAATATCGCCGAGCCGCTGTTTCAGTTCAGCCAGCGAATTGGCTAAACAGAAAATCGCCATCACTTCAGAAGCAACAACAATATCAAACCGATCTTCACGGACAAAACCATTGGCCGGGCCGCCCATACCGACGGTAATTTGCCGCAGCGCCCGATCATTCATATCCATCACCCGCTGCCAGACAATTTTCCGGCTATCAAGCTGCAACGGATTACCATGGTGGATATGGTTATCGATCATCGCCGCCAGCAGATTATGAGCAGAAGCGATGGCGTGGAAATCGCCGGTAAAATGCAGATTGATATCTTCCATCGGCACGACTTGTGCGTAACCACCTCCGGCAGCACCGCCTTTCATACCAAAACACGGGCCCATCGATGGCTCGCGCACACAGACCACGGTTTTTTTACCGATACGGTTTAACGCATCGCTCAGACCAATGGTCGTGGTAGTTTTACCCTCACCTGCTGGAGTCGGGCTAATCGCTGTTACCAGGATCAGTTTGCCGTCGGGCTTATCAGCCAATTCATCCATAACATTTAATGAAACTTTGGCTTTATAACGACCATAGTTATCAAGCTGTTCTGCAGACAAACCCAGCCGCTTCGTCGCCAAATCGGTAATAGGTTGCATTTTGGCGTGTTGGGCGATTTCAATATCCGACATGCTGGATTCCGTACTGGTTAAATCAGAGCTTGCACGCATTATACGTGACTGACAAAAAGCTGCTTAGAGCTATTCGCCCCAACGGGCTTGCAGCTGGTGTTCAATACCAGCCTGGTCGAGGATCCGCGCCACCACAAAATCAATAACATCATCGAGCGTTTTGGGCCGGAAATAAAAGCCGGGATTGGGCGGCATAATGCAGACGCCGAGCCTTGCCAGTTTCAGCATATTTTCCAGATGAATCGCTGAAAACGGTGCTTCGCGCGGCACTAGGATCAACTTGCGTTGCTCTTTCATCATGACATCAGCCGCGCGATTAATCAGGTTATCACTGGCGCCGCAGGCGATGGCCGATAAAGTCCCCATGGTGCACGGGCAAACAATCATCGTCGGCACCCGGTGCGAACCACTGGCCAGTGGCGATGACCATTGCTGTTCACCATAAACCTGAATTTGTTCGGGCTGGCAGGCAAATTCGCTGACCAGTTGTTTTTGAATATCACCGGCGCGTGCCGGTAATTTCCAGTCCAGTTCATCGGCCAGCACAATCCGGCCGGCGGCGGAAATCATCAAATGTACCGTCATCTGCTGTGCTAAAAGCTGCTCCAGCAAGCGCCGTGAATAGGCAGCACCGGATGCACCGGTAATGGCGATCGCAATTTGTTTAGGATCGGTCATTTCGCCAGCGCCTTCAGTAGTTTGTCGTGAATACCAGCAAAACCGCCATTACTCATTACCACAATATAATCACCGGCCTGCACATCAGCGGTCACTTGCCGCACCAGTGCATCAATATCATCACTGATCTTTAATTTGGCATTGAGGGTGTTTTGCATATCGGTCAGTGACCAGCCTAATTGGCTATCCTGAAACATAAAGATTGCATCGGCATCAACAAATGCCTGACCCAAAGTTTGTTGATGTACGCCCATTTTCATGGTGTTAGAGCGCGGCTCAAATACCGCTATCAGCCGTTTATTGCCGATATTGGCACGCAATCCTGCCAGCGTAGTTTTAATCGCGGTGGGATGATGGGCAAAATCATCATAAACCCGGACACCGCTGACTTCACCGCGCAATTCCAACCGCCGTTTGACACCGCGAAATTGACTTAACGCTTCAGCAGCATGCGGCACACTGACACCGACATGATGCGCCGCTGCCATCGCAGCTATCGCGTTTTGCACATTATGCTGACCCAGTAATGCCCAGTTAACGTCGGCTTGTTGGTTTTGGTGTTTAACGGTAAAACGACTGCCATCATCGGCACCGGCAATGATTTGCCAATCGGCCGCTTTATCACCAAAACTCTGCTGCGGCGTCCAACAACCTTTTTGCAAAGTGTTTTCAATGGCGGGCACCTCAGCCGGTTTAATAACTAAACCTTCAGCCGGCACCGTGCGAATCAAGTGATGAAACTGCGTCTGAATGGCCGCTAAATCCGGATAAATATCAGCGTGATCAAATTCCAGATTATTGATCACCAGCGTCCGTGGGCGGTAATGGACAAACTTGGCACGTTTATCAAAAAATGCCGTGTCGTATTCATCCGCCTCAATAACAAAAAACGGCGTTTCACCAAGTCGTGCCGATACAGCAAAATCCGCTGGTACCCCGCCAATCAGAAAACCCGGCTGCATGCCGGCAACTTCCAGAATATACGCCAGCATGCTACTGGTCGTGGTTTTGCCATGCGTACCGGATACGCCCAGCACCCAGCGGCCCTGTAATACATGTTCGGCCAGCCACTGTGGCCCTGAAATGTAGGGCAAGCCCTGATTCAGCACATATTCCACCGCCGGATTACCGCGGCTCATGGCATTACCCATCACCACCAGATCTGGCTGCGGATTTAAATGCTCAGGTAAAAACCCCTGCATCACATCAATACCGGCAGCGGCCAGTTGATCACTCATCGGGGGATAAACATTGGCATCACTGCCACTGACTTTGATGCCCAATTCACGGGCCAGCATTGCCAGCCCCCCCATAAAGGTGCCGCAAATACCGAGAATATGAATATGCATCAAGCAACTCCGGACATCACCAGCCCGCTGCCGATAATAGAAATAATCACATATAAAACCGTCCAGGCAACCGAGACCGGCGCACTGCAATCCAGAGCGCGCCGAAAAATATGCGCGCTAACCATGAGGCTCCACAACATCATCACCATCATGACCAGCAGCAACACATTGGCCATTGGCTCAGTTTCATCATATTGGTAAAACATTGCCAGAAACGGCATTACCGCAAGGCCCAACAACACACCACAACCGGTAAACGCCAGCAAGGTTTGATTTAATCGCGGTAAATGCTGGTAACCCCGCAAAATCAGCCAAACAAATGCTAATAAAATGATTAAATCTGCCAGACTGACAGTTAAACTCAAGGTCCAGTTGGTATCGAGCAGATTGATCCCAATACCCACCAACAGGTAGGCAAGCAATGACCATTGCAACAGGCCGCTTCTCGCCGGCAGATCTTCCGGACCGGCGCGAAACAAACAAATATCGATCAAACGTAAAATGATTGTCATGGCCGGCATCATAACTGTGTCTGCGGCGACTGACAAAAACTTCCTGATTAGCGCCATAAAAAAAGCCGGCGTTAACCGGCATTTTCAGCAACATTCGCCGGGTTTAATCATCGAGTGCAACACCCCATGGGTATGACCCCACATCAATTGCCTTGATCCGCTCCCGCTTTTCGGTATCTACCACCGACACTGTGCCGCTGATGCCATCAGCGCTGTAGAGATATTTGCCGTCTTTAGAAAGCGCCATGCCCCAAGTGCGCTCACCGACTGGCACATTGGCGATCATTTCTAATGAATCTGCATCGAACATGGCAATTGAATTACCGCGGCCGGTTGAAATATACAACGTGTCACCATTGGGACTGACAACAATGGCCATCGGTTTGGCGCCTTCCACTTCGATGGGCGCTTTTTTAACCACTTTCAGCGTCTCAATACTGATTTTGCTAACTTCACGGCCAATTTCACTGGCAACATAGGCAAACTGGCCATCACGACTAAACGCCAAGCCACGAGGCCGGGCCGCCACCACAATATTCGCCACCACACGATAAGTATCAGTTTCGATAATGTGCACCATATTGCTGGACTCACTGCTGACCAGCGCATACTGGCCATCTGGCGAAATTGCAGCACCTTCAGGCTCAATACCGACTTTGACCACTGCGATTTTTTCATTGACCTGCGGGTCAATAAACGTCGCTTCACCATCGTATTCGCTCGAGGTTAAAATAAAACCATTGACCGGATTAACGGCAAACGTCTCCGGCTCTTCGCCGGTATCGATCCGTTTGATGATTTGCAGAGTTTGCGGATCCAGAGCAACAATTTGATTGTCATTACTAGCGACGACATACAGTAATTTGCTGTCTTCAGAAAAACCAATACCACGTGGCCGTTTGCCAATATCAATGGTGTGTTCGACTTCTAAGGTGTCAGCGTTAATCACGGAAAGCGTGTTATCACGCTCATTAGTGACAAACAATCGATTGCTCGGCTCAGCCATCACCGGTATGGCTATCAACATTAGTACTAAGATCCAGAGTTGTTTGACTGGCATTATTTATTTCCCAAAACTTATTCCGGCGATTTTACAGCGCGCTTAATCATTCAGTTTGTTGGAGGCTTATTCCGCTAAATAATTCCATAATCCTTTTATCAGCCACTCATGAATACATGCTGGTAGCGATATTTCCCTCAAGCTTTGCCGATAAGCGCCGCTAATTAATTAACAGTTAACGGTGAGTCATCATGAAAACAAGTAGCCAGGAACTTGAGTTTCGCAATATCCTGCAAGGACTTGAAGAGTTTGCGACTTTTATGAGTTATCAGAGTGATTACTCTGGACTGCGTATTATCAGCGTCGAAACCGCCACCAGCGAGACCAGCACAGAAAACTATCACTCCGCTGATATTGTAAGCTTTCCGCTGCGCGCCAGTGCAGGTTAAATCCAACATTTACCAGAAATAAAAAAACCCGCAGTGCGGGCTTTTTTGATGGTACTTATACCTGACTGCCGTCGGAGTTCACCCCGTCATCACCTTCTTTTTCTGGCGGCATCAAATCGGTTTTACTGACGCCCATCAGCAATACACTGCTACCGGCAACATAAATAGATGAGTAGGTACCGATAACAATGCCCACCAGCAATGCCATGGCAAAACCGTGAATCACCTCACCACCAAAAATAAATAACGCCAATACAACCAGCAATGTGGTCATCGACGTCATGATGGTCCGACCCAATGTGCCATTCACAGCGATATTGACAACTTCCGCCGGGGTCGAATTTCGCAATTTCAGGAAGTTTTCACGGATGCGGTCAAACACCACAATGGTATCGTTCAAAGAGTAACCAATCACCGCCAAAATCGCAGCCAGAATGGTCAAATCGAACTGAATTTGAAACAGCGCAAAAAAGCCAACGGTAATAACCACGTCATGGATCAGGGCAATAACCGAGCTGATGGCAAAACGGTACTCAAAACGCAGCGCCACATAAATCAAAATACCAAACAGCGCATAAATCATTGCCAGACCGCCGTCTTCGGCTAACTCTTCACCAACCTGCGGCCCGACAAATTCAACCCGTTTAACGTCCAATACCGAAGTCGTTGTCTGCTCTAACAAAGCAACCACTTCATTACTGAGCGTTGCCATATTTTGACCTTCTATCACCGGCAAACGTATCAGCACATCACTGATCGATCCAAAGTTCTGCACCACCGCATCTTCATAGCCGTTATTTGCCAGCGTATCGCGAATGCCACTTAAATCAGCTTGTTCCGGATAGGCGATTTCAATCATGGTGCCGCCAGTGAAATCGATACCAAAATTCAAGCCTTTGGTGACAATCGAAAAAACCGAGACGATCAAAAGTAATGCTGAAATGGCCAGGGCAAATTTACGCATCTCGACAAAGTTGATATTGGTTTCTTTACTTAACAAATGCATGGCGAGGCCCTTAAATAGACAGCTTCGGCCGATGCTGACGACCGTAAATTAAATTAATTATCGCGCGGGTACCCATGATCGCTGTGAACATCGACGTCAAGATACCCAGCGATAAGGTTATTGCGAAGCCTTTAATGGTGCCGGTGCCAAAACCAAACAACACCACGGCAGCAATCAGTGTTGTCACGTTGGCATCGGCAATCGTCGAGATAGCTTTGTCGTAACCAGCACTGATACTGGCTTGTGGACTATTGCCCAGATGCAGCTCTTCACGGATCCGCTCAAAAATCAACACATTGGCATCCACCGCCATACCGACGGTCAACACGATGCCGGCAATCCCAGGCATGGTCAACGTCGCCTGCAGCATCGATAACAACGCCACCAGCAACACTAAATTCACTGCCAGCGCCAGATTCGCAACCAAACCAAACAGGCGATACCAAATCGCCATAAACACCAGGACCAGGGCCAGACCAATCATCACCGACTTAAAGCCCTGATCGATATTTTCCTGACCCATGCTCGGGCCGACGGTACGCTCTTCAACAATTTCGATCGGCGCCGCCAATGCACCGGCACGCAGTAACAATGATAAATCGCGAGCTTCTGTGGTGCTGTCTAAACCAGTTATCTGGAATTTTTTACCGAGCTGATCACGAATCGTGGCAACGCTGATAATTTCCGGATATTGTTTGCGAACACGGACTTCTTCGCCATCGACCGTTTCCGTTTCCGATTTTGATTCAATAAACACCACGGCCATCGGGTTACCAATATTGTCACCGGTAATATTGGTGAAAATCCGTGCGCCTTTACCATCCAAAGTAACGGATACAGCCGGTGACCCCGTTTGACCATCTAAAGTAGAAGCCGCGTTAATCACATGCTCACCGGTCAGCATCACCCGTTTATTTAATAAATAAGGGGTACCATCACGGTGGTAAAACAATTCGGAATTAGCCGGTACCCGGCCATTTACGGCATCACGGGCATCGTTTTCAAAATCGACTAAACGAAATTCCAATGTTGCCGTGGCGCCCAAAATTTTCTTGGCTTGCGCGGTATCTTGTACACCTGGTAACTGCACCACAATACGACTTTGACCCTGTTGCTGCACAGTTGGCTCAGCAACGCCCAACTCATTAATACGATTCCGCAAGGTAGTGATGTTTTGTTGTAAAGCCAGCGTTTGCGTTTCCCGCAAGTTAGCTTCGGTCATGGTCAGTTGCAGTGTGGGTCTATCAGCATTTTCAGCAACGTTAACGTTGACATCAGGATATTCGCTGCTGATTTGCTGTTCGGCTTTATCACGCTCATCGGTATCGCGAAAACCGAGGAAAAGCGTATTACCCTCGACTTCAACGCGGGTGTAACGAATCACCGCCTCGCGCAGCAGTAAACGGACATCGTCAGCAATGCCGGTCAGCGCTTGCTTTTGCACGGCGTCCATATCCACTTCCATCAGAAAGTGCACACCACCGCGTAAGTCCAGACCCAGATTCATTGGCTCGGCGCCCAAACCTAACAACCATTGCGGTGTGGTCGGTGCCAAATTCAAAGCAACAATATAGTCTTGTTCAGCCAATTCGCTGGCAATCAGCTCACGGGCTTTTAATTGGCTGTCAGCATCACTGAAACGCACCAAAAGACGATTGTCTTCTAGGGTCAGTCCTTTGTATTCAACACCTGCATCTTTGAGTTTTTGTTCGACATTTTCAGCAAGCGTATTGTCAACACTTGCCAGCCGGCCGGCAGATACCTGCACTGCTAAATCATCGCCATATATATTAGGCATGGCATACAAAAATGCCGTTAAAATCACTGCCAGCAACAGCAGGTTTTTCCACAAGGGATATCGGTTCATTGGTTTTTCCAGATTGTCTCACCGCCTGATAAACAGGCGGTGTCAGTCAATGGTTTACAACTTTTTGATAGTGCCTTTTGGCAATACAGAGCTGATGGCTTCGCGGCGTACTTTTACATCGACGTTTTCAGCGATTTGTACGGTGATGGCATTGTCGTTGATCTCGAGAATTTTGCCCATCAATCCGCCATCAGTAACCACTTCATCACCTTTGGCCAGTGATGATTGCATCGTGCGGTGCGCTTTAGCGCGTTTTTGTTGTGGGCGGATTAACATCACATAAAACAGCACCAACAAAATAATTGGAAATGCGAAATCCAAAATGCCAGGGCCTGAAGCCGCAGCAGTGGTTTCAGCAAATGCCGGTGAAATCAGAAAATCCATGGGTTATCCTCAGTCAGGTCGTTAAAAGACTGCGATTATGCCACAGTCCGATAGCCGGTTGATAGCAAGCAACTCAGTCCGGTGTTTGCCCGCGCAGTGCGTAAAATTCCTGACGGAAATCCTGCAAACGCCCATTTTCGATAGCATCACGAATACCACGCATCAAAGTTTGGTAGTAATACAGGTTATGAATGGTATTCAGACGCGGACCGAGCATTTCACCGGTACGGTCTAAATGATGTAAATAAGCGCGGCTATAATTCTTGCAGGTATAACAATCACAATACGGATCCAGCGGCCCGGTATCGGTTTTAAAGCGGCTGTTGCGGATTTTGATAACCCCTTCATGGACAAATAAATGGCCATTGCGGGCATTGCGGGTGGGCATCACACAATCAAACATATCGACGCCAAGACTCGCCGCTTCCATTAAATCTTCCGGCCGGCCAACGCCCATCAGATAACACGGTTTGTCTGCTGGCATTTTGTCGCTCAAATGGCTCAGAATGCGCAACATATCTTCTTTAGGTTCGCCCACGGATAAGCCGCCAATCGCGTAACCATCAAAACCGATTTCAGTTAACCCGGCCAGCGATTCATCACGCAAATGCTCATGCATACCGCCTTGCACAATGCCGAATAACGCCGACGGATTATCCCCATGCGCCTCTTTGCTGCGCTTCGCCCAGCGCAAAGACAAACGCATCGATTCTGCTGCGGTATGCACATCTGCAGGATACGGCGTGCATTCATCAAAAATCATCACGATATCGCTGCCCAGCGCACGCTGCACGGCCATCGATTCTTCCGGGCCCATAAATACTTTGTCACCGGATACTGGCGAGCGAAAATGCACGCCTTGCTCAGTAATTTTTCGTAAGTCACCCAGGCTAAACACCTGAAAACCACCTGAATCGGTCAGAATCGGTCCGTCCCAGCGCATAAAATCATGCAGATCACCATGGCGGCTGATAATGTCGGTTCCCGGACGCAGCATCAGATGAAAGGTGTTACCGAGCAAAATTTCGGCGCCCGTCGCTCTGACCTCTTCAGGGGTCATGGATTTTACCGAACCATAGGTGCCGACCGGCATAAATGCCGGCGTTTCAACACTGCCACGGGCAAATTGCAGACGGCCACGCCGTGCTAAACCATCTTGCGCCAGATGTTCAAATTTCATGCAAACCACTCTGAAAAAATTGCCGCACAGCATAGCATTTTCGGGATTTTTAGCGGTAAATTCCGCGTTTCATTGCTTATTCCGGTAGGATCTGTCGGCATATTAATAGCGAGCGCCGTTATGTCTGATCCAAAAATTATCGTTGCCCTGGATTATCCCGATGCTGCTGCAGCGTTGCAGCTTGCCGATCAACTGGATCCACAGCAATGCCGGCTAAAAGTCGGTAAAGAGTTATTTACCCGCAGCGGCCCGGCGGTTGTTAATGAATTACAGCAACGTGGATTTCAGATTTTTCTGGATCTGAAATATCACGATATTCCCAACACGGTCGCCAAAGCCTGCGCGGCGGCCGCCGACCTTGGCGTCTGGATGGTCAATGTACACACTTTGGGCGGCAGTGCCATGATGCGCGCCGCCCGTGCCGCACTGGGTGATCATCCGCAGGCACCATTGCTGATTGGTGTGACGCTATTGACCAGTATGGATCAAAATACCTTTGCCGAAATTGGCCTCAGTGGCAGCATCGAATCAACCGTATTAAAGCTGGCGCAAATGGCCGCAGATAGTGGCCTGGATGGCGTGGTCTGTTCGGCGCTGGAAACGTCTGCATTGCGAGCTCAGCTGGGTGAGTCATTTCAATTAGTAACACCGGGCATTCGCCCTGCCGGCAGTACCGCTGATGACCAGCATCGCACTATGACACCGGCGGCAGCCCTGCAAGCAGGTAGCCATTATTTAGTCATTGGCCGGCCGATAACCCAGGCGGCTGATCCATTGGCCACTTTAACGGCCATTAATCAAAGTTTATCCGTGTAAAGCGCCCATAAAAAAAGCCCGCTTGGCGGGCTTTTTTTGGCAGTGAATATCGTTTAAATCTTGAATTTACCAGAAGCTTCCTGCAACTGCGCCGACAGACCACTCAGCGTATCAACGGCAGTTGACGTTTCCTGAGCGCCTTCAGCGGTGTGATCAGCAATCTGACTGATTTCGACAATACCGCGATTAATATCTTCTGCAACTGAAGATTGCTCATTGGCAGCGCTGGAAATCTGCGCACTCATTTCATCCATGGTGCTAATCATCGCGGTAATGGTATCCAATGCCGCGCCGGCACTCTCAGCCATTTCCACACTGTTACGGGCTTTTTCGCGACTGTCGTTCATCACCTTAACTGCTTCCCGGGCACCCACTTGCAGGCGACCGATCATTTCTTCAATTTCATGGGTCGATGACTGGGTACGCGATGCCAAAGTACGTACTTCATCGGCGACCACAGCAAAACCACGACCATGCTCACCGGCACGGGCCGCTTCAATAGCCGCATTTAAAGCCAGTAAATTGGTTTGCTCGGTAATACCGCGAATCACGTCAATAATCGCGCCGATATTATTGATATCCGCTTCCAGACTACTAATCGTTTCTGCAGCTTTTTCAACTTCACCGGCCAAGGAATCAATTGAATGCATAGTTTGCAGCACAACTTTTTTGCCGGCTTTGGCTTCATTATCAGCATTGCGGGCAGCATCTGCAGCATTTGATGCAGTACGGGCAACCTCCTGAACAGAGGCCGTCATTTCGTTCATGGCTGTCGCTACCTGATCGGTTTCTGCCTGCTGCTTTAATACGCCGCTGACCGTTTCTTTACTGATCACTGCCATATTTTGTGTCGCAGTATTTAACTGATCGACACCGCTGGCCAGGGTCTGCACCAGATTCGAGACATTTTTACGGGCACTGTCGAGCTCAAACGCCATCCAGCTAAAATCACTTTTGCCAGAAATAACGATTTTCTGGGTCAAATCACCTTTCTTGATATTCTGAATACCGGTTACCAAAGTGGTGGCACGCGAGTCGCCAAAGCGGCCAATGACATGCGCCAGGTACATGACAATGGCACTGGCGACAATAATGTAACCAGCAATAATTTGCCACTGTGTCGCGGCAGCAAGCTGCGCGGTCTGTAAATACCAGCCCAATAACGCGAAAAGCAACAGGCCAATGATGCCAAAACCGGCAACGATGTACATGCGTTTTCTCAGCGAGTAATTTTCTAATTTAAACACGGCCATCTCTCCAAATGTGACTGCACATTATATTGTTATTTTATGCGTACAAGCTGACGCCGGTGGACGGTTCATTGACCTCTGTCGGCATCCCCGTTACCAGTTCATCTTCTGTATCGTCCAATGGAACCGATACTTGAGCCAAATGACCGTTTTGCATACTTGTTTCATCTTCAGAAGCTTGCTGATCAGAATGATCCTGCTGACCTACTTCACTGTGTGTCAGCGACAGACCATTCTCCGCCAGACTTTCTCTGAGCCTTGGCATAGCTTGTTCCAGTGCTTCACGCGTGGCAGCATTTTGTGCCAGAAAGGTGACGCTGGCCTGATCATTATTGATGTTTAAACGCACGTCCACCGAGCCTAAATTCGCGGGATTTAAACGCAGTTCAGCTTGCTGAACGCCTTCACGGGCCATCCACACTACCCGACTGCTGACCACCCGTGACCAGGCAGCACTGTTGAGTTGTGGCTGCACATCCATAGCAATTTGCGGCGTGCTGGCTGCACTGGCTTGCCCGGGCGCACTGGCAGCCGGCGTTAATGCGGTCACCAACCCCGCTGGTGTCCGGTTGTCAGTGCTGCGCTGTTGCCCCGGTTGGATCTGTCGAATCAGTTCGGCTACCTGAGCATTTGCCTGCGGCTTATTGTCAGCGTTGAGCAGGAGGTTTTGCAAGCTGGTTTTTAAGGTTTGTCCATTACTGTCATCGCTGCTGGTTTTCTGACTGATGGCCTGCAAAATATCAGCACGTATCGCTGATTGTGCTGCGCCATCTTTTTTCAGGATATCGGCAAAACGGGTTTTACCATCGATGTCGACAGTTTTGATATCGCCTTCGGCGTTAAGCACCGGGGTCAGATTTTGTATGACGGCTTTGTACGGAGCATCGTCTCCAGCTATGACCGACTTGGGCTGTGCCTTGGCATTGCTTGATAAGGTCATGGTGACTTTTTCAGTTGCTGACTTTTCTATTGCCGGCGCAGCCACATTAACCGTGACTGTTTCTGAAGATGGTGCATTATCATCCGTTTTAGTTTCGGTGCTATTGGTAGCTTTATCAGTTGATTCAGCTGTTTGTTCACCATCCTCAGCTTTTACCGCTTTGTCATTATCCCCGGCAGGCGGCAATTTTTTGCCGTCTTCACTGGCAGTTACTGCCGCTTGATCCGATTTCCTGGCATTGTTATCGCGGCTTTCCTGATGTTCTGCATTTTTCTGAGCACGGCTACTACGGTCCGTTTCAGCTTTGCCATTGTCCTGAACTTGTTTTTCCAGGGCCTGACTAAAGCCATTGTTATCGTTGGCCGGTGTGGCTTTGGCACTTTCATTTGCCGGCTTACTGGCAGCAACCTCGGTTTTAATAGTCAGCGGTGCATTCATCTGGCGTCCTCAAATACTTTCAGAGTGTTCTGGCCTGTCTATGCAAAGCAGATGCCAGCTTTATAATTATTCAGGAGGATTGATGGTCGCTCAGTGCCAATTGCAACGCACTGCTCGCTAACCGTAACTCTGCCAGATCGGCCAGCAAGTTCTGCGCTGCCGGTTCCCGGCTGGCAGCAAGGCTAAGCTGCGTGATAAGACGTTGTTGTTGTGCCAGTAAATCAGCGATGTGTGGTGTCAATACACTGTCTGCAGTATTGTCCGCGGTACGGGCTGTCGGGGCTTTGGCAGTAACAGAATAATGCATGATGCCAACAACATAATTCAGTAGTTGCCGCCAGGCAGCGCTGACTGTGTTGGCATTGCTTTCACCCAGGCAATCCATTATCACCGCCAGCCAGGTCTCTGTGAACGGCGCAAACATCTCATCCCTGACGCCATATTGTTGGTGGCGTTCACCAAGTGCCTGAAAATAACTGTCTATCAACGTCGGTTGATTGAGATTCGTCACCAGCAACGTCATCGCCGCCAGCAGTTTTTGCTGCTGACCAGTCGCATCGGCATCCTCAAACAATCTGAATATGTCCGGATGTTCTGCCGCCAGTCGCTGATAAAACTGCTCGGAAACAGACGGTGTCACCGCCAGCAGTTGCGGAAAACTGCGCTCGATAAGCGCGATCTGGTCATTATCCGGAAAAATTGGCATGGTCATCAGCTGGTTCTGCCGGCCAGTAAATCCTGCGCCAACGATTGATAAACCGTGGTTTGTGCTTCATCAGCTTCATAAATCATGGTGCGCAGCAGTCGCTTGGGGAAATACTGATTCAGGGTCGCCGCTAACTGCTCAACATATGCATTGCCGCGCGGCAAACGATTCAGGCATAACCATACCCGTAACGGCACACTGCGCCGCTGACTGACCCGGCGAATCACCGGTAACATATCAAGCATGCCTTGCATCGCCGGCGCATCGCCGGTGACTGGTAACAACATATCAGATGCCACTAACACTGCATTACTGCCCAGCAAACCCGACACCGCAGCGCAATCCAGTAATAACAAATCAAAATCAGCAAACACGCCGGCTGACAGATAATTAAGTAATTGTCTGCCCCGTGCCATTTTATCTGTTGGCGATTGATCAAAAGCGGCCAGATCCTGGCCGGTCGCTATTAATGTCAGGCCATCGGTAATGGTCAGCGATACCTCTGGCAGCGTTAATGTGCCCTGCAAAAAGTCACGCAGGCCCGGCTGAGTAGCCGGCACTTGAAAACTACGACTTAAATCAGCCTGAGGATCCATATCGATCAGCAATACTGATTTGCCCTGCGCCGTTAGCGCATAGGCCAGATTGGCGGTTATAAAGGTTTTGCCGACATCATGGGTCTGATTCATGACGGCGACCACTCTTGGGGTTGTCGCCATCAGTCCGCTGCTCCGGCCAGCAATTGTATGAGTACCGGCGCGTTTAATAATTTGTAGTGTTTGTCGTCGATAACTATCGCATCCTGTTCGGGTACGGTATTCGTTAACACCGCGACATCATCACTGAGCAATCCCAATTGTCGTTTTGCATCAATACTGATGATCAGACAATTACCTGTTGGCTCGGCTAAGTCACCGGCAACTGCAGCCATATCTAACATGGGCAGCGCCTCACCGGCAAAACTGAATAAGCCGACAATACCCGCAGGCGCATCCGGCAAAACGGCACAAGCAAAAGCCGATAACTGACAGACGAGCGCATCAGCTGCAACCGCAAAACCTTGCCGGCCACGCCGAAACAGCAGCCACTGTGATGATGGATTCATTTACGCTCACCAAAAATCTGTTGCCATTGCAGCCACAAGGCGGGCTGCAGGCCGCCATTCGTTGCCAATGCCACTACGCCCGGCAACGACTGATAATGACGCTGAACATCACTAAGCAAATACTCTGCCGGAAGCAGCAGCTTATCCACTCGCAGCATATACTGCCGCCCCTGCTCACGCATAATCAGTAAACGGCTGTCTTCAGGCATCGGGCCAACCAGTTTTAAGCGTTGTCTGATATCCCATACCGGCCACCACTGCTGCTGATATTCAACAAATTCACCGCGACCGCTGACCTGGCGTAATGGCAAACTGCTGGCAGGCAAATCGGCAATGATGCACTCCGGCGACACCACAAATATCTGATCGGCCACCGCCACCGCCTGAAGTACTTGCAGGGTTTGCGGCAGCGGTATGCTGATATGGAAAGCACATCCTGCATTATCTGAGGCCACGCTGATGTGCCCTTGCAATTGCTGAATATGCTGGCGTACCAGATCCAGGCCAATCCCCCGACCAGCTAGTAAATCTGGCATACGGGTCGTGCTCAGACCCGCCTGAAAAATCAACTCGTGAATATCGGCACTGGTGTTTTCACCGGCCGCGGCAAGAATTTTTTCGCTTTGCAAACCGCAACCATCATCATAAAAATGCAGCTTCAGTTGCAAGCCATCCAGGTAATGTTCAATCGCAATTTGCCCCTGTGGGGATTTGCCGGCAGCAAGGCGCGAATCAGGTGACTCAATGCCATGGGCAATAGCATTGCGTAGCAGTTGGATCAACACATCACTGATCAAATCCAATGTCATTGCCGGCAACCAGATTGGCTGTGAAGGCAGTACCAAATCCGCTTGTTTGCCAGTCTGTTTACAAATGGTTTGTAACAAACCCGGCAGGCGCTGGTAAGCCGTGCTTAATGGCTTGAGCATCAGTTTTTGCAAATCCAGATAATTTTGCGACTGCGCCAATTGCAATTGCTCCAGACGATTTTGCAACGACGATGGCAAACCCTGCGCAGCTTGTTGTAACTCCTGCAACCAAGCCAACTGTTGCTGATGCCGACGCATAATGTCATTCAGCGGCGATTGCCGCGCTGGCGCTGGCGACTGCATTGGCGGCGGGATTTCATTTAAGGCAGTTATATTGACCTGACACAGTTCTTTAACCCAATCAAACAGCTGCCAGAGGCTTTGTTCATCAACATCCGTTTTTAGCGTTACCTGCCAGCTTAAACACGGCTGGCTGGCATCAAAATCAGCAAAGACCGGTAACTGACTGGTATCGGCAAGCACCGTCATATCACCCAGCTGTTGCAGTTGTTTCAGGTAATGCAGCGGGTCCTGGCCATTGGCAAAAAAGCCCGGTAACGGTTTGAAATCAATCCGCCAAAGCTGCTCATTCGCTGTCGTGATCTGCTCAGGCGTCTCAATCGCAGGTGTCTGTGCAACATATTTAACACTGTGCAAAATGTCATGCAGCATGCACAGCGTTTGACTGACCGCAATGGCCTGTTCCGGAGACATTGCTGAATCTTGTTGATTGAGCTGTGTTTCCAGTTGATGGCAACAATCGGCTACAGCGGATTGGTTAAAGCTTGCTGCCATACCTTTCAGCTGATGCAGTTGCCGCAGCATTTGGCTGCGCCACTGTATATCGCCGGACTGCGCTTGTTGCCAGCCCTGCTCGATTTGCATCAGCAATTGCCGGCTTTCTTCAATAAAGAGTGCTGATAGGCTCGCAACCTGCACAGTCATCGTCATACCGGCTCAGCCCAGCAGCCTGTCGATAGTCATCAATAGTTGTTGGGCATCAACTGGTTTCCTTAGCCAACCGGTAGCGCCGGCAGTTTTTCCCAGTTGTTTTTTTTCCGGCGCATCTTCGGTAGTCAGCAACAGCATGGGCGTGTGCTGGTAAGCCGGTTCGGCGCGCAGCGCCTTGATAAGCCCCGGGCCATCTAATTGCGGCATATTAAAATCAGTGAGAATCAGATCAAAGGGATATTGTTGTGCCAGTTCAAAGGCCGTGCGGCCATCCTCTGCACTAACCACCCGATGACCGGCATTTTGCAGCGTGATCATCAACATTTGTCGTAATGATGCAGAATCATCAACGCTTAAAATGACCGCCATGGTTACTCCCTAATTGCCGTTTCAATGCCCGCCAGTTCCAGACCAGCAAGATCCAATGCTTGTTGTACAGATTCCGGCAATGGCTGCCAGTTTAGCGTCACTTGCAGACGCGCTGCTTCTCTGGCAAAGCAACATAGCAATTGTAAACCGGCTGTATCGATTCGTGTCACTGCATGCAGGTCGATAGTTAATACATTACTATCCAGCAGCAGCGTCAGTAATCGTATATACCAATCCGGGGTCTCGGCAATAGTCAGCCGCGAAGCAAATTGCACTGTTTGTATTTCCGGCTTAGTCATATAAGACTTATCGGCCGGCAGTGACATTTCCGCAGTCGGATTTTTGGCTTTTTATCTCAGGGCTGTTTGCGACGCCATATCTGGGCACTGAATTCGTCGGTGAGCAATTGTTCACGCCGCTGTTGTTGCTGCATATCCTGCTGCTGATAACGCTCCAGCAAGGTTTCCATGGCTTGCTGTTTGCTGCGCGCTTGCAGCCAGATTTGTTGTTTATGTTGTGACTGACTCAGGTACTGTCGAACCTGTGATTCCTGTAACTGAATCGCCTGGTCCAACTGCACCAGAAAACTGCGTAGCTCAATGGCCTTACGTGCTGACATAACCTGCGGATCGGCGCTGCGAAAGCGCTGCAAATAGACCTGCCGGTAATGCTGCAAATCCTGCAACTGCTGCTGTTCCTGATGCAGTAATCGATTGGCATCAGCCAGTTGCAGCTGGGCTTGCTCAGTTTCCCGACGGGCCATATCAATGACTGGAATCAGCTTTTGGGCGCGTGCCATAGACTATTTGTCCGGTGATTAGCGTGTATTTGCTGCCCGCGACGGCGGATTGGCAGCGGCGGGCGGCGCCTGCAAGGTTTGTTGCAGATTATTAACGCTCTGTTGCCAATCATGCGCTTGATGCATGTCCTGTTTCAATAAATTACGTAATTTCGGAAACATCTGAATCGCATGATCAATCTGCGGATCACTGCCAGCGCTGTAGGCACCGATATTGATCAGATCCTGATTTTGCCGGTAGGTGGCATAAATTTGTTTGAATAATTGCGCCTGTTGAAGATGTTTGCTGTCAACAACCTGCGGCATAACCCGGCTGATCGATGCTTCTACATCTATCGCCGGATAAACACCGGATTCCGCCAATTGCCGCGATAACACAATATGGCCATCAAGAATGGCACGTGCCGCATCGGCCACCGGATCTTGCTGATCATCCCCTTCAGTCAACACCGTATAAATAGCCGTGATTGCACCTTTGCCGGCTTCGCCATTACCTGCGCGTTCGACCAGCTGTGGCAATAATGAAAACACCGAGGGCGGATAGCCCTTGGTCGCCGGTGGCTCACCAATAGCCAGGGCAATTTCCCGTTGCGCCTGTGCATAACGGGTCAGCGAATCCATCAGCAGTAACACTTGTTTGCCTTGATCGCGAAAATACTCGGCGATACTGGTCGCCAGCATCGCGCCATGCAAACGCATCAGCGGCGAATGATCAGCAGGTGACGCCACCACCACTGCCCGCTTTAAGCCAGTTTCGCCGAGAATATCTTCGATAAACTCTTTAACCTCACGACCCCGTTCACCAATCAGACCGACCACAATCACATCGGCTTCAGTAAAGCGCGTCATCATGCCCAGCAACACACTTTTACCGACACCACTGCCGGCAAACAGCCCCATCCGCTGACCACGGCCGACACTGAGCAAAGCGTTAATGGCCTGTACGCCCACATCCAAATGCTGCCTGATCGGCGCTCTGGCCAGCGGATTCACCGGCTGACCATGCAACGGCACCCGATCTTTTACTTTTAGTGGCCCTTTGCCATCCAGCGGTTTACAAGCACCATCAACTACCCGGCCGAGTAATGCCTCGCCTACCGGCACCTGTGAATCACTGCGTACCGGCCGGACTTTGGCATTGGGCACTAAACCCCGCATATCACCGGTTGGCATCAAATACAGGGTTTCGTCATGAAAGCCGACAACTTCAGCTTCGACCGGCTGCTGACCTTTGGCATGAATTTCACAACGGCTGCCAATAGGTGCCTGAAATCCGACCGCTTCCAGGGTCAGGCCCACCATGCGGGTTAAACGCCCTTCGACATTAACCGATGAACTGTGATCGGCCCGTTCCAGCCGCTGCTGATAATCACTGAGTTGCTGGTGCCAGCGCGCTGCGCCAAATTTATTCGGTTGGGTCACGACGCTCACCCAACATTTTTTCAATTAACCGCGAAAGGCGCGCCTCAACACTGGCATCGACACTGGTATCAGCCGTTTCCAATCGCACGCCACCACGGGTCAACAAGGGATCTTCCAGCCACTGCCAACGCGCATCCTCATGATCCAGCGCCAAACCAGCCTTCACCAACTCAACATCTTGTGGGTGTAAAAAGATTTTTAATTTGCGGTCATTAATTGGCAAGGCAGCCAAAGCTGCGCGCATGGCATCGACGACCCGCTCAGGCTGTAATTGCAACTCATACTGAATAAATTGCTGCGCCAGCGTTTGCACCAGTTGCAGTAAATCCTGCTCGACCTGATCGTCTAATGCCGACAGTGGTGCATTCAAATGTTCGATCAATTTTTGCCACTGCGCCACTTGCTGTTTGATATGTTTCTGGCCTGCGGCGATACCGGCTTCATAACCCGATTTATGGCCTTCTTCGTAACCATTTTTAAAGGCTTCCTGACGGGTTTCTTCATGCAGTTTTTCGATGGCAGCAACGGTCAGCGGCTTATGTTTACCCTGTTCGATATCTTCCACCGACACCATGCGCGGTGCTTCCCAGCGCTGATAGGCATTGGCCAGTTCATCAGCGGACAGCACATCAGCTTGTTCAGTAGTTACAACGTCGTCATCAGATGAAGTCATCGCCACCACCACCGCCTAAAACAATCTCGCCTTTTTCAGACAGGCTGCGGGCTGTGGCCAGAATAGCTTTTTGGGCGCTTTCCACGTCACTGACCCGAACCGGCCCCATTGCCTCCAGATCATCACGCAGCATTTCAGCAGCACGCTGCGACATGTTTTTCAGGAATTTTTCCTTGAGGTTATCGTCAGCACCTTTCAGCGCTAACTGCAGTTGATCCGACTGAATTTCACGCATCAGGGTTTGAATACCGCGATCATCGACATCGATCAGGTTGTCGAAGACAAACATCAGATCTTCGATGTTTTGTCCCAGATCTGGCTCGGCTTCTTTGATTCTCTCCATGATCGCCGCTTCCGTGCTGCCATCGACAAAATTAAGAATATCCGCTGCGGTTTTGGGTCCACCGACAGTGGCCGTCTGGGTGCCGGCATTCCCGGAAAATTGTTTTTCGAGAATTTCGTTAAGCTCATTCAATGCCGCTGGCTGCACACCATCCAGCGTCGCAATGCGCAGTAAGATAGTTGCCTGATCACGCTCCGGAAACATATGTAATACCGCGGCCGCCTGATCTGATTCTAAAAAAGAACAGACAATCGCCACAATTTGCGGATGTTCCAGACGAATAACTTCATAAATACCGCGGGCATCCATCCATTTCAGCTGATCCAGGCCATTGGTATTACCGCCGGACAAAATCCGATCCAACAGACTGCCGGCACGGTCTTCACCCAGGGCGCCAACCAGCATTTTACGAACGTAATCATGCGAGCCGATACCCAGCCCCGTTTCTTTTTCGACGGTATCGACAAAGTTACTCATGACATTTTGTACTTCGTCACGACTGACATTGCTCAGCGTTGCCATGGCCGCGCCGACTTTTTGTACCTCTTTCGGGCTCATATGTTTGAGCACCAGCGCCGCATCGGCTTCACCAATGCTGCGCAAAAATACCGCGGCTTTTTCAGTGCCCGTTAGTTTTCGGCTTTGTTCCGCCATCAGGCATCACTCGCTGTCCAGTTTTTTACCACCTGGGCGACCAGGGCCGGATCCTGCTGCACCAGACTGCGAACATTATTCATGTGTGCTTCCATCCGGTCAGAACCTGCTGTCAGTTTAGCAATGTCTTCATTATTGGCGCTAGCGGCAATCGCTTGACGGGCCTGTTCAGCAGCTTCATCACTACCAGCCTGATTGGGTAATCCGGCCGGTGTTTTATTCAGATCTTTAAAGGCAGGTCGCAACACACCAAAGATTAAGAACAACACCACCAGTGCGCCAAGAATTTGTTTGCCCAAATCCCATGCCCAGGCTTGTTCCCAGATCGGCACCGCTGGCAAAGGCTCTGCTTCAATTGGCGCTTTAAACGGTGCGCTAACCACATTCAGGCTGTCGCCGCGCGCTTCGTTAAAGCCAACGGCATCACGGACCAGCGAATTAATACGATTCATTTGTACTTCAGACATCGGGGTTGCCTCACCCGCCGCATTGACCGGCTCATCTATCAGCACGGCCACATTCAGTTTACGAATATCACCGGGCGCCAAACGGCTATGACTGATCGTCCGATCCAGTTCGTAGTTACGGATGGTACGGCTGCTGTTTGAGCCAGGGATCACCGCTGGTGCCACGGCTTCGCCTTCAGCGGCTTCATCAACAACTTGCTCCGGTGCCACGCCACCACCCGGCGGTTGGTTAGCCAAAGCACCGGGCACACCGCCGGCACCAACGCCGCCAACCCGTTCATCTTCGCTGAGTTGTTCACTGCGAATCGCGGCTAAATCCGGGTTATAACTTTCGGCAGTTTGTTCGGTCATGGTGAAATCAACATCGGCCACCACTTGCGCCCGTACGCCTTGTAAACCCACCATCGGCGCCAGAATATCTTCGATTCGGCGAATATAACGCTGTTCTAATTTTTGGGTGTATTCCAGCTGACTGTCGCTGAGCGCAATATTGGCATCACGTTCTGGCTGGCTCAGTAAATTACCGCGTTGATCAACAACGGTGACATCACTGCTGTTCATATTCGGCACACTGGATGCCACCATATGCGTCACCGCGGCAATATGCCCGCGTTCCAAGCTGCGTCCGGCATATAAATTAACGACCACAGATGCTGTTGGCGGCCGCCGATCACGAACAAATACCGATTGTTTGGGGATCGCCAGATGCACCCGGGCACTACGGACATTTTGTAATTCACTGACCGAGCGTGCCAACTCTTGCTCCATGGCCCGCTGATAACGCGCTTGCTCGATAAACTGACTGGTGCCAAAGCCTTGTTCTTGATTGAGCATTTCCATGCCCTGTGCAGTGCTGCGCGGCAAACCTTCTGCAGCCAGTTTCAACCGCAGACTTTGCAAATCGGCTGCCGGCACCATAATGGCACCACTGCTTTGTTCCAGTTTGTAACTGACACCCATTTGATTCAGCGTTTCGACAACTTCAGCTGATTCCTGCGGCTGCATTCCCGAAAACAACACCTGATAAGCCGGTGTTTGCGACCACATCAGAATATAACCACCGAGGGCAATACTGGCAGCAATGGCCAGCAAAAAGATGATTTGCTTGACCGCCGGCTGCCGGGCCATATTGCCTTGCATAATCGACAGTGGTGTATTGCTCGTTGGCCGGGCAGTTGAGGCTGGTGCGTTTTCCATAGCGTGCTCTTATTCAGTCAAAGCAAAAGGCTTAAATCGACATGCGCATAACTTCTTGATACGCCTCGACTAGTTTATTACGAACCTGTACGGTCGCCTCAAAGGCAACGCTGGATTTTTGTGATGCAATCATCACATCGCTGAGATTGATATTGGGATCACCCATTTCGAATCCTTTACTCATTGATGCAGAAGTTTGCTGCAGGCCATTGACCTGATTCACCGCGCTTTTCATCAAATCGCCGAAATCGACCTGATTATTGCTGTTGATCTGCTGCGGATTAACCGGTGCACTTTGCGCCTGACCTTGCATGGCACGTAGTTGGGTCAGCAACTGATTGGGATCGATAGCGTTGATCATAATAACTCCTGCTATAAAAATGACACGTGTAAGGCTTATGCAGATTGCTTGCCAGATTTGCCGGGAATGGCAATCCCCTGCTCACGAAAGCGCGAGATCTTGTAACGCAGCGTGCGTTCGCTGATCCCTAACTCTTTGGCAGTTTGCCGGCGACTGCCGCGATATTTACTGAGTGTGTCGAGAATGTGACGCTGCTCATGACCACGCAGATCGCTATCCTGAATGTCGTCGGGCGCAACAACGGCTTCTGCTGTCTCAACGGGCTGACTCACTTCTGATGTTTGAGATAGCTGCGACATGGCTTCAAATGCCAAATCTTCGGCATTCAGAGTCATGCCGGGCTGTAAAATCAGCGCCCGTTGCAACACATTATCCAACTCGCGAACATTGCCCGGCCATTGATGGGCCAGCATTTGTGCGATTGCTTCCGGGCTGAGCTGCGGTGTATTGCGGTTTTGTTGTTCACTGTGGCGTTGCAAAATCTGCTCAGCAAGCGGCTGAATATCTTCAACCCGCTGGCGCAGTGGCAATAATTTCAACGGAAATACATTCAGCCGGTAAAACAAATCTTCCCGGAAGCGGCCATTAGCGACTTCATCGCGCAGCGTCCGGTTGGTGGTGGCGATAACCCGCACATCCAAAGAAATTACTTTACGACCACCGATGCGCTCAACTTCACGTTCCTGTAACACCCGTAATAATTTGGCCTGCAGTGTTAAATCCATTTCAGAAATTTCATCAAGCAAAATAGTGCCCTGATGGGCTTGCTCAAATTTACCGGCATAGGCCTGGCTGGCGCCGGTAAAAGCGCCTTTTTCATAACCGAACAAGGTCGCTTCCAGCATCGATTCCGGGATCGCCGCACAGTTAATGGCGATAAACGGCCCATCCTTACGCGGTGAGTGCCGGTGAATATATCGCGATAAAACTTCTTTACCAGTACCACTTTCGCCATTCAATAACACCGTGGCGTCACTGGCCGCAACACGCTGTGCCAGGGTCAGCAGATTTTTGGAACTTGGCGCACTGGCAACAACATTATCGGCTGGTGGCAAGGTACGTACATAACGCTGCACCCGTTCCAGCAAATCATCAGCGTTAAACGGTTTCATCAGGTAATCGCAAGCGCCTTCGTGCATGGCTTCAACGGCACTTTGCACCGACCCATAAGCCGTCATCATGACCACAGGCAATGACGGCAGCATGGCACGGGCTTTTTTCAACAACGTGTGACCATCCATCGGCTGCATTTGCAGATCACTGAGCAACAGGCCAATCGGCTCACTGCTGAGTTTATCCAGCGCCTGCTGACCGTGGTCAGTGGCGGTCACCTGATAACCGGCCAGCTCTAATGTATCGCACAGGGCATGACGTAAATTGGCGTCGTCTTCAACGACCATAATCATGGTTTGACTCATGACATCGCTCCAGCTTTAACAGAACGGGAAACCGGCTGATTGGCACGATACACCGGTAAACGCAGACAAAAGGTACTGCCTTCACCCAAATCACTGTCCAGCCACATGATGCCTTTATGGGCTTTGATAATGGATTGCACCACCGCCAAACCGAGGCCTGTACCTGCTGAGCGGGTGGTGTAAAACGGTTGCAGGATCTTGTCAAAATCCGCTTCTTCAATACCGATACCATTGTCTTCAATACTGATTTCGATAAATTGCTGTTGCTGTTCATCTTCAATGAAATCGGCTGACAGACTGATTTTTCCGTTCTCCCGGCAGGCTTCATGGGCATTATTCATCAGATTATTAATCGCACTGACCAGGGCTGGCTGACTGCCGAAAATATGGCCATCATTGGTGTTGTTGGTGACGGTCAACTGGCAACCATCCGGACTGGCGCTGCTGTGAAATTGCCGGGCGACTTCTTCGAATAAGGCATCAATATTGACCGGTGCAGGGGCCGCCATATCGCCTTTGGAAAACGCCAGCATATTACGCACCAGCTGTTCCATATGGCTGAGACTGTCATGCAAACGCTCTGCAAACCGGCGTTGGGTTGCGGCATCCCCATTGGCTTTTAATAATGGCGATAAATACAGCATTGCTGAAGACAGCGGTGTGCGGATTTGATGAGCTAAACGCGCCGCCACTTCGCCCATCGCTGATAACCGCTGCATATGCGAGACTTTATGCTGCAGTTGGCGGGTTTCGGTGACATCGTGAAGTAAAACGATTTGGCCCGGTTCGCCATCTAACGGATTAGTAGAAATATGTACCAAACGCCCATCACGCAGTGACACATCATGGCCGTCATCAGGGCGTGGCTGAAATGCCCGCTGAATAATATCAATCCAGCGTTCGCCACTGAGTGGTTCACCAAGTAATTTTATCGCTGCAGGATTGCAATCCTGGACACGGCCTTCACCATCAATTACCACCACACCTGCTGGCATGACAGATAGCAATCGGCTCATCCGGCTGGCACTACGGCCGGTCGGCTGTTCGTTAAGGGGCTTAGCAGAACCGGGTTGTAGCGTTTTCGACCAATCCGGCGGCGGCATCCGATTTTGTCGGGGTGGCAGGATGGTGTCTATTGAAGAACTTTCAGACCATTTGGCGTGCATATTGTTGCTCCAGCATCAGCGTGTTTGCTGGGTTTCTGCAAAATATATGCCCTAAAAATTAAAGCTTTAAATTCAATAGCTTAAAATAAAAACCAAATACGTCACAGTCAAAAAAATGACTAGCCTTCCGTCGCTTCTGCGAGCTGCTCACCTTCACGCTGGATACCGTACTTACGCATTTTTTCCACCAGTGTTGTGCGGCGCATTTTCAGACGCTGTGCCGCATGGGCGACAATACCGGCAGCCTCATCAAGCGCTTGCTTGATCAACAAATATTCCAGATTTGCCAGATGTTCTTTCAGATCCAGACCATCGGCGGGCAATTCGGCATCATTGCTGGCCGGAACCGACGAGTGCCGGCGTTCTGCTAACGCAACCGCTGGCGCTGCGTCTGAATGCTGGTGAACTTCGCGTGGCACAGTTGCTTCTGGCCGGGCAGAAATAACAGCATTGATATGGTCTGGCAGCGCATCGCCTTCAACACGATATTTGTCAGGCAGATCGTCAAAATCGACAGTCGCATAGGGGAATAAAATCACCAGCCGCTCAATGACATTGGCCAATTCGCGAACATTTCCCGGCCAGGGGTAGCGACAAAATGATGCCATCGCGGCAGCCGTCAGCCTGACCGAGCCGCGATTTTCATGTTCAATACGTTGTATCAGTTCATGAATAAGCAGGGGAATATCTTCCGGACGTTCCTTTAATGCTGGCATTTCAATCGGGAACACATTGAGCCGGTAATATAAATCCTCGCGGAAATGGCCCTTTGAAATATGCGACTCCAGATTACGATGGGTAGCGGCAATCACTCGCACATTGGCCAGTTGGGTTTTATTGCTGCCGACTTTTTCAAAAGTCCGCTCTTGCAACACGCGCAGCAATTTCACCTGCATCGGCAAGGGCATATCGCCAATTTCATCGAGAAATAATGTACCGCCCTCAGCCAATTCAAACCGGCCTTTGCGCGCGGTGATAGCGCCGGTAAAGGCGCCCTTTTCATGACCGAATAATTCGCTTTCCAACAACTCTCCGGGAATGGCCCCACAGTTAACGGGTACAAATGGTTTATCACGGCGACTGGAAAAATGATGCAAATTGCGAGCAACCACTTCTTTACCGGTGCCTGACTCGCCAAGAATCAATACATTGGCATCAGAATCTGATACCTGATCGATCATCCGCTGTACTTTTTTCATCTCCGGGCTATGACCTACCAGCAAACGAAAATGGCTATGCGGTTGACTGGCATTATCCTGCTGACCGCGATAAATCGTCGCCTGTTGCAGGGCATTACTCAGCTGGGGATATTTGACCGGATAACGCAAAGCGCCTATGGCGCCCGGAAAATCGTGTTCTTCCCCATTATGATCAAGCGTAAACACAGGCACCCGGGCTTCATGATTGACCAGTGTCCGCAACAACTCCCGAGTTTGCTGACTGCTGCCGCAATCACCAACAATTGCCATAGCAATATCATTCAAATCATCAACAGAATCAAACCAGTTATCCGGCTCATCCACCAGTACCGGCTGACAATTAATAAAGGTAATTAGCGTAGACAAGGTCTCACGGCGCTGAGCGTCGGCATCGACAACCAATACATTATTTGCGCTCATTAATACTCCCGTTAATCCTTTTAACCAGCTCGAAAAAAGCAAGCAATATATATGTGTGATGACTAACACAAGTTAAGCATTATCACCTGGGGTTGTCAAAAAAATGACGGGGAGAAAATGTGGTTTGTGAAACTAAAAAAACTACTTTTGGTAAGCCTTACTCGCTTTGGCACCAGCGCGAATATCTACCAACAATTTCATTAGCTCATTACGCTGCTCAATACAACGCTTTTCTATTTCATCGTTTATCGATATGAGCGTTTCAAGATCCGAGCGAATCTCATCTGGTGAGCCAACATCAACGTCGACATTGGAAAGACTGCGGATGAGTTGCTGCCTTTTTGGTTCCATTGCATGAAAAGCATCCCATTCGCTTTGCTTAACGTGCAGCAATTGCTGTTCACTCAGCTTAAGGCTTTCTTCGATGATGATGCGCATGGTGCTCATCGGGATGAGTTACTTTGCGTTATGGAATTCTGCTGGGATCGCATCCCAACCTGATTTAATTTGCGCCATTAACATTCCGACTTCATCAATCAACGCTGGGTCATTTTTGAGATTGGCTTCCAGCAGGCGTCTTTCCATGTAGTCGTAGAGGTTGCCAAGGTTTTCGGCAATCTCACCACCCTGCTCAAAATCCAAACAAGCGCGGAGACTGTCAATAATCGAAATCGCCCAGCTGATATGCTCGCCTTTTTTGGCAATATCGTTTTTGGCCATATAGCCTTTAGCCGCCAACAGTTTTTCTTGCACACCTTCCATCAACATTTGCACCAAACGGTGTGGCGACGCGGTCTCGACCGAACCATGAATATGATTTTGGCGGTATTGCTGCATTGCAAGATTGGCGTGCATGTTTGTATCCTTTTCCATATCAGAAGCTATCCGCATTCAGTTTTGTTATCGTCACTTACACACTTATCTTTAGCAGTAATCTCGCGAAATCCACATTGAATACCTAAAAAACTCAGGACTTCACCACTCATTCGCCAGCAGACTAAAACATAACACAATTTTGTTTTAAATCAGTGTTTCACAACTAATAAACTGACAAAACTCAGCGTCTATTTCTATTTGCCAAAGGCATATTAGCCAATTGCTGATCAAGATAACCACTCAGGCTTTGCAGCTGGGAAACTAACTGATCCATCGCCGTAAACTGGGCACGATATCTTGATTCAAGGCCTTCTAAGCGACTATCTAATCGTTCACGATCATCGGCAATACCATCCAGCTGCGATCGCAATCCTGATGAGCGTAATTCAAGTACACCACCCGAACTGGTATAGCGGTCTAAAACACCATCCAGTCGTTTGGCAATACCATTTTCCGAAGCAAACAAATCGGCGACTGAGGCAAAATTACCGGTCAGCGCCGTATTTAAACGTTCTGTATCCAGCTGTAAATTGCCATTTTCCTGATTGGTGGTCACACCCAATTCTGCCAACGTACTGATATCCACACCCTGAACAGCATCGGTCAGTGTTCGCCGTAATTGTGTTTGCACACCTCTTAAAGCCGAATCGCCCAATAATGTGCCCGCTGCGCCGGTATCAGCATTAAACGAGGAAAGCTGATTAATCGTGTTGTTAAGTGTGTTGTAAGCTGCCACAAACCCCTCAACACGGCTCTTGACGGCATTATTGTCCTGGGCAATGGTCAGTGTTTCGACGGTGCCTTCTTCGGCTTTCTTCAAATTGAACGTTACACCGTCGATCACATCAGAAAATGAATTACTGTCTCTGGAGATATCCTGATTATCAACTCTTATCAACGCATCCTGGGCAGCGTCAATGGTCGTCAAAGTATTCAATCGCGTTAAATCAAAACCATCACCGGCATTATCATCTGTGGCAGTGACCGTAATGTCATTGGCTGCGCCCAATTCATCTGATGTCAGAATTAAACGACTACCGCCATCAACATTAATAATGGAAGCGCGCACACCCGGATTATCTTCTGATGCATTAATCGCATCACGAATACCGGCTAATGTGTTGTTATCATCTGTGATAGCCAAATCGAAACTACTGGTACCCAGACTGATATTTAAATTACCAGTACCGATGTTTTCATCGGCCTGAAAACTATCCGTACGCACTTTGGCTGCTTGTGCCAACTGCACGATTTCAACAGAGTAGCTCCCGGCAACAGCATTTTTATCTGCTGTTACAGAGAACAAATCTGCATTAGATGTCGTCGCGGTTTGTTTTAAGAAGTTGTCCTGGTTCTGCAAGGCTTTAACGCTATCCTGAAACCGCGACAAAGCCGATGTTAAAGAACCAAATGCAGACAAATTAGCCTGTATATTGGCTTCTTTTCGGTCAAGACGCTGCGTTGCTGGCTGGCCTTCAGCAGCGACAAGCTGCTGCACCAAACCATTAACGTCAATTCCCGAACCAATACCGCCTGCTGTAATTGCCATGATTTACCCCTTATCAGCTGCAGTTAAGCCTGCGAACTGAATAAACTCACCCCTTCATCTAATTGTTCAGCAATCGTCCGGGCAATCACCAACACTTCTTCAATCGGTATTTGCCGGATCACTTCTTCAGTGGTTTTATCGATAACCTTAACAACATTACGACCACTCAATTCATCAATACTGAATTGCAATGACCGCTGCACATTCTGAACATAATCATTAATCTGTGACACCGCCCGGTCAACTTGCTGCTGTTGCGATTGTTCGGACTGTTCGGCAACACTTGCCGATAGTTCGGATACTGATTTACTTAAAGCAATATCTGTTCCAGCGGTTGCTGTTAATTTATCGGGCCGTAACGCAAAATCCCCGCTGGCAGATTTGCCAGCAGGGACAAGCGAATTCAAATTGTTAATATCCATATCTATGGTCCTTCTAACCTAATAAAAGGAAGTGTCCGCACACTAGGTGCGGACACTTTCAGGATATTATCCCAACAGACCCAACACTGACTGAGGCAGAGCATTCGCCTGAGACAGAATCGAGATACCAGCCTGCTGCAGGATCTGGGCACGGGTCAAATTTGCAGTTTCTGACGCAAAGTCCGCATCCAGGATCCGGCTACGTGAAGCCGACAGGTTTTCAACAGTTGAACCCAGGTTCGCAATGGTAGATTCAAAACGGTTTTGAATCGCACCAAATGTGCTACGCAGGTCACTGACTGAAGTCAACGCTGAGTCAATACGACGCAGAGTGTCATTAGCACCATCAACATCCGATACATTGACCGTAGCCAGACTACCGGCAACGGCGTACTCAGTTGCAGTAAATACATCACCCGCTTGAGCACCACCCACTGTAATGGTTTCAGCACTGTTGATAGTAAAAGTACCATCATCATTTAATGTTGCAGTACCATTACCAGCCAGAGCAGTGTTGACAGCATCAACCAACGCTTGAGGTGTTTCATAGTCACCAGCTGCAACAGATACGGCATCTGAATCACCGATTTGGATAGTCAGCGCATCTGCAGCCAAAGTAAATGGTGCTGCAACTACTGCATCAGTACCATCAGTACCAGTTACTGCAGGGAAGGCTGTAACTACTGAATCAGTAGTATTTCCATCTTCATCAGCCTCGAAGGCAGCTACTGAAACCTCTGTACCAGTACCTGTCAAGGCACTTGTGATGGTTACATCATCACCATCATTGCTCACGACGAAATCTGCGCCCAATGCTGTTGACAAATCAGATACCAAAGCATCAATACCGCCAGCGCCAGAATAGTCCTGGTCTAAAACAACGTTGGTAGTTGTTGTGCCATCAGTTACGTCAAAGCTCACTGTTTCAGTACTGAAATCTGCAAGCAGCGTGCTGGCATCAAAAGAACCTGAGCCCGAAGTAGCATCAGCAGCTTCGGTAATTAAAGTATTAACATCAACTGAAGTTGCCGCTGCGGTAGCGCCAATATCACTTTGGCGAATACTGGTGGTCAAGTCTAATGAAATAGTTTCACCAACATTAGCGCCAACCTGGAATGTACCATTACCGAAAGAGCCGTCGAGAATTTTACGGCCGTTAAATGAAGATTGTGAGGCAATACGGTCAATCTCAGCCAGACGTTGTTGTACTTGTTGATCCAATGCAGCACGATCTGAATCAGAGTTAGTGGCGTTGGCAGACTGTACCGCCAGCTCACGAATACGTTGTAAGTTGTTGCTGATTTCGCCCAAAGAACCTTCAGCAGTTTGTGACAGTGAAATACCGTCATTGGCGTTACGAATTGCAGTATTTAAACCACGAATTTGCGTAGTGAAACGTTCAGAAATCGCCAGACCAGCGGCGTCATCTTTGGCGCTATTGATACGCAGACCAGATGACAGACGCTCTAATGAAGTCGCCAGAGAAGATTGTGATGCATTAAGGTTACGTTGTGCGTTTAGTGAAGCAATGTTTGTGTTAATAACTTGAGCCATGGTGGTTTCTCCTGGTGGAAGTCGGGCACCTACCCGTTTCATTATTGACAGATAGACATTCTCGATGTCTTTACTGCCTCCGGAATGTTTAACGGCTGTGCGTTACTAAACTTTAGACCCCATTAACAAATTATTAGATTATTTTGCAAAAGCGTGCGGCCCGTCACAAAACTGCATGACCTCTATTTCATCTGGCGCTTACTTTCTCTGGATACAAATCACTGATTTATTATCACTGTGTCATGCCGACCGCAGTGGAGGCATCTCTGCACTGCTTTTAGATCCCTCGGCTATCGCTCGGGATGACCAGGGTTATTAAGTTTCCGTGAGTGTTTCTGTGAATGTTGATTTATGTCTTATTACAACGGTATGCACCGGGAACAGAAGTGAACGGCATGACAGGCAATTTTTGCCGGTTTCTGCAAAGGTGCCGTTAAAGCGGCAAACCCTGGCCATAAAAAAACCCGCTAACTGGAAGCAGCTAGCGGGTCAGGTGTAAAAAATACTACGTTGTTATTGAAACGTTAATTAACCGAGCAGTGTCAACACATTCTGCGGTAAGGCATTGGCCTGCGCCAGTATGGTCGTACCTGCCTGTTGCAGGATCTGGGCACGGGTCAGATTGGCAGTTTCTGCCGCAAAGTCCGCATCCTGAATCCGACTGCGTGAGGCTGACAAGTTTTCGACTGTTGCCCCCAGATTAGCGATGGTTGATTCAAACCGGTTTTGAATGGCACCAAAGGTACTACGCAAATCACTGACGGCTTTGAGGCCGGCATCAATCCGGTTAATCGTATCGTTGGCAGCATCTACGCTCATCACATTGACACCGACCATATTACCCGCAGGCTCTGTAACTTCATCCAGGCCGAGTGTCGTCAAGCCGATATCGCCACTGATGGTAATGTCGTCCAGCGCTGTAATACTTAAAGTGCCGTCATCATTAAGGCTGGCCCGGCCATTACTGCCCAGTGCTGTATTAATTTCGTCAACAAAGGCTTGCACAGTTTCGTACGTGCCATTGGCAACCGGTACCGGATCAGTGGTGCCAATCTGAATACTGAAATCATCAGCAACGGTAAGTGATGCCGCAGCCGCGGCATCTGCACCGTCAACTGATGTACCCTCATCAAACAGAGCCGAACCAACACCGGTAAAGCCGTCAATTACTGGCGCTGTAGATGCCACACCAGTCGCAATATTGGTTATCTGAATACCACTACCAGAGACCGCTACCGTGTAGGTACCCGCTGCTGCCGTGTCTAAATCAGACTGCACTTTAGTTGCCAGCTCCGCCAGCGAAGCATAAGTGCCATCCAGGGTGACCGTATTGCTGTCTACATCAAATGTAGTGGTACCAACCGTACCAGCTGTACCAGTGCCTGCAGTAAATTCAGCTGCTGTAGTACCTGCTCCGTTATCTATGACCGGCGCTTGTGCTGACAGATTATTTTCAATTGTAAAATCACCAGCAGTGTTGGTGACCGTATATACACCAGCACCAAATCCAGCAGTTAACTGATCCTCAATTTCCTGAGCAACGCCATCTAAGTCAGTGTAATTGGCATTTAACGAGATATTTACACCATCAACATCAAAACTGACAGCAGCACCCCCGCTGTAATCTGTCACTGTAACGGTATCTGTCAGGTAGCTTCCCGGCGTACCGGCTGCTGATAAGTCTTCACCTACCAGTCCCGCCAATGCGCCAGTCGCGTAACTGCCAGCAGTGGCATCAGTACCTTCACTAATAAGTGTATTGAGATCAATGGTATTGGCTACCGCGACGGCACCAATACTATTGAGTCGCATGCTGGTTTGCAGGTTTAGATCAATGGTTTCACCGACATTGGCACCTACCTGAAATGCAGCATCGCCAAAGGTACCATCAAGGATCCGACGACCGTTGAATGATGTTTGTGAAGCGATACGATCAATTTCTGCAAGACGTTGCTGTACTTCTTGATCCAGTGCTGCACGGTCTGAGTCGGAGTTGGTCGCGTTGGCTGATTGCACTGCCAGCTCACGAATCCGCTGCATGTTGTTGGCCATTTCGCCCAACGCCCCTTCGGCCGTTTGCGATAGTGAAATACCGTCGTTAGCGTTACGTATCGCCTGATTCAAACCGCGAATCTGCGTGGTAAAACGCTCGGTAATGGCCAGACCTGCGGCGTCATCTTTGGCACTGTTAATACGAAGACCGGAAGACAGCCTTTCGAGCGATGTCGCAAGCGAGGTTTGTGAAGTATTTAAATTACGTTGTGCATTGAGTGAAGCGATGTTGGTATTAATGACCTGAGCCATAATGTCTCTCCTGAATTTAACTGAGCATCACCCAATATTCCCAATGCTATTTTGTCAGTGACAAAATAAAAAAGCTGGGTATCAATGCTCTCTATAAAAAATTAATCTCTTCGACCTATCACTTTCGTGTTTGTGATGTTTAATCATTAGCAATGCGCGTGCCAAAAATATAAGTACTTGTTTTGTAATCATTGCGAACGGCGTGAAGCAATCTGAGGACTGGAATAGATCGCCACGGCCTGAAGGCCTCGCGATGACGCTTTATCATTTAAAACAATGTCATTTCCGCGAAAGCGGAAATCCAGATCCAAGGCTGTGCACTGGGTCCCCGCATGCGCGAGGACGACTTGGGTCAGTGAGTCTTCATCTTGGTTATCGCCACAAGCCTCATGTCATTTCCGCGAAAGCGGCAATCCAGATCCAAGGCCGTGCGCTGGGTCCCCGCATGCACGAGGACGACTTTGGTTAGTGAGTTTTTATCTTGGGTAATGCCACAACTTCCTTGTCATTGCCGCGCAGGCGGCAATCCAGATCCAAGGCCGTGCGCTGGGTCCCCGCATGCGCGAGGACGACTTTAGTTAGTGAGTTTTTATCTTGGGTAATGCCACAACTTCCTTGTCATTGCCGCGCAG
>JBBEBX010000008.1:0-172 GCA_040882115.1 Methylophaga sp. | reverse complement strand
GCGACAATCCAGATCCAAGGCTGTGCACTGGGCCCCGCATGTGGGAAGACGACTTTGGTTAGTGAGTTTTTATCTATAGTTATTGCCAAAACTCCTTGTCATTGCCGCGCAGGCGGCAATGTGGATTCACGCTTGAAGTGCAACGGTTGTAATTGTTTTGAAAATACCTCGG
>JBBEBX010000007.1:0-84774 GCA_040882115.1 Methylophaga sp. | reverse complement strand
CACGCAAGTACCCACACAAATTACTTGATACCAGTTTGTTAAAGAGCGTTTGCCAAGTGACCCGGCAAAGAAGCGAGAATTATACAGACACTCGCCATTTTGTCAATGATTAAATCCTTGCTAAGCCTTTATCATCAACCGCTTCAACCGAAGCGAAGGTGGGCATTTTACAGATTGAACGGCATACGTCAACGAGAAGTTTTTCTTGATTGGTTGAGATATTCGCTAGCTTTATGAATTAATAAGAAAAACCCTGTAAAAATGTCGCTGCTTTTATCTTTAAAAACAAACGAAATCAAACTGAATGCTGGCAGCACACGTCAAGCGCCGCACAGAAATTATTGAAATTGATTGGTGAAATTACAATCTGCAGCGTCTATTTATTAATGAATATCTGCCGATAATCTCTTGGCGAATCACCGTAATAACTTTTAAAGACACGACTGAAATGTGCCATATTGCTGAAACCATGACACATAGCTATGTCAGTGATCGACAAATGGGTATAAAAGCTACTTGCCAGGTAGCACCGACACTTCTCCAGTCTTTGTTCTGTCAGATAACGCATCAACGAAGTATTTTCTTCACTGAATAAATTGTTGAGGTAGCGTCCGGATACCCCGGTTGCTTCAGCAATCTTCGTTGCCGTGAGCTCTGCATCACCAAGTGATTTCTTAATGTATTGTTTCACACGCATTAGCACCAGTTGGCGGTGTCTTGTCATGGAGGATTTGCTGCCAGTAAGCTGATTAAGCGACAAGGTCAGCATATCGATCATGGGTTCTGATAAAGCCTGAAACTGTGGTTCGGTCAGTTGTTCCAGTTGTTTAACCGTTGCCTGGATAAAACTGCTGGTGATCGCACCAATGCCTTGACTTGATGGAATGCGGGTTGCAGTAAGCTTGCCGACATTGCCCAGATGCTGGTTCAGAAACGGCCGGGGAATTGAGATCAAAATTTTGGAAAAGGCTTCTGGAATAGTGATCTTGTGTGGTTCTGTCGCATCATAAAAACTCATTTCCCCCGGCTTGAGGAACACTTCCCGGCCTCCCTGCTCCAGCTTGTACTTACCCGCAGTCAATAACACCGCGAAATAGCAATCCTGAGAAATGTCGGCAGGTTCTTTGGGCAGTCTTTCCAGCGTAATGGCATTGGAACAGATCGGTGATAGACGTACTCCCCGCGGCCACGGATAAATGCACATATCATTATAAAGTTGCATCTGTGCGGGCGGCATAATATCGACATTGGCATATTCACGGCCAATCACTTCCTTAAGCCATTCCAGCCGCTGCCTGGGTGGTTGATCATCAGTACAAAACCGGTGGCCACCCAAGCGACTAAGGCAGGCTTGCAGATCTGGTTTTGCCGCCAATAATGATTGGCTATCAAGCTGTTTCATAAGCGATCACCTATGCGGTCAAGAAAAACCACCGTTTAGGAAAAGTTTCTATGGCGCGACATTGGCATACTTTTTCCTTGGTCACTATAACAACAGGAGAGAATATGGCAAACAACACACAACATGCCGGCAATGTGGTTTTGATTCGCGGCGCTTGTTTATGGATTCTGGTGGCACTGATCCTGGCCTGGAGTCTGGTCGGCCTGTATAACCAACTCGGTTTTCTGGAAGCAATATTTCCGGGTAAAGCGTCCCGTGTGCTGCAGGCGCACATCGACTTTTTATTAATGAGTGCTCTGATATTGGGATTTTATGCAGCCAAGGTTGGCCTGCCCTGGCATGTTCGCTGGGCAATGGTCGTGGGCGCCTTTACCAACTCCAGTCTGTTCTTAATGTATGCGGTTTTTCCGGTGTTGGATCCGTCGGTAGAGGTCTACTCACCACAGGGGTTCTGGTTTGGACTATTTAATTTTTATCTGTATTCCAGTCTGCTGATTACCAGCTATGGTTTTGGCAAAGGGGCTGTATTGATATTTCGCTCGAGTATGAGCGATGGTACGAGAGAGAAAAACTGCAAACGCTGTGGCCGGGAAGTGGCCTGAAAGTTGACACCGGCGATATTTTATCGCCGGTGTTGATTATGGTGTTTAATTCGCCGTGATGCGGGCAAATTTACGTTTACCCACCTGAAATACACCTTCAACGCCCGCCTGAATCAGCAAAGATTTATCATCAACTTTTTCACCATCAATTTTCACGGCCCCCTGCTGAATCATTCGCAGCGCATCCGAGGTGCTGCTGGTCAGCCCGGCTTCCTTGAGCACATTGGCAATCAGCATACCCTCAGCTCCGACAACTAATTTAATATCAGGAATATCATCAGGCAATTCGCCTTTTTTGAATTGATTCTCAAATCCCTGACGCGCCTCCTGCGCAGCCACCTCACCGTGAAAGCGTGCCACTATTTCAACTGCGAAGTCTTTTTTAACTTCCATCGGGTTACGGCCATCAGATACCTGCTGCTTCAGATCCGCGATTTGCGTAACCGTCTGGAAACTAAGCAAATTAATATAACGCCACATCAAGTCATCAGAAATCGACATCAGCTTGCCGAAGATATCCTTGGGGCTATCGTTTATACCTATATAGTTACCCAAAGATTTGGACATCTTCTGAACACCATCCAATCCTTCAAGAATCGGCATGGTCAGGATGCATTGCTGCGGTTTGCCATATGCTTTTTGCAGTTCACGGCCCATCAGTAAGTTAAATTTCTGATCCGTGCCGCCCAACTCCACATCGGCATCCAACACAACTGAGTCGTATCCTTGAATTAAAGGATAGAGGAACTCATGAATGGCAATCGGCTGATTGCTGGTGTATCGCTTATGAAAATCATCACGTTCCAACATCCGTGCAACAGTGTGGTTTGACGCAAGCCGAATCATATCGGCAGCCGTCATCTCATTCATCCAGTGGGAATTGAATACCACTTGAGTCTTTTGCGGATCCAGAATTTTGAAAACTTGTTGCTGATAGGTCTCGGCGTTTTCTTTGACTTTTTCGGGAGTTAGCGGCTGACGGGTAACATTTTTGCCAGTCGGATCACCGATCATGCCGGTGAAGTCACCAATCAGAAATAAAATTTCGTGACCCATTTCCTGGAATTGCCAAAGCTTATTCAGCAACACTGTGTGACCGAGATGCAAATCCGGTGCTGTGGGATCAAAGCCCGCTTTTATTCGAAGTGGCTGGCCTTTTTCGAGTTTTTCAATAAGTTCTTTTTCGACCAGAATTTCTTCAGCACCGCGACGTATCTCGGCCATCGCCTCTTGCACAGGGATCATGACTGCTCTCCAGGGTTTTAATTTGGCCGCAGATGTTACCACAAGACCATTCATCAAAGGGGTTTCAATTCTTATCAAATGCTGAGAGAATTGGACGAATTTATATTTAGTAGGTACTGCACATGAAGCAACGTAACAGACTTGTGAGCCCTTCACAGCAGACACGTATCTTCAAGTCCGATCGAATGGCACCGCACAAAAATCGCCATTTCATGTTTGTTTCCGTTTTAGCAGTCGCTGGTATTTTCTTAACAACAATGGTGCTGGCCACCAGCGAACCGCTCCCTAGCAGTCACAGCCAGGTTATTAAACTGCCTGATATCGAACAAGAAATGCATCAGTTGGCGATGCCAATCAGCAAAACTGCTTATAGCCCCAGCTCAGAACCGGCTGTAAACGTTACAACCGCTATAAAACCGACACAATCTTCTATCGCTCCAGCAACCACCGATGCGGCTGTAAAGTCTGACGTTGCAGCGGCAGAAAAGCTTCATCAGCAATCGGATATCGTTACCGAAGAAGCAACCTTTGATAACAGTCAAACGACAGAGACCGCTACTGATAATCTCGAGTGGAAAGAGGTCGAAATTGCCCCTGGCGATAATCTATCGGTGATTTTTCCGCGTCTGGGTTTGACCGCCAGTGATGTTTTTAATGTTGCTCAGGCAAAAGAAGCCAAACCTTTATTAAATCTCAAGCCCGGCCAGTTATTACGCGTAGGCCTGGAGCCATCGGAAGATAATGCCAAAGCCAATTTGATTGTTCTTGAACTGCAATTAGACCCGATTAAAACCTTATCTCTAAACGTCGTTGAAGAAGGTTTTGTCGTTGAGACTATTGAGCGCGAAATTGAAAAACGTCAGCAAATCGTTGGCGGTGAAATTAACAGTTCGCTATTTGCCGATGGATTGAAAGCCGGCATGTCCGACAAGTTGATCATGGAAATGGCCTATATTTTCGGCTGGGATATCGATTTCGCCCTAGACCTGCGTCAAGGTGACAGCTTTAAGGTGATTTATAACGAACATTATCTGGATGGTGACAAAATTGACAACGGTGAGATCCTCGCTGCTGAGTTCACCAATCGCGGCAAATCTTTCCGTGCCGTACGCCACACCGATGAAGAAGGCCATAGCCAATATTACACGCCGGATGGCAGTAGCATGCGTAAAGCTTTTACCCGCACGCCGGTGCCGATTTCCCGCATCAGTTCTGGCTTTAACCCCAACCGTAAACATCCGGTATTACAGACCAACCGGCCACATCGTGGCGTTGATTATGCGGCGGCCACCGGCACACCTATATTGGCAACCGGCGACGGTAAAGTCAGCTTTGTCGGTAATAAAGGTGGTTATGGTCGTACGGTGATTTTATCGCATGGTGGTCGTTACACAACGCTGTTTGCTCATATGTCCCGTTACCAGTCAGGCATTAAAGTCGGCCAGCGTGTCAGACAAGGTGAAACCATTGGCTTTATCGGCAGCAGCGGTTTAGCGACCGGTCCCCATTTGCATTATGAATTCCGTGTTAATGGTGTTCATAAAAACCCATTAACGGTTGAGCTCCCTAAAGCTGAAGCCCTGCCGGAAAAATATCGCCAACAATTTACCAATCTGGCTCAGCCTTTGATGGCACAACTGGATAATGTGCGGATCCCGTCACTCGCCCTCAATATCGACTAATGGCTTTATTTATTGGTGTCATTTCCGGCACCAGTGTTGATGGTATTGATACCGCTTTACTGGATATTGAAGCCAATCAAACGCCGCGCTTAATTGCAGCGAAAACTTTTGCATATCCGGCAACCATTGAATCAGCGGTTCATCAACTGATTAAACAGCCTCAATGTAGTTTACAAACGCTTGGTGAGTTGGATATGGCTTTGGGCAATGTATATGCACAAGCCGTCTTAAACCTGCTGCTGACGACCGAACACCAACCGGATGATATTGCTGCAATCGGCTGCCACGGCCAGACTATTTATCATGCCCCCTATGCCGCACACCCGTTTAGTATGCAGATCGGTAATGGCAATCTGATAGCTGAGTTAACCGGTATCACGACGATAACCGATATGCGTCAGCGCGATATGGTTTGTGGCGGTCAGGGCGCTCCCATGGTGCCGGGCTTTCATGAAGTGATGTTTCGACATGCCACTGAAAATCGAGTGATTGTTAATATTGGTGGCATCGCTAATATTACTGTGTTGCCGGCCGATAAAAGCAAACCGATTCTGGGTTTTGATACCGGCCCCGGCAACACGCTGATGGATGCCTGGATAGATCATAATTCAGGGAAATCCTATGATGCCAATGGTGACTGGGCCGCCACTGGCAACAGCCAAACTGAACTGTTACAGCAACTTTTAGGTGAAGCCTATTTTTCGCTGCCAGTTCCTAAAAGCAGTGGCCGGGAGTTATTCCATCTTGATTGGTTAAAGCAGCGCTTAGCGCAGTGTTTAACGTCTTATGCTGCCGAAGATATTCAAGCCACCTTATTATCACTGACTTGCCAATCCATTACTGATGCAATAACCCACTATGCCCCTGACTGTCAGCGGGCAATTATTTGCGGCGGCGGCGCGCATAACAACTTATTGATGCAGACCTTACGAAATAATTTACAACCTATCGCGGTTGACACAACCAGCGACCACACGTTGCATGTCGACTTTGTAGAAGCCGCTGCATTTGCCTGGTTAGCTTCACGGACACTGAACCGGCAAACCGGCAGTATTCCCTCCGTCACCGGCGCGCAACGTGCCAGTATTCTGGGCGGCGTTTACTGGTCTAAATAATGCTGATATTGCTCAGCTGTCAGCAAATTTCCCTGCCAGTTAACGGTCTCAATTTGTACAACGGCCAGCCAAGCTCTCGTTTCCGGTTGGCGATTAATGAGTGGTGCATCAGCCAGTAATTCTGTATTGATCTGCACTAATGTCACCGGCCAAGGTAGCGAGATTTCGGTTACCGATTTAGCTGATTCGATAACACAAACCACGTTTCCGCTACGCTGCTTATGGCCGATGCCGGCAACAAATTCAATAAACACCACATCTGATAATTGATCCTGATAAAACTCACTGACACCGAAAACCAACTTATTATCAGTTAACGGCGAAAACCACAGATGCTGCCGGCTATACAAATGCCGTGCTATATCAACCTTTGGGCAAGCGTCCATATAAGCCATTTAAATGCCGTAATGACTCTGCACAATCAGCCGGCAACATATCCCAATGAAACCGCCAACGCCAATTATCCTCGGTGGTGCCCGGCACATTCATCCGATGTGCCGCGTCTAAAGTCAACACATCCTGCATCGGCAACACTGCCAAAGCCGCTACCGACTGCAAAGCCATCCGGTTTAACAACCACGGCATTGTTTCGCTGCTCGGCCCGACATATTCATGCAAATGATTCTTGCTACCCGGATCCAACGCTTGATACCAGCCCAGAGAGGTATTGTTATCATGTGTTCCGGTATAAGCCACACTGTCCTGAGTGTGTTGGTGTGGTAAATAAGGATTACTGGCATCGCCGCCAAAGGCAAACTGCAGAATTTTCATGCCGGGCATGGCAAATTGCTCGCGTAGCGCATTAACCTCAGCGGTAATAATGCCCAGATCTTCAGCAACCAGCGGTAATTCTTCAAACCGGTCCAGCAAAGCATTAAATAATGCCTCACCGGGTGCTTTGACCCACTGCCCTTCAATGGCCGTATCGCAACTGGCCGGGATTTCCCAGCACGCCTCAAAGCCTCGAAAATGATCAATACGGATCAAATCAAATAACTGTAGCTGTGTTTGCAGCCGCTGTTGCCACCATTCAAACTGACTGTCGATATGGTGTTGCCAGCGATACAGCGGATTGCCCCAACGCTGGCCGGTGTCCGAAAAATAGTCCGGCGGCACGCCTGCTACTTTTTCCGGCTGGCCAGCTTTATCCAGGGTAAATAGCTGTGGATCGGCCCAGACATCAGCACTGTCATGGGCAACAAAAATTGGCATATCACCAAATAACTGCACACCACGCTGATTGGCATAGACTTTTAACGTCTGCCACTGGCTGTGAAACATATATTGTTCAAAAGAACGGATGTGCAGTGATTCATGACGCTGTTGACGAATCTCGTCCAGTGCCGCCGGGTGCCGATCACGCAGAGCAACTGGCCAGTCAAACCATGCCGTTGAGTGCTGCAAATGGCGTATTTCCCGAAACAGCACATAATCATCCAGCCAATAGGCTTGATCGATACAAAAGTCGGCAAAATCTTGCTGTAATTCTTTGGTCGCATTCGCCAAAAATTGGCGATAAGCCAGCGCGATCTGTGTGGAAATTTTGCCGCCAGTCAGCTCGCCAGCATTACACCAAGGTTGATTACGGATTTTTTCGATGCTGATAAGGCGAATATTGCCAGCATGTGCCGATAAACATTGATAAGGCGAACCGTCATTGTGTGTCGGGCCCAACGGCAGCATTTGCCAGACGGTGACCCCGGCTTGCTGCAAAAAGTCGACAAAACGGTAGGCATCTTTTCCTAAATTACCGGAGGGCAAACTGGTGATATGCAACAAAATCCCGCAGCGGCGCTGGGCAAAAATATTGGCTTGTTCCATCGTCAACCGCCACGACGCATTGTGCCGCCCTGCTCAGCCGCCATGCCTCCACCTAATGACACAACCTCAGATAATTTCTGCGGCACTTCCTGACCCAGCATTTGATACAAATTTGATAAATGCAAACGATATAAGCGTTCAAAATCGCTGACGCTTTCCGCTGAATTATAATCACCAAACCACCAGAACCAGTCTGACCCCTCACAAATCGCTAATTGTCGGTCAATGGCCTGTTGTGTTTCAGCATCAAACGCATTCTCAGCTACAACCCGGTCATACACTTGCTTCACTTCACTGAGTAAATCCCAACCGCGATTTTTGTCGGCATCACCAATCCACGTTGAAAAACTGCCATAAACCCAGCTACCAGCGACCATTTCCGGGAGATTACCCGGTTCAACACCGGCATCCAAACAATCGGAAAAGGTGCATAGCTCAATCTCAGGATGCGCCACCAAGCGCTTATATAGATTTTGCAGAAAGTAATAACCGTTATAAGAATAATATTCCCAGGCATTTTCACCATCGAGAATCACCGATACCACACGATCTTTATCATCTTCGGTATTGGCTTTGATATTCATCAAGTGGTGAATAAAATCATTGACCGCGTCTTCGGCACCCCATTTTGTGTAAGTGAAGCCAATCAGATCCGATAAGCCATCATCACGAAAAAAACAAGCGGGCGGCTGATCTTGCAGGCGATAAGGTTTATGAATATTGGCATCAGGCATCTCAGATTTATTCAGACTATTACGCAATACATTTTCACCGGTTGCCGTCCAACTAAAGCCATGTTTGGCAATTAATGGCATGGTTTCAGCAGAAATCGCACCTTCTGAAGGCCAACAGCCTTTCGGGCGAAAACCAAAAAATGATTCAAATACCCGTAAGCCCTCTTCCATATGCCAATCAGCTCGCGCTGCACCACCTGGATAATCGGTAATTTGTGGCAATGGCGCATCAGGCATGGCTTCCAGCGTCGAATTAATATCCAGCATCAACGGTAAAATCGGATGTGCGTACGGTGTCACCGATAATTCCACCCGGCCGGTTTCTGCTAAACGACGGTAACGCGGAATTAAGTCATTGAGAATTTCGCCAATGACAGTCATAAGTTGGCGTCGGTCGTGAAAGGTAAAAAACTGACCCTTTTTCATCAACGCTTGAATGCGGATATCGCTGCGCCGCACTGATTCGGCCATCCACACCAGGTGATACCAAACCAGTAAATCGACCAGGAACTGTTCATTTAAATAGCGCAGTCGCTCGGTTTGCTCCAATGCCCAACGGGCAATCTCTACCAGTCGTGCAAACTGCGGAAATGGCGCGATCAGTTTTTCTTCATTGGCGCGCAGGCAGGCATTGATTAACTTACGGCGCTCGCCGGCATGCGCCGGTTGTACAGGGGAATCCAGGGCGATTAACAACGGATCTTTTAAACGACCGGTACCTTTGAAACGGCCTTTGAGCTGCTGGTCATAATCATCAATTTGCTCGAGCAAAGTCGGCGCAAAATTAATAACGGCCCGCGCCTCGGGGACGTTTTCCAGATGCCATGCCATATCGGCATAATCTTTCATGGCATGCAGGTATGTCCACGGCAGCTGATACAAGCCGCCCATTGGTTCACTATATTGCGGCTGGTGCATGTGCCAGCATAAAACAACTTTTAATTTAGCGGACATAACGATAATTCTGACCTAACATTTCAGGCGTCACCAAAACGACACCATTGGGAGAAACTTCAAAGCGCTTGGCATCGGCAACCGGATCTTCGCCGATAATCGTGCCTTCCGGGATAATACAACCTTTATCCAGGACGACTTTTTTCAAACGGCAATGGCGACCGATACTGACATCCGGTAGTACCACACTGTCTTCGACAACACTAAAACTGTGCACTTCGACATTGGAAAACAATACCGAATGACGGACTGTGGAGCCCGAAATAATACAGCCACCCGAAACCATTGAATCAACCGCCATACCACGCCTATCATCATCATCAAAGACAAACTTGGCGGGGGGTTGTTGCGCCTGATGGGTCCAAATTGGCCATTCATCGTCGTAAAGATTTAACTCCGGCGTCACGCCAATCAATTCCAGATTCGCTGACCAGAAAGCATCGATGGTACCGACATCGCGCCAATAGCCCGGATCGTTACCTTGCACATCTTTATAAGGAAAGGCGATAACTTTGTAATGTTTAATCAGGCTGGGAATAATGTCGTGACCAAAATCATGAGTCGACTTTGGCGAATCAGCATCTTTAATTAGCTGCTCATATAAAAATGACGCATTAAAAATATAAATCCCCATTGACGCCAGCGCCACATCATCACGACCCGGTAGCGGCGTCGGCTCAGCCGGCTTTTCGTTAAATGCAACAATCCTCCTGTTGACATCGACCGACATCACGCCAAATGCTTTGGCTTCATCAATTGGTACTTCAATACAACCAATGGTCATATCGGCATTTTGCGCGACATGTTCAGCCAGCATGTCGCCGTAATCCATTTTGTAAATATGATCACCGGCGAGGATCAGGACATATTCAGCACCATGATTACGCAAAATATCGATATTCTGATAAACGGCATCAGCGGTGCCAGAATACCAGCCCTGCGCGGTACGCTGCGAGGCCGGTAACAACTCGACAAACTCACCCAGCGCGCCACGCATAAACCCCCAACCTTGTTGGATATGGCGGATTAGCGAGTGCGCTTTATATTGCGTCAACACACCAACCCTGCGAATACCGGAGTTAACACAATTGGACAAAGGGAAATCAATAATGCGAAATTTACCGCCAAAAGGTACGGCCGGTTTGGCACGCCAGTCCGTCAGCTGTTTTAACCGCGAACCACGGCCTCCAGCCAAAATCAGTGCCAGTGTGTCACGGGTAAGACGACTGACAAAACGCGTGCTATTATTTTTGGACATATCCAATCTCTCCGGCTTCATGCCTTTAAAGTATGTTGTAATGAGTTCAAGCCTGCCACAATGGCGCCCTGCTGAGCAATAAAAAAATGGTGAAGGATAGTATGCCCAAGGTTTTTGAAAATAAGTTGACAGCCGACCAGCAAAAGATCATTGAAGCGCGCCATCATGACCCGTTTTCAATACTCGGATTGCATGAAAGAAACGGTGAAGCAATATTGACCACTTTTTTGCCAGATTGTGATGCTGTCACACTGGAAAATGGTGACGCCCTTTCCCGTTTGCCCGACACTGATATCTTTGAATGGCGTGGCCAGCCCGGCCAATTAAAACGACCCTACGCGCTGATTAAACAATTGAAAGACAAAACCGAGCTGCGCCAGTTTGACCCTTACAGCTTTGCACCGCAACTCTCAGAATATGATTTACATTTATTTGCCGAAGGCCGTCATTGGCATGCCTACCGAATGCTGGGCGCACATATAAAAACCATTGATGGCGTAGCAGGTGTTTTATTTACCACCTGGGCACCCAATGCGCAGCGGGTCAGTGTCGTTGGTCATTTTAATCAGTGGGATGGCCGCAGACATCCAATGCGGGTTCGTGGCGGCAGCGGTGTCTGGGAACTGTTTATCCCGGACTTACAAGCCGGTGATTTATACAAATTTGAAATTCGCAATCACCACGATGGCAGCCTGCATTTAAAACAAGATCCCTACGGTCAGGGCAGTGAGCTGCGTCCCAGTACAGCCTCGAAAGTGTTTAACAGCCAATATCAATGGCAAGATCAAAACTGGATGGATAAACGCGAACGCAGCGACTGGCTGCATAGTTCGCACAGCGTTTATGAAGTGCATTTAGGTTCGTGGCGGCGGCATGTTGATGGCAGCTTTTACAGCTACCGTGAACTTGCAGAAACATTGGTACCCTACGTCAAAAAACTGGGCTTTACCCATATCGAATTATTGCCGATAACCGAACATCCGCTGGATATGTCCTGGGGTTATCAGACGACCGGTTATTACGCGGCGACCAGCCGTTTCGGCACGCCCGATGAATTTCGTTATCTGGTGGATTTATGTCATCAAAATGATATTGGCGTTTTGCTGGACTGGGTACCGGGTCACTTTCCTAAAGATGCCCACGGTCTGGCTCGCTTTGATGGTACAGCATTGTATGAACATGAAGATCCACGTCTTGGTGAACATCAGGACTGGGGCACGCTGATCTTTAATTACGGTCGCAATGAAGTTCGTAACTTTCTGTTATCCAGTGCCTTTTTCTGGCTGGAAGAATTTCATATTGATGGCTTGCGAGTCGATGCTGTGGCGTCGATGCTGTACTTGGATTATTCACGAAAAGAAGGCGAATGGCTGCCCAACCGCCATGGTGGCCGCGAAAATCTGGAAGTCATCGATTTTCTCAAACAGGTCAACACGGTGCTGCATCAAGCCCATCCGGGCTGCATTATTGCCGCCGAGGAATCTACCTCCTATCCAATGGTGTCGCGGCCGACGGATATCGGTGGTCTCGGTTTTTCGATGAAGTGGAATATGGGCTGGATGCACGACATCCTTGAGTATATGAAGCAAGATCCGATTCACCGTCGTTATCAGCATAATCAGCTGACCTTTGGCTTGCTATACGCGTTTACCGAAAATTTTGTCTTGCCGTTTTCTCATGACGAAGTGGTTCATGGTAAAGGTTCAATGCGCTACAAAATGCCCGGTGATGAATGGCAACAATTTGCCAATTTGCGGCTTTTATATACCTTTATGTACAGCTATCCCGGTAAGAAACTGCTGTTCATGGGTCTGGAATTTGGCCAGGGTAGTGAATGGAATTCTGACAGTCAGCTGGAATGGTATGTACTCGACTACCCACCGCATCAGGGTTTACAACAGCTGGTGACCGATTTAAACCAGATTTATAAAGATACGCCAGCATTACATCAGTTTGATTTTGAATCACGTGGCTTTGAGTGGCTGGATTGTCATGACCATGAGCAATCAGTGCTTAGCTTCATCCGTAAAACGGATCAGGATTGTGTCGTATCAGTTTTCAACTTCACGCCGGTGACCCGGGATAATTATCGTGTCGCCGTGCCGGAAGCCGGTAGTTATAAAGTAATTTTTAACTCAGATTCTGAATACTACTGGGGCAGTAACCATGCCACGCCGATTGAAGTGCATAGCGAGCCACAGCCCTGGGCGGAACGGGCCCATTCCATCGTCATTAATTTACCGCCGCTGGCCGGTTTGATTTTGCAAAAAATCCGTTAATGACAGCCAAACTGCCCGTTAAAGTTTATCGTGAGCAGAAGCATTTACTGCAATTGGAATTGCTGAAAGTTCAGCGTTGGGCACAAGAAACCGATAAGCGGTTGCTGGTGTTATTTGAGGGGCGGGACGCCTCTGGCAAAGGCGGCACTATCAAGCGCTTTACCGAACATCTCAACCCCCGCGGTACGCGTGTCGTGGCGTTGCCTAAACCAAGCAGCACCGAACAGGGCCAATGGTATTTTCAACGCTATGTTCAGCATTTACCATCAGCAGGTGAAATCGTGCTGTTTGATCGCAGTTGGTACAACCGTGCTGGCATCGAACGGGTCATGGGCTTTGCCACAAAATCACAATATGAGCTGTTTTTAGATCAAGTGCCGCTGTTTGAAAAACTGTTGATTAATGACGGTATCCTGCTGTTTAAATACTGGTTTGATGTCAGTCGTGAAGAGCAAGCTAAACGCTTTGAAGCGCGGCGCAGCGACCCCCTGAAATACTGGAAACTCAGTCCGATTGATTTGGCAGCGCAACAAAAATGGGACGATTATACTGATGCAAAACAAGACATGTTTGCCGCTACGCATACCCCCAAATCACCGTGGATTATTATTAAATCCGACGATAAACGCACGGCCCGCATCAGTTGTTTAAGACATTTTTTGAGTCAGTTGGATTACCCTGAGAAAAATACCACTTTATTTACCAGTATCGACAGTACTCTGGTGTTTGAGCCGGTATTCAGCCAGCCCAAACGCCGCCAGACTGACTGATTATTGCCGCAATGCGCGGATCAGTCTAATCAGCTCGGTGGTCGAACTATCGTGACTGGAAATCTCGGCATCATCCTGCAAATCCGGCAAAATCGCTTTGGCCAATTGTTTGCCAAGTTCGACTCCCCACTGATCAAATGAATTGATATTCCAGATAACGCCCTGCACAAACACTTTATGTTCGTATAACGCCACCAGCTGACCGAGCATTTCCGGCGTCAGTTTCGGGAATAACAACACATTGCTGGGCCGGTTACCCGGGAATACTTTATGTGGCAGTAAGGCTTCCAATGCTTTGCCTTCGAGACCACCGGCCACCAGTTCAGCACGCACCTCTTCAGCCGTTTTACCTTTCATCAGTGCTTCGGCCTGTGCCAAACCATTGGCCAGCAAAATAGACTGATGATCACATTCAGGATAATGGCTGTTTACCGGCAACACAAAATCCACCGGAATTAACTGCGTGCCTTGGTGGATCAGCTGAAAATAAGCATGCTGACCATTGGTACCTGGCGTACCCCAGATGACTGGGCCGGTTTTATAACTGATCCGTGCGCCCTGACGATTAATAAACTTACCGTTACTCTCCATATCCAGTTGTTGCATATGGCTGGGGAAACGCGCCAGTGAGTGATCGTAAGGCACGATGGCATGGGTCTGCGCATTAAAGAAATTGATATACCAGACACCCAACAGCCCCATAATAACCGGGATGTTTTTGGCAAATGGCTGGGTGCGAAAATGCTGATCCATCTGATGGCCGCCCTCGAGCAGCCGGACAAAATTGTCCATACCGACATAAAGCGCAATCGGCAAACCAATGGCACTCCACAGCGAATAGCGGCCGCCGACCCAGTCCCAGATCTCAAACATATTGTCGGTATCAATACCGAATTTAGTGACCTCGTCGGCATTGGTCGACACCGCGACAAAGTGCTTGGCAACATCTGCTTGTTTGGCAGACTTTAAAAACCACTGTCGTGCCGACTGGGCATTGGTCAGCGTTTCCTGCGTTGTAAAGGTCTTTGACGCAACCACAAACAGTGTGGTTTCCGGATTCAATTGTTCCAGTGTGGTGCTGAGATCAGTACCATCAACATTAGACACAAAATGCACGGTCAGGCCATCAATTGCGTAAGGCTCAAGTGCGTCACAAATCATCGCCGGACCTAAATCCGAGCCACCGATACCAATATTAACAATATCGGTCATCCGTTTACCGCTGTAACCTAACCACTCACCGTTGTGTACTTTGGCGCAAAAGCCGGTCATTTTTTCCAATACGGCATTAACATCTGGCATAACATCTTTGCCATCGACCATGACCGGGGTATTGGAGCGATTTCGCAATGCTGTATGTAACACCGCACGTCCTTCGGTGCGATTAATCGCTTCACCGCTGAACATACGATCGATCCATTCCTGCAAATCGACAGCTTCAGCCAGCGCAAACAGCTTATCCATGGTTTCCTGGGTTACCCGGTTTTTTGAGTAATCCAGTAATAATTCACCGCTGTAAACTGAAAAATGTTCAAAACGGCTTGAGTCCAGGGCAAATTGCTCACGCATAGACAGGTATTTGACATCGGAATAGTGCCGGTCTAAAGATTGCCATTCTGCGATATTTAATGGAGTCATAGTTCTACTTATTGTTATTACGTATGTGAGGATTGTTTGATGAAATCAGCGAGCGCCTGCCATGACAATGTTTGTTGTTCGCCGGTGGCCATCGTTTTAACGCCAATCTGCTGCTCGGCGACTTCACTTTCCCCGAGAATCAGGGTCAAGCGCGCTCCGCTGCGATCTGCCCGTTTAAATTGGCTTTTAAAACTACCACCACCACAATGGCTAATCAAGCGTAAACCGGGCAGTTGATCGCGAAGTTGCTCTGCAAAAGTCGTTGCTGCCGCCTGTGCAGCATCACCAACAGCGACCAGATAAGCATCTGGTCCGGCTACTTCAGGCAAAGCAGAATTAGCCTCAAGCAAGGCAATCAGACGCTCTAAACCAATAGCAAAGCCGATTGCGGTGGCCGTTTTACCGCCCAGTTGTTCCACTAAACTATCGTAACGACCACCGGCACAAACTGTGCCCTGTGCGCCCAACTGGTCGGTGACCCACTCAAACACCGTTTTGCCATAATAATCGAGACCGCGCACCAATCGCGGGTTAACCTCATAGGCAACACCAGCTTCGTCGAGTGTCTGGCAAAGTTTTTTAAAATGTTCAGCAGATTCAGCGTCGAGATGATCCAGCAGTTTGGGAGCAGCATCATTTAATGCCTGCATCTCTAGATTTTTGCTATCGAGAATCCGCAAAGGATTGCTATGCAAACGGCGTTGGCTGTCCTCATCAAGCTGATCCTGGTACTGCTCAAAATAACGGACCAGTTCAGCGCGATAGTTTAGCCGTGCTTCGGTACTGCCCAGCGAATTAATTTGCAGCGTTACACCGGTCAAACCCAGCGCCTTCCACAAACGCGCCGTCAATAAAATCAATTCGGCATCAATATCCGGGCCATCAAAGCCGTAAGCTTCCACGCCCAGTTGATGAAATTGCCGGTAACGGCCTTTTTGCGGACGCTCATGGCGAAACATTGGGCCCATATACCAAAGCCGCTGGCTTTGATTAAGCATGCCATGTTCCATCGCAGCTCTGACACAACCAGCTGTCCCTTCAGGCCGCAATGTCAGGCTGTCGCCGTTGCGATCTTCAAAGGTGTACATCTCTTTTTCGACAATGTCGGTGACTTCACCAATTGAGCGTTTAAACAGTTCGGTTTTTTCCAGAACCGGCAGCCGGACCTCCTGATAACCATAACTGCCGAGGACGCTTCTCAGCGTTGCTTCAATATGCTGCCAATACGGTGTCATGTCCGGGAGAATATCGTTCATCCCACGCACCGAGCGAATCAATTCTGCCACCTTTAACTGATGTCCTTTATCGGAATAATTTTGTCGGCTTGGTCGCCTTGTTTACGCCGCGCAATTCGCTGACGAATTTCGCGTTCCAGTTCATCGACCAACGCCTCGTTTTCTACTTTGTGATGCGGCTTGCCATCAACATACAATAGATTTGGCGAACCACCAGTCAGACCAATTGCGGCCTCTTTAGCTTCGCCTGGTCCGTTTACTACGCAACCGATCACTGCCACATCCATCGGTTCAATAATGTCATCCAGCCTGGCTTCCAACGCATTCACGGTTGAAATCACATCGAATTCCTGACGTGAGCAAGATGGGCAAGCGATTAAATTGATGCCTTTGCTGCGGATACGCAGGCTTTTCAGAATATCAAACCCCACACGGATTTCTTCAATCGGATCCGCCGCCAATGAGACGCGAATAGTGTCGCCTATCCCCTCAGCCAGCAGCATGCCCAAACCAATCGCAGATTTTACTGAACCGCTGCGCAAACCACCGGCCTCTGTAATACCCAAATGCAACGGCTGTTCAATCTGGTCAGCCAATTTGCGATAAGCATGTACTGTCATAAATACATCGGAAGCTTTCAGACTGACTTTAAAATCAGGAAAGTTAAGCCGATCCAGAATATCAATATGCCGCATCGCCGACTCGACTAGCGCATCCGGTGTAGGCTCACCATATTTTTTCTGCAGTTCTTTTTCCAGAGAGCCGGCATTAACACCGATCCGAATCGGGATATTAAAATCGCGGGCTTTATCAACCACGGCCCGCACCCGATCTTCACGGCCGATATTGCCGGGATTAATACGCAGACAATCAACGCCCAGTTCTGCTACCCGCAACGCAATTTTATAATCAAAATGAATATCGGCAATCAGCGGAATGCTGGTTTGTTTTTTGATTTCACCAAAGGCTTCTGCTGCATCCATAGAGGGTACTGATACCCGCACCAGATCGGCACCGACTTGCTGCAAACGCTGAATTTGAGCAACTGTCGCCGCAACATCAGTGGTTTCAGTATTGGTCATACTTTGCACCGCAACCGGTGCATCGCCGCCGATGGCAACGTTACCAACCATAATTTGCCGGGATTTACGGCGTTTAATCAGGTGACTGGTTTCCATTATGACTTGGCTCCCAAAGTCAGTCTGGCGACGTTATTCCGCCGATAGGTTTCTAGATCGACCGGGTTATCGTTAAACCGCAAGGTGGTGCCGGCAACATTGCCAACACGAACGGAGAACGGAACAGAGCCGGTCAAGTTTACCGTTTCTTGCTCCAGCACCCGGCTTAGTAATGTATTACCAGCATTATCTTTCACTTCGACCCATGATGATTCTGTGGCCACTACCGTTAAATTGGCTTCGCCATTGATTTCAGCAGCAACATCTTGCTGATCAATGGATTCACTGTCTTCTGTCTGCGCTTCAACGGCATTGATATCAGCCATCTCAGTGGGATTTTGCTGTTCTCGGCTGGCCATATCTGCCGGCATCGGCTGAACCATCAAAGGCGTGCCCGGCAACTCATCAAGCTTACTGACATCACGGGTATCCCGGGCATTTCCCGGATTCGCCTGGATACCGACTTCATCATCCAGTAAATCTGCTTGTGACGCTGATAATGGCGTATCGCTATCGATGCTGGACTGTTGTGCCGGCTCAATATCTTGTTGCGACCAGTATTGGTATGCCACCACGGCAATTGCCAACACGATGATAATCAACAAACTACTCAGCCAGGGAAAAGGCTTTTCATCCGGCAATGATTTGGTCATCAACAATTTGCTGGGCCGTTCCCACTCGGTTTCACCGTATTGGGCATTAAATGCCGACAACATGTCATCAACAGGCAGACCGAGAAATTTGACGTAACTCAGTAAATAACCGCGGGCATAAATGCGACCATGCAGCTTATCCCATTCTTCTTGTTCGAGATGAATGACTGCAGCACGCGTAAATCGCAGCTGACTTGCGGCATCTGCAACAGACAGTTTTTTTCGTTCCCGCGCTTGCTGCAGCCGATAGCCAATTCCCGGCGTCGAGGCAACTACATGACCGGTCTCATCACTCGTTGCGCTCATAATTTTTCGATACCTTGATTAACCATCAGCATTTCATCTGAATCAGGAAAACGTGAGCGCAGAATTAAAACATAGCTGGACACGGCATCCTCATCACCCAGTTTGTTTTCCGTTTTAATACCCACTAATAAAGCGCGTGCCGTCCAGGTAGCAGCATCATGAAAACGCTGCACATAGCCCCGAGCTTGCAAATAATTTTGTTGTTGATAACTGATTTCAGCCATTTGCAGCAATGACTTACTCAGTGTTGGTTCGAATTGTAAAGCGCGACGGAAATAGCCTTCGGCTTTTGCCACATCACCATCTTGCATGGCGCATAAACCAGCGTTTTCATAGGCTTGTGCCACACTTTGATAGAGCGGATTTTCTACGGCGATCAGGAATCTTTGTTCAGCTTCATCATAACGCTGTTGCTGACATAAAAAAGCACCATAGTTATTTTGTGCTTCTGAATATTCAGGCGCTAAATCCACCGCTTTCTTAAAGTGATGTTCGGCCTTTTCTACTTCTCTCAGCCGCTGATAAAGTAGCGCAATGGTGTTATGGGCACTGGGTAAATTCGGATCTTGTTGCAGCGCTTTTTCGAGTTTTTCCAATGCAAACTCGTAATCGCCACGTTGCATATAATTAAGGCCAAGGCGCATATTAATTTCTGCTGCCTCATTGCCGCCGGATGCAGTATTTCGGGTATTACCAGCACAGGCCGTTAGCAATGCGGATATTAGCAATGCGGCAAAAAATGTTTGTATTTTCATTGGACGAATACCACTTCTTGCTCGGCAAGACGCTGTGTGCGCCGTGTTTTGTCTTTGACTTCACCGGCTAACTGACCACAGGCCGCCACGATATCATCGCCGCGGGTTTTTCGCACCGTTGCCACTAAACCTGCATCAATCAATTGCTGTTTGAACTTTTCAATCACATTTCTTGATGAACAGCGGTAATCAGTGCCCGGAAATGGATTGAACGGAATCAGATTAATTTTGGTTGGTAAGTCTTTGAGAATACGGATTAAATCTTTGGCATCCTGCGCTGAATCGTTAATACCGGCCAGCATCACATATTCGACAGTAATATGCCGGCGCTGCTGCCCGCCTGCGACATAACGTTTACAAGCCGCCAGTAATTCAGCAATCGGATATTTGTCATTGAGCGGGATGATCTGACTACGCAAAGTATCGTTTGCAGCATGCAGGGAAATAGCCAAACTAACAGGACAATCCTGTTTCAGTTTATCGATCATCGGCACCATACCAGAGGTACTCAAAGTCAGCCGCCGCCAGGAAATACCGTAACCATAATCATCACGCATCAGGTTCATGGCACTGATGACATTGGCGTAGTTGGCCAACGGCTCGCCCATGCCCATCATCACCACATTAGTGACCACCCTGTTGCCTTTGGGATCTTTTTTCAAAGCATCATTGGCAATCCATAATTGGGCAATAATTTCGGCTGATGACAAATTGCGATTAAAACCCTGCTGACCGGTGGAACAAAATGTACAAGTCAACGCACAGCCGACTTGTGACGACACACATAAGGTGCCGCGGCCACCTTCAGGAATAAATACGGTTTCGATAGCATTATTACCATCCATACGAATAACCCATTTGCGGGTACCGTCGATGGAAATATGCTCATGCATCAATTCCGGGACATGAATTTCAGCAATGGTACTGAGCTTTTCACGCAGGGCTTTACTGAGATTGCTCATCTCGGCAAAATCCGTCACCCGGTATTGATGGATCCATTGTAATAATTGCCGCGCGCGGAAAGGTTTTTCGCCGATATCGACGAAAAACGCTTCCATGGCTTGTAAATCAAGCCCCAATAAATTGGTGCGGGCAGTAGTCATTTGTCGTTACTTAGCGAGTACGGGCGCAAACTTGATCTTCAGTAAAGAAGTAAGCAATTTCACGGGCTGCGCTTTCAGCAGAATCAGAACCATGCGCGGCATTTTCATCAATGCTGGTTGCGAAATCAGCACGGATAGTGCCGGCAGCAGCATCTTTAGGATTGGTTGCGCCCATCAAGTCACGGTTTTTGATGACAGCATCGTCGCCTTCCAGCACTTGAATCATCACCGGACCCGAAGTCATAAAACTGACCAAATCACCGAAGAACGAACGTTCTTTATGTTCTGCGTAAAAACCTTCAGCCTGTTGCTGTGACAAATGCACCATACGTGCTGCGACGACTGACAAGCCGGCTTTTTCAAAACGTGAATAGATTTCACCGATCACATTTTTTGCTACAGCATCCGGTTTGATGATAGATAAGGTACGTTCAATCGCCATTTTGATCCTCATTGATAAAGTTGTGGTAAATCGGGGTATTCTAACATCTTAACGAAAGCTTGTTGGTAGCGTATTTTTAGAGGGATTTTGCTTTGGATTTAATGACAAAACCATTACCATCATCAGACGTGAAACCAGATTGGCAAGCTATTTAAAGATGAGTACTCCGTTTAGCCGTGTAGGCCTGTTTATTCGCAAAGATGATCCGGTAATGGAATCAGCCGTTATCGAAGTCAGCGAGCTGCTGCATGCCCGGAATCTTCAGGTCTGCTGCAATGAGCCACTGGCATTTTTACCAAATGTACCGGTCATTTCCATTCGTGAATTCAGTACGCAATGTGACTTGACCATTGCCATCGGTGGCGACGGCACCATGCTGTCCGCGGCGCGGGCACTGGCTGGCAGTGAATTACCCATTGTCGGTATTAATGTTGGCCGGCTGGGTTTTTTGGCAGACGTCACTTTAAAAGATCTGCAAGCACAATTATCGCGGATCCTCGATGGTGAATATCGCCATGATCAGCGCTTTATGCTGCAGGCGCACTTAAATGGTAACCCCGAACCGCTTAGTATTGCCATGAATGATGTGGTGGTGCATTGCCACCAAAGCCTGCATATGATCGAATTTGAAACGCATATCAATGGCCGTTTTTTAAACAGCCAACGCGCAGATGGTGTAGTGATTGCCACGCCAACTGGTTCGACTGCTTATGCGATGTCTGCCGGTGGACCAATTTTAGATGTCGATCTGGATGCATTGGTGATTGCCTCGGTTTGCCCGCATACTCTGAGCAATCGGCCGCTGGTGGTTGCTGCGAGTAGTGTGGTTGACATAACGCTCAGTGAAAAAAACATTACCACCGCCATGGTCACCTGCGATGGCCGGCCGGGCTATTTGCTGCAACCGGGCGACAGCATTCGCATTCAACGCCATGCCAAACGCGTTGATTTACTACACCTGGAAGATCATGATCACTACTCGATTTTGCGTGCCAAACTGGAATGGGGTCGTAAACTGACATGCTAGCTCGACTCAGTGTCCGCCATCTGGCGGTAGTTGAAGATATTTCCCTGCAATTTAAAGCTGGCATGACTTCGCTGACCGGCGAAACCGGTGCTGGCAAATCCATGCTGGTTGATGCGCTGAGTCTGGTGTTAGGCGATCGTGCTGATTCCAATATGGTGCGCCATGGTGCTGAGCGGGCTGAAATCGAGGCAGCCTTTGATATTCACGATAATCTGCCGCTGCAATCCTGGTTAAATGAACAAGAGCTGGATGATGATGAGCAATGCCAGTTACGCCGTACTATTAGCCGTGATGGTCGTTCCAAAGGCTACATTAATGGCCGTCAGGTACCGCTAAATCAACTGAAACAAATCGGTGAACTGAGTCTCGATATTCATGGCCAGCATGCGCATCAATCACTGCTCCGCGCGGATACCCAGCGTGAATTAGTCGATATTGTCGCCGGTAATAAAACACTGCTCAAACAGCTTCGCCAGCAGTATCGTGACTGGCAGCAACATCAGCAGCAACTGACGGATTTACAAAATCAGTCAACACAAAGCCAGGCACGTCTGGAACTACTGCAATACCAGGTCAGTGAAATGGCTGAATTTGCGCTAACTGATGAAAAAATTCAGGACTGTCTGCAACAGCAACAGCAACTGGCCAACGCTGCTGAATTGATGCAAAGCAGCGAAAATGCGCTGCAGACTATTTTTAATCAGGAATCCGGCGCCGCCTACGATTTGATTGGTATTGCCGTTCGGGATTTGGAAAAACTGCAGGATGTTGAGCCGCGCTTTGCCGGCATTGTCGAAACGTTAAACAGTGCGCTTATCAATCTTGATGAATCAGCCAGTAGCCTTCGCCACTATTTGGATCATAGTGACCTGGATCCCGAACAACTGGATGCAGTCGAGCGTGAGTTGTCACAACTACATGATCTGGCGCGCAAACATCATGTTGATATTGAGCAGTTACCGACACACTTTCAGGCATTGTCAGAAGAGTTAGACAGCCTGTCATCGGCCAGTCAGAATCTGGGCAGCTTAGAAAAACAAGTTTCAGCGGATCAAAAAGCCTGCCTGAATTTATGTCAGCAAATTCGTAAAAATCGCCAAGCGTGTATTAAGGATTTATCAACGCAAATCACTGCATCAATACAGCAACTGGCGATGCCAGCCGGTAAGGTGGAATTTGTCTTAACACCCTATCCGAACAATGAATTTGCCGAACATGGCGCGGATCAGGTGCAACTTAAAGTCACCACTAACCCTGGCCAACCTGCCGGTGATTTGGCCAAAATAGCCTCTGGCGGTGAACTGGCACGTATCAGCCTGGCGATTCAGGTGGTAACGGCTGGTCAGCGCACCGTGCCAACGTTAATTTTTGATGAAGTGGATGTCGGTATCGGTGGCGGCGTCGCCGAAATTGTCGGCCAACATTTGCGTTTACTGGCCAGCAGCCAACAAGTCATTTGTGTCACCCATTTACCGCAGGTAGCGGCGCAAGCACATCAACAGTTGCAAGTGAGCAAAAAACTAACGGCCGACAATACCCATATCGAAATTCAGGAATTGGATCGACCGCAGCGCGTCGAAGAAATTGCCCGTATGCTGGGCGGTATGCAACTGACCCAGACGACCCGGTTACATGCCGAGGAAATGCTGGAGCAGGCGCAACAGTTATAAGCTCTTGTCGCTAGTTTTTCTGGCAGCTTTTGCAAATACCGTAAATGTACAAACTGTGATCGGTCATTTCATAACCGTTCTCTTTAGCAATGGCCTTCTGGCGTTGTTCAATCACCTCATCATAGAACTCTTCAATGCGGTTACATTTAACGCAAAACAAGTGATCGTGATGATCGCCGTCTTCCAGCTCAAAAACAGCATGGCCACCTTCGATACTCAGGCGTGATACCAAACCAGCGCCTTCGAACTGGGTCAGAACACGATAAACCGTTGCTAAACCGATTTCTTCGCCCATTTCAAGTAACGCTTTATAAACATCCTCGGCGCTCATATGACGCAATGCCGAGTGTTCCATGATTTCCAGTACCTTGAGACGCGGCAGCGTCACCTTAAGACCAGCTTTTCTTAAATCCTGACTTTCCATTATGATTGTAGCCTCGTAGAAATGGTGCGAATAGCGTATCATCGCATTTTGGTCATCAACACAGATTTAAATACTAAATGAAAAGCCTCGTCATTTATAGCCTTTCACTGATGATTCTTGTGCTCAGTGGCTGCAGCAAAGATAAAATTCCCGGCGTTTACCGCATCGATATCCAGCAAGGTAACGAAGTTACCCAGGAAATGATTGCCAGCCTTGAACCCGGTATGACTAAAAGCCAGGTCAATTATGTGATGGGTACCCCCCTGTTAATTGACACATTTCATCCGAATCGCTGGGATTACATCTACAGTTTCCAGCCCGGTAACGGTGATCGTCAGCAACGCCGCATTACCCTGTTTTTTGATGATGAAGAGACGTTAGATTATATCGAAGGCGATACCCGGGTTGTTGAAAAAATCGAACTCGCCGAAGAAGATCGTACTGAAACCAATGTAGTTGTGCCACTCAGTGAACGCAAAACCAGCTTCTTTGGCGGTTTGTTGAATATGATTGGCATCGGTGAAGCGGAAGTTGACATCATCGAAGATGACGAAGATAGCAGCGATCCAGCACTGGAAAAACAAGCTGAATCTTTGCCGGGCTCGGCAGAAAACACCGGTGACGATACCATGTCGCCCGGTGAAAATACCGAAATGGAATAACAAAACGCCGCTTGTAAGCGGCGTTTTTATTTACTTCAGTGTATTTTCAAACTGCCCGCTTGCCGGGTTGTAACACAGCAATTCGCCCGCAGTCAGATCAAAATACCAGCCATGCAAACTAAGACTGCCGTTATCAACACGTTGACGCACAAAGTCAAAGCCCAACAGATTCTGCAGTGATACCAGCACTGCACGCTGCTCGCAGGCTTTTAACTGAGCGGCATCACTGTCTTCACTATGATTGGTTTTGACCCATTCTTTGGCTTCCTGCGCAATCGACACCCAGCGGTGAATAAACTGTGAGTCATTCAAATCATCACTTTCCCACAGCCCCTTGATACCGCCACAATTGGCGTGGCCCATGACGATAATATTTTCAACGCCCAGCCCCTTAACTGCGAATTCGATGGCGGAACTGGTACCGTGATGATGTTGATCATTTTCACAAGGCGGCACCAGGTTAGCGACATTACGCACGGTAAATAAATCACCTGGATCACAGTCAGTTAAAATTGCCGGGTCTACCCGCGAGTCACAACAGGCCACCATCAGCGTTTTTGCTGGCTGACCCGTTTTCATGCTGTCATACAGCCCTTGATCATCACCAAAATAGCGTTGTTTAAAACGCTCAAAACCTTCTATTAAAGCATCTGTTTTTGCCATTATTATTACCTTAAAAATTGCAGATGGGGATTTGTTTTTAATTCATGTGCCAAAGTTGTTACCGGCCCATGGCCGCTGTGCACGCGTAAGTGGCCGGGTAAAGTCATTAATTTTTGCAAACTTTGCCGCGTGACATCAGCATCGCCCATTGGCAGATCATAACGGCCAATACTGCCGGCAAATAAAGTATCACCGACAAAAATATCCTGGTCATCGTAGTAACACCCCTGCCCCGGTGTATGGCCAGGGGTTGAGATAAATTTCAGGGTTGTGTCACCAAGTTGCAGCTGGTCACCATCATCAACATAGTGATCTATGCGTCCGCATGGTCGATTAAATGCTGGCTCGCCAAACCAGTCACCTTGATGAGGCAATGTGGCAAACAGCGGTTGTTCCATGCGCGGTAAATAGGTCGGCACATCATAATGCTGCTGTAATAAAGCCAGGGAACCAGCATGATCCAAATGGCCATGTGTCAATAAAATCATGCTGATTTGGGGTTTAGGGTTGAGCGCCTGCAATTGCTGCAATAAGCCATCAGATTCACCGGTATCAATGATTGCTGATAACTGCGTTACTGAATCAGTAATAAGATATGTATTAACGCGAAAAGCGCCGACGGTAAAACATTGAACCTGCATTATTTACCCTTCAATGTTTACCGTCAGCGCCTTTATTTCCTGATAAAACTTCGTTAAATCAGTCCTGATTATCCCATTTTTTGCGGCTTTCGCGAGCCACACGCATATTATCTTCAAAGTATCTGCGTTTAACATTTTGGGTACGCACCAGATTGATATTAGCTTCCCACCATTTTTTCTTCAGATCAGCATGGGGATCGGGATGCAAGTTGGCTTCATACCATTTCTTGTGGCTGATCCGTGCCTGTTCCAGATTAGCTTCATACCATTTACGATCAGGAGCCATTTGTTCATCACTGAACTCATACCAATGCTTGCCCGTCGGCGTATTATCCAGATTAGCTTCATACCACTTGTGGGTCTGGCCACGGACTTTCTCAATATGGGCCGCCTGGAAACGTTTTTTCCAATCGGTATCACCCGCTTCTTTAAACTCATACCAATGGGTATCGGTAGGTGTATTGTCTAAATTAGCTTCATACCATTTGTGGCGGGTCGCCCGAACACTATCCAACGCTGAGCGAAGATTAGCCTCATACCATTTTTTCTTGGTATCCATATGCTGAACCAGATTGGCTTCATACCAATGGGTTTCAACCTCTTTAGCCGGCCGCTGGTTGGCTTCGTACCACTTGCCTTTTTCGCGGGCAACACGGGTGTTATAAGCAAACCAGTCGCGTTTGACCTGTTGCACACGGGTCAACGATAAATTGGCTTCATACCATTTCAGCTTAATATCGGCATGCGGATCCGGATGTAAATTGGCTTCATACCACTTCTCATGGCTGACGCGAGCTTGTCTCAAGTTCGCTTCATACCACTTACGTTTGGGCGCCATTTTTTCATCACTGAATTCATACCAGTGCTTATCGCTTGGTGTGTGATCCAGGTTGGCTTCATACCATTTACCACGGTTTTCCCGGGCTTGGCGTAAGCTCTCCAATTGCCACATACGCTTGGCGTCGGTATGGCCTTTTTCACGATAATCAAACCAATGCGCTTGCGTTGGTGTGTTATCCAAGTTGGCTTCATACCATTTACGGGTCGCACGGACACTTTCTACGGCACTGCGCAGGTTAGCTTCATACCATTTTTTCTTGGTATCCATGTGCTTAACCAGATTCGCGCGGTACCAAGGCGTACCGTGATGTTGAACTGGTTGCTTATTCGCTTTGTACCAAGGGATTTTCTTCATATTTTGTCGCACTGCATTCGCCTTCTGCCATTTATCACGGATGCTGCTACTAGTCTCATGATTGTTCGCGTACCACTTAGTTTTAATGTCTATTGTGCTACTCATAATCTTTTACCTCTCAAGGTAGTTTCGCAATTCGATAGTACCCCAGTTTGGCTAAACACCACAAGAAAAACACACCCTTGACAGCAGGCGATTTTTTGCTATTGGAAACAGTGCTGTTCGGCTTTGAGCCGTTGTAGCATGCTAATTTGTTGTTCGATATTTTCGGTGCGTCTGGCCTCTTTTTCATCGAGCAGGGCCGAATAAGCCAGGTAGCCGATGCCCAGCCAGCCCTCCAGCAACGGAATACTGTCAAACACTATCAGTGAGGCCGCCATTTTATTACTGCCATCACTGTAAAAACCAGGCTTATAGGTGTAGCGGTAGGGATGCAATTCGTTAATCGCCCGATCCAGCTGATAACAATCATAACGCAGCTCCGCTTCGGCGGGTTTAACGACCGGTGGCTCATAATATAACGGTTCCGTTGGCACGGGTGGCAGGGTCATTGCCTGAACCGGCAACCAGGCAGTTAACATGATTAAACTGGTAAAAAATATTTGTTTCATCGCAGTCACTCCGAAGTGATGAGGTCATTATTTTTAGCGACCAATTCATCAACTAGTTTAATCATCGCCATCCGGGTTTTTATCTTGCTTGTGAACATCCGCCCAAAGTTTCAATTGCGCCGCCACTGCAGCATTAAAGCTTTGCGCCGGATAATCACCGTTTTCATCTGACAGACCGACTTCCAGTCCCGTCAATAATTGAATTGCTTCATCTACCTGCGACACCGTGTACAAATGAAATTGACCGGTCTTTACTGCTTCAACCACATCGGTTTTCAACATCAAGTGTTGCTGATTACTGGCCGGTAAAATAACGCCCTGCTGTCCGGTTAAACCTTGCATCCGGCAGACATCAAAAAAACCTTCTATTTTTTCATTGATGCCGCCCACTGCCTGCACTTCACCGCGCTGATTCATTGAACCAGTTACCGCCAAATCCTGACGCAGTGGCATGCGAGCTATCGCCGATAATAAAGCGCACAGCTCTGCCAGTGTGGCACTGTCACCGTCAATTTCACCGTAATTCTGCTCAAAGACAATGCTGGCAGACATTGATAGCGGTTTATCCTGCGCGTAATGGGCGCCCAAATAGCCGGACAAAATCAACATCCCTTTGGCATGTAAACTGCCTCCCAGCTCCACTTCACGTTCGATATCAATAATAGTGTCATCACCAAAACGGGCATTGGCAGTGACTCTTGTCGGCTGGGCAAATTGAAAACTACCGACTGAAAAAACCGACAACGCGTTGATTTGTCCGGTTTGTTTGCCTTGTAAATCCAACTGCAAAATGCCGCGCTGAATTTGTTGATAAACTTCATCCCGAAGGCGATCCAGACGTTTTTCACGTTGGGCGATAGCCAGCTCAACATGACTCCGGGCAATACTTGTTTGCTGTTGTGTCAGCGCCCAATAGGCTGATTCATGCAACAAATCAATCATATCGCCAACATGCAGCGATACCCGCTGCGCATCTTCGATGTCGCGTGCAGCATGTTCAATCATTTTTGCTACTGCACTACGCTGCATAGCCGGCAGGCATTCATCCTGAATACAATCCGCCAGCATTCGTGCGTACAGCAAATGATTGGCCGGTAACCGCTGCATATCGTCCTCAAAATCCGCCACCACTTTGAACAAACTGGCAAAGTCTGGATCTAATTCGTATAACTCGTAATATAAATGCCGTTCACCCAGCAGGATCACTTTGATATCCAGCGGGATCGGTTCTGGTGCCAAGGATACGGTCGCTACCAACGAATAAGTGCGTTCCAGATTTTCAAACTGTACTTCACCGGCTTTGAGCACCGCCTTCAAACCTTCCCAGGCAAACGGCTGCATCAACAGCTGTTCAATATCGAGTACCAGGAAACCACCATTGGCGCGATGTATAGCGCCGGCCCGAATCAACGTAAAATCAGTGACCAGCGCCCCCATCAGCGCCATATTTTCGACGCAGCCCAGCAACGATTGATGGTTAAGCTGATTCAGGTACACCACTGGCGCGATCTCTGTATCAGCATGATCAACTATTAAATTAATCAGATATCGCCGCAGTCTGTTATCTTCGGCGTTGCCCTCTTCATTGCGTCCGGTTTCTTTTAAAAACCAGTCAACATTGGCATGTACATCTTTGAGCATTTCATCAAAATACAATTGCAAACGTGCCGCTTGTGGATAGGCGTGACGTAACACTTCGATTTGCCGGCTGATAACTTCAAGGGCAACTTCATCATTGAGTGCGGTGATTTTCTTTAAATGATCCCGCTCCCATTCGCGCAGCTCGAGCAGGGTCTCCTGCAGACTGCCATGCAAATCGGCAATGGCTTCTTCGGTCGCCGCCTGCTCCGCAAGGGGCAATTCTTCGAAATCCTCTTCATGAAGCACTTCACCCTCACGTTTTGCCGCAAAGGCATAGCTGCCATCTTGCATTCGCAATAAAACAATGTTCCGGGCATCCGCAGCTTGCTGTAATGGCGCAAATAATCTGACCCGATACTGTCGGGCATGGGCTTCCAGCCCACGTATCCGCTCCCGGTAATATTCATCATCAAAGGCTTCCGGCAGGAGTTTTTCCAACCGCCGTATACAGATTTCAATATCCGTACGCAGTTGTCGGCCCTGCCCGGCAGGCAAAGCAACCGCATAAGGCGTTTGCGGATCAGTAAAGTTATGCAGATAAGCCCAATCTTGTGGCTGCGGTCGCTGTTTAATAATCGGCGCCAGCACATTTTCAACCAGAGTATGTTTGCCGATGCCCTGCGCGCCCATGACATACAGGTTGTAGCCACTGCTTTGCATATTCACCGCAAATTGCACGGCATCTTCTGCTCGCTGTTGGCCAATCAACCCCGGTAACGGGGTTAAATCACGGGTACTTTCAAAGGGTAAATCACTTTCCTGACAAGCTTGATAGAGATGTTCCGGGTTAAGGCGAATGGCTGACATAGAGTTCTCTGGACGCAATTGTTAAATTTAGCTTAGGCTAGGTGCAAAGCTTAGGCAAACCTATCTGCTGGGAGTCCTCAATGGCGGGCATGGAACACGAAGAAAAACGGCAATTTCAGCGTATGCAACTGAGCAGTCAGCTGCAATTTCGCCGCGTCGACGATACCCAACTTTTTAAAGGCGCAACGATGGATTTAAGTGCGTCTGGCATTCGCTTTATCACCAGCGAAGCCCTGAACAGCGGGGAATTTTTGCAAATCGTCATCAACAGCCAGCACCCGCAGTTTGCTCCCCTGGTCGCAGAAGGCTATGTACTGCGTGCCGTGGTATTAACGGATAACGCAGATCGTTATGAAATTTCGCTAACGTTCACTGAATTGCGCTGATCATTACAGCCAGTAACTGCTACGCGTCATAATTTTTGAGACCACCGCCATCAGCTTTTGTACCGGTACCGGTAAGGGCACACCACCTGCTTGTAGTGCTTGTTGACCATGATGGATTTCATCGGTTTGCATTTGTCTGAGCACAGCTTCACTGGCAGCATCTTCAGAATTTAGCTGACCCAGATGATTATTTAAATGTGCTTCGACTTGTTTTTCGGTCTCAGCGACAAAGCCTAAACTCCATTTATCTCCTGCCTTACCGGCCAGTGCACCTAACAAAAAGGAACCTGTGTACCAAATAGGATTGAGCACGCTGCGATGACCATTCAGCGCCGTCAGGCGTTGTTGACACCATATTAAATGATCATTTTCTTCGGCTGCAGCTTTCTGCATGGCTTGACGCACATCCGGCAGCTTGGCAGTCAGTGCCTGGCCCTGATATAGCGCCTGCGCCGACACTTCACCGGCGTGATTTACCCGTATTAAAGCCGCGTGATGACGGCGCTGGGCTTCTGATAAAGCGGCTTCGGGCAATTTGTCAGCCGGACTTTTACGACCACTGCCCTGCGGTTTACCCCAGATAGTGGTCAGCGCTTTATCCAGCTCAAACACACATTTATCAGCAAAGTTAATTTGTCGTTGCATATCAGAATAATTCGACGCCGTTATTAAAAGCCAATGGTTGCTGCGCTAATATCTTACCGTTCTGCAACAAGTGATGATAACTGTGGGCCTGATCCCGGCCATTTTCCTTGGCAAAATACAAAGCATCATCTGCCTGACCAATGACGTCCGCCGGCGAGGACTGATCAGCAACTTCAACAAAACCAATACTGACTGTGACTTTATCCAGTTGCGGAAAAGGATGTTTGGCCACCATTTTCCGAAGCCGCTCAAAGGCCAGCAAAGCATCGGTTTCATTGGCGGCTTTCATTAATACCACAAACTCTTCGCCGCCATAGCGATATACCAGATCATCATCTCGAATGGCGCCGGAAGTCATCAACCTCGCCACTAAAATAATCACTTCGTCACCATATAAATGGCCGTAATTGTCATTGATAAATTTGAAATTATCGATATCAATGACACCTAGCCAGTGTTTTATGGCGTATTGGCGGCGCCTTGAATCATTTGGTGAGGAGTTGAGTTTATTCAGTTCATCACTTTGCTTGACCAGAATTTTGGTGATTTGCTCATCCAGCGTTTCTCGGTTAAACAAGCTCGTTAATTTATCGCGTTGAGTTTTATCTATCAGCGCCAGATAGTTGGCATAGACTTTAAGAATGCCATGCACCAGTCGCTGATCATTGTGCTCAGGCACCGTTTCGCAGTGGTGCACCATAATGGCAAAAATATCACCATGGGAGTCAAATGCCGGGTACACCAAGTGCCAGCTACCGTCATCATCCTGATGCTGCTGAATGCTTTCGTCTTCTATGGCCGCATTCATAATATCCGACAACCAACTGACATCCGGATTCAAGGTTGGATTTTCGTCCGAAGAAACAATCACATCGTTAACGCAAAATGCCAGCAGACTGATATCCTGACCGTGCTGATGCTTGCGCACACGAAACAACCGTAGTCCCTGCGCCGGAAATAATTCATTGAGGGTTTTTAACAGGCTTTTTTCCAGAACCTGTCGATCATGATGACTGGTGATCTCCGCCAGATTGTCGACGATTCGAATACTGCTGTGGCGGTGCTGCATAATCACGGTTCCTGTGTGAGCGGCGCCCGGCGACTTATGAAGCTCACCAGAAAATTGCCAAATCTGTCACAGTTTGCTGCTTAATTCAAGTCTAAAAATGACTGCAAGTTAGTGTTTCTCGAGGATTTGTTTCAGAGTTGCCGCCAATTCATGGGGCTGGAATTTTGATACATAAGCGTCCGAACCGACACCGCGGCCCATCGCCTGATTGGCGACTGCTGTCAGCGAGGAATGCATTATTACCGGTAAATTGGTCATGCGTGGATCCGCTTTAATCTTCTGTGTCAGTACATAGCCATCCATTTCCGGCATTTCAACATCTGTTAATACAACACTGATTTCAGATTCGAGTTTTCGATCGTCTTTTTCGCACTGGCTGGCTATTTTATCCAGCGTTTTCCACGCTTCGGCGCCATTAACAACGCTAATGTGATTTACACCTAACCGGTCGAGGGTTTGCGCCACTTGTTTGCGCGCCACAGCCGAGTCATCAGCGAATAATACTTTGTATTGTTTGGCGTTATTGAGCTTGTCGATACCTTCAAACACGTTCTCGTCATAAAAGCCGCCGGCATCAGCCAGAACTTTTTCAACATCCATGATCATCACCAGCCGTTTATCAGATAATTCGGCAACGGCTGTTACTAACCCGCCCAGACGTTTGGAAATAAGCGGTGGTGGCTCTTTAACCTGCTGCCAGCTAAGTCGTTGAATAGTATCCACTGCCGACACCAAAAACCCCTGCACATGGGTGTTGTACTCGGTGATCATCAAAATTCGAGGTTTTTCTTTGGCGTTTAATTTGCAAAATTTCTGCAAATTAATAATCGGCACCATATCACCACGCAAGCTGACAAATCCCTCAATACCCTCTGGCATTTCCGGGGCACTGGTGATCTCGGGAATATTGAGTACTTCACGTACCTTGAAGACATTGATACCGAACATTTCATTACGGCCGGTTTCATCATTGGTGCCAAGGCTAAACAGCAGCACTTCTAAATGATTGCTACCCGCAAGCTTGGTGCGTTCGTCGATAGAGTCAATGAAGGTGGCCATCGCAGTTCTCGTCCGGAAATTAAAAACGGCATACCGCCGCTAAAGCAGTTAACGGCGCAGTGCAGCAGAACTTGAATGACAAAGCTGCTGCAACCTCAAGATAGCGTAAGGTACGCATTGCAGCAAGCTATCAGGGATAAAACTTAATAGAAAACTACACTCATGCACCGCAAAGCAGTTAGAATGTGTCGGGTGATGAGGGAGAAACAATTCGGAATGGTGCCCAGGGGGAGACTCGAACTCCCACATACATAAGTACACTAGCACCTGAAGCTAGCGCGTCTACCAATTCCGCCACCTGGGCAACGAAGCGCGCACTATATAGATTGAGATAAAAACTGTCAATGACTAATGAAAACCCGCAAGACCCTTTCGCCGATCGCGAAGCCGAAAAATACGATAATCCAATTGCCAGCCGCGAGTTAATTCTCGGCCTGCTCAAAGACCACAAAGCCCCACTCAGTCAGCGCGCTATTGCCCGTCAATTGGGCATTAAAGATGAAGAAGCCACTGAAGCGTTACGTCGCCGTCTTCGAGCCATGGAACGCGACGGGCAAATACTTCGTAATCGTAAAAATGCTTATGGCGTTGTTTCCAAAATGAATCTGGTCAGTGGCCGGGTCATGGGGCACCCTGATGGATTTGGTTTTTTGATTCCTGACGAAGGTGGCGAAGATCTCTTTTTAAGTGAACGCGAAATGCGTGTTGTATTGCATGGTGATCGCGCTCTGGCCAGAATTAGCGGTACTGACCGCCGTGGACGTCAGGAAGGCAGTATTGTTGAAGTCGTCCAGCGCGCCAATGAAACCGTTGTTGGCCGTTTGCAGGAAGATGCCGGCCTGTATTATTTAGTGCCACATAATCGCCGTATCAGCCAGGATGTTTTGATCCCACCTCAAGATTTGTTGGATGCTAAAGCAGGCCAAATTGTTGAAGCATCGGTCACCGAGCATCCTAATAAACACCGTTCACCGTTGGGTAAAATTATTAATGTCCTCGGCGATCATATGGCGCCGGGCATGGAAATCGACATCGCTTTGCGTAGCTTCGAGCTGCCACACGAATTTTCAGATAAAGCTCTTAAACAAGCTGAGTCGTTTGGTGAACAAATCCCTGAAGCAGCAATTGAAGGCCGCTTGGATCTGCGTGATCTGCCTTTGGTGACCATTGACGGCGCCGATGCCAGGGATTTTGATGACGCGGTATACGCCGAAAAACTGAAAAATGGTAACTGGAAACTGTGGGTGGCAATCGCCGATGTTTCTTATTATGTACAACCTGAAGATGGACTCGATAAAGAGGCGCAAGAACGGGCCACATCGGTATATTTCCCAAGCCAGGTTATTCCGATGCTGCCGGAAGCTTTATCGAATGGTCTGTGTTCATTAAACCCGCAGGTCGACCGGTTGTGTATGGCTTGTGAAATGGTTATCAATCCGGCCGGTGAACTCGAGTCTTACAAGTTTCATCAGGCGGTTATAAATTCCAAGGCAAGGCTGATTTACGAACAAGTCGCAGAAATTCTGGACACACCGGACTCACCGCTACGCCAACAATTTAGTCATGTGTTACCGGCAATAGAAACCATGTATGGGTTGTTTAAAGTCATGCTCGGTGCCCGTGAGGCACGCGGTGCCATTGATTTTGAAATGACCGAAACGCAATTTTTGTTTGATGAAAATCGCAAAATCGCTTCAATTGAACCGCGTCAGCGTAATGATGCTCACCGGCTGATTGAAGAATTTATGATCGCCGCCAATGTGGCATCCGCTAAATATTTGCTGAGTAGCAAATTACCGGTTTTGTACCGTGTTCATGACACGCCGGCTGCAGAAAAGCTTGCCGCACTTCGTGAGTTTCTGGGTGAACTGGGTCTGTTTCTGGGTGGTGGTGATGAGCCGGAACCACGTCACTATGCATCGTTATTGAAAACCGCCAGCAAACGTCCTGATGGCCACTTAATCCAGACCGTTATGTTGCGCAGCATGAAACAGGCGGTTTATTCACCAGAAAATATCGGCCATTTTGGTTTGGGTCTGGAAGCTTATACCCATTTCACTTCACCGATTCGCCGCTACCCTGACTTGTTAGTGCATCGGGCACTGAAACACGCCATCAGCAAACAGAAAAAAGCCACCTGGCGTTATTCAGAAGAAGCTATGGTGCAGCTCGGCGAACATTGTTCCATGGCCAGCCGCCGCGCTGATGAAGCGACCCGTGATGTCAGTGACTGGCTGAAATGCGAATATATGCAGGAACGGGTTGGTGAAGTTCATGAGGGCGTCATTGCCGGTGTCACCGGCTTTGGTTTGTTTGTTGAACTCAGCGATATATATATAGAAGGTTTGGTGCACGTCACATCATTAAAAAATGATTATTATCAGTTCGATGCCGCAGGGCATCGTTTAATGGGTGAGCGCACGCGAAAAGTTTATCGTCTAGGCGATAGCCTGCGAGTGAAAGTCGTGCGGGTCGATTTGGATGAGAAGAAAATCGATCTGGAACTCGCCTGATATCTTAGATTTTCCTTGACCGCAGGCAGAAAGGCAGTACAATTATGCCCTTTCCAAAATGCATCGCAATTTACTGCGGTCAGTCTAGAAACCACTTCTGTGGTGAGTGTAGCTCAGTTGGTAGAGTCCCGGATTGTGATTCCGGTTGTCGTGGGTTCGAGCCCCATCACTCACCCCATTTTTTCCCAAAGTTTTTGCAAGAATCGATAGTCAGCATGCTGGCAATTGATTGCTGTTTTGCCAACGCAAATTACTGATTGTCACAAAATCATTTTATTGTATTTAAAATGCGCTTTGTAAAAGTCAGCTAATTCATTAAAAAACGCAATAAAAACCCCCGCAAATTCAGTACCCTGGAAACTGTTAAATATTACTGTCACAAATGGTGGCTTTTGACTTGCACCACTAAAGCGCCAACCGTATAATACGCAACCTGTTGCCGGTGTAGCTCAGTTGGTAGAGCAACTGATTTGTAATCAGTGGGTCGTAGGTTCAAATCCTATCTCCGGCTCCACAAATATAAAGGGTTGTGTTTTTACACAGCCCTTTTTTTGTTTCAAAGTCGCCAAATCGTAGTTTTTTGCTGCTAATCATTTGTTGGCCTCATCCTTTACCCCAAGTAATTCAATCCGCGTCATGTTGCTAAATGTTCGCAGAATTGTGACGCATAGCATTTAAACATCACTGCAATGCTCAGCTTTCCCACGCCTGAAGTACAGTTTGTCATAATCAGCAGCGTGCAACGGTGCCGCCAGGGAACTGAAGTAAATCCTGAAAATTAGTTAGCAAAACGTCCAGCCATTAAAGCTCCCCTAATAGTGAGCTAAACGCTTTACCCGGCCTGAATGTTGGTGCTTACATAATTGCCGATGATGCCAAGTCATGCGCATCGATAGCAACGGCTTGTTCGTTTGATCTTTATTCAGGTAATTTGCAATGCTTTATATCTTTAATGAACCACTTTAAACATCAAGCATTGTTCGCATTCGCGCCTCAGCATCGGTAAAATTCACGACACTGATTTAAGCAAGCAAATGGAGCCATCAATGGCGCAATACGTATACAGCATGAATCGCGTTGGCAAAATCGTGCCGCCGAAACGCGAGATCCTCAAAGACATTTCTTTGTCATTTTTCCCCGGTGCCAAAATTGGTGTCTTGGGTCTGAATGGCTCCGGTAAATCTACCCTGTTGCGCATTATGGCCGGGCTGGACAACGACTATATCGGTGAAGCACGGCCCATGCCTGATATGAAAGTCGGCTATTTACCACAGGAACCTGAACTCGACGATAGCAAAACGGTTCGGGAAATCGTTGAAGAGTCGGTGGCTGATGTTAAAAATGCTTTAGCAGAACTCGATGCTATTTATGCTGCTTACGCCGAACCGGATGCTGATTTTGACGCGCTGGCCAAGAAACAGGGCGAGTTGGAAAACCTGATCACCGCGAAAGATGGCCATAATTTAGATAACGCGCTGGAGCGTGCCGCTGACGCGCTGCGTCTGCCACCCTGGGATGCCCAAGTTGCTGTGTTATCAGGCGGTGAACGCCGGCGTGTAGCGTTATGCCGATTGTTACTCGATAACCCTGACATGTTATTGCTGGATGAGCCAACCAACCATTTAGATGCTGAATCCATCGCCTGGATCGAGCGCTTTTTGCAGGAATATCCGGGCACTGTGGTGGCAATTACCCATGACCGTTATTTCCTCGATAATGCTGCTGGCTGGATTCTGGAGTTGGATCGCGGCCGCGGCATACCTTATGAAGGTAACTATTCGTCATGGCTGGAGCAAAAAGACCAGCGATTGGCCCAGGAATCCAAAGAAGAAGCCTCACATCGCAAAGCCATTCAGGCCGAACTGGAATGGGTACGCCAGGGTGCCAAAGGCCGTCAGGCAAAATCAAAAGCGCGACTGAAACAATTCGAAGAAATGAATTCCAAAGAATTCCAGCAGCGTAATGAGACCCAGGAAATTTATATTCCACCTGGCCCGCGCCTCGGCGACAAAGTCATTGAGCTGAAAAATGTCACCAAATCCTATGGTGACAAATTGCTGTTTGAAAATCTCAATCTTTCTATTCCGCCAGGCGCTATTGTCGGCATTATCGGCGCGAATGGTGCGGGTAAGTCGACGTTGTTCCGGATGATTAGCGGTGAAGAGAAAGCCGACAGCGGTGAGATTGAAATTGGCAGCACCGTGCAGCTTGCTTATGTTAATCAGGCGCGTGAATTGGATGGCAAAAAAACCGTATTTGAGGAAATCTCTGACGGCGCCGATATGATTACCGTCGGCAATTATCAAACGCCCTCTCGCGCTTATTGTGGCCGCTTTAACTTTAAAGGTTCGGATCAGCAAAAATTTGTTAAAGATCTGTCCGGTGGTGAGCGTAACCGGTTGCATATGGCCAAATTGCTGAAAGAAGGCGGCAATGTGTTACTGCTCGATGAGCCGACTAACGACCTGGATGTGGAAACATTGCGTGCGCTGGAAGAAGCCATTTTGGCTTTCCCCGGCTCTGCCGTCGTGATTTCGCATGATCGCTGGTTTCTGGATCGTATTTGTACCCATATCATTGCTTACGAGGGTGATTCCAGTGTTAACTTTTTTGAGGGTAACTATTCAGATTACGCTGAAGATTACCGCAAACGTTTTGGCAAAGATCATCAACCAGAGCGGATCAAATATCGCCGCATGAATTAATCTGCAAGGTTAAGTGCTGGTTTAAATCGTCGGGTTTTGTCCGGTATAACCATTATCTGATGATTCCTAGAAAAGCCCTGTCCTGATTGATTTGACAGGGCTTTTTTTTGGGCTGCAACAGCGTTATAGCTAATTACATTGCGGACAACCGAACCACCTTGAAATAATATCACCCAACATTGCAATGCGCATGTAACTTGCGTAACACTTTAATTAAGCTGTTACTAAAAGTGTTTTTGCAAACAAAACCAATATTTGAATCCACTTGCTTGATGTCTCAGTTTAAAGACTCACTAGCGAATTAGGATTTCTATGGATCGCGATCTTTATAAGGTTATGTATATCAGCTCGGCTACTCGGGATATGAGTGCCAATGCGTTAGAAGCCATGATGGTTAAATGCCGTCAGAAAAACGTGTTCTTTGATATTACCGGTTATATGGTTTATCACGAAGGTAATATTATCCAACTGCTGGAGGGTAATCGCACCTCAGTAGAGTACATCTACAATACGATTAGGCTTGATAGTCGTCATCAGGAAATTATTGAGTTGTGCACTGCGCCAATTGAAAAACGTGCATTTGCTGACTGGCAAATGGGTTTCAAAAAAATTGAGCGCGAACAAATCCATAAGGTGAACACTATTCAGGATTTGTTTCAGGGTGAACTGTCTTTACTACAGTTGGATCAATTCTGCAGTCGCGCCGGCTTATTCTTTGAAACCTTCTTAAAATTGGCCCGGCTTGATAATTATTCGCTGCTACAAAACCGAATGTCGACACTTTAAACAGTGAGCCAAAGCTGTTTGCATTATCGGAACATATAAACGTCGCCGTCATCACTGCTGAACAGTAAGGAACCATCTGCAATATTAGCCGATGCAAAAATTGGCCAGCCGCTATCAAAGCTTGCTACCAGCGTGCCGTTATCTGGAGTTAAAACCAGCATTTCGCCCGTCATTGTGCCGATATAAGCCGCTGTTTCAGTCAGCAAAGGTGATGCGAAGATGGGTGCCTCAGCCTGATACTGCCAGATGATTTTCGCAGTTTGCTGATCGAGGCTGATAATGGCGCCACCGGTGGTTGCTATTAATACCTGTGAACCAGCTAATGCCGGCGACGCAAACAGCCGGTTTTCTGCCTGAAACTGCCAGACTGTCTCACCATTTTTGATATTAAGTTTCAGTAATTTACCGGCATCGGTTCCGATAAAGACCGCGTTATCATTGACAGCGGGTGTGGCATCTACGGCTGATTCCGCGTTAGTGCGCCAGCGTAGTTCACCTTGTTGATTCAACGCATACACGTGGCCATCGTCACTGCCAAATATCAGCTGATCACCGGCCAAAGCAACTGACGAATCAACCGCAGCGCTGGTTTGAAAGCGCCATTTTAATTCACCATCAGCAGCATTTAATGCATACAGATATCCATCAAGTGAACCAATATAAATAGTGTCGTCCCATTGTAATGGCGAAGCAAACACTTTGTCTTGGGTTTGAAAACGCCACTGCAATTTACCTTGATGATCCAGCGCATAGACATAACCATCATCGCTACCAAAAATGATTTGTTTTGCTGTTACTAACGGCGTTGAAAAAATGCCGGCAGCCGCTTTATATGTCCATAATGGCTGGCCATTGTTTTTATCAAGCGCATACAGGGTGCCATCATAATGACCGCTAATGACCTTATCTTCATAAACCACTGGTGAGGCGGCAGCACCATCCTCGTCAGCACTAAACGCCCAGATGGGTTTATTAAGTTCAAGCGGGCCGTTTTTATGCCAGAAGCCGCTGCGATGATGATCAGCGCGAAACATGCTGCTTTCATAAATTGGGGCAGATTTTGAGTCACAGGCAGTCAATGCAGTCAAAAGCAGTGCGAGACAGCCAGCGCGAAGGGATCTTGGATAATTTATCAGATAAGGCATTGGCGAATTATTACTGCTCGCTGCCAGAGATTCAAATCCATCAACATGCCCCCATAAAAAGCCGCGAATTTATAAATTGCTGAAAGACAACATTAAACACCTGCTGTCAATAAAACCAAATAATGTATTTTAATCTTTTAAAACAATAAGGTAATACGGTAGTGATTACTTATTAAAGACCGTTTTTTTGCCACAACATCATGTTATGATTTAATTGAAAAGTGCGGGCTGTTAAGTGTTCTTACAAGGAGTGTCACATGTCTGCCTGGCTGTTAGTAATCGCTGTTTTAGGAGTGGTTTTGTTGGCCGGATGTCTTTGGTGGCGCCATCAGCGAACCAAAAGCATTTTATCGACCTCAGTGAAACCGCCGACAAAACGCTTTCATGGTGTCAGTATTCGGCCAACTTCTGGCGCTTGCCGCGATGTTCAAGCCATTGCCGGCAAACATTTTTTGCCCAATGAAGCACCTTCATTACCATTAGCGAGCTGTGATGTTGCTTATTGCGGTTGCCGCTACGAGCACCATCAGGATCGCCGCACCCAAATCGATCGGCGACACGATCATATTGATATCGAGACACAGCGTCCCAGTAAAGAACACCGGGAAAAAGCTGACCGCCGTCAGGGTCGCATGTAAGGATCCCGCGGTGATACCCGACCAGATTTTTGCAATCGCAGAATATGCTCACGAATATCGGCTTTATTCGCTGTCAGAATGAAAGGCGCAACTTCCCGCATACTCTCCTGAATATAAGGCGAGATATCAGCGTTTTCATTAAATAGCTCGGCCCTGACCTGACAAATCAGCTCAATACCACTACGAAAATTCGCTAAATCTGCGGCGGGCGTACCATCTTCGCCAATAGTCCAGCCACGGGTTTGCCATTCCTGCTAACAATCATTTGCCAGTTGTTGACTGGGTATTGCACCTATTCCCGCCTGCGCCAGTGGAACCATAAACAAACAACCCGATATTAGACATTTAAACATTTTATATCTCCGTAAACTTCTCACGCTATGACGCCCTGCTTAGCTAAGAAAATCCCAATAAGGATTGAATTAATCCGCGCTAATACAGTGCGAAACTGCCGTTAATTGGTGCAAACCGTCTATTCTTTAACCACCACAAAAATACTAAGCAACTGTTTTAGTTGGAATTTATTTTATGGCATCGTTAATGCATTAGTTAAATTGTAGTTTTGTTTCAGTGCATGTTTGTTCTCTCTCGCTGCGTGCTGAGCTTTGGGTAAATCTTCGGATTTACCCTTTTTTTTGCGCCCTCCTCATGAAAACCTGACAAAATTGCCTGTAACGATGACCGGTACGATTATTGCGTAAAGCCTATTAGTCGATACAGGAAAGCCAGATCAATTATGGATATCAACCCACAACACATTCGCAGTTTTCTTGATGCACACCAACTGCCTGCTACCTATGCGCAGCAAATTCAGCAGTGGTTTGCCGGTCTGGCAACTGAACTGTTAGCGCACCAAAAAAGCGCAAACCGTCCATTTCTGGTCGGTTTACATGGCGCCCAGGGTTCTGGTAAAACCACGCTTGCAGCATGTTTAACGCATTTATTATGCGAAGTACATAATTGCCTGACTGTCACTTTGTCATTAGATGATTTTTATTTACCTAAGGAAAATCGTCAGCAGCTTGCCAGCAATGTGCATCCATTGTTGGCAACCCGCGGTGTGCCGGGCACCCATGATTTGCCATTATTGCTGTCGACTATAGACCAGTTACGCCATGGCGATTTACCTGTTGCCGTCGCGCAATTTAATAAAGCCAGTGATGATCGTTTTGCTGAGGCTGCTTGGCCTGTCATTGACCAGCAACCACAGATTATCATTATTGAAGGTTGGTGCATGGGCGCCTTACCGCAAACAGATGATGCTTTAAGTTCAGCCATCAATCCGCTGGAACAATTCGAGGACGCAGAGGGACACTGGCGGCGATACGTTAACCAACAGTTGGCTGGTGATTACCAGAATTTATTCGCATTGGCAGATTACTGGCTGATGCTGAAAGCACCCGACTTTGACTGCATATATCACTGGCGCTTAGAACAGGAACAAGCCCTGGCCGCTCAGGTTGATACCGCCGATCATATCGCTATTATGGATGCAGCTGAATTGGCCCGTTTTATCCAGTTTTACCAACGATTGACCGAACATTGTCTGCAGACATTACCGTCGCGAATGGACACTGTTCTGGAACTAAATTCACAGCGGCAGATCATTGCTTTACACAGGCCAAATCAGCCGAAGACGCAAGTCGCCAGCGACTTACTGATTTTTACCGATTTGGATGGCAGTCTGCTGGATCACCATCATTACCGGCATGATGAAGCCGACGAGCTACTGTCTCAACTGGCAGATAATGCGATTCCGGTCATTCCCGCCAGCAGTAAAACCCGCTCAGAAATCGAGCGCTTACGGCATTCACTGAATAATGCAGAGCCATTTATTTGCGAAAACGGTGCTGCGATTTGTATTCCAGTTGGCTATTTTGCTGACCAGCCGGCAGAGACCGTTGTCGTACAACAGTATTGGCTGAAAACCTTTGTCAAACCGCGCCAACACTGGCTTGATATTATCAGCTTTTTAAAACCACAATTTGGTATCGATTTCACCGGCTTTGCCGATGCCGGTATTGACGGCATTATCGATATGACCGGGCTCGATGTGCATGCAGCAGCCCGTGCAGCTCACCGCGAATATGGTGAAGCGATTGCCTGGCATGGCAGTCCGGCCAGACAAAAATTATTTATCGAGGCACTGCAAAAGGCCGGCGCGCAGGTGCTACAAGGTGGTCGGTTTCTACATGTTTCCGGTGCCTGTGATAAAGGTCAGGCACTCAACTGGCTCTTAAAGCAATATCAGCATTTTTATCCACAAAAGAATTGGCAGACACTGGCCATTGGTGACAGCGACAATGATATTGCCATGCTGCAACAAGCTGATTTGGCCTTACTCATCCCATCACCGGTGCATGGTCTGCCACTATTAAGACGACGGCCAGGCATTTATGTCGCGCCGCATACCGGACCGCGTGGCTGGGCGGCGGGCGTACAGGAAATCCTCGATCACAAACAGCAATTTGGCACTCTGCAACCACAGGAGCATGCACATGGCTGATTTTCATCAAAACGGCATTATCACCACTTTGCACAATCTGACTCACAGACATCTGGCGGACTTAGAGCATGATTTGCAAGGATTTAGCCAGCAGCGACCGATGGGCTTATTGCTACCCTCACTGTATTCAGAGTTGGAAGGGTCGGCTTTGCCGGACATTGTCCAGCAGCTCAAAACCGTCCCTTATTTATCAGAAATTGTTATCGGTCTGGACCGGGCTGATGCCGGGCAATATGGCAAAGCACTGCAATTTTTTGAAGCGCTGCCGCAACATCACCGGGTGCTTTGGCAGGATGGCCCAAGGCTACGGGCCATTGATGCCGAATTACAGGCATTAGGCCTAGCACCACAACAGCCCGGTAAAGGCCGGAATGTCTGGTATTGCATGGGCTATATTCTGGCCTCAGGCCGAGCCGAATCAGTGGCATTGCATGATTGTGACATCGTCACTTATTCCACCGAAATGTTGGCGCGGCTGATTTATCCGGTGGCCAATCCATTATTTAACTATGAATTTTGTAAAGGCTTTTATGCCCGGGTGGCCGGCGGCCGTCTCAATGGCAGGGTCAACCGTTTATTAATTACCCCACTTTTGCGCGCCCTGAAAACGGTGATGGGGCCCAGTGATTATCTTGATTATATGGACAGCTTTCGTTATTCACTGGCCGGCGAGTTTTCATTCCGGCGTGATGTGCTTAATGATATTCGCATTCCCAGTGATTGGGGTTTGGAAATCGGCGTATTGTCCGAAATGCATCGCAATTACGCCAACAACCGCCTATGTCAGGTGGATATAGCTGATATTTATGATCATAAACATCAGGACTTATCAGCGCATGATCAGCAAGGTGGCTTGTCAAAAATGTCGATTGATATTGCCAAAGCGCTGTTTCGTAAACTGGCCACCAAAGGCACGGTATTCAGCCCGGAACATTTTCGCAGTATCAAAGCGACTTATTATCGAATCGCTCTCGATTTTGTCGAAACCTACCGCAATGATGCGCTGATGAATGGCCTGCAGTTTGATATTCATCAGGAAGAAGCTTCGGTAGAAATGTTTGCCCGCAATATTATGGCCGCCGGTCAGGTATTTCTGGAAAATCCAATGGAAACACCGTTTATTCCCAGCTGGAACCGCGTGCAAAGCGCCCTGCCGGATATTTTTCAACGGCTTTACGATGCTGTTGAAGCGGATCATCAGGAATTTGCCCGGAAGGCCGAATGAATACCACTACCGATATACTGCTGCTACAACATAATGTGCAACATCATTTAGATGTGATTTATGCCGATTTATACGATGCCGACAGCCGGCAACTACTGGCTGCCGAACTGCTTGAATTGATGCGTATTAACACCGATCAACCACCCCAGGATATGCAGCAAAACAAATGGCAGGCAGATGATATTGCGGTGATTTGTTATGGCAACAGTATTATTAAAGACGGCGAACTTCCGCTTAAAACCCTGCAACGTTTCGCCCGTGACCTGCTGCATCCGTACAGCAATATTTTGCATATCCTGCCGTTTTTCCCGTACTGCAGTGATGATGGCTTCGCGGTTAAAGATTTTTTTGCCGTTGACCCTGCTCTCGGTGACTGGTCCGATATCATGGCGATTGCGGGTGATTGTAAATTGATGGCCGATCTTGTGATTAACCATGCCTCGACAGAAAGTCAGTGGTTTAAAAACTTTGAGCAGGGCCATGGTGAAGGCTACGATTATTTTTACACGGCCGATCATACTGCTGATTTACAACAAGTTGTCCGGCCGCGCACCAACGCCCTGTTAAGAACCACCGAAACCGGTAAAGGCCAACAACAGGTCTGGTGTACCTTCAGCCATAGTCAGGCAGATCTGGATTTTCGCAATACTAATGTATTGAAAACCATTATCCGTATCATCCGTTTTTATTTAGACCGGGGGGTGCGTTTATTCCGCCTGGATGCGGTTGCGTTTGTCTGGAAACAGCTTGGCACATCCTGTTTAAATTTGCCTCAGACCCACGAAATTGTCCGGCTGCTGCGTTTGCTGATTGAACAGGCCCAGCCCGATGCCATCATCATCACAGAAACCAATATCCCCAATCGTGAAAATCTCAGCTATTTCGGCAACGGCAATGAAGCCCACTGGATTTATAACTTTTCGTTACCACCATTATTGTTAAATACCCTGATGACCGGTGATAGTAGCTATCTACGACAATGGCTGATGAGTATGCCGCCGGCCCAGCACGGTACCGCCTATTTTAATTTTCTCGCTTCTCATGACGGTATTGGTCTGCGGCCAGCCGAAGGATTACTGAGCGACAAAGAAATCACCACGCTGATCAACACAATGCAGGGGTTTGGTGGCGAAATTTCCTGGCGTGCCGCCAGCAATGGCATTAAAAAACCTTACGAAATTAACATTGCCTTGTTTGATGCCATGCAAGGCACTGTTAAAGGGCCGGATAAATGGCAGATACCACGTTTTCTTTGTGCCCATGGAATTATGTTGGCGCTGGAAGGCATTCCCGGTATTTATCTGCACAGTTTATTAGCGACCGGTAATGATTATCAGCGCATGCAAACCCTGGGTTATCCACGGGCCATTAATCGCCATCAGTGGCAAGACAGCGAACTCCGCCAGCAACTGAATCAGGCTGATTCGCAGCATGCACTGGTCTATCGGCAACTGACCACGCTGATCCACTTACGCCGCCAACAAGCGGCATTTCACCCAAATGCCACGCAATATACACTGCAACTTGGCAACGCATTATTTGGTTTTTGGCGGCAATGCCAAAATCGCCGGCAAAGTATTTTCTGCATTTTTAATATTACTGACAGCGATCAGACGCTGTACATAAATGATTTAAACTTGGTGGTAACTGATAGTTGGCGAGATTTGATCAGTGGCAATCTGTTGGTAGACTGGCCTGAAGAAATAATATTGGCCCCCTATCAAATACTCTGGATGAGTAATACAGCACAGACGTAACCTTAATGTCATGTTAATTTAATAATTGACTAATATGCTCACGCGACAAACAAAGGACATGGTAAAAAATGACCAACACACACAAAATTCGCAAATGTTTATTTCCGGTAGCTGGCTACGGCACCCGCTTTTTACCCGCGACCAAAGCCATGCCCAAAGAAATGCTGCCGATTGTTAATAAACCCCTGATTCAGTATGGCGTTGAAGAAGCCATGGAAGCAGGTCTTGATACCATGGGCTTTATCACCGGCCGTGGTAAACGGGCAATCGCCGATCATTTTGATACCAGTTACGAGTTGGAACATCAGATCCGCGGCAGCAGTAAAGAAAAGCATCTTGAAGATATCCGCCATGTTATGGATAACTGCGATTTTATGTTTATCCGCCAACGGGAAATGCTCGGCCTCGGTCATGCTATCCTCAGTGGTGAACCGATGATTGGCCCTGAAGATTTTGCCGTTATTTTGGCTGATGATTTATGCGCCAAGCCAGATAATGGCGGTGATCGGGCAATGAGTCAGTTAGTTGAGTTGTATCAACGCCATCGTTGCACGGTAATTGCTATCGAAGAAGTGCCGCCAGAAAATACCGGCAGTTATGGTGTGATTGCCGGTGATGAAATTGAACCGGGGGTGTTTCGCATTACTGATATGGTTGAAAAACCCAAACCAGAAGACGCACCCAGTAATCTTGCTATTATTGGCCGTTATGTCTTCACTAATGATATTTTTGATTACATTCGCGACACGCGACCGGGTGCTAATGGTGAAGTGCAAATCACCGATGCCTTAAAAGCCATGGCACAAGAAAAGCCGGTTTTAGCGTTAAAATTCCAGGGCCAGCGTTTTGATTGCGGTAGCATCGGCGGCTTCGTTGAGGCCACCAACTATTATTACCAAAACCAATATCTTGGACGATAATAGGACTCATGTTTGACAATGAAAATTTGCTGTTCTGATGGATACTAAAACTGAGCGAGACAACGTCACCTTTACCAACCAGGCCAATTTTCTTGAGCAGGTAGTTTCGCAGTGGCAAAGTGCCATTAACAATGAAGATTCAATTTCTTTATTTTTGATCGAAGTTGATCAATTTGATGATATCCATCATAAAAGCGGTTGCGTGCGAAAAATTAGCGGGGCAATTGATGCAATTTTGAATCGCGATAATGATTTTATCACCCGCTTTAGCCGCAAAAAAATTATGTTTGTAACTTCCAGCATGTCCTACCCGCAAACCCGACAGTTGGCAGAGCGTATTCATCAGGTAGTTGCCACTATAGATTTAAGAAAAATTGAAGGTGATATCAGCACACCAGCCATTACCGTCAGTATTGGCCATATCACTTATGCGCCAGTATCCGATAACAGCTATGGCATTCTCGATATTATCAACAATGTCATTAAACTGTGTCGGCAAGCCAAACAGGCGGGTGGTAATTGCAGCAAAACACGTCTCTACAGCCGGGTGTTACGTTAATATTTATTGCGTGTCAGGTCTGGCAAAAATTCCGCATAATTGGTATATTTCTACCGATAAATAAAACTTAGACGAGACAATTATGCTGAAAAAACTCGATAAATTCCTGATGGAAAAATTCCCGCATATTATTCTGGCTTTTACCTTTTTCTGGTTAGCGTTGGTGGCATACGGCCTGCTCAACTCCTAAACACTAACAAACACATAAAAAACCGGCGCTGCCGGTTTTTTTATGTCTGGATGATCCCGTTTAGCAAAGCTTTGATCCAGCTCAAAAGCCAACATTGATAAATCGCGCATATTAAAGCTGTCAATCCATATAACAATGGAGGCTATATGCTACATAAACTCGATGAATGGGTGATGTCACACTTTTTTGATTTGATTTGATTATATTGTTATCGGTATTTTGCTTGGTCTGGGTGGTATTAAGTTGGCTCATGGCCTGAGATGAAATGTCTGACGGGCTAGCGGCCGACCGTTCACTCTTAAGCAGATGTGATGTTCACCGGAATACAATTTCCGGGTACTGAGTTGCTGCATAGCTTGTTGTTTTTGCAACGTCAGCTGCTGCCGGCCCGCCAGATCCAGGCGTTGCCAAAAAAACACTTTTGCCAAAGCAACGCCATTTGCGCGCTTCAGCCATAATTCATAATCTATCAATAGTGATTGTTTTTGCTCGCTTAAATTTTTAATGGTCAATTTTAGCGTTACTGTTTCGCCAATGTGACAGTCGATTTCACCTAATTGGAATGTGACATCCAGGGATAAATCCGTCTGATAGCCCAATAATGCCAGTGCCACCGGATCCGCTTGTTTTTGCAGGCTGCGCAACGCCCGGCGAATGATCCATTGTCTTGCCGGTGTCGCAGCTGTTTGCCAGCGTTGGCATAATTCTAAAATCTGTTGTGGATAATCTTTACTGAGATCATTCAAATGATTGGCAACTGATTTTTGTACATAAACACTGTCATCATCTTTCAGCTTGTCCAGTAATGCCAGAGCTTGCTTTAGTGGAATATGCTTTAAGCGTTTCCCCCAGGGCAACCTTGGCCGCAGCCCTTCTGAAGCCAGCCTGCGAAGGTGTGGGTCGGCACTTTGCGTCCAGAGCAGCATTTGCTGGTAAGTCGACTCAAAATGTTCTTCCAGATAGGGCCGAATGGCAAACTCCGCGGTAAATAACGGTGTTAGTACTGCCAGCAGCGGTAAGGCCAGATCCGGCGTTTTTAAGCCAGCCTGACCGGCATAACTGATCACCGGCCAGGCAATATAATTTTGCCAACCGGCCGTTTTTTCAGATGCTGGCCAGTTTTTAGCGAGCATCCTTAAATCCGCTGCGACTTTATCGAATTGATCTGGTAACTGGCGCGCCATGGCATCAGCCACCAAATTCACCCGTTGGGTTAATGATAAAAATTCCAGCTCAGCTAATACCTGTTGCTGAAAACGATTTTTATCAAAACCGTCAAATTGTGTTTCAAGCGCTACCGCTAAAAATGCCACTGCCTCGTCATTAATCAGCTGTTTTAGCGGTTCAGCCATCAGTGCTTATGAAACACCGCAATCGATTCGACATGGCTGGTATGTGGAAACATATCCATAATACCAGCAGCTTGCAGCTGATAACCGTATTGGTGCACTAGTTCGCCAGCATCACGTGCCAGCGTCGCCGGATTACACGACACATAAACAATTTGCTCGGCACCGAGTGCGGCCAACTGGCCCAAAACTTCAAACGCCCCGCTGCGCGGCGGGTCCAGCAAAATTTTATTAAAGCCGGCTTTTGCCCAGGGATAATCCGCCAGTGCGGTTTGTGTTAAATCGGCCAGTTCAAATACGGCGTTGGTCAGCTGATTTTTTTCGGCATTACGCCGGGCATGGGCAACCAATGATGCGTCACCTTCCACACCCACAACTTCACTGACCTGCTGAGCAATTGGCAAGGTAAAATTGCCCAAACCACAAAATAAATCCAGCAGTCGATCGGTTGGCTGTAAATCCAGTAATTGCATCGCCAGCGGGATCATTTTCTGGTTAATACCGGCATTGACCTGGGTAAAATCACCAGGCGCAAAATCAAGCATTAAACCGGGTATGGGCGAATAGGCAAGCTGTGGTTGTTCCGGCCATAAAGGACTCACAGTATTGGGGCCACCCGGTTGCTGATAAATCCACAAATCATGCTGCTGGCCATAATCAATCATTGTGCTGATATCAGATGCTGACAAGGGATCGAGATTACGGAATACCAGCGCGGTATGAGTATCATCCATAGCCACTTCGATCTGGGCGATACGTTCTCTGGCCTCTAATGTTTCGATAAGCGACGCCAGCTCGGTCAGCCGTAAACCAACACGCGGATCCAGCACTTCACATTGATTTAACTCGGCAATAAAAGGCGCCGATTTTTCCCGGAATCCGACCAGTACTTTTTGTTTTTTATGGACATACTTGACGCCGAGCCGGGCTTTACGGCGATAGCCCCATAACGGGCCCGTTAAGGGTGATAGCCATTTTTCCGGTGTTAACTGACCAAAATGGGCAAATTGTTCGGTCAATGTGTTTTGTTTTAAACGCAGCTGGGCCTCAGGCTGCATATGCATCAAACTGCAACCGCCGCAAACCCCAAAATGCCCACATTTGGCAGTAACGCGATCAGCTGAGGCATTCAAAACCTCAATGGTTTTCGCTTCATCAAACTTACTGTGATAACGGGTATATTGAAATGTTACCGTTTCGCCCGCCAGCGCACCGTCAATAAATACCGTTTTGCCGTCTATCCGGGCAATGCCGCGACCATCATGGGCCAGCGTCTCAATATCTGTTGTAAAAATTTCTCTGGAAACCTGTTGTCTGCGATGTCGCCGTGCCATTTTTATGCCTTACCAATAAAAAAAGTCCGGCCACGCAAGGCGCAGCCGGACTGTTATCTGAGTTACAATTATTTTTGCTGCCAGCTACCGTTTTGCTGATACCACCAGCCTTTGGCAGCGTTACTGATCCAACGACGGGCAAAGGTTTCCTGAATATCATCCTGCCATTCCGGATGACCATTAGCACGGGCAATTTCAGCATACAATGCTTTGCGATCCTGATTGTCTTCAGCAATCAGTGTGTTTACAAGGTTGCGGTCTTTCAAGGCCACCGCTTTGGCATCACGCAGCGTTACTAAACCATCTTGCGTCAGGCCAATCGCTCCGCTTTGATAAAACGGTTGTAATTGTTCGTGTCGGCTCTTCATTTTAGCTTGTAATGCAGTGATCGCCGGTGAATTAATATTGATATCCACCTCTGCCTGTGCTGGCGTGACCAGCCAGTTGAGGAGTTGCATTGCCACAGGCAGATCTTTGTTTAGCTGACTTTGCGGTTCATTTTCAGACGGCGCTGCCGGTGTATTAGCAGCATCTTCACCCCAGACATCTTCGATAATGCGATCGGCTGCTTTTTCGGCAGCGGCTTCCGGAAAATAAATATTAATAGTGACACATGCTGCCAACAGCAACATGGTCGTAACACTAGTGAAACTGGAAAATAAACGCATTTTAATCACCTTATTCAATTATCGGGCCGTCGCTATTTTTTACTGCCTGAAGCCGGGCCAGCAAATCCGGCCAATCAACACGCCGGGTATAGCCTATGACATTTATCCAGGGCGGTAATCCTCCCCCTTTAACAATATAATACCCTTGTTCGTCCTCTTCGATACCGCTCATATGACAAACCTCATTATTTAACTGGCAGCGAATGCCCAGCTTGTCATAGGAAAAATCTTCAAAGAATCGCAAAAAGCTGCGTGACATAATGCCACTGGCACCGCCACCAATCTGCGATAAATTATCAACGGCACGCTGACTGATGCGGCGTTTGCCGGGATTATTTTCTGAGGTAGCAAATCGGGCATCAAATTGAACTGGCTGCCAGTCTGATAAGCGCAATCCCGAAATATTGCCATCCAAACGACCACTGATTTTACCAAAATCAAATGTGCGGGTGAGCTGCTCTAAATCGATTTGCTGCATATCAATATTGGCACGCAGTTGCGGTAAGCTGCCAAATGGCGATTGCAACTGGAGATCTTTGATGATCGCCGTGCCATCAAACACTTTCACCTGCAAGGCACCGTCAATATCAATTTGTTGATTCTGATAACTGACGCGGGGAATAACACCGGATAATTTGCCATCCATTTCCGGCCAGCCAAGGGCGTTGGTCAGTGCCGGCATCGACAACGGTTTTAACAATCCCTCAAATTGCCAGTGACTGCCTGCAGCAGCATATTGATAGTTAAAACTACTGATCTGCAAACCACCGTCAAGTAGCGGTAAATCCAGATCTTCCGTTAATGTCAGTTGGTTATTGGCTACGTCAGCATGCAAGCTGCTGGCGCCGACAGGTAAGGCGCCAAAATTTATTTGCTGCCAGCGTAAATACACCGGCACCTCAGTATGTCCGGTGGTCCAGGCAAATTGACCATTCAGCCCGTCAATGGCAAACCGTCCGGCATTATCGCTAACGGTCAGTTGCTGTAAATCGACAGCAAGTTGCAGCTGATCTGGTTGCCAATCAAGTTCCCCGGCGATTTGCCCCGACGCCGTAGCATTAGCGACTGCCGTGCCGGCCGCAAACGGTTGAAGCCACCATTGATAAATTGCTGACAGCGGACTGAGCTGTATAGTCATTTCAACTTTTTGTAGTTGTTTCTGCTCGAGTTGCACAGCACCTGTTGCCGACAGCACACCCTGTTGCTGAAATTGAATATCGTCCAATTGCCAGCGTTGACTATCCGGCTTTAACAGCGCTTTTAGTGACAACTGAACTGGCGTCTGCTGAAAATCCAGAAATACCGGCGCCCAATAGCTCTGGCCATTCTTTATGGCCAATGCTGCCTGAAATTGCCAATCTTGTTGATAAGCTGCCTTTATTTCAAGATCCATATCCAGCGTTTCGCCGACATGATTACCGGATTCATCGCTGAAACCGAAGTCCGCGCTGGTTAATTGAATATCAGCAGCGTTTAATTGCGCGCCTCTGCCGCTTAAATCAGCTGTGCCGGAAATTGCTCCCTGCGGTTGCCAGTCGTTGACAGCCGACAAATCGCGCCCCGGTAATAATTGCGTCAACAACGCAATAAGGGCGTTCGCATCCAGTTGCTGACTAACAATAGTGGTCTGCCATTGATCATCTTTGAGCTGCATGCTCACTTTCAGTTGGCCATTGGCAATCATCAGCGGATCTATTTCCAGCTGATAGTCTTTTGTATCGGTGTTAGCGGTAAATGACAACTTAAATTGCTGTCGGCCGAGGCTTGTGTGCGTGAAAGCTAATTGGCCTTGCCGACATTGCCAGAATTTAGCGGCGATCTTAAATTGCTGACAATTTAAGGCAACCTTAGTGAGCTGCTGATTGGCCAGGATAAATTTATCAGCCGTTGCCTGCATTGCCAGGCCATTTTTATCCAGCGAAAAAGTGATATCCAGCTGGCTTAGATCAATATCAGCATATTGCAGACTACCAAACTGCAACCGGGCTGATTCAATAGCGGCCACCGAAAAACTGACCAGCAGCAGAAACAGCGCAGCGATGATAACTTGGCTGTTTCGGGTAAGCATTATTCTGCGGGGAACAAACCTGTCGACAAATAACGATCACCCCGATCACAGATAATGCAGACAATCACAGCATTACTAATTGATTCCGATAAACGCAGCGCCGCTGCAATACTGCCGCCGGATGACACGCCGGCAAAAATACCTTCTTCCGCCGCTAAACGGCGCATCGTGTCTTCGGCCAGTTGTTGATCAATATCAATGGTTACATCCACATGCTGAGGCTCAAAAATCGCTGGCAAATAAGCGGGCGGCCAGCGGCGAATACCGGGAATACTGGAACCTTCCGTCGGTTGCACACCGACAATTTGGATGTCTGCATTTTGTTCTTTTAAATACCGTGACACGCCCATAATGGTGCCGGTCGTGCCCATGGCACTGACAAAGTGAGTGACTGATCCCTGGGTGTCGTGCCATATTTCCGGCCCGGTGGTTTCATAATGCGCTAACGGATTATCAAAATTACCGAATTGATTAAGCACTTTCCCTTTGCCATCGGCCTGCATTTGTAACGCTAAATCCCGGGCCACTTCCATGCCTTCCACCAGAATGATTTCAGCGCCATAAGCCCGCATGGATGCCCGTCGTTCCACTGACATATTAGCCGGCATTATCAAAATCATTTTATAGCCGAGAATCGCCGCCACCATGGCCAAAGCAATTCCGGTATTACCGCTGGTCGCTTCAATCAGGGTATCACCCGGCTGAATATCGCCGCGTAACTGGGCGTGGCGGATCATACTGACCACTGGCCGATCTTTGACTGAACCGGCTGGATTATTGCCCTCCAGTTTACCGAGAATAATATTACTGGTCTGGCCCGGTAGCCGCTGCAAACGTACCAGTGGCGTATTGCCTATAGTCGATTCAATGGTCGGAAAATCAGGCATTATTAGTTATCCGTTAAAATCACATAAGCGCTGGCATATTCGCCATCATCACTGAGACTTAAATGGCTGGCAGCAATGGTTTTCGTGGCCACCAGTTCAGCGGCTTTTTCAGAAAAATGCAGTTGTGGTTTGCCCAGTGCATCATTAACCACACTGATATGTTTTAAGCTGAGTCCCGCCCGGAAACCGCAGCCAAAAGCTTTTGCAGCCGCTTCTTTGGCGGCAAACCGTTTGGCTAAAAAAGCCACCGGCCGGCTGGTGTGTTGGAAATCAGTAAATTCCTGCTCAGTTAAAATCTTCTGTGCAGCCTTGTCACCAAACTTATCCAGCATTTGCTGAATACGCGGTATAAAAACCAGATCGGTGCCAATACCACTGATCATTGTCGCCGGGCTTCCAGCATCAATTGTTTCATTTCACGAACGGCCACCTGCAAGCCGGTAAAAACCGAACGGCCGATAATGGCATGACCGATATTCAACTCTACCAACTCCTTAATCGCCGCAATTGGCTGCACATTGTGGTAATTGAGACCATGACCCGCATTAACCTGTAAACCCAGCTTATGCGCATATTCTGCTGCCTGACGAATGATTTTCAGCTCTTGCATCGCCTCAGCCTGGCTGGTCGCTTCTGCATATGCACCAGTATGCAATTCCACCACCGGTGCGCCACAAGCCAGTGCGGCGTCAATTTGTTTTTTATCGGGGTCAATAAACAGCGAGACGGTAATAGCCGCCTCGGCCAGACGCTGACAGGCATCATGCATTTTGGACTGCTGGCCGACAACATCCAGGCCGCCTTCCGTAGTCAGCTCTTCGCGCCGTTCCGGTACCAGACAACAATCCGCCGGCCGATACTGTTCGGCAATCGCCAGCATTTCATCGGTCACTGCCATTTCCAGATTCATTTTGGTTTGTAATATATCGGACAGCAACGCCACATCCCGATCCTGAATATGGCGACGATCTTCACGTAAATGTACGGTAATACTGTCAGCACCAGCTTGTTCTGCTTCAATGGCTGCCTGCACCGGATCCGGATAGCGCGTACCGCGCGCCTGACGTAATGTGGCGACATGATCGATATTGACGCCCAGAAAAATACTCATATCACTCCTTACGTTTTTTTGGCCGGCGTGGCATAACGCTGCATTTCAGCAAACAATGCCCTGCTTTTCAGCGGTTTGCCGTCCAGATAATAATTTAACACTGTTCGCATCAACTGTTTAATTTCTGCCAAAGCCAGCGCATCAAAATCACCCGCTTGTTGCAGTTGCTGCAAGCTACGTCCCTGAATCAAGTTAGTTGTCTGCCCGCCCGTGATTGGCATAAGCCCCTGTTCCGGTTGATAACGGTAAAAAACCTCAGCCTGAATAGCATCACCATTGGCATCGGTTTGTAAATCAAGGCCATATCCCAATGCGTTGAGCAATTGCTGCTCAAACAAACGTAAACTGACTTCTATCTCAGCCGTTTCCGATAATCGCGCCAGCGTTTGCTGATAGAGCATAAACACGACAGGCTCAGGATGTTGACTGCTTAACAATCTGACCAGTAATTCATTGATATACAAACCACACAAGGCTGAGGCACCGCGCAACAAAAACGCAGGCTGGGTGGTTTCCACCTGACTCAATGTAGCCAGATCACCGCGGCCAAACCAGTTCAGCCACAGTGGCTGAAACAACTGAAAAGGATTATTTTGACGCCGTTTTTGCTGGCGGACACCGCGCGCCACCAGACTGAGTCGCCCTGCTTGCTCGGTAAACACATCCAACAACAGGCTGGTTTCCCGATAAGGGCGTTGATGCAGCACAAACGCTTGGGTTAATGCCATAATCGGCTGTTATAAATCGTCGTTGTAACCCAAGTTACGCAGCACCCGCTCGTTATCAGACCAGCCTTCGCGAACTTTGACCCATAATTGTAAAAACACTTTGCAGCCAAACAGTTTTTCCATTTCTTCGCGGGCATCTTGACCAACCTGCTTAAGCAGTTCGCCTTTTTTGCCGATAACGATAGATTTCTGACCGCTGCGCTCGACATAAATTACCGCGCTGATGCGATATAAATTACCTTCTTCCAGAAACTGTTCGACTTCAACGGTTAATGAATAAGGTAATTCCTGACCGAGGTGACGGAATAACTTTTCCCGAACCATTTCCGCGGCCAAAAATCGTGAACTGCGATCGGTCAGCTGCTCGGCATCATAAATCAGTTCGCCAGCCGGCAATAACCCAGTAAGCGTCGACTCTAATGTTTCGATATTCATGCCCTTACGGGCAGAGATTGGCACCACATCAGCGAATTTATATTGGCTGGCAAGTTGCTCTATTTTTGGCAGCAAGACCGCTTTATCAGCAAGCTTATCCACTTTATTCAAAACCAGCACCACCGGTGCTTTGGCATCTTTCTGAATGCGATTTAATACCCGTTGGTCTTCTTCCGTCCAGCTTTGACCATCAACAACAAAGGCAATGACATCAACATCTTCAATCGATGCCGCGGCTGTCCGGTTCAAATAGCGATTCATGGCCTTTTTGCCATCACTGTGTAAGCCCGGTGTATCGACATAAATCATTTGCGCGGCTTCGGTGGTTTTAATGCCCAGAATCCGATGTCGCGTGGTTTGTGGCCGCCGGGAAGTAATGCACAGCTTTTGACCAAGGATACGGTTAATCAATGTTGATTTACCAACATTCGGCCGGCCAATCACGGCAATATAGCCGCTGCGAAAAGGGATGTCGCTCATAAACTGCCTTCTATCAATGTAAGGGCGCGTTCTGCCGCACGCTTTTCCGCTTTGCGGTGGCTACTGCCTTGCGCAATGACCAGCTTATCCAACAAAGACACCTGACAGGAGGCCTCAAATACCGGTTGTTGTTGATCGGATTTTAATTCTTTAACGAGATATATCGGCAAGGGCAACTTCCGGCTTTGTAATAATTCTTGTAAACGGGTTTTGGGATCTTTGACCGCTTCAGTGACATCAATACTTTGCAGCCGCTCTTCATAGAGTCGTAGTATCAGTTGCTTGGCAAGTTCATAACCACTATCTAAGTAGACTGCGCCGAATAATGCCTCAACGGTATCGGCTAAGATCGATTCACGGCGAAACCCGCCACTTTTTAATTCACCCTGGCCTAAAACCAATACTTCACCGAGATTTAACTCCCGGCCCAGTTCCGCCAGGGTTTCACCGCGAACCAAAGAAGCCCGCAGGCGACTTAATTTGCCTTCTTTAACTTGCGGAAAGCGCATATACAAAGCTTCGGCAACCACCAGACTGAGAATGGCATCCCCTAAAAATTCCAGACGTTCATTGTTTTTCGGATCGGCACTGCGATGCGTTAAGGCTTGTTTAAGTAGGTCTGAATCGTGAAATTGAACCTGCAGTTTATGACACAGCTGTTGTTGCTTGCTGTTGATCATCGGATCTCCCGTGACTCAGGCTCAACATCAACTTCTTTGACAAAATGGCCAACCAGATCAATTTGTGCAATAAACGGTTTACGCACTTCGTAGTCAATTTTAATACGCGTAACGTAGGCGCCACTTTTACCGCGGCCAAGCTCAATATTTTCCGGTTTGACACTAAAAATATAGCCTGTATCAAAACGCCTGCTCAGTAAAGTCATGACTTGTTGTTTAGTTAATTGATTGTTTTTAATTTCCGTTTCCATGGAATCCATGATCTGCAACACGCCATAATATTCCTGATACATCGGCAGCAGCCGCATGGTCAAAGTGGCAAAAAAACCAATGATGGCCAGCACAATTACCCAGCCGATTAAGGTCATACCCTGCTGTTTTTTCATTTGTTTTCCCTCAGTCAATACCTTGTCCAAGGCGCGACCAGACAATGCCACCAGCCTGCCAATCCCAACTCATCCATATCATAAACGCTTTGCCAACTAAATGACTTTCCGGCACTGGTCCCCAAACGCGACTGTCATTACTGTTATCGCGATTATCACCCATAACAAAATATTGGCCTTCAGGCACCAGCATCTCGCCTTCAGCGCCAGGACGATTAGTTTCAATAGCAATCATGTGTTTTTGATCATTGAGCATTTCATAAAACACTTCACTACCAGCACTTAGTTGCTGACTCGACTGTGCATCACTATCAAATGGCTGTTGTTCAATAGCCTTATCATTTATGTAAAGCGTTTTGTCAAAATAACCAATCTTGTCGCCAGGCAAGCCTACGACCCGCTTAATGTAGTCAATTTCTGGTTGTTGTGGATAACGAAAAACAATGACATCGCCACGCTGCGGCGTCCCCGTATCAAGAATTTTGCTATTGATAACAGGCAAACGCAGACCATAAGAGAATTTATTCACCAGAATAAAATCACCAATATGCAGTGTCGGCAGCATCGATGCAGACGGAATACGAAATGGCTCAGCAATAAATGAACGAATGACCAGCACCAGTAAAATGATCGGGAAAAAAGACCGGGCATATTCCACTAACACCGGCTCGTTGCTATCAGCACTGCGGTGCTTTGCCCAATACAGTCGATCCACCAGCCAAATAAAGCCGGTCAGGGCCACCAGTAACACCATTATTGCCGGAAAACTCACACTTAATCTCCTTGTTTACGACTTCTTGGATAACTGCAATACAGCCAAGAACGCTTCTTGCGGCACATCAACCTTACCGACAGACTTCATTCGTTTTTTACCGGCTTTTTGTTTTTCAAGCAATTTTCGTTTGCGTGATACGTCACCGCCATAACATTTGGCCAGTACATTTTTACGCATGGCTTTGACGGTCGAGCGGGCAATAATATGACCACCGATGGCTGCCTGAATAGCGATATCAAACATCTGTCTCGGTATCAGCTCCTGCATTTTTTCAACCAGCAAGCGGCCGCGTGACACACTGTCAGCGCGATGCACCACCAGTGCCAGCGCATCGACTTTTTCGCCATTGATCAAAATATCCAGCTTTACCAAATCAGCCGGTTGAAAGCGGATAAAATGATAATCCAGCGACGCATAACCACGGCTGACCGACTTGATACGGTCAAAAAAATCGATAACCACTTCATTCATCGGCAGTTCATAACTGAGCGCCACTTGTTTACCCATGTATTGCATGGATTTTTGCACGCCGCGTTTTTCTACGCACAAGGTGATGACTGCGCCCAGGTGTTCCTGGGGCACCAGGATATCGGCGGCAACAATCGGTTCGCGAATTTCATCAATAGACCCCGGATCTGGCAAAGATGATGGGTTTTCAATTTTGACGATTTCACCTTTTTTGGTGGCCACCTGAAACACAACGGTGGGTGCGGTGGTAATCAAATCCAGATCGTATTCACGCTCCAGGCGTTCCTGAATGATCTCCATATGCAGCAAACCGAGAAAACCGCAGCGGAAACCAAAGCCCAATGCCTGAGAGTTTTCCGGTTCGAAATGCAGCGAAGCATCATTTAATCGCAGTTTACCCAACGCATCACGGAAGGTTTCATAATCATCACTGCTGACCGGAAATAATGCCGCATAAACCTGTGGGGTCACTTCCTTAAAGCCGGGCAACATTTTGTCAGAACCGTCACGCGCAGTGGTCAGCGTATCGCCAACCGGGGCGCCATCAATTTCCTTAACACCGGAAATCACATAACCCACTTCACCGCACTTCAGTTCACCACGTTTGCTGCGTTTTGGCGTAAACACACCCAATTCATCGACCTGATATTCCTGTCCGGTCGACATCACTTTAATTTTATCTTTGGTTTTCAGTTTGCCTTGTTTAATGCGCACCAAGGAGATGACACCGACATAACTGTCAAACCACGAATCAATGATCAAAGCCTGCAACGGTCCATCCGGATCGCCTTTTGGCGGCGGTACACGTTTGACCAATTCTTCCAGCAAATCTTCAATGCCCAAGCCGGTTTTAGCACTGCAACGCACGGCGTCCAATGCATCCACACCGATAATATCTTCAATTTCCTGAGCAACCCGCTCGGGTTCGGCGGAGGGCAAATCAATTTTGTTAAGGACCGGTAACACTTCCAGACCTAAATCTATAGCCGTATAACAGTTGGCAACACTTTGCGCTTCGACGCCCTGTGCGGCATCGACCACCAGCAAGGCACCTTCGCAGGCTGCCAAAGATCGGGAAACTTCATAGGAGAAATCGACGTGGCCAGGCGTGTCGATAAAGTTCAGATGGTAGGTTTCGCCGTTGCGCGCTTTATAATCCAGCGACACGCTCTGCGCTTTGATGGTAATGCCGCGTTCCTTCTCGATATCCATGGAATCAAGCACTTGTTGCGACATTTCACGCGCAGTCAGGCCCCCACAAATTTGGATAAACCGGTCGGCGATGGTCGATTTGCCATGATCGATATGAGCAATAATTGAAAAGTTACGGATGTGATCCATAAAAACGTCTGTGCACCTTAACTAAAAAAATCGGCCGGCACACAAAGTGACCGACCGATTTGGATGGGTCTAACGTTAAGATTTTACGGCAAAAACAGTGAGCTGTCCTGCCTAAAACCTATTCAGCTAACTGACATCTATTTTTCTTCAATTTTCAATGCCAGGAACTGTGCTGCACCGGCGCGTTGCACCAATACCGGAATTGACTTTCCAACCGGCAGATTGTCAGCGATTTCAACAAATTGCTGGGCGCTGGTGATCTGCTCGTTATTCAGACTAATGATGACATCGGTTGGATTAATTCCCGCACGGGCAACCGGACCTGCTTCGATTTTCATGATCATAGCACCACCTGATTCAACGCCCGTTTCCTGACGTTGCTCAGGTGTTAAATCAACTACTTCTACTGCCAGGCTATCTGATTTTAAGCGACCACTGGGTGTGGCAGTTTGACCACTCGCCAGCGCTTCATCTTCAGGCAATTCTTCAACCTTAACGCGAAGTGTTTCCAGTTTGTTTTTGCGCATAATTTCAACGGGCGCAGTTTTACCTACTTCAGTACTGCCAACAATTGGCGGCAGGTCAGAAGAAGCATCTACATCACGACCATTAAATTTCAGAATGACATCGCCCGCTTCAAAGCCTGCTTTGCTTGCCGGGCTATCAGCAATTACCCGGGAAACCAGCGCACCACGTGGCTTATCTAGGCCAAATGATTCAGCCAGCTCACGAGTCACATCCTGAATAACCACCCCTAACCAGCCGCGACTCACGTAACCCTGGTCTTTAATCTGGTCAACGACATTCATCACCACATCCATCGGAATGGCAAATGACACGCCCATAAAGCCACCGGTGCGGCTGTAAATCTGTGAATTGATACCAATCACTTCGCCATCTAAATTAAACAGCGGCCCACCCGAATTACCTGGGTTGATAGCAACGTCGGTTTGAATAAACGGCACATAGCTGTCACTTGGCAAACTGCGGCCCAGTGCACTGACAATGCCAGCAGTTGCTGAGTAGTCAAAACCAAATGGTGAACCAATAGCCAGTACCCATTCACCTACTTTCAGATCTTCAGAATTACCAAGTTTGACGGCTTTCAGATCCAAACCTTTCGGATCAACTTTCAATAAGGCCACATCACTGCGTTCATCACTGCCCAACAGCTCAGCAGTAATCTCAGTACGATCACTAAACCGAACAATAATCTCATCCGCATCTTTGATGACATGATGATTGGTCAGAATAAACCCCTCTTCCGACAATACAAAACCCGAGCCTAAAGAATTAGGTTGCGGTGGTTGTGGTTGACCGGGCTGACCAAAAAAACGTTTAAAGAAATCATCGAAAGGTGTGCCTTCCGGAATTTCCAAACCGGGTGGCATTTCCGGCATACCCTTCGGCAATTGTTGCTGCATCTGTTGGTTTTTATCCATCTTGGTACTAATGTTAACTACCGCATCGCCATTTTCTTCAACCAGTTCGGTGAATTCCGGCAAGCCGCCCCGCGCCTGTACTGTCATGCTCATCAGTAACCAGGTCATTGCCAGCGCAATAACCGCCCAGGTTTTGGTTTGTGTCATGTCGTTTCCTCTATTATTTGCGTTGGTATGACTGCATTTTTTTGTTTCAACCGCGATGCCACCCACAGAAAGCCGCCCAACAATGCCGCCAATCCAGCTGCTATTTGCAAGGGTTCTGGCCAGGTTAACCAGCGTGCTAATCCGGCGCCGACAAACATTGCCAGCAATGGCAACAAGTACATCATAAAAGCCCCCTGCAATAACGCATCTTCAGGGATCGCCACAGTCACTTGCTGACCGATTTTCACGGTCTTGTTGTTAGGGACAGCAATTCGATTGAATCGTTTGCCAACATGTTTGGCTAGCAATCCGGTGCCACATCCCTGGCGAATTTGGCAGCCACCACAGGTAGATTGCCGCTCGGCTTCGACCCAGATCCGATCTGTTTCAATAGCGACTACAGTGGCTTTTTGCGAAATCATGGTGTAACAGTCAAATTAAATTTGATGCCGGCACCAATCTTCTCAACCGTTGTTGCCGGCACTTCACCCACTACTGTCACAAAATGTGAGTGGATAATGGTGCCAAAGGCATTAATAGCACCCATATGCGAACCGCCATGCAGATGGTTATGGTGGGCTTTGATACGTTCAATGAAAATCGACACCGAGCTCAGACCATCACTGTAAACGCGTTGTTCTACATAAGAGCCGTTTGTGGCACGCAGTCTATTTTGTGAGGCCACTAAACTAAAGCCATCCGGAAGCCAGGTCGTATCCCAATTGGATATCAGGCGGTCATCGGTGGAAGTCATCGGTTTGCCCGGCTCTGACTGATGCCAGGTCATTTCTTCGCCGCTGGTTTGCGGTTTCAAATCATCATCACTGATATCAACATCGGTTTCGATTGCTGAGAATGCAAAAGTCTCCAACACATCACCATTTTCAGCCAACAATTCGGATTTCAGTAGTAAATCGGTTTCTTTATCTACCCACAAACGATAGCCATAGCGATAATTATCTACAGGCTTTATAGCCAATTCTTGTGTCATCCGACCAGCAATGCGCTCTTCATCACCAAGAACAACATCGTAGAAAGGGGTAGCTGATCGAACACGACGTGGCAAATCACTGGGGAAACCCCGCCCTAATGGCCTGCGGCTGACACTGATTTTTTTACCTTCAGGGTTGATACAGGTCACCATGTCATTGGAGCGTATTACTTCCCGTGCAGCGCCATTTAATGACATCAGTCGCTCGGTTTCACCCTCGGCATCGTTACGATGAAAAATCTCAATGGATTGCAAAGTCCGGCCGTTCTGATAGGCGAACACACCCTGATAATTCAGCTCTTTGCCTGCTTGCGTCATGCGTTCCAGCAGAGCTACCGCATCATTATCTGCCCATGCCAGCAATGGCATCATCGACAACAGGCAGAACGCCCAGACTATGCGCATTATTACTGCTCCGTACCGTATGAAACCACACGGCCGTAGGAGAACATACCGGCACCACCGGCATATTCGTTATGGTCAACTAAATAATTATTCAAACGATCTTCAATTTCCGGCTCGCCCACTGTCCAGCGATTAACCTGAGTCGCAACTTGTGTGGTATTGCTTGAATTCTCGACACTGGCCATTGGCGACGTCTGATAATCCGGCTGATTCATCACACCGACGACGGCCAGGGCACCGACAGAAGCCGCCATAGCCAGACCAGTTGCTTGTTTCCAAAATATTTTTGGAAACGCCAACACCTTCGCTTTAGCCAGTAATGCATTTTGCTGATAGACCGGTTCATCGGCCAAAACCGCGGATAATCGCGCCGCCAAATCAGCAGGGCGCTGCGTAACAGCACGGGTGTAACCATGCATCACATCACTGGTGTATTGCATGCGCAGATATTCTGCACGCGCCGCCGGATCGCTGTTGATGTAGGCAATCGCCTGTGTCAGCTCTTGTCCCTGCAACTGACCATCTACTAGCGCAGAAAGCATCTCGCGATGATTAACTGTCATGATTTAATCCTCTTCACCCATTATTGCTTTAACTTGTATATCAATGGCTTCACGAGCGCGAAAAATTCGCGACCGAACCGTACCTATAGGACAATCCATTGCCTGTGCTATTTCCTCATAACTCATGCCTTCAAACTCTCGCAGCTTAATGGCTGTGGCCGTGTCTTCCGGCAAGTTATCAATGGCCAGCTGAATGGCCTGCTCCAGCTCCATACTCATGAGACTGTTTTCAGGGGTCTCAAATTCCTTGAGTTCGGGTGCATCGTAGTAAATTGTTGCATCCATCGCATCAACGTCACTCATCGGTGGCCTTCTGGCGCTGGCAGTGAGATGATTTTTCGATGTATTAATCGCAATACGATACAACCAGGTATAAAAAGCACTGTCACCACGAAACCCCGGTAATGCCCGATATGCTTTAATAAACGCTTCCTGTGCAACGTCCATCGCTTCTACCGGATCGTGAACAAAACCCGTGATCACATGAATAATGCGTTGTTGGTATTTCATGATCAGTACATCAAAGGCCTTTTTATCGCCAGCCTGTACACGCTTTACCAATTCTTGATCGATGCTCATCCTGTGATCCGGCCTGCTCCGACATGCCGGAGGTTGGTTTTAATGATTGCTTGATTGACCAATAGCATTTTCTTTTTGTTCCACAATCAGTGCAAAATAGCTGTTGGCATTCTACCCGTTTCAGGATTCATGACCACAACTCAACGTTTTGATCTACTCATTATCGGCAGCGGCACTGCCGGGCTGACCCTAGCACTGAAAATGGCAGACCATGCCAAAGTCGCCGTATTGTCCAAAACTCAGCTTGAAGAAGGTGCATCATTATACGCTCAGGGCGGCATATCTGTGGTGCTTGATAAAACTGACTCACTGCAATCACACATTGATGACACCTTAAAAGCCGGCGGTGGTTTATGTGATCCGGATGTTGTGGAGTTTACTGTCGAACATGCCCGCGATAGTGTCAACTGGCTGATTGAACAAGGCGTGTCTTTTACCCGCGATGGCGAAGTCAACAAGCACTATCATTTAACGCAGGAAGGTGGACATAGTCACCGCCGGGTCATTCATTCTGCTGATGCCACTGGCCGCGCGGTTGAAACCACCTTACTCGACAAAGCCAAAGCACATCCCAATATCAATTTATTCCCCTACCATATCGGCATCGATTTGATCACCAGCCGTAAACATCTGAGCAGTGATGACAATCAATGTCTGGGTTGCTATGTACTGGATATCAAAACCGATAAACCGGTGACCTTTTTAGCGCCAGTGACGGTACTGGCGACCGGTGGTGCCGGTAAAGTGTATTTGTATACCAGTAATCCGGATGTTTCGACCGGCGATGGCATTGCCATGGGCTGGCGTGCAGGTTGTCGCATTGCCAATATGGAATTTATCCAGTTTCATCCGACCTGCTTATTTCATCCGCGCGCCAAATCGTTTTTGATAAGCGAAGCCTTGCGCGGTGAAGGTGCTCAGCTAAAACTGGCAGACGGCACAAGGTTTATGCCGGCGTTTCATCCGCAGGCTGAGCTGGCGCCGCGTGATATTGTTGCCCGGGCCATTGACCATGAAATGAAACGACTGGGTCACGACTGCGTGTATTTGGATATCAGTCATCAGCCGGTCGAATTTATCAAAACGCATTTTCCGACTATTTATCAGCGTTGTTTACGTTTTGGCATTGATATCAGCAAAGAACCCATTCCGGTGGTACCGGCAGCACATTACACTTGCGGCGGCATTATGACCGACCGCTATGGCCGCACGGATATTGCCGGTTTGTATGCCGTGGGAGAAACCGCCCATACCGGCCTGCACGGTGCCAATCGGATGGCCAGTAATTCCCTGCTGGAATGTTTGGTATTTGCCACCGCAGCGGCGGCTGATATTCAGCGTCAGCAGCGGCCGGCATTTACCGGCAAGGTACCGGACTGGGACGACAGCCGTGTGCATCCAGCCAAAGAAGCCGTCGCCATCAGTCATAACTGGGATGAATTAAGGCGGTTCATGTGGGATTACGTGGGCATTGTGCGCAGTAATGAACGGCTCAGGAAAGCCCAGTTACGGCTGCAATTGCTGAAACGCGAAGTTGATGAATTCTACCGTCAGCATCACATTAGCAACGACTTACTGGAACTGCGGAATCTGGCTGATGTTGCCGAGCTGATTATTCTCTCGGCATTGACGCGAAAAGAAAGTCGCGGCCTGCATTTTACGCTGGATTATCCGGAGATCGACAATAGCACAGCAGCCCGGAACACCGTCATCGACGGCCAATAATCATTAAACGGTCTGGCGCAGCAGAATGCGACATTTTCTGAGCGCATCGGGGTCAGCGCTGTCAGTTAACAGCAGCAGTGAACGTGATTTTCCTGTCTGGCGGAAATTAACGATAATTAGTGGCCTGCTGATAAAACATTGCTTTAATGCAATCGGCAACAAATTATTACCCTCGGCCAATTGCCAGCCGGTATCGGGCAAATATTGCAGTTGCCGGCTAATGAGCCGTTTTTGAACAAAATCCCACTCGTAAACGCCCACACTAAGCAACAATAAAACACTTAATGAAAGCTGCGCCAGTATATTCAGATTCGCCAGCCAAACTGCCGCCAGCGCCAGCATATGCATTAACAAAATCAGGTAAGCCAAACGTCTGGAGGCTGTGAATTGAAATTTAAAGGTTTTGTCAGACATCGCATTTTGGGGTTGTTGGCATCGAACCGTTACAATAACAGCTTCGCAATTTACTGGAACCTGATTGATGACTGATGGCTTAGATGTTTTGTTAGCGCAGCAACAGCGGCTGGATAAATCCATAGATTGTCAGCAGAGCGGATATGCCGTTTTATCCAACTGGCAGGCCGTGCTGGTAAACGGTGAAGATGCCGAAAGTTTTTTACAAAACCTGCTGACCAATGATGTTAAAGCGGCGCAACCCGGTCAAGCCCAATTAAATGCGTTTTGTCAGGCCAAAGGCCGGATATTAGCTATCTTTTGGTTAGTGCGGCGCGGCAATGATTTTGTGCTGTTGCTGCCGGCCGATCAGGCTGATTTTTTAGCGCAGCGCTTAACGATGTTCAAGTTACGCAGCAAAGTTGATATTAACGTTATGGCAAATTGCCTGGTAATCGCTTTGCCAAATAACAATGACCCTACCGGTATCAGTGCAGAAATTAGTGAAGCACTGACGATTGCCTTGCTTCCCGCAGAGGCTGTTGACAGCAGCTTGACGCAACTGCATCAGGCCGGATTAGTCCAGCAAGCAAGTCACTGTTGGCAACAAGTTTTATTGAATAATGGCTATCCAATGATTTTTGCCGCCTCACGCGAGCGTTTTACCGCTCAACAGGTCAATCTGGATCTGGCTGGTGGTGTCAGTTTCCGTAAAGGCTGTTATCCGGGTCAGGAAGTGGTGGCCCGTTTGCATTATCTGGGTGAAGCCAAACGTCGCTTATTTATCGGTGAAGTCGCGACCACAGAATTACCAGCACCCGGCACTGACATTCACAATGAGAATAATGAAGTTGCCGGCCAACTGGTGCAGGCTTGCCTCCTTGATAATGGCCACAGTCTGGTGCAACTTACATTGAAATTAAGTATGACTGGGCAGACATTATTTTTACCTGACCAAGTTGAAATTAGTGGCTTAAACAGGCTTGGCAGTGACTAATCTATATCAAGTTTTTTCAGTTTGTAGCGTAAGGCCCGAAAACTGATTCCCAGCTTTTTAGCTGCAGCCGTGCGGTTCCAGCGGGTATCCTCAAGCGCCTGTTGAATAATTGCCCGCTCTTGTGATTCCAGATGCGTCTCCAAATCATCGGGCGCACCGACTTCCGCGCTTTGCATATCTGCATAAGCAGCTGCCGGCGACACGCTGGCAGCGGCAGTCTCCGGCAACATCAAATCATCTGCTCCAATGGCATCGCCCTCAGCCCAGGTCAGTGCCCGTTCCAGAGTGTTTTCCAGTTCACGGACATTACCGGGAAATGGATATTGCTGCAGCGTAATCAATGCTTTGCTGGTGAGTCTGGGTTTTTTCTGCTGATTTTTGGTTGCAACGCGCTGCAAAATATATTCGGCAAGTGACGGAATATCAGCTTGACGATGGCGCAATGCCGGCACTTTCAGCTCAATCACATTTAAACGATAAAATAAATCTTCGCGAAAACTGCCGCTTTTAACGCCGACGGCTAAATCCTTATGGGTCGCCGATAATATACGAACATCAACATTGATCTCTTCGTGACTGCCAACCGGACGGATAGTTTTTTCCTGGATGGCGCGCAGTAATTTCACCTGCATCATCAGCGGCAAATCCGCCACTTCATCAAGGAATAAGGTACCACCATGCGCAGCCTGAAACAGGCCTTGTTTATCAGAAACGGCGCCGGTAAAGGATCCCTTTTTATGACCAAAAAATTCACTCTCCACTAATTCAGCGGGGATCGCCCCACAGTTAACTGGCACAAAAGCCCTGTCACTGCGCGCGCCCAAATCGTGGATCAATCTGGCCACCAATTCTTTACCAGTGCCCGATTCACCGCTGATATATACCGGCGCCTGACTACGCGCCAGCTTGGTCACTTTGCCACGTAACTCCCGCATTATCGGTGTATCACCCAGCAGGCGATCCCGTGAACGGCGTTCCTGTTGTACGGGCCGTGCTGGGGATAACTTCAGCGCCGCAGCCACTAATTCACGTAGTACTCTTAATTTGACGGGTTTAGAGACAAAATCAAAGGCGCCGGCCTTTAATGCCTGCACCGCCAGATCCATATTGCCATGGGCCGTAATCACTGCCACCGGCAGCTCGGCTTTATTTTGTTGAAGCCATGTGACCAGATCAATGCCGTTGCCATCCGGCAAACGCATATCGGTGAAACACAAATCGAACGACTGTTGCTGCAACGCTTGTTTGGCCTGGGCAATATTTTCGGCAGTCACGCAGTCGATATCCATGGCTGCCAAAGTCATTGACAGCAATTCCAAAATATCAGCTTCATCATCAACAATCAGTGCTTGCGGATTCATTGAATCATGTCTCGTCTTTGCAATGGGTAACTTATCCTAAAACAGCAATCCGGCTCAGCCAGATAACTCAGCCGGGCACCATTGGCCTGACACAATTCCCGGGCCAAATACAGGCCCAGTCCGGTGCCGCCTTGTCTCGCAGAATAAAACGGCTCGAACAAATGTTTCAAGGCCTGTTCGCAGACACCGGGCCCGTTATCAATGACATCAATAATGACTTCATCAGCATGAACATTAACCCGCACCTGTAATGGATGCGTTGCCGACATATCGGCATGTTGCAGGGCATTTTCCAGTAAATTCCATAGCACCTGATGCAACTGCTGCGCATCCGTCCAGACCCTGGCCAGCGGCGCCTGAATGGACAGGTTAATCTTATCGCTCGCCAGTTGCTTGGTCTCAGTAAATTCTTCTATAAATTTGTCCAGCCAACCGGCCAGCACGATAACCTGAGGCTCCACCGATTTACGCCGGCTCATCTGTAAAATGGTCTCGATAATGGTATTCATGCGGCCACTATGGCGTTGAATAATGCCGGTCAATTTACCAATATCCTGATCTTCTGCGCGTCGCTCGGCCAATAATTCGCCCGCATGACTGATCGCGGCCAGGGGATTACGGATTTCATGGGCAATACTGGCGGTTAAACGGCCCAGCGAAGCCAATTTCAGCTGTTGAGCCTGCTGCGCCAGTTCGGTTGTATTTTCGATAAATAATAAAATTTCACCCGAATCCAACCGTGTCGCTCTGGCTTGTAATTCCGGCAGATCAGCACGTGCCTGAAACGGTTTAAAAGCATCGGGACTATGTTGTTGCCAATCCTGTAACTGCTCCGCTAAGGCGGGCACATATCGTTTCAAACTGAAACCTGCCTGTAAATCAACTAAACCTAACAAACGCTGCGCTGATTGATTAAGCATGCTGACCCTTCCCAACTCATCAATAGCCAATACAGCGATCTGCATCCGGCTAATAATGTGCTGATTTAAGGTGGCAAGCTTCGTTAATTCTGCTGCGCGCTGCTCAGCCAATGTTTGTGAGCGCTGCATGGTGCGCGAGACCAGTTGCGCCAGTAAAGCCGTAATAAAGAAAATGGCGCCCAGCATACCGGCCTGACCAAAATGACTGAATTGGCCGGTGATTTGTCCATAACTGGCTTCTAATAAAACGGCCAGCGTCGCAATCGCAGCAATAAAGGCCGCCATACGCCCCGGGATTAATGCACCGCCCGCGACAACAATCACCACCAGCAATGCGCCCAGCCCCGTTTGTAAACCACCACTGGCATGAATAATCAGGGCTAATGCCAGCACATCGATCATCAGCTGGATACTGCATTGCGTAACAAAAACTCCCCATTGCCAACTACTGAAAATCAGCAAAATCACCGCCAACATTAAATAGCTGAGACTGATTATCTGATACAGCGCAGGATATTTTTTACCGAGAAAATCCGGGGGTAATTGCAGATAAACGACAAAAAACAGGATGGATGCCAGAAACAGTCTGTAGCCCGAAAAAAGTCTAAGCGCCCGCCAGGAAGTTTCTGTTTGTTCCACCGCAGTGGCAATTTCTGAAGCGGCCATCAGGATTGTTTCTGAAAGTCCTCAAGATGTTCCTGACTGCAGAAATATTGCTGATCCTTACGCACAGCTTCCTGGGGCAGCAAATGCAAACCACATTGCTGGCAACGTACCATCTGCTCTTCTCTTGTTGATGCTCTGGCTCCACGCTCTCTTTTTACCTTTCGCAGCAAATTACGGAAGATTAAAAACAGCAGTAAACCGATGGCCAGTAAAATCAAAATTCGCATGTCGGACCTCAAAAAAAAGGGTATTCCGATAGAATACCCTTTTATGCAGCAAAACCGCTAACTGACTAGCCGCGCGATGCTTTCTTACGCTCGTGCTCCAGCAGTAATTTTTTGCGCACCCGCAATGATTTAGGTGTCACTTCCAGGAGTTCATCATCACCGATAAATTCCAGCGCCTGTTCCAGACTCATGCGAATCGGCGGCACCAGCGCTATCGCTTCATCGGTGCCCGAAGCACGGACGTTGGTCAGCTGTTTGCCTTTCAGCGCATTGACTACCAGATCGTTATCACGCGAATGAATACCGACCACCATGCCTTCATAAACTTCATCACCATGGCCGATAAACATTCGGCCACGCTCTTGCAGATTGAAAATCGCGAAGGCCACCGCTTTACCAACCGCATTAGCAATCAACACACCATTTTGACGCTTGCCAAATGTACCGGGTTTTAATGGCGCGTAGTGGTCGAAGACACTGTAGATCAGACCGGTGCCCTGGGTGGCGGTTAAAAATTCGGTTCGGAAACCAATCAGTCCGCGAGACGGAATAATAAAATCCAAACGCACACGGCCTTTACCGTCGGGTGACATATCTTTTAATTCACCGCCGCGGGTACCCATTTTTTCCATGATCGTACCTTGATGGGTATCTTCCACATCAATGGTGACCGATTCATAAGGCTCTTCTTTGACGCCATCGTTTTCACGAATGATTACTTCCGGGCGCGATACACCCATTTCAAACCCTTCACGGCGCATATTTTCAATAAGCACTGACAAATGTAGTTCGCCACGGCCGGAGACCCGGAATTTATCAGGATCTTGTGGCAGCTGTTCTACCTTAAGTGCCACGTTGTGGATCAACTCACGATCCAAACGCTCACGAATTTGCCGCGTTGTGACAAACTTGCCTTCTTTACCGGCAAACGGAGAATTGTTGACCTGAAAAGTCATGGTGACTGTTGGCTCATCAACACTCAATGGTGGCAGCGCTTCAACCGCACTGGGGTCACACAGCGTATCTGAAATATTCAGCGGATCCAGACCGGTAAAGGCAATAATATCGCCGGCCGAGGCTTCTTCAACTTCTTCACGATTCAGGCCCATAAAGCCCATAACCTGCATAACACGGCCGTTACGTTTTTTGCCTTCGCGATCGATTACTGTTACCGGCGTGTTGGTTTTGACGCGGCCACGTTCGATACGGCCAACGCCGATAACACCGACATAACTGTTGTAATCAAGTGACGATACCTGCATGCGGAAAGGCCCATCTGCATCAACCGCAGGATGTTTTACTTTATCAACAACCAATTGGAACAGCGGCGTCATATCGCCATCACGCACAGTATCTTCCAATCCTGCAAAACCATTCAGACCGGATGCGTAAATCACATCAAAATCTAACTGCTCATCGGTCGCATCCAGATTGGCGAACAGATCAAATGTTTGATCCAAAACCCAACCCGGCCGGGCACTTGGCTTGTCGATTTTGTTGATAACAACAATCGGTTTCAAACCTAAGGCCAGTGCTTTTTGGGTAACAAAGCGGGTTTGTGGCATCGGACCTTCTGATGAATCGACCAACAACAGTACTGAATCGACCATCGACAATACACGTTCAACCTCACCGCCAAAATCGGCATGGCCTGGTGTGTCAACGATATTAATACGGTAATCATTCCAGCGGATTGCCGTATTTTTGGAGAGAATGGTAATGCCCCGCTCGCGCTCTAAGTCATTGGAGTCCATAACGCGGTCTTGCATCTCTTCATGTTCACTGAAGGTGCCTGATTGACGCAGTAATTGGTCCACCAAAGTCGTTTTACCATGATCGACATGGGCTATGATGGCGATGTTGCGGAGCTTGCTGATGTCTTTCGAAAATTCAGTCATAAAAATTCATTTATATGGCGTATGCGTAATGCATACAGGTTAAAAATGCCTGAGAAACAGGCGCTTATTTCAGAGAATCGCTAATATACGGCGTGATGGCAGCCTGTAAATGTTTGTGTAAGCTCAGTCCGGCAGCGATAACGTGGCCTTTATCAAATAATCGATCGCCACCACTGAAATCAGAGACCGTACCACCCGCTTCTTCAACCAGCAGCAATCCGGCAGCCAAATCCCAGTTTTCTAGGCCAATTTCCCAATAGCCATCTACCCGGCCAGCAGCAACATACGCCAAATCCAGTGCAGCACTGCCGGTACGACGCATGTCCGCGACTCTTGGTAAAACATTACCAAACATCGCTAAATAGGCCGTGTGATGCTCAGGATACTTAAATGGGAAACCAGTTGCGATTAAAGCGCCCGTTAAATCTTTACGTTTGCTGACCCGCAGCCGGCGATCGTTTAACTGAGCACCCGCGCCACGGGAAGCGGTGAATAATTCATCGCGCAACGGGTCAAAAATCACCGCGTGTTCAACGCGGCCTTTAACACGAACTGCGATTGACACACAGTAATGCGGAAAGGCATGCAGAAAATTGGTAGTGCCGTCTAATGGATCAATAATCCAAACGATATCATTTGCACCACTATCACCGGATTCTTCAGCCATGATGGCATGTTCGGGATAAGATTTTTTGATAATACCGATGATTTCCTGTTCGGCCAAACGATCGACATCGGAGACGTAATCGTTGCGACCTTTAGTGGTGATTTCCAGGTGATCAACGTGCTGTAACGAGCGCAAGATCAGTGATCCAGCCTGACGTGCCGCGCGAACGGCAATATTCAGCATTGGGTGCATAGACAGATTTTTCCAGAGCAAATAACGTGAGAATGGGCATTTATGGCCGATTTCCGGCCGGCGCACCACTTTGCGGCGCGCGCCATTATAGCAACAATTTGCACTGTTTCGCAGAATCAATTTTTATCCAATAGACAGCCAATTTTTTTCCTGTTAGCTTATATCAGGCTTGCGTTTCATCATATTCAATGGAAATGCCAATCCCCCAACCGTAAAATCAAGGAGTTTCAAATGAAATCATTAGTTAAACTGGGTGCTGTTGTTCTTCCTTTAGTCATGCTGACTGCATGTGCTAACACAGAAGAAATGGATGCCCTGAAATCATCAGTCGAAACAGCGCAATCAACTGCTGATTCAGCTATGGTTGCTGCCCGCAATGCTCAAAGCACTGCTGATACTGCTCAACGTACTGCTACTGATGCAGAACTGGCCGCAATGAATGCACAAAGAGCAGCTGAAGATGCGCAAGCACAAGTTGACGAATGTTGTGCAAAAATTGACCGTATGTTTGAAAAAGCGATGAGCAAATAAGCTTTAGCTTCACAAACAAAAAAGCCGGGACTTGTCCCGGCTTTTTTTTGCCTGTTATAAATGATTTACAGCATAGATTCCGGTAATTGAGTCGTCCAAACCGGGGTACCCGCGGCTTCGGAAATTTTGCGCGCCATTTCATCGGCCTGTTCGCGACTATCAAACGGGCCAAGCACGATTTCACCCACCGAGCCACCACGCAATGGCCAGAACCAGCTTTCCAATTGTAGTTGCTTAATAGCAGTATGCATTTTCAATGGCACTTTCTGACCGGTACCGCCATGTACAAACCAAACATCCTCAGCAATATCGGCTTCGGGTGCATTGAGTTTTTGCACCATACCGTTACCCGCTAAAACGATATCTTCGGCATCGGTCCAGGCATCACCTTCTGGCAAATCATCGGTGACTGCCAGCATAGCCTGTACCACCGGCGTCATATTGTAATTATCGCGCTTGTCCATATCCTCCAGCGGTTTATGCGCCTCCAGATAAATCGCATTGTCTCTGACACCAACCTTAAATGGCGCATAGACAATATTCACCGTGGTATTCATCGGTACTTTGCTAAACAAGCTTTCGATATCTTCCGGGTACAAACGGATACAACCACTGCTTACTCTTAAGCCGACGCCGTAAGGGCGATGAGTGCCATGAATCAAATAGCTCGGGTTAGATAAGCGCATAGCACGGCTGCCCAACGGATTATCCGGACCGGGCGGTACCACTGCCGGCAATATATCACCATCGGCGGCATGTTCTTTGCGCACTGATTCGGGTGGCGTCCAGCTGGGATTTTCACGTTTCTGGATAATTGATAATTTACCCAGTGGCGTATCACGACCTTCGCGGCCTATACCAAGCGGATGGGTGATCACTTGTTGTGGTTGTCCGGCTGGCATAGTCGGATAATAATATAAACGCATTTCCGGAATATTAATGACTATGCCCTGACGTGGTGCGTCCGGCAGAATAAAACGGGTTGGCACGATTATCCGCTGGTTATCGCCCGGCACCCAAGGATCGACATTCGGATTGGCTTCAACAATATCGCCATAACCCAAGTCAAAATTACGGGCGATATCCAACAAAGTATCAGCAGCAGTGGTATAAACCACTATATTGTGACCAATCACTTGCGTTTGCTCATCAGGCAGCTCAAACACCGTCGCATGCGCTGAAATACTTACTGCGCCGGCCAACAGCACGGCAATAACACGTTTGATCATCGATGTTCCTGTTTATAGGTCAAAAAAACTGGGCTTCATTGTACTAGGTTTCATTTCAGTAAGTTACCGATTTTGAGATGCTTTCAGCTGTTAAAAAGACTACAATCCAGCTTTACCGATAACTGACTGCTAGCGTATTCTAAGCCCATGAAAAAAATATCCCTGCTATTGATTTTGATGCTCTCATTGAGCGCTTGTTCCATATTTGGTGATAAAGAAGAAGTTAAAGCCGAAGAAAGTTGGGGCGTTGAGCGAATTTATGCTGAGGCTAAAGCGGCATTGAACATCGCTGATTATCGTACGGCTATTCAATATTATGAACAGCTGGAAGCCCGCTTCCCGTTTGGTGAGTATGCCCAGCAGGCATTGCTGGAATCAGCTTATGCGCATTATAAAAATGACGATCCGGAAACAGCCATCGCAACGCTCGACCGATTTATGCGCGTTTACCCACTTAACAAAAATAATGATTACGCACTCTATTTACGCGGACTGGTCAGTTTCAATAAAGACATCGGCATTCTTGAAAAATATATTCCCCGTGATGAATCTCAGCGAGATCCCGGCTCTGCAGAAGATGCGCTGAACGATTTCAACTCGCTCATTAAACGTTATCCGCAAAGTAAATATGCCAAAGATGCGGCACAGCGCATTGTTTATCTGCGTAATCGTCTGGCACAACATGAAATTAATGTTGCCAATTACTACATGCGCCGGACTTCATATCTCGCCGCTGCCAACCGGGCACGTTATGTGCTTGAAAATTATCCACGTACACCGGCAATGCCAGAAGCATTGGTAATTATGGCCAAAGCCTACAAAGTCATGGAATTAGATGATTTATCGGAAGATGCGCTGCGGGTACTGGAAACAAATTATCCAGCACATCCTGGTATAGCTGATGTCCGCCGTTCGGCCTTAAAAGAGTAAAACAAGGACACTGGCTGCCGCCGTGCTCGGCAGCCAGCCTAAGCATTTCTCAGATTGCGGCTTCGCCATCCTCACCGGTACGAATACGAATGGCCTGCTCTAAAGGCATGACAAAAATCTTACCATCACCGATGCGACCGGTGTGGGCTGCTTTGGTAATTGCTTCAATACAGCTATCAACCTGATCGTCAGCCAGCACAATTTCCATTTTCACCTTAGGCAGAAAATCAACCACATATTCAGCGCCACGATACAGCTCAGTGTGGCCTTTTTGCCGACCAAAGCCTTTGACCTCGGTAACTGTCATGCCGGTTACACCAATTTCCGACAATGCCTCACGCACGTCATCGAGTTTGAATGGTTTGATTATCGCTTCAATTTTTTTCATGGTTAATCCCTACTCTATGGTTGATGTCACGGTATAGCCAGATGTTATCGGGTAACGACGATCTCTGCCAAATGCGCGGCCGGTAATGCGAATACCGGGGGGCGCCTGACGTCGTTTATATTCATTACGATCCACCATTTTGATGACCTGTGCAACTGTCTCTGCAGCAAATCCCTCTGCCACTAAATCTTCGAAACACCCATCATCGGCAATGTAACGCTCAAGGATTTTATCCAGCAATGGGTAAGGTGGTAATGAATCATCATCACGCTGGTCAGCCGACAATTCAGCAGAGGGCGGCCGGCTTATAATCCGTTCCGGAATGATCGGAGACAGCTCATTGCGGTATTTGGCCAGCGCAAATACCAGCGTTTTGTAAACATCTTTAAGCGGTGAATAGCCGCCGGCCATATCGCCGTATAACGTTGAATAACCCACCGCCATTTCGCTTTTATTACCGGTCGATAACACCATCGCACCGGTCTTATTGGAAATCGCCATTAACAACACACCACGACAACGTGCCTGAATATTTTCTTCGGTGGTATCCGCTGCTTTGCCGGCAAATGTTTCATTCAATGTTTGCAAAAAACTATCAAACACCGGTTCAATCGATAATACCGAATAGTCAACACCCAGCTGAGTCGCCATCTGCGCCGCATCATCAAGGCTTATTTGCGCGGTATAACGTGAGGGCATCATCACTGTTTGCACCCGATCGGCCCCCAGCGCATCTACGGCTAAAGCCAACGTTAATGCCGAATCAATACCACCGGATAATCCCAACACTACCGCGGGAAAGCGATTTTTTTCGACATAGTCACGTAACCCTAAAACCAGGGCTTGATAAACACTGCCAAGTGGCGACAAATGTTCAGTTATCTTGCCGCTTATCAAAATGTTGCCGGTTTGATTTTTTTCTATCTTAACGATTGCCAGCTCATCAGCAAATGCGGCAGCCTGCATTTGCAGATCACCGTGGCTATCAAGCGCAAAAGAGCCACCATCAAACACCAGTTCATCCTGACCGCCGATCTGATTGACGTACAACATTGGTAATTGGTTTTCGATAGCCCGCTGACGTACAGCATCATAGCGAAGTGCTGATTTGCCTTGCTGAAACGGTGACGCATTGAGATTTAGTAACAGTTCGGCGCCAGCATCTTTGGCCTGCGCAGCTGGTCCGGTAAACCAGATATCTTCACAAATGGTAATGCCAAGTTTGATGCCGTTCAGTGAAAAAACCACCGGCAAATGGCCTTCAATAAAATAGCGTTTTTCATCAAACACACTGTAATTAGGCAGCATTTGTTTGAAATACTGGCAAATGATCTGCCCATTGGCAATCACACTGGCAGCGTTGTAAAGTTCTTTGCCAACTTCACCCAGCGGATGGCCAACAACAACATAAATACCGTTAATTTTGTGTTTTAAGGTTTGCAGCGCTTTATCAACGCGCTTTTGCAAGCCGGGCCTTAACAATAAATCTTCTGGCGGGTAGCCAGTCAGGCACAACTCCGGAAACGCCACCAGATCAGCTGTTAATTGATCCCGGGCAGTATTGGCCGCATCGATAATTTTGGCAGTGTTGCCAGCGACATCGCCGACCACCGGATTAATTTGAGCCAGAACAACGGTCAGTGTCTGGCTCGCCATTATTTGCTCATCGCTGCCAGCATCGCATCACCGATTTCTGCCGGTGAACGACTGATTGACACACCGGCTGCAGTTAATGCCGTTAGTTTGGCTTCTGCCGTACCCTGGCCGCCACTGATAATCGCTCCTGCATGACCCATACGTTTACCGGGAGGTGCAGTTAAACCAGCGATGTAAGCCACTACCGGCTTGGTAACATGTTCGGCAATATAGGCGGCAGCATCTTCTTCTGCCTGTCCGCCGATTTCGCCAACCATAACAATGCCTTCGGTTTGCGGATCGGCTTCGAACAACGCTAAACAGTCAATGAAGTTCATGCCCTGAATCGGATCACCGCCAATCCCCACACAGGTACTTTGGCCCAGGCCATTTAATGTGGTCTGATGTACCGCCTCGTAGGTGAGCGTACCGGAGCGGGAAACAATACCAATTTTACCGGGTAGATGAATGCTACCGGGCATAATGCCGATTTTGCATTCACCGGGCGTGATTAAACCGGGGCAATTAGGACCAATTAAATACACATCACGGCCTTCCAATGCATATTTAACGCGCAGCATATCCAGCACCGGTATGCCTTCGGTAATACAGGCAATAACTTTAATTCCGGCATCAGCGGCTTCTAAAATCGCATCGGCAGCAAAAGCAGCTGGCACGTATATCATTGTGGCATTGGCGCCGGTTTCAGCAACGGCATCAACTACCGTATTAAATACCGGCCGATCCAAATGGGTTTGACCACCTTTGCCCGGCGTCACACCACCGACAAACTGAGTGCCGTATGCAATCGCTTGCTCAGAATGAAAGGTACCCTGTTTGCCGGTAAAGCCCTGACAAATAACTTTGGTGTCTTTGTTGACCAGAATACTCACGCTGATAACTCCCCTGCCGCGCTGACCGCCAGTCTGGCAGCTTCAGTTAAATCCTGCGCTGCCTTAATATTCATGCCACTTTCTGCCAGCAATTTGCGGCCCTGCCCAGCATTAGTGCCTTCCAATCTGACCACCACCGGTAAGGACAAACCAACTTCTTTAGCCGCCTGAATAATGCCCTCGGCAATCAAATCACAGCGGACTATGCCGCCAAAAATATTAACTAAAATCGATTTGACCTTGCTGTCCGATAAAATCAGTTTAAAGGCTTCAGCAACCCGTTCGGCGGTGGTACCACCACCGACATCAAGAAAATTCGCCGGCTCCCCGCCCTCTTTTTGAATCAGATCCATGGTCGCCATCGCCAGTCCCGCGCCATTAACCATGCAAGCGACATTGCCATCCAGCGCGATATAGTTCAAGCCGAAATCACGGGCAGTCACTTCAGCGGCATTTTCCTGGCTGGGATCAAACATCGCGGCCAAATCCGAATGCCGGTACAAACCATTTTCATCAAGATTGATTTTGGCATCGACTGCCAGCAAATGGCCATCATGGGTCACCACCAGCGGGTTAATTTCCACCAGACTGGCATCGTTGTCGATAAACAGCTGATACAAGCCTTGCATCACCGATTGCAATTGTTTGAAAGTGTCACCACTGAGTTCCAGAAAAAAGCCCGCGCGACGACACTGATAGCTCTGTAACCCCACCACTGGATCGACTGCCAGGGTCAGAATTGCTTCAGGGCTTTGTTCAGCCACAGCTTCAATATCCATACCGCCTTGTGCAGAAACCATAAAGGTGACGCGTTGGCTAACGCGATCGATCAGTAATGCCAGGTAAATTTCCCGGGCAATATCAGAAGGTTGTTCAATCAGTACTTTTTTGACCGGCAGACCGAGCGCCGTGGTTTGCTGGGTAACCAGTGATGTGCCGATCAATTTTTTCGCGGTTTGCACGGCCTCAGCCTCGCTATCAACTACTTTGACGCCGCCAGCTTTGCCGCGACCACCACTATGTACTTGTGCTTTTACCACCCAACGATCGCCGGCCAGTCGTTTGACAATGTGCATAGCCGACTCTGCGTCATCGGCAACATCACCATGGGGTGTGGCGATGCCGTAACGATTAAATAATTGTTTGGCCTGATATTCGTGCAGGTTCATTTCGCTTAACCTTAATCATCTCATCCGCTGCGTTGGATGATCGTAAATAAACCGTATATTTTCGCCGATCAGGGCAATAAATACCATCATCAATGCTATAGTGCGGCAAATGTTTTTAAACAGAGTTTGTCATGTTATCGCTGTACCCTGATATTGAACCTTTCCACAGCCAGTTGCTGCCACGGGGAACACTGCCCGATGGCCAACAGCATCAAATATATATTGAACAATGCGGCAATCCAGAGGGCATTCCGGTGTTGTTTTTGCACGGCGGGCCGGGCTCAGGCTGCCGGCCGCAGCATCGCTGTTATTTTGATCCGGCGCGCTACCATATTATTCTATTTGACCAGCGTGGCTGTGGTCGCTCACTGCCCAGCGGCGAATTAACCAACAACGATATGGCGCATTTGATTGGCGATATCGAAGCAATTCGCCAATTACTTAATATCGACAAATGGCAGTTATTCGGTGGTTCCTGGGGCGTAACGCTGGCGTTATGTTATGCGCGGCAATATGCAAAACATGTTTCATCGATGATCCTGCGCGGTACATTTCTGGGCCGACAGCAAGATATTGACTGGGTTTATGCGGCTGGTGGCGCTTCCAAAGTCTTTGCCGATGCCTGGCAAGCATTTATAGAAAACGTGCCGGCTAAACTGCAAAAGAAACCACTAGATTATTATTTTCAGCAGCTTAACCATTCAGATACTGAAGTACAGCAAACGGCGGCCAATACACTGCAACAGTGGGAAGCCACTATTGTCATGATGCGTGATACACCAAGTTATCAGCCACCTGAAGATAATAGCCCCAGTCCGTTAGCCCACAGCCGCATTCAACTGCATTTTGCCCTGAATCAATGTTTTATCGCTGAGCAGCCGATTCTTCCGGATTTATCAATGTTATCGGATATTCCAACGATTATTATTCATGGTCGTTACGATATGGTTTGCCCGTTCCAGCAATCCTGGCTGCTGAAACAGCAATTACCAAAAGCGGATTTACGGATTGTGCCACTGGCCGGCCACGCCGCCGGTGAACCGGGATTGATTGATGCTTTAATACAAGCCACTGATGAGATGGCTGATCGTTTGAAATGATTGGTCTGATCCAGCGGGTTTCACAGGCTTCGGTCAATGTGGCCGGTCAACAAATTGCCTCGATTGATAAAGGTATTTTGCTGCTGCTGGGTGTTGAGAGAAATGACAATTCCCAGCAAGCAGATAAGCTGCTTAGCAAAGTGTTGCAATACCGGATTTTTGCCGACAACGATGACAAGATGAATCTGAGTTTGCAGCAAATCAACGGCGGTCTATTGATTGTGCCGCAATTCACACTACCGGCAGACACCCGTAAAGGCAGCCGGCCGAGTTTTACGCCGGCTGCACCGCCGGAACTGGGAGCCAGTTTATTTACCTATTTTTGCCAGCAAGCCGAGCAACAACATCATAACGTTGGCCGTGGTCAGTTCGGCGCAGATATGCAGGTCAGTCTGATTAATGACGGGCCGGTCACTTTTTGGTTACAGGTTTAAATCGAACATGAAAATATTACTGAAAATTATTGTGATCATGCTGCTGGTGATTGCCGGCATTTTGGCGCTGGCCTTGATCCCCTCTCCACAACCGGACGGCCCCAAACCCTGGGAAATAAGCATACAGAGCGATGGGGAAATCAAAGTCTTTGATATCCATATGGGCAAAGATACCTATCGTGATGCGCAACAGCGCTGGCGTGAAGCCGGCAAGGCCGCTTTATTTGCAGAAGATGGCGAGGTGGCAACCGCTGAAGTGTTTTTTGACCGCATTAATCTCAGCGGTCTGTCGGCAAAAATTGTCGCCAATTTGCAATTGCCGGCAGCAACGCTCAATGAAATGGCAGCCAATGCCTCCAGCAGCAAACTGCAACCCAGCGGCGCACGACGTCTGGAAATCGCTTTTGATGATCAAGCGCGTTTGCTGGATGCACCTATTATTGCCATTACCTATATTGCCAATTACCGTCCGGATGAAGCGATGTTACGCAGCCGTTTTGGTGAACCTGCCGAAATCACTGGCGATCCTGATGACCCTGAAGCGGCTATTTGGCAATATCCGGCAAGCCATCTGAGTATTCGCCTGCATCCAGAAGATAAGCCAGTACTTGTTTATAAGGCGCGCAGTGCCTTTTCCCGCTGACGCAGATAGATCATTAAATCACTCAAATCTATGGCTTTACTGAAGAAAAAACCCTGAGCACGCTGACATTGTTTTTGTTCCAGGAATGCCAACTGTTCGGCGGTCTCGACACCCTCAGCGACCACTTCCAGCCCCAGACTATCAGCCATTGCCATAATGGCACTGACAATCGCTGCATCATCTTTATCGATGGTTAAATCCCTGACAAACGCCCTGTCTACTTTCAAAACATTGAGCGGGAATTGTTTCAGATAGGATAACGACGAATAGCCGGTTCCGAAATCATCAATGGCCAGCGTGATACCGAGACTGCTTAAATCCCGCAGGGTATCAATAGCCGAATCAGTATTATCCATCAACAGACTTTCGGTGATTTCCAGCTCTAAATTGCTGGCTGGCATCTCTGTCTCGCTCAATAAGTGACGGATGTAACTGACCAGTCGACTGCCTTTGAACTGCCGGCCAGATAAATTAACGGCCATCACAAAATCATCAGGCAACTCATCACGGTTAGCCATAAACACGCTACAGGTTTCACGTAATACCCATTCGCCCACCACACCAATCAAGCCGGTGTCTTCCAGTACCGGCACAAATCGCGCCGGCGACACATCGCCCCATTGGTCGGTATGCCAGCGCAAAAGCACTTCTGCGCCTTTAACCCGACCACTGCTGAGTTCAATTTGTGGCTGATATTGCAGATAAAACTCTTGTTGTTCAACAGCGCGCCGCAAACTGGTTTCCAATGCCAGACGATTGGCTGCTTCGGCATTCATTTCTGCAGAATAAAACTGGAAGTTATTGCGACCGGAATTTTTGGCGTGATACATCGCCGCATCAGCATTACGAATCAGCATATCGACATCGCGACCATCCGCCGGGAACAGGCTGATACCAATACTCGGGCTGATATTTACCTCTATATTGTCAATCATGTAAGGCAGCGATGTGGTGGTCAGGATCTTTTCGGCGATCCGGCCAACATATTGCGCCGAGGTAACATCTTCAAGCACTACCGTGAATTCGTCACCTCCCAGACGGGCCACAGTATCGCTTTCCCGCACACAGGAACGGATCCGGCGTGAGACTTCACATAACAGGGCATCGCCCGTTTTATGGCCCAGCGAATCGTTAATATGTTTGAAGTGATCCAGATCGATAAAAAACACTGCCAAGCGACCACTGTTACGCTGTAGTTTGTGAATAGCGTGTTCCAGGCGATCGTTAAAAACACTGCGATTGGGCAGGCCGGTCAATGAATCAACACTGGCTGTAGCGCGCCGCATTGATTGAGACATCGCGCCACTAGGTTTGCAACTCGGA
>JBBEBX010000006.1:12008-98729 GCA_040882115.1 Methylophaga sp. | reverse complement strand
TCAACTAAATATACTGTAGCTCGATAAAAAGACCCGGTGTCGCAAGACACCGGGTTTTTTTTTGAAACCGAAACGGTTAACGTATTGTCACAAAAGTTCAAGTTAATAATAAAGGACCAGAGAATGAAGAAACTACAGCAATGGACAATTTTATTATCAGGGTTAACGCTGGGTGCGATGACAACCAGTGTTGCAGCTGAAGATCTCAAACCATTTCCGGGCCAAGATGTCTTAAAGGTCTGCGCCGATAAAAATAATATGCCGTATTCAAACGACAAACTGGAAGGCTTTGATAATAAAGTTGCTGAAATGCTGGGAGAAGAGTTGGGGATTCCGGTTGAATATTACTGGTTTCCACAACGTATTGGTTTCGCACGGAATACATTGAAAAAAGAAAGTCCCGATGGTGGTTATATGTGTGACGTGGCATTCAGCATGCCGGTCACCACTGACTTTGTAAAACCAACCAATGGTTATTACAAATCAATTGAAGCAATTGCTTATCGTAGTGATGAAGGCTATGAAATCAATAAATTGGCAGATTTAAAAGATGTTGATGCCAAACATGGTCCATTAAAAATTGGTCTGTTTGATCGTGCTTTAACTACCAAAGCAATCTTGGATATGGGTCTTGGCGATCGCATTCAGTATTATCAAATGATGACGGGTGATGTAAATACCAATTCTGGCCGTATTATTGACGATTTGGCCGCCGGTAAAGTTGATGTTGTGCCGATGTGGGGACCAATTGCGGGTTACTATGCCAGCATTCAGGATGTTGATATAACCATACAACCATTAAATGAATTAGGTCAGTTACATGTCTTTGAGTTCGGCATGGGCACCCGTTATGGCGAACCTCAATGGACTGCACTGCTCAATAAATTCATTGAGAAACGCAAAGACGATATTGATGCAATCATGGCTCAATATAATATGCCATCATTGGAGAATGTCAGCCCAACCCCTGCTAAACGGGTGCGTAAAGATGACGATGATGATTGATACACGTCTGAGCTGATTTATTGAACTGAATAATACGGGGCGGCTACTTATAAAGTGGTCGCCCCGATTATTTTTCTGAGGTTACGATTAATCTTAAGGGCAAATTTTTGCTGAGCTTCACCGCCAGCAGTTTCATCCATTAACCGAGTGCTGACAACAACACCATCAGCCGTTTCACGAACCGCGACATTGCAGGGCATATCGTTAATTAAATCATCATTGATCAGCATCATTTCTTTGGCGTAAGTGATGTTACAAAAGCTGACAATCGTTGATAGCGGAAAGTCTTGTTCGCCTCTATCCCGCACCGCCTGACCAATATCGCTGCGATGAATGATCCGATAATTAAACTCAGAAATCGCAATATCAAGATTCTGCATGGTTTCTGCAAAATTATAGGGGCTCACCGCCTGAAAACGGCGATCAGATTCTTTGGGCTGACAGGCTGATATCGCGGTAAACAAGCCCAGGCAAATCAATGGAATCTTTAAGCGCATTAGAATAGTCATAGAGTAGATGCTGTATTTTCGTTAAACTTACAGTCTTACAGAATAACACCAATTAGAATCGAGAGAAGTAGGGGGAAAGTGTGAGAAAGACAGGTTTCACTATGATGTGGGCGTTTTGTTTAACGCTAATTAGCGGTGCGGCTTTTGCTGTTCCGGGCTATTCGGAAATCAACAATGAATTGTTTGATAAATCTCACCTGAAAAACATTAATGAGCCAGCTAAGCTCACTTATGATTATAAGAAAGTCAGTTATACCGATGGTAACCGTCAAGATACCATTGAAATGCAAGTTGATAACATTCGTAATACCGGCCGTCGCGACACCAAGTTTGAGTTTTTTACCGGTGAACATAACCGTCCTTATCAAGCCATGGAAGATCAGCGTGGCAATGGCGTATTCGTTTATTTTCTGGAATTTGATATTCATGAAATGGAGCGGGTAACAGGCGGAGACTGGCGTTATTTCCAGCGTAAAATTCGCTGGGCAATGGCCGCTGGTGCTGACAAGAAAAATATTGAAGTAGATTACAACGGTAAAAAAGTTAAAGCGACGCAATACATTATTCAGCCTTATATTGATGATCCCAAGAGCAGTCGCTATCAGTTGTACGCCGGCAAGTACTATATCTTTACTTTATCGGAAGAAATTCCCGGTGAAATTTATCAAATCAGAACTATCGTGCCGGATGGTACAAAGTGGCAAGAAGGCCAGCCAGTACTGGTTGAAGAATCGATTACCTTTGCCGACTATGAGCAGCAGTAGTTAGTTGAAACAATGAAAAGGCGGGCTAAACAGCCCGTTTTTTTTATGATGCGGCTGTTTAAACACTTTAAAACAATACAAGGTTCATTGCTGCTGCATGAGTTGAGCTTTGTGCTGATAATTATGCTGACGGCTGGTTTAGGCGTCAGCTGGGTGTTTGCCTGGCAGAATAATTCGCAGGAATCGCTTCGGTTAACGGCATTAAATACGCATATGCAACATGTCCGCGGTGATTTATACCGTCAGATAAAAGAAGTATTTGACGTCATATTTCTAAATGACACGAGTGCAGAACAACAGTATTTTGGTTATAGCCAAGCTATAAAGTATGAGCTTAACCAGATGCTGTTACTGGCTAATTCAGAAAATGAGCAGCAACAGGTGCAAAAAATTGCAGATACATATGATGCATTTTATGCCGAGACAATCACCTACATTAATTCAGAAAATAGCGAGGTGACAGATAAACAGTTACTGTTGCTTGATCAGCCTCTAGAGCAGTTTACACTCAAAGTGTTTGAGATATTGTTCAATGAGTTTGAACAATATTTGCAAAGCCGCCAATCATTATTGGCGGCTGATCAAAAGCGTTGGTTATCACTAGTCTTTTGGATAGGCTTGCTGCCGATTATAATGGCATTGGGCCTTCTGTTATGGTCGAGGCGTTTTGTAAAAAAACAAGTTTTGGTGCCGTTGACAGACGTTATTGATGGGGCGCGTCGTGTTGCACAGGGAGAATGGCAATATGCACTTCCTGTGCGGGGTGTAGCTGATTTACAGCATTTAACCGCAGCGATTAACCAGATGGCGTCGGACCTTATCGATAATCACGATGATCTTATCGAAGCGCGTAAACAAGCCGAAATGGCCGATTTAATTCCATTAGTTGCCCATAATATTCGTAATCCACTGGCGGGTATTCGGGCAGCAGCCCAAGTAAGTCTTGACGAAAAAAATCTGCCAGTTTCGCAACAGCATTCGCTACAAGATATCATTGTTGCTGTTGACCGCCTTGAGCGCTGGGTCACTTCGCTATTAATGTATCTGCACCCGCTTCAAGCGCAATTCACGGCCAATAAACTGACTGACCTCACCGACAATGCCTTGTCACTCATTCAAATGCAGCTTGTTGATAAACAGCTGACCGTACTTCGTGAAGGCTGGGATAATGACGACAGCCAGTATGCGCAATTAGACGCTGAATTAATCGAGCAAACCTTATGTAATTTATTGCAAAATGCTATCGAAGCGGCGCCCGAGGGCAGCCAGCTCAGGCTCTGTTATCAGCAAGTTAACAATAACAGCATAGCGTTGGAAATTGATGATGCCGGACGCGGTATCGACAAAAAATTATTTTCAGCGGTTACGCCTGAAAACGGGGCACGCAAACCGTTACACTATGGTCTGGGCCTGCCTTTTGCACGACGCGTACTGCAGTTACATCAAGGACAATTAGACTATATTTCCTTACAACCAGGAACCCGGGTGCGTTTGCAGCTCCCCCTCAAACAGCCGGAAACTGACCAAAATGCTTAACATTCTGCTTATCGAAGATGAAAAACTATTTGCTAAATCGGTACTGCGCCGTTTGCAATCAGCCGGTCATGAAGGACAAATTGCTGCCAGCCGTGCAGAAGGCGAAGCGTTGTTAAAAGATACAGAATTTGATTTATTGCTGCTTGATGTCCGCCTGCCAGATGGTAGCGGTCTGGATTTGCTGGAGCAGTTGCGAGCACCCCAATCAGCATGGCAAAGCTTGCCGGTGATCGTGATGACGGCTTATGGTGAGATTGAGGATGCGGTGTCGGCGATGAAGCTAGGTGCCAATGATTATCTGAAAAAGCCTGTAGATCTGGATGATCTGATGCTGACCATTGATAAAGTTATGCACACCAAGCGTTTACGACAACAGCTTGATTTTTCTGCGATTCGTAACCGTCAGGCAAATGAGCCTGTCACAATGATTGGTAATAGCCCGGCAATTTGCCAGTTAAGGGAGTCACTGCAACATCTTGCAACCATCATAGATCACAGCAGTGGTGGTTGCCCGGTATTATTGCTGACGGGTGAAACGGGGACGGGTAAAGAACTGGCTGCCAGACTGTTTCATCAATCAGGTAGTTGGCACGAACAGCCTTTTGTTCATGTTGATTGCAGTGCCTTGCCGCCGGATACTGCAGAAGCTGAATTATTTGGTATGGCAGCTAATTTTTTGCCACACCCACATCCGGCGCGGCCGGGACTTATCGAAGTCGCTGAGAACGGCACTTTATTACTGGATGAAATCAGTGAGCTGCCTCTGGCTTTACAAGCGAAATTACTGAACGTGCTGGATCGCCGAATGATCCGCCGGGTCGGTGACGTGGCTGAGCGGCCGGTACAAGCGCATTTTGTGGTCACCAGTAATCGCGATCTGGTGGCGATGGTGGCTGAAGGTAAATTTCGCAGTGATTTATATTACCGGCTGAACACGCTGGAACAACATCTGCCGGTGCTACGAGAGCGGCGTCAGGATATAGCTGAATTGGCACAGCATTTTATTGAGTTATTTGCCCGTCGTTACCGGGTAAATCAGCCGAGGCTTGATTTTGAGGCAATGCGTCAAATGCAACAGTATATGTGGCCAGGAAATGTTCGTGAGCTATACCATGTATTGGAAAGAGCTGTGATGCTGGCAAAGCAGGATGTTATCAGTACCGAAGATTTACTGCTTAAATCGACTAGCCAGAAAATGCCCCTTTTACCGTTTGCTTTACAGGATATGACTCTGGAGCAAATCGAAAAATATCTACTGTCACAAACCTTGCAGCAAACCGAGGGGAATGTCTCGAAATCAGCCAGGCAATTAGGCTTAAGCCGGATGGCGATGCGTTACCGTATGGAAAAATACGGCCTGTAATTATTTAACGATTTTAAGGCTGGGTTTATTGCTACCGGGTACCGGTTTGGGAGGGGTAGGTTGGGATGGCGGTGTATCTTCAGGAAAGAACATACCTTCGTTATTTTCCTTGCCATAAATGGCCTGCACTGCGCTGATCGGAATAAATAAATCCATCGGCTTGCCCGAGAAGCGCGCTGAAAAACTTATCCACTCGTTATCCATTTGTAATTGATGGATAGCGTCCGGCGCCAGATTCAGCACAATGCGATTATCTTTGACATATTCAGTTGGCACTGTGACGCCGTCAATCAGCGTATTTACCAGCAAGTAGGGCGTGCAATGGTTGTCCAGAATCCATTCATAAATGGCCCGGATAAGATAAGGTTTTTGCGGTGTCATGCTGCTCATCAATGCATGCCTTTTTCCGTTGGCGTTAAACTCGCTTTAAACGCCGGCCGGGCAAATAAACGTTTGGCATAACGATCTACTGCGGCGGCCGATGCCGGCAGCTTAACGCCTAAAGTTGGTAAACGCCACAAAAAAGGCAGTAAAAAACAATCAAGTAAACTCAGCTGCTGACCATAAGCAAATTCACCGTCAGCCAGAAGCGGCGCCATAACGGTAATATCTTCTTGCAGCGTACGTCGTGCTTTACTGGCATTGCGGCTTTGTAACTGCGCTATTAATGGCTGCCAGTTCTGACTCAGCTGTGACAACATCAACCGTAATCTGGCACGCTCGCCGGGCGAGGCCGGCATTAAAGCCGGGTGAGGATAACGTTCATCTAAATATTCGAGCAAAATGCACGGATCATAGAGAGCAACATCCCGATCAATCAGTGTTGGACCGCTGCCCGTTGGATTGATTTCGGCAAGAAACTCTGGCCATTCACCATCGCTGATAGTGACCAATTTATAATCAACACCTTTTTCGGCAAGTGTAAAACGTATTTGTTGTCCAAAAGGGCAATCAATATCGCTGTATAGGGTGAGTTGGGTGCGGCGTTCGGGATTATCTAACATGGCTGCTTTAGTTGCCGGCTGCAAGCAATGCAGCCGGTAGCTTCAATTTAGTGGATATCTTTCCAGTAAGCTTTTTTCAATGCCAAAGCGATAACAAAGAAAAAGGCCAGGTACAGTAAAACCCATTTGCCCAGCGCTAATCTATCCAATTTGGATGGCTCACTGATATAGGCCAGGAAATTGACTAAATCTCCAACGTACTGGTCATATTGACGCGGCGTCAACTCGCCTTCTTGTGCCAGTGACAGCTCACCAGAGTCGACATCCTTTTTAAGAAAACCCTGTTGTTCCCACAGAATATGTGGCATACCTGCATTAACCAAAAAAGGATTATTGGTGCCCATTGACCGGGTTTCATCTAAATAGAAATTACGCAGATAACTGTATAACCAGTCGGTGCCACGGGCGCGGGCAATTACTGACAAATCAGGTGGTGTCACACCGAACCATTTCTTGGCATCTTCCGGGCGCATTGCAACCTGCATGGTTTCACCGATTTTATCGGTGGTGAACATCAGGTTTTCTATCACCAGTTCATCACTCATACCCAGGTCTTTTGCCATGCGGTTATAACGCATCAACGATGCAGAATGACAACTCAAACAGTAATTGGTAAAAATCTGTGCACCGCGTTGCAAAGACGCTTGATCATGCAAATCAACATCAAAGTGATCCAACTCTGCACCAGCTGATGCGGCTATCAGCGATCCAGAACCCATACTTAACATTGCCGTCATGGCGGCTATCATTAACGCTTTCATTGATCTGTCACCCTTTCCGGCACAACTTTGTCTTTATCAAACTTGGTGTAAATCGGCATCAAGATAAAGAAGGCAAAATAAAGAATGGTAAATACCCGTGCAAGCAGAGTGTACAGGTCGGTAGCCGGTTGCGTGCCCAGATAGCCAAGCGCCACGAAGCTGATGATAAACAGCGTCAGCGCAATGCGGAAATACGGGCCACGATAGCGTACCGAGCGAACTTTACTGCGATCCAACCAAGGCAATAAAAATAACACGACAATTGCCATACCCATGCCAATGACACCAAACAATTTGTCCGGTACGGCCCTTAAAATGGCGTAAAACGGAGTGAAGTACCACAAAGGCACAATATGCTCAGGTGTTTTTAACGGATCGGCTGGTACAAAGTTGTCTTTTTCTAAGAACCAACCACCGCCTTCTGGTGCATAAAACAGTACAAGCGCAAAGATAAACAAGAATCCGACCACACCGACCAAATCTTTAACCGTGTAATAAGGATGGAACGGAATACCATCCAGCGGTTTACCGTTAGCATCTTTGGTTTTCTTGATCTCAACACCGTCGGGGTTATTGGAACCCACTTCATGTAGCGCCAGGATATGCATTACTACCAGACCCAGCAATACAATTGGCAAGGCAATGACGTGGAAGGCAAAGAAGCGGTTTAAGGTTGCATCGGCGACCACAAAGTCGCCACGAATCCACAAAGCTAATTGCTCACCCACTACCGGGATTGCGCCAAACAGAGAAATAATAACTTGCGCGCCCCAGTAAGACATTTGTCCCCAAGGCAGCAAATAACCCATGAATGCTTCGGCCATTAGCACCACATACAACAGCATGCCGAATATCCAAATCAATTCGCGCGGCTGTTTATATGAGCCATACATCAGGCCTCGGAACATATGCAGATAAATCACCACAAAAAAGGCCGAGGCGCCGGTGGAATGCAAATAGCGAATCAGCCAGCCCCATTCAACATCACGCATGATGTATTCAACCGAAGCAAAGGCTAACTCTGCATCGGGTTTGTAGTTCATGGTCAGGAAAATGCCGGTGATAATTTGCATCACCAAAATTAATAACGCCAGCGAACCGAAGAAATACCAGAAATTAAAGTTTTTTGGCGCGTAATATTCGGAGAGGTGTTCTTTCCACATCTTGGTGGCGGGGAAGCGGGCATCGACCCAATCCATCATCTTGGACATTACGCAGCTCCTTTAGCATCTTCACCAATAATCACGGTATTGTCGCCCTGGAAATGATGCTGAGGCACTTCTAAATTGATGGGGGCAGGAACGCCCTGATAAACGCGGCCAGCCAAATCAAATTTAGAACCGTGGCACGGGCAGAAAAAGCCACCTTTCCACTCTTTACCTAAATCTTCCGGTGCCAGTTCCGGGCGGTAAGTTGGTGAACAACCTAAATGCGTACAAATCCCGACCAGCACCATAACTTCATCGCGAATGGAGCGTGTATCGTTTTGGCAATACTCAGGTTGTTGGGAGGCAACTTTGCTACCGGGGTCACGTAACTCGTCAGACAATGTCGGTAAAGCCTCGAGTACTTCCGGGCTGCGACGATAAATCCACACCGGCTTACCTCGCCATTCAACAGTTAAAAGTTGGCCAACTTCAAGCTGGCTGATATCAACCAGAACTGGCGCACCAGCGGCTTCTGCTTTGGCGCTCGGTGAAACCGAGACAACAAAGGGTATGGCAACGGCAATTGCGCCAGCACCACCGACAACACTGGCTGCGGCAGTCAGAAAGCGCCGTTTGCCGGTATCTATGTTGTTACTCATCAGATGGGATCCCCTGACATTCGTTGATAGAGCTTGCTAAAAGCGGTCTGCAAAATACCACTTTGGAGCAATTAAACCCCACAATTCTAGCACAGCCTGCCAGCATTAGGATCAAAAAAGCCCGCTAAAAAGCGGGCTTCTTCGGTTCAACTAAAAATTATTCAGTTGCTTGTTGTACTTTCTTAACCAGACGTTTCAGAGCGCCTTTTGGTTTTGAGTCAACAATAGCTTGCAGGTTTGTTGGCTCGCCAACGATGATTGCGCCACCCATGCCTGCACCCCAGTGTGGGTCACATTTGTAAAGGTAAACACCTTCGACAGTAAGTGGGTCAGTTGTGAAGTTGTCACCCATTTGTGACATAAAACCTGTAGCACCTTCTGGGATAAATTGTTGTTCACCATCAGCATCTGTAAAGGTTGTGTTCACCAAATGACCGCTCATTTTCGACCAGGTAACTTGATCGCCCGGCTGAGCTTTTACAACCAATGGATCAAATGAAGTCAATGAAGCTTGCACTTGATGGGTTTCAGCCATTGCACTAGCAGCAAATAGCGTTGAAGCGCCCAATAATGCAGTAGTTAAAGTTTTGCCAAATTTCATGTTATGTTCCTCTCAAATTTTTCTTACAAGGTTTTGCTTTCATTGCGAGCCAAGTTTTGCACAAGCAAACTGAACAATGACTGAACAACTGTCATTTTTTGTAAATAAATTTTGGTTTATCCGTGTACCAAAGCCGGCAAGTCTACCCTGAGTTAAATTGGCCTGTCCAAGATTTTCTGGCTTTAAGCCATATCTGTTAAACAGCTTAATGGTTATCAATCAAGGGGCTCTGCGACTTGAGGGTGTAGTTGTTGTAAGCGGCTTCTGACTATATTTTGGCCGTTTTCAGCCAGCACTTCCTGCTGTTAAGTGCGTTCGGCAATGCGACTTTTATTGTTACTAAATTAATGATCGTCACTGAGATAATTCTCATCATCGTTGGTAGCGTTAATTGAGCAGAAAACTGATACGACAGTTGGCGCGTCTAAATACTTGGGAAATACCGCCGGTTTGACACTACAGATGAAAGCGCCGCAATATTTTATTTAAATACTGAAACACTTTTCCGGGAATACGGTGGATGGTTTTGATAAAGCAGTTTGGTAAACACCCCACCAACGGCGCTATTCAGCGCTAATAACACGGCAACATTGGTAACTTCTGCCAGTAGTAGTAAAGCAAGCGTAGTAATAACGCGCCCTTTGAAACTGCCAGAACAACGTTAACAAACTGCTGATCGCCCGCCAATTCGAATGATTTTTCATTGGTGCAGGTGACTTTATTGTCAGAATGACCGCGAAAGGCTAAGACGAAAATACTGTTTTTTGGTTATAATCAGTTGGTTCTGGTCTTGAAACCGGACGCGCAGCGCCTTATATGCAGGTGACGCAATGTTATTTTTGCCTGTTGGAGATTGACCATGCCCCTTTATGAATACCGTTGTGACAGCTGTGGCCACGATTTCGAGGCATTACAGAAAATCAGTGATGAACCTTTAAAACATTGTCCTGCCTGCGATAAGCCAGATTTGCGTAAATTAATTTCTGCCGCTGGTTTTCGTCTCAAAGGTGAGGGCTGGTACGAGACCGACTTTAAATCTGGCAGCAAGCGTAATTTAGCCGATAGTGCCAGCAGCACTGAAAGTAGTGGTGCGCCGGTTGCTTGAACTAGCAGTCACTAAGCCCGGTTTTGCGGACGTCAGATAAAGTCTTGATTTAGAATTGTGCCGCTCAGTTTGGGCGGCTTTTGTTTTTTATTAATTTGAAAGTGTTGGAACCATTATGCGTAGCCATTATTGCGGCGAGGTAAACGAAACTTTAGCAGGACAAACGGTCACCGTCGCCGGCTGGATGCACCGCCGCCGCGATCATGGTGGCGTTATTTTTATCGACTTACGGGATCGGGAAGGTCTGGTCCAGGTCGTCTGTAATCCTGAAGATGCCGAAAGCTTTGCCGTTGCCGAAAAAGTCCGTAGTGAATATGTACTGCAAATCGAAGGTTTCGTACAACCACGCCCGGCGGGCAGTGAAAATGTCGAGCTGAAAAGCGGCAAAATCGAAATTATTGCCAAATCAGTGCAAATTCTGAACAGCGCCGAAACACCGCCATTCCCATTATCTGAGCAAGCTGAAGTCAGCGAAGATGTGCGGTTGCGCCATCGTTATATCGATTTGCGTCGTCCGGAAATGTTGCAAAAGCTGCGTTTTCGTTCACAAATTACCCGGCAGCTGCGCAATTATCTCGATGATCATGGCTTTATGGATATCGAAACACCGATCCTGACCAAAGCCACACCGGAAGGCGCCCGTGATTATTTGGTGCCCAGCCGTACCCATCCGGGCGAATTTTTTGCCCTGCCGCAATCACCGCAGCTATTTAAACAATTGCTGATGGTTGCCGGTATGGATCGTTATTACCAGGTGGTCCGCTGCTTCCGCGATGAAGATTTACGTGCCGATCGCCAACCAGAATTTACTCAGCTGGATATCGAAACGTCATTTGTCTCAGAAGAAGATCTGATGACCATGATGGAAGAGATGATCCGTAAGTTGTTTGCCAATGTGTTGGAAGAAGCGCTGCCAAATCCGTTCCCACGAATGACCTATGCGAAAGCCATGGATCGTTTTGGTAGTGACAAACCGGATCTGCGTATTCCACTGGAATTGGTGGAAATCAGTGATTTGATGCAAAACGTCGATTTCAAAGTGTTTTCAGCACCCGCGCAAGACCCCAACGGCCGCGTCACCGCGTTACGCGTGCCAGGTGGTAATAGCCTGAGCCGTAAAGAAATTGATGATTACACCAAATATGTTGGTATTTATGGCGCCAAAGGCCTGGCTTATATCAAGATTAATGATTTGGCCGCTGGTCGCGAAGGCCTGCAATCACCGATTCTGAAATTCCTGCCGGATGATGTGGTTGATGCCATTATGCAACGCACTGAAGCGCAAACCGGCGATTTGGTGTTTTTCGGTGCTGATAAAGCCAGTGTTGTTAATGAATCTCTGGGCGCTTTGCGTGTCAAACTGGGACATGACTTGGATCTGGTGGCACATGGCTGGCAGCCATTATGGGTAATCGAATTCCCGATGTTTGAATGGGATGATAAAACGCAGCGCTGGTATGCTCTGCATCATCCGTTTACCGCGCCGCGTGAAGCAGATTTGGATTTACTGAAAACCGATCCGGGTAAATGCCTGTCAAGAGCCTATGATATGGTGCTTAATGGTACTGAGCTTGGCGGTGGTTCGATGCGTATCTTTAAAAATGATGTGCAAAAACAAGTGTTTGAATTGCTCGGTATTGGCGCCGAAGAAGCTGAAGAAAAATTTGGTTTCTTGTTACAGGCATTGAAATTTGGTTGCCCTCCGCATGGTGGTTTGGCCTTTGGTTTGGATCGTCTGGCAATGCTGATGACCGGTTCGGCTTCAATCCGTGATGTGATGGCCTTCCCGAAAACCCAATCAGCGGCTTGTTTACTGACCAATGCACCCAGCCCGGTAAACGATGAGCAGCTGAAAGAACTGAATATCCGTCTGCGTAAAGCGCCGGTTGTTGAAAGTTAAAACAACCTTTTAAGCAGCGGCTAAGGAGGACGAAAGTGGCAACAGAACTGGCAAGCAGTCCGATTCCTTTTGAGGAATATTTTTCGCTGGATGATTCTGAATGTGATCAGCGCATTATCGAAGCCAAACAGGCGCTCGGTGATGACCTGGTCATTCTCGGTCACCATTATCAGCGTAATGAAGTCTTCAAACATGCCGATTATTCCGGCGATTCGCTGAAACTGTCGCGCAATGCGGCAGCATCCGATGCCAAATATATCGTTTTCTGCGGTGTGCATTTTATGGCGGAAGTGGCCGATATTTTGTCACGGCCGGATCAGATCGCGATTTTGCCGGATATGGCGGCGGGTTGTTCGATGGCTGATATGGCCAATCGGGTCAATGTCGATCGCGCCTGGCAGGAAATGGCCGAAGTCTTTGACCCTGACGAACTGGTCACGCCGATTACCTACATTAATTCGGCAGCGGATCTGAAGTCATTTTGCGGTAAACACGGCGGTATCGTCTGTACCTCTACCAATGCGCCGCATGTCCTGGATTGGGCGTTTGCGCAACGCGAAAAGATCCTGTTTTTTCCGGATCAACATTTAGGTCGCAATACCGGCTTTAAAATGGGCATTCCGCTGGAAGAAATGGTGGTATGGGATTTCGACAAACCGCTCGGTGGTTTGACGCCGGAAGCGCTGAAAAACGCCAAAATGATCCTCTGGAAAGGCTTTTGCTCAGTACATCAGATGTTTCAGCCGGTGCAGATTGATAACTTTTTGGCCAAACACCCGGAAACCAAAGTTATCTCGCATCCGGAATGCAGCTTTGAAGTTTGTCAGAAATCGGATTATGTCGGTTCTACCGAATATATCGTCCGCACTATTGCTGACAGTGAGCCGGGAACACGCTGGCTGGTGGGCACTGAGCTGAATTTGGTTAACCGGCTGCATGAGCAGTTTGAGTCACAGGGAAAATCGGTACACTTTATGTCGCCGACCGTCTGCATGTGCTCGACCATGTTCCGCGTCGATCCGCAGCATTTAGCATGGGTATTGGAAAATCTGGTCGAAGGTCATGTGGTGAATCAGGTGTCAGTCGATGAAGTCACTGCTGCACAGGCCAAACTGGCGCTGCAACGAATGTTGGATTTGCCAATTTAAGCTTTCTGGAGCGGATCATGGACGCCAAACAAGCCAATATTGATAAGTATTATCAAATCCGCCCGGAAGAGTTGCCTTTGTGTTGTCCACTGCCGGAAATGGCGGTGTGGAATTCCCATCCTCGCGTCTATTTGTCTTTGCAAGAACAAGATGAAGTGCGCTGCCCGTATTGCGGTACTTTATTCAAACTTGTTAAAAACTGATGCAGCATTTGCAGGTTGCGGTTGGTGTTATTGTTAACGCCGATAAACAAATATTAATTGCCCGCCGTCAGGCGCATCAGCATCAAGGCGATTTGTGGGAATTCCCAGGTGGTAAACGCGAAGCAGATGAAAGCCGTCTGGCGGCTTTGCAACGGGAATTGCATGAAGAAGTTGGCTTGCAGGTACTGGACGCCCGGGACCTACTGCAAATCGATCATGATTATACCGATCGCAAAGTAACGTTGGATGTCTGGCTGGTGGAGCGATTCAGCGGTGAAGTGCATGGCCGTGAGGGCCAGCAAATCAAGTGGTGTCCACTGGCAGAATTAGATCAGCATGATTTCCCGGCCGCCAACGGCGCAATCGTCACCGCCATCAAAGATTATTTTCAATTTTAGGGCTTGTTTATCTCTCATATCCACCACTGCTGGTGACTATTTTTGTGTCCGGCAAGGCGGAAATTGCGCTGTGTAGTTGTTCTACATAAGCGATTTACAACGCAGCCGGGCTCAAAAATAGTCCCAGCCCTTCGGGTTGTGTATGAAAAAGCGCCACTCCGCGTTACTCGTCGTTTATTTAGAATAACTAAACCGCTCTCCTCGCGCCTTGATTGGCGCTTTTTCAGCTCACAACAGAGGCGGAGATGAGAGATAAATAAGCCCTAGTGTTTGTCATACTCTGGATCGTTGGGATCAATCACCGGATCGCCCGCAATACGGTGATTTTCCGCGGCCCACTCACCCAGATCGATTAACTTACAACGTTCGCTGCAAAAGGGCCGGAAGGCATTATCTTCAGACCAAATAACTTTGCGCCCACAGGTCGGGCAGTTCACTTTCATCATCATTACATACTGCAACAGCTGAGCCGAAAGGCAACATCCTCAGAGATTTGCTGCGGCCGCTGGTTGATATCAAATAACATAAAACGCACCGTGAAACGGTGTTTACCACCACTGATTTCCGGAAAATAGTGGGTATCGGCAGGAATTTGCACACGAATCAATTGTGTTGGCTGATTACTGTCCAGACTACGTTGAAAAAAGCCGTTTTCCGCCTGTGCGTCGCTAAAAGCGGTACCACTGCGAATCAGCCTTAAACTGATATCTATCGCTGCTCTGACCGCGACAAATTGTTCCAGCCAAAATTGTAACTGACTGATCCGGTCGGCCACTGGGGTGTGCTGCAGCCAAAAATGATAGGCCGGTAAATCAAAATCACAGGTGCCGCCGGCAATGCTTGAACGCTGGCGAATGCTGTATAAAAAATCATTTTCTTTCAGCGCCTGGCCAACGCCCGATTTGCGTAATTGCAGCGCATCAAGCGTTTGATCCAGTTCGCCGAGCAGGCTATCTAAAGCGGTACGATCGACGCCAGCCAGATTTTCCAATGCCGAGAGATTGGTGATCAGCCGCTCAACTTCTTTTAATACTTCAGACTTTAGGTCATTGCGCTCAAATACTGACAAAATACTGAGCATGGCATCAATGGCATCCCGATGGCTGAGCTCGTCGTCAAATTGCATGGCCCTGTCAACCCGCGCAAATAAAAACTCCAGCCGTAAAAAAGTCCGGATGCGCTCGTTGAGAGGTTGTTCGTAGATAGTAGTCGCTGACACGTCGCTTCTGTTTGAAAAAATTAAGGGTTATTGGCAGCAAATTGTTGATAGGTTTTCATCAGTTTTTCTATCTGCCCGGTGAGTTTTTCAACAACACCATTATTATCAATAATGTCATCAGCATAGTGTAATCGCTGCTGGTCATCAATCTGTGCGCTGATCATCTGCTCAGCCAGAGACTCGGAAATCGTTTCGCGAGCCAATAATCGAGTCAATTGCGTGTTGTGATTTGCCGTTACCAGCAAAATACGATCAAACATATCCTGCATTTCGGCTTCAATCAGCAGCGGCACGGCAACAATGGTTACAGCAGCCTGACTTTGCTTTAATTGTGCGGTCAACGCCAGCCGGACTTGCGGATGAACAATGGCTTCTAAAGCCTTTTTGGCATCGACATCCTGAAAAATAATCTGCCGAAGTGCCGCGCGATCCAAATCGCCTGTCTCCAGCAACAGGTCTTTACCAAAATGCGTGACTATCTGCTGATAAGCCGGCATACCCGGCTGACAAACCTGTTTAGCAATGCCATCAGCATCAATTATAGCGGCTCCAAGCTCGGCAAATATGTTACATACCGTACTTTTGCCGCTGGCAATGCCACCAGTCAGGCCAATGTGTAACGGCATTTAACTGAGCCCGCTCCAGCGTAAATAGCCACTATTGATAACATCACCCCAGATAAGAGCCAGCCAGCCAGCAGCAGCGAGATAGGGGCCAAACGGTATCGGTTGGCTGCGCTGATGCTGGCGGAATAAAACCAGACTGATGCCGACCACCGCGCCGACCAGTGACGATAATAAAATAATGACTGGCAAAAACTCCCAGCCCAGCCAGGCACCGAGCGCCGCTAATAATTTAAAATCACCAAAGCCCATACCTTCCTTGCCGGTCGCCAGGCGAAAGGCATGATATACCAGCCACAATGATAAGTAGCCGGCGAGTGCACCAATCACGGCGCTCTGAAGTGTAGTGAAACTGCCGAATAAATTAAAAAACAAACCCAGCCATAACAGCGGCAGGGTAATGCTGTCTGGTAATAATTGTTCATCAACATCAATAAACGTTAATGCGATTAACGCCCAGGTTAACAGTAATGCGCCCAGACAAATCCAGCTAAAGCCAAAATGCCAGGCCACCATGGCGGATAACACGCCGGTTAATACTTCAATTAACGGATAACGCACCGAAATAAGCGCCTGACAGCCACGGCAACGGCCACGGAGAAACAGATAACTAATGACAGGGATGTTTTCCAGTGCGCTAATCGCATGTCCACAATGCGGGCAACGGGAACGGGGAGTGCTTAAGGTTAGCGGCGACGTTTCCGGTGCATCGCTGCCAATAAGCTCATGGCATTGCTGCTGCCATTCACGGTGCATCATTAACGGCAGACGATGGATCACGACATTCAAAAAACTGCCAATCAGCAAGCCGAGGATAAATAAAACACTGATAAAAGCCGGCATCGAGCCAACCAGAAATTCGACTACCGGCATTTACACCACAGCACCGAGTTTAAATATTGGCAGGTACATGGCGATAACCAGCGTACCAATCAATACACCGAGGAATGCCATAATAAATGGCTCCATCAGGGCCGTCATATTGTCCACGGCATCATCGACCTCGCGTTCAAAAAAGTCGGCGACTTTGCCCAGCATCGAATCTAAAGAACCAGATTCCTCCCCGATGGCGACCATTTGAATCACCATATTGGGAAACAACTCAGTCTCGACCATGGCTTTATTTAACTGCGTACCGGTCGACACATCATCGCGCATGACGATGGTTGCTTCAGAGTAAACAATATTACCGGTGGCACCGGCTACCGATGTCATAGCATCAACCATCGGCACACCGGCTTTAAACATAACAGCAAAAGTACGGGCAAAACGGGCAATAGCACCTTTGGTTAAAACGTCGCCGATAATGGGTAGTTTAAGCAGTAAACGGTCGAGAAAATGCTGGATCTTGCGTGAGCGTTTTTTAGCGGCCATAAAGCCAACCACGGTACCTATTAACACACCGAAAATCAGCCACCATTTTTCCTGGAAGATTTCTGAAATCCGAATAACCATTAAGGTCAGGCCCGGCAAATCGGCACCAAAACCGCTAAATAATGACTCAAACTGCGGAATAACGAAGATCATCAAAATCGCAGTAACGATAAATGCCACGACAATAATCGCCGCCGGATACACCAGCGCTTTACGGATTTTGGACTTTAAGGCTTCAGTTTTTTCCTGATAGGTGGCAATTTCGTGGAGCAATGATTCCAGCGTACCGGATTGCTCACCAGCATTGACCAGACTGACATACAAATCATCAAAATGCAGCGGGAATTTGGCCAGTGACTCAGCCAGGCTGGTACCAGATTCAACATCGGCTTTAATCGACAGAATCATTTCCTGCATCGAGACTTTTTCATGACCTTCACCAATGATTTGCATCGATTGCATCAGTGGCACACCGGATGACATCATGGTCGCCAACATACGGCTGAATACGGCAATATCGGCCGGTTTAATCGGCGGTTTGCGTGCCGCAAATAAATCTTTGGGTTTTTTGCGGACTTTTAACGGGGTCACCCCTTGCCGGCGTAAATCAGCACGAACGGCTTGTAAACTATCACCAGCCATTTCGCCTTTAACGCGGCGGCCCTGCTTGTTGGTGCCTTGCCATAAGTACATTGTTGGCACGACAACTTTTTTCTTTTTTCTCGCCGAAGCAGCAGCTTGCGCCATGGCTTACTCCTTGATTACGCGGTTAATTTCTTCAAGGCTGGTCATGCCGGCCATGACTTTTTTCAAACCGGAAGCCCGCAAATCATCAACACCTTCCAATTTGGCTTGATCCGCCAGCTGCATCGAGTTACCACCTTCCATAATAATGCGGCCCATGGCATCAGAAACCGGCATCACTTGATAAATACCGACCCGGCCTTTATAACCGGCAGTGCAATGTTCACAGCCAACAGCCCGGTAAACTTTAAAACCACTATCAATTTGCGCTTGTGAAAAACCTTCTTCGTGCAGAGTTTCCGTAGGTAATTCCTCAGCTTGCTTGCATTTAGAACATAAACGTCGAGCCAGCCGCTGGGCGATAATTAAGGTAACGGCTGAGGCAATATTAAAAGCTGGCACACCCATATTGGCAAGCCGGGTCAGGGTTTGCGGCGCATCATTGGTATGCAGTGTGGAAAATACCATATGGCCGGTTTGAGCGGCTTTAATGGCAATTTCTGCTGTTTCCAGGTCGCGAATCTCACCGACCATGATGACATCCGGATCCTGACGCAGGAAAGCGCGCAGGCATTCGGTGAAACCGAGACCGATGGCCGGATGAACATTGACCTGGTTAATACCGGGCAGATTGATCTCAGCGGGATCTTCTGCGGTGGAAATATTGCGATCGTCAGTGTTAAGAATATTCAGCGCGGTATATAGCGATACCGTTTTACCACTACCAGTCGGGCCGGTTACTAACACCATGCCGTAGGGTTTGTGCATGGTTTCCATAAAGATTTGTTTTTGGTCTTCTTCATAACCCAGCGCATCTATCCCCATCTGCGCACTGGTTGGATCCAGAATCCGCAAAACGATTTTTTCGCCAAATAAGGTCGGGATAGTATTTACCCGGAAATCGATGGCTTTGGATTTCGACAGTTTCAGCCGCATCCGGCCATCTTGCGGCACCCTGCGCTCGGCGATATTCATTCGCGACAAGACTTTCAGCCGCGCCGCGATCCGCCCGCTGAGCGCGACCGGTGCTGTTTTGGTCTCATGTAAAATACCGTCAATACGGATCCTGACCCGATATTTTTTCTCGTAGGGCTCAAAGTGAATGTCCGATGCACCGGCTTTAATGGCCTGGGTCATGATGCCGTTGATAAAGCGCACCACCGGCGTGTCATCAATATTGGTTTCAGCGGCGTCTTGTCCCCGATCAATGTCATCATCGGGCCCGAGATCAATGTCATCGAGTTCGGCATCGGCGAATTCATCAAGTTGCTGTTCGCGTTTGTCGAGCGCTTTTTCGATGATCAGTGATAGTTTGTGTTCATCGACCAGAATCGGGTAGGTATTGAGCGCGGTATTAAACTGAAATTCATCCAGCGCTTGTAAATTGGTGGGATCAGATACCGCGACATAGAGCCGCTTGCCGCGCTGAAACAGCGGCAGGGCATTGTGCTGGCGTATTAATTTTTCCTGAAACAGGCTGGTGGGTGCCAGTTCCAGATTCATTGATTCAATATCAAATAAGGGAACGCCGAATTCCTGTGAGGCAATATCAGCGATTTTATGACTGGCTAAAAGTTTATGATTGACCAGATAGGTGACAAACGATTGTTTGGCTTGTTTGGCCGCACTTTGCGCGGATTGCGCATCATCCTCGTTAAGCAGACCTTCGCTTACAAGACGTCGTGCCAAACCACTGAGTCGGATAGGTGCCGCCATATTTGCCATGACTAGTTGCGATTCCTTAACATAACGCTATCTCCAATGCGCCAATAGTAGGGGAGTTGCGCGATAATTTCTAGTTTCTAATTCAGGTGGCGGTTGCATTCACGTATAGTCTGCCTGCTATTCACCTTATGGGGAAGATATCATGCGAAAAGTTACCGGCTGGCGGGTGCTGGCCATCATGTTATTCACGGTAGGGCTTTTGGCAGCATGCGGCCTGAAAGGCGATTTATATTTACCGGAGGGCAACGCGCAGACTGTTGAGGTTGCGTAAGTTTCATGGATCATTTTCATTATCAACACGACGAACTATTCGCTGAAAACGTTGCGCTATCAGCGATTGCAGAGCAATACGGCACGCCGACCTATATCTACTCGCGGGCGACCCTGGAACGCCACTGGCGGGCTTTTGATGATGCGTTTACCGGTCAGCCGCATCTGGTGTGTTATGCCGTTAAAGCCAATTCTAATCTGGCGGTGCTGAATGTGCTGGCAAGGCTGGGGTCAGGCTTTGATATTGTTTCGGCCGGTGAATTAGCGCGGGTATTAGCCGCCGGCGGCCGCGCCGATCGCACGGTATTTTCCGGTGTTGGCAAAACGGCAGCGGAAATTGCCTATGCGCTGCAACAAGATATCCGCTGTTTCAACGTGGAGTCGGTTGCGGAATTAGAACGTATTAATCAGGTGGCCGGTGAGTTAGGCAAAGTTGCGCCAATTTCGATACGTGTTAATCCCGATGTTGATGCCGAAACCCATCCTTATATCTCCACCGGCCTTAAAGAAAACAAATTCGGTATTGATATTAATCTCGCACCAGCGGTGTATCAGCAAGCGGCAGCAATGGCCAATTTGCAGGTGATTGGCGTCGATTGTCATATCGGCTCGCAGCTGACCAAAGTCACGCCGTTTGTCGACGCGCTGAAACGGGTATTGCTGTTGATTGATGAGTTGGCCGATAACGGCATTGCGATTCATCATCTGGATATTGGCGGTGGTCTGGGTATTCAATACAAAGACGAAACGCCACCAACCCCGGCAGAATATGCAGCAGCCATGCAGGATTTACTCAAAGACCGGCCATTGGAAATTCTGATGGAACCGGGCCGGGCCATTGCTGGTAATGCCGGTATTTTGCTCAGCAAAGTCGAATATATTAAAGCCAGCGATGATAAACGTTTTGCCATTGTCGATGCGGCGATGAATGATTTGTTGCGCCCGGCCTTGTATCAGTCGTGGATGGCAATAGAAGCGGTTAAACCGCGCGATAGCGCGCCGCTCAGCTACGATATTGTCGGCCCGGTGTGTGAAACCGGTGATTTTCTCGGCAAAGACCGGCAGCTTGCTATTGAAAGCGGGGATTTGCTGGCGGTTCGTTCAGCCGGGGCGTATGGTTTCACTATGAGTTCCAATTACAACTCCCGGCCACGCGCTGCCGAAATCATGGTCGATGGTGATAAAGCGATTGTGGTGCGTGAGCGCGAAACGATCGAGAGTTTGTATCACGGTGAACATCTGTTGCAGGATTAATTGATGTTGAAATTCAGCAAAATGCACGGCCTGGGCAATGATTTTATTGTCATTGATGCCATTCGCCAGTCAGTTTCGCTGACTTCGGCGCAGGTCCGGTTTCTGGCGGATCGGCATTTTGGTATTGGTTGTGATCAGCTGTTGTTAGTGGAAAACAGCGACCATGCCGATGTGGACTTTCGTTATCGGATTTTTAATGCCGATGGTGGCGAGGTGTCACAATGCGGCAACGGTGCGCGGTGTTTTGCCCGTTTTGTTTATGACCGCGGCCTGACTGAAAAAACCACCATTGCCGTGGAAACCGCCTCTGGCGTGATTTACCCGACCTTGCAGCATGATGGCCAAATCAGTGTGGATATGGGCCAGCCACGATTTTTGCCTGAACAAGTGCCGTTCAAAGTCGCTGAAGCCGCCAACACTTATATGCTGGCTATCGAACCTGGTCACCAGGTGGAAATTGCCGCCTTATCGATGGGTAATCCACATGCGGTGATGCTGGTTGATGATGTCGATACTGCGCCAGTGCTGGAAATAGGCCCATTGATTGAAGCGCATCCGCAGTTTCCAGAGCGGGTCAATGCCGGTTTTATGCAACTGGTCAGTCATGGTGCGATTAAATTACGCGTTTATGAACGCGGTGCCGGTGAAACCAGTGCTTGCGGTACCGGTGCTTGCGCGGCAGTCGTCAGCGGTATCCGGCGTGGTTTATTGGCTCGTGACGTAACAGTGCAATTACCGGGCGGACAATTACAAATCAGTTGGCCGAATGAACAAGCCAGTGTCACCATGACTGGCCCGGCGACACATGTGTTTGATGGAGAAATAGCGTGGGCAACCCTGAACAATCTCTGAGCGCCGAGCAGGTCAGCGCTTTTTTGCAGCAAAATAAAGATTTTCTGCTGAATCAGCCGGAAGTTCTGCAACAGTTACAGCTTGATGATAACCCGCCCGGCACTATTTCTCTGGCACAGCGTCAGCGAGAACAACTGCAAAACAAAAATCGCCAGTTACAAGACCAATTGCACGCGCTGCTCGACAATGCCCACAGCAATAACGCGCTGCAGTCGCGGGTCAATCAGTTAGTCCTGGATTTGCTCGATTGTCAGGATGGCAGCGAATTACTGACCACCCTGATGGGCAAATTAAAACAGGAATTTGCCGCTGATGCAGTGGCTTTAAGATTGTTTTATCAGGGTGACAAACCGCTGGCATTGCCGAAACTGGATGCCAATATTGCCGAACTGCACGCCGATGATCCGAAATTGAAAGCCTTTGATCATATGATCGACAAACAGCAACCTGTTTGCGGCCGGCTGACCAAAGCGCAGAAACAACTGTTATTCGCTGACGATGCCGACAAAGTGCATTCAATTGCCTGCCTGCCGCTGGGGCATGCGCCATGCGCAGGATTACTGGCGATTGCCAGCGAAGATGCCAACCGATTTCATGCTGATATGGGTACCGAATATCTGCATTTCTTAGGCGAAGTATTTATGCGGCTGCTGCGCCGTTTTTATCATGGGCAGCACAGCTGAGTTGCAGGCGACACTGCAACAGTTCATCGACCATCTGGCGCAGCAGCGCCGCGTTTCAATGCACACCGTCAATAATTACCAGCGTGATTGCCTGCAATTACTGGCGTTTTGTCAGCAGCAAAATATTAGCAGCTGGCAGGCGATTAAACCGGCCGACTTACGGCAATTTATTGCCCAAATGCATCGACAAGGATTAGCGGCGCGCACCATTCACCGCATGTTGTCGGCGATCCGCAGTTTTTACCGGTTTTTGATCCGCGAAGATCTTGTCGATCATAATCCAGCGCAATCGGTGCAGGCTCCCAAAACTGAAAAACGTCTGCCGAAAACTTTGGATGTTGATCAAATGACTGCTTTGCTCGATTTAACACCGACAGATACCTTCGTTGCCTGCCGGGATCGGGCGATGATGGAATTATTTTATTCCTCAGGTTTGCGGCTGGCCGAGCTGGCGGCGCTGGATCTGCGCGATATCGATTTTGGTCAGCAACTGGTACAGGTCAAAGAAGGTAAAGGCGGCAAAGATCGTTTATTGCCAATGGGCGGTAAAGCCATTGAATCTCTGAAGAACTGGCTGGATAAACGTGAACAACAGGGCCTGATTATGGCTACCGCATTATTTATCACCCAACAAGGACGTCGGTTGGGTGTGCGCAGTATTCAGCAGCGGCTGGCTTTCTGGGGAAAAAAACATGGCCTGTCACAACATGTGCATCCGCACCGTCTTCGCCATGCCTTTGCCTCACATATGCTGGAATCCAGTGGTGATTTGCGCGCCGTGCAGGAACTGCTCGGCCATGCCGATATCAGTACCACGCAGATTTATACCCATGTGGATTTTCAGCATTTAGCCAAGGTTTACGATGCCGCGCATCCGCGGGCCAAAAAGCGTTCGTAAAAATTAACCACAGAGGCACAGAGGGCACAGAGTTTTAAAAAATACTCGTCTTTGCGAGGCGTTTTTTTTGCCGAAGCAATCTACTAGGTTTTATCCGCAGATTACGCAGATGGGCGCAGATTATTTTTCAGTGTCATTCCGGAAAGCGCGGTAGCGTTTATCCGGAATCTAGATCGTATGTTGGCGCTGAGCTTGCGAAGCCCAACAAAAAAACAGCTTCAATTGCTTTTCTCAATTAATGAGTTTAGCTTTCTTCCTGTTGCCGGATGTCTCAAAAGATCCTCAAGAGCAGAAATTAATGAAACTTTATCTTCACATGACTCTGACAAACCTTCATAACTAAGTTTAACAGGATACCCTTTCACGCCGATCTTCCATTCGCACAGCTCTATTGGCTCAACATTATCTTTGATTGAATTACTAGCCATAATCGCTTCGTAGTATCGACCTATATTTGTAAAGTCTCTTACGAGACTTGCTATCCCTCTGTTAAAAGGACTGTCTTGTTGAGAGTCATACTGTTGACGAATTTCTAAATCGATAACTTTGTTTGATGCATCATGAATATCAATATTGAAATCATCAAAAATAGATGTTATTTCTTTTATGTTACTTTGAGCTATCTTTGCTTCTTTTATACCAGACTGAAATGCATCTTTAAAATTAGACATTGATTTTCTCCAGTTTTGCTATAACAGGTAGGTGATCAAATTTTTTCTTATGATCAGTAATCATTTCAACTAAAAACTGATGTCCTATAATTTTTCCCTCTTCCAGCAACCTCCATTCATATTCTTTTATGAAAGGTGCAGAAAACATTATCTGATCAAATAAATGCCATCTAGTATTATTTCCACTTTTATAGTAATAACTTCCACAAAATTGACTGCATTCAGACAAGCCAAGGCTTCTCCAGTATGGATTGTAAAAAAGTTCAGGTTTCTTTATTACCAAACTTCGATCTCGTGTTGCTAAAAGGTAATCAGTTAGACACTCTTCAAATGGATCGAGATTGTAATCTCCCATTAAAATTATATGGCTTTCTTCGAAATAATTAGATCTCAAGTCATCAATATAACGTTTGAGGTTTATTCCGTGCTTATTTTTAATGACTTTATTCTCATATAGATTACTAGGCCAGTGAGAAACTATTAGAAGAACAGGTACCTCAGAATAGATAGTTCGGAGAGTTATCGCGTGCCCCAGCCTATACGACCTATTGTTTTCTTTAAATTTTAATATCTCCCTATCAACAATTGATATTTTTTCAGAGTTATATATGTATCCATGGTTAAACTTACTTTTACCTGATGGATAGAGGCATGGTTCATATTCATAATTCGACTCAAATAATAAATCTTCTATTACTTGGGAATATGTTTCTGAGACTTCGCCAATAGCTAGGAAATCAACTTTCTGAGACTTGATTAAGTATAAAATTACGGCTTTAGCTTCCTCTAAATGGGCTTTAGTTCGGAATCCACCTTTTGGTGATAGGCTTGAGTTCCACCATGATAAGGTTACTGACTGTGTAGTTGCAGTTGACACTATCTATATTCCTTTCTGACAGCTAAAACTCAACTGGAATGTTAACGTTAATTAATGCGCCTGTTCCCAGTTATCACCAATTCCTAAACCCACTTCCAATGGCACTTTCAACTCAGCAGCTTGCATCATAAATTGTTCGATTTCTTTTTTTGCCAAATCCAGTTGATCGTTGGGGACTTCAAAGACCAGTTCGTCATGGACTTGCATGATCATGCTGATACCGTTGTTTGCCTCTCTAAGCCAGCGGTGAATGTTGATCATGGCGCGTTTTATAATATCGGCGGCACTACCCTGCATCGGCGCATTGATGGCGGTGCGTTCGGCATATTGGCGGCGCAGGCCGTTGCTGGAGTTGATTTCCGGCAGGTGTAAACGCCGGCCGAAAATAGTCTCGACATAACCATCTTTTTTGGCTTGTTCACGGGTGTTGTTCATATAATCGCGAACGCCCGGATAGCGCTCAAAATAGGTGTCCATATATTTGGCAGCCTGATGACGTTCGATGCCCAGTTGCACCGATAAACCATGCGCCGACATGCCGTAAATCAGGCCGAAGTTAATGGCTTTGGCGCTGCGCCGCTGATCGCTGGTGACTTTGTCAGCTTCGACGCCAAAAATTTCAGCGGCGGTATGCCGGTGAATATCTTCGCCGTTGGCAAATGCTTTCAGCAGGCTGGCATCGCCTGATAAATGCGCCATGATCCGTAGCTCGATTTGCGAATAGTCGGCGGCCAAAAGCTTAAAACCTTTTTCCGGCACAAACGCTTCGCGAATTTTGCGGCCAGTTTCGGTGCGGATCGGAATATTCTGTAAATTCGGATCCGACGACGATAATCGCCCTGTGGCAGTCACTGCCTGATGATAGGAGGTATGTACGCGGCCGGTTTGTTGGTTGACCTGTTGGGGCAATTTATCGGTGTAAGTCGATTTCAGCTTGCTGAGGCTGCGATATTGCATAATGACCTGCGGCAGCGGATAGCCCTGATCGGCCAAATCCTGCAACACATTTTCAGCGGTCGACGGCTGGCCTTTCGGGGTTTTTTTCAATACCGGTAATTCTTGTTTGTCGTAGAGAATTTCCTGCAGCTGCTTCGGTGAGCCGAGGTTAAATTTCTGGCCGGCAATTTCGTGGGCTTCTTTTTCCAGCCGGTCGATATCATGTGCCAGCGCATCACTTTGTTGTTGCAACATAAAAATATCGATATGCACGCCGTTGCGTTCCAGCGTATTGAGCACGGGCAGCAGTGGCATTTCCAGTTCGCGGTAAACGGTTTCCAAGCTGGGGATTGCCTGAATTTTTGGCCACAGCTGCTGATGCAGTTGCAGCGTGATATCGGCATCTTCACAGGCGTAGGGCGCGGCTTCATCAAGACCAATTTCATTAAAGGTCAGCTGCTTTTTGCCTTTACCGGCGATGTCTTCAAAATGAATAGTGCTTTTGCCCAGATATTTTTCGGCCAGCGAATCCATATCATGGCGCGTTGCAGTGCTGTCCAACACATAGGATTGCAGCATGGTGTCGTGGGCAATGCCTTGCAAATCAATGCCGTGGTTGAGTAATACATGGCGATCGTATTTCAGGTTTTGGCCGACTTTCAGCGCTTTGGGATCTTCAAGTAACGGCTTTAATGTCGCTAAGGTTTCATCAAAATCCAGCTGATCCGGCGCGCCGGGATAATCATGCGCCAAAGGCAGATAAGCGGCTTCTCCGACGTTGATAGCGAATGACATACCGACAACCCGTGCCTGTAAATAATTGAGGCTGGTGGTTTCGGTATCAAAGGCAAACAGCTCGGCTTTTTTCAGCCTGACGATCCAGTCATTCAGCTGTTGTTCGGTGGTAATGGTTTGGTAATCAGTTTCAGCATTGTTGTCAGCACTGCCGGTTTCCGGGGCATCCGCGACATCACCGGTAACCTCAACTTCTTGCAGCCAGCTTCTGAATTCATAGCGTTTGAATAATTCGCGCAGCTTTTGAGTGTCGGGTTTGCCGATATCCAGTGTTTCGGGCGTGAAATCGAGCGCGACGTCGAGTTTGATCGTTGCAAGTTCATAAGATAAAGGCAAAGCACCCAGCGCAGCGCGCAGCTTTTCCCCGAGTTTGCCTTTGACCTTATCGGCATTTTCCATGACGCCTTTGAGGCTGCCATATTCATTGAGTAACTTCGTGGCCGTTTTCGGGCCGACACTTTCGACGCCGGGAATGTTATCGACCTTATCGCCCATCAATGCCAGATAGTCGATGATTTGATCGGGCTTCAGGCCGAATTTTTCTTTAACAGCGGCAATGTCACTTTTGCTGTTGTTCATGGTGTTGACCAGCGTTACATGCTCGCTGACCAATTGCGCCATATCTTTATCGCCGGTGGAAATCACCGTTTCAATGCCGCGCTCGGTGGCTTGTCTGGCCAGCGTACCAATGACATCGTCGGCTTCAACATCATCGATCACCAGCAGAGGCAGGCCCATGGCAGTGACGATTTCGTGGATAGGGGCAATCTGTTCACGCAAGTCGTCGGGCATTGGCGGCCGGGTGGCTTTGTATTCAGCATAAAGATCATTGCGGAAGGTTTTGCCTTTGGCATCAAACACCACAGCCATATGTTCTGGCTGATAATCGCGGATCAGCTTACGCAGCATGTTAATAACGCCGTAAATGGTGCCGGTAGACTCGCCGTCACTATTGGTCAGCGGCGGCATCGCATGGTAAGCGCGATATAAATAAGACGATCCGTCAACAAGGATCAGCGGTGCAGATTGAGTCATAGGTCACAAAGCCTGATATGCGGGCACATAGACTGCTTTAATCATCGTAACGGAAATGCTATCTTTAGCAAAAGTCATCGGGAGCAAGCAGCTATGTTGAACAAAATCGCTATTGTAGGCGCATTGGGCGTTTTAATCACAGTAGCTGTCTGGGCAAATGAAGAATTGATCGAACAGCCGCCAACATTACCGGATCGTATGGAAAGCGGTGATAGCATTGAGCCCGATATCAATATTATTCAGCAAGATAATCGCACTATTGAGGAATACCGCGTCAATGGTCAGCTGTATATGATTAAAGTCATTCCCGTTGCCGGTCCGGCTTATTATCTGATGGATACTGATGGTGACGGCTCCCTGGAAACGACCCGCAATGAGCTGGATAATCCTGCAGTTCCCAACTGGATCCTGCTTGAGTGGTAAGCCACTACTAAACTGAGTTTACATGTCTGTTTATACCGAAGTCGGGCGCGATGAACTGATTGCGTTCCTCGGCGATTATGATCTGGGTGATCTTCGTGATTATCAGGGCATCAGCGCCGGCATTGAAAATACCAATTACTTTGTCACCACCAGTGAGGGTGAGTTTGTGCTGACGCTCTTTGAACAGCACGATTTCAGCGAACTGGCATACTTTCTTGATGTGATGACGTTTTTTTACCAGCAGGATATTCCTTCTGCGCATCCAGCCGCTGATCGAGAGGGGCGTTATCTGAAAACGCTGGCCGGCAAACCGGCGGCTTTGGTGCTGCGACTGCCGGGTAAAACGGTCGAACAAGTTGCTACCCAGGGTCAATGTGCCGCGATTGGCGATATGCTGGCGCAAATGCATTTAGCCGGACAAAAGTTTGCCTCGCGCCGGCCCAGCACCCGCGGCCCGCACTGGCGCAAAAAAATCGCTAAAGCATTAATGCCGCATCTTGATGCCGAATATGCCGAGCTGTTAAAAGCAGAATTAGCGTTTCAAAAGTCGTATGCTGATTTGAACCTGCCATGGGGTGTTACCCACTCTGATTTATTCCGTGACAATGCTTTGTTTGTCGGCGATGAGCTGTCCGGCATTATTGATTTTTACTACGCCTGCGATGAATACCTGCTTTACGATTTGGCGGTGGCAGTCAATGACTGGTGCGTTGATGACAGCGGCTTGCTGGAAATGAGCCGTTATCAGATTTTGATGCAAGCGTATTTAAAACGCCGGCCGTTAACTATGGCCGAAAAAGATAATTGGAATCTGGTTTTGCGCGCCGCAGCGCTGCGGTTCTGGCTATCACGTTTGCAGGATCAGCTGTTTCCCCGTGAAGGCGAAATCACCCAGATCAAAAATCCCGATGCTTTTTTGAAAATTCTGCGTCAGCATCAACAACAGCCGCTCCCCACTGATGGAATTACTGCGCACTGATGCGAGTTTTGATCATCAAACTCACGTCCATGGGCGATTTGATGCATGCCTTGCCGGCTTTGACCGATGCGGTTGAGGCGATTCCCGGTATCGAATTCGACTGGGTGGTGGATGAAGCCTTTGCGGAAGTACCTCAGTGGCATCCGGCCGTTAAAAATGTCATTACCACCTCACACCGACGCTGGAAAAAATCCACCTGGCAAACCCTCACTGGCGGCGAACTGCGAACCTTTTACCAGGAACTGAATGCCAGCGATTACGATGTCGTCGTCGATATGCAGAATAATCTGAAAAGTGCGCTGGTAAGCGTATTAAGACGTGGCCCGGTGGCCGGGCTGGATAAACATTCCTGTCGCGAAAAACCAGCACATCTGGCCTATAAGCTGCCGATTAATGTGAATCCACAGCAACATGCCGTGGACCGGATGCGGCAGATCTTGTCGCAAGCACTGCAATATCCGCTGCCTGACACCAAAGCCGACTATGCTGCCGATTTTCGTCGTTATGCGTTACCGGAACTTGCTTTTGCATTGCCGGAAAAATATTTAATTTTTGTGCAAAACGCCAGCTGGCTGAGCAAAATGTGGCCGGTTAAACATTGGCAACGGTTGGTATTAATTGCCCGTGAAGCGGGGTTTTCAGTGTTGCTGCCCAGCGGCAATGACACCGAATATCAGCGCGCCCAACAAATTGCCATTGTCGATGAAGTCGCGCATGCCTTGCCGAGAATGTCTCTGAATAATATGGCAGCGTTAATGCATCGGGCCACGGGCGCGGTGTGTAGTGATACCGGTCTTGCCCATCTCGCCGCAGTTGCCGGTACACCAGCGCTGACTATTTATGGATCGACCGATACGGCCCTCATTGGCACTTACGGCAAAAATCAGCAGCATTTAGTCAGCGAGAAATCCTGTTCACCTTGTTACAAACGCAGTTGTCCGCTCAAAGAATCTGACGGCGGCCGGCCGGTATGTATGCAGGAAATGGGGCCGGAAATGGTCTGGCATGGACTGGAAGGGCTTTTGGCCGCAAAATAATTATCAGTAGCGTCATCTTCGTCCAGAAAGTTTGCATCGACTGGATCTGGATTCCGGATAATCAAAAAGCGATTTCCGGAATGACGTCGTTACGGCCAAAATGACTTGAATTGATACAATAACCGGGTCATTCCCGCGCATGCGGGAATGCCAGTCAGCCTGCTCAGTCAAGCACTGAATCCCGGATAATCAAAAAACGATTTCCGGAATGACGTTATTACGGCCAAAATTACTGGAATTGATACAACAGCCTATACAATAACCATGTCATTACCGCGCATGCGGGAATCCAGTTAAACTTTTGGCAAACAAAACCCCTTGCGACAGCCAAATTACACGTCATCAATAAAACGGATACAGGCAAACAGCCAATGAAACAGCCCTTTCCTGAATTTTTCCAAGCGCCAGTGCTGGTGGTCGGCGATCTAATGCTGGACCGTTTTTATTTCGGCAAAACCAAACGCATTTCGCCGGAAGCACCCGTGCCGGTGGTTAACGTCGAACGGCTGGAAGATATTCCCGGCGGGGCGGCCAATGTGGCGATGAATATTGCCTCGCTGGGCGGCAGTTGCCAGTTATCGGGCATTACTGGTGTCGACGAAGCGGCTGATGTGTTGACCCAGCGCTTACATTCGGTCGGTATTGGCTGCCATTTTCAGACCAGCGACAAACCGACCATTATCAAATCGCGCATTATCAGCGCCCATCAGCAATTGTTGCGGATGGATTTTGAAACGCCATTCACTGCCGCCGATGGCCAAAATCTGACGGCAACCCTAAAACCATTATTGGCACAGAGCAAAGTGCTGGTGTTATCGGACTACAACAAAGGTACGCTCAGCGACCCGCAGCCATTGATTCAGGCGGCCAAAGCGGCTGGTCTCAAAGTGCTGGTGGACCCGAAAGGGCAGGATTTCAGCAAATATCACGGCGCGGATGTGGTGACGCCCAATATGACCGAGTTTGAAGCAGTGGTCGGCGCGGTGACATCCGAAGCCGATTTGCTGCAAAAAGCCCGGCAACTGATTGCCGATTTAAATATCGGCGCGTTGTTAATCACCCGCAGCGAACACGGCATGTCACTGATTCGCGCTGACCAGAGCGAATTGCATTTACCGGCGATTGCCAAAGAAGTCGCTGATGTCACCGGTGCCGGTGATACCGTCATCGCCGCTTTAGCAGCTGCTTTAGCTGCCGGCGAAACACTGGAACAAGCGGTGACCTTAGCAAATGTTGCCGCCAGTATTGTCGTCAGCAAACTCGGTACCGCAACGGTCAGCAGCCCGGAATTACAGGCCGAATTTGAACGCCACCAAGGCACCCATCAAAGCGATCATTCGTTTGTCGGCGCCGTGACGGCAGAACAATTAAAAATCGCTGTCGATCAGGCCAAACAACGCGGTGAAAAAATCGTCTTTACCAACGGCTGTTTCGATATCCTGCATGCCGGCCATGTCAGCTATCTACATGAAGCGCGCAGTCTTGGTGACCGCTTAGTGGTAGCGATAAATACTGATGAATCGGTCACCAAACTTAAAGGCCCGGGTCGGCCAATCAATACTGAAGAGCGCCGCAAAATCGTGCTGGCGGGACTGGCTGATGTCGATTGGGTGACTTGCTTCGAAGGTGGTACGCCCGAAGATTTATTGCGTGAAATCCAGCCTGATATCCTCGTCAAAGGTGGCGATTACGATAAAAAAGGCGTGGTCGGTTGGGAAATTGTTGAAGGCTATGGCGGTGAGGTCAGAGTGATGGGCTTAACCAAAAATTGCTCGACGACGGCGATAGTGAATAAGATTAATCAGAAAGGTTAACTAGAGATATTAACCACAGAGACACAGAGGGCACTGAGTTAAAATATTGTCTCAGCCAAGCTGGTTTTGTCATTGATTTCACTTGCGAATATATAGTTGGTGTGTCTATTTGAAATTGAGTGCGGCCTTCCCAAATACAAAGTCTCCTTGATAACCATCATTCAGTCTTATGGTTCCTGAACCAGATGTGGAAGTATCTCTTACAGCACGCACAATGCCTTTTCTTCCGTCATTACAAAGCACGGGCATTGAGATTGTTTGTGATTGCTGTAAAGGATCATATGACCCGGAACAGGTTAGTTTTCCATCGGTTACAGAAAAACTACCCTCAGTCAGAGAGACTGTATTAGTCCCAGTAAGTACTCGGCCGTCTTGGCCAATGACCGCTACAGGAATTGTAGTTGTACAGCCGCTTAAAAATATGACCATTAACAAGATGGCGTGAAGTCTATTTTTCATTAGCTTCTCCTATCGTTGGAGGGTGTTTTTTTGCCACTTAATGTCGTATTCAGCCGACGCGTCAGTGACTGGCTACGGTAAGCCTCACGAATTTACCTTTTGTATTGCATCTAAGTCTTCACGAAGTTTCCTCGCAATTTTTGAGGTATCGTTAACACCGCCTCTTAGCTCTTCAATACTGATAATCTCGCCGTCTTTAGTTTTATCTTTTGGACGCATATTCAAAATGCCCGCTATGGAAGCCTCCTGAGATGGATCAGCATTTGGAAAAACAAACGTAATTGGGTTATGGGCGAGGATATTCCTAAGCTCAATGAATGGTTTGAGCTCTTTTAAATGATTCAGGAGCGCGTTCTTGGTCTCTTCGGCGACAGAAGATCTTTTGATTTGCTCCTTGAGAATGTCGACTCGTCTTGAAAGCAAGGATCTGTGAGCAAGCTTAGTAAGCACCGGGTCTTTAGAAAGAACATCACAAATTTCGATTATCGTTAGCTCAATAACACCAAAATTTGCAATGAACTTACCAATATTCTGAACAAACTCCTCGCTTTCAGGATTATTTAAGGCTAACTCAACCATAATAGTGGGGCTTCTTAACAGCGGAATCAAAAAATCAAAAGTTCATACACGGAGGATTTCATTTCTTGGGAGTAAAAGCCGAGCGGTGGTAATGTTAGAGTGGACATCCACCTCATTCTCCATCTTTAATGATGGTTTGAGTCTAAACCGATTTCAAACAAAACCGCAAGAAAATCAAGGGGGAAGCTAACTTGATTCACCCATTTTTTATAACTCCGTGCCCTCTGTGCCTCTGTGGTTAATAATCCAAAACCTCAACAGCCTTAGCCACATTATCCGCCAGATGCTTGGGATTAATGGTGCCAATCACCACACTAGCCACAGCCGGATTAGCAAAAATCAGTTTAAAGCTTTCAGAGATAGCATCAGTGCCTTCCGGCAGGTGGCCGCTGGCGAAGGCTTTTTTGATAAATACTGCTTTGTTTTGTTTGGCAGCAGCATCCAAAACCGTTTGTTCGCCCTGATAATCAAGGTTATGCGTGACCATAACGATATCGGATTGATCTAACGCTAGCAGTCCGCCATCGACGGTTTTGGTGGACATGCCGGTGGCTTTGATTAAGCCGTCAGATTTGAGTTTATTCAGCGTTTCCAACGCCCGGTATTGCTCGATGACTGGCACATCGTTGCCATCGGAATGAATCAGCACGATATCGATTTGATCGCGTTTCAGTCGTTGCAGACTGATTTCGACGCTGCGTTTTAAGCCGTCTGGCGAAAAATCAAAAGACGATTCGCCGGTCTGGTTATCAAATAATTCACCGGCTTTGCTGCAAATCACAAAATCATGAAGTAGTTGCGGTAACAGTTCGCCGAGCCTTTGTTCGCTGTTGCCGTAAGCTGGCGCGGTATCAATCAGGTTAATACCTAAATCCCAAGCCTGATCAAGCAATGCCAGCGCGGTTGCATCGTCAGGGATGGTAAAGCTTTGCGGATATTTAACGCCTTTGTCGCGGCCGAGTTTAACGGTGCCAAGGCCCAGCACTGAGACATTCAAACCGGTATTGGCGATTGTTTTTTTCGGTAACCGGCTCATTGACGAAACACCTTGCCCCAGAGTGGTTCGGCGATCTGTGCCGGCGGCAGGGCGGTGACCTCCGGATAATCGTGTTTTTGCAGGTTTTGTTTTTGTAAGGCGCTGATGACCTGATCGCTTAAATCCGGCGCTAAAGCCAGTTTGGTGGGCCAGGTTATGTGGACATTGTCATGCGATTCAACAAAGGCACTGTCGGGCCGCGAAAAGCCTTTTTGTTTGGGCTCGGCGCGATTGACGTTAAAGGTTGCCCAGTTCAATTCCGGCGGCGAAAACCACGGCAGAATTTGTTTGAGCAGCGCTTTGGCTTCATCAATCAACTGATTGGGCGTTTTACCAACGCCTTCTTCGGCAATATTGCCGCCCAGATACCAGACGATATTGCCTTCAGTATCCGGATGGCTGGTAATGGTGGCAACCGGTTTGCTGCCGCTGCCGAGACTGTGCGCGTAAATTTGCGGCAGTGGTAGGTCCAGATCATTGGATTTGCAAAACAGCATTTGCAGCGGCCGTAATTGCATTTTGGGCGAACTCAACCCCAGCTGATTTAGCAGATCACCGGTGCCTTGCCCGGAAGTGAGGACTAACTGCTGGGCGCGTATTTGTACCTCATCACCGATATTCAGGCCGGTTATCCGTTCATTATCACGGACAAATTCCAGCGTTTTATCGCCACTGTGCAATATCCGCTGCCCAAACTGCCGCTGAAAACAGCCCAGCAAACTCGGCACATCCACCACCGGTTCATCCAGTGCATACAACGTGCCTTTAAAACCGGGGTCAGCAAACAAGCCGCTACGCTGCGCTTTGGGGATGGCCTGCATCCGGCTTTGTAATGCTTTGCTGGCAAAAAACGACAGCATCTTTGACGACAGACTTTTGGTTGACCACAGCAATTGATGGTCAGTAAAAATCCGCGCCTTGGATAAATCAATTTCACCGCTGCCATCTAAACAGGCTTTCCAGCGCGCCGGCATGGCGCTGATGGTTTGTGCGGCGTTAGAGAGAATGCCGTTGAGTGCGTACTTACTGCCGCCGTGAATAATGCCTTGGGCGGCTAAAGTCTGGGCATTGCCGATCTGGTTTTTTTCCAGCAGCAGAGCGTGATAACCGAGTTGATTCAGCCGGTTATGCAGCCATAAACCGGCAATGCCGGCGCCAAGGATCAATACATCAGTGTCGACTATCTTTCGGCTCATGAACGCAATTGGGCGTCCAGCGCCTCACAGAGCCAGTGGCCGATTATCATATGGCCTTCCTGAATCCGCGCGGTTTCGGTGCTTTGAATACGGACACATTCATCGGCGATATCCAGCAACTGGCCGCCGCTGTCACCGGTAAACGCCACACTGTAAACGCCTATGGATTGGGCTGCTTTGATGCCATTAATCACGTTTTTACTGTTACCGGACGTCGATAAACCGATGGCAATATCGCCAGCTTTGCCGAGCGCCAGAATTTGCCGGTCGAATACGGTATCAAAACTGTAGTCATTACTATGGGCGGTCAGAATCGACGTGTCAGTGGTCAGCGCAATCGCGCCGAGCGGCTGTCGTTCGTCTTTATAACGAATCACAAATTCAGCGGCCAGATGCTGGGCATCAGCGGCGCTACCGCCATTACCGAAAAACAACACTTTATTGCCAGCTAACACGCATTCACGAATACGGCTTAGCAGCACGTCGAGTTGCGGCGTCATGGCAAACAAACTGTCGACCATTTGCTGGTGACGACTTAATGTGGAATGAAATGACACGGCTTACCTCATCTGTCTGAAATCGGTGATAAACTGACCCGCGTTAAACGGGTGGCGCGCTGGACGCGTTTTGCCTCTATTCTAGTGCAGCGCCGCGACCTTGTCAGGTTTGTGCGCAGGAGTCGGGAACAGTCTATGCAGCTTGCTTTTGCCATTACCGAATATTTTCCGTTCGGTGGGGCGCAGCGCGATTTTTTTGCCGTGGCCTCGGAAATGGCGCGGCGTGGTCATCAGATAACGGTGGTGACGGCTGCCTGGCATGGTGATTTTCCGGGCGGCTGGCAAAAAGTGATTGTTGATAAGAAACAGTTTCGTACCAATCATGCCCGGCTGCGGGCGCTGTCTGATACCTTACTGGCGTTTCAGGCCAACAAGACCTTTGATGCGATTATCGGTTTCACCAAAATGGCTGGGCTGGATATGTATTTTGCCGCTGATCCCAGTTTTGTTGCTAATCGATATCGTGGTTTGAAAAAGCTGCTGCCGCGATATCGCACTTATGCCGGTATTGAAAAACAGATGTTTTCTAATGCTGATCTGAAAGTGTTTTTTCTGACCGACAGCCAGCAAGCGCAATATTTGCAGCATTTCCCGCTGCCAGCTGCGCAACAAAGTTTATTGCCTGTGACGGTCGAAGCCGAATTTCATTTTGACCAGGCAAAATTCAATGCTGGTCGTAACTGGCGTGGTCAGCAGCAACCAGAAAAAGGCCGACAGGTTTTATTATTTGTCGCCGCTGATTTTCATACTAAAGGCCTGGATCGGGTGATGACGGCCTTAAAAATGCTCAAACGTGAACAGCGCGAAAAACTGGCTTTATGGATTGTCGGTAATGGCAAGCAGGCCGATTATGAACCGGCATTGCAAAAACTGAGTGGTTTAAGTTTTAAATTCTGGGGCGGCCAGACCTCAACAGCATTGTTCTATTTTGCCGCGGATTTACTGGTACATCCGGCGCGTAAAGAAGCGGCAGGAATGGTCATTGCGGAGGCTCTGGCGGCGCATTTGCCAGTAGTGATTTCTGATATTTGCGGTTATCGGTTTCTGGCAGCAGATGATCCGGCATCCAGCATTTTGCCGAAACATGACTGGCCGCGAACACTGGTCGATCAACTGCGAGATGCCGCACAGACCAACGGACCGCTGCCGCGCGGGCGGGGCAGTGCCAAAATCAGCGATCAGCCGCGGGCGGTATTTTGTGCTGATCAAATAGAAAGCTGGCTGAACCATGACTAAGCGCGTTTATGTCCGGGAAGACTTGCAGGCGCTATGTGGCGGCAAAGATGTTTTTGCTGTTGCCCGTGAATTGGACGGCGAGGTATTTCGCGATAAGGAAGGTCGCCGGACTTTACGGTTTTCGTATGACGGCAAGTCTTATTTTCTGAAATACCATGCTGGTATCGGCTGGCGCGAAATTATCAAAAACCTGCTGCAGGGCCGGTTGCCGGTGGTCAGCGCCCGCAACGAATGGCAGGCCGTTCAGGCATTAGAAAAAGCCGGTATCGATACCATGACGTTGGCTGCTTTTGGTGAACGCGGGCTCAATCCGGCGCGGCGCGAATCATTTGTGATTACCGAAGACTTAACACAGACCATGAGTCTGGAATATGTTGGTGAGCAATGGCAGAAAACACCGCCAACACTGCAAAGTAAGCGTTTACTGATTGAGAAACTGGCGACTATCAGCCGGAAAATGCACACCGCCGGTATTAATCATCGCGATTATTATTTGTGTCATTTTTTGCTGGATGAAGCCTTTGCTGAACACAATGTCATCAGCGATAGCACAAGACTGTTTTTGATTGATTTACACCGTGCGCAGATCCGCCGCGCAGTGCCGCGTCGCTGGCAGGTAAAAGATTTGGCGTCATTGCATTTTTCGGCACATGCCGTTCAGCTTAGTCAGCGCGATCTGCTGCGGTTTATCCGCACTTATACCGGCGTATCTTTGCATTACACGCTGCATCGCAATAAGTACTTATGGGCAGAGGTTTCAAAACGAAGTAATGATTTACTTTTGAAATGGCAAAAGCATCATGGCTGAACCGCTTGCGCTAAATCAGTTGCCGACTCTGCCACTGACGATTCAGTCCGCAGCAGGTCCAATTGAGCTGCAAACCAGTTTGCGGTTTTTGCCGGGCAAACGTCTGGTTGGCAAAGCCAGTTTTCAGGGGCGGCCGGCATTACTGAAATTAATCACTGATTCCCGGCAGGGCCGGCGGCTGTTATTAAAAGAACAGACAGGTCATCAGTTGGCAGCGGGTGCCGGATTAACATTACCAGCCATTGAGTTCGTCTCAGAAGCAGCCGATGGTTCGCTGTTAATTGCCTATGAGTGGCTGCCCGAAGCCCGTGCTTTTGCAGAATCGGATTTGCAGGATGCCGGGCATTGTCAGCAATTGATTGAGCTGATGGCCAAATTGCATCAAGCGGGTTTGATTCATGATGATTTGCATGTCGATAACCTGCTGTTTTCAGCAGGTGCGCTTTATTTAGTAGATTATGCGGCGATAAAGCGTTTATCAGATAAAACTTTGGCCGTTACACCGAGCCTTAATAATCTGGCGCTATTGATGGTGCAGTTTACCGATGCCGGTCAGCAGCGATTAAAACAATATTTTGCCGATTACTGCGCCCTGCGACAGTGGCCGCTGACCGACGAGCTAACTGCCGATTTTGACAAAGCGGTAGCCAAAGCCTGGCAAAAACGGCAACGGGCCTATCTGAAAAAATGTTTTCGTGACTGCACGATGACCGCTTACCAGCATAACTTCCAACGCGAGTCGGCATTCCGACGGGAATTTTTGGTCACAATGGGCAATGATTTTATCGGCCAATTAGATCAACTGATTGCCGATGGCGAATTATTGAAAGATGGTAACAGCGCCACGGTGGCAAAAGTGGCGCTTGCCGGGCAGACGGTTGTGATTAAGCGCTTTAATATCAAATCTTTCGGGCATTTTCTGAAACGTTGCTGGCGGCTAAGCAGAGCAGCCAATGCCTGGCACTATGGACGCCTGCTGGAACTCATCGGCCTGCCAACGCCAAAAGTACTGGGTTTTGTCGAAAAACGTTTTGGTCCGCTTCGTCGCGAAGCCTACCTAATCAGCGAGTGGGCTGAGGCTCAGGAGTTAGCATCTTATTTCCAAGATGCACCACCTGAAGGCAAAATGACGCGGCAAATCGATGAAATATTTGCCTTATTAAAACGCTATCGGCTGCATCATGGTGATTTAAAAGCCAGTAATCTGCTGATTGATGTCAGTGGTCAGATTCAATTGATTGATTTGGATGCGATGCGGCAGATTAACAATAAAAAACGTTTTTTGGTGTGTTACAGACAGGACTTGGAGCGTTTTCAGCGAAATTGGCAAAACCAATCTGGAATAGAAAAAAAATGAGCACAAAACATATCCATATTGTCGGCTGTTTACCGCGCAGTGGCACAACATTAATGACAGAATTGATGATTTCCTGTTTTGACATTGATGGCTATACCGATCACGAATGCAGTATTTTTCGCGAGTTCACTGATGCTTACAGCGTTTTATGTACTAAAAATCCTAATGATATTGCCCGTATTCGCTACCCCCTGAAAGTTAATCCAAATTTGTATGTTATATACATGCTGCGTGATCCCAGAGATGCTATTGCCAGCCGAAGTCATCGTAATAACCGTGCGAATAAAAAAATCTGGGGTAGCCTCGGTGGCTGGCTGGCACATCATGAATATGCTGCTAGTTTAAAAAATAACCCACGATTTATTACCATCCGTTATGAGGATTTGGTTACCCGACCCGACGAAACGCAGCAATATCTTCTGAGACAATTGCCGTTTCTGCGGCAAAAGCACCGGTTTAGTGAATACCATCTGGTCGCAAAGCCTTCAGAGAAATCAGCTGCTGCACTTGGGGGAGCCCGACCGATTACCCCAGTCAGTGTTGGCAATTGGCGCAAACAAAAGTCATTTTTGAAAGCGCAAGTAGAAAAATATGGTGCAATAGATGAACTATTGATTGAGCTTGGTTATGAATCTGATCAGCAATGGTTGCGCGAACTTGACGAAGTAGTATCGGATAACACTTCTGAGCCACAACGCAAAAAAAGCAGTTTTCGGCGTTTTAAAGATCGCTTCTTCACCCAGCCGCGAAGAAAACTACTCTACCGCTTATCAACAGATAAATTTATTGGTAATTTCGTACGCAGGCTTCGCAGCAAACTGCGCGCGCTGGATAGCTAATCAGATGACACCTTGCCACCGACAATACGAACCAGCGGATAATCTGCAATATCGTTAATTGCTTTGATCTGTTTTAGAAAAATATCGGGCTGTCCGAAATCTATTGATGATAAAGCAGTGATGTCATATTGCCACCATTCACTATCCTGAAATTTCACAATCATTTCTTCGCTGAATCGGTAACGAATTAGTTTGGCCGGGTTACCAGCAACTATCGCATACGGCGGTACATCTTTGGTCACCACCGAGTTAGCACCGATAATCGCCCCATTAGCAATTGAAATTCCAGCCATAATAGTTGCTCGATGCCCTATCCAAACATCATGGCCAACTGTTAATGGTGCGGTCGGACTTTGATAGTTTTGGTAAAACTGTGGACACGAAGACACCTGATTCACAGGATGATTACGGGGATCCAAACCCAGTAAAACATCCCGACCTATGGAACAAAATCGTCCAATATAACTGACGTGCATGATTTCAGTCCGGCTTCGAATATAGGTATATGCACCGATATTGAGTAAGTCAGAACTATCAATAGTGAGATCTGCCAGCCGGCAAGGTGATTCAAGGCTGAGTTTGACGCCGGGTCGAATACCTTTTAACGCATTAATACGAATGCCAAGTTTTTTTGCACGGTAACGCTGATACAGTCGAAGCAGACTATTCATCTTAGTTGTTCTTGGTCACCAAAATATCTTCCATCACCAAGTATTCGAGATCAGAGCCAAAAAACATATTCAGTGCATCAACAGGGCTACAGACCATTGGCTCACCGCGACGGTTTAGCGAGGTGTTGAGGACAACGCCGTTACCGTTCAGCTTTTCAAGTGCACTGATAAGTTCGTAGTAGCGCGGATTGGTATCCTGCGTGACAATTTGGGCCCGCGCGGTGCCGTCTTCATGGACCACTTCCGGAATGCGTGATTTCCAGCTTTCAGCGACATCAAAAGTGAAGGTCATATACGGACTGGGGTGATCGGTTTGCAGAATTTCCGGTGCCACCGTGTCGAGCATACTCGGGCAGAATGGCCGCCACCGCTCACGATATTTGATTTGCGCGTTGATGCGATCGGCAACGCCCGGATGGCTGGGTGAACCCAGAATGCTGCGATTACCCAAAGCCCGCGGGCCAAATTCCATACGGCCCTGAAACCAGGCAACCGGATTGCCGTCATTGAGCAATTTAGCGGTATCTGCTGTGACATTATCCAGTTTTTGCCATGATACGGTTTGCGGGTAATTTTGGCAGGCCTGAATACATTCTTCGGTCGTATATGACGGCCCCAAATAAGCGTGATGCATCGGCTCAACCGGCACACCTGCCTTTTGTGATGCATAACTGGCTGCGCCAATAGCGGTACCGGCATCACCTGCAGCGGGCTGGACAAATAATTCTTTGACGCCGGACAGGGCAATAATTCGTTGGTTGAGTTTGACGTTAAGCGCTACGCCACCGGCATAGGCGATTTTGCCGGTTTCGCGAATGATGTCACCGAGATAAAAATCAATCAGGTGCAGCGCGCATTTTTCCAGTAAATCCTGAATGCTGGCGGCGTAGTCGATATAAGGCTCATCTTTTTCATCGCCTTCGCGCATCGGCCCAAGCCAGTCAATCAGTGCAGGACTGAAAAAGTAACCTTTATCGTCCTTCTTAAAACGCCGCAGGCCAATGGTATTGACCAGTTTGGTGTTCACTTTGAACTCACCGTTCTGGCAGTCAATCAATTTGGAAAAATCAAACCGCTTGGGATCGCCATACGGTGCCATGCCCATCACTTTGAATTCACCGTCGAGCATTTCAAAACCGAGATATTCGGTCAGTGCGCCATACATGCCGCCCAGCGAATCGGGATCGTAGAATTCTTTGATTTTGTGAATTTGGCCATTTTCACCATAGCCAAAAAAGGTGGTGGCATACTCGCCTTTGCCATCGATGCCGATAATCGCAGTTTTTTCTTTAAAGCCACTTAAATGATAAGCGCTGCTGGCATGTGCCAGATGATGTTCGACTGGTACGAATTTGACCCGTTTTGAACCAATGCCCAGATCATCGAGCAATTGCATCACCATTTTGTGGTTACGCCAGTAACGGCGATTGCCATTAAACAGCGCCAGCAAAGCACGATCCGGTGCATACCAGTGCCGTTTGGCGTAATACCAGCGGGCGGGACTGCTCAGCGGAATTTCCGCGTAAGGAAACGCCACCATATCGATTTCATCCGGCCTGATGCCAGCTTGTTTTAAGCAGAATTTGGTGGCCTCGTAGGCCATTTTGCCTTTGGCGTGTTTATCGCGCAGAAAACGTTCTTCTTCTGCGGCGGCAATCAATTTGCCATCAATATAAATGGCCGCAGAAGCATCATGGCCTACGGCGCCGGACAGACCTAAAACAATCATAAAATTCTTTTAATTCAGTAATAAATGGTAAGTATAACAAGCTGCTGGCGGGTGACTCAGTTTCTGCTGTCAGCAGGCGGTAAAATCCGATAAACCGTCGCCTTATTGCCACGATTGTTTTCACGGCTGAAAACAGCTTCGAGTGGTAACTCGGCAAGTTGTTTTTTTAATGTCTGGTTGCGGCGTTTTTCAACCGTCAGCAAATAATCAAACTGCTGATAATTTTTCAGCGTCGGCTGCTGTGTTATATCGGAATTATCGTCAGCATATTTGTCGACATAATAGGCAAGAAACGCGTCTGTGGTCAGCAGTTTTTTACCTGCCGGGAGTTGTTCTGTAGCCCATTTAGCTGTTTCGGGTATATAAGTTTTCGAGCTTGACTGATAAATCACATCACCAAGACTGTATATCAACAATAAAGCCACTAGAACCTGTAAGCCCGTTTTACGCTGTACCCAGATATCATCAATAAATGCCGTTAATCTCGGTAAAACCAACAGAAAAATGGCCACAAAGGCCATGACACAATAGCGTGTCGTTACAAAATATTGGTGCAGACAAAATACGGTCAGAATGCCGATATTAATCAGTAAAAACCAGGCAATGGCTTTGTTTAGCGGTGTATTAAACCACGGTACCTGCGTTTTCCGGCTAAGCAGTAATATCAGCAAATAAGCTGCTGATAGACCAAGCAATAATTGCATCGCCAGCATGCCGATAAGGCCAAAAAATAAAACTTGGCCAGCTTCATCATCGGCTACCGGATGCAGAATTTGTTCAGCAATGATAAGACTGTTTGCTGTAAATCGACTTTGGAAACCGGCAAAATCAAGATACAGGACAATACTGCCGAGTTTGCCGAAAGCATCGGTCCAGCCAACGCCGGCAATCAGGGTGATTATTGCGATGAGACCTGCAATCAATAATAAGCTGTAAAGTTGTAATAGCGACTTTAGCAGCGGTTTTGACTGTTGGCTGAATAGTAAAAACAGCGGCATTAACAATAGGATAATTATCCCTTCAACCCTGAACAGCAGCGCTATCAGTCCAGAAACCTGCCACAACAGCGCCTGCTGCCAATGACTGTTTTTTAAGTAAGACAGAAATTGCTGTAATGCGATGCTGATAAACGCCCAGTAGCCGATATCACGGATAATAAAGTCGCGATAATCGTTGATGCTGTAAAACAGCAAAATCAGCAGCGCAGCAATGATCAATTGACGCATATCAGGCAACAGTTGCCGGGCGATTAACAATAGCGCATCAGTGAATATGACAAACAGCAAGACGTTTAATATAGCTACGCTGGTTTCAGGATGTAGTCCGCTGAGATGACTGATTGCCGCTACCAGCAAAGCAAAAAATGGCCAGTCATACAAAGCTGCCATTGCTGCCAACCCGCCCTGCATAAAGGCCTCTGCCATTTGCATGTAGAGGATGCCATCGCTGTTAATAATGTCATCTGTCAGCAAAGCAAATGCCGATAGCAATAAGCTCAACAAAGCCAATAGCAGCCTGAGCTGGCTCAGGCTGAATGGTGAATTTAAAGCCATAACAGTCATGTTTACTTATCCAAATCCGTTTGTGCCAGAATACTGACGGCATCGACACCGCGCAGTTTATTTTTTATTTTTCGGTGACTGCGGCCGCAATTTTTGCCATCCCGGCGCAGCTCCGGGTTCAGAATTGATGTGGCATGGTTTAAATGATCTACATAATGCCCAAGGTTGGTTGATGATAAAAACTTCATTTGGTAACCGGCATCGACCATTTTCTGGTGCATAGTTTTCCCTGCTGTGTCGTCACCATCAGAAAAGCTGGTATTCAGTTTACGGATGATATCGGTACGGTAAATGGCGCAGTGGCTGCGAAGATATTGTGCGGATTTATCCAAACGATGTGGCTTATAGCGCTGATAACTAAAAAACCGGTTTAGTAAATATTTCCAGCCCTGCTCAAAATAGATGCCGCTGTGGCGTAGCCAGGATTTGGATTCCAGTTTCCATGATCCGACCCCTGCCACTTGGTCATTATCAAACTGGCTTAACAGATACATCAGCCAGTCATTGCGCTTGATAAATGTGTCGGTATGAATGGATAGCACATAGGGTGTCGTCACTTTTGCCAGAGCCAAATCCAAAGCCCGCGAGTGGGCATGTACACCGGTTTCGCCGGGCTCGGCCGGCCGTTCAATCAGTTTTATCCAGTTCAGACTGCGCAGGTATTCTGTCGAGGTATCCTGTGAGTCATTATCAATAACAATCACATCGGTAATAGCCGGATCGGTGTTTTCACGCAGCAAGCGCAGACAAATCTGTGTGATTAACAATGTTTTGTAGTTGGGGACCAGAATAGTGACAAGTTTTTCAGTCATGGTGTGTTGATTTTAATATGTGTGATAACCGATGCCGGTGTTAAGTCCTGCATACATTTATGATGCCCTTGTGGACAAGTACGCTGGAAGCAGGGGCCACAATCTACCGGAATTTGAACCATCTGCGCCTGCTCCGATAACGGCGGAGTGAACGCCGGAGAGGTCGGCCCATAAATAGCAATCAGAGGTTTATTTAAAGCGGCGGCAATATGCATCAGGCCGGAGTCATTACTGATGACCTGATCAGCGGTTGCCAGCAAATCAATGGCGTCGGCCAGTTGTGTCTGACCGGCGAGACTAAATAACTGACCACGTAAATCCTTGGCCACCGCACCGACAATTTCACCAGCTACTTTTTTATCGGCTTTAGAGCCCAGAATCAGTACCTGCCCGCCGCGCTGTAAAAAATGGCTGGCAACCGCTGCATAGTGGCTGACCGGCCATTGTTTGGCGGGACCAAATTCAGCGCCTGGACACAAGATTAATCGTTGTTGGCCGGTCGTCAGCTTCGGATTCAGATCGCCAAGGACTGTGCCGGCAATCATTGCCGGTGGCTGCCAGTGTGGTTTTTGTCTTGCTTTTTCAGCCGGTAATGCCAGTGAAACAAACCGCTCCACCATCATCGGCAGCGCGGTTTTATCGAGTTTGCGTAAATCATTGAGCAAACCATAACGCATTTCACCGCGCCAACCGGTGCGTTTAGGGATTTTTGCAAACCATGGGATCAGCGCCGATTTCCAGGAATTCGGCAACACAATCGCCTGTTGATATTGGCCGCGCAGTGATAAACCCAGTTGCCGGCGGACTTTCCAGCCAAACACACCATGGGTCACCGGCATATCAATCGCTGCCCGAACTTCCGGCATGCGTTCCAGTAATGGTCGCGTCCAGGCCGGTGCCAATACGTCAATTTCGCAATGTGGATGCTGTTGTTTCAGCGCGATAAACAACGACTGCGCCATCACCATATCGCCGACCCATGACGGGCCGATTATTAAAATTGCCAAACGTTCAGTCATCAGTGCAGTGTACTGTGCGCCAGATAAATGAAGATTACACCGGCGGCAATCAGCAAAATTTGTTGCAGCGTTTCACCGGGTTTGACCCGGGAATGCAGTCCGGGGATCAAATCGGCGACCGCCACATAAATAAAGCTGGATGCGGCAACCACCAGGATGTACGGCAGAATATGTTCCATACCGGCCAGCAGAAAATAGGCCAGCACTGCACCAATCACAGTGCCCAGGCTGGAAAGCATATTGAAAAACAACGCTTTTCGGCGGCTGAAACCGCTGTGCAGCAAAATAACAAAGTCACCCAGTTCTTGTGGGATTTCATGTGCGGCAATGGCCAGCGCTGTCACAACACCCAGATGCACATCGGTCAAAAAAGCCGCGGCAATTAAAATACCATCGACAAAGTTATGGATGGTATCGCCGACAATAATCAGGGTGCCGGCGGCTTTTTCCTGATGCTGGTGGGCATCATCGGCATGGTGATCATGGCCCAGTTCAGGGATATGTTCGTGACCATGATGGCTGTGGCAATGGCGCCATAAAACCATTTTTTCCAGCAGGAAAAACAGCAATAAACCGAGCAGTAGTGTAAGACCCAGTTCATGGGCTTCAACGGCAAATTCATGTTCGATGGCATGCGGGATCAAACCTAAGAAAGAGGCCCCGAGCAAGGCACCTATAGCAAAGCTGACCAGATAAGGGACCGTATGGCTACGCGCTTTATCTGAGAGCAGCAAAAACGATGAAGCAATGCCAACACTGAGCAGACCGCCAATCAGGCTGAAACCGACGATCCAGAGTAGTAAATCCATAAAAACCCATCAGCAAAATAATTGGCAGATCATACCTTATTAAGGCGTTAACCATATAAGTGATGCCATCCGGCCAGTGACGCCGTCACGACGATAAGAGAAAAATAATTCAGGCTGGCTGACCGTGCAATAGTCACCGCCATAGCTATTTTTGATACCACAATGATGCAGTCGTTGTCTGGCCAACGTGTAAATATCGGCCAGAAAATGACCTGGTTTTGACGGTAGGAAAGCGCTTTTGGCCTCAGCAGATTCAGCGATAAAAGCATCACGAACTTCTGCACCGACTTCGAACTGTGCCGGACCAATCGCTGGGCCCAGCCAGGCTAATAAATCTTCCGGCGCGCCGCCTAATTGCGCGACCGTTTTTTCAATAATGCCATCACATAAACCCCGCCAGCCGGCATGAATGGCCGCCACTTGTCGGCCTTGCTTATCACAAAGCAAAACCGGCAAACAGTCAGCCGTCATCACCGCACAAATATGATTGGGCTGCGTGCTGAAAATTGCATCCGCTTCGATATAAGCCTGCCAGTGTTTGCTGGCAATGACTTTAGTGGAATGTGTTTGTCGTAACCATAACGGCGTATCAGGCAAGTCGGCAGTATTGATTAACAGTTGGCGGTTGGCGGCAACATTCTCTGGCGGGTCACCGACATGATCGCCTAAATTCAGACTGTTATAAGGTGCCGGGCTGACGCCGCCGAGCCGTGTGCTAAACAGCGCATTAACATTTCCCGGTGCCGGCCAATCCGGCCGAATCAGACTATCAGCCATCGCAGCGAGGTACCCGCAGATAATCCCGCCAGGCGGCAAACAGGTTTTCGTCAATTGCCGCACAGGTCGAGCGCGGTTCTAAAGCAAAGTTAAATACCGGTTCATTTTGCAAGGTACAGGCAAATGCGCCGGCTTCACTGACGATTAATTGCGCAGCGGCATAATCCCATAAGTGTTGCTGGGCATGTAAATACAAATGCGCTCTGCCTGCTGCCAGCCAGCAAAGCTCCAGCGCGATTGAGCCCAGACTGCGCTGTGAGCCATAGGGTTTTTCTTTGACGAGGCGTGTCGCCAACGCCGCCGGCAGACGTTTATAATCAATCAGCGCCAATGATTGTGACAGACCCAGGCCACTGATTTCAGCGACAAGGGGCTGGCCATTACACCAGGCACCTTTCCCTGCGATCGCGGTAAAGCATTCATCTAATACCGGGTCGTAAACCAGTGCATGGCTGACTTTTCCGTGTTCAACCAATGCCAGTGAAACTGAAAAAAACGGCATGCCAGCAACGAAATTACTGGTGCCGTCTATCGGATCCAATATCCATAACGGACTTTCCGTTTGCATCAATGTTTGTTGCTGCTCGATAGACATTTCTTCACCGAGCATAACGGTGCCGGGATAAAAGCCGGTCAGCAAATCGCCGAGTTTTTGCTGCAATAATTGATCGGCAATGGTCACCACACTGCCATCGGTTTTATAACGACGTTTGACCGCATTAAATAATGGCATCAGCTCTTGCTGGACGGTCTGTGTCACCAGTTGTTGCAGCTGTGGTAAGTCGATATTCATGGGCAAATTATAGCAGTCATTTTAGCCTGCTTATTCAAAGCTGGTGATGCAGCCTGTAAACTGCTGGATTGTAATTCTTGAATGCCACAATCTCATGCGAAGTTTGCGTTTTTATTATGCCGGCCCCTACCAATGGGATGATGATTTTGTCCTGCCAGAGGCGGTGTTTCGCCATGCCGTGCAGGTGCTGCGGTTAAAAGCCGGCGCCATCATTCAGTTATTTGATGGTAATGGTCACGAATATACCGCCGAGCTGACGCAAGTCGCCAAGCGTGAAGCGCAGGCAAAATTAACCGGTGAAATTGCCAATCACAGTGAATCACCACTGCAGGTTTGTTTATTGCAGGGTATTTCCCGTGGCGAGCGAATGGATTTTGCCATTCAGAAAGCAGTCGAACTGGGTGTACAGAAAATTGTGCCGGTCATTACCGAGCGCTGTAATGTGCAGCTGGGCGGCGATCGCGCCGATAAACGCTGGGCACACTGGCAGGGTGTATTAATCAGTGCCTGTGAACAAAGTGGCCGGGCAGTATTGCCGGAGTTGGTACCAGTGGTCGATTTAAACTCGGCATTAGCGAACGCTGACACTGATTGCAAGCTAGTATTAGATCCAACGGCAACGCAGCGTTTTAATGGACTGGCCAAACAATCTTCGGTCAGTTTACTGATTGGCCCTGAGGGTGGGCTCAGCGACGCAGAAATTATCACGGCTAAACAAACTGGTTTTACGGCCATACAATTTGGGCCAAGAATTTTACGAACCGAAACAGCATCAGCGGCAGCGCTGGCGATTGTGCAGGCGAACTGGGGTGATATTGGATGAGCGATAGCGTCATTGTGATGCTGATACTGGCTGTAATTGGCTGGTTTTGGTGGGATAGCCGGGGTGCCGCCGAACATGCTACCCGGGTGGCAAAACAGCATTGCGAGTCGATGAATGTCAGCTTTCTTAACGGTACTGTGGCCTGGCAAAAAGTGCGGTTAAAGCGCAATTTAAAAGGTCGCATGGCGCTGGAGCGCAGTTATTTTTTTGAGTTTGCCAGTGATGGCCAGCAGCGCTATCGTGGTGAATTAGTAATGCTGGGTAAGCGGGTGAAGTCTATTCAATTGGACCCGCATCGAATCGTTTGAAGGAACACAACAATGGCAAATAAACTGGCGCTGGTGGTCGATGATTCGCGGGTGGCGCGGCTGACACTTAATAAGTTGTTACTCAGTCATAATTTTACCGTAGTGGAACAGGACAGCGGCGAAGCGGCCTTGCAATGGCTGGCACAACAAGCTGAGCTGCCTGATGTGATTTTTATGGATTTGATGATGCCGGGTATGGATGGCATTACTGCGACCAGAAACATCAAGTCGCATCCGCGCTTAAAGGCGATTCCGGTGGTGGTTTGTACCGGCAATGACAGCGAGCTCGATAAAACCAAAGCGACCGACAGTGGTGCCCTTACTGTGTTGGCAAAACCCCCTGCGCCAGAAGCGGTCAATCACATTCTCAGCCAGTTAACTGATAAAGCCCAAGCAACAGCAACACCTGAACAGCCGCAAGCCCAGCCCCCTGTTATTGATGAAACGGCATTACTGGCAAAATTACAGCAACAACTCGAACAACAATGGTTGCCACAAGTACGTGCTGAATTATCAGCGCAATTAAGCCAGCAAAATCAGCAGGTAGATACGCAGGCATCTCAGCAGCAAGCCGCCCAAATCGAAGCGATGAAGTTATCGTTGTTGCCGGATTTAAAACAGGAACTGCAACATACGGTTGAGTCAGCGCTGGCTGATTTGCGTCAACGTGCTTCCACTGATAACAGCGGCCTGCAACAACAAGCGACCTCAATGCTGGAACAGGCTTTTCAGGGCTTTGATGTGCTCGGCCAATGGCAAAATCGATTACAGGAACAGGCCAGCGATTGGCTGAATAAGCAACAATTACAGGCGCAGGATCTGCTGCAACAAAACCTAACCCCACTTATTGACGATAAAATCCAGCAGCAACTTTCAACTGAGCTGAGTAAAGCATTAAACAGCGAGCTGGAATCGGCGCTGGCCCAACAAAACGCCGCCTTAACCAGCCAATTAAAAGCCCAACGCGCTGAGCTGGAAATGGCACAAAAACGTAATGTCGCGCTGGCCTGGGCGGCGATAGGTATTGCATTGGCCGCACTGATAATCAGCGTTTTATAACGATGGCAGAAACCGCAGGCATCACGCTGTCGCAAGCGCTGCAGCAAGCGATTGTTGTGCTTGGCGATAACAGCGATGCCCGTCAGGATGCCGAAATATTACTTTGCCATGTACTCAATTGTGCACCGGTTAAATTAATCACTGCGTCCGCGCAAATCCTGACTGCCGATCAGCAAGACGATTATCAGCAATTATTAACTGCCCGGATGGCAGGCCAGCCGGTCGCGCATTTATTGGGGCGCCGTGGATTTTGGGATCTGGATTTAATGGTGACCGGCGATACCTTGATCCCGCGACCCGATACCGAATGTCTGGTGGCGCAGGCGCTGACTAAAATACCGGCACAAGCCCGCTGCGCTGATCTCGGTACCGGCAGCGGCGCCATTGCCCTGGCATTGGCCAAACAACGCCCGGATAGTTTTTGGCTGGCCAGTGACTTTTCGCATCAGGCATTAACCGTTGCCAAAGCCAATGCCACCGATTATCAATTACCGAACGTGCAATTTGTTAGTGGCAATTGGGCGAACATGATCGCGCCAGAAACTCTGGATTTGCTGGTCAGCAATCCGCCATATATTGCTGATGATGATCCGCATTTAGATCAAGGCGATCTGCGTTTTGAACCGCGCTCGGCGCTGGCCTCTGGCCCCGATGGTCTGCGCGATATCCGGCAAATTGTTTCGCAAGCCTGGACGGTGCTAAAAAATGGCGGCTGGCTAATGATCGAGCATGGCTGGCAGCAATCAGCCGCGGTGCAGGATTTATTCAAGAAGACGGGTTTTATCGCCATCTCTGACCATCAGGATTTCGGTGGCCAGGACCGCGTTGTCATCGGTCAGAAGCCGGAATCAGGTAAAATTACCTCATGAATGATCAACAACTGTTGCGCTACAGCCGACATATTTTATTGCCGCATCTGGAATATGAAGGCCAGCAAAAATTATTAGCTAGTCGGGTGATGATTGTCGGCCTTGGCGGGCTGGGTTCGCCAGTCGCTTTGTATTTAGCGGCCAGCGGCATTGGCAAGTTGTTATTGGTCGATGATGATCAGGTGGAACTGACCAATTTACAACGGCAAATCGTGCATCGTCATGCCTCGGTCGGGCAGTTAAAAACTGATTCTGCGGCCAGTACGCTCCGCGATATAAATGATGAAATTGAGATTGAATGTCTGGCGATGCGCCCCGATGCTGAAACGCTCGATAAGCTACTTGCCGAGATTGATGTGGTAGTCGACTGCACTGATAATTTTGATAGCCGGTTTTTATTAAACCGTCACTGCAAAGCGAGCAAAACGCCGCTGGTGTCGGCTGCTGCCATCCGCTGGGAGGGTCAGGTCAGCGTATTTGATCCGCGTCAGCCAGATGCGCCGTGTTATCGTTGTTTATACGATGATAAAGGTGCCAACACCCCGCAAAGCTGTGCTGAAAACGGGGTGTTATCACCGCTGCTGGGGTTAATGGGCAGTATTCAGGCAATTGAAACTATCAAATTATTAACGGGTGCCGGACAATCTCTGGCCGGCCGGGTCGTTATGGTCGATGCGTTAACGCTGCAAATCCGGGAAATGCGCCTACCTCAGGACCCGGCTTGTCCGGTCTGTCATGGTTAGGGCTTGTTTATCTCACAAACGGCTCATCTCGCGCCTTGATTGGCACTTTTTCAGCTCACAACAGAGGCGGAGATGAAAGATAAACAAGCCCTAGGAAAAATAATATGACTTTAAAACAAACGGTGCGTTTACCGCGAACCCTGGTCAATGATTTATTGCATCAGGCGCAATTATCGCCCATGCGGGAAATTTGTGGCCTGGTTGGCCGCCGCGAAGATAACTGTGAATGTTATCCGCTGGAAACGCAGGATACTGATGCCAGTGTGTTGTTTGCACTGAATGCCTGTGAACAGCTGGCAGCATTGGAAGCCCTGAAAGTCCGGCAACAGCAATTGTTTGCTATTTATCATTCGCATCCCAATGCACCTGCTTTGCCAGCCATTACCGATGAGGATGTTGTTGATTTTCCGGATGCTTTATATCTTCTGATTTCCCTGAATACCAAGGGTGTGTTGGAAATGCGCGGTTTTGACCGCCAGTCCGGCAAACTCGAAGAGGTGGATTTAATAATATGAGTCAATATGACGAGGCAACACTGCTGAATGCAGCTGAAATCGCACTCGACAAAGCCCGTGAGTTGGGCGCCAGCGCTGCTGAAGTCGGTGTGTCTAACAGCCATGGTTTATCGGTTTCGGTGCGCCAGGCCGAAATCGAAACACTGGAGCATAATAACGATACCGGCCTTGCCATTACCGTTTATCTGGGTCAGAGCAAAGCTTCGGCCAGTACCTCTGATTTGCGCCCTGAGGCGATTGCCGAAACCGTGGCGATGGCATGCAGTATTGCCAAATTTACCCAGGCTGATGAGTTTGCCGGCCTTGCCGATAAAGATATGCTGGCTACACAGTTTCCGGATTTATCGCTATTTCATCCGTGGGATATTTCCGCCGACAAGGCCATCGAACTGGCGATGCATTGTGAACAGGCCGGGCGGGATTTTTCGACGCAAATCAGTAATTCCGAAGGGGCCAGCGTCTCGACTCATCAAGGTCTGAGAGTTTATGCCAATAGTCTTGGTTTTGCCGGCAGTAATCAATCCAGCCGACATAGTATCGGCTGCACCTTAATTGCCAATGATGACAACGGTATGCAGCGTGATTACTGGTATGACCAGGCGCGCGATGCAGCCGATTTGCAAGCGGCGGAATATATTGGTCGCCGCGCGGCAGAACGGACGTTGTCCCGACTCAATGCCCGGGAAGTTAAAACCGGCCAGTATCCGGTGATTTTTGCTGCCGAAATGGCCAGTAGTTTATTTGGTCAATTGATAGCGGCGATTCGTGGCGGTGCTCAATATCGTCAGTCCAGCTTTTTGCTGGATGCCTTGGGTCAGCAGATATTTCCCAAGTTTATGCATATTCATGAACAGCCGTATTTATCCAAAGCGATGGGCAGTGCCAGTTTTGATGCTGAAGGCGTCACCACACAAAACCGCGATATTATCCAGAACGGCATATTGCAGGGCTATGTGCTGGATAGTTATTCGGCCCGCAAATTGAATATGGTCACTACTGGCAATGCCGGCGGTGTGCATAACCTGACTGTTGATTCTGGCGATTTGGATTTTGCTGCTTTGCTAAAAACCATGGATCGCGGCGTAATTGTCACTGAAACCATGGGTATGGGCAGCAATATTGTCACCGGTGATTATTCGCAGGGCGCGGCTGGTTTTTGGGTGGAAAATGGCGAGATCCAGCATGCTATTGATGAATTTACTATTGCCGGTCGTTTGCCGGATATGTTCATGGGCATCCAGGCGATTGGCAGCGATGTCGATTTGCGTGGTAATACCCGCAGCGGCTCGGTGTTGATTGACCGCATGACGGTTGCGGCTTAGAAAACTTTCAGGAATACTGGCTGGCGACAATGTCCGTAACGTCAGTCAGTTGGCCAATGGCAAACAGGCTATTCAGCGTTTCGCGAATTTGTTTGACCTTGTGACTGTTGTGGCGGCGTAACTGCGTCAGCTGTTGATGTAAGTCGGCTGCCGCTGCACCGTCACTGGTTGGGATGGGCTGCAAATGACAATTAAAAAAATGCCGCTCTGGTGCCGTTAACGCCCGTTGGATAAACAGTTGCTTGCTGACGGCATCCTCAAAACTCAAATCGCTGCTGATTTGCCAGTCAGCATGGGCATGACGGCGAAAAGCGTAAATACCAAAACTGACGCTTGTCTGCAGCTCGGAAACCGGTAATTTTAACGGCTGGCTCAGCCGGCCAGCCATTGTCGTCAGCGATTGCCACAGTGAATCGTGCTGCCGGGCGGCGTTACTCGCCGTCGCCGCCACAGCTTGTAAAATCCGGTTATTAGCAGCATCCAGCCCAAAAAATAACACAATATCCGGTAATTGCTGACTTAACTGTCCGGCAAACAACCGGCTGGTTAAACTCAGTTGCAAATCGTCACTGCGCACCGCCAATGTGGGTTTGTTTTCGGCCAGTACCTGCTTAAAAAACTGATTAACAGCTGTCGGACAATTTTCCGTCAGCCGCCGCAAACCCAGTAAATTTTCGCCTTGCCAGTGTTGTTGACTGCGAACTTCATAAGGAATACCGGTCAGTTTCAGTTTGCTCTGTTGTTGCCAGCGGACAAAATCGATGCTGACCCGGCTGCCTGTTGCGAGCGGTTGATCAGCCGGCAGTTTGACCGATAAGCCACCATCCGACAGTTCATTGGTGGTCAGCTTCAGTGCCTGCTGATGATGCAACACAATCGGTGTATGGATTTCATAGCGCTCAGCCTGGCGATTAATAAATAACGTTAACCGTTGTGCCGCGGGTATTTCAATTTCAGTGTCATTCGGATGGTTGGAAGCCCCAGTGGTATCTTTTGATGAGGTATTTGCCACAAAGACGGGGGTGATATCCGTCAAAGTGACCAGTTGCCGGCATTGTTGAATCGTGTCAGACAAATGCCCGGCAATATCCGGCTGGCGTTGCGTTAGCGCTGCCAGTTGCGCCTCGACCAGTTCGTTATCAAAAGCAATTGGCTGGGCGCGCAGTAAATAGATATTTTGCAGGTGCGGTTGCTGAAGTAAGTTTTTACTTTCAGTGCTGTTGTCAGCATCAGCATAATGCAGCTGGCCGTTGTCATTAATGCCAATTATTAATGACTGGCTGTTTGCTAAAGCTGCCAGCGGCAATTGATTGAGCAAATGATGTTGGTGCCAGGGCGCCAATGCACTATCTGCTGCCGCGCTGCTATGCACAAACAGAACGTTATCAAGTGCAGCACTGCACCAAAATAAAGGCCCGCTAAAATGCTGGCAGAACAGCCGTAAATAATACTCGTGCGCCAGATTAAACAGTTCGCTGTCGAGATCGGTATGACTTAACTGCTGGTGCTCACCCAGCCAATTATCAAGCCACTGACTTAACGCCAAATCATCTTCGCGCTGGCGCTGAACTATCGCCACGCTATGCTGCGCAGTATGTTCCAGCGCGATGATCCGGTAGGGCATTTCGGTCAGCAGATCAGCCGGCGCATCAAGTTGCAAAGTGGGCAGGCTGATTAAAATATTTTGTGCGGTTTGCAGATGTTGAACCCGGCGCATAGTCAAGCGCATGGCGCTGGCACTGATATTGGTGGTACTGGCGTGATAACGCAGTTCATCGGCATCAATGACTGCCGGGGTGGTGATATTAAAGCGCGACTCGCGGCGTTCAATGCGGCTGTCGAAATCCAGCCATTGGTAGCGCTGGCTGTCACGGTACAAAATCGGTTTTTGTTCAACGTTGGCCGGGGCTGCATCTTGTTGCATCAATAGCTGCAGCGCTTTTTGCCAGGCTTCATAAACGGCGGCAGTAAATTGATTATTACTGCGTTCCAGCAGGATTTTTAGCAGTAAATAGCTGCGGTCATCAAGATAATGGGTACGTTCGCCGATTTGGTATGCCTGACATTCGCCGGCGACTTTGCCACGTAAATCGATATTACGCAGACAGGGTTTTTGCAGGCGCTGGCGTTCCAGTTGTTGCAGAAAGGCCTGATTTTGCTGCCGGCTATCGGTTTCGGCCATTGGCTAACCGCGAAATTCTGCCGGAGTTTTGGCCTGAATGCTCAGTGCGTGGATCTGCTTTTGCATCAGATCACCTACGGCATCAAATACCAGCCGATGGCGTTTTAATGGCAGCAGGCCAGCAAACTGTTCGCTGACAATCAGCACGTTGAAATGGCCACCACCGGTGTTACCAGCATGACCCGCATGCAAGTGGCTTTCGTCAATGATTTCCAGCTTAGTCGGCGCCAGGGTTTGCAGCCGCTTATTCAATTCATCCTGAGTGCTCATGGCAATACTTTTCGAAAGGGTTTAACACTGACTTTGGCATACACATCAGCATCAACGTAGGGATCTGCGCCCGCCCAGGCTTGAGCAGATTGTAAATTATCAAACTCTGCCACCACCAGACTGCCGGTAAAACCAGCGGCGCCGGGATCATTACTGTCGATCGCCGGATGCGGTCCGGCCAGCAACAGCCGGCCTTCATCCTGCAATGCCTGTAATCTGGCCAAATGCGCCGGCCGGGCGCTCAGGCGGCGATCTAAACTATCGGCTTTATCTTCGCTGATAATGGCATACCACATAACTCACTCCGGCGTTTTTGGCGCTTCACTGGCGTGTCTGGACAGATAAATAGCCTGACCGGCAATAAAGACAATAGTGATGGCTAATGAGCCAAATACTTTGAAGTTGACCCAGGTTTCTTCCGAATAGCCATAAGCAATGTAGATATTAAGAATGCCAGAGAAAATAAAGAATAGTATCCAGGCCGTGTTGAGTCGCAACCAGACAAAGGTTGGTAACTGAATATGTTTTTCCATAAAACGTTGTAATAAGGTTTTATCGGTAAAAATTCTGGCGCCGATGAAGGCGGCTGCAAACAGCCAGTTCACTGCGGTGGGTTTCCACATGACGAATTCTGGATTTTGCAGCCACAAAGTTGCGCCGCCCAACACCATGACCAGTGCCAGCGTAATTAAATGCTGTTTTTCGGTTCGCCGATGACGTAGCCAGGTGTAGGCTACCTGCAACAGTGTTGCCAACATCATGACGGCCGTAGCGGCATAAATACCCGCTACCTCGTAACTTTGACCATTGAATTCATAGGTGCCGCCGGCAAATTTATAGGCGACAAAAAACAAGATGATCGGTAAAAAATCGGTGAATAATTTCATTGTCTATCTTCAAAACCTGCGAGAGACGCTATTCTAACGTAAAATCAATGACATGACCCAACAGCCACTTATCTACGATTTACATTGTCACTCCAATGCCTCTGATGGCGCGTTAACGCCGACGCAACTCATTACCCGTGCGACAGAATGCGCCGTCGATGTCCTCGCTTTAACCGATCATGATGGTACTGAAGGCATGGCTGAAGCACAGATGGCGGCGCGGGATTTGCCAATTGAACTGGTCGCCGGTGTCGAAATTTCTGTGACCTGGGGCGCCAATACGCTGCATATTGTCGGGCTGAACATTGATATTGAAAATAACCAGCTGCAAAACGGCCTGACGGCACTGCGCGAATATCGTCATGGCCGGGCCGTTGAAATGGCTAAACGGCTGGAAAAAGCCGGCATCAGCGGTGCCTATCAGGGCGCCAGTCAATATGCCTCAGAAACCATGCTCGGGCGGATGCATTTTGCGCAATTTCTGGTAGCTGCCGGTCATGCCAAAGATACCCGCGACGTGTTTAAACGCTTTCTGGTGCGTAATAAACCGGGCTATGTGCCGGGCGACTGGGCAACGCTGGAAGATGCTTTAGGCTGGATCCATGCCGCCGGCGGCCAGGCAGTTATTGCCCATCCGGCGCGTTATAAAATCACTGCCACCAAGCTGCGCCGACTGATTGGTGAATTCAAAGAACTGGGCGGCGTCGGTCTGGAAGTCTGCTCCGGTATTCAACACGGCGATGAAATCCGGCATCTGGCAGCACTGGCTGACAAACATCAATTGTTGGCCTCCTGCGGCAGTGATTTTCACAGTCCTGAGCAAAGCTGGACAGAATTAGGCAAAATCAGTACTTTACCGGCCAGCGTCACGCCGATCTGGTCACTATGGCCGCAGCCCGAAAGACGGAAATCAGCATGAGTCAGTTTTTTCAAATCCACCCCGACAACCCCCAGCCAAGATTAATTAAACAAGCCTGCGAAATTATTCGCCGTGGCGGTCTGGTGGTGTATCCCACCGACTCTGGTTACGCGCTGGGCTGTTATCTCGGTGACAAAAATGCCATGGAGCGGATTCGCCGGCTGCGGCAATTGGATGATGATCATAATTTCACGCTGGTCTGCCGGGATTTATCGGAGTTATCGGTATATGCCAAGGTAAATAATGCGGTATTCCGGCTGATTAAAGCGCATACGCCGGGGCCTTATACGTTTATTCTTCCGGCCACCAAAGAAGTGCCGCGCCGATTACAACATGCCAAACGCAAGACCATCGGCCTGCGCATTCCAACCCACAATATTGCCCTGGCTTTATTGGAAGAGCTCAACGAACCGCTGATGAGTTCGACGCTGATTTTGCCGGGCGATGACTTACCCATGACCGAAGCGGATGATATTGCCGATGCGATCGGCAAACAGGTCGATTTGATCATTGATGGCGGGGCTTGCGGCGCTGAACCGACTACTGTTGTTGAATTTATCGATGATATTCCGGAAATCATGCGGGTCGGTATGGGCGATACCGTGCCATTTGAAGTGGCATGATTGAAACGCTTTGGTGGCTTTTGCCACTGCTGATTATCTGGATAGTCGGGTTACTGGCTGCCGGCGCTGACTGGGGCGGGGCACATGTTAATTGGCTGGACGGCTGGACCCGTATTTTGTGTCGCAGCCTGCACGGCCTGGGTAAACAGCGTATTGATTTGCCTGAACAAGGCCCGGCGATTATTGTCGCCAATCATATTTCCGGACTGGATCCTTTGTTGCTGATTGCGGCCAGCAAGCGGCCCTTGCGGTTTTTAATTGCCCGTGAAGAATATCAGCGCTTTGGCATGCAATGGTTATTTCGTGCTGCCGGTTGTATCCCCGTCGATCGTGATGGCCGGCCGGAAAAATCACTGCGGCAGGCACTGAAAGCGCTGCAGCAGGGTGAAGTTATCGCTATATTCCCCCACGGCAGGATTCATCTTGATAGCGATCCGCCCCGACAAATTAAAGCCGGCTTTGCCCGGCTTGCCGCCTGGTCTGGCGCGCCGGTTTATGCGGTTCGCATTGATGGCGTCACTGCGAAGGGTAAAATTATCAGCGCACCCTTTATACCCGGCAAGGTGTCATTAACCATCGCTAAACCGATACAGGCAAACGCTGATGCATTTGATTGCATGATTGACCACGTCAGTGATTGCATAGAAAAAAATTCAGGCTAGTAATCGCAACAAATTTAACCGGGCACTTGATTTCGGTTTTGTTTCCCCCATTTGGCTAATTAACTTAGTTTTAATAGGGACTTTACGGTTATGCAGATCGATAAACTCACCACAAATTTTCAGGAAGCTATCGCAGAAGCGAATAGTCTTGCTAACAGCAAAGATCATCAGTTCATAGAACCGGTGCATTTAATGCTGACGCTGCTGAAACAACAGGGCGGCACTGTCAAACCCTTGCTGGCACAAAGTGGCGTCAATGTCGCAAGCTACCAAGCCGATTTGGAAAACCAACTAAATCGTCTGGCACATGTAGCGGGCGGTACCGGTGATATTCATATTTCGCAGGATTTAAACCGGTTGTTTAACCTGACTGAAAAGCTGGCCCATCAGCGTCAGGATCAATATATTTCCAGCGAATTATTTGTGCTGGCGGCGGTTGATGATAAAAATCAGACCGGTGAATTATTGCGTAAACATGGTGCCAGCAAAGCCAGTTTAAAGGCTGCCATTGATAAAATTCGAGGTGGTGAACGCGTGACCGATCAAAATGCTGAAGAGCAACGCCAGGCCCTGGAAAAATACACTATCGACTTAACTGCTCGCGCGGAAAGCGGCAAGCTGGATCCGGTCATTGGTCGTGATGATGAAATTCGCCGCACCATTCAGGTGTTGCAGCGGCGAACCAAAAATAACCCGGTTTTAATCGGTGAGCCCGGTGTCGGTAAAACCGCCATTGTAGAGGGGCTGGCGCAGCGCATTATTAATGGTGAAGTACCGGAAGGTATGAAGCACAAACGGGTGTTGGCGCTGGATATGGGCTCGCTGATTGCCGGCGCCAAATTTCGTGGTGAATTCGAAGAGCGTCTCAAAGCGGTGCTCAATGATTTATCGAAACAGGAAGGCTCGATCATTCTGTTTATCGATGAGATCCACACCATGGTCGGCGCTGGTAAAGCAGAAGGCGCCATGGATGCCGGCAATATGCTGAAACCCGCATTGGCGCGTGGTGAACTGCATTGCATTGGTGCCACAACCCTGAATGAATACCGTCAATACGTTGAAAAAGATGCAGCATTAGAGCGGCGCTTCCAAAAAGTGATTGTCGGTGAACCCAGCGTTGAATCGACCATCGCGATTTTGCGTGGTCTGAGTGAGCGCTACGAAGTGCATCACAATGTTGAAATTACCGATCCAGCGTTGGTTGCGGCAGCAACGTTATCGCATCGCTATATCACCGATCGTAATTTGCCGGATAAAGCCATTGATTTGATTGATGAGGCGGCCAGCCGCATTCGTATGGAGATGGATTCAAAACCTGAGGTGATGGATCGTCTCTGGCGGCGATTACAGCAATTAAGAGCTGAACGTATCGCACTTGAAAAAGAAGCTGATGATGCCTCGAAAAAACGCTTGAGCGTGTTAGATACCGAGATGAAAAAACTGGGCCGCGAATATAACGACCTGGAAGAGGTGTGGAAATCGGAAAAAGCAATCGCACAAGGTAGCTCAACTATCAGAGAAGAGCTTGAAAAAGCCAAAAGCGATTTAGACATCGCAACGCGCAACTCAGATTATGAAAATATGGCAAGGTTGCAACATGGCGTAATTCCCGAACTTGAGAAAAAATTAGCGCTTACCAGCGATACAGAAGATCACAACTTCAAACTACTCAGGCATAAAGTGAGTGAGGAAGAAATCGCCGAAGTGGTGTCTAAATGGACTGGTATTCCGGTCAGCAAAATGCTCGAAGGTGAGCGCGAAAAATTGCTGAAAATGGACGAAGCGCTGCATCAGCGGGTGGTCGGTCAGGATGAAGCGGTTAATGCGGTCGCCAATGCCATTCGCCGCAGCCGTGCTGGTTTATCCGATCCTAACCGGCCCAACGGTTCTTTCTTGTTCCTCGGCCCGACAGGGGTCGGTAAAACCGAGCTGTGTAAATCATTGGCCAACTTCTTGTTTGATACCGAAGAAGCCATGATTCGTATTGATATGTCGGAGTTTATGGAAAAACATTCGGTAGCCCGGCTGGTCGGTGCGCCGCCCGGCTATGTTGGCTACGAGGAAGGCGGTTATTTAACAGAAGCCGTGCGCCGTAAACCATACTCGGTGATTTTGCTTGATGAAGTCGAAAAAGCGCATCCCGATGTGTTTAATATTTTGCTGCAAGTGCTCGATGATGGCCGGTTAACCGATGGCCAGGGGCGTACCGTTGATTTTCGTAACACCGTGGTGGTGATGACGTCGAATCTGGGCTCCAATGTCATTCAGGAAATGGCCGGCGAAGAAAATTATCAGTCGATGAAAAATGCTGTGATGGAAATTGTCGGTCAGCATTTCCGGCCGGAATTTATCAACCGGGTCGATGATGTCGTGGTATTTCATCCGTTGCAAAAAGCACAAATCCGCGCGATCACTGATATTCAGCTGACACATTTGCATAAACGGCTGGCTGAGCGGGACTTATCGCTGGTGCTTTCTGATGCGGCGCTGGATCATATTGCCGAAGCTGGTTTCGATCCGGTCTATGGGGCCCGGCCGTTAAAACGGGTGATTCAGCATGAAGTTGAAAACCAGCTGGCTCAGGATATTCTGGCAGGTAAATTTAGAGCGGGCCAGGTAATCAAGATTGATGTGCAGGATGAGCAACTGGTGTTTAACAGTGAGTTGAAGCATTGATATAAAAATTAACCACAGAGGCACAGGGAATACACAGATTGTATAAGTGTTATCCGAAGATTAGCGCAGATGTGAAAATTCATTGAAAGCAGTGGCTTTGGCCACGAATGAAGCTAAAAAATGAATCACGGACAGACCATCAAATCTTGTTATTTAATGACCGCTGTGTTCTCCCTGACTCGGTGGTTCGTCAGTTAACATCGGGGAGTGAAGATCAGCGGCTAGATCGCTTAAGGTCATTGAAAATCCGGAGGTCAGGCATTAGTTCCCTATAAAGCATCTGCCTGCCACTGCTATAATGCGCACCCACCTCATACCTTCCAGGGAAATAACGCATGTCTGATTTCGGCAAGTTTGTTGATGCCTTTACGCCGGCGGAAGTCGCCGAAAAAGTCAAAACCGTCGGTGTTGATAAAGCCAATATGTCGATTATTCCGTTAGTGATTTTATCGCTGATGGCGGGTGCTTTTATTTCCTTTGCGGCAATGTATTACACGGTGGTCATGACCGGTGCCGGCGATGCTTATGGCCTGGCGAGACTGATGGGGGGGGTGGTATTTGCCCTGGGCTTTATTCTGGTGGTGATTGCCGGTGCGGAGTTATTTACCGGTAATACGCTGGTAGTCATGGCCTATGCCAAGGGGCAGGTCAGTTTTACCGCGTTAATGCGCAACTGGAGCATTGTTTACGCTGGCAATCTGGTCGGCGCTTTGGTGACCGTTTATCTGGTGTATTTATCCGGTTATCTCGATAACGCCGATTACGGCGTTGGGGCGACGGCTGTTAAAGCCGGTTTAGCCAAGGTTGAGTTGACCACGACCGAAGCTTTTGTCCGCGGTTTATTTTGTAATGTGCTGGTCTGTCTCGGCAGCTGGATGGTTTATGCTTCCCGCAGCGTGACCGATAAAGTGCTGGCGGTACTGTTTCCGATTTCAGGGTTTGTGGCGATGGGTTTTGAACATTGCGTCGCCAATATGTACATGATTCCAATTGCTATGATTGCTGCGGCTGATCAGTCGATTGTCGTTGCTGGTCATTTCACACCAGAACAATTACAGATGCTGGATTTTGGTGGCTTAATGGGCAATCTGATACCGGTGACCCTGGGCAATATTGTCGGTGGGTCAGGTTTTGTGGCGATGGCTTATTATCTGGTTTATGTTTATGCGCGGCCGACGCGCAGTTAAATAACAGGCACTGTCATTGCTGACAGTGCCGTTACATTTACCAGGATTTATAAGGCAGAAACTTACCGTTCAGGGTGAGTACCACACGGTCGCCTTTGGGATCTTCTTGCTTATCGACAGACATACTGAAATCGATAGCGCTCATAATGCCGTCGCCGAATTTTTCCTGAATCACTTCTTTCAGTGTCGGTCCGTAAACGCCGACAACTTCATAAAGCCGGTAAATCAACGGGTCTTTAGGAACACTTTCATCCCAGGTTTTGGTGGGATATTTTTCCAGTGCAAATTCCACTTCGGTGCCTAAATCCAGCAGCTGACACAATTTCTTGGCGGCTTCAGGCGGCATGCTGTTCATACCCAGACAGGCAGATGTGACCCATACTGGTGACATGCCCATACTGCTACCGATCTGTTCCCATGTCAGGTCTTTGTTTTCTTTAGCGACCATAATGGCCTGTGTCATGGCAAGTTTATTCATTACGACTCCAATCATTTACAAGGAAAATGTGTTCAGGCAACGCCATAAAGCGGTGACTGATGAGAAAATTTAAGCGCTTTGTTCAGACATTTCTGCGGTAGGCGCACCGGTTTTGTAATGCGTCGCATACAACATGCCGCCAGTCAGGACCAGGCCGCCCACCAGGTTACCGAGGATAACCGGGATTTCGTTCCATACTAACCAGTCGGCGATGGTGATATCTGCACCCATCAGCATGCCCATAGGGAACAGGAACATATTGACCACGGCGTGTTCGAAAACCAGACCAAAAAACACCGCGATAGGTAACCACATAGCCACCACTTTGCCAGCTACCGAATTAGACAGCATCGCGCCGACAACACCAGTTGAAACCATCCAGTTACAGAGAATACCGGCGACAAAGACCGTTAACCAACCTGCACCACCATGTGCGGCAAAGCCTAAGGTGCGTGCTTCAGCGGCCTTGGCAATGGCCTGACCAGCAGCGCCGGGTTCGGCAGTAAAAGCAAAAGTCCAGGCGATGCCAACTAACAGTGCTGTAGTTAAGGCACCAAACAGGTTGCCAATGGCCACAAGCCCCCAATTTTTCATCATGCCTTTAAAAGTACAGCCACGTCGTTTATCCAATAAGGCTAATGGTACTAATGCAAATACGCCGGTTAATAAATCAAAACCCAGCAAATTTAATAATACAAAACCCACAGGGAAAACTAAGGCGCCAACAATTGGCAAACCGGTTTGTACGGCAGTGGTAACAGCAAAAGCAACTGCCAGGGTCAGGATAGCCCCTGCCATATAGGATCGGATTAAAACATCCCGGGTAGCCATTTTGAGTTTGGATTCACCGGCATCGACCATTTTTTTGGTAAATTCACTTGGTATTAGATAAGACATAAAAGCTCCAGATTGATTTGGTTATAACAGGTAGGCAGTGAGCATGTTTTGTGCCATAGCTGTTAAATCCAGTAAAATCAACTGGTTATCTATTTTCGGTGGTTGGGTAAGGTCAGGCTTTGCACCAGCTTGCACCATGACAATGGCGATACTGCACAAAGATGCAGCAATTTGTTACTGGGGATCGCTGGGATGCCAGTCGGAATTTGATAATACTTCTGCTGCCGGCCGGCCAACGTAAAAGCCCTGAGCAAAATCAACACCATAGCTACGCAGCAAGGTCAGCACCGCGTGGTTTTCAACAAATTCGGCAATGGTCTTTCGACCGAGGCCTTTGGCCACATCCACCAGGGCTTTAACGAATAGTTGGTCATCAGCGTTTTTATCAAGATCTTTGATAAATATGCCGTCGATTTTGATGATGTCGACCGGTAGTTCACGCATGTAATTAAACGATGAAAAGCCGACGCCAAAATCATCCAGTGAAAACTGACAGCCCAATGCTTTAATGGCCAGCATCATGGCTTTTGCCTTTTGTAAATTACTGACCGCGACCGTTTCAGTCACTTCAAAAATCAGTCCCGATGGATCTATCTCGTACTTTTTAATCAGTTTTTTCAGTAGCGGTAATAACATCGGCGCATCAATCATCGATGCTGATAAGTTGATGGCAAACCGGGCATTAATGCCCTTTTTCTGCATTTCGGCGAGTTTTTTGATACTGCTGTTGATGACCCATTGATCAATATTGCGGATTAAACCAACTTGTTCGGCGACTTCGATAAATTTACCAGGCAGGCTGATATCGCCGGTTTCCGGATGATGCATGCGGATCAGTACTTCGTAATGCTCAACGGTGTTGGATTTGAGTTCCAGAATCGGCTGGTAATGCAAAATAAAATTATGATTTTCTAATGCATCTTCCACCTGATGTTTCCAGAATACGCGGGTTTCCAGTTCTTGACGGGTTTGGTCATCAGCTGAGAACACATGAAAATTACTTTTGCCGCTGGTTTTGGCTTTATACATGGCCAAATCGGCATAGGATAATAATTCATGAATACTGGCGTCATGCAGTGGGTAATGGACTATACCAATGCTGGCGGAGACTTTGTGGCGGACTGTGCCGTATTCCAGCTGAATGGTTGCCAATTCTTGTAAAATTTTACCGGCCAGTATTCGGGCACCAGTGTCATCACTTTCCGGCATCAGCACCGCAAATTCATCGCCGCCAAGACGCGCCACCAAGTCGGTAAAGCGGGTGACTTTTTTCAGGGTTTTGGCGACCAAAATCAGCAGCTCATCACCGGCTCTATGGCCGCTGGTATCGTTGATATCTTTAAACTGATCCAAGTCCAGATACAACAAAGTATTGTTGTGATGATAACGGATGGCACTACGCAAGGATTTTTCGAATTCTTCGGTGAATCTTCGCCGGTTGCACAGATCAGTCAACGGGTCGTGTTCAGCCATCCAGATAATGCGTTTCTCGGCCTCTTTTTTCTCGGTCATATCGAGACCGACTGACAGAATAACGGCATTTTTGTTGTTATTTTCGATACGTGAGTGCAGCCATGAAATCTGTTTGATATGACCGTTTTTATCAATTAGTTCGGCATCTTGCTGAGCGATGTGCAGATTTCCGGCGAGTAGCTCATTAAAACGGATTTTTGCCTCCAGCCAGTTACCGGCAGGAAACATTCTCGCTACGTCGGTATAGATAATCTCAGATTCTTTGTAGCCGGTAAGTTTTTCGCCATGGTCGTTAAATAAAGTCACTTGAAACTGTTCGTTCATGGTCAGAATAATCAGCTGTGCAGTATCCAGCAGACTTTTAATAAAGTCACGTTCACTGCGTAATTCATCGGATTTGGCGTAAATTTGCTGACTGCGCGTCTGTATATTGATATCCAGCTTTTCCAGTACATCAGCCAGCTGCTTGCCGGCGCGTTGCAACTCAGCAATTTCCTGATGCTGTATTGCTGTTTCCAGCTGCGCAAAGATCTGTTGGGCTTCCTGATATTTTTTAGCGGATAATAGCGGCAGGGCAAATGTGATTTGCTCCAATACTTCCAGCGGCCGGCTTAAGCGTTGATAAGCAAACACGGCACACAAACCAGCAACGATAATCAGCAATGCGCCAGCCAGGCCAAAATACAGCAATAAATCGGCAGTGGTGAGGGGGCCGTCCAGATGACTGTTGACCAGATATGCGGCAATGATTAATGCCAGCAGGCCACCGAGCAGACTGCCGATAAAAATGATGCTAATCGATTGCCACTGCAGGGTTTTACGCGAGATGCCAACCATGGTGTCTTGCTCCACTATATTGAGCCGATTATGGCATAAACCGTTGCTATGTAAAGCGATTGCCCCTAGCGCTGCTCATTTGCTGAGATTTTACAGAGTACCCAGTCCAAAGCCCGATCTGGCAACAAGCGCTTCAGGGTGGCCAGTAAATAAGTCGGGAAAGTCACGAAATAACGGATTTTTGGCCGCTCGGCTTCGACAGCGTGCACCAATTTATTGACTACGGCAGATGCTGGCAAGGTAAAGGGGGCCGCCGGTCCGGTTTTGGTCAGCCGGTTTTCCATAGCCTGATAAACGTGTTGGTGAGCACTGTCGGTTTTATCAATGTGCTGCCGATATTTGGCAAAAGCATTGGCACGGAATTGACTGAGGATTGGACCCGGTTCGATCAGGCTGACCAGAATGCCGCTGCCACGTAATTCCAGACGCAAGGTGTCGGCTAAGCCTTCAATAGCAAATTTACTGGCGTTATAAGCACCCCGATAAGGTAACGCTACTAAGCCCAATACCGAGCTGTTATAAACAATGCGGCCGGCACCCTGCTGACGCATGATTTTGATAACTTGGTTAGTCAGTTGCTGGGTGCCAAAGACATTGGTATTGAACTGCGCCTGTAACACCTGCCGGTTCAGGTCTTCTACCGCACCGGGTTGGCCGAAAGCCGCGTTGTTAAAGAGCACATCAATGCGACTATCAAGTCGTCTCAATGCCTGATTAAGGCCAGCCGTTATCGACACATCGTTATCTAAATCCAGTAGGACACACGCAATGCCCAGCGCCTGAAATTGCCTAAGATCAGCGGACTGACGCACACTGGCCACCACCTTGTGACCACGAGCATGAAGCAATTTGGCAGCTTCCAAACCAATGCCAGAAGAACAGCCGGTGATAAGTATGTGTTTCAGTTTTTGGGAATTTTTCATATGCTGATAACAAATGCCGGTAACCGATTAATTAAATATTTAATAAAAATAGACGTTAACTTCTTATGAGTTGCTATGTGCCACAAGGGATTTAAAAAAGACTGATTATGCTGCAATCGCAAGACATCAGCCAGGTAGATTACGAAAAATTCCGGCTTTTTCTGGAGCAAGCCTGTGGCATTTTATTGGGTGATGGTAAGCAGTATCTGATTATCAGTCGGCTGACCAAATTGCTCCGTGATGAAAATATCAGTTCGGTCTCCGATTTACTGACCGCTATTCAGCATGGCAGTCCCCGGCATCTTCGTAATGCCGTCATTGATGCCATGACGACCAATGAAACCTCCTGGTTTCGTGATGGCAGTCCATTTTTGATCATGGAAAATCACTGTCTGGCGGATCTGGATAAAAATCTCAAAGCGCCTTGCCGGATCTGGTCTTCAGCGTGTTCGTCAGGCCAGGAGCCTTATACGATCAGTATGCTGATTAGTGAGTATTTGCGTAAAAATCCGGGCAGCAAGCTCACCAGTACGCAAATAGTTGCCACTGATATATCCAATAAAATGCTGGTGGCGGCACGGCGCGGTGTTTATGAGGCCAATGCATTAGAGCGTGGCTTATCAGCGGCGCGTAAACAACAGTTTTTTAAAGCCGTTGGTGATCAGTGGGAAATCAATAACGAGATCAAACAACGGGTGCAATTCCGGGAGCAAAATCTACTGCAAAGTTATAGTGGTCTGGGCCGTTTTGATGTGATTTTCTGCCGCAATGTGCTGATTTATTTTTCGGTGCAGCGCAAGGTCGATATCCTGACACGGATGGCACAGTCGCTGAATCCCGGCGGCTATCTGTTTCTCGGTGCATCAGAAACCATCAGTGGTTACAGCGATGCTTTTGATATGCAGCGATCACCTCAAGGTGCGGTTTATCGGCGACGTTAATCGGTTTTTGGAAGTTGTGTTGTTGAATCTGTTGGTTTATCAACAACTTTATCCGGTTTTAGCGGCGCTTCACACCAGCCGAGCCAACTGCCAATCTGCCGAAGTACCAGTTTAATTAATCGCCATAATCGTGGCAGCAGCCAGATCATCAGCGCGACGAATAAAACCAATAGCATTAAAAAGCCGATGGGATGGTTTAACGCCAGCCATAACCCGCCGATCACCAGTAAATCCTCACCGATTGAGGCAGCCCAGTTACTGAACGGTTCTGGTGAGGTGTTTATTAATAACCGGCTGCCGGCTTTAGTGGCATGGCTGCCGGCGGCTAAGGTACCGCCAAGCAAGCCGGCCGCCAGTTCTGCCGCGGGGCTGAGTTCACCCACCGCGCTGGCGGCTAATACCGCGCCTGCCGGAATCCGGATAAAGGTATGTATCGTATCCCAGCCAGTATCAACGCCAGGTACTTTATCGGCAAAAAATTCCACGCAGTACATGACTGCCGCTGCCATCATGACCAGCGGGTCACTGAGCACCAGCATATCGGCTGGTAATACTATGTGACCGGTATTCGCCAGATAACCCAGCATAAAAACGGCGGCGTACAAATTAATGCCGCTGGCCCAGGCGATGCCCATACTGAGCGCAATCAAGCTGACTGCATCCATTTGCGCCTCCTGTTTGTTATAGTGATGTCATTGACAAACGGAATATTAAACGATGATACCCCGATCCGAGTTACTCGCCTATCTGGATGATTTACTGGAGCCCAACCAGTTTCAGGATTATTGTCCGAACGGCCTGCAAGTCGCCGGCAGTGAACATATCGAGCGCATTGTCACTGGCGTCACCGCCAGTCAGGCATTGATTGATGCAGCAATTGAAACGGAAGCTGACACCCTTATTGTTCATCATGGTTATTTCTGGCCGGGTGAAGCACCGCAAATCACCGGTGTTAAACAACAACGACTGAAAGCATTACTGACGCACAATATTAATTTAATTGCCTATCATTTACCGCTTGATGCACATCCTGAACTGGGTAATAACGTGCAACTGGCAAGATGGCTGAACATCGAAGTTGATGGTCGTATTCACGGCAGTGGTGACCCGGCAATCGCCTTATGCGGCAGTCTGACACGTGAAATGTCATTGACGGATTTTGCCGGTAAAATAGCGCATGTTTTAAAGCGGCCACCATTGGTCATTAAGGGGCACAACCGTCCGATAACGACCATTGGCTGGTGTACCGGTGCTGCGCAGGGGTATATTCAACAAGCAGCAGAACTTGGGCTGGATGCATTTTTAAGTGGTGAAATTTCTGAGCAAACGGTGCATCTTGCCCGTGAACTAGGCATTCATTATATTGCTGCCGGCCATCATGCCACTGAACGCTATGGCGTTAAGGCGCTGGGCGAAATGCTGGCCCGGCAGTGGCCGGTGAATGTGCAGTTTATCGATATTGATAATCCGGTTTAAGGATCAAACCATGCTGTCAAAAGCACGTTTAACCTGGCATCAAATTCATACCTTTTTTACCGTCACTTTGTGGCAGGATGTTGCTGAGCAAGGTGGTCAGTTAAAACGCACACTGATGCATTTGCTCAGAGTTGCCTTCATCATGGTTAATGAACTGCGTAATGGTGATTTGAGCCTGCGTGCGATGAGCCTGGTATTTACCACGTTATTGTCTCTGGTGCCGCTGATTGCAGTCGCCTTTTCGGTGCTTAAAGCCTTTGGTGTGCATAATCAAATAGAGCCATTTTTACTCAATATGTTGGATCCATTGGGCCCCAAGGCTCAGGAACTCACCCTGAGTATTATTGGCTTTGTCGAGAATATCAAAGTGGGTGTGCTTGGCTCATTAGGTCTGGCCCTGTTGTTTTACACCATCATCGCCCTGATCCAAAAAATAGAAAGTGCCTTTAACTTTGTCTGGCGGGTGGAGCGTCCCCGAACACTGGCGCGTCGGTTTACTGATTATCTCAGTGTGGTGATGATTGGCCCGGTGTTGGTGTTTACGGCGCTGGGGATTACTGGCGCGGCGCTGGATAACAATTTTGTGACAAGGCTTGAATCGATTGAGCCGTTTGGCACATTGTTGCTGATTCTCACTAAATTGCTGCCGTATTTGATGATTATTCTGGCATTTACATTCTTATATACCTTTATTCCCAATACCCGGGTTAAATTCAGCGCCGCTTTTACCGGCGCCACCGTGGCCGGTATTTTATGGGTCACCTTGGGTACGCTGTTTGCCGGGTTTGTGGCGTCATCCAGTAATTACACGGCGATTTATTCCGGTTTTGCGATTCTGTTTTTCTTTATGATCTGGATCTATCTGGCCTGGTTTATTTTGCTGACTGGTTCGCAGGTGGCGTTTTTCCTGCAGCATCCAAAACTGGTGCAACTCGGTGGCAAACCGCAGCGCTTAAGTCCCCGGTTACGTGAAAAAGAAGGCCTGTGGGTGATGACTGAAATTGCCCGACGGTTTTGTCAGGACAAGCCGCCGTTGTCGATGCAGGAGTTGGAGCAGCAAACCTCACTCAGTGCGAGTAGCCTGCAGGAAATCATTAATATGTTGGAAGAGGGGGGGCTGCTGACCGAGGTGGCTGGATCGGATTCCCAGTTTATGCCGGGCCGTGATTTATCCATGATTAGCGTACGGCAAATTTTGGATTGTCTGCGCAGCGCCGAAGAACGCAATTTAATCCCTGCGCGGCAGCGTGCGGCCCCGGCGATTGAACATCTGCTGAGTAAACTGCGCAGTGCCGAACAAGCGGAATTGGCTGATGCCACGTTGCGAGATTTAGCGATGGATAATTTGCGTGACTGATTTGTCGCCGTTCGCCGGCAAACGTATTTTACTGGGGGTCACCGGCAGTATTGCTGCTTATAAGGCCGCTGATTTGATTCGCCGTCTGCAAGATAACGGCGCAGAAGCCCGGGTGATGATGACGCAGGGGGCTTGTCAGTTTATTACCCCTTTAACCTTGCAGACCCTGAGTGGTTTTCCGGTGGCGCTGAATTTACTGGATGCCGACGAAGAATCGACGATGGGGCATATTGCGCTGGCGCGTTGGGCTGACTGGGTTTTAGTGGCACCAGCCAGTGCCGATACGCTGGCCAGACTGGTACATGGCCGCGCTGATGATGTGTTGACAGCAACCATACTGGCCAGTGAAACGCCGTTGGCGATTGCCCCGGCGATGAATAATAAAATGTGGTCACACCCGGCAACGGTCGATAATCTTAGTATTCTTAAACAGCGCGGTGCAATCATCTTGGGTCCGGCAAGCGGCGATCAAGCCTGCGGTGAAGTGGGTGAAGGCAGATTGCTGGAACCGTTGGACATTATTGCTGAACTGGGTCGTTATTTATTACCCAAAGCATTGGCCGGAAAAACCGTGGTGATCACCGCCGGGCCGACCTATGAGCCGATTGACCCGGTGCGGTTTATCGGTAACCGCAGCTCCGGCAAAATGGGCTTTGCCTTGGCGCAGGCGGCGGTTGAAGCCGGTGCTGACGTTATCCTGATTAGTGGCCCGGTGAATTTGCCAACGCCAGCCAAAGTGAAGCGTATCAATGTTAATACCGCCGCCGAAATGCATCAGCAAAGTCTGCAAGCGGCGGTTCACTGCAGCTTATTTATCGGCTGTGCGGCGGTGGCGGATTATCGGGTCGCCGAGCCAGCCAGCCAGAAAATGAAAAAAACCAGCGAGCCAAATTTGCATCTGCATTTGGTTGCCAATCCCGATATTATTGCCGATATTGCGACTTTGAAAAACCGACCAGAGATGGTCGTTGGCTTTGCCGCTGAGACGCAGAATTTACAACAATATGCCCGGCAAAAATTAGCCGCCAAAAAACTGGATATGATCGCTGCCAATGATGTTGCCGAAGGACAGGTGTTTGGCGCGGACAGCAATGCCCTGCAGGTTTTCTGGCCGGGCGGCGAAATGACTTTGCCAGCCGCCACTAAAGGTAAGCTGGCCAGAGATTTAATCACTTTAATAATCGATCAATACCATGCAAAAAATACAACTGAAACTGCTTGATCCGCGTTTGGGCGACAGCATTGATTTACCGAATTACGCCACCGATGGTTCAGCCGGTTTGGATTTACGGGCTTGCCTGGAACAAGACACCACGCTGCATCCCGGCGAAACGCTGCTGATCCCAACGGGCCTGGCTATTCATATTGATGATCCTTCGCTGGCGGCAGTGTTATTGCCGCGCTCAGGGCTTGGTCACAAACACGGTATTGTGCTCGGTAACCTTGTTGGATTAATTGACAGTGATTATCAGGGGCAGATATTTGTTTCCTGCTGGAATCGCAGCCAAACTGCATTTGAAATCAAAATTGGCGAGCGCATCGCGCAAATGGTCTTTGTGCCGGTGGTACAAGTGGCTTTTGAGCAGGTCGATGAGTTTAGTGAGAGTGAACGCGGTACGGGCGGGTTTGGTCATACGGGCCGGCATTGATGACTAGCGCCAAATTGCCCGCCATGTTGCAAAAAAGACTACAGCCTGCGGCATTAATGTTACTGGTGCTGTTGATGCTGAGTGTAGTGGCAGTGGTCTATTTTGTTGGGCAAAGCCTGACCAATGAGAGTGAGCCCCGTAATGGTGACAAGCAGCAACAACTGGTCAGCCAGCAGGCGATGGCGATGGCAAACATCATTACCGGTTGGCAACAACAAGCGTCTGATACCAAAAAAATAAACGACTGGCCGGAAGCGGAAATTGTTTGCATGATTGAAAACATTCCGATAACGCCGCAAACCGGTGATTGTCTGCCGATTAGTTATGCGACCTTACTGGGCCTGCGCCAGGCTGCCACAAATGGACAGGCCGATGTGGCGGTGATGCGGCCCGGCACTGACAAAGCCTATGTGCAAATCATCCGTCAGCAAGACAGCGGTTATTTATTACTGGCGCTGAGCACGGATATTCTGAAAAAACTCAGTCAAACGCTGGATTCTAAAGCCGGTTATTGGACGGTCAGTCAAGGTAATAATGCCAATTTGGTGTTGTTAAATGCCGGTGATAAAGCGCTTACACAACAGATGAAACCATTGTCTGACAAAATTGCCGGCAGCCATTGGCAGTTAAATTACTGGCCAGTACCGGTAGCAGTTGCCGGGTTTAATCTGCTCTGGTTGTTGCCAGCGCTGTTATCAGCCATCTTGATTTGGTGGTTTTTGGCGGGATTGTTACCGGTTAAGCACAAAGTTGTACGCCGGAAAAAAACGGCAAAGCCGGTGCCGGAAACAGTTGAGTTCAACGAATCAGAAATAAAAACCGACACCGATACAACCCGGATTGAGCCAACTCAAAAGCCGGCTGAACCGGCATTGACCAGTCAAATATCCGATGAGCCGCTATCAACGGTAAATGCTGTCTCAGAAACCACCGAAGATACCGATCTGTTATTTGACGAAGCCTTTGATACGCCGCGTAGCACCGATTTAGACGAAACCGTTAATTCACAGGCAACACCTGATGTACTGGAGTTTGATCTCAGTCCAGCAACGGCAAAACCGGCGGCAATCGATGCAGCGATTTTTAAAACCTATGATATTCGCGGCATTGTCGACAGCCAGCTAACGGCCAGCGTGATGCAACAATTAGGTCAGGCAATTGGCAGTGAAGCCCAGGCGCGGGGCGTGCAAAAAATGGTGGTGGCCCGTGATGGCCGGGCCAGCAGTGAAGATTTCGCCAAAGCCATGATGCAAGGCATCAATGACAGCGGTTGTGATGTTATTGATATTGGCGCACTACCGACACCGGTGTTGTATTTTGCTGCCGAGTATTTTGAAAGCCGCTCCGGGGTGATGATTACCGGCAGTCATAATCCGGCGAATTACAACGGCGTAAAAATCGTTATTGATGGCGAAACATTGTCTGGTGATGCGATCACAGCGCTTAAACAACGACTTGATAATAATCAGTTGGCGCAAGGCCGGGGGGGCCGGCAAATTGAGGCCGTACTGGATGATTATTTGGCGGCCATTGCTGCGCAAATCAAATTACCGAAATCTATCAAAGTGGTTGTTGATTGTGGCAACGGTATTGCCGGTGTGGTTGCGCCGCAGTTGTTGAAATTAATCGGTTGTCAGGTGACGCCGCTGTTTTGTGATGTGGACAGCCACTTTCCCAATCATCATCCCAATCCCGGTCAGCCGGAGAATTTGCAGGCACTGATTGAAAAAGTTCAGGAGACAAATGCTGATATTGGCCTGGCCTTTGATGGCGATGGCGATCGATTAGGTGTGGTATTAGCCGATGGCGAAATCATCTGGCCGGATCGTTTGCTGATGTTATTTGCTCAGGCTTTGCTGGCAGAGTATCCGGGCGAAAAAATCTTTTACGATGTGAAAAGTACCGGCTTACTGCACGATGTGATTACCCGTGCGGGTGGTCAGCCGGTGATGATGGCTTCCGGGCATTCACTGATCAAAAAAGCCCTGCAGGAAAATGATGCCAAGCTGGCTGGCGAACTGAGTGGTCATTTGTTTTTTGCCGATCGCTGGTATGGCTTTGATGATGCTTTATACGCCGCTTGCCGGCTGTTAGAATTGCTCGCCGCTGATCCTGACGGTCGGACACCGGTGCAGATTTTTGCCGCCCAGCCGCAGCGGGTTAATACCCCGGAAATTCATATCGCCATGGAAGAAACAGAGTGCCGGCAATTTATGCAGCGGTTTATTGAAGAAGCCCAATTCAGCGATGCCCGGCTCAGTAAAATCGATGGTCTGCGGGTCGATTTTGCCAAAGGCTGGGGTTTGGCGCGTGCTTCGAATACTGTGCCGGGATTAACTTTGCGGTTTGAGGCTGGCAGTGAAGCCGATTTACAACATATTAAACAACTGTTTGTGCAGCAAATGTTGCAGGTCAAACCGACCCTTAGTTTACATTTATAGAAGGCTTGTTTAGCGCTCAAATCCGCTAGCAGTGGTGGCGGCGAGAGATAAACAGACCATAGGAATTAGCATGAGTTTAAACACACAACGCGCCACGCATATTGCTCAGGTTTTGACCGAAGCGCTGCCCTATATTCAGCGGTTTTCCGGCAAAACGCTGGTCATCAAATACGGCGGTAACGCCATGACTGATGAAACGCTGAAAAACAGCTTCGCCCGAGATGTAGTGTTGCTGAAAGCGGTAGGTATCAATCCGGTGATTGTCCATGGCGGCGGCCCGCAGATTGGTGAATTACTGCAAAGAGTCGGCAAACAATCCGAGTTTATCAACGGCATGCGGGTGACGGATCGGGAAACTATGGATATCGTTGAAATGGTGCTCGGTGGTCAGGTTAATAAAAGCATCGTCAATCTGATCAATAATCATGGCGGTCGGGCAGTGGGGTTGACCGGTAAAGACGGTAGCCTGATTTTTGCCGAAAAAATGCAAGTTGCGTCAAATGCCCCGACTTTAAACGCCTCAGAAATGATTGATCTTGGCCATGTCGGCAAGGTTAGCAGTATCGATACCAGCGTCATCGACATGCTGATTACAAGTGACTTTATTCCGGTTATCGCACCGATCGGTGTCGGTAAAGATGGTGAATCCTACAATATCAATGCCGATCTGGTAGCCGGTAAAATCGCCGAAGTATTACAGGCAGAGAAACTGATTTTGTTGACAAATACGCCGGGCCTGCTGGATGCTGATGGCACATTATTGACCGGTCTGAATGCCAAACAAGTGAACGATTTAATTGAACAAGGCGTGATTTACGGCGGTATGTTGCCAAAAATCGGCTGCGCGCTGGATGCCGTGCAGGCCGGGGTTACCTCATCACACATTATTGATGGCCGGGTGCAACATGCGGTGCTGCTGGAAATGTTTACCGATGAAGGGGTTGGTACATTGATTCGCGGAGGTGGCCGGTGAACGATCAAGTTAAACCGAGCCGGGCAGAAAACAAACAATCCAAACGTCAGGCGATCCTTGAAGCCCTGGCCAGTGAGTTGGAACAAAATCCCGGCGAGCGGATCACAACCGCCAGACTGGCAGCCGGTTTGGGCGTTTCTGAAGCCGCCTTATACCGGCACTTTCCCAGTAAAGCACGGATGTTTGAAGGCCTGATCGAATTTGCCGAAGATACCGTGTTTGGCCTGATTCGGCGCATTATGGATGACGAAAAAGACGCCTTGGCCCGCTGCGAAAAAATCATCGCCTTGCTGCTGGGCTTCAGTGCTAAAAATCCGGGTATTACCAGCGTATTGGTGGGTGTGGCGCTTACCGGTGAAACCGAACGGCTGCGCCAGCGGGTCAGTCAGTTTTTTGATCGACTGGAAACCCAGTTCCGGCAAATCCTGCGGGAGCGGGAATTATCGCTAACCCAGGCAGGCGGCCGGCCGGTTAATGAAACCGCCAATCTGCTATTGAGTATTGTTGAAGGTCATATGCAGCAGTTTGTGCGCAGCGGTTACCGGCAATCGCCGCTCAGCGGCTGGGAGCAGCAATGGCCGCTGATCGCGCAATTATTAAGGGCTTATCAATGATAAAAGTGGCGGTGCTCGGTGAAGATACGCTGGCCGGCTGTGATCTCAGCGCCGCTGTTGATTTGCAAGTTATTATCCTGAGCGCCACCAGTCTTAATCAGGCGATTGATGACATTATCGGTCTGGATGCTGACGTCGTCGTGCTCGACCAAGATAATGAAGACTTGCATGCCGATGTGGTTTGCTCGTTTCTCGCCAAACAGCACAGCCGGGCGCAAACCTTGATCATGACCCGGCAAATACCGCATTTCGATATGCTGGCACAAACCGGCTTTTCAGCCCGCGGTTATATTATGCCCGAACAGCGGCCAGTGCTGGCAAAAGCCATTCATGCGGTACATGATGGTGAAGCCTGGCTGCCCCGGCGGCTGGTGGCTGAAATGCTGGATCATTTTGCTGCTGGTCCTAACTAATCAAAATTACCTTACATTGCATTTGTGTGACGCTCTTCACAAAACGAATGAAATTCAGGTCTTTCTAGTACCTTAGTACAATAGGTTTGATTCTCGGCTACTGCCATTATTCGCGCCGTAACTAATTTTAATCTAACGGACGTGAAACATATGGCAACTTCCATTGGTGTGGTAAAAAATATTATCGGTACCGTCACCGCAGTTTCAGAGGATGGCAGTATTCGGCAACTGCAAGTCGGCGATAAAGTATTTCAGTTTGATGTGATTGCCACCAGTGCAGCGGGTGCTGTTGAAATCGAGTTGGCCGATGGCAGCTTGATGGATATGGGGCGTAATGCCCAGATGTACCTTGACGCTGAAGTCTTTGAGGACATGGCAAACGTCACGGCACCAACAATTGAAGCGGGCCTTGATGATGTTGAAGCCTTACAGCAAGCTTTATTAGATGGTGCAGATCCTACTACTATCGGTGAAGCGACAGCTGCCGGTGCAGGCGCTGATCTCGTTGGTAACGAAGGCAGCAGCTCTGCAGTGGTTCGTGCTTATCTAAACCCTGTAGCAACGCCAGAGAATGGTTTTGATACCACAGGCCCGTCGGTAGCTTTAACGAATCCTGAAGATCTCAATCTGATTATTTCAGAAGATGAAATTTTGCCGGTTGTTGGTACGAGCCCGGATTCTGAGCCAGAGGTTCCAGAGATTCCAAGCATTCCACAAGATCCACAAGATCCACAAGATCCCGATGATCCCACAATGCCCGAGCCATTACCAATCATTGTCAGCGCTACGGCGCATACCGTTGGTAATTCAAATCAAGGCACCCTGGCAACTGCTACTGCGCTTAAAAGCAATCCACATAATAGTGCTGAAGTGAATACTTTCGATGATGGTTTTTACGCTGTTGACCATCAGGGTAATGATAATCCCGAAGGTATTGATTTTAGAGAAGCCATTTTATTTGAGTTTTCGCAACCTACGACGGCTTTCACATTTGAAGTAATGGGTGCGACTAATGGTGGCAATTACATTCTTTACGATGCTGATGGCAAACCGTTGTGGAATGAGCCCAAGTCTATGGATGGTTTCAGCGGTACAGTAACTGTTTCTGATGAAACAGCTTTTTCGTACATTTCTTTTCTGGGTGGTTCAACTGGTCCGGGAAACAGTGGCGCAGAAACCGACTTTGCAATTAAACCCATTGGCCTGCAGTTGACAGGTACCGACGGCAATGACGTTATCCTGGGTACACAAGGTAATGATTTGCTGATTGGCGGTCTTGGTGATGACATCCTTACGGGTGGTGATGGTGCTGATCAGTTCGTCTGGCAGTTTGGTGATAATGGTGTCGACACCGTCACGGATTTCGACACTGAAGAAAATGATGTGCTGGATGTATCAGACTTGCTAGCTGGTGCGCCAGATGTCGCAGAAAACCTTGATTTGTATTTGAAAGCGAGTTTTGACGCTGACAATGATCAGACTATCATTGAAGTTTTCACTTCAGGTGATGCGCAAGAACCTGATGCTATGGCAAATCAAACAATCGTTGTTAATGGTGATATCGGTTCATTGGATAGTTTAGTTTCAAGTGGTAATTTAACCGTCGATAACGTCTAAAAATAACCATAATCAATTAGCCGCCTGTTTCTAAAAAGTAGGCGGCTTTTTTGTGCATGCAAGGTAGTTAATAACAATTCAACTTGCTGTTTTTAAATGGGAAAAAAGTTGATGATAGTGTACCAAAGTACACTGTCAGCCCTTATCAGCCAGGCGCATTATTAAACCGTGTCATGGAGTTAGGACTCTGTCATCGGTCTGGGAGTGATCGCATTTCTTCGCAGGAGGAGAAATGTTATGGCTATACAAATAGGTATTATCAAAGCAATCATAGGCAGCGCCACGGCCACATCTGTGGATGGCAGTATCCGCACCCTGCAAGCTGGCGATGCCGTTTTTCAAAACGATTTAATTACTACCGGCGCGGCCAGTGCTGTCGAAATTGAGTTCAGCGACGGTAGTGTCATGGATTTGGGCCGAAATTCCCAGGCAATGCTGGATTTAGAGGTATTTGATCCCACAGCACCTGTGACAGAAACAAGCGAATTAACTGACGTGCCTGACGATGTTGCGGCATTGCAAGAAGCTTTACTGGCGGGAGCCGATGTCAGTCAATTAGGTGAAGCAACGGCAGCCGGTGCTGGCGCAGCTGGCGGCGGCGAAGAAGGTGGTCACAGTTTTGTGTTCCGTGATTATCTGGGGCCTGAAGTTATTCCCGATAATGGTTTTGATACCACCGGGCCTACTGTTGCCTTTGATAACCCGGAAGAGCTGAACCTGATTATCGTTGAAGATGAGGTTGTTGACGGCACACCTTCAACTGATCCGACTACTGGTTTAGTTGATGAAGATGATCTAGGCGGTGAATTTGGACTGGCATTTGTCGGGCCTTTTGCCATTATCTCGGCGTTTGAACTCGATACCGGTTTTAACGCACAGTTCCCGTTTGTTTTCGGCAATAATGATGAGGCCGGTGGTGATGATTTGCCGCCTGATTCTTCAACAACCATCAACGGGGTACTGAATGCAAGCTTTGGCAGTGATGGCCCGGGTGCCGCAGTATTTAATCCTGCCGCCAGCCAGCCAACAGGACTGACCTCCGGTGGTGAACCCGTGCAATTCTGGGTATCGGCTGATGGTGCCATGCTGGTCGGCTACATCATTACCGTCCCTGAATATGAGTATGTTCAGTTTGATTATGAACAGGAATATGGCGAATACGCTCAGGTGATTTTCACTGCCGAGTTAGATCCGCTGACGCTGGATTATCAGTTCACGCTGCACGGCCCGCTGGATCATGCTGATATCACCACTGAAGACAATCTTCTGGTCAATCTGAGTTATCAAATCAGCGACAGCGACGGCGATACTGCCGATGGCGTCCTGGTAATCAATGTTGATGATGACAGCCCGCTGGTTGAGCTTTTCTTCAATCAACAAAGCGAAGCCCCATTATCGATTGTTGTTGATGAATCAGTGGGCACCGATGGCTCTGTCAAAGATGAGCCTGGTTTTGCGGATAATAACGATGAAACGGCTTCTGCCGATGAAACCGATATCGGTTATGCCGTTATCAGCGGTGACGTTTTATTCAACGTTAATGTTTATCCGGGGGCAGATGGTGAAGATTATGCCGCGCGCAGTTTTGCCTTGACCCTGGCATTACCCGAAGGTGAAACAGAAATTGATTCAGGTCTGGATGCGACTGATGGCGGCAACATCATGCTGTCTATGGATGGCGATGACATCGTTGGTATGGATGGCGATACCGTTGTTTTCCGTATCAGCATTGATGCAGAAAGCGGCGATGTAACTGTCTCGCAATATGCCGCCATCGACCATGGCGAGGATGACAATGATCATGATGCTGCGCTCTTCATAGCCGAAGGCTTAATTGGCGCAAACGTCACGGTTTATGACAATGACGGTGACAGTGCCACTTCGGAAGATGTCGACCTGGGCAGCCTGATTGGCTTTGAAGATGACGGCCCGGCCGCTCAAACAGCAACACCTGCGGAAGATGCCGGGATCCTGCTGGACGAATCCCCGCTGCCTGCTGATGGCGATGGTGTCCGAAGCGCCAGCGCTGATTTCTCTGTCTACTTTGTAACCGGTGAGTCCATAGACTTTGGATCCGATGGTGCAGGTAGCGTGCAATACAGCTGGAACCTGGATGGTGCGGACGTAGATTCAGGCCTGTTTGCGCTGGATCCGAATGAACCAGATGGCCAGGGTGATGAAATCGTTCTCAACCAAAGCGGTGATGTGATTACCGGCAGTGTTGGTGGCACTGACTATTTCACCCTGACGCTGGATCCGGAAACAGGCGAAGTGACCTTTGAACAGTTAGAAAACATCTGGCATGACGACACCGGTGACCATGACGATGCGGCAACACTGCAACTGGATGAAGGCGTACTGTTACTAGAACAAACCGTGACCGACGCTGATGGTGACAGTGACACGGCCAGCTTCGATATTGGTGCGGCAGGTGCGTTTACCATTGAAGACGATGGTCCTGATGCCGTTGATGACAACTTTAATGTCAATGAAGACGCTGAGTTGAATGGAACAGTTGCGACCAATGATGACCCGGGTACCGATGGTGGAGCTGAGCCAATTTATACCTTAGATACGGATGTCACTAATGGCACGCTGTTATTTAATGGAGACGGCAGCTTTACCTATACACCGGACCCTGACTACGACGGTCCTGACTCGTTTACCTACAGCATTACAGATGCGGACGGTGATACCGATACTGCAACAGTCAATATCACGGTTAATCCGGTCAATGACCCACCGGTGATTGTTGCTCCGGACCCAAACAGTGTTTCTGAAGAAGGGCTGGAGAATGCCATCCCGGATACTGAAGGCAATCCGGATACCACGAATAATACAGTGGCCATGGGAACGGTTTCAGCCAGTGATCCGGACGGTGATGTGCTGACCTTTACGCTGAATGAGCCTACCGAAGCGCTGACTTCCGGTGGAGAGCCAGTGGTCTGGAGTGGTGATGGAACAAACAGCCTGACTGCGACAGCGGACGGTGTCACAGTCGCGACGCTGACCATTGATAATGATGGCAACTACACCTTTACTTTGCTGGCACCGATCGACCATGGAGATGACACGGTTGAAGATGCCGAGTCATTGACCTTTGGTGTGACCGTAGATGATGGTAATGGTGGTACAGATAGTACTACCCTGACTATCAGTATTGAAGATGACAGTCCGGTTGCTGAAACTGACACGCCGAACGAGGCTGTTGTGCTGACGCTGGACGAATCATTGCTGCCTGCTGATGGTGACGGTATCCGTGAGGTTACTGGTGACTTCTCCGTGTACTTTGCAACCGATGATAGCATCTTTGGTGCCGATGGCCCGGGCAGTGTGGAATACAGCTGGAATCTGGATGGTACGGACGTAGGTTCAGGTCTTTTTGCGCTGGATCCAAATGAACCGGATGGCCAGGGTGATGAAATCGTTCTCAACCAAAGCGGTGATGTGATTACCGGCAGTGTCGGTGGTACTGACTATTTCACTCTGACGCTGGATCCGGAAACAGGCGAAGTGACCTTCGCACAGCTGGAAAATATCTGGCATGACGATACCGGTGACCATGACGATGCCGAAGTGATGCAGGTGGCAGCGGGTATGCTGTTGCTGGAGCAAACGGTTACCGATTTTGATGGCGACTCCGATATCGCCAGCTTTGATATTGGTGCGGCCGGTGCGTTTGTGATTGAGGACGATGGTCCAGCCTTCACACTGGTGAATGACGGTGATGGTGACGGTATTGTCAGCCTGATCACACAAAACCCAACTGAGGATATGGTCTATAACGGTAACTTTGCTGACTGGACCTACGGAACAGATGATTTTGGTGAGCTGACAGCTACCTTGCCTGCTGGTGTCCAGGTTGAGTCTGTTGCTGCCGATGGCAGTCAGATAGTACTTAACTTCTATGAAGGTGAAGTGCTGGTCGCGACTTTGACACTGAATGCTGAGGGAGAAGATAGTCTTGATGTCTTCCGCCGTGAGCCAGAGGTAGAGTTTATCCCTGTTGCTGCGACAGATGCTGAGGCGGGCGGACCTGTAGGCTCGGTGCTGGTCGATTTGGATAACGCAGTTGCAGACTTCAACATCCTTGTGACGGCTACTGATGGAGGAGCTGCTGCTTCGGTTAATGCCAGTAATGTGGGCTGGGGGGTTGATAACAACCTTATTGATGTTGACGAAACAATAACTTTCTCATTTGTTGAAGATGGGGATGAAACAGAGCCACGCGGCATCAGCGACTTTAAGTTCCAGGCAACGGGATTTGCCGGCAGCTTTTCAGGTGCTATTGCGATAACCATTTTTTACATCATCGATCCAATGACGATGGCAACTGCAAGCGAGACTATTAATCTGACAGTTACTGATGGTCAGACAATAAAGATTTCCGAGCTTGGCTGGGAAAATTATGAAGCCGGTGATCTTCTGACCTCTGTTGAAGTTGCCCATGATGACACCAGTGGTAAATTCCGGCTTAATGGTGTTGAAGTGGGTGATGAATCTTCTACACCACCCGATGATCTTTCCTATGAAGGCATTGTGATCGATGTCGTGGATGCTGATGGTGATGCAGACAGTGTAGAGTTCAGCCTGGTGATTGACGGTGAAGAAGGGAATGGCCTGGAAGTTGAAGCGATTACCGGTACCTCAGGCGATGACATTCTTAATGGTACCAGTGGTAATGATGTGCTGATTGCCGGTGCCGGTAATGACATTCTGTCGGGTGGTGAGGGTGATGATGTCCTGACCGGTGGTTTGGGTGAAGACACCTTCGTCTTCAGTCTGGCAACTGACAGTGGTGATGATGTAATCACTGACTTCGAAGTTGGCACCGATGTGCTCAGCTTTGTTGATGTTATCGACACGACTGATAACCCTGGCGTGATTGATTTAGGAGATGTTATCAGCGGTGTGACAGATGATGGCGCTGATATCACTGTCAATCTCACCAATGGTGGCAGTATTACCCTGGAAGGTATTGGTACAGGCGGCATCAACGATGCTGCTGCACTGCAAAGTCTGCTCGGGGCTGACAAAATCAACGTCGATCCTAGCTGATAATTAACCACGGAGTAACAGTTAAGGCCCGCGAAAGCGGGCCTTTTTTATGTGATCTATGACTCTCTCACTGAGCAAAGCAACCATTAATTCACTCTTTAAAAAAGTAACTTAATCTACTAGTTAAATTGCCAATAAACACTGGTTTATAAAGCAAAGCGCTCTCTGTTTTGTTAATCACGTCACATTTTTTAACTAATTAATTAATAAAAATTCATTAATTAGTACCTTTGTACAATGTGCATCCCTTTTGACTGGAGGCAGAATCAATGCCAAGCGATGAAATAGATTTGCCTATTCATCAAGGACTGAAAGTTTCACGGGAGAAACAACATGGCTACAGAAATCGGCATCATCAAAGCACTGGTCGGCACAGCAACTGCGACCGCAACGGACGGCACCATTCGCAATCTGCAAGTTGGTGACAAAGTCTATCAAAACGATTTAATCACCACGGGCGCTGCTGGCGCAGTTGAAATTGAGTTTGCCGACGGCAGCACCATGGATATGGGGCGCAGCAGTCAGGCCATGTTGGATATCGAAGTATTCGACCTAAGCACCGCAGCAATAGAAACAGCAGCAACGACGGAAACCACTGACGACATCGCTGCGATTCAACAAGCATTGTTAGAAGGTGAAGATCCAACCGTTGCTGGCGAAGCCACAGCCGCTGGTGCTGGCGCTGCCGGTGAAGGTAATGAAGGTGGTCATAGTTTTGTAGTTCGTGATTACCTGAACCCTCAAACCACTCCAGAAAATGGTTTTGATACCGTTGGTGTAGCGAACAGTTTTGACAACCCAGAAGAACTTAATCTGATCATCGTTGATGAAGATGAGCCGGTTATTGTTCCGCCGGTCAACCAACCACCAACTATTAACCCGCCTACAGATCCCGAAAACCCACCACCAACCGGCGGTAATGATGGCCCACAGAATATTATTTCCACTGCACTCGTCAGTGAAGCTGGCCTTTCATTTGGTAGTGATCCCGAAAGTGGTTCAGCAACTTTCTCGGGAAGTTTCTTTATCGCTGATCCCGACGGTATTGATGACATCGTAAATATCAGCTTTAACGGCGAAGCACCTATCGCTCTGGGTGATCTTATTCCAGGTTTGATGATTCCTACTGATCTTGGCGAAATCACAATTCTGGATTTTGATGACACCACCGGTGAAGTCACTTTCAGCTATGAGTTGATAACTAATATTATTTCTGATCCTGCAGCTGACGATGGAAACAACACTGAGTTCGGCGCTGAAATTATTTCAGTAGTTGTAACCGATACTGTTGGCCAGCAAGGCACAGGCAATATTGTAGTTAATGTTGTTGATGATGTGCCTTTTATAACTGAGGGTGAAGCCAATCTGGGCGAACTGAGCCTGACCACCGATGATGTGGACACCCCGAATGACACAGACAGTGCGAACTTCAGTGCAGCGCTGCTGGCCGCGCTGGATGTGGATTATGGTGCGGACGGTGCAGGCGATACCGTGATTGACAACTACAGCTTAAGTGTTGGTGTTGATGGTGTCAGTGGTCTGTTCAGTGGTGATGAAGCGATTATCCTGAGCGTCAATTTAGATGGTGTGGTTGAAGGTCGTACCGAAACGGGCGATGCGCTGGTGTTTACGGTCAGTGTAGATGGTGAAGGTGAAGTGACCCTGACCCAGTTGCTGGCTGTCGACCATGTGGGTGAAGGTGATGACGATGATGCGTTCAATAACGACGCGAACCTGGAAACACTGCTGGCCGGTTCAATCAGCCTGAATGCCGATGTGACGGTGACCGATGGAGACGGTGATGCGGTAGAAGACAGCATCAGCGTGGATATCAGTGGTGCGATCAACTTTACCGATGACGTGCCGACCGTTGAAGTGGGTGAAGTTGAGTTGGGTGAACTGAGCCTGACGACGGATGATGCGGACACCCCGAATGACACAGACAGTGCGAACTTCAGTGCAGCGCTGCTGGCCGCG